>CAWGGL010000030.1:0-151923 GCA_963822085.1 uncultured Pseudomonadota bacterium
GCTCGGCTTCGCCTCCGCTCGGGGACCTTCTCCCACAAGGGGAGAAGGAAAGAGAGGGTGCCGCGATGAATCGACTGCAACTGCTGTCGCTACAAATCCTGGTCGCCGTCGTCTTCGTCGCGCTCTGGTACGTGCTGTCAACCTATCCGATCTTCGGCCACATCGTGTTGCCGCCGTTCTTCTTCTCCAACCCGCTGGACGTCGCCAAGCAGATCGTCGATTGGTTCGTCAGCGGCATTATCTGGAAGCACTTGTGGGTGACGCTGGAGGAATCGATCCTCGCCTTCATCATCGGCTCGGTCGGCGGCGTGCTGGTCGGCTTCTGGTTCGCGCGCCAGCCGCGCACCAACGCCGTGTTCGACCCTTACGTCAAAATGGCCAACGCGCTGCCGCGCGTGGTGTTGGCGCCGATCTTCACGCTCTGGCTGGGCCTCGGCATCTGGTCGAAGGTGGCGCTGGGCGTGACGCTCGTCTTCTTCATCGTGTTCTTCAACGTCTACCAGGGCGTCAAGGAAGTCAGCCCCACCGTGCTCGCCAACGCGCGCATGCTGGGCATGAACGAGCGGCAACTGATGCGCCACGTCTACTGGCCGTCGGCGCTGTCGTGGATGTTCTCCTCGCTGCACACCTCGGTGGGCTTCGCCGTCGTGGGCGCAGTGGTGGGTGAATATCTCGGCTCCGCCGCCGGCCTCGGCTATCTCATCCAGCAGGCGGAGGGCGTGTTCGACGTCGCCGGCGTCTTCGCCGGTATGTTCGTGCTCGCCGCCTTCGTGATCGTGATCGACATGATTGTCACGTTGGTCGAGAAGCGGCTGTTGGTCTGGCGGCCGGCGCCCTCTGACGCGCGGCCCTGATAGCCAGGGCTTTGCGGCCCGGACACATCAGCCATTTCGAATACGGCTAGGCAGCGCCGCGCCGCTGATCTATGGTCCGCGCCCAACGGGCCCTTGAGGCCGCGTTTCCCAAGGGAGGAAATCCATGCGTAACAAGTTATTGCGGCGGCTCGGCGTTTCGCTCGCCGCCCTGGTGTTGTCGACTGGTTTCGCGTTCGCGCAGATGCCGAAGGTCACGCTCGCCATCGGCGGCGCCTCGTGCCTGTGCTATCTGCCGACCATGCTCGCCCACCAGCTCGGCATGTACAAGAAGGCCGGCGTCAACGTCGAAGTGGTTCAGTTCAAGGGCGGCTCGACCGCGCTCAAGGCGGTGCTGGGCGGCTCGGCCGACGTGGTCTCCGGCTATTTCGACCACTGCGTCGAGCTCGCACCCAAGGGCCAGGGCTTGCAGGCCTTCGTCGTCTATGACCGTTTCCCCGGTCTTGTGCTGGTGGTCTCGCCCAAGCACACCAACGAGATCAAGTCGATCAAGGACCTTGCCGGCAAGAAAGTTGGCGTCTCCGCGCCCGGCTCCTCCACCGACTTCTTCCTCAAATATCTGCTGAGCAAGAACGGCGTCGACAAGAACGCCGCCGCGGTGATCGGCGTCGGTCTCGGCGCTTCGGCAATCGCCGCCATGGAGCAGGGGCAGATCGATGCCGCCGTAATGCTTGACCCGGCGGTGACCGTGCTCGCCGGCAAGTACAAGAACCTGCGCATCCTGAGCGACACCCGCTCGCAGAAGGATACTCTCTCCGTGTTCGGCGGCCAGTATCCCGGCGGCGCGCTCTATACGAAGGCGAGCTGGATCGCGGCGCATCAGAAGGAAGCGCAGGCGATGACCAACGCCATCGTCATGACCCTGAAGTGGATCCACTCGCATTCGGCCGAGGAGATCACCGCCAAGATGCCGCCGGCGTTCACCAAGAACAAGAAGCTCTACATCGCGGCGCTGAAGAACACGATGTCGATGTATTCCAAGGACGGCCGGATGGACCCGAAGGGCGCGCAGGCCGTGCTCAACGTGTTCTCGCAGTCCTCGCCGGAGATCGCCAAGGCGCACATCGACCTGTCGAAGACCTACACCAACAAGTTCGTTGACGCGGCGAACAAGTAGAACGCGAACGTTCGTGCCGCTGCGGCGGCGACAAATTCTGTGGCATGGCCGGGCTTGTCCCGGCCATGTTTGTTTTGTAATCCGGGACAAGATGAATGCCCGCGACAGATGCGGGCATGGTGGCTAAGATCGGCATTCCATGAATATCCTCTCCATCCAGTCCCACGTCGCCTACGGCCATGTCGGCAATTCCGCCGCCGTGTTTCCACTGCAGCGCATCGGCGTGGAAGTCTGGCCGATCCACACCCTGCAATACTCCAACCACCCCGGCTACGAGGACTGGGAGGGCGAGGTGTTCCACGCCGACCTCATCCGGAAGCTCACCGCCGGCATCGAAAAGCGCGGCGTGCTCGGCGAATGCGACGGCGTCTTGTCGGGCTACATGGGCAGCGCCGAGATCGGCGCGGCAATCCTCGAGGCGGTGGCGACGGTGCGCAGGGCCAATCCGTCGGCGCACTACTGTTGCGATCCGGTGATCGGCGACAAGGACCGCGGTATCTTCGTCGCGCGAGGCATCCCCGAATTCATGAAAGAGAAGGCGGTGCCGGCCGCCGACATCATCACGCCCAACCATTTCGAGCTCGATTTCCTCGCCGGCTGCGAGAGCAAGACGCTCGCTGAGGTGCGCGCCGCGCTGAAGGCGGTGCACGACGCTCGGCCCGCGCGTCATCATGGTCACCTCGCTGCATTGTGAGGATGAGACGCCGGAGGATGCCATCGATCTGCTGGCCTCGGACGGTGAGCGCTGCTTCCGCGTCCGCACGCCGCGTCTGCCGCTCATCGTCAACGGCGCGGGCGACGCCATCGCCGCGCTGTTCTACGCGCACTATCTGCGCAGCGGCCGCCTCGGCGAGGCGTTGAGCCGCGCCGCCTCCAGCATCTTCGGCGTGCTGAAGAAGACGGAGGAAGCCGGCACGCGCGAGATCCAGCTCATCGCGGCGCAGGACGAGCTTGTCGAGCCGAGCGAGACCTTCGAGGCGGAAGAGCTTGCCGTATAAGCGGCGCGCATATGACGTATCGATTCTATTGATTGTTAGCTGGCGGCGGTGCGCGCTACAAGTGTCGCAGCTTCCGCGCGCGGAGCGCGCTCACGAGATTGACCGCCATGAAACGCCGCTTCTTCACCCTCGATGTCTTCACCGACCGGCGCTTTGCCGGCAACCCGCTCGCGGTGGTGCTGGAGAGCGAGGGCCTCGACACTGCCGCCATGCAGGCGATCGCGGGCGAGTTCAACCTCTCGGAAACGGTGTTCGTGCTGCCGCCGCAGGACGCGGCGCATCGGGCGCAATTGCGCATCTTCACGCCCGCGCGCGAACTGCCCTTCGCCGGCCATCCGACGGTGGGCACCGCCGTACTGTTGGCCCGTCTGGATGGCGGCGATCAAACGCGCGCCATGGTGCTGAAGGAGGGCGTCGGGCCGGTGCCGTGCCGGGTGACACCGAACGCAAATGGCGGTGAAGCGACCTTCGACCTGCCGGCGCTGCCGGTGGAGGCAAGCGCGCCGCCGCCGGCCGCGACGCTCACCGAAGCGCTCGGGATCGCCGCAGGCGACATCGGTTTCGGCGATTTCCCGACGAGCTGCTGGTCGGCCGGTAACGGCTTCACCTTCCTGCCGGTCAAGAGTCTGGACGCGGTCGCTCTTGCCAAACCCAACCGCGCCATATTCGACAGCACACTCGTCGAGCCGCCCCATGGCGCCATCTTCATCTTCACCCGGGAGACGGCGGAGGCGGGCCATGATTTCCACGCCCGCATGTTCGCGCCGGTCATGGGGGTGGTGGAGGATCCCGCTACCGGTTCCGCGGCGGCCGCTTTTGCCGGCGTGGTCGGCAGGTTCGGCAGGCTCGGCAACGGCACCCATAGCGTGACCATCGAGCAGGGCTACGAGATGGGCCGGCCGAGCCTGATCACGCTCGGCCTGACGCTGCAGGGCGGGGCGCTGACCGCGGGCACCGTCGGCGGCGGTGCTGTGGTGGTGTCGGAAGGCACGATCGAGGCTTGACGGCGGCGGCGCTGTCGCGTCGATTGCCGCCAATGTCCGAGCCCACCGTCACTCCCGTCGATCAACTGGATCTGACCTTCGAGCCGAAGCGGTGGCCCTTCGCCGACGAGCGGCGCGCCGAGATCGACGCCCATTTCGCGGCCCTCAAGCGCGAGAAGCCGGCGCTGTGGAACGGCCGGGTGCTGCTGATGCACGATCAGCGGCTGAAAGCCGGCGTCCTGCACGGCCGCTATTTCGAAACCGACTACGCTAGCTTCACCGCCTGGCGCGCCTGGGGGCGTGCATCGGCGGGCGTTCATGACTGCTTCGGCGCCGCCGCCATTGTCGCTGCCGACGGCGCCGTGCTGCTGGGCGTCATGGGACCGCACACCGCCAACGCCGGCTGGATCTATTTCCCCTGCGGCACGCCTGACCGAAGCGACCTCATCGACGGCAAGGTCGATCTCGATTTCAGCGTGCGGCGCGAACTGAAGGAAGAGACCGGCTGCGAGGCGTCGGACTTCACCGTCGCGCCGGGCTGGACCATGGTGACCGACGGCAACTTGATCGCTCAGATCAAGACATTGCGCGGCCGGGAGAGCGCTGGCGCTTTACGCGAGCGAATGCTCGCGCACCTGGCAAGTGAACGCCAGCCGGAATTGTCCGACATTCGCATCGTGCGCGGGCCGTCGGATTTCGACGCAGCCATGCCGCGTTTCGTCACCGCCTTCCTTCGGTACCATTTTGCGGGCTCATAAAGGGCGGGGGCGAAGGCTTGCCAAGCCGGCCCGAACCGCGTGAACATGCCCACCATGAAACTTGAACATCTCGCCAAGCGATTCCGTATCGACAAGCCCTACGAATTCAAGCTTGCCGATCACAAGGCCGCCGACACCTGCGACCTCGACATCGACAAGAAAGAGGCCAAGGATATGCTGGAGGAGGGCGTCAGCCGGCTGTCCGACCTCCAGGAAAGGCTCTACGCCAGCGACCGCTGGTCGCTGCTGCTCGTGTTCCAGGCCATGGATGCCGCCGGCAAGGACAGCGCCATCAAGCACGTGATGACCGGCGTTAATCCGCAGGGCTGCCAAGTCCATTCCTTCAAGCAGCCGAGCGCGGAAGAGCTCGACCACGATTTCCTCTGGCGCGTCGGCAAGGCGCTGCCGGAGCGCGGGCGTATCGGCATCTTCAATCGCTCGCACTACGAGGAAGTGCTGGTGGTGCGGGTGCATCCGGAATTTCTGGCGAAGCAGAAACTGCCGCTTGTCCTCAACCACAAGGATATCTGGCACCATCGCTTCGAGGACATCCGCAATTTCGAAAGCCATCTCGCCCGCAATGGCACGCGTATCTTGAAGTTCTTTCTCAATATCTCGCGCGAAGAACAGCGTAAGCGCTTCCTCGACCGCATCGACGAGCCGGCGAAGAACTGGAAGTTTTCCATGTCTGACGTCAAGGAGCGCGAGCACTGGGACGCCTATATGGCGGCCTATGAGGACATGATCCGCAACACCTCGACGCTGGAGGCGCCGTGGTATGTGGTCCCGGCCGACAACAAATGGTTCACCCGGTTGGCGGTGGCCGCCGCCGTGGTCGAGACGCTGGATGGGTTGGACCTGCAGTTTCCGAAGGTCGGCGACGACATGCGCCACGAATTGCAGCAGGCCAAGAAGGCGCTGGAGGCGGAAAAGGACTAGGCTCCCCACTCATTTTATTGCTGCACGCCAGATCAGCTTTGTCTTTGAAAGCGGAAATCGGCCTGCGTGATCGGCATGTCGGTGAGGGTCGGAAGCCGGCAATTAGAAGTCCGTTAACCTAAAACTCAAGACACGCCGGCAATCAACAGTCCGTTCACGTGTATCATTCTACCGTCAAAGCATGTGTGGGGACATATCCAATCAGTGCGTTCATACGGCGCGCCAAATTTCGACTTCGGACGGGACGGAAAAATCGTCGCATGCGCTTGAAAATGAGCGCGCTCTCAATGCGTTGCTGCGGACCGTGACGAACTCCGCCTCGCTCGAAGCAATCCTCATCGAATGTCTCGACATCCTGTTGGCCGTCAGTTGGCTTTCCCTGCTACCCAAAGGCGGCGTGTTTCTTGTCCGCGATGAGGCGGACACCCTCCACCTTGTCGCGCAGCGCAATCTCTGTCCCGAGTTGTTGACGCTGTGCGCGCGCGTCCCATTCGGAAAGTGTCTATGCGGGCGGGCGGCAGCCCAACGGAAACTGCTCCACGCAAACTGCGTTGACGCGCGCCACGATACCAGCTTCGACAACATGGAGCCCCATGGGCACTACAACATTCCGATTTTGGATGGCGGCAATGTTGTCGGCGTACTGGTTCTATACCTAGCCCACGGTCACGAGGCCAAGGAGAGTGAGGTTAGGTTTCTAACCGCCGTTGCAGATATCCTTTCACTGGTGATTCGCCAGAAACGCGTGGAAAATGATTTAAGAGACGCGGTCGAAAAGCTCGAAAAAATAGCGCTTATCGATTACCTGACCGATCTGTACAACCGTCGCTACCTCGTTGACCAGCTTCACAAAGAATCCGAAAGGGCAAACCGCCTCAAGGAACCTCTTTCGATCGTGATGATCGACCTGGATCACTTCAAGCGAGTAAACGATAGCCATGGCCACGCGGTCGGAGACAGTGTGCTGTGCCAAGCCGCACGGATTATCGAAGCAAACGTCCGGGCTTGCGATATTGCGGCTCGCTTCGGCGGCGAAGAATTCTGCCTTGTCTTGCCGAGAATGCATTTGCGCGACGCCACCGAGATAGCCGAGCGGGTGAGATGCAGCATGGCGGGCACGCCGATGTTGTTGTCGGACGGCATGACCCTACGAATCACGGCGAGCATGGGAGTGGCTGAACTCACTCGTGCCGAGACCCCAGAGCAAGTTTTGGCGCGTGCCGATATGGCGCTTTATGCCGCGAAGCAGAGTGGCCGAAATCGAATAGAGCAGGCCGAGACTCTCGCAGCCAGCATTCAAGAGCCCGCTCGTTCGGACGACTTAGAGTCCGTCATCGGTCGAGCGGTCGCTTGCTCTCATTAGCGAGGGTATCGAATAGGTAGCTTTCCTGGAGCGGGAGGCCGCTATGGGGCATTCGCGGACATCAGCGACATGTTTGCCTGTGCCAGCTCACCACAGGCCAGGGATCAGTCGGTAACGCACCCGCAGGCAGTAGTCGCTGTAGCCGGGCAAATCGCGCCTCAGCACGCGCTCCTCGTCGAGCAGACGCCAGGCGAGGATAGGGAGCATTGAGAATCACCAGCAGCAGCGCGCCCATATACATCGGATGACGCACGACGCCGTAAAGCCCGGTCGAGATCACCGGCTGCTCGGCTTCGACGCGCACCGTGGAGGCGGCGTAGCTGTTCTGCTTCATCACGTAGAAGAACACGGCGAAGCTCGCGACGATGCCGGCCGCGCCGAGGATGGAAAGCCACGCCGGCAGCGGCGACCAGTGCCAGCGATGATCGAGCGCCGGCAGGACGATCATGAGGAGGAAGTCGGCCATGAGCAGCGCGATGATGACCTTCTGCGCCGGCTCCCGCTCGGCGCGCGGGCCGGCCCGCATCCGGCGCTCGATCAGGGCCGGATCGTGCTTGGCGACGTAGAGGCCGAGCGCGATTGAGGAGCCGATGAAGGCCACCAGAAACAACCAGCCCTGCCAATAGCGAAAAGTGCTCGCGGCGCCGAACAGGACCGCCCCGAAAATCAGAACCGATGCCGCCTGGCGGGGCGCGGCGCGGCGAAAGAGGGCCGCCATTCGCTCGTCCATATCTCGCCTCCCTTTGCCGCCAGAACGTCAGTAATACTGACCCAGTTTGCGTTGCCCTTGATTCCGCCCCCCCCTTTCAGCTAGAAGCGTGGCGTACCACATGCGGTTAACGCGGGCTTTACCAAGGTCCGCGATGCTAGCCGGTGAAACGAGGGTTTTTGAACGCCATGTCGACGCGCCACGAAATTTGCGCGATCGAGCGGGCGGCCTCCCAGGCCGAACCCGATGGCTCTCCTGTGTCGACCCTCATTCTGGGCACGCTCCTTCTCCTTATCTGCCCCTGAGGGCCGGCAGGGCGTTATCGCCTGGGCACTCGGGGGACACGGAGACACCCCTTAGGAGCGCCCTTGAGCGGCGCATGTGATTGAGAAGGACAAATTCCATGCCGACCCAGACCCCGTCCGACCAGGACCGCGTCGTCATATTCGACACCACCTTGCGCGACGGCGAGCAGTGCCCCGGCGCCACCATGACCCATGAGGAGAAGCTGCAGGTCGCGGAATTACTCGACGACATGGGCGTCGACATCATCGAGGCCGGCTTCCCGATCGCCTCGGAAGGCGATTTCGCCGCCGTGCACGAGATCGCCAAGCGTTCGAAGAATGCGGTGATCTGCGGCCTGTCGCGCGCCGCCTTCAACGACATCGACCGCTGCGCCGAGGCCATCAAGCCGGCCGAGCGCAAGCGCATCCACACCTTCCTGTCCACCTCGCCGGTGCACATGAAGTACAAGCTGCAGAAGGAGCCGCACGAGGTCTACGAGATGGTCATCGCCCAGGTGACCCGCGCGCGCGGCTACACCGACGACGTCGAATGGTCGGCGGAAGACGGCACCCGCACCGAGATCGACTTCCTCTGCCGCTGCGTCGAAGCGGCGATCAATGCCGGCGCCACCACCATCAACATTCCCGATACCGTCGGTTATTCGGTGCCCGAGGAATACTACGAACTGTTCAGGACGGTGCGCGAGCGGGTGCCGAACTCCGACAAGGCGGTGTTCTCCACCCATTGCCACAACGACCTCGGCATGGCGGTGGCCAATTCGCTGGCCGGCGTGAAGGCGGGCGCGCGCCAGATCGAATGCACCATCAACGGCATCGGCGAGCGCGCCGGCAACGCCGCGCTGGAAGAAGTCGTGATGGCGATGAAGGTGCGCAACGACGTGCTGCCTTACGCCACGGGGATCGACGCCACCATGCTGACGCGCGCGTCCAAGCTGGTGTCGGCGGCGACCTCGTTCCCGGTGCAGTACAACAAGGCCATCGTCGGCCGTAACGCCTTCGCGCACGAGAGCGGCATTCACCAGGACGGCATGCTCAAGAACGCGCAGACCTACGAGATCATGATGCCGGAATCGGTCGGCGTGAAGCAGACCTCGCTGGTCATGGGCAAGCATTCCGGCCGCCACGCCTTCGTGCACAAGTTGGAGGAACTGGGCTACCAGTTGTCGGACAATCAGGTCCAGGACGCCTTCGTGCGCTTCAAGGCGCTGGCCGACAAGAAGAAGCAGATCTACGACGAGGATATCGAGGCGCTGGTGGACGAGGAGATCGCCACCGCCCACGACCGCATCAAGGTGATCTCGCTGACCGTGATCGCCGGCACGCAGGGTCCGCAGTCGGCGACACTGACGCTCGATATCGACGGCAAGCACGTCACCACGCAATCGACCGGCAACGGGCCGGTGGACGCAATTTTCAACGCGATCCACGCGCTGGTGCCGCACGAAGCGGTACTGGAACTCTACCAGGTGCACGCGGTGACCGAGGGTACCGATGCGCAAGCCGAGGTTTCGGTGCGCTTGGCGGCTGACGGGCGTTCGGTGACCGCGCGTGGCGCCGATCCCGATACGCTGGTGGCGTCGGCGAAAGCCTATCTGGGCGCGCTCAACAAGCTGACGAGCCGTAACTACCGGGCCGGCGTCGGTGGACGCCGCATCCACTCGCAGGACGTCGGCTGACTGCCGCCAAGCGTTAGCAAGCGTTAAATGGAGCCCGGTTCCGGTTGCACTGGAGCCGGGCTCTGTTGCTTTGTGCGTGCCGCAATCCGGACAAGATTGTTAATCGGCGGTGCCGAAAAGCGTGCCGAGAAGCGCGCTCGTTTGCCGTCCGGGTGCGGCCGGTGGTTGTTTTGGGTGTTTGAGCGCCGATCCAACCGCAACATTAAAAAGCTGTCATCGTGCACAGGGTTCTTGGTTCCTCTTCCGTTGAATGTTCAACGCAACGGCTTTCGGTATCCGCTCGCTGAGACGGCGGCGTTTCGAAACCGGCAGCGTCGACAAGTGAAACCATCGTGGCGGTCGCCAGCGGCCGTGCGCGAAGAAGAGGATTTTAATATGAAGTGGAAGACAGTTCTTGCCGCCACCACCGCGCTCGCGATCGCCGGTGGCGCGATCGCCTACGCGAAGCCGGGTGACGGGCAGGCTCGCCGGGCGGATGGCTGGCGGCCGAGCGCGCAGGACATCGCCGCCTTCGCCGACGCGCGCATCGCCGCGCTGAAGGCGGGCCTGGAGCTCACCCCCGATCAGCAGAAGAACTGGCCGGCGGTGGAGAGTGCCATGCACGATCTCGCCAAGCAGCGCGCGGACCGCTTCGCCGCTCGCAAGGACGCGAAGGCTTCGGCCGATCCGATGGAGCGCCTCAGCCGGCGCGCCGACGCCATGCAGAGCCGCGGCGCCGCGCTCAAGAAGTTCGCCGACGCGGCCGCGCCGCTCTATGCCAGCCTGAACGACGCCCAGAAGCACCGCTTCATGATGCTGGCGCGCCTTGGCAGTCGCTTCGGTGGTGACCATCACGGCTGGCGCCGCGGTCACGGCCGGCACGGCATGGGCGGCTGGCACCACCACCGCGGTCCGCGTTTCGGCGGTCCGGGCGGGATGGGCCCGCAGTAAGCGGGCGCCAACGAGAAGTGGGCTGCGGATATCGACGCGCTCCCCCGGCGCGGCTCCCCCGCCGCAGCCCAAGCCGCCGGGCCTCGACCTGGCGGCTTTTTCGTGGGCCGGCCGGCCCGGCTTTCTTCTTGGGATTTCCGCGACTTGCCGAGGTCCGCGAAGCTGGACAGGGCGGGCGGCCTTTGCTAAGGCACCTCGGCTTGGCGGCGCTGCCGCCGGTGGATCCGGGCGCATAGCTCAGTTGGTAGAGCAGCTGACTCTTAATCAGCGGGTCCAAGGTTCGAGTCCTTGTGCGCCCACCAAATATCTCAAATTTATCAATAAGATAATGGCCCGGCTCAGTTTCTGGCCGGCGCTGTTGGTCGCTGTGTAAGCACCAAGTAAGCGCCATGATGGCGGGATTTTGAACCCGGCATGCGGCGGGCCGTTGGTTTTTACGCGTCAGGCGGTCCTGAGACTGTCTGGGCGTCGGAAAAGCGCGACCCGAGATAGGACCTGTTGTGCAAAGGGTGGAAAGCGCTTTTGCGCCATTCGCCAGCGTACCGAACCAGCGATTATGTCACTGTCATTCACCCAATCCGCGCAAGACGTGCGGCAGCCTGAAAGGGTCTTGCCATGCCCCGCGCACGTCTTCGCCTCAGCTATCGTCGCAGTGCCAAATGCACCGAAGTCGATTTGGAGCTTTGCCAGGTAGGGAGCGTGCTTCGCTGGCTATTTAGCCTCTTCCACTAGCCCGTGTTCCCGCGCAATCCTATGACCGGACGCAGCGCGCCGAAGCGTAATGCTGGCCATTATCACTCCAAAGTGACGTCACGCCGCTCTATTGGACGCCTTAGCAGGACCTGCCGATCACCCAGGTGCGCCTGGTCTATCCGGGCGAGCGGCATCACCTGCTGGCACATTTCAGCCCGACCGGCCGCAACCGCCGTTGATCCGTCGGCTTCAGAACCACAGACCATTGGTGCGCGCGTTCGAGGGCCAGCGGCCGACGCACAGGCGCTGATGCCGGGCACGGCTGGTCCTGACAGCGGTCAGTTGCGAGTCTTGGCGCTATCGACCAGCCACTCGGCAAAGAGGCGCGCTTTTGCGGACGCCCGGGGATGGATTTTGAGATAGTACGCCTCCGGCGAGGGAATGCTTTCAGGAACGAGCTCCGTCAACCGGCCATCCCGTATCAGGTTTCCGATCAGGCCGTCCCAACCGAGTACGGCGCCGACGTCGTCCTGGGCGGCTTGAAGCGCGATCATGTAGTTGTTGACGTAAAAGCTGCTGCGGCGCCGCGGAACAGGGCGCCCGAGTGCCTGAAACCACTGGTCCCAGGTCGTCCAGGTGCTTCCCTCGCTGCTGACATGAATAAGCGGAGCCTTGAGCAGATCCTCGACCTGGGTAATGCCTTGCTCTGCGGCGAAGCTGGGTGTGCCGAGCGCGACGATACGGCCCTGGAAGAGCTTAAGGTATTCGTCGCCGCTCTTCAGCTCTTTGCCGTAATGGATGCTCAGATCGCAGCGAATGGTCATCTCAGGCACGTCACTGACGATTTGCGAGACGGTGACGACGGGATGGATTTTCCAGAAGGCCGAGATCTTCGGCGTCAGCCAGAGTGAGCTGACAGCCGTGGTGCTCCGGATCGTCACGTCGACTGTTTCCGGTTGGCCGCGTATCTGGGTGACGGCTTCCGAAATCGACTCGAACCCGCGCTGGATCGCAAGGAACAGCAGCGCGCCTTTTTCCGTCAGTTCGACGCCGTGGCTGCGGCGTAGGAACAGGCTGCATCCAAGGTCGGTCTCGAGTGCCTTGATCTGATGGCTCACCGCCGCCGGTGTGACGTTCAGCTCCTCGGCCGCCTTCTTGAAGCTCGCGTTGCGCGCGGCCGCCTCGAAGCAGATGAGGGCGGTCATCGAGGAGAGGTCGTAAGGCCGTGGCATCGGGGGCCCCGTCGGCGCCGGCGAAGATTACTTAAAGTAATCTAGCATGAAAAAAAATGCTATTGCGAAAAGGGCTTTGGCGAAAGAGATCTTAGCTGAGTTGAACACGCTCAATATGGATTGATTCCCATGGCGGCCCCATCGCCCTCCGTCGAAGACCTGCTCGCGCGCCGTAGCCCGGGCTATGCCCTTGAGCAGCCGTTCTACACCTCGCCCGAAATCTACAACCTCGATCTCGAGCACATATTCTACAAGGACTGGCTCTACGCGATCCCGGCTTGCCAGCTCACGAAAGCGGGCAGTTATGTCGCGTTCCGGGTCGGCGCCTACGAGGTGGTCATCGTCCGCGGCCCCGATGGCGCAATCCGCGCCTTCCATAACTCCTGCCGTCATCGCGGGTCGCTGATCTGCAAGGCGCGAGAGGGCCATGTGGCCAAGCTCGTCTGTCCCTACCACCAGTGGACCTATGACCTCGACGGCAAGCTGATCTGGGCGAACGACATGGGCCCGGACTTCGACGCGTCGCAGTACGGGTTGAAGCCCGTGAACCTGCGCAACATCGAGGGCCTGATCTACATCTGCCTCTCGGATACGCCGCCGGATATCGAGCCCTTTGCGGCGCTGGCGCGTCCCTATCTCGAGGTCCATGACCTTGCCAACGCAAAGGTCGCCTACACCACGAGCACCGTCGAGAAGGGGAACTGGAAGCTCGTGTGGGAGAACAACCGCGAGTGCTACCACTGCAGCAGCAATCACCCGTCGCTCTGCCGCACCTTCTCGCTCGATCCCGAAGTGGCTGGCGTGCCGGCGGACGGGTCGGTGTCGGCGACGCTTCAGGCGCATTTCGACCGCTGCGAAGCCGCCGGCGCGCCTGCCCAGTTCCGGCTCGGCGGTGACGGCCAGTACCGCTTGGCGCGGATACCCCTGCAGAAGGGCACGGTCAGCTACACGATGGACGGCAAGGCGGCCGTCGGCAAGAACCTCGGCCGCGTGGCTCTGCCCGACGCGGGCACACTCCTGATGTTCCACTATCCGACGACCTGGAATCACTTTCTGCCGGACCACTCCGTGACCTTCCGGGTCACGCCGGTCGGTCCCATGGAGACCGAGGTCACGACCACGTGGCTGGTGAACAAGGACGCAGTCGAGGGCGTCGACTACGACCTCAAGCGGCTGTCCGAAGTCTGGATCGCCACCAACAATGAAGACCGCGAGGTCGTCGAGACCAACCAGCGGGGGGTCTCATCGCCCGCCTATGGGCCGGGGCCGTATTCGCCGATTCAGGAGAGCGGCGTGACGCAGTTCGTGGACTGGTACGCGCACTGGCTTGAACACGCCCTGGCGCCGCTTCGCATAGCGGCGGAGTAATGGCATGAACGCCGTCACGAAGCCTAAGCTGGCGTTATGGTCGGACGCCGAAGAACTCGAATGCGTCTCGTTCCTTCCCGAAGCGCCGAACGTCATGACGTTCTGCTTCCAGTCCCCGTCCGGCGCGCTTTTCAGCTATGATCCGGGGCAGTTCATCACGCTGGAACTGCCCATTCCCGGCGGCCCCATCTACCGGACCTTTACGATCTCCTCGTCTCCCTCGCGGCCGACCTCGCTGACGGTCACTGTGAAGGCGCAGGAGAAGTCGATCGGGAGCCAGTGGATGTTCGACAACCTGCGCCCGGGCATGCGGGTGCGGGCGAGGGGGCCGGCGGGGGAATTCTCGATCGCGCACCACCCGGCCGAGAAGTATCTGTTCATCTCGGCCGGTTCGGGCATCACGCCGATGATGTCGATGATCACACACTACTTCGATTCCGGACGCATTCCGGACATCGTCTTCGTCAACTGCGCGCGCAAGCCCTCCGACATCATCTTCCGCGGGCGCCTGGAGCACATGGCGTCGCGCGCGACCAACATCAGCCTGAAGTGGGTGGTCGAAGAGACCGATCCCTACCGGCCCTGGACCGGTTACCAGGGCCTGTTCAACCAGCTGATGCTGGGTCTGATGGCGCAGGACTATCTCGATCGCGAGGTGTTCTGCTGCGGGCCTGAGCCCTTCATGCAAGGCGTGCGCGAGGCGCTCACGGGTCTCGGCTACGACATGGAGCACTACCACCAGGAGAGCTTTCATGCCCCGCTGCGGGAAGCGGAGCTGGTGCCGGAGGACGTGGTTCCGGACGAGAGCGCAGGTGCCGTGGTGGAGTTCGCCACTTCCGGCGTCACGGCAAAGTGTACGGAGACCGATACGATCCTGGTCGCAGCCCGCGCGGCCGGCCTGGTCATCCCGTCGGGCTGCACCATGGGCATCTGCGGGACATGCAAGGTCCGCAAGCTCGAGGGTCAAGTGCACATGGTTCACAACGGCGGCATTACCGAAGAGGACATTGCGGACGACTATATCCTCGCCTGTTGTTCCAACCCGATCGGCCGTGTGACCGTCGAAGCGTAACGGCTGAAACAGGCGCGGCTTCGCGAGGTCGCGGATCGAACGCAGACGCGTAGTCGATCTCGACTCGCTCCGCGTGCGCCGGGTGGAACGGCCATTCGAAACGACTATACTGCCTCGCAATTGTGTTGCGTCGCGGCTGCGTCCGGATTCACGGACATGACCGGGGCGTGCAATCGGGGTGGGTCGAGTCGATGCATGACGCGTGTGCGAGCGGTGTTTCCGCGGATCTGAGTCGTTTTCTGCCGCTCGACGATCCGCCTTTCGACGTGCCGGTCTCCGGGATCGTGTGAGGGCCGGATGCGCAGCCTCAAGTCCATTCACATCGTCGGCTGCCATGCCGAAGGCGAGGTCGGCGACGTCATCGTTGGCGGGGTCGCGCCGCCGCCGGGCGACACCCTGTGGGAGCAGTCCCGCTTCATCGCGCGCGACCAGTCCCTCAGGCGCTTCGTGCTCAGCGAGCCGCGCGGCGGGGTCTTTCGGCACGTCAACCTGCTGGTGCCGCCCAAAAACCCGGCGGCGCAGATGGGCTTCATCATCATGGAGCCCGAGGACACGCCGCCGATGTCGGGCTCAAACACGATCTGCGTTGCCACGGTGTTGCTGGACACCGGCATCGTGCCGATGACCGAGCCCGAAACCAAGCTCGTGCTCGAGGCGCCCGGCGGGCTGGTCGAGGTCGTGGTGTTCTGCCGCAACGGCAAGGCGGAGCGGATCACGCTCAGGAATGTGCCGAGCTTTGCCGATCGGCTGGGCGCCTGCATCGAGGTCGAGGGAGTCGGGACACTGACGGTCGACACCGCCTATGGCGGCGACAGTTTCGTCATCGTCGACGCCGCAGCGCTCGGCTTCCGCATCGCGCCGGACGAGGCGAGGGACCTGGCCGAGACGGGGGTGAAGATCACCAAGGCGGCCAACGAGCAACTCGGCTTCGTCCACCCGACGAACCTGGACTGGGATCACATCTCGTTCTGCCAGTTTGCCGCGCCCTTGACCCGCGCCGGAGGCGTGCTGACCGGCGCCAATGCCGTCGTTATCCAGCCGGGCAAGATCGATCGCTCGCCCACCGGCACTGGCTGTTCCGCGCGCATGGCGGTGCTCAGGGCGCGCGGCGGCATGCAAGTCGGTGAGCGCTACATTGCGCGCTCGATCATCGGCTCCGAATTCCATTGCCGCATCGAGGCGGAGACGATGCTCGGCGACCGCGCCGCCATTATCCCGTCGGTGTCGGGACGCGCCTGGATCACCGGCATGCGGCAGGAAATGCTCGACCCAGACGATCCCTGGCCGGCGGGCTACAAGGTATCCGACACGTGGCCGGGGGCAGGGCGATGATGGCCGATGACACTGCTTTTGTCGGCTTCGATGAGCTGGCGGCGCTGCTCGCCGATATTCTCGAAGCGCACGGCTGCCGGCGCGAGGTCGCCGATATTCTCGGCGCCAACATGGCGACCGCCGAGCAGGACGGCGCGCACAGCCACGGCATTTTCCGCATCGACGGCTATATCTCGACGCTCAAGAGTGGCTGGGTCGACGGCAAAGCCGTGCCGGCGGTCGAAGACGTGGCGCCAGCCTTCGTGCGGGCCGATGCGCGCAACGGATTCACTTTGCCGGCGACGGCCGCGGCTCGGAGGCTGTTCGTCGACAAGGCCCGCACGAATGGCGCCGCGGTGCTGGCCGTGCGCAATTCCCATCACTTCAGCGCGCTCTGGCCGGATGTCGAGCCGTTTGCGCGCGAAGGCCTCGTGGCGCTTTCTGTGGTCAATTCGATGGCGGTGGTCGTTCCGTTCGGCGGGCATAAGCCGGTATTCGGCACCAATCCGATCGCCTTCGCGGCGCCGCGCACGGAGGACGACCCGCTCGTCTTCGATCTAGCGACAAGCGCGCTCTCGCATGGCGACGTCCAGATTGCGGCGCGCGAGGGAAGGGCGCTGCCCGATGGCGCGGGGGTGGATGCCGCGGGCAATCTCACGACCGATCCGAAAGCGGTTCTCGAGGGCGGCGCGCTGCTCACGTTCGGCGGTCACAAAGGATCGTCGATTGCCATGATGATCGAAATCATGGGCGCGGCGCTGACCGGCGGCAAGTTCTCATACGAAGTCGACTGGAGCGGACACCCCGGCGCCAAGACCCCGCATACCGGCCAGTTCATCCTGATCATCGACCCGTCGCGCGGCGCCATGCGAGATTTCGCCGCGCGCGTCGAAGCGCTCGTTTCGCGCATGCACGATGCGGGCGTCGACAGGCAGCCGGGCGACCGGCGCTACGCCAGCAGGCGAATGGCGCGCGAGCGGGGCATCCCGATCGGCAATCCAGAGCTGGACCGGCTCCACGGACTTGCTGTTGTAAAGGCTTAGCCTCGGCCGAAGGGATTTCACGCGCCTCAGCTATGCGCGGTAGCCATGGCGCGCGTAGAGGCGGTCGAGTTCTCGTTGCTCAGGCGCCTGTCCGGTGAAGGTCTCAACGTATTCCGGAATTCGCTTCAAGCGGACGGCGATGCCTTCCTTCGTCTGCATGGAGATATATCCGATCTGCGTCAGATAGGTCGCGCGTGCCCGAACATCGGCGCGCGCCGCGTCCTGCCCGAAGTGGACGAACATGCGGGCGAGGGCGTCGAGACGTTGCTGGTCGGCCGACCGAACCTCGGCCGCTATTTCAGGCGATTGCAGGGCCCAGCTCCTGACCGCGAACTCGAACTTGGAATCGAAGATCGTGTCGTCCAGCCAGCAATCGATGACATTCAGCATCGCCTCGGCGATGGTCTCCGCATAGGCTTCCGTCTGCCTGACCAGATTGCCCGTGTTCTTGTCGCGCCATTGCGTGACCAGGGCCGCCAGCAGTTCCTCACGATCCTTGAAGAACCAATAGAAGCTCGTACGCGACAGGCCCAACTTCTTGGCGAGCGGCAGAATCTTGACGGCATCGACGCCCGATTCCAGCAGGGCCTCGTATGCCGCCCCCAGCCAGAGATCCGGGGAACCCCGCCAGCCACTTTCGGTCGCGCTCGACTCCATGGCGCCTCTTATCCAAAAATTGTTCATCTATGTCAATAATCTTGACAGTTATGTACATATCGACTTAGGCTTTGGACAATTCCTCGGGCCGGAGCCTGGCAGATGTCGAACGATCCCCTCCTTCAGCCTTTCCAACTGAAGCACCTCACGCTGCGCAACCGTATTATCGTGACGGCGCACGAGCCGGCTTATCCGGAAGACGGAATGCCCAAGGGGCGTTACCGCGCCTATCATGTGGAGCGCGCCAAGGGTGGCGTCGCCATGACGATGACCGCCGGCTCCGCGGCGGTCTCGAAAGACAGCCCCCCGGTCTTCAACAACCTCCTTGTCTATAAGGACGAGGTGGTGCCGTGGATGCGGGAACTGACCGACGCGGTGCACGAGCACGGCGCCGCGGTGATGATCCAGCTCACGCATCTCGGCCGGCGGACGCGATGGGACAAGGAATTCTGGCTGCCGGTCGTCTCTCCGTCCCATCACCGCGAGGCGGCGCACCGCGCCTTCCCGAAGAAAATGGAAGACTGGGACATCGAGCGGATCATCAAGGATTACGCCGACGCGGCCGAACGCATGAAGGCCGCCGGCATGGACGGCATCGAATTGCAGGCCTATGGGCATTTGATGGACCAGTTCTGGTCGCCGTTGACGAACGAGCTTGACGGTCCGTACGGCGGTTCGCTCGACAACAGGCTGCGCTTCGCCTTCGACGTCCTGAGAGAGGTTCGCAAGCGTGTCGGTCCCGACTACATCGTCGGCGTCCGCTATACCGGCGACGAGATGCTCGAAGGCGGGCTGACCAATGAGGACGGGCTGGAAATCTCGCGGCGCCTCAAGGACAGCGGCATGGTCGACTTCCTGAACGTCATCAGGGGACATATCGACACCGATGCCGGCCTGACCGACGTCATTCCCATCCAAGGTATGGCCAATTCTCCACATCTCGACTTTGCCGGCGAAATTCGTAAAGCTACAAACTTCCCAACCTTCCACGCCGCCAAGATTCCGGACGTGGCGACCGCGCGCCACGCGATCGCATCGGGCAAGCTCGACATGGTCGGCATGACACGCGCCCATCTGGCGGACCCGCACCTTGTGCGGAAGATCGCGGAGAAGCGGGAGGACGACATCCGGCCATGCGTGGGGGCCAACTACTGTCTCGATCGCATCTACCAGGGCGGTGCCGCTTATTGCATCCACAACGCGGCGACCGGCCGTGAGCTTTCAATGCCTCACAGCTTCACGAAGGCCGACGCTCGAAAAAAGATCGTGGTCGTGGGAGCAGGGCCTGGCGGTCTTGAGGCGGCGCGTGTGGCGGGCGAGCGCGGCCACGAGGTCGTTGTCTTTGAAGCTGCGGGCGATCCCGGCGGACAAATTCGCCTGACCGCGCAGAGCGAACGCCGCAAGGAGATGATAAGCATTGTCGATTGGCGCACAGCGCAGTGCGAGAAGCTTGGCGTTGTCTTCCGCTTCAACACCTGGGCCGACGTCGAAACCGTTCGGGCGGAGAAACCGGACGTCGTCATCGTGGCGACGGGCGGATACCCGCATACCGAGGTGCTATCCAGCGGCAATGAATTGGTCGTTTCCTCCTGGGATATCATCTCCGGCGACGTGAAGCCGGGCACCAATGTCCTTGTCTTCGACGATGCGGGCGATCATGCCGGGCTGCAAGCCGCCGAAATCCTCGCGAGGGCGGGCGCGAAGGTCGAGGTTATGACGCCCGATCGTTCGTTTGCGCCGGAGGTCATGGCCATGAACCTCACCCCCTATATGCGATCGCTTCAGAAGCTGGACGTGACCTTCACGGTGACCTATCGGCTCGCGGCGGTCGAGAAGAGCGGCAATGAGCTCGTCGCCCATGTCGGCAGCGACTATGGCGGCGTTGCCAAGCGGCGTACCTTCGATCAGGTCGTCATCAACCACGGCACGATCCCGCTCGACGAGCTTTACTTCGAGCTCAAACCCAACTCGACCAACCATGGCGAGATGTCTCACGATCAGCTCGTCGCCGGTGTTCCACAATCGGTCGTCCGTAACCCCGAAGGCGAATTCCAGCTCTTCCGCATCGGGGATGCGGTGGCCGCGCGCAATACCCACGCGGCCATCTATGACGCGCTTCGTCTTCTCAAGGACGTCTGACCTGCAATAGCTGACCGCGAAATGCCCGCCATCGGCTTGGATGTGACTGCGCTAAGCTCATGATTTGGCTCGGGCAACATTGGGCGCCAGCGCACCCGTCAAATCGCCTCGGGCTCGCTCCGTGCCTTGCGGCGCCAGGCGTCGGGCGTCATCCCTTCGCGGTCGCGGAAGACATGGATCAGGTGCGACAGGTCGCAGAATCCAGTCGCAGCCGCAATGTCGGTCACCGATTTGGTCGAGCTGCCGAGTAGAAGGCGGGCTTGCGACAGGCGCACCCGAAGGAATGCCTCGCTTGGGGGCAGGTCGAGCGCGACACGAAAGTGACGTTCGAGGCGGCGACGGCTGACGCCGAGCGATGCCGCAACGTCTGAAACGGTCGGCGGGCTGTCGAGGTTTTGCTGAATATGCAGCAGCGCCTTGCGCACCAGGTCGTCGCGCGACTTCAATTCCAGCGGCAGGCCGGGTTGCGGCCTCTCCCCGGCCATCGCCTCGTCGATGATCATGATGCTCAGGCTCTTGGTGGCGGCGACATGCCCGATGTGCTTGTCCACCAGATAGGCGGCCAAATGCGCCGAACTGTGTCCCCCAGAGCAGGTCAGCCGGTCCCGATCCACCACAAAGATCTGGTCCGAAACCGGCCGGGCGGCTTCG
Organism: uncultured Pseudomonadota bacterium; assembly: GCA_963822085.1. GTDB lineage: Bacteria > Pseudomonadota > Alphaproteobacteria > Rhizobiales > Xanthobacteraceae > Pseudolabrys. Next base: position 20,817 of record CAWGGL010000030.1, read on the forward strand.
AACCGCTCGATGAACTCGTCGTGGTGAAACCAGCTGACGCAGCAGCGATAGCCGTCGAGCAGGCCGGCTTCGTAGAGCAGGAAGACGCCGGTGCAGAGCCCGACAAGGGGCGTGCCAGCGCGCGCCGCGGACCTGAGAAAGGCGACGCTCTGCGGTGACAGGCCGCGCGTCTCCTGCATCACGCCGCCGACCACCACGACATAATCATACTGCGCCGCGTTGTGCAGGCGGGCGGTCGGCTGAACCTTGACGCCGCAGCTCGACCGCACCGAGTTCATGTCCTCGGACAATACGGTCCATTCGCAATTGATTGGGCGCGAGCGGTCCGCCTCGTCGGCGGCAAGCCGCAACACGTCCACGAAGTTGGCGAACGCCGACAGGGTGAAGTTGTCCGCGAGCAGGAAGGCCACGCTGAGGTGCTTCCGGCCGGTTCTGCGCTGGGAGGGGTCCGAGGCCATGGCGCAATCATACAGGATAGTCGTCGCAAAATTCCAGTCTTGTCGGAGCTGGGACCGTTACGGCTCAAAAACCCGAGGTTGCCGAGGCCGGCTCCCATGACCCATTTTTCCGCCCTGTCACTGCTGACGAACGCCCTGACCGGTCACAAGAACTGGACGGCGCAATGGCCCGACAGCCAGCCGAAAGAGGAATACGACGTCGTCATCGTTGGTGCCGGTGGGCACGGACTGGGGGCGGCTTATTACCTCGCCAAACAGCACGGCATCACCAATGTGGCGGTGTTCGACAAGGGCTGGCTGGGCGGCGGCAATACCGGGCGGAACACCACGATCATCCGCTCCAATTATCTCTACGACGAGAGCGCGCGGCTCTACGACCACGCGCTCGATCTGTGGGACGGCCTGAGCCAGGAACTGAACTACAACGTCATGTACTCCAACCGCGGGGTGATGATGCTGGCGCACAACGTGCATGACGTGCAGAGCACGCAGCGCCATATCCACGCCAATCGTCTCAATGGGGTCGACAACCGCTGGCTGACCGCCCGAGGAAGCCAAGGCCTACTGTCCGCCGCTCAATATCTCGCCGAACGCGCGCTATCCGGTTCTGGGCGCCGCGCTGCAGAAGCGCGCGGGAACCGCCCGCCACGATGCCGTGGCATGGGGTTATGCCCGTGGCGCCGCCATGCGCGGAGTGGACATCATCCAGAACTGCCCGGTGACGGCGATCCGGCGCGGTGCCGACGGGCGCGTCAGCGGCGTTGAGACCGCCAAGGGCTTCGTCAAGGCGAAGAAGGTCGCTGTGTCGGCCGCCGGCTATACCAGCGTCGTCATGCAAAGCGCCGGCGTTCGGCTTCCGCTGGAGAGCTTCCCGCTTCAGGCTCTCGTGTCGGAGCCGGTCAAGCCGATCTTTCCCTGCGTGACCATGTCGAACACGGTGCACGCCTATATCAGCCAGTCCGACAAGGGCGAACTGGTCATCGGCTCGGGCACCGACCAGTACACCAGCTACTCGCAGCGCGGCGGCCTACCGCTGATCGAGCACACGGTCGCGGCAATTTGCGAGATCTTCCCGATCTTCAACCGCATGCGGATGCTGCGCAAATGGGGCGGCGTCGTCGATGTGACGCCGGACCGTTCGGCGATCGTCGGCAAGACGCCGGTACCGGGGCTCTATGTCAACTGCGGTTGGGGAACCGGCGGCTTCAAGGCGACGCCGGGCGCCGCGCATACGCTGGCGTGGACCGTCGCCAAGGACGAGCCGCACCCGATCAATGCTCCTTTCACCCTCGAGAGGTTCACGACCGGCCGCCTGATCGACGAAGCTGCCGCAGCCGCCGTCGCGCACTGAGGACCACGGGCCATGCTTCTGATCCATTGCCCCTATTGCGACGAGACTCTGCCGGAAGCGGAGTTCACTTATGGCGGGGAAGCGCACATCGCCCGGCCTGTTGATCCCGCGGCGACCAGCGATGAAGAATGGCGGGATTTTCTCTTCATCCGCAGCAATGTGCGCGGGCCGCATTATGAACGCTGGCGGCACTTCCACGGTTGCGGCCGTTTCTTCAATGCGGTGCGCGACACGGTGAGCGACAGGTTCCTGACCACCTACAAGATCGGCGTCCCGCGTCCCGACCTCGCTACCCTGAAGGCGGCCTCAGAATGACGCGATTTCGTGTTCCCGGCCGCGGCCGGATCGATCATGACCGGCCGGTGAATTTCAACTTTGATGGCAGGACCGTCGAGGGGCGCGCGGGCGACACGGTCGCCTCGGCCTTGCTGGCCAACGGCGTGCATCTGATGGGACGTTCGTTCAAGTACCATCGGCCGCGCGGCGCCGTTTCGGCCGGCTCGGAAGAGCCCAATGCGCTGATCGGCACGCGCCGCGGGCCGGGCCGGTTCGAGCCCAATACCCGCGCCACCGTGCAGGAAATCTGGAATGGTCTCGAGGCTACCAGCCAGAACAAGTACCCGAGCCTGAGCTTCGATATCGGCGCCGTGAACGACCGCGCCTACATGCTGTTCTCGGCCGGCTTCTACTACAAGACCTTCATGTGGCCGAAGAGCTTCTGGGACAAGGTCTACGAGCCCTTCATCCGCGCCGCGGCGGGACTTGGCGTTTCACCGAGCGAGGCAGACCCCGACGCCTATGCGTCCCGCTACCTGCATACTGACGTATTGGTGATCGGGGCGGGGCCGGCGGGTTTGACGGCGGCTCTCAGTGCCGCGCGGTCGGGCGTGCGGGTGACGCTGGTCGACGAAAACGCGGATGCGGGTGGAACGCTGCTGAGCGAGCCGCAGGCGGAAATCGACGGCACGCCTGCGTGGGACTGGCTCGCCGCCACTCTCAAAGAGCTCACCGACCTTGGCGTCCGGATCATGACCCGGACCACCGCCATCGGCTACTACCACCAGAACTTCGTCGGGCTATGCCAGAAGCTCACGGACCATCTGCAATCGCCGCCGGCGGATATGCCGCGCGAGCGGTTGTGGCGGGTGAGGGCGGGGCAGGTCGTGCTGGCGCAGGGCGCGCTGGAAAAGCCGCTCGTCTTCGACGGCAACGATCGGCCGGGCGTGATGCTGGCAGGCTCCGCCCAGACCTATCTCAATCGCTATGGCGTGCGCGTCGGCAACCGCGCTGTTGTCGTCACCAGCCATGACAGCGCCTGGTATGCCGCCTTCGACCTTGCCGACGCGGGCACGAAGATCGAGGCGATCGTGGATACCCGCGCCGCTCCGCCGGCGGCTTTGCGCGACGCGGCCAAGGCGCGCGGCATTGCGGTGCTGGCGGGCCATACCGTCACCGGCACCACGGGACGATTGCGCATCAACGCGGTACGCGTGAATCCCGTCCAGAGCGGCAAGGTCGGGTCGGCCCGCACGCTTGCCTGCGATTGCCTTCTCATGTCCGGCGGCTGGACGCCCTCGCTGCATCTGTTCTCGCATACCAAGGGCACGCTCGCCTGGGACGAGGACAGTCAGACCTATCTGCCCGACCGCAAGACCGAAGCCTGCCAGATCGCCGGCGCCGGGCGCGGTCTGTGGGGGATCGAAGCGGTGCTGAACGATGGCGCCGAGATGGGCGCCGAGGCGGCGCGCGCATTGGGCAAGGACGCTGCCGTCAGCCGCTATGCGGTCGCGCAGGACCGTCCCGGCAGCGGTGTCAGCCACAAGGAACTGCCCACCGACCGCAATCCGGGGCGTGCGCGTGCCTTTGTCGATTATCAGAACGACGTGACGGCCAAGGATCTGCGTCTCGCCGTGCGCGAGGGCATGCGGTCGATCGAGCACGTCAAGCGCTACACCACCAACGGCATGGCCACCGACCAGGGCAAGATGTCCAACATCAACGGGCTCAACATCGCCGCCGACGCGCTCGGCAAGCGGCAGCCCGAGGTGGGCCTGACGACCTTCCGCCCGCCCTATACGCCGACGACGTTCGGCGCGCTGGCCGGCTATCACCGGGGCGGGCATTTCGATGTCACCCGCCAGACGCCGATCGACAATTGGGCCGAGGAAAACGGTGCCGTGTTCGAGCCCGTCAGTCTGTGGCGCCGCGCCCGCTATTTCCCGAAGTCGGGCGAGGACATGGACGCGGCCGTCGCGCGCGAATGCCGCGCCACGCGGGCAAGTCTCGGCATCTTCGACGCCTCGACGCTCGGCAAGATCGAGGTCGTCGGGCCCGACGCGGTCGAATTCATGAACCGCATGTACACCAATCCCTGGACCAAGCTGGCGCCGGGCCGAACCCGCTACGGGCTGCTGCTGGGCGACGACGGTTACATCCGCGACGACGGCGTGGTCGGGCGGCTGTCCGAGGACCGTTTCCACGTCACCACGACAACCGGTGGCGCGCCGCGAGTCATGGCCATGATGGAGGATTACCTCCAGACCGAATGGCCGGACCTGAAGGTCTGGCTGACGTCAACGACCGAGCAATGGGCCACCATCGCCCTCAACGGTCCCAACGCGCGGAACGTGCTCGCCCCCCTCGTCGAAGGGCTGGACATTTCGGGCGAGGCCTTTCCGCATATGGCAATCGCGGAATGCCGCGTGGCGGGGTTCCCCGCACGGCTGTTCCGCCTGAGCTTCACCGGCGAGCTCGGCTTCGAGGTCAATGTGCCGGCCCGCCACGGCCGGGCGCTTTGGGAAAAACTCTGGGACGCCGGCCGGCAATACGACATCTGCGCCTATGGCACGGAAGCGATGCATGTGCTGCGGGCGGAGAAGGGATACATCATCGTCGGGCAGGACACCGATGGCACAGTCACGCCGATCGATGCCGGCATGGGTTGGGCGATCGGCAAGAATAAGCCGGACTTCGTCGGCAAGCGCGGCCTTGCACGTCCCGATCTCGTGGCTGCGGGACGCAAACAGCTCGTCGGCCTGCTGACTGAAGACGGCAGGACGAAGCTGGAAGAGGGGGCGCAGATCGTCCTCGACCCCAATCAGCCGAAGCCGATGAAAATGGTTGGCCACGTCACGTCGTCCTATCAGAGCGCCGCCGCCGGTCGGCCGATTGCGCTTGCGCTGGTCGAAGGCGGGCACAGCCGGACGGGCGAAACCGTTTTCGTGCCGATGCCGGAAGGTGTGATCGAAGCCAAGGTCACGGGAACCGTGTTCTACGATCCCGATGGCGAACGGCTGAAAGTCTGAAGCGGGGACGATGCGATGACGGCACATGGCCCTATGTTCCAACCCGGCCCGCTCGCCGAGAGCAGCGCCGCAGCGGTAACGCTTCTGGCGCCGGTCGGGCGGTTTTCGCTGCGCGCGCGCGAGACGGATGTGCCCGCTCTTTCCAAGGCGATCGGTGTCGACCTGCCGCGCAGGATCGGCAGCCGCGCCAGTGTCGGCACGACCGAGGCTCTGTGCCTGGGGCCCGACGAATGGCAGATCCTGACCGATGAGGCCGCCGCGCCACGGCTGGCCGAAGACTGCGCGTGCATCTACGCCGAAGCGCCGCACAGCCTTACCGACATCTCGGATCGCGAGATCACGGTCCGCATCGAAGGTCCGAAGGCGCCGGAGCTCGTGACCCTGGGCTGCCCGCGCGATATCGACCGCATCGCCGACGGCGAAGGCCGCCGGACTTTGATGGATGGCGCGAGCGTCGTATTGTGGCGCGACGGGGCACAGAGTTTCCGCCTCGATATGTGGCGCTCGTTCGCGCCGCATGTGATCGCGCTCCTCAAGACCGGGTGCGCCGAACTGGCAGCGGAATAGAAGGGCTGCGATGACGGGAATGGCGCTCTCTATCTACGGGTCCTGAATAATGTTCCTGTCGGTCTTCGATATCTTCAAGATCGGGATCGGCCCCTCGTCATCGCACACGATGGGCCCGATGACCGCGGCGGCGCGATTTCTCGGCGACCTGCGCGGCGGTGCTGCCGGAAGTGCCGGCGCGGGCGCGTTGGATCGGGTGACCGCCACGCTCCACGGGTCGCTGGCGTTTACCGGCAAGGGCCACGCCACGGATCGTGCCGTAATCCTTGGACTGAGCGGATTGCTGCCCGACACGCTCGACCCCGACAAGGCCGAGGCGCTGGAGGCCGAAGTGCGCCGGACGGGCCGGATCACACCGGAGGGCCTCGGCCCTATGAAGTTTGATCCCGAGATCGACCTGGTCTTTGATTATGGTCCACCGCTTGAAGGCCATGCCAATGGACTGGTGTTCGAGGCCTTCGACGCGGCGGGCAACCGCGCCTACGCGCAGACCTATTATTCGGTCGGGGGCGGTTTCGTGCTCACCGAGGACGAATTGCGCAGCCGCAACGAGGAGGCGCTTTCGCTTCACGACCAAAAGGAGGAGAACGATTTTCCTTATGCGTTCGGGACGGCCAAGGAAATGCTGGCCATGGGCGCGGCCTCGGGCAAGACGATTGAGCAGATGAAGCGCGCGAACGAAGAGGTGGTGCACGGCGACGAACTCGACATCAAGGTCGATCGCCTTTGGCAGGCGATGAACGATTGCATCGAGCGCGGCCTGGCCCAGGAGGGCATCCTGCCGGGCGGGCTCAAGGTTCGGCGGCGGGCGAGGGCCATTCATCAGCAACTCTTGGCCGAGCGCGGACAAAACCAGGCCCAGCCGCATCAGGCAAACGACTGGCTGAGTGTCTATGCGATGGCCGTGAACGAGGAGAACGCAGCGGGCGGTCGGGTCGTGACCTCGCCGACAAACGGCGCGGCAGGAGTCGTGCCGGCGGTGCTGCGCTATTATCGCGATCACTGCATCGGAGCACGGAAAGAAGGTATTCGCGAGTTCATGCTGGTCGCCGCGGCGATTGGCGGCCTGATCAAGCACAACGCCTCGATCTCAGGCGCAGAGGTTGGATGCCAAGGCGAAGTCGGTTCGGCATCGGCCATGGCGGCAGCGGGACTGTGCGCAGCGCTTGGCGGCAGCAACGAGCAGGTTGAGAACGCGGCCGAGATCGCTTTGGAGCATCATTTGGGGATGACCTGCGACCCAGCAGCGGGCCTGGTTCAGGTTCCCTGCATCGAACGCAACGCGCTTGGTGCGATCAAGGCAGTGTCGGCGGCGAGCCTTGCCTTGCGCGGCGATGGCCGGCATTTCATGCCGCTGGACAATTGCGTGCAGGTCATGCTCCAAACCGGTCGCGACATGAGCGCGAGATACAAGGAAACGTCGACAGGCGGCATTGCGGTAAATCTGCCCGAATGCTGATCGCCTCGTCAGGCGTGCCGGCCTTCACAAGGCCGAATAATGGAAGAGCCGCCAAAGCGCTTGAACCACCCCGGGTTTGCCGGAGGCCACAACTCCTGAGAGGATGGGGCTATGACAAGCAAGACGACGAACAAGCTTTCGCCTGAGGTGCGCTCCCGTGCGGTGCGATTGGTTGTGACGTGGCTTAAATGGGATTAGGTGCATGAAGGATCCTTACGAGATTCTCGGCGTCAGTCGGTCTGCGACCGACAAGGAGATCAAGGACGCCTTCAAGAAACTGGCACGTAAATTCCATCCCGATCTGCATCCGGATGACAAGGAGGCGGAGGGAAAATTCAAGGACATATCGGCGGCCAACGACCTGCTCAAGGACGCTGAGAAGCGCCGGAGATTCGATGCGGGTGAGATCGATGCCACCGGAGCGGAGCGGCCGCAGGAGCGATTCTATCGCGACTTCGCCGATGGTCCAGCCTATGCCTCGCATGCTGGGCAAGACGGATTTGCGAATAACGAGGAACTTGAGGAGTTCCTAGCGCGAGCATTTGCGGAGAGGGGACGCCGGTCGCAGGGCACGTTCCGGGCGCGTGGCCAGGATGTGAGCTATGTGCTCCCGATCGGATTTTTGGAGGCAGCGAATGGCGCTGTGCGCACCATCACGTTGCCGGAAGGCAAGACGCTGCAGGTGACGATCCCCGAGGGCGCCGAGGACCGTCAGATGCTGCGGCTGAAAGGGCAGGGCATGCCGGGCTTCGGCGGTGGACCGGCCGGTGACGCCTATGTTGAGCTTCATGTCGAACCGCATCCGTTCTTTCACCGCAAGGACGACAACATTCATGTTGAGATTCCAGTCACGCTGAAAGAGGCAGCGCTAGGTGCGGGGATCGAAGTGCCGACCGTAGGCGGCCCGGTGACGGTGACTGTTCCGAAGGGATCGAATACCGGCAAGACACTGCGCCTGCGCGACCGAGGCATCCGCAACCGCAAATCCGGGCAACGCGGACATCAACTGATCACCTTGAAGGTCGTTCTGCCCGAAGCCGAAGAGCCTGAGTTGGTCGCGTTCCTTGAGGCCTGGCAACCGAAAACGAAGCAGGATCCGCGCAAGGAGATGCTGTCATGATGCTTGTCGATGACCTTGTCGCGACGATATCGGCTTTGCGACGCAGCGATCTTGAGGCCTGGATACGTGAGGAGCTCGTCGTGCCGCAGCAGGAGGCGGGGACGCGAGTTTTCACGGAAATGGAATGCGCGCGGGTCCGCCTCATCTGTACGTTGCACTATGAGCTTGAGATTGACGCGGACACGTTGCCGGTGGTGTTGTCGTTGGTCGATCAGCTCTACGGCACCCGGCAACGCCTGTTGTCGCTGACCGCCGCCGTGGCGGCGCAGGACAAGACCGTTCAAGCGGCGATTATCGCTGCGCTGGAGCCGAATGACGGGGCCTCTGGGGCCGACAAATCATAGAATTGCCGTCCCAGAACAAGACGGCTCAACGTTCTTGCCTATCAGGCATCGTCTCCAAGTTTGCAAACCAAACCTAGTACGGTGGATTTCAAGTTCGTTACATTGCTTGCAGCGAGTTCGAGAACGAACTTAAAATCCAAAGCCGCACTAGAATCATAAAATTGCTAGTGTCCTTTCGAATCCGAAGGTCGTACAGAGCAAGCTGAATAATTCAGCTAACTTCGGGTTCTGGACACTAGTCGCGCCGCTCATATTCCTTTGAGCGTGTGTCTGATCGTGTCCTTGATGCCGCCGACGGCATTTTGAACGTTGCCCTCTACCTTGTCGGCCTTGCCATCGACGACGGCGCCGTCTTACCGCGCAATCTGCCGTCTAGCTCAAAGTGCATCACTTCCTCGAATGGAGGCTTCGCCTTTGTGGTCTGCCTGTCGGCTCAAAGCGCCTTCGAGCAATCGTCTCAGTTTCTTGCTGGCGCCGCTGACAGCCTCCTCCAAGGTTGCCCCTTCGTGGCTGACCGCGATCGGCTGACGGCCGGCCGGTCGAGCCTCCATAAGGCAACGTTTGTCGATGCGGCCCGTTTTGCCGGCGTTCTCGTCGCTGAGATGGACTTCGACCCGGGTGATCTGATCGCTGAATTGGCTCAGAGCGGTGTTGATCTCGGCCTCGATTTGACGGGCAAGATTTTCGCGGCCTTTGATGTTGGCATCTGTATTCACTTGGATTTGCATGAGTATTCTCCGTGGTAGGCCGAATTCTCACATCAAGCGAGATTCTGCATCGCGTTGAATTTCGAGCTTAGCGTGGCGTTTGGTCATTCCCGATAGTCCGGCGCTGAACGGCTACATTTCCACGCCGCTTCGGTAGCCAAAGTGTGAAATTTCGCAGCGTGCCGCCAAACAATGTGAAGGAGAACTCGACCATCCGCGTGGTGTCAGCGCACCGTTTTCTTTATGGGAAGGATACGCATGGCATTCGAAGCGAGAGCCCCGCGGACGTTCGTAGTGCGCCGACGTTCAGTCTCTTTGTTCGCGCGCTTCAGGGCGGCACATAACAGTGTTCGTTTGGCACGGTGCCCGTCACTTTCCGAAGCGGCGCTTCCTGAAGTTATGGTCAAGCCCGATGGCGCTGCCTGGCCGCGCAACTCGTGCCGTTTGTATCTGTCAAATTCACGCGCTCGATTGTGCCGGTCGCGCAGGTGCTTGATTGCATTCAATAGTTCAGCGTCATCCAGCTTCTTTATGACCGGGTGGCGAGTCTGAGCGACCAGTTCTTGCTCGTCTTTCGATAGCCGCCGCTCGTCTCGTCGCGCGGCGGCCATTTTTGTTCCTCGTAAGTCCGGGCGCCTGTTCAGTCCTAGTATCTAAGTCGCAAAAAAAGCGTAGGCCACACTCGGTTGGAAATTTTGATACAAATCAAAGCGTGATCGTGACGCTTCACAATTACTCACTCTAAGAGGTGTTCCGTTAGTGAATGGCCTCAAGTTTGGTTTCCTGGCCATTTTTAGTGGCTTGGGCATTGTTTTAGTGGGAGTTCAACTCGGCGCTCTCGACGGGGTGCTGCCGCCGCCCAATCATGCTGCGCCGGATTGACAGCTGATCCGGCCCTGCTCAACTTCGACAGTGGCGAGCGCGCCTCGAGACGGTTCGAATACCGCAAGAACGATCTGGGCGAGATCGCACGACCGCATCAAGAGCATCGCCGAAAAGCACGAGCGGGCCGTTCCCGAATGCGAGTTCATGCCTGCGCAAAGCGCTTTCGCGTTAAGGCATAGCTGCGCGGTCATCGAGCTCATAATATTATGCTAATCTTCGAGGCACGATACGTATGGGTCGCGTTCATATAGGACGGCGCCCACACGAGTCCCTGTTGGAGCTGCCAGTGACCGCGCTTAAAATCCATCACAAGACTGTCTATCGCTTTCACCAGCCAGTGAGCCTCGGGCCGCACCGCTTGATGCTTCGGCCGCGCGAAAGCCGTGATCTTCGGCTGATGTCGCACACTTTGGCGATCACGCCGACCGCGGTGGTGACGTGGGCCCATGACGTCTTCAATAATGCCGTCGCCACCGCGACGTTTGCGACCACGACGAACATGCTCGTGATCGACAGCGTGGCGGATATCCTGCTCAACGCCGCCCCATGGCCGGTGTTCGACGTCGCCGCCTCGGCCATTTCGTACCCGTTCCGGTATTCCGATGACGAGTGGGCTGACCTCGGCGCACTCACGATCCTGCAATATCCGGATGAGGCAGGGCGATTGCGCACCTGGGCGCGAGGCTTCATCCGCAGCAATCCGACCGACACGCTATCCCTGCTCAAGGACCTCAGTCTCGGCGTCGCGGAGCGGATCAGCTATCAGAGCCGCGAGGTTGAGGGCACCCAGTCGCCGGGCCAGACGCTCGATCGCGGTTGGGGCTCATGCCGGGATTTTGCGGTGCTGTTTGCCGAAGCGGCTCGCTGTCTCGGTTTCGGGGCGCGGATCGTCTCTGGCTATCTGTGCAACCCGGACGAGAATCGTGTGGGTTCAACGGGCGCTGGTTCGACTCATGCGTGGGCGGAAGTCTACGTGCCGGGCGCCGGCTGGATCACTTTCGATCCAACCAATCGCAGCGTTGGCGGCTGCAACCTGATCCCCGTTGCGGTTGCACGAAATATTCGCCAGGCCGTGCCGGTAACTGGCGGCTTCGTCGGCATGACTGACGCTTTTCAAGGGATGGAGGTTGAGGTATGCGTCACGCCTTAGATCAGTGTGATCGGCGTCCGTCGCGCATATTTTGATGCGGAACGCCCGGGCGGGGAGGAACCGGTCGGCCATCTTATACAATGGCCACCTAGTCGTTCCTGGCTCGCCATTGAGCATGGTGCTGACGGACTCAGCGCGCGTGGTAAAACAGCGGCAATGATAGTTCCGCTGCCGCGCCGCGATCTCTCGCAGACGAATTGAACTGCGAAAAGCATTAAATCAAGAAATGTTATATGTGCACTTTTGTTCAGATAGTGACCGAGCCAAAGATCAACGTGTGTCGCTGTCGGGGGCGATGGGGTTGCGTTTGGAGCCGCGCTCCTGAACCCCATTGCGTCATTTGTAACTACTGAGGCGTGGGCTCAATTGAAATCTCCGACGCGCGTGATGCCGTCGTGCCCCATCCGATGGCCAGGCCATGATGCGTCGGCCAGCAGTTCGGACGTTTCGGGCAGTTGGCGGCAATGCGAGAAAAGAGGCCAGTCGGTTGGGGGAAGTTGCCGTTGGCGTTACCGGAGATGGCTCCTGCACCTTCCGAAAAGGCCCCCCGGCTTGGAGTCGCATCGCGGGGCAGAGTCATTGCAGCATTGAGATCGACGTTTGCAATCTTGCGTGTGCTCGGAATTGTTGCCGCTGACCAGTTCATGTCGCGAGTTCGGCTTCAAGCGGAGAATTGATTTCTCCGTTGTCGGCTCAACATTGCTTTGAGGCGCTCGCCACCCCGTCTTCGCCTGCAAGGCAGCGATCGCGCGCTGCTCACGTGGGAGCGGCGGCGCGCCATGGGTAGTGCCGGCTGGGCTGCCGGCCATCACCACGCGAACTGGACGGATCACATTGGGCTTGCTGGGTCAGCTACTCGTGCCTTAGCGCTTCGATCGGATCGAGGCGCGCGGCGCGGCGGGCCGGGAAATAGCCGAAGACGACACCCACCAGCGCCGAGAAGGCGAAAGCAACGAAAATGATCTGCGGATCGACGGTGAACGGCACCTCCAACATGCGTGTCGCCATCAGCGCGAGCCCAAGCCCCAGCAGGATTCCGGCCAGGCCGCCAAACAGCGACAGCACGACCGCTTCGACCAGAAATTGTGACAGCACCTGCCGCTCCAGAGCGCCGATTGCCAAACGAATGCCGATCTCGCGGGTGCGTTCGGTGACGGACACCAACATGATGTTCATGATGCCGATGCCGCCGACCAGCAGGCTGACCGCCGCCACCGCGCCGAGCAGGCCGGTCAGCATCGCGGTCGTGCCTGCCATGGTCTGAGCGATCTGCTTCATGTCGCGCACGGAAAAATCGTCTTCCTTGCCGGGCGCGATATTGCGGCGCTCGCGCAGGATCCGTTCGATGTCGGCTTGCACCTTGCTGGTCTCGACGCCGTCCTTGGCCGACACCATGATGCGGCTGATATCGGTGTTGCCGGCTAGGCGGCGTTGAAACGTGCGAAGCGGCATCAGCACGATGTCGTCCTGGTCTGAGCCGAAGCTCGACTGACCTTTTGATATGAGCAGTCCGATCACCTCGCAGGACACCTTGTCGACCCGAATATTGTGTCCAAGCGGGTCGACCCGGCCGAACAACTTTTCAGCCACGGTCGTGCCGATGATACAGGCGGCGCGGCCGCCGCGAATTTCGTTGTCAAGGAATTGACGCCCGGACTTCAGCGGCCAGTCCTGCGTGATGAAATAATTATTGTCGGTGCCGGTGACGGCAACGGCGCGGCTCTCGGTGCCTTGCACAATGGTGACCGATTTCTGCGCCACCGGCGCCACCGCCTTGACGCCGTTCAATTGCGTTCGCATCGCCTCGACATCGCGCGAATTAAACGCCTTGGCATCGGCGCTGGCCCGGCCCGGCCCGTGTTGCCCCGGGCTGACGAACAGGAGGTTCGAACCGAGCTTGGCAAGATCGGCTGTCACCTTGGCGGTGGTGCCGTTGCCAATCGTTACCATGGCGATCACCGCGCCGACACCGATGACGACGCCAAGCACGGTCAGAAACGAGCGCAACGCGTTGCGCCGGATCGCCTGCAAAGCCAGCCTGAACGCTTCGTACAACATTACGCAGCCTCCCGGTTGGGCACGTCGCTCTCGATCCGACCATCGAGGAAGCGGATCATCCGCCGTGCATAGGCGGCGATGTCGGTCTCGTGCGTCACCATCACCACGGTCATATGCTGATCGACGTTGAGGCTTGTCACCAGATCCATGATTTCGCGGCTGGTCTTGGTGTCGAGATTGCCGGTCGGTTCGTCGGCCAAAAGCACCTCGGGATCGGTCACGATGGCGCGGGCGATCGCGACGCGCTGCTGCTGTCCGCCCGAAAGCTCAGCCGAAGTATGATGACCGCGTCCGGAAAGCCCGACCCGGTCAAGAGCCCGCGCCGCGAGCTTTTGCCGCTCGGCCGTGGGCATGCCGCGATAGATCAACGGCAGTTCGACATTTTCCAAAGCGGTGGTGCGGGCGAGCAGATTAAAGCCCTGAAACACGAAGCCGAGCATATGACGGCGGATCATCGCGCGCTTGTTCCGCGCCAGCCGGCCGACCTCGACGCCCATGAAACGATAGTCCCCGGTGGTTGGCGTATCGAGACAGCCAAGGATGTTCATGGCCGTCGACTTGCCGGAACCGGATGGCCCCATGATCGAAACAAACTCGCCATCCTCGATCGTCATGTCGACATCGGTGAGAGCGTGCACGGCGGCGTCACCACTTCCGTAAACCTTACAGACGGAGCGGAACTCGATGAGCGGCTGCTGGTTGCCAGCGTCGGTCACGGCGCACGCCCCATCAAGACTTGCTGGCGGTCTGGTCGACGATCACCGCTTGCCCGGCCTTCAGATCGCCGCTTTTGATTTCGGTGTTCTTGCCGTCGCTGGCACCAGTGACAACCTTCACCGCCACCGGCTCGCCATTCTGCAGCAACCACACTGTTCCATTTTGTCCGGCGACTTCACGTGGCGTCGCGGAACGGAAGTGCGGCCTGCCCGGCAGCAGCTGGCTCAGCAGGCTTCTGTTTGCCCCTTTTTTGGTCGTGGACGGCGCGTAACGAAGCGCCGCGTTCGGGACCAGCAGGGCATCCTTGACTTCGGTAACGTTGATTTCCGCCGTCGCCGTCATGCCCGGCCGCAGCAGCAATTCGGAATTGTCGATGTCCAATACCGCCTTGTAGGTCACGACGCCCTGGATCGTTTCGGAAGCGAAGCGTACTTCCCGAATGGTGGCGGGAAATTTTCGGCTCGGAAAGGCGTCGACGGTGAAAGTGGCGCTCTGTCCGGCGTGAACCTTGCCGACATCGGCTTCGTCGACATCGACCCGAAGTTCCATTTGCTTCAGGTCTTCCGCGATCGAAAACAGAATCGGTGCTTGCAACGAGGATGCGACGGTTTGGCCGGGATCGACATTGCGAACCAGGACGACCCCATTGATGGGCGACGTGATCGAGGCTTTGGCCAGATTGGTTTTGCCAAGATCCACATCCGCCGCGGCAATGTCGATGTCGGCGCGGGCGCTGGCCAGCGAGGTAACGGCGCGATCGTAGGCGGCCTGCGCCTGGTCGTGGTCGCGTGCCGACACGGCATTCGTGGCGGCCAGCGTCTTGTTGCGGGCAAGCTCGCGCCGTTTTTCACCGACGGTTACTTCTGCTTCTGCTGCCTTTGCCTGGGCGGCTGCCAGTTTCGCCTTCGAACTGTTGAGGGTTGCAACCAGCTTATCGGTATCGAGGGTGGCCAACACCTGGCCCGCCTTCACCGGCGAGTTGTAGTCGACCAGAACCTTGCGGATCGTTCCCGACAGTTCGCTCGAGACATCGACCTTGTTGGTCGGCTGGACCGAGCCGGTCGCGGTGACGATGACGGTCAGACTGCCGCGGGTCGCGGGCGCGGTGACATAGCGGACGCTGTTGGAACTGCCGCTGAACAGCCAGAACGCCGCCAGCGTCAAGACCGCCGCAACGGCCAAGCCGACCCACATTTGCTTGCGCCGCCGCACCCACGGCGAAGCAGCCTCCGCCCCTAAGCCGAGGATGGTTTGGATGTCTGCGCGTTGCTTGGGCTCGATCGGTTTGGTCATAGGCTGCCGTTGGAAAAAAATCGTCAGTTGCGCATGTCGCACTGAATACGGCCCGCTCGCGTTGATTTTTGTCAATTGTTGCAAGGAACTGCATTCGCCGGGCGCGCGCCGAAGCCTCGGCCGGCCAGGCCGCTCACTGGGCCTTACGCCGCTTGGTTCCTTTTTGCGTTTGTTTCTTGTGCGCTTATCTCTTGGTCGCCCGGTGTCGGCGGGGAGGGCGGAAGCGACTTTTGGAAGTTGTCGCTGCTCAAAGATCTATTCAGCCTGGGAATTGGTTTGCCGATGAATATCGGCGCATAGGAAGAAATTGACTGCTCCCGCGATGTCGGCGCCATTCATAGTGTTGGGTGCCGTTGCGTCCGAGCGATTGAGTCGCAATAAGGGAGCGCGACACGCAGAAATGTTTCGATGCCGTCGGCTCGAAGCAGAAGACGCTCAAGATCTTCACCCGCGAGGAGGGCGGCTATCACCACTGCCAGATCGACAATCAGAGCATCTGCTCGGCCTGTTGTGGGACTGGTTGGAGCAGGTCCTGCAGCCGGCGCGCTGACCCGATGGGCAAAGCGCCAACCGGCCTGGGGGCCGGGCGTCGGCGGCCCATGGGCTGGGGACCGCGCGGCCTGGCCGTATTGACAAGCATTGCCTTGCTGGAAAACGCTGCTGCCGCCCTGGAAAGCACCGGAGCCGGGGCCGAGTGACGTAATCTTGTAGCAGTCGAGGCGACAATTGCCGTCGATGATTGACCCGGCCGGGAATGACGTCGTGCCCCGTGAGGCACCCGGCCGTGGGCCCCATTTTGTGCCGGATGCGGTAGTATGAGATGGATTCTATGATTTTGTCCCTCATTCCCAGGCGGCTTGCGCGCCGCGTTGCAATTCTCGGCTGTTCGGTGGCGCTGCTCCTGGTGGCGGCACTCGCGGCGCCGTCGGCACGGGCGGCGAGCGGCCCGTTTGCCGACTTCAAGGGAGCCTGGTCGGGGACCGGCAAGGTGCGCACGGAAGCCAAGACCGAGCGCATCCGCTGTGACGCCAAGTACCGCGTCAGTGACAGCAGCGGCCACGCCGTCAATCTGCAGCTCACCTGCAAGAGCGACAGTTACAGCTTCGACATGGTCGGCGATTTCCAGGCCAACGCCAGCGGTGCGATTTCGGGCCGCTGGACCGAGCGTACCCGCGGCATCGGGGGCACGGTCGTCGGCCAGGGGCGCAGCGATTATATCCAGATCCTGGTCGAGAGTTCGGCTTTTGCCGCGAAATTGGTTATGGTGACTCGCGGCAGCCGGCAATCGGTCAGCATCGATTCGCGCGGTGGCGGACAGGTCGTGAAGGCGGCGATCAGCCTGCATCGGCATTAACACGGAAGGGCTGACCGGCTCAGCGGCGAGTGGCGATCATGGAGACCCGAGCACGTTACGTCATCATCGGTGCGTTTGTCCTTGCCGTCATTTTCGCCGGATTCGGGTTCGTCTACTGGCTGCAACACATCGGTGGCCTGGGCGCGCGGGCCCAATACCGCATCCGTTTCGAGCAGCCGGTTTCGGGCCTGCATCCGGGCGCCGGGGTCCTGTTCAACGGGCTCAAGGTCGGCACGGTTCAGCGCCTCGGGCTCGATCCGAGCGACCTGGGCGGCCTGGTAGCGACCGTCTCGGTCGAGCCGTGGACGCCGATCCGCGCCGATACCAAGGTCCAGATCACATTCCAGGGGCTGACCGGCTCGCCCGCCATCATGCTGCGCGGCGGGACCGCGAATGCGCCGCGGCTCGCCGCGATTGATGGGCAGATTCCGATGCTGATCGCGTCCAGCGACGTCGGCAAGAACCTCAACGACGCCGCCCGCGACACGCTCGCCAACATCAACAGCGTCATCAACGAGAATTCCAAGCCGCTGCACAACGCCATCAACGGCATCAGCACCTTCGCCGACATGCTGGGGCACAATTCCAAGAAGATCGAAGGCATGCTGGACGGGCTCGGCAAGATGCTGGGCGTCGGCGGTGGCGCCAAGGTGCAGCCGAAGACGTACGACCTGACGGCGGCCACCGCGTTTCCGCCGATCGAAAAGTCCATCAAGGTGCAGATGGCGGTTGGCGATACCCACGCCATTCTCGCCTACGATACCCAGAAGATCCTGATCCGCTCGGCGCAAGGTACTTTCACCGACGTCGAAGACGGCCGCTGGGCCGACAACCTGCCCAAGCTGATGCAGGCCAAGCTGATCGAGAGCTTCGAGAACGCCCACCTGCTCGGCAAGGTGAGCCGGCCCTTCGACATGCTCGAGGCGCCGTATCGGCTGGAGACCACCATCCGCAATTTCCAGATTTCGCTGACGCCGAAACCGGAAGCGAACGTGGAATTCGCCGCCCGCATCCTCGGCGGCAAGGGCAAGGTGCTGGATGCCCGCATCTTCAAGGCCACGGCCCCGGCCAAGGACACCAGCGCGGCGGAGGCGGTGCCCGCGCTAGACAAGGCCTTCGCCAAGACGGCGGGCGATCTGGTGGCATGGTCGGTGGATAAGCTTTCCGCGGTCGCCGCCAGCAACGGCAACGGCAAGGCAGGCGACGATATGGGGTCCGACATGCCTGGCAACGACGCCGGCATGCCCGACCTGCCGATGCCGGCGGCACCCAAATAAGAGCGAGCCGTCGAAGCGGCTCCTTAGGGCAGTACGGGGTCGGTCACTTCACGGCGCTTGCGCGCTTTGGAGTCGCTGCCGCGCGCGGCCAGCTCTTTTTGCAACGATGCCAGGGGCTTGCTCGCAGGGACGAGCGGCTATTGTGTACAATCGAATATTATTTGCCCATTAATTGGGCATCACGGCCGCCATCTGCTTGTAAACTGTTCGCGCCCCTCGACGCGTGGCGGCGGCAATGGCGCCTCTCCCTTCAGAATCCTTTGTGGTCAAGGTCCTAGCCGCCCGCACGGGACTGGCACGGGACTTGCGGAAGTGAGAGCGGCGGGCCACCGCGACCGGCGTCGAAAGCGGCGCCAGGCGCGGAGCCCCTTTGTATCGATCTCGCCACAGGGAGCCGCTTCATGCCCAACGATTTCACCATTTCGCGTCGCGCACTGCTCGCCGGTCTCGGCGGCGCGGGCGTCACCGCGCTGACCAGCGGTCTGCCGGTGTCCTCCGCCTTGGCCGCCAGTTCCGTGGTCGGCTTCATCTACGTCGGTCCGCGCGACGACTATGGCTACAACCAGTCCCACGCCGAAGGCGCCGCGGCGGTGAAGAAGATGAAGGGGGTCAAGGTCGTCGAGGAAGAGCGCATTCCGGAAACGGTCCAGGTCGCCAAGACCATGGAAAGCATGATCAACCTCGACGGCGCGGGGCTCTTGTTCCCAACCTCGTTCGGCTACTTCAATCCCTACATCCTCAATGAAGCCAAGAAATATCCGAAGATCCGCTTCGAGCACGCGGGCGGCCTCTGGACTCCGAAGGATCCGAAGAACGTCGGCAGCTATTTCGGCTATATCTTCGAGGCGCAGTACATCAACGGTATCATCGCCGGCTATACCTCCAAGACCGGCAAGCTCGGCTTCGTCGCCGCCAAGCCCATCGCGCAGGTACTGCAGAACATCAACGCCTTCACGCTCGGCGCCCAGTCCGTGAACCCGAAAGCGACGACTCAGGTGATCTTCACCGGCGATTGGTCGCTGCCGGTGAAGGAAGCCGAAGCCACCAACAGCATGATCGACCAGGGCGTCGACGTCGTCACCATGCATGTCGACAGCCCCAAGGTGGTGGTGCAGACCGCCGCCAAGCGCGGCGCCATGGTGTGCGGTTATCACTGCAGCCAGGCCGCGCTCGCGCCGCAGGCCTACCTCACCGGCGCCGAATGGAACTGGACCGACCTCTATCCCAAGTTCGTCAGCATGTGGATGAAGGGTGCGGAGATCCCGAATTTCTACCGCGGCGGCTTCAAGGAAGGCCTGATCAAGCAGTCGCCCTATGGACCGAAGGTCTCGGAGAAGGCGCGCAAGCATGCCGACGACATCAAGGCCAAGCTGATGGCCGGAAACTTCGTGATCTTCAAGGGACCGATCAAGGACAACACTGGCAAGACCGTGGTGGCGGCCGGTCACGAGCTGACCCAGGGCAACGCGACTGACGCCCAGCTCGAGTCCATGCACTTCCTGGTCGAGGGCGTGAAAGGAAGCCTGCCGTCCTAAGGCGGCATTCGGGCGAAGGGTCCGGACAATGGCGACGGATACGGTTGTTGGCGGCGCCTCCGCTGAGGAGGCATCGCCCACCATACCCCGCAGACGAGCGTTCCGCGGCGAGGAGTTTGGGCGGGCTGCCGAGTCCGTGCTGATCCCGCTCGGAGCGCTCGTCGTATCGATGCTGCTGTTCGGTGCCTTCGTCGGCGCTGCCGGCGTCAATCCGCTCGACGTCTACAGCAACATGTGGCTCGGCTCGTTCGGCACCTGGTTCTCGGTGCAGAACACGCTGACCCTGGCGTCGCCGCTTATCCTGACCGCGCTGTGCACCGCGTTGCCGGCGCAGGCCGGCCTCATGATCATCGGGGGAGAGGGGGCGTTCGTCATCGGCGGGCTGGCGGCGATCGCCGCCGGCCTGCCGGTGGCGAACGTGGCGCCGCCGCTCGTGGTGCAACTCGTCATGGCGGCGGCCGGCATGCTGGCGGGCGCGGCCTGGATCGCTTTCGCCGGCGCGCTCAGGCACTGGCGCGGCGTCAATGAGACCATCTCGACGCTGCTGCTCACCTATATCGGCATCGCCATCCTGAACCACATGGTCGAGGGTCCGATGCGCGATCCCGCGAGCCTCAACAAGCCGACCAGCTATCCGGTGCCGGCGGCCGACAAGATCGGCAACATTCC
The DNA here is from genome assembly GCA_963822085.1 of uncultured Pseudomonadota bacterium. GTDB lineage: Bacteria > Pseudomonadota > Alphaproteobacteria > Rhizobiales > Xanthobacteraceae > Pseudolabrys. The sequence continues at coordinate 41,066 of CAWGGL010000030.1, forward strand.
CGGCATGGACGTCCACTGGGGCTTTGTCTTCGGGCTGGTCTTCTGTGTGCTGGCCTACATCCTGTTCTTCCGCACCACGTTCGGTTTCGCCTCGCGCATGGTTGGCGGCAATCCGCGCGCCGCGCGGCTGTCCGGCTTGGCGGTCGGGCGGATTATCATGATCGTGACCGCCATCGCGGGCGCCGCCGGCGGGCTCGCCGGCATGGTGGAGGTCGCCGCCGTGCAGGGCGCTGCCAGCGCCACGCTCGCCGCCGGCTACGGCTACACCGGTATCCTGGTCGCCTTCATCGCGCGGCAGAACCCGCTCGCCGTCATTCCGGTCGCCATCCTGTTCGGTGGCATCGACGCCAGCGGCGGCCTGCTGCAGCGCCGCCTCGACTTGCCGGACGCTTCGGTGCTGGTGCTGCAGGGCATCATCTTCGTGGTGATCCTGGCGAGCGAAACGCTGTTCGGCCGCTTCCGCATCTTCAAGCCGAAGGAGGAGTGAGCGCATGGCTGACGCATCGATCGGCTTGTGGGGCGTGCCGCTGGCGGTGGCGGCGGGCGCGGTGCGCGCCGGCACGCCGTTCCTGTTCGTCAGCCTCGGCGAGTTGCTGACCGAGAAATCCGGCCGCATCAACCTCGGCCTCGAAGGCACGTTGGTGATGGGCGCAATGAGCGGTTACGGCACCGCTTATCTGACCGGCTCGCCCTGGCTCGGTGTACTGGTCGCCGGCCTCACAGGCGCGATCTTCGGCGCGCTGCACGCGGGGCTCTGCTCTCTGCCCAAGGTCAACGACATTGCGGTAGGTATCGCCCTGATGCTGTTCGGAACGGGGCTCGCCTTCTATCTCGGCAAGCCGCTGATCCAGCCGCCGGCGCCCACGCTGCCGGCGCTGCATCTCGGCTGGTGGAGCCATTACTCCGCGGTGCGCGAGGCGCTCAAGATCAACACGCTGTTCATCGCGGGCGCGCTCCTGGCGCCGGTGATCGTCTGGTTCCTGCGTTCGACGCGCTGGGGCATGATCATCCGCATGGCCGGCGACTCGGCCGACGCCGCCCGCGCCATGGGCTATTCGGTCAACTGGGTGCGGCTTGCCGCCACCATGACCGGCGGCTTCTTCGCAGGCATCGGCGGCTCGTTCCTCTCACTTTATTATCCCGGCAGCTGGAGCGAAGGCCTGTCGAGCGGACAGGGCATCACGGCAGTGGCGCTGGTCATCTTCGCGCGCTGGAACCCGATGTACTGCTTCTACGCGTCGCTCTTGTTCGGCGGCGCTGGTGCGCTCGGCCCTGCGTTGCAATCGGTCGGCGTTACCTCCGGCTATTATCTGTTCAACGCGGCGCCTTATTTCCTCACGCTCTTCATCCTGGTGCTGACCTCATCGTCCGAGCACCGGCTCACGGGCGCGCCGTCGGAGCTGAGCATTACAAAGTGAACGCAAGCGGAGTTTAGTCGATGAGCGGTCTGGGTGGTCTCAACAAATCGCCGAATGGCGTGGTGCTGGGTCTCGTGCAACTGCAGTTGCCGGTGGTCGTGACGCCCGAGGATCTCGCGCGCCAGACCGAGAAGATCGTCGCCATGGTCGCCAAGGCGCGGCGCTCGATGCCGACCATGGACATGGTGGTGTTCCCCGAATACGCGCTGCACGGCCTGTCGATGGACACCAACCCGGCCATCATGGTCACGCGCGACGGGCCGGAGATGACGGCCTTCCGCCGCGCTTGCCGCGACAACGAAATCTGGGGCTGCTTCTCGATCATGGAGCGCAACCCGGAAGGCAACCCGTATAACTCGGGCCTCATTATCGACGACAAAGGCGAGATCAAGCTCTATTACCGCAAGCTGCATCCGTGGGTGCCGGTGGAGCCGTGGGAACCGGGCGATCTCGCCATTCCTGTCTGCGATGGCCCGAAAGGCGCGCGCATCGGGCTGATCATCTGCCACGATGGCATGTTCCCGGAGATGGCGCGCGAATGCGCCTACAAGGGCGCCGAGATCATGATCCGCACCGCGGGCTACACCGCGCCGATCCGGCAAACCTGGAAGATCACCAACCAGGCCAACGCCTTCCAGAACCTGATGCAGACCGCGAGCGTGTGCATGTGCGGCTCCGACGGCACCTTCAACTCCATGGGCGAGGCGATGTTCTGCGATCTCGACGGCACCGTGATGGTGCAGGGCGGCGGGCGCGCCGACGAAATCGTCACCTGTGAACTGCGCCCCGACCTGGTGCGCGAAGCGCGCAAGCACTGGTCGGTGGAAAACAACATCTACCAGCTCGGCCACCGTGGTTACGTCGCGGTGGCGGGCGGCGCGCGCGACTGCCCCTACACCTTCATGCAGGACATGGTGAAGGGCGAATACCGCCTGCCGTGGGAGGACGAGGTGATCCACACCGACGGCACCAGCTGCGGCTTCCCGGCGCCCGACCGCCAATACAAGAAGACGGCGGCCGGCGCATGATCCCGAAAAGTGGGAACCGGTTTTCGGAAAAGATCATGCGCGAGCAAGATGTCAGGAAGGGACGACAACTTGAACGAGGGTTTGACTCTCATGGCTGAACGCTACGTCGAGGCCGACCCTTATCCCTGGCCCTATAACGGCGATCTGCGGCCGGAGAACACGACGCTGATCGTCATCGACATGCAGACCGACTTCTGCGGGAAGGGCGGCTATGTCGACAAGATGGGCTACGACCTCTCGCTCACCCGCGCGCCGATCGAGCCGATCAAGGCGGTGCTCGCCGCCATGCGCGCCAAGGGCTACCACGTCATCCACACTCGCGAGGGCCACCGGCCTGATCTGTCCGACCTGCCGGCGAACAAGCGCTGGCGCTCGCGCCAGATCGGCGCCGGCATCGGCGATCCGGGCCCATGCGGACGCATCCTGGTGCGCGGCGAGCCCGGCTGGGAGATCATCCCCGAATTGGCGCCGCTTGCCGGCGAGCCGATCATCGACAAGCCGGGCAAGGGCTCGTTCTGCGCCACCGACCTGGAACTGATCCTGCGTACGCGCGGCATTGAGAACATCATCCTCACCGGCATCACCACCGACGTCTGCGTGCACACCACCATGCGCGAGGCCAACGACCGCGGCTTCGAATGCGTGCTGTTGGAGGACTGCTGCGGCGCCACCGACAAGGGCAACCACGAGCACGCCATCAAGATGGTGAAGATGCAAGGGGGCGTGTTCGGCGCCGTGAGCACGTCGGATGCGCTCATCCGGGTGGTGGCATGAGCCAGACCATCGGCGCCGTTTCCGACCACCTGCCGCTGCCGGGCGACGGCGCGCTCGCCGTCGAAACCTACGGCCTCGGCAAGCGCTTTGGCGACCTGGTCGCGCTCGGTGACGCTACGGTGAAGATCAAGGCCGGCAGTGTGCACGCGCTGCTCGGTGAGAACGGCGCCGGCAAGTCGACGCTGGTCAAATGCATCATGGGCTATTACCTGCCCGACGAGGGCAGCCTGATGGTCGACGGCCACGAGGTCGCGATCACGACCCCACGCCACGCCCATTCGCTCGGCCTCGGCATGGTCTATCAGCACTTCACGCTGGTGCCGCACATGACCGTGCTGGAGAACATGGTGATGGCGCGTGCCGACGTGCCGTCCATCATCGACTGGCGCGCCGAACGCAAGCGCTTCGACGACTTCCTCGCCACCATGCCGTTCTCGGTGCCGGTCGACACGCCCGTGTCCTCGCTCGCCGCCGGCGAAAAGCAGAAAGCGGAAATCCTCAAGCAGCTTTATCTCAAGAGCCGCTTTCTGATCCTCGACGAGCCAACCTCGGTGCTCACCCCCAACGAGGCCGACGAGATCCTCGGCATGATCCGCGACATGGCGCACGCCGGGCGTATCACCGTGCTGATCATCACCCACAAGTTTCGCGAGGTGATGGCGTTCGCCGACGAGGTGTCGGTGCTGCGTCGGGGCAAGTTGGTGGGCGGCGGCGCGGTCAAGGAGCTGACGCCCGACGCCATGGCCAAGATGATGATCGGTGACCAGGAAATCCGCAGCATGGGCGGCCGCTCTGAGGCCACGGCCGGCGCGGTGTGCCTGGAGACGCGCGACCTTGCTACCGACGATGACGAAGGTTTGCCGGCGGTGCGCGGCGTGTCGCTGACCGTGCGGGCCGGCGAAATCGTCGGCATTGCGGGTGTGTCGGGCAACGGCCAGAGCGAACTGTTCCAGGTGCTGGCGGGCCAGCGCGAGGCCGGTGCCGGCGAGATGCTGGTGCACGGCGAGCCCTATCACGCGCGCCGCGCCGAGATGCTGCGCCACAAGGTGTCACTCTTGCCGGAAGAGCCGCTACGCAACGGCTGCGTGCCGCGCATGAGCGTCGCCGACAACATGGCGTTCCGCCGCTTCGACCAGATGCCCTACGCCAAGGGACCGTGGCTGAAACGGTCGGCCTTCCGCCGCGCGGCGGAAGAGCTGATCGCGCGCTACCGGGTGAAGACGTCGTCGCCGGACGCGCCGATATCAACGCTGTCGGGCGGCAACGTGCAGCGCGCGGTGCTGGCGCGCGAATTATCGGGCGAGGTGGATGTGCTGGTCGCGGCCAATCCGGTGTTCGGGCTCGACTTCGCGGCGGTCGCCGATATCCACGCCCAGATCATGGCCGCGCGCAATCGCGGCGCCGCGGTGCTGCTGGTGAGCGAGGACCTCGACGAGCTGCTGGAGCTCTCGGACCGCATCGTCGTGATGTTCGAAGGCCAGATCGTGCACGAGACCACGCCCGCGGAGGCCGATCTCACGGTCATCGGGCGCTTTATGGCAGGGCATTGAGAGCCGCGCCGCGCGTTCCGCTTATGACCCTCCGGCGAGCGCATACAGAACGTTAAACCTCTTTCAGCTAAGGCATGAACAGCCATTCCGAGGAGGGGCCCATGGCTGTCATCGACGCGCAACGCGGGTACAACACGGCGTTCGCCGCCGCACCGTCGGTTCCGGCCGCAATTGCGGGCTTGGCTCTGCTGGCCGCGGTGTTCCACGTTGTCACGCCGTTCAATCACGACGAAGCCTATTTCATGGTGGCGGGAGGCTGGCTGCTCGACGGTGGCCGGTTCGGCAAAGACATTCTCGATTTTAATCCGCCGCATGTTTTCTGGATCAGCGTCATACCGGTTTGGCTGGCCCGGGAGATCGGCGCCCGCGTCGACATCGTCGCCACTTTTTTCACGGCGGCCTTGGCCGCTATATCGCTCATCGTGAGCGATCGGCTGATCGCCACCGGAAAGCCCGCTGCCATGGCGCCGCGGGCACTGCTGCCGATCGCGGCCATTATCGTATTGTTTGCTCCCGGCTACGATTTCGGCCAGCGCGAACATTGGATGGTGTTGCTGACACTGCCCTACGTCATCGCGCGCAGCCGCCGGGCGGACGGCGCAACGCTTTCGCCCGCCGTCGCTGTCATGATCGGCGTTGCCGCATGTCTCGGCTTTTGCATCAAGCCGTACTACCTGCTCGTGCCTGTCGCGCTGGAGCTTTGGTTGTTGATGCGGACGCGGCGGTCTCTCATCTGGATCGCGCCGGAGACGATGGCGATGGGCATCGCCGGGCTGGCCTACCTGGTCGCCGTCATCGTCTACGTGCCGACCTATTTCAGCGAGGCGTTGCCCAACGCGCTGTTGGGCTACTGGTCGTTCAAGGGCGCGCTATCGACGGTTCTGTGGGTCGCCGTCATATTGACCGTGCCGGCGGTGGTGCTTGGGCTGCTTGGCTATATCACGCGCCGCCGGGTCGAAGGCATTCCGACGCTGGCGCAGGCGTTCGCGATGACCGGCGTGGCTTTCCTCGTTGCCGCAGTCTGGCAAATGAAGCCGTGGTCCTATCATTTTCTGCCGAGCGCCGTCTTCTTGGATTTGGCCGTCGCCGTTCTGCTGGTCGGCCCAGCGGCGCGGGCTGGGGCGAGCACGATCCGGTTTGGTGCGCTTTTTGCCCTGATCGTTTGTGGCTGTTTGCCCTCGATCACGGAAGTCGATCTGCGATTTAACGACAACGCCACGGCAGCGCGTGTGGAAAAACTCGCCGCTGTCTTCCGCGCGCATCCCGGACCGAATGCAGAGGTGGCGGGCTTTCTGACGTCGCCACGCGATGTCTTTCCCGCGGTCGTGGCCTCTCGCATGAATTGGGCCGTGCCGTTCTGCTGCGATTACTTGATAGCGGCGGCGGTCCGGGCGGACGAGGCGCCGGCGGCCGAGCGCCAGGCGATAAGGACGGCCGGAGTGAACCAGGCCGAACGCGCCATCGCCGCCATGCGCGCCAAGAAGCCCGGCGTGATTGTCATCGATGCGGGCAAGAGAATGCTGGGCTTCCGCAATCTTGATTTTGATTACCTGCGGTGGCTCGGTGCGCGCACGGATGTCGCCGATCTCCTGCGGCACTACCGTGAGATCGGTCCGGTCGGATCGTTCCGGCTGTTTGTGCGGAAGTGATCGTTTGGCGTGGCGGCCACTGACACTCACGCCCGGATAATGCCGGCGAACCGCGGCGCCGCCGTGCGATTTCCGAATCGCGCATGCCTAAATGTCGGTGGTCGGCGCGACCTGAGAGTGGTCTCGGCGCCAACGTTATCAACAGCCGTCGAAACCGGAATGTCAACGACACTGACCTATCTAAGCCGCTTTCATTGTTTGCAAATAATCGGCAGCTGCTTCGCTCGCCGAAAAAGCTGGCAGCTGGAAATATGCAGCAAATTGCAACTGTTCGTGGTGATTGAAGCACCATGATAGTGTTCCGCGCGGAGCGTTTCGGGGAAACGGGCGCACGGGGCACGGCGATCAGCTTCCCGAGCACTTCTGGAATGTTGGCAACACATTCATGCTGGGGAAAACATCATGTCTCAATCCGTAGCCTTGTCCTTGAGTATCGCCGTGCTGGGTGCCATCTGGGCCTTTCTGGCCCTTGGTCCCTTGAGTAGCTTCACCCTCGTGTGGGTGGGCTTCATCGCCTGGGGTTGCTTCTTCCATAGCGGGGGCGACAACGCTGCGCTCACCAAGACCATCGCCGGCACTGTCTATGGCGCTATCGTCGGCTGGATCGCGCTGCTGATCGTCGTGAAGGTGCCGGTGCCGGCGCTTGGCACGGTGTGGCCGGCGATCGTCGTCGGCGTGACGGTCTTCTTCCTGGTGATCGTCGCTTCGATCGACATGCTTTCGGTCGTGCCGGCCAACGTCTACGGCTACGCGGCCATTGTCGGTTATGTGCTGTCGAAGGGCGCGACCGGTGCGCTCACGATGGGATCGGCCGCCAACCCGCTCGTTATGGCGATCATCTCGCTGATCATCGGCGCGCTGTTTGGCTTCGCGTCCGGCAAGCTCGCCGGCGCGCTGCAGGGTTCCGGAGCGGCGGCGAGGGCCAAAGCCTGACCGCATGAAGCGCGGTTAAGCCGCGCTTCCACGCGATCATCACAAAAGGTAGCCGGCCGGCGACGCGATGTCGCCGGCCGGTGTCGTTTCTCGCATACGAATGTGCGGTGCCAACTCACGTCACAAAATAGCCCGGTTGTTGAACGGCTGTTCATATTAAATGCGTTGCGCAGATCTCGATCGTTTGGAACGATGCCATCGTGGGCGACGTTTCCTGGGCGCAAGTTAGCCGAATGCTGCTGACGCCAATCCGATCTGCGGAGGATCGCGCAATGAATCAGAAGACGGCGCTGTTACTGTGCAGCACCGCTGCATTGATAGCTTTCAATGGGGCGGGGCAGGCCGCGCCCGCAAGTCCGAGCCCGGCAACGGTAACGCCCGCGCAATCCTATGCGGATCTGCTTGCGCCCATTCCAAACGCCGTGGAGATGTTGAAGGCGGACGACGCGGCGCGTGCGGCGAGCCCGCGCGCTCGCGTTCAGCTTGCCCAGTATCACCACCACCATCATCACCACCATCACCATAACGGATTTTTTCCGGGTGCCATTATCGGCGGCATTATTGGTGGTGCGTTGGCGCCGCCGCCCCGCTACTACTACCGCCACTGCTACTGGACATGGGGGCGGCCCTATTGGAACGGTTGGCGGTGGGTGCACCCGCGCGAGCGCGTGTGCGATTGACCGGACGGAATCCGTGCGGGCTCCTGTCGCGGCGTTAAGGGCGCCAGAGCTCATCGGATGAAGCCATGTCCTCTCCCCGCTGCGCGCGGGGAGAGGAATTTCCAGCCCTTCCGGCGGCGTGTGGACGATATCGGCGAAATTCTTTATGCCCTGCCGAATTCAATGTTTCGGCGGGCGGGCATCCACGATCTCGCCTGTCTCCCAACGGCGGAGGATATGGCGTGAAGATCGTCGATGGCGCGACACGACTGCTCGGTATCGTCGGCGACCCGATCGCGCAGGTGCGCGCGCCGGAGGTCTGGAGTGCGCTGTTCCGCGCGAACGGCGCGAATGCGCTCTGCGTTCCATTTCACGTGAGCGCTGCGGGTCTCGCGGACTTCTTCGCGGGGCTGCACACGGTGCAGAACCTGCTCGGCCTCATCGTCACGATCCCGCACAAGCCGGCCGCCGCGCGATACGCCGGCAATCTCACTGACCGGGCGCGAAAGGTCGGTTCGGCCAATCTGATGCGGCGCGAAGCCGACGGGACCTGGACGGGCGATATCGTGGACGGTGTCGGCCTCGTCGGCGGGCTGCTGGCGGCCGGACAACGCATCGCGGGCCGCCGCGCGCTCGTGGTCGGGGCGGGCGGCGTCGGCCGCGCCATTGCCCTTGCCATTGCAGACGCCGGCGCTGCGTCGGTGCACGTCTACGACGTCTTGCCGGAACGGGCCGAAGACCTTGCCGAGCGGCTGGCGGGCGCGGGCACGGCGTCCGGAGTTGCGCCGCCCGCCGCCAAAGGCTTCGATCTCGTCGTCAATGCGAGCCCGCTCGGCATGAGGCCGGATGATCCGCAACCGATCGATGCCGCCGGGATCGATGAAAGCACGATTGCGGTGGACGTCGTGGTTCATCCGGTGATGACGCCCTGGCTTTCCGCCGCGGCCGCCCGCGGCTGCCACGTGCAGCCGGGCCACGTAATGATGGATCATCAGCTGGTCGCCATGCAGGCGTTTTTCGGACTGCCGGATGGTGACTGTTCGCCGGCGGCAGTAGCGCGCGTCATGGGGGCTGAGGTGCGCTGATCGTGCGCTAAACTGGATACAGGAGAGCCCTCTCCCCGTGAACGGGGAGAGGGCGTGATTGTTACGCCACCGGCTCGGCTTCCGCCTTGGACTTCGGCTTCGCCGGCTCGAGCGCCGCGGCGACCGCGTCGTCGACCCGCTCCAGCCAGACGAACTCAAGGTCGTTGCGCGCCTCTTCCGGAATGTCGTCGTAGTCCTTCCGGTTGCGCGCCGGCAGCATGACGCGCTTGAGGCCGGCGCGATGAGCGGCCACCACCTTCTCCTTGATGCCGCCGACCGGCAGCACCAGGCCGCGCAGGCTGATTTCGCCCGTCATGGCGGTATCGTTGCGGATGGTGCGCTCGGTCATCAGCGACGTGAGCGCCATGAACATGGCGACACCGGCGCTGGGGCCGTCCTTCGGGATCGCGCCCGCCGGCACGTGCACGTGGATGTCGCTCGTCTCGAAGCGGGCCTCGTCGATGCCGAACAGGCTGGCCCGGTTCTTGACGATGGACAGCGCCGCTTGCGCGCTCTCCTTCATCACGTCGCCGAGCTGGCCGGTGAGGATCAGCTTGCCGTGGCCGGGCAGCCTTGTCGCCTCGATGAAGAGGATGTCGCCGCCGACCGGCGTCCAAGCCAATCCGGTCGCGACGCCTGGCACGCTGGTGCGCATGGCGACTTCGCTCTCGAACTGGTGCTGGCCCAATATCTCGGTCAGGTCGCCAGCATCGATGCGGATATTCTCCGTCGTGCCTTCCGCGATGCGCACGGCGGCATGGCGCAGGGCCTTGCCGATCTCGCGTTCGAGGTTGCGCACGCCCGCCTCACGCGTATAGCCGTGCACGATCTCGCGCAACGCCGCGTCGGTGATCTCGACCTGGCCTTCCTTGAGACCGTTCGCCTCCATCTGGCGCTTGACCAGATAGCGCGCGGCGATCTGTAGCTTCTCGCCTTCGGTATAGCCGGTGAGGCTGATGACCTCCATGCGGTCGCGCAAGGGCCCGGGGATGGTGTCGAGCATGTTCGCCGTGGTGATGAACACCACCCGGCTCAGGTCGAACGGCACCCCAAGATAGTTGTCGCGGAAGGTGTTGTTCTGCTCCGGATCGAGCACCTCCAGCAGCGCCGAAGACGGATCGCCGTGGATGCCGGCGCCGAGCTTGTCGATCTCGTCCAGCATCATCACACAATCACGAGTGCCCGCCTTGCGGATGCCCTGGATGATGTTGCCGGGTAGCGCACCAATGTAAGTCCGGCGGTGGCCGCGGATCTCGGCCTCGTCGTGCACGCCACCGAGCGAGACGCGCACGAACTTGCGGTTCATGGCGCGCGCGATCGACTGGCCGAGCGACGTCTTGCCGACGCCGGGAGGGCCGACAAAGCACAGGATCGGGGCCTTGCCGGCGGGCGCCAGCTTGCGGACCGCGAGATATTCGACAATGCGCCGTTTGATCTTGTCGAGGCCGTAGTGGTCGGCGTCGAGGATGCGCCGCGCCTCCTTGATGTCGATCGGGGTCGCCTCCGGCAGCTTCCAGGGGAGCTCAATCAGCCAGTCGAGATAGGTCCGGGCCATGCCGTATTCGGCTGCGGCCTCCGGCATGCGTTGCAGCCGGCGCAGCTCCTTGCGGACGTGCTCCTCGACCTCTTCCGGCATGCCGGCCTCAGTGACCTTCTTTTCCAGCTCGGCCAGTTCGGCGGCCTTGCCTTCCTCGCCTTCGCCGAGTTGCTTTTGGATTGCGGCCATCTGTTCGCGCAGCAGCACTTCGCGCTGACGTTCGTCGAGCGAAGCCTTGGTCTGCTGGCCGATCTCGGCCGACAGCCGCAGCACCTCGATGCGGTGCGCGAGCAACTTCGAGACCTTGTCCACGCGTGCGGCGATGTCGATGGTCTCTAGGATTTCCTGCTTCTCCTCCGGCTTCACGTCCATGTAGGCCATGGTGAAGTCGGCAAGCGCGCCGGCGGAATCGACTGCCTGCACGGCGCCAACCAATTCCGTCGGCGCCTGCGGCAGCAGTTCGAGCGCTTCCATGGCCTGGCCGCGCAGGTGCACGAGCCGGGCCTCGGCCTCGGACGAGTCCTTTTCCGGTTCGGCGATGCGCAGCACGCGCGCGACCAAGAACGGCCAGCCTCCGAGGAATTCGACGATCTGCACGCGCTCCTCGCCCTGGCAGACGAGATGGTTGCTGCCGTCGGGCGCGGTGATATAGCGCGCCACGTTGGCGGCGGTGCCGACGCGGTGCATATCGATCGCGGTCGGCTCGTTCACCTCCGGGTCGCGCTGTTTGAGGATGACCACTTGGCGCTGCTCACGCACGGCCTGCTGGGCGGCTGCGACCGACTTCGGCCGGCCGACGGTGACGGGCATCACCATGCCGGGGAACAGCACGAAGTTGCGCACCGGCACGACGATCATTGCGTCGTCCGGCAGCGGCGGCAGATTTTGGTGTTCTTTGCGTTCCTTCTCGGGCTCGGGGCCCGCAGAGGCGCCGCCTTGCTCCAATGAACGCATGATTTCTGTTTCAGCCACGACTATTACCTGCTTTCTCCAGCGTAATTACAAGGCAACCATTGACCATCGCCCGATGAACCCCGGCGTAGCGTCCGGCTGGCAGGCGCACGCGCCGCTCAAAGCGGCCTTGCGGCAGTTCGAGACGATGGATATCCGCCGTCCGCAGCTCCTTTGGCAGCACGCGGGCGCCGGCTACGACGAGATCGCTGCCGTCGATCGCCGCCTCTACCTGCTCGGGATCGACCCCGGGCAGGGCGACCAGCACCAGGGCGGCGCGGTCGGTTTCAAGCACGTCGACCGGCGGCTCCCAGGCTGGCATCCGGCTGCGCGTGCGCGCGGGCCGAAAGAACTCACGGTTCATGCGCTCGGCGCGTGCGAGCACGTCGCAGGCCTCCGACCACATCCAGCTATTGGGAAATTCCGCCATAGGATCACCTTTCGTTCTCATTAGATTGGGACGGGGACCGCGGTTTTCAATAAGCGGGATCGGGGGCGAGGCCGGTGGGGCGGCGATACGGCCGTTTTGCGGCCGTTTCGATGCGGTTTCGGGTCGGCTGGCGGTGGTCAGCAGTTTTGACGACAATCGGCCGTGCCTGAGCCAAGGAGCAAAAAGCGATGGCAGGCGTCCCGCGAACGATGGTCGTGTTCGGCGGCACCGGCTTCCTCGGCCGGCGCTTGGTGCGCGATCTGCGCGAACACGGTTTCGCGGTGCGCGTCGCGGTGCGCCATCCCGAGCGGGCCAAGGCTCTGTTTGAGAAGTCGCTGTTTCCGCAAGGCACGCTGATCACACCGATGCGGGCGGACGTCGAGGACGAGGCTTCGATCGCGCCGGTGCTCACTGGCGCCTGGGGCGTGGTGAATGCGGTGAGCCTCTACGCGGAGAAGGGCGGCCGCACGTTTCATGGCGTGCACGTGGAATCCGCAGCGCGGGTGGCCGCCATGGCGCATCGCGCCGGCGTTCAACGGTTGATCCAACTGTCCGGGATCGGCGCCGATCCGCACGCGCGCTCGGCCTACGTTCGCAGCCGCGGCCAAGGGGAGGCGGCGGTTGTGGCCGCTTTTCCAGCGGCAATTGTCATCCGGCCGTCGGCGATGTTCGCGGCTGAAGACGGTTTCACGGCGTCCATCGCCGGCATGATGCATAAGACATCAGTGTTCCCGCTGTTCGGCACAGGCAGTACCCGGCTGCAGCCGGTCTTCGTCGAAGATGTGGCCGAGGCCATCGCGCGCATACATGGACAGCGGCCTCGCCGGCGCCGCTTTACGAGTTCGGGGGACCCGAGGCGCTGACCTACAAGGCGCTGTTGCAGACGATCGCCCGCCAATGCGGCCGCCGCCCCTTGCTGCTTCCGGTTCCGTTTGCAGCGTGGCGGCTGCTCGCCGCCGTTGCCGAATGGCTGCCGAAGCCGCCGCTCACCGAAGGCATGGTCGCCCTGGTGCGGCAGGACAATGTGGTTTCCGGCCAATGGCCGGGTTTCGACGCGCTGGGGATCGCGCCAAAGTCGCTCGCAACCGTGCTCGGGTGAAGGATAGTGCAGGCAGACCGGGCGCCTGCGACCTTTATACCCAATGGCGCGGCGCGGCGGTTTGTGGCCTTATTCGCCCGACAGCCACTTGCGGCATACCGCCCATGCGCTTTTATCTTGGGCACCAGGCCTCGAATCGGACAAGCGACCGGACCACCGCCAGAGCCAAGGTTTCCAGAGCCAAAACTCCCAGAGCCAAGACTCCCAGAGCCAAGACCGCCATTCCATGACGACCATCAACTCCGCACCCCCGCCCGCCGACGCACCCGACGATATCGTCTACCCGTCCGCCATTCCCTTCGTGCTGATGCACTTGGCCTGCTTTGCCGCGATCTGGACCGGGATCACATGGCAGGCGGCCGCCCTGGGCATCGGGCTCTACTGGCTGCGCATCTTCGGCATCGGCGCCGGCTATCACCGCTACTTCTCGCACAAGGCCTATTCGACCAGCCGCGCGTTCCAGTTCTTCCTGGCGGTTCTCGCGGAGAGCACCACGCAGAAGAGCGTGCTGTGGTGGGCGGCCAAGCACCGGCACCACCATCTGCATTCGGACACCGAGCTCGATGTGCATTCGCCGCGACATCGCGGTTTCATCTACAGCCATCTTGGCTGGATCTTCTCGCGACGGCACGACGCGTTCGATCCGGTGAAGGTCGAAGATTTGATGCGCTATCCGGAATTGCGTTGGCTGCATCGGCACGAAAAGGTGCCGGGGCTGGTGCTTGCGGTGTTGTGTTATGTAATCGCCGGTTGGCCGGGACTGGTGGTCGGGTTCTTCTGGAGCACGGTGGCGGTCTATCACGGCACCTTCTGCATCAACTCGCTGGCGCACGTGCACGGCCGCAAGCGCTACCTCACCGGCGACAACTCCCGCAACAACTGGCTGCTCGCCTTCTTCACCATGGGTGAGGGCTGGCACAACAATCACCACGCCTGCCAGTCGAGCGTGCGCCAGGGCTTCCGCTGGTGGGAATATGATTTGACCTTCTACATCCTCACCGTGCTGTCGTGGTTCGGCGTGGTGTGGGACCTGAAGAAGCCGTCGGAGGCGATCCTGCGCAACGAGCAGCCGCTCGGTTCGCGCGTCGTCGACCGTGCCGCCCGGCAACTTGCCGCGAGCTTCAATTCCGAGGGTATCGCGGCGCTGGTCGCGTCCGCGCTGGAAAGCCCGTCGCTATCGTCGCTGCAGCAGCGCTTGGCAAACGCCCAGCAGCAGGCCTCCGACATCCTCGCCAACACGCATCTGCCGCATCTGCCGACCCGGCAGGAAATCAGCGCCCAGGCGCGCGCCATGTTCGTGCGCACCCGCTCGCTCGACGACATCGTCGAACGCGCCTACCAGATGGTGCTGGATCGGATCGGCGCCCGCTTGCGCGAGTTGCCGCAGCCGGCGTGAGGTTGCGACAAGCTGCCTACCGGGTGTCTAGCCAGGCGGGGCCGGGGCGGCTAAACAACGCGCTATGAGCAACAGCGACAAGGTTCTGGTGACCGGCGCGAGCGGCTTCGTCGGCTCGGCGGTGGCGCGCAAGCTTCAAGAGCGCGGCTTCGCCGTGCGCGCGCTGGTGCGCGATCACGAGCCCGACCGCGCATCTATCCGACCTCGATCTCGAATTCGCCAAGGGTGACCTGCGCGACGCCGCCTCCGTGCGCGAAGCCATGCGCGGCGTGCGCCATGTGTTTCATGTGGCGGCCGATTACCGGCTGTGGGCGCGCGATCCGGATGAGATCGTGCGCAACAACATGACGAGCACGCGCAACATCATGGAGGCGGCGCGCGACGAGGGCGTCGAGCGCATCGTCTATACCAGCAGCGTCGCGACGCTGAAGTGCCGGCAGGCGGGCGCGCCCTCCGACGAGACCATGCCGCTGACCGAGGATCAGGCGATCGGTGCCTACAAGCGCAGCAAGGTCGCCGCCGAGCGGCTGGTCGAGGAAATGGTCGCGCGAGGGTTGCCGGCCGTCATCGTCAATCCGTCGACGCCGATCGGCGCTAACGACGTCAAGCCGACGCCGACCGGGCGTATCATCGTCGAGGCTGCGGCCGGCCGCATGCCGGCCTTCGTCGATACGGGTTTGAACATGGTGCACGTCGAAGACGTCGCCGAAGGGCACCTGCTCGCCTTCGACAAGGGCAAGGTCGGCGAGCGTTATATCCTCGGCGGACAGAACGCGACGCTCTCCGACATCCTGGCGGTGGTGGCGGGCGAGATGGGCCGCAAGGCGCCGAAGATCAAGATTCCGCGCGGGGCCATCGTGCCGCTGGCGGTGGCGGCGGAGATGGTGGCGCGCCGCACCGGCAAGGAGCCGTTCGTGACGCTGGACGGCCTGCGCATGTCGAAGAACCGCATGTTCTTCACGGCGGCTAAGGCCGAGCGCGAATTGGGCTACACGGCGCGGCCTTATGCGGAAGGCATCAAGGACGCGATCGCGTGGTTTCAGCGCGCGGGGTATCTGAAGCGTTGAACCTCATCCGCCCTCATCCTGAGGAGCGCTCCCCAGGAGCGCGTCTCGAAGGACGAGGGCGGCCACATCCTTCGAGACGCATTGCTTCGCAATGCTCCTCAGGATGAGGCCGATTGAGGAACGGCGTTTCAATTGAGGTGGATTAGAGACTGGCGTCCACGTCGGCATAACCGCCGAGTCGCCGTCCCGACCGCTTCACCGCCGCGATGACCTCAGGATCGGTCAAAGCTTTCAATTCACCGGCATAAGCGTAGCCCGGCGCGTGGCCGGCAAAGTCGTCGCGCGTCGCCGGGTGGGTATAGATTTCGACCAGCCCGTCCGGCAGCAGCGGCATCAGAGCGGCGAGACGCTCGGCGGTGACGGCGCCGGTCCAGCGCAGGCCGAACACGGCGTCGGGCGTCGTCAGGCCGGCGCGTCGCGCCCAGCCGCGCAGCGCGGTAGTCCACGGTGCCATAACGCGTTCGGAGAAGGCCGGCGGCTTGTTGTCGATGCGAGCAACGATCTGCGCCGGCTCGGCCGGCACCCTGAGCGCGTTCATGCCGTAATCGCGCCCGATCGAAAGCACGTCGCGCGCGATCAGCGGATGCACGTGGAAATGCTTGTGCGCGTTGACGTGGTCGAGCGTTAGCCCGGTGCGCCGAAACGCCCTGAATTGCGCGGCGATCTCGCGCCGCAACTGCCCATGCACGCCGCCGCGCAGGGCAATGGCGAAAGCAAGCCGCACCATGTCGCGGCGCAATTGGCCGTCGCTGTCGACCAGATCGGGGATATCCTGCGGCCGCGAGGCCGGCGCGGCTTCCACCAGCGCCAGATGTAAGCCCACACGCAAAGTCGGAAGGCGCTTCGCCAGCGCCACCGCGTGGGCGGCGGCCGGGCCCGCCACCATCAGGCTGGCGGCGCTCAAGACGCCGTTGCGGTGCGCCTCTTCGATCGCGTCGTTGACGTCTTCGGCAAGGCCGAAGTCGTCCGCGGCGATAACGAGTGCGCTCAGAGCTGCACTCCGCGCCGCTCGCGCAGGAAGGCGAAGAACTCGACCGCCTCGCGCAGGCGCCGCTTCATCATCTCGCGGCTCTGCGCCATCTCCATCACGATGGAGGCGATCTTGGGCGCGCGGAAATAGAAGGCGCGGTAGAACTCCTCGACCGAGTGGAAGATTTCCTGGTGGCTCAGGTGCGGATAGGAGAGCGGCGCGAGCTGCACGCCGTGCTCGTCGACCAACTCGGCGTTCGAGGTATCGAGCCAGCCGTTCTCCACCGCCTGCTTATAGAGGAACGTGCCGGGGTAGGGCGCGGCCAGCGAGACCTGCATGGTGTGCGGGTTGATCTCGCGCGCGAACTTGATGGTCTCCTGGATAGTCTCCTTGGTTTCGCCCGGCAGGCCGAGGATGAAGGTGCCGTGGATCTTGATGCCGAGATCGTGGCAGTCCTTGGTGAAGCGGCGCGCGACTTCGACGCGCATGCCCTTCTTGATGTTGTGCAGGATCTGCTGGTTGCCGGACTCGTAGCCGACCAGCAAGAGCCGCAGGCCGTTGTCCTTCATCACCTTGAGCGCTTCGCGGCTGACGTTGGCCTTGGCGTTGCACGACCAGGTGACGCCGAGCTTGCCGAGCTCGCGGGCAATCGCCTGAGCGCGCACCGGGTCGTCGGTGAAGGTGTCGTCGTCGAAGAAGATCTCCTTCACTTCGGGAAAGTTCTTCAGCGACCACGCAACTTCCTCGACAACGTGCTCGACGCTGCGGGTGCGGTACTTGTGGCCGCCGATGGTCTGCGGCCACAGGCAGAAGGTGCAGTGCGATTTGCAGCCGCGCCCGGTATAGAACGACAGGTACGGGTGCTTGAGATAGCCGATGAAATATTCATCGATCTTGAGATCGCGCTTGTAGACCGGCGTCACGAACGGCAGGTCGTCCATGTTCTCCAGCAGCGGCCGGTCTTGCGTTTGCTGAATCTCGCCGTTGGCGTCGCGGTAAATAAGACCGGCGACGTCCTTGAGGTCGCGGCCTTCCGCCACTTCCTTGATGGCGAAGTCGTATTCCTTGCCGGCGACGAAATCGATGCCCTCGGCCTTCTGCAGGTGGCCGAGCGGGTCGACCGCGATGTTGGCACCGACGAGGCCGACCTTCAGCTTGGGATTGACCGCCTTCATGGCGTTGGCGGTCTTGATGTCGGAGGCAAACGTCGGCGACGACGAATGCAGCACCGCGAGATCGTATTGCGGCGTCTGGTCGAGCACCGTCTGCAGGCTGATGTTGTGCGGCGGCGCGTCGATCAGCTTGCTGTCCGGCACCAGCGCGGCGAGCTGGGCGAGCCAGGTCGGATACCAGTGCGACTTGATCTCGCGGCGCGCTTGATAGCGCGAGCCGGCTCCTCCGTCGAAGCCTTCAAACGATGGCGGCTGTAGAAACAAAGTGCGCATAAGGTCCAACCTCTGGAGCGAAATGTGTTCAATTCAGGCTATTGCGCCTATTCGGCTTTTGTTGGCGCATGATCTTGTCCGAAATCGGGTTCCCACGTTCGGATCGGGTCACTAGTGCGGATCGGCCAGCAGCGTGTCGTCGACCACGCGATAGCTGTTGCCACGCCATTTCACGGTGGCGCCGAAGAAGCTTGCGACATAGACCGCGAACGACAGCAGATCGCGCACCGGCACCAGCCAGATAGCTGCCGGCGCGGGCCGCGAACTGGCGTTCCATCTGCCAGCATAGGGCGATGCGCAGGGTCAGCGCAATTGCGGCCACGGCGAGCGCCTGGCCGCCGCCGCCGAGGAGGGCCGCGATCAGCGCGAGTGGCATGGGGTGCGAAATGACAGCGCCGATATGGCCGGTCGGATCGATGCTCTTGATGGTGCGCGCGATGCGAATCTGCGCGCCCAGCATCTGGTGGGCCGAATTATCGCAGCAGACGTGGCCGAGCGCGAAGGGCGGCACGGCCACTTTCAGCCCTAGCTCGCGCACCGCCTGGCCGATGGCATAGTCGTCCCACAGGTGGTCGGCGAAGGCGTGGAAACCGCCGATGCGCCGCAAGGTGTCGTGCGAGAGCGCGATAGTGGCGCCGAAGCAGGGTTCGCCCATGCCGGTTGCGAGTGCAACGATCACATTGGGCAGGAAATGGGTATTGATGCCCATGGCGGCGAGCCGGGCCCATAAGCCGCCCGCGGCGACGCCACGGTAAAGGCACGTGACCGCGCCGACGCCGGGCCGCTGCAATTCGCCAATCACGTCATTCAGGTAGCCGGGGCCGACCTCGATATCGCTGTCGATCAGCACCAGCGTTTCATGGCGGGCATGCTGGGCCATGTTGATCAGGTTCGAGACCTTCAGATTGTGCCCGTGCACCATCGGGTCGACGTGTAGGTCGATGGCGGTGTCCGGGCGGGCGGCAATCACGCGTTCGACCGCGGCGATCGCCGGGTCCTGCGGGCTCGAGATACCGCACACGATCTGCAGCGGCGCCCCGTAGCGCTGGTCGCAGAGCGCGGTGAGGCGCTGCTCCAGGCCGGGCTCGTGGCCGCACATCGGCACCAGGACAGTCACCGGAACGGGCAGCATCTCGGGGTCGTCGCCACGGATGCGGAATCGGAAACTGAGCAAGCTGGCGAACAACAGGTAGGCGCAGCCAAGCGTGGCACCGGCCAGCAGCGCATCCGCGCTCCAGCGAAGAACATCGGCTTCAATCAGCATGCTCGCGGGCTCCGCGCCTCGTCACGTTCAGTCCAGGCCCTGCCGTTGCGGCACTCAAGCGCTGCCCGCGAAAGATACACCAGTTTGTGGTCGCGGCGAAGGATCGGGGGCCCGGCAGCAACAGGATTTGTTGCCAGGACCAGTAGGAAAATCAAGATGTTCTCGCCAAAATGGTGCGGGCTGCTGGAACGCCGGTAGCCCAGCCGGACCGTATCGGCCGCGGGCTCGAAGCAGTCGGGGCTGTCGGAATACTCAAAAACCCCCTGCCGGCGGCGCAACCACCGGTCCAACCCGGAAACGGCTTTTTCCGGCCAGTAACCGGGGAAAACCGGCTGGCCAAAATGCTGAGAAAACGTGGACATAGTACCCCGGTCGAAATCTGGTAACCGGAGGACGACTCGGCAGGGTACGTAAAGTTCCCGCCCTGCAAGCAAATCTGACGACCGGGGTGGGCTTCCGCCAAAGGTCGGCGCGGGAGCCGCCAATCCGGGCCCTTGCGCGGGCGGGCTATGCAAGGCTATCTACATGAATAGAATGGCTTTTTCGGCCCGCCCGGCGAACGCGGCGGGCGCGACACAAAAGTTCCACACGGATATGAACCAACACGGCCATTGCTCATTGTGGTTGGGGCTTAACGCGGTCAGGCGCGCAGATCGTCCATGGTGATTGAGATCATTGCCGGGCTCGTCTTCGGGATCTGGGCCTATCTGATGGTGGCGCGCGGCGGCTTCTGGCTGGGCGTCGGTGCGCGACGATACGGCCGTCGCGGCGCCGGCGGCATCGCCAGCAACTTGGCCGGCGGTGGCGGTCGTGATTCCCGCGCGCAACGAGGCTGAGGGCATCGGCGCCTGCGTCGCTTCGCTGCTCGCCCAGGACTATCCGGGTTCGCTCAGCGTCACCGTGGTCGACGACGACAGCGACGACGGCACCGGCGAGATTGCCAAGAACGCAGGAAAGTCCGCGGCGGTGGCGGATGGGCCGTCGCTCACCGTGATGCGCGGGCAGCCTCTGCCCGCCGGCTGGACCGGCAAGCTGTGGGCGGTGAAGCAGGGCGTCGCCGCCGCGCTCGGCGCAAGACCCGAAACCGGAATACCTGCTGCTGACCGATGCCGACATCGCCCACGCGCCGGACAACGTGCGTTCGCTGGTGGCGCGCGCGCTACAAGGCGGCTACGGGCTGACCTCGCTGATGGCCAAGCTGCGCTGCACGAGCTTCGCCTGAGCGGGTGCACGTGCCGGCCTTCATCTACTTCTTCCAGATGCTCTATCCATTCTCGTGGGTCGCGAAATCGAAAGCCGCCACCGCGGCAGCTGCCGGCGGCTGCATGCTGGTGCGCGCCGACGCCTTGGAGAAGGCCGGCGGCATCGAGGCCATCCGCCACGCGTTGATCGACGACTGCGCGCTCGCCGCCAAGCTGAAGGCGGTCGGGCCGATCTGGCTCGGCCTCACCAACCGCGCGGTCAGCCTGCGGCGCTATGACGACTTCGCCGAGGTCAAGCACATGATCACGCGCTCGGCCTATGCGCAGCTGCGCTATTCGCCGCTCTTGCTGATCGGCACGCTGGCCGCGATGGCGCTGGTGTTCGTGGTGCCGCCGTTGTTCGCGATCTTCGCGCACGGCCTCGCGCGCTGGCTGGGGCTGGCGGCGTGGGTGCTGATGGCGCTCTCGTTCCTACCCACCTTGCGGTTTTACCGCGTGTCGCCGCTCTGGGGTGTCGCATTGCCGGCCATCGCGTTGTTATATACTTATTACACGCTCGACTCCGCCTACCAGCACGCGCGCCGGCGCGGCGGCCAGTGGAAGGGCCGCGCCCAGGCCAACATGGCGAGCCTGCAATGACCGAGCCTATCGTGACAACCAGCGCAGAATTCAGGTCCGGCAAGGGATCGCACGACGAGAATTTCCCGGTCGCTTCGGTGCTGGTGCGCAAGCGGCACCGGCCGGCGGTGCTCGCCTTCTACGAGTTCGTGCGCGTTGCCGACGATATCGCCGACCACGCCAGCATGAGCGCGCAAGACAAGCTCGCGCGCCTCGACAATCTCGAGGGCACGCTGCTCGGCCGCAACGACGACGAGCCGCAGGGCGTGGCCTTGCGCACCGTGCTGCGTGATCGAGGGCTGAGCCCGATCCATGCCCAGCACCTGCTGCACGCCTTCCGCCAGGACGTCACCAAGCTGCGCTACACGGACTGGGACGACCTGATCGAGTATTGCCGGTTCTCGGCCATGCCGGTCGGCCGCTTCGTCTGCGATGTTCACGGCGAGCCGCAATCGGTGTGGCCGGCGAACGACGCGCTGTGCGCGGCCTTGCAGGTGATCAACCACATCCAGGATTGCGCCGAGGATTATCGCGATCTCGACCGGGTCTATATTCCGCAGGACGCACTCGCCGCCGACGGGCTTGGTGTCACGGCGCTCGGTGAGGCGAAGGCGAGCCCCGCTTTGCGGCATTGCCTGCGCGGCCTGGTCGATCGTACCGCCACGCTCTTGGAAGAGAGCCGGCCGTTCGCGACGCAGATCAATGATTCCCGGCTCGCCGCCGAGGTCGCCGTCATCCAGATGCTGGCGGAGCGCCTCATCGAGGTGCTGCGCGTGCGCGATCCCTTGAGCGAGCGGGTGCATCTGTCGAAGCCCGCCATGCTCGGCATTGCGCTCAAAGGTGTGGCCTGGAGCGCGACGCGCCGGCTGTTCGGCCGCGCGACGCCAAGCGTGCAGGCGCCGGCGCGGGGGTCGTGAGATGACGCAAACGTCCGACCAACAGGCCGATCAAGCGGCGGCGGCCCAAGGCCGCGCCAAAGGCAGCTCATTCTATCTCGCCATGCGCATCCTGCCGCGCGCGCAGCGCGAGGCCATGTTCGAGATCTATTCGTTCTGCAAGGCGGTGGACGATATCGCCGACACTGAGGATATTCCGCGCGAGCAGCGCATCGCGCGCCTGAACGATTGGCGCGATCGCATAGCTGCGCTCTATGCCGGCAAGGTGCCGGCCGGGTTCGATGCGCTTTCACGCACCATCAAGCAGTTCAACCTGCGCCAGGACGATTTCGTGGCGATCATCGACGGCTGCGAGATGGATGCCAAGGAAGACATCCGCGCGCCGTCCTACGAGACGCTCGATCTCTATTGCGACCGCGTCGCCAGCGCGGTCGGGCGGCTGTCGGTGCGGGTGTTCGGCCTCAATGATGTGGATGGTCGCGCACTCGCGCATCATCTCGGCCGCGCCCTGCAACTCACCAACATCCTGCGCGACATCGACGAGGACGCCGGCATCGGCCGGCTCTATCTGCCGCGCGAGGCGCTGCAACGCGCCGCGATCGAGGGCAGCGACCCCGAGACCGTTGCCGCCGATCCCAATCTCGCCGCCGCCTGCGCTTTCGTCGTCGAGCGCGCGCGCAATCATTTCAAGGAAGCTGACGCCATCATGGCGCGCTCGCCCCGCAAACTGGTGAAGGCGCCGCGGCTGATGGAAAAGGCCTACCGCAAGATACTCGACGGCATGGTGGCGCGCGGCTGGGCGCGCCCGCGCACGCGCGTGCGCGTGAGCAAGCCGCATCTGATCGGGGTCGCGTTGCGTTATGCGTTCATTTGATACCGGCACCGTGCACATCATCGGCGCCGGCCTTGCCGGGCTGGCGGCCGCGGTGCGGCTGGCCGACAGCGGCCGCAAGATCGTGGTGCACGAGGCCACCAACCAGCCGGGCGGGCGCTGCCGGTCGTATTACGACCAGCAGACTGGCATGACGATCGACAACGGCACCCATCTGGTGCTCTCCGGCAACCGCGCGGTGCTCGACTACGCGCGCACTACCGGCGGCGCGGCGACGCTGAACGAGATGAAGCCCGAGTTCCCCTTCATCGATCTCGCAAGCCAGGAGCGGTGGACGGTCAAGCTCAATGAAGGCATGTTCCCCTGGTGGGTGTTCAACAGACGCGCCCGCGTGCCGGACACGAAGCCGTCCGACTACCTGCCGCTGGCGCGGCTGCTGTGGGCCTCCGACGACAAGCCGCTCAAGGAGGTCATCGATTGCGACGGCCCGCTCTATCAACGGCTACTGGAGCCGTTCTTCCTGGCCGCGCTCAACATCAAACCCAGCGACGGCTCGGTGAAGCTCGCGAGCCGGCTGGTGCGCGAGACCCTGGCGCTCGGCGGGCAGGCCTGCCATCCGGTGATCGCGCACGAAGGGATCGGCAAGGCCTTCGTCGAGCCGGCGCTCAAGTGGCTCGACGAGCACGGCGTGACGGTCGCCCTGCAACACGCGCTGCATGAATTCCAGTTCGACGGGCCTCGCGTCGCCGCGTTGAAATTCGCCGACGAGACCGTGACGCTCGGCAGCGCCGACCGCGTCATCCTCGCCGTGCCATCTTATGCCGCGCAGAATTTCATAGCTGGTCTGACGGCGCCGTCATCTTTCCGTGGCATTGTGAACGCACATTTCAAAATCGACCCGCCAAAAGACGCGCCGGCCATGATCGGCGTTATCAATGCCATGAGCGAATGGATTTTCAGCTTCGACGACCGCGTCGCCGTCACCATCAGCGACGGCGGCGCCTGGTTCGATACGCCGCGCGAGAAGCTGGCCGAGGATATCTGGCGCGAGGTCGCTGCTGTCTTGAAGCTGCCGGCCGAATTGCCCCCCTGGCAGATCGTGCGCGAGCGCCGCGCTACCTTCGCCGCCACGCCGGAAGAAAACGCCAAGCGGCCGGGGCCACTGACGCAATGGGACAACCTTTATCTCGCCGGTGACTGGACCGACACCGGCCTGCCGGCGACACTGGAAAGCGCCGTGCGCTCCGGCAACGCCGCCGCCGAGCTGGCGCACTCGTCGGGGAGGGTGGCGGCATGAGCGACGTCGCGACGCCCACGGCCGCGCAGGTGCGCGACCTCGACGCCAGGCTCGACAATGCTACGGCGGCGGCGACGCGCGCGCTGCTCGACCGCCAGCGTTCCGACGGCCATTGGGTGTTCGAGCTCGAGGCCGACTGCACCATTCCCGCCGAATACGTGCTGCTGACGCACTATCGCGGCGAGGAGGTCGACACCGAGCTGGAACGCAAGATCGCGGTCTATCTGCGCCGCATCCAGAGCCCCAAGCACCACGGCTGGCCGCTGTTCCACGACGGCGAGTTCGACATGAGCGCCAGCGTGAAGGCCTATTTCGCGCTCAAGATGATCGGCGACGACATCGACGCGCCGCATATGAAGCGCGCCCGCGAGGCGATCCTATCGCGCGGCGGCGCCATCAACAGCAACGTGTTCACCCGCATCCTGCTCTCGCTGTTCGGCATCCTGCGCTGGCAGAGTGTGCCGGTGATGCCGGTGGAGATCATGCTGCTGCCGGAATGGTTCCCGTTCCATATCACGAAGATTTCGTATTGGGGCCGCACGGTGGTCGTGCCGCTGCTGGTGCTGATGACGCTGAAGCCGCGCGCCAAGAACCCGCGCGGCGTCACCATCGATGAGCTGTTCCTGCAGCCGCCGCTCACCATCGGCCCGCCGCACAAGGCGCCGCACCAGAAATGGACCTGGTTTTCGGCCTTCCGCCTGATCGACATAGTGCTGCGGCCGGCGGTGAAGCTCTCGCCCAAGGGCCTGCGCCAGCGCGCCATCAACCGCGCGGTCGAATTCGTCAGCGAGCGGCTGAACGGCGAGGACGGCCTCGGTGCCATCTTTCCGGCGATGGCCAACGCCTGCCTGATGTTCGACGTGCTGGGCGACGCCGAGCAGGCGAAGATCGCCCGCGCCTCCCTCGACAAGCTCTTGGTGATCAAGGACGACGAGGCCTATTGCCAGCCCTGCGTCTCGCCGGTGTGGGACACCGCGCTCGTCTGTCACACGCTGCTCGAAGAGGGCAGCGAGGAGGCCAAGCACCAGGCGCGGCGCGGGCTGGAGTGGCTGAAGCCCTTGCAGGTGCTCGACGTCGAAGGCGACTGGATCGCGCGCCGCCCGGGCCTGCGTCCCGGTGGCTGGGCCTTCCAATACGCCAACGCGCATTATCCCGACCTCGACGACACCGCGGTGGTGGTGATGGCCATGGACCGCGCCCGCCGCACCGCCGGCGCGGGCGATGAATTCGATGGCGCCATCGATCGTGCGACCGAATGGATCCACGGCATGCAGAGCTCGAACGGCGGTTGGGCGGCTTTCGACGTCGACAACATCTACGACTATCTCAACAACATCCCGTTCGCCGACCACGGCGCGCTCATCGATCCGCCGACCGAGGACGTCGGCGCGCGCTGCGCCTCCATGCTGGCGCAGCTCGGCGAGAGCCCGGAGAACAGCGAGGCGGTCCGGCGCGGCGTCGACTACCTGCGCCGCACGCAGCTCGAGGACGGCAGTTGGTACGGTCGCTGGGGCATGAACTACATCTACGGCACCTGGTCGGTCCTGTGCGCGCTCAACGCCTGCGGGCTGAAGCCCGACGATCCGGCCATGCGCAAGGCGGCGAATGGCTGGCCGCGATCCAGAACGCCGACGGCGGCTGGGGCGAGGACGGCGACAGCTACAAGCTCGGCTACAAGGGCTACGAACCCGCGCCCTCGACCGCCTCGCAGACCGCCTGGGCGCTGCTCGGCCTGATGGCCTGCGGCGAGATCGAATTCACCGGCCGTGAAACGCGGTGTGACCTACCTACTCGAGCACCAGGGCGACGACGGCTTCTGGGACGAGGAGCGCTTCACCGCCACCGGTTTCCCGCGCGTGTTTTATCTGCGCTACCACGGCTATTCGAAGTTCTTCCCGCTGTGGGCGCTGGCGCGCTACCGCAACCTCACGCGCAGCAACGAGCGCAAGGTTCAGTTCGGGATGTGATTATCCTGTCATTCCGGGGCGCGAGCGTCAGCGAGCGAACCCGGAATCCATAACCCCTGTCTTGTCGTGACCCTCGGATGCTTGGGGGTATGGATTCCGGGTCCGGCGCTTGCGCGCCGTCCCGGAATGACAGGTTGGGTTTTTGAGCCAAGCGCTCTCCAAAACAACTGCCCCTAAACAAAATGCCCGGCGCGAGGCCGGGCATTAGGCAGTCAATATTCCTTCAGAGCGGGCGCTATTCCGCCGCTTCCATGGGGACAGGCGCTTCCTTGGCGCGCGCCTTTTCCTCTTGGATCTCGCCGAGCTTTTGCTCCACGTGGCGGGAGAAGACGTAGTCAGCCGGGCGCTGCTTCGACAGATCGATATCCGGGGCCATCGGCCCGTCGGTCTTGACGCCCTTGCGCAGCTTCAGAAGCTTCAGCGGATGTGAAATCGAGTCCATGACCGCTGTCGCCTCGAAGCCCGAGTGCACCATGCAGTCGGCGCACTTCTCGTAATGGCCGACGCCGTAGGAATCCCAGTCGGTCCCTTCCATCAGCTCCTTGAAGGTCTTGGCGTAGCCTTCGCCGATCAGGTAGCAGGGCCGCTGCCAGCCGAACACCGTGCGCGTCGGGTTGCCCCAGGGCGTGCACTTGTAGGTCTGGTTGCCGGCGAGGAAATCGAGGAACAAGCCGGATTGGCTGAACGACCACTTCTTGCCGCCGTTGCCGCGCTTGAAAATGTCGCGGAACAGCTGCCGGGTCGTCGTGCGGTTGAGGAAGTGCTGCTGGTCCGGCGCGCGCTCATAGGCGTAGCCGGGCGACACGGTGATGCCGTCGACGCCCATCGCCATGACGTCGTCGAAGAAGCGCGCCATGCGCTCAGGATCGGCGTTGTTGAACAAGGTGCAGTTGATGTTGCAGCGGAAGCCCTTCGCCTTCGCCGCCTTGATCGCCGCGACCGCCTTGTCGTAGGTGCCTTCCTGGCACACCGACTTGTCGTGATCGCCCTTGTCGCCGTCGAGATGCACCGACCAGACGAAGTACGGGTTCGGCTCGTAGTCCTTCATGCGCTTCTCCATGAGAAGCGCGTTGGTGCACAGATAGACGAACTTCTTCCGCGCGATGATGCCCTTGACGATCTCCGGCAGCTCCTTGTGGAGCAGCGGCTCGCCGCCGGCGATCGACACCACCGGGGCGCCGCACTCGTCGACCGCCTCGAGTGCGTCCTTCACCGAGATGCGCTGGTTCAGGATCTCGGCCGGATAGTCGATCTTGCCGCAGCCCGCGCAGGCGAGATTGCACCGGAACAAGGGTTCCAGCATCAACACCAGGGGATAGCGCTTGCGGCCCGCCAGATGCTGGCGAACGACGTAGCTACCGACAGTCAACTTCTGCAGGAGAGGGATGCCCAAGACTACCGTCCTTACCTATTTTGCTGCTGCTTTCCACGTCGAGCAATTCGACGGGAACGCGGAATTCCATTTGCTCTTCTTCGCCGGGCAGGGTGGTCACCTCCACCGGCGCCGCGATCCGCCCCAGGGCGTTGATCGCGTCCATGACCATCACCTCGGGTGCCGAGGCCCCCGCAGTGATTCCAACTGTCTCGACATTATGCAACCATTCGGGCTGAATTTCACTCCCGTCGGCGATCAG
Organism: uncultured Pseudomonadota bacterium; assembly: GCA_963822085.1. GTDB lineage: Bacteria > Pseudomonadota > Alphaproteobacteria > Rhizobiales > Xanthobacteraceae > Pseudolabrys. Next base: position 68,767 of record CAWGGL010000030.1, read on the forward strand.
ATGGCTGGGGGTGCCCGCTTCGATGCCGATTTCGCGTAACCGGTTCGAATTGGAACTATTCTTGGCCCCCACCACGAATATGACGTCGACGCGCTTGGCGAGTTCTCTCAGCGCCGTCTGGCGATTTTGTGTCGCGTAGCAGATGTCCTGGGTGCCCGGGCCGACCGCGTCCTTGAACCGCTCGGTCAGCGCCGCGATGATCCCGCGGGTGTCGTCCACGCTCAGGGTGGTCTGGGTGACATAGGCGATGGGTGTGTCTTCGGGTAGGTCCAGGGCGGCGACGTCGTTCTCGTTCTGGACCAAGAGCACGTTGCCGGGGATCTGGCCCAGCGTGCCCTCCACCTCCGGGTGGCCGACGTGGCCGATCAGGATCACGGTGCGCCCCTGCCGCATGTAGTGGCGGCCCTGGCTGTGCACCTTGGAAACCAGCGGGCAGGTGGCGTTGAGCACGTGCAGGCCGCGCTGGCGGGCGTCCTCGACCACCGCCTTGGACACCCCGTGGGCGCTGAAGATGGTGATGCCGTCGGGCGGCACCTCCGACAATTCCTCCACGAACACGGCGCCGCGCGCCTTCAGGGTGTCGACCACCCACTTGTTGTGGACGATCTCGTGGCGGACATAGACCGGTGGCCCGTATTTTTCGATGGCGCGCTCGACGATCTCGATGGCGCGCACCACCCCCGCGCAGAAACCGCGCGGCTGCGCCAGGATAACCTTCATGCAACGCCCCCCTCGGTGCCCGCGCTAGGCACGAACTCATTACTCGGCCATTCGGCGTTCTTGGCGCCGAACACCTCGAACACCTTGGCGACGATGCCGTCGGCGTCGAGTCCGGCCTTGGCGTACATGGCGGCCGGGGAATCCTGGTCGATGAAGATGTCGGGCAGCACCAAGCTGCGCACCTTGAAGCCGGTCTGGTCGAGCGCGCCGCTGTCGGCGAGGAACTGGAGCGTTTGAGAGCCGAAGCCGCCGATGGCGCCTTCCTCGATGGTGATCAGGAGCTCGTGATGGCGCGCGAGCTGGGTGACGAGCGCGGTGTCGAGCGGCTTGGCGAAGCGCGCATCGGCGACCGTCACGGAAATGCCGCGCGCGGCAAGCTGGTCGGCCGCCTTCAGGCAGTCGGCGAGCCGGGTGCCGAGCGACAACAGCGCCACGGTCGTGCCCTCGCGCACGATGCGACCCTTGCCGATCTCGAGCGGCACGCCTTCCTCCGGCATCTCGACGCCGGTGCCGTTGCCGCGCGGGTAACGCAGCGCGGACGGGCGGTCGTCGATCGCCACCGCCGTCGCCACCATGTGCCGCAGCTCGGCTTCGTCGGCTGCCGCCATCACCACGAAATTCGGCAGGCAGCCGAGATAGGTGACGTCGAAGGAGCCCGCGTGGGTCGGGCCGTCGGCGCCGACCAAGCCGGCGCGGTCGATGGCGAAGCGCACCGGCAGCTTCTGGATGGCGACGTCGTGCACCACCTGGTCGTAGGCGCGCTGCAGGAAGGTCGAATAGATCGCCGCGAACGGCTTGTAGCCTTCGGTCGCCAGGCCCGCGGCGAAGGTGACGCCGTGCTGCTCGGCGATGCCGACGTCGAAGGTGCGCTCAGGGAAGGCCTTGGCGAAGATGTCGACGCCGGTGCCGCCCGGCATGGCGGCGGTGATGGCGACGATCTTGTCGTCCTTCTTGGCTTCTTGCACCAGACTTTCGCCGAACACCTTGGTGTAGGCGGGGGCGCCGCCGGACGACTTGTGCTGCTTGCCGGTGGCGACGTCGAACTTCACCACGCCGTGGTATTTGTCCTGCGACTCCTCGGCGGGCGCGTAGCCTTTGCCTTTCTGGGTGCGGATGTGGACCAGGATCGGGCCGTTCTTGGCGTCGCGCACGTTGGTCAGCACCGGCACCAGCTGCTCGAGGTCGTGGCCGTCGACGATGCCGACGTAATAGAAGCCGAGCTCCTCGAACAAGGTGCCGCCGGTGACGAAGCCGCGCGCCAGCTCCTCGGCAAGCGCCGCCTTGTCGCGGATGAAGCGCGGCAGGTGATCGGCCATCTGCTTGCCGAAATCGCGCAGCGACAGGAAGGCCGGGCTCGAGAACAGCCGCGACAAGTAGTTCGACATGGCGCCGACCGGCGGCGCGATCGACATTTCGTTGTCGTTGAGGATGACGATCAGGCGCCGGTCCATGGCGCCGGCGTTGTTCATGGCCTCGTAAGCCATGCCGGCGGAGATGGCGCCGTCGCCGATCACCGCGATGACGTTGTTGTGCTTGCCGGCGAGGTCGCGCGCCACCGCCATGCCGAGTCCGGCGGAGATCGAGGTGGACGAATGTGCGGCGCCGAAGGGGTCGTATTCGCTTTCGGCGCGCTTGGTGAAGCCGGAAAGTCCGCCGCCCTGACGCAGGGTGCGGATGCGGTCGCGCCGGCCGGTCAGGATCTTGTGCGGGTAGGCCTGATGGCCGACGTCCCACAGCACGCGGTCATTGGGCGTGTCGAAGACGTAGTGCAGGGCAACGGTGAGTTCGACGACGCCGAGGCTGGCGCCGAGATGACCGCCGGTCGCCGCGACCGTGCTGATGGTCTCCGCGCGCAACTCGTCGGCGACCTGCGGCAACTGCGAGACATCGATGCGGCGCAGGTCGGCCGGGGTCTTGATCGTGTCGAGGAGGGGGGTGCCTTCGGTGACGTCGAAAATTGGTTTGGGCGCTGTCATCCGAGCTCAATCCTTCAACAATAGGGGCGCGGAAGTCGGCCGTTTCCCCCGACGCGGCCCGAGAAATGCTGCTTCCGAGACCTGTAACCGTGTCTCGTGACGCTGCTCAATCACGGACAATCAAAGTCGGTGCCAAAAGTTCCGTCGCTACAGGGATTTTGGGCTCTAAGACCCCCGGAAACAATGGGTTCCGCGCAAAAACGTGTCCACAGGCGCTGCCATGCGGCGGCTGCCGCCGAATTCGGCACTCAAGAAATATTTGTTTTTGTTCAATTGGTTACGGTTTGACTCGGCGGCGGGACGCGGGCGCCTTGCGGCGGCGGATGAATGGCGAGTGTTGCACCAAGGCTACATGCCGACAAAAGCGGAACAGGCCGACGTGTGAGAGGCTGGCCCGCGGGCTCGGGCGACGCCCGGTGCCGGTTAAGCGCCCACTTCGGCGTGGAAATCGCCACCCATGCGGCCGTGCTCCAGGAGGCGCGGATAGTGGCGGCGGAAGTCGGCCATGATCGCATCGAAGGGGACGTCTTCGAAGGTGCCGCGCTCGCCGAGATATTCCATATGCCGCCGGCCGGCCGGATCGAAGGGATGGAAGAGGGAGTCGGTGACGCCGTCGAAGTCGAGCGGCGCGAGGCCGGCGCGCTCGCACAACGCGCTGTCGAAGGCCGGGGTGCATTTGACCCACGCGCCGTCGATCAGAAGCTCCGTGTAGGAGTGCCACCGGAAGGTGTCGCTGCCGGTCAGCGCGCTGAGCTTCTTCGAGGTGAGGTGGTTGCGCACGTCGGCAAAGCCCGGGCGGGCAGGAATGCCGAGCGCGCGGGCCGAGGCCGCGAGCAGGGCCGACTTGCCGATGCAGAAGCCGCGTCCCGCCGCGAGCACCCCGCTCGCACGGAAGACGGCCGGGTCGGTGTAGTCGACATAAGGGTCGTAAACGATGCGGTCACGCACGGCCATGTAGAGCGCCAGCGCACGCGCCTTATCGTCGGGCAACCTGTCGGCCGCATTTTGCGCGAAGGTGCGTACCTCCTCATTATCGCTGTCGACGAAGGCGGTCGGCTGAAGGAAGTCGGGCGCGGGCATTTTCCGCACCTTGTATGGCGATGATTTCGCATACGTGCTGTCGCCCGTAGCCGTCAATCAGCATCGACGGGTATCACCCCTGCGTGGAGTGGGTATCGGCCAATGCAATGTCGGCGATCACCGGCAGATGGTCCGAGATTTCGCGCGCGCGGGTATCGGTGAAGAGTCGACATAAAGCGTCGCGTGGCCGGCAATAGATGCGGTCGAGCCGCAACAGGGGAAAACGGGCTGGAAAGGTGCGAAAGCGACTGCGGCCTGGAAGACGCGCCGCCAGCACGGACCGCACGGAGCCAGCCCAGAGCCAGTCATTGAAGTCGCCCAGTATGACAGTGGTCAATTCGGTGCCGTCAGCGAGCGCGAGCAGCGTTTGGGCTTGGCGGCGGCGTTCGCCGATGCTCAGTCCGAGATGGGTGGCGATTACGCGGACCGGGCCCGCCGGCGTTTCGATCTCGGCGCGGATGGGCGCGTGCCCATCACGAAATCGGACAGTCGGATTCGGCTGGCGCCGGCCACGAGGTTGATGATGCCGAACGGCGCTATTGGGACCAGTCTGATCAACGCCACCGCAATCAGACCACGCCGGCTAATCTTATTGCGGACGCGATTGAGACGCGGACCGAGGACGTTGTTCAGCGCCTCGCGGCCGACGCGGGCGCCGATGGCGAAGGTGATGAGAGCACTGATCAGCGAACCGGTGGCGGCATAGACAAAGCCAAGCAGTGGACCGAAGGCAGCCGCGGTCGCCGCGATAAGGACGGTGATGGGAAAGAATAGGAGGCTCACGCCGACGAAGGCGCCGAGTACCATCAACGGCCCCCAGGGTCCTTCGGAGAATGTCTGCAGGGCCGCGCGCACCCGGTCGGGATGCGTCAGTGGCGCGAGCGGCGTGAACTGCCACGCCAATACCAGGGCGAGCACCAGCACGCCGCTGGCCGCAACCTTGATCACATTCGATAATGTCCGTTGCGGCACCTCGCCTCCGAGAAATTTTTCGGCGAATGCCTCGGCACCGATCGGCTCTTCCGGATCGGCAATTCCTTCTAGGTAGGCCGCCCAGTCGTTGTGGTCGGGCGGGCCGTCGTCGATCGGCTGCAAGCTGTGGCCATTTGCGCTCAGCCGGTCGGCGAGGGCCAGCAGGGAGCCATGTTCGGCAAAGGCGGCGGCGACATCATCAACGGAAACGCCGCAATGGTCGGCGATCAGCCGGCTGCGGACGGCAGCAATGCCGGCGCGTTCGGCCTCGCTGCCGGCTTCGATAGCAACGTCGCATTCGGTGTCGGTGCCCATGGACCGGTTGTTGAGATTGGCCGAGCCGACGTGCAGCAAGACGTCGTCGACGATCATCACCTTGGCGTGGACCATGGTGTGAGCGGTTCTGCTGTCCTGGCGGACGACGGGTGAGACGACGCGAATGCGGTTGGCGTGGCCGGAATCGCGCAGTATCTGCATGAAGCGGATTCGTCCGTTGCGCATACTGCGCGCCTCGATCCAAGACGCATGCGTCGCCGGCCCAACGATCAGCACTTCGAGTTGCGGCCGCTCGCCTAGGCGCGTGGCGATCGCTTCAGCGATGCGCACCCAACTGAGAAACTGATTTTCGATATAGATGGTGCGCTCGGCGGCGGCGACGGAATCGAGAAACAGCGCCTCGACCTCGCGCAGCTCCGTTTGCTGTTCGAAACGCGGCTGGGTCCGGGCGATGCCGACGGCAATATTGGCGAAGTCCGGCTTCACGCTCTCGGGCCAGGGATCGTGGCTGGTCTCGATCGGCGGCAGCGGCTCGTGCGCGGCATATTCCCAGCGCGTGCGTGCCAATGCGGCGAGTGCCCGTGCGGCTTCGCCGTCGAGCAGCATCTGCACGTCATGAAATGGCTCGTAGGGCCTGTCGGCAGGATCCCGGCGCTGCGGGTTGTCGGCGCGGTGATCCGAAGTGTCCCAGCGCCGCACGGTGATGTCGAGCCCACCTGTGAAGGCGATGGTGTCGTCAATGACCACCAGTTTCTGGTGTTGCGAGGAGCCAATTGGCACCTCGTCGTCGAGGCAAAGCTTGATGTTCGGCGGCGTGTTCCAGCGCAGCGTATAGGTCGGAAACAGCTCGCGCTCGGCGGCGTACAGCACCGCGTAATCCCACAACAGCAGCGATATTTCGAGCTGCGGGCGGCGTTCGACCAGGGCGGAAAGGAATTCGGCCAGCGTCTCGGGAAGCCCGTCGTTGGCGTGACCTTCGGGGCCGACGAGGCGTGTGCGGCTGTGAATGTCCCAACCGGCAATGACCGCACGGTGCCGCGCGTTGAGCAGAGCTGTGCGTACGGCACCGAAATAGGGCGCCCCATCGAGGATGACCGCGGCGCGCGCCGCCCGTTCGATGCGCCAGACATTATGACCGGGGCGCAAAATCATGGACGGCGGCAAGTCGATAGTACGATCCTTGTTTCCGTATGCGGGATATTATCGTGGCGGTGGAACAGTCTCCCTAACGTACCGCGCGCCGGTTTGGTTCCATCATGGAAACTGCGCAGCCATCATGGCGCAGGCGGACTGGCAGGGTAGGCGCGGCAGCGTTCTGGAGCGCCGTAGAGGCCAATTCCAAAGGATCCGAAAGTTTCGCGTCAGCGGCCCTGATAGGCCGGCGTGTGCACGATAAGGCCGTCGAGCTCTTTCGTCACCTTGATCTGGCAGGACAGCCGCGAGGTCGGCTTCAGCTCGAAGGCCATGTCGAGCATGTCTTCTTCTTCCGACGACGGCGGGCCGACGCGTTCGCTCCACTTGTCGTCCACGTGCACCAGGCAGGTGGCGCAGGTGCAACCGCCGCCGCATTCGGCGACGATGCTCTCGACGCCGTTGCGCATGGCGGCTTCCATCACGGTGGAGCCGATCTCGGCATCGACTTCATGGACCGTGCCGTCATGCTCGACGAAGGTGATCTTGGCCGTCGTCTCTTTCTGCTCAGCCGGACGCGGGGCGGTTTCGACGTTCAGTTGATCGCTCATGCGACACCCAGTTTCTTCTGCAGGTTGGTGGACGAGGTCGTGTACTGGAACACCAGCCGTTTTTCGGGATAGACGTAGTGGAAGGCCTTCTGCGCCATCAGCGCGCCTTCATGGAAGCCGGACAGGATCAGCTTGAGCTTGCCCGGATAGGTATTGATGTCGCCGATGGCGAACAGGCCGGGCGTGGTTGTCTCGAAGGTGCCGGTGTCGACCGGGATCAGGTTCTCCTTGAGGTCGAGATCCCATTCGGCGACCGGACCGAGCTTCATGGTGAGCCCGAAGAACGGCAGCATGGCGTCGACTTCGATGCGGCTGACGGTGCCGTCCTTTTCCTTGATGCTGACCGCGGCGAGCTCGCCGTCCGGCCCTTCCAGGTCGGTGACCTGGCCGATCTTGAGGTCCATTTTGCCGGCATCGACCAGCGCGCGCATCTTGTTGACGCTGTCGGGGGCGCCGCGGAATTCGTCGCGCCGGTGTACCAGTGTGAGCCGCTTGGCGATCGGCTGCAGGTTGAGCGTCCAGTCGAGCGCGGAGTCGCCGCCGCCGACGATCAGGAGCCGCTTGTCGCGGAAGGCGTCCATCTTGCGCACGGCGTAATGCACGGACTTCGCTTCGTAGGGCTCGATACCGGCGATCGGCGGGCGCTTGGGCTGGAACGAGCCGCCGCCGGCGGCGATCACCACACATTTGGCTTCGAAGGTCTTGCCACCGTCGGTGCCGACGCGAAACAGCGGATCGCCGATCTTTTCCAGCGTCGTCACCATCTCGCCGAAGTGGAAGGTCGGGCCGAACGGCTCGATCTGCTCCATCAGCGATTTGGTCAGGCCGTCGCCGGTGATCAGCGGGATGCCGGGAATGTCGTAGATCGGCTTTTCCGGATAGAGTTCGGCGCACTGCCCGCCGGGACGGTCGAGAATGTCGACCAGATGCGCCTTGATGTCGAGCAGGCCGAGCTCGAACACCGCGAACAGGCCGACGGGGCCCGCGCCGATAATCAACACGTCAGTCTTGATGGTCTCGGTCATTCTGCTCGTGCCGGCACCCGCCGGCTCCCCCCAATCTGTTTTTCACCCAGCGCGGCGGATTTGCGCCCGATGCGGCTAGCCGAATCCGGAATGAGGCGCAACAGCTCCTCCAGATTCTCGTCGGGGGTCTTGCCGGACGTTGCAAGCTCGGCCGCGGCCTTGGCGTAGAGCGGCTCGCGGCTGCGCAGGATCGCGACCAGGTCTTCCATGGCGCGGGCGCTACCGGCCATCGGCCGCATGTCGCCCTGCTCCATGACGCGCTTCATGTGCTCGTCGGGCGCGGCCCGTACCCAGACCGTGAAGCAGGAGGCGAGCAGAAGTTCGAGCGTGCCGGCCTCGGTGACGATGCTGCCCGAGGTCGCCATCACGAAAGCACGGTGTTGGCGCAGAACGTTTTCGAGCGCCTCGCGTTCGGCGCGGCGGAAAGTCTCCTGGCCGAACATGTCGAAGATTTCGTTCAACGGGGCGCCGGCCATGCGCTCGACCTCGCGGTCGAGCTCGATGAAGGGCACTTCCAGCCGTGCCGCCAGCAGGCGGCCGAGCGTCGACTTGCCGCCGCCGCGCAGGCCGATCAGCGCGATGCGCCGGTTGTGCAGGTCGTCGGAGGGCTCGCTGAAGGTACGTAGCAGCAGGTCGCGCGCTTCGCTCAGCGCGGCGGGTGGCAGCCGTTCGAGGAACTGGTTGAGCAGCACCAGGTCGAGCGCGGGCTCGGCGCCCTCGTTGACGAGCTGGGTGACCGGCAGGCCGAGCGCGCGCGAGATCCTTCTCAGCAGCACGATCGAGCCGTTGCCTTTGCCGGTTTCGAGCTGGGCGAGATAGCGCTCGGATACCTTGGCATGCTGCGCCAGGACCTTGCGCGACATGCCGCGCTGATTGCGCAGGACGCGCACGCGCTCGCCCAGGCGAAGCAGGTAGGCGTCGGCGTCGCGGCCGTAGGCAGGTACAGGCGTCGTCATGGAGCTACCGGGCGCATCTGAATTATATTGCATAAACTATGGAGCAAACCGGTCGCAATTGCAATAGCTCGCGCCGCGTTCCAAGTGGGGAAAATAGTTGTTATCGCAACTACTTCTCATCAGTCCCTTTGTGGAGGGAATTTTATTTCGCCTGCAGCGCTGTTGTCGTCGGTAAAGCCTAATGATAACGATATGCAAAATAATGCATCAAGATCGCGGTGCGCCGGCGGGAAGGCTGGCTGCGAACGCCAGGGAATCCAACAGGGATCGGGCAGGTTCATGACGACCATCGACTACCAGACCGAGCCGGCGCGCTACCGCCATTGGCGCCTCGAGTTCGACGGCGAGATCGCCTACCTGATCATGGACGTCGATCAGGCGGGTGGCCTCGGCGACTACGAGCTCAAGCTCAATTCCTATGACCTCGGCGTCGACATCGAACTGAACGATGCGGTGCAGCGCCTGCGCTTCGAGCACCCGGAGGTGCGCGCGGTCGTCATCAAGTCCGGCAAGGACAACGTGTTCTGCGCCGGCGCCAACATCCGCATGCTGGGCAAGTCGACCCATCAGCAGAAGGTGAACTTCTGCAAGTTCACCAACGAGACGCGGCTGTCGATCGAAGACGCGAGCGAAAATTCCAAGCAGGTCTACATCTGCGCCATCAACGGCAACGCTGCCGGCGGCGGCTATGAGCTGGCGCTTGCCGCCGACCACATCATGCTGGTGGACGACCGCCGCTCGTCGGTGGCGCTGCCGGAGACGCCGCTCCTGGCGGTGCTGCCCGGCACTGGCGGGCTCACCCGCGTCACCGACAAGCGCAAAGTGCGGCGCGACCGCGCCGACATGTTCTGCTCGATCGAAGAGGGTATCCGCGGCCGCAAGGCGGTGGACTGGCGGCTGGTCGACGAGGTGGTGCCGAATTCGAAATGGCAGGAGGCGGTGGCCGCGCGCGCTCACGAGATCGCCGCGCACTCCGACCGGCCCAAGGACGCCAAGGGAATCAAGCTTAATCCCCTCGACCGCAAGATCGAGACCGACCGCGTTTCTTATTCTCATGTCGATGTCGAGATCGACCGCGTGCGTAGGCTGGCGACCGTCACCGTGCGCGGACCGTCGCAGGATCTGCCGACGTCGGTGGCGGCCGCGCACGAACTGGGCGACAAGTTCTGGCCACTCACCGTCGCGCGCGAGCTGGAAGATGCCGTCCTCTACCTGCGCTCCAACGAGCGCGAGGTCGGCGTGGTGCTGTTCCGTACCGAAGGCGACGCGCAATCCGTGCTGGCGCACGACGATTTCCTTATCAGTGCGCAGGACGACTGGTTGATGCGCGAAATCCGCCATTACCTGAAGCGTGTCCTCAAGCGAGTCGACGTGACGGCCAAGAGCCTTATCGCTCTGGTCGAGCCGGGCTCCTGCTTTGCCGGCACGCTCGCCGAGCTTGCCTATGCAGCCGACCGTTCGCTGATGCTGGTCGGCACCCGCGAAGGCGATAACCGTCCGCCGGCCGCGATCACCCTCGGCCAGGCGAATTTCGGCCTCTATCCCATGGGCAATGGGCTGACCCGCATGCAGACCCGCTTCCTCGGGGAGCCTGAGTTGATCGAAACGCTTAAGGCACGTGTCGGTGAGCCGATCGAGGGCGAGGAAGCCGCCGAACTCGGCCTCGTTACCATGGCCTACGAGGATTTCGACTGGGACGATGAGCTGCGCATCCTGTTGGAGGAGCGCACCAGCTTCTCGCCCGACGCCTTGACCGGCATGGAGGCGAACCTGCGTTTCGGCGGGCCCGAAACCATGGAAACCAAGATCTTCGGCCGTTTGACCGCCTGGCAGAACTGGATCTTCCAGCGGCCCAACGCCATCGGCGAGCAGGGCGCGCTCAAGCTTTACGGCTCGGGCGTTTCACCGACCTACAACAGAGAACGAGTCTGAGAGCGCGTGCGCACCGCGCCGCGCGCGGGAAACGACCGGAGGAATAACAATGGCAATGGACGCAGTCGATTACGATGGCCTGATCCCCAATAACGTCCGCCTCGGCGATGACGTGCGGGTCAAGCGCGCGCTGGAAAAATGGCATCCCGGCTACATCGGCTGGTGGATGGACATGGGGCCGGAAGGCTTCCAGAACGCGATGGTCTATCTGCGCACCGCGGTGGGCGTCGATCCCAAGGGCTGGGCCAAGTTCGACTACGTGCGCATGCCCGAATATCGCTGGGGCGTCCTGCTGGCGCCGCAGCGCGAGGAGCGCAAGATTCCCTTCGGCACCCACAAGGGCGAAGCCGCCTGGCAGGAAGTGCCCGGCGAGTACCGCGCCATGCTGCGTCGCCTCATCACGATCCAGGGCGACACCGAGCCGGCCTCGGTCGAGCAGCAGCGCCATCTCGGCAAGACCGCGCCCTCGCTCTACGACATGCGCAACCTGTTCCAGGTGAACGTGGAGGAGGGGCGCCATCTGTGGGCGATGGTCTATCTGCTGCAGAAATATTTCGGCACCGACGGCCGCGAGGAAGCGGAAGCGCTGCTGGAGCGCCGCTCCGGCGATCCCGATACGCCGCGCATGCTCGGCGCCTTCAACGAGAAGACGCCGGACTGGCTGTCGTTCTTCATGTTCACCTACTTCACCGACCGCGACGGCAAGATGCAGCTCGAGGCGCTGGCGCAGTCCGGCTTCGATCCGCTGTCGCGCACCTGCCGCTTCATGCTGACCGAGGAAGCCCACCACATGTTCGTGGGCGAGACTGGCGTCACCCGCGTCGTCCAGCGCACCTGCGAGGCGATGAAGGAAGCGGGCATCACAGACCCCTACGAGATCGACAAGATCCGCAAGCTCGGCGTCATCGACCTGCCGACCATCCAGAAGAAGGCGAATATGCATTTCTCGCTGACGCTGGATCTGTTCGGAAACGAGATTTCGACCAACGCCGCCAACGCGTTCCATGCCGGCCTCAAGGGCCGCTACCGCGAGGATCGGCTGAAGGACGACCACGCGCTCGAGAGCGGCAACTATCCGGTGCTGCGTTTCATCGACGGCGAGATCAAGCTGGACGACGCGCCCGCTCTGTCCGCGCTCAATATGCGGTTGCGCGACGATTACGTCGCCGACTGCCAGGCCGGCGTCGACCGTTGGAACAAGGTGATCGAGGAGATGGGCATTCCCTTTGAAATTAAACTCCCGCACGTGGCGTTCCACCGCCACATCGGCGAGTTCGCGCGCACCAATGCCGATGTCGACGGCAAGATCCTCACGCCCGCGGAATGGACGAGCCGGCGCACCGATGTCCTGCCCTCGGAAGCGGACAAGGACTTCATCGAGAGCCTGATGCAGCCGCAGTTCGAGAAAGGCAAATACGCGAGCTGGATCGCGCCGCCCAAGGTCGGCATCGACAACAAGCCCGGCGACTTCGAATACGTGAAGATCGAGGACGCGTGAGGCTACGTCCGGGGCATGTCGTTAGGCTGCCGCCGCAATCGTCGCCTTCAGTCCGCCAAGATCGGACGCGGCAAGCTCGAGTCGCCAGCCATAGGCGCTGAGCACATCCTGGACGATGGCCAACCCTAAGCCCGCGCCATCACCGCGTTGGTCGAGCCGCGCGCCGCGTTCGAGCATGCGCGCGCGCTCGGCGGCCGCGATGCCAGGGCCGTCGTCTTCCACTCGTGATCGTCTGTCCGCTGGCGTCCGCGCCGATGCGCACCTGCTGCTTGGCGTGACGCGCGGCGTTTTCCAATAGATTGCCCAGCACTTCGGCGAGGTCGGTGCGGTCGAGCGGCACGTTCAGGCCCTCGGCAATGCGGGCGTCGAAGGCAAGATGCTGCGCCGCCGGCGTGCGCGACAGCGTGGCGATCAGCGAATCGACCAGCGGCTTGAGGGCTGTGGCGACACTGCCGCGCTGGCGGGCCGTGCTGCGGGCCCGCGCCCGCGCCAATTCGCGGTCAACATGGCGGCTCATGGCGTCGCCCACGGCGTCGATCTCCCGCGCGATGTCGTCCTGTCCGCGTTCGCGCAGGCGCGCGGCGTCGGCGCTGAGTGCGGCAAGTGGTGTCTTCAGCCCGTGCGCCAGATCGGCGGCGCGGCTGCGCGAGCGTTCGATCTCGCGTTCCTGGGCATCGATCAGGCCGTTCACCTCTTCGACCAGCGGCTTCACTTCCACCGGCACGTTTGCGGGCAGGTGCCGGCGTTGCCCGGAGCGGATATCCGCAATCCCGCGTCGCAAGGCATCGAGCGGGCGCAAGCCGAGCGCGACCTGGATCGAGGTCGCGATCGCCAGCACCAGGCCCAGCAGTGCCAGCGCCATGGCGAGGTCGCGGGCGAATTTCGAGGCGGCCACCGATACGCGCGCGAGGTCGGTCGCGACCGTCACGCGCACGGGCACGCGCCGGCCGCCAATGGTGAGCAGCACGCGGCGCTCGCTCACCAAAAGCCGCGCCTTGGCCGGCCCGGGAATAATGTGATGGTGCACCTCGCCCGGCGTCGGTTCGTCTGCCGGCAGTTTGAGCGCGGCGTCCCACAGCGAGCGCGAACGCAGCAACTGACCGCGGCTGTCGCTGACCTGCCAGTACAACCCCGACAGCGGTTCGGTGAAGCGCGGATCGGCCGGCGGCTTGCTCACCACCAATTGCCCCTGCGCGTCGACGTCGATGCCGGCGACCAGTTGCTTCAGATAAACGTCGAGATCGTCGCCGATGGTGCGGGTGACGTGGCGTTCGAACAGCAGTGTCAGCCCGGCGCCGGCGACGGTCAGCGCCACCAGGATGGCGACGATGCCGCCGACGATCAGCCGCAGCCGCAGCGAACCCCAGCTCACGGCGTCGCCTCCGGTACCAGATAGCCGAAGCCGCGCCGCGTCTCGATCAGTTCGGGCCCGAGCTTCTTGCGCACGCGGCCGACCAGCACCTCCAGCGCGTTGGAGTCGTGGTCTTCGCCGTGACCGTAGACGTTCTCGTCGAGCTCGTGCTGCGAGACCACGCGGCCACGATGACGCAGGAGATAGGCGACCAGCCGGTATTCCAGTGGCGACAACGCGATCGGCACGCCGCGCACGCTGACCTTCATTTGGCGTTCGTCGAGCGCGATGTCGCCGGCGACCACTACGGACGACGCGTGGCCGGCGGAGCGGCGCACGATCGAGCGCAGGCGCGCCAGCAGTTCCTCCATGCGGAAGGGTTTTGGCAGGTAATCGTCGGCGCCGGCGTCGATGCCGTCGACGCGCTCGGCCCAACTGCCACGCGCAGTCAGGATCAGCACCGGCATGGTGCGGCCGTTGGCGCGCCAGCGCTTGAGCACGGCGAGGCCGTCCATGCCCGGCAGGCCGAGATCGAGGACGACGGCGCCGTAATCCTCGGTGTCGCCCAGGAACCAGGCTTCTTCGCCGTCGCGCGCGGTCTCGACCACATAGCCGGCGGCCTGCAACGCGCCCTCGACGTCGGCCGCGATCCGCCGGTCGTCTTCGACAAGCAGCAGGCGCATTACTTCTCCTTGACCTGTTCGATCTTGCCGCTGCGCGCGTCGACATAGACTTCGTACAGCCGGCCCTTGTCGTCGACGACGCGGAACTCGTAACGCCAGCGGCCGTCTTCGTGCTCGACGTCGACGCCGGCGACCTCGCCCGGCAGCTTGCCGCGCACGGCCGCGAGAATTTCGGCGAGCGACTTGATCTCGCCCGCCTGAACGGCGCGGCGGACCTCGTCGCGGCGATGCTCGTCGTGGTCGCGCGCGAACGCGGTTGGCGGCGCCGCCAACAGGGCGGCCGCCATGAGGGGCACGGCCAGGAACGCTGAAAGCGCACGGTGACGCATGAGTAAACGCATGGGCGGAAATTGCCCGAAACGACCTGACAAATCGCTGACATGGATCAACAGGAGGCGGTCAGCGGGGTTGGGCCAAGGTCCGCGCAATGTCGGCCGGCGACCCGGCCGCCAGGAACCCGAGACGAAACCCTAAGGACGATGAGGATCATCATGCGCAAAACAATCATTTTCGGCGCCATCGCCGCCCTGTTCGGCCTGGCGGCCGTGGCCCAGGCGGCCAACGACCAGGCCAAGCCGGCCATGAAGGATGCCGGTCAGATCACCCAGAAGGCGGATACCGAGGCCCGCGGCGAGAAGGCCGAGCACAAGAACGAGATGCGTACCGAGGCGCGCGAGCGCGACGACGACGGCCGCGGGCACCGCAAGGAGGCCCGCGGGCGCGAGCACAAATCGGGCGCGTACGAGGACCGCGACTAACACGTAGGTCCCGATTGCCCGCATCGGAGGAGCCGGTGGCCCTGCCAGCCGCCGGCTCCTTTGTTTTGGGCAAAGCACGTTGCGGCCGGCTGACAATTCGCTGACAGCGCCCAACAGGTCGCCGTCAGTGCGCTTCAGGCAAGGTCGCGTCATCACCCGCCGCGTGGTGCGGCCGGACCGCCAAAATGGAGACTACAAAATGTCCAAGATCTCTTCCTTCAAGATCGCCGCCGGCGTGTTCGGCGCCGCGACCTTGCTCAAGCTTTCGGCTTTCGCGCTGGCCTTCGCGGTGCTCGGAATGACATCGTCGGCGCAGGCCGGCGGCATCGGCCGGCCCTGCACCAAGGCGCCGCAGAGCCAGTGGCTCACCATCGAGACGCTGCAGTCCAAGGTCGAAGCCCTCGGGTTCAAAGTGCGCAAGGCCAAGCTCAAGAACGCCTGCGCCGAGATCTATGCCACCGACAAGAATGGCGAGCGCCTTGAGCTCTTCCTCGACCCGACGAACGGTTACATCGTCGAGCGGCTCTGAGCGGCCGGGCCATGGCAAGCGTGGACCACAACGTCATGATCGAAGCCGGCGGCGCGATGCCGCCGGCGACGGTCAAGGTCTGGGACCCGTTCGTGCGGGTGTTCCACTGGTCGCTGGCGGCGCTGTTCCTGCTCGCCTATGTCACCGGTGACGAAATCGAGCAGGTTCACATCGTGGCCGGCTACACCATCGCCGGCCTGCTGGCCCTGCGTATCGTGTGGGGCCTCGTCGGCCCGCGCCATGCGCGCTTCAGCGATTTCGTGCGTTCGCCGCGCGCGGTGCTCGCATACGTGCGCGACGTAGTGTTGCTCAGGGCGCCGCGCTATCTCGGCCATAATCCGGCGGGCGGCATCATGATCGTGGCGCTGATCGTCATGCTCATCGGCACCTGCATCACCGGCTATATGATGACCACCGACGCCTATTGGGGCTCCGAGGCGTTCGAAGAGGTGCACGCGGTGTTCGCCAATCTCACCGTCGGCCTCGTCGTCGTCCATATCATCGGCGTGCTCATTGCGAGCTTCGAGCACCGCGAGAACCTGGTGAAGGCGATGGTCACCGGGCGCAAGCGGGCGAACGACCGTTGATCAATCTTGCGGACGCCGCGTCGGTCGTCGGGCCGACGCGGCAAACGGGCATCGTCACTTGCCGCTGCGGGATTGCAGCAACTGGTCGAGGTCGCGCATTAGCGCCGCCAGGCGCTCTTCTTGCCCGTCGATCTGGCTGGCCGGAACAATGCGGCTACCGCGCCTGTCGCGCGGCCATTCCTCACGCGGATGACGCGGCCGGCCGACATTTGGCTCGGTCGCGGTCGGGACCAGCGTCGGCATCGGCTCGACGTCGATCTGTTGCGGCACGGTGGACGCCTCGTCATATCGAGGCTCGTGCCAATTATAGCCGGACCGATCGATGATGACGCGAGGTCCGCGCATGGAGAGCACCTTGAGCAGAATGCGGTACAGAATTCCGGTCAAGGCCAGCGCGAGCGCGACAATCAGCAACAGGCCGAGTGGCGTTGTGGCGGAAGCGAATGCCTTTTGGGCTGGATTGGCCGTGCTGGCTGGATCGGTGTTTGGCTCGCGCGCTGCCGCGGTGCCTGCGACGGCAGCATTTTTCGTCCCGACGGTTGCCTGCGGCTCAACCGACGCTGCGGTTGTTTCGACGCGGGGCGGTTGATCGCGTGACACGGTGTCGGCTGCGAAAGTTGTGTCCGCTGCCTGATCATTCTGTTGTGGCGATGCGGATGTGAGACCTGCCGGCGCATTAGGCGTCGCCTCGGGAGAGGCTTCGGCCTGCGGGGCTTCGGCCTGCGGCGCGGCGGTCGCGTTCGGATCGCTCGGTTGCGCTTCGTCCTTCGCGCTGCTGATCACCGCCGTTTGCGGGTTGGCCGGTGCTGCAGACCAGACGCTGTCGGCATTCTGCTTCGCAGGAGCGAAAGTTGCAGCCGCTGGCGCGACGTCGGTTACGGGTGCCGCATGGGGTTGTGTTGCTGCCGCCGTTGGCTGAACTGTCTGGTCGCCCACGCGCAGATACCAACACTTGCGATGGTGGACGCGATCCGTCCGGTAATACCAGTGGCCTCCTTTCGGTGTGTGAGCCTTGGGCGCTGTCAGGCATTCTTTTGCATGAGCTGCCTGTGTCGTCAGGCCGGCACCTGCAGTCGAAACGAGAATTATGCCGAGCAGTGCGATGGGCCGTACTGGCCCCAGGATATGCGGTGACATGTACGCGTCCCCCTGTGTTCATCCCGCGGAAATGCGGGCGCAGGGTTCGGATTCAATGCGTCACAAGTGTGAGCCTCGGAGGGTCTTTCGAAGACGGAATAGTTCAAGATTGCAGTAAGACGTGACGCTGCCTGCGGCATACGTGTCTCGCGCACGATTTTCTAAACGTGATTGTACGCGTGACGGTGCTTCGACGGAGCGCCAGGATACCGTCCCTGGACGGGATGGCGACTCAAGTCCGGTTATGACGACGGAGAGGTCGACCCAATCTCTATCCGAATTTCGCGATCATGTCGGCAGGCATCGGCGCCGACTTGATCTTCGCCGGGTCCGCCGGGTCCTTCACCGCCCACACCCGGGTCTCGCCGCCCTCGATCGCCATGTCCCCGCCGACGCTGACGCGATGCTCGATGTCGAAGCTGGAGCGGCGGAATTCGGATACCCGCGAAGCGATCTCAATCGTGTCGCCGAACTTCGCGGGTTTTCGGAATTCAGCGCGCGCGTCCACCAGCGGAATGCCCATGATGTTGAATGTGGTGACGAGGTCTTCTGGCTTCACGCCAAGCGCCGCCTCGAACAGCAGCCAGGTGCTGGTGTCGAAGAATTCGAAAAAGCGGGGATTGAACACGATGCCCGCCGGATCGCAGTGACCCCATTCGATCGTCAACTGCCTGCGAAAAACGAATGATGTCACGCCTCTCGATCCTCCCGCAGCGCTTGGTTGGCTGCGTTATAGCGGGCGGCCGCCTGCCGGTAAAATGCCCTTGAGGAAGGCACGACCCGGCTCCCGGGCGTAGCGCCGGCGTTCTCTTAAGCGCAGCGCGGGCAGGACATTGTTGCGGCCCCGGGCCGGCAATGCGGGAATTATCTTCTTATTTTCCGGCACTTATTGCGGCCGGGCAGAATAAGCTTCTATTTAAAGGCTCACTTTGGTCATCCTGCGTGGGCCCTAAAGCATGATCCCGATCCCGAAATCCGCTCCCTTCGCCGAAGAGGATATCGCGCTGCTCAATCGCGTCGTCGCGCCGGCGAGCCCGGTGCAGCGGGCGTGGCTGGCGGGCTTTCTCGCCGGCATCGAGCATGGCGCGGCGAACGAGCAGCAGCAGGCCGCACCGCCGCGCGCGGCCGAGCCGCTGACGATTCTGTTCGCCAGCGAGTCCGGCAACTCGGAAGCGCTCGCCGGCGACATGGCCAAGCAGGCCCGCAAGCTCGGCTTCAAGCCGCGCGTCGTCGACATGGCCGACCTGGAATTGAATGATCTCACCAAGGCCAAGCGCCTCGTGGTCATCGCCGCCACCTGGGGCGAGGGCGAGCCGCCGGCGCGCGCGGTGCGCGTCTACGGCGAGTTGATGGGCGAGGGCGCCCCGCGCCTCGACGGCGTCGAATTCGGCGTGCTGGCGTTGGGCGACACGGCCTATGCGGAGTTCTGCGCCATCGGCAAGGCCATCGACGCGCGGCTCGAGGCGCTGGGGGCAAAGCGCGCGGTCGAGCGCGTCGACTGCGATCTCGATTTTGCCGAACCGGCGGCGACCTGGATCGGCGGTGCGCTCAAAGCGCTGGCGCCCGAAGACGACGGCCGCGGCCGCGTCATCGAAGTGGATTTCACCCACAAGCCGACGGCGTCCGCGGCCAGCGGCATCGTGGAAGCGGAAGTCATCGAGCGCGTGAACCTCAATTCCTCGCGCTCGGACAAGGAAACCGTGCATCTGGCGCTCGGGTTCGACGGCGCGGCACCGGCCTATGAGCCCGGCGCCTCGCTCGATCTCTATGCCGAGAACGATCCAGCCTATGTCGACGACCTCATGGCGCTGGCGAAGGTGTCGGACGATGCCTTGCGCCAGGAACTCATTGCGTCGCGCGACGTCACCACGCTGTCGCTGAAGTCGCTGGAGACGTTCGTGGCCGCGACCGGTCACGAGGGTGTCAAAGGGCTGATCGAGGGCGGCGCGGTGCGCGGCTGGCTCAGGGATCGCCAGCTCATCGACCTGATCGACGCATTTCCCGCCGAGCACAGCGCCGATACCCTGCGCGCGCTGACGCGACCGCTCGGGCCCCGCGCTTACTCCATCGCGTCCTCGCGCCGCGAGTTTGAGGACGAGGCGCATCTCTTGATTTCCGCCGTGCGCTACAATCTGCACGGCCGCGACCGCAAGGGCGTCGCCTCCACCTTCGTCGCCGAACGCTTGAAGCGCGGCGACCGCGTGCGGGTGAAGGTGAAGCCGAACAAGCATTTCGCGCTGCCGTCGCCCGACCGCGACATCATCATGGTCGGCCCCGGCACCGGCGTGGCGCCGTTCCGCGCCTTCGTGCAGGAGCGCCGCGCCACGGAGGCGATCGGCAAAAGCTGGCTGTTTTTCGGCGACCGCAGCTACACCCACGACTTCCTCTACCAGCTCGACTGGCAGGAGGCGCTGAAGGACGGCGCGCTCACGCGGCTTGACGTCGCGTTCTCGCGCGACCGGCCGGAGAAGGCCTACGTGCAGCACAAGATATGGGAGCGCCGGCGCGAGCTGGTCGACTGGCTGGAAGGTGGCGCGCACTTCTACGTCTGCGGCGACGCCGACGCGATGGCGAAGGACGTGCGCAGGACCCTGACCGACGCCTACGCCGATGTGAAGGCGTTGTCGCCGGAAGCTGCCGCCGAAGCGGTCGCCAAGCTTGAGCGCGAGAAGCGCTATCTGCAGGACGTTTATTAAGCGAATAGCGAGCTGTCATTCCGGAGCGCCGCGAAGCGGCGAACCCGGAATCCAGCGAAACAGCAAAGCCTCATCCACATCTGGATTCCGGCTCTCGGCCGCTACGCGGTCTTGGCCGGAATGACGAGACAATATCATGACCGACGAACTCTCCCGCAACGAGCACATCAAGGACGCCAGCGCCTACCTGCGCGGCACCTTGGCCGAGGGGCTTACCGATGAGGTCACCGGCTCAATCGTCGAGGACGACCAGCAGCTCGTCAAGTTCCATGGCATGTATATGCAGGACGACCGCGACCTGCGGCCCGAGCGCGCGCGCAAGAAGATGGAGAAGGCGTTCTCCTTCATGATCCGCGTGCGTATGCCGGGCGGGGTGGTGACGCCCGCGCAGTGGCTGGCGCTCGATGGCGTCGCGCGGAACTACGCCAACGGCACCATGCGGCTGACGACGCGGCAGACCGTGCAGCTGCACGGCATCATCAAGTTCAACCTGAAATCGACGTTGAAAGCCATCGACGCGGTGCTGCTCGATTCCATCGCGGCCTGCGGCGACGTCAATCGGAACGTGATGGCCAATCCCAATCCGTTCCAGTCGCCGGCGCACGCCGAAGCCATCGAGCTCGCACGCGCCGTCTCCGCGCATTTGACGCCGCAGACGCCCGCTTATCGCGAGATCTGGCTCGACGGCGAGCGCATCGCCGGCGGCGAGGGGGAGGTGGTCGAACCGATCTACGGCAAAAACTACCTGCCCCGCAAGTTCAAGATCGTGGTGGCGGTGCCCCCTTCCAACGACGTCGACGTGTTCGCGCACGATCTCGGCTTCATCGCCATCCTCGACGACAAGGGCAAGGTCACCGGCTGGAACGTCACCGTCGGCGGCGGTATGGGCATGACCCATGGTGAGCCGGAGACCTATCCGCGCACCGCCGAGGTAATGGGCTTCTGCCGCACGGAAGATGCGGTGAAGTTCGCCGAGGCGATCGTGACGGTGCAGCGCGACTGGGGCGACCGCAAGAACCGCAAGCACGCGCGGCTGAAATACACCATCGAGGACCGCGGGCTCGATGCCTTCCGCGCCGAGGTCGAGCGCCGCGCCGGCCTCGAGTTCCGGGCGGCCAAGTCGTTCAAGTTCACCTCGACCGGCGATCGCTACGGCTGGAGCGAGGGCAGCGACGGTCGCGCGCATCTGACGCTCTACGTGCAGAACGGTCGCATCGCCGACCGGGAGGGCGCGATGCAGATGAGCGCGCTGCGCGAAATCGCCAAGATCCATGATGGCGATTTCCGCATGACGGCGAACCAGAACATCATCGTCGCCAACATCGCAGCCGACAGGCAGAGCGAGATCGAGCGCATGGCGCGCGAGGCGGAAATGATGGCGCCGTGGTCGGGCCTCAAGCGCAACGCCATGGCCTGCGTGGCGCTGCCGACCTGCGGACTGGCGTTGGCCGAAAGCGAGCGCTATCTGCCGACGCTGCTCGATGCGCTAGACGAGAAGCTGGCAGCGCACGGGTTGTCCGCCGACGACATCGTCATCCGCATGACCGGTTGCCCCAACGGCTGCGCGCGGCCTTATCTGGCCGAGATCGGCTTGGTCGGCAAAGGGCCGGGCCGCTACAACCTTTATCTCGGCGCCGCCTTCGACGGCTCGCGGCTTTCCAAGCTCTACAAGGAAGACGTCGATCAAGACGGTATCATTGCCGCGCTCGATCCCGCCTTCGCGGCCTACGCGGCGGATCGTGAGCCGGGCGAACACTTCGGCGATTTCACTATCCGCGCCGGCTTCGTGGCGGCGACCAGCAATGGCGCCGACTTCCACGCCAATACCGGAGCGCGGCGATGAGCGCGCGCGAGCCACGGGAGACGCGTGCGCCGCGCATGGGCGCGCTGGCGCGGCTGCCGGTGTTCCTGTCGCTGCAGGGCAAACGCGCCGTGCTGGCGGGGGGCAGCGAGGCGGCGGCTTGGAAGGCGGAGCTGCTGTCGGCGGCAGGGGCTTCGGTCGAGGTCTTCGCCGAGGATATTTGCGAGGCGCTGGTCGCGCTGGCCAACGAGCCGCCGGGCGGGGCAGTCACATTGTATCGGCGGCCGTGGACAACTCTCGATCTGAAAGACGCCGCCATCGCTATCGGGGCGTTCGACAATGACGACGACGCGGGGGCCTTCGCCGCCGCCGCGCGCGCCGCCGGCGTGCCGGTCAATGTCGTCGACAAGCCGGCTTATTGCGATTTCTCCTTCGGCTCCATCGTCAATCGGTCGCCGCTCGTTATTGGCATCTCCACCGACGGCGCCGCGCCGGTGTTCGCGCAAGCGATTCGCGCCAAGCTGGAAGCGTTGCTGCCGCAGGGTTTCGCCGCCTGGGCGGCCGCTGCCGCGCGCTGGCGCGGCGCGTTGAAAGCGTCTGGTCTGTCGTTTTCGGGCCGCCGAAAATTCTGGCAGCTCTTCACCGCCCACGCAGTGATGCACCCGCAGCAGCAACCGGTTCAAGCCGACTACGACCGGCTGGTCGCTGACGTCCACGATCTCGGCGAGACGGTCGAGACCGGCTCGGTCACGCTGGTGGGCGCCGGGCCCGGCGATCCGGAACTCCTGACCCTACG
The DNA here is from genome assembly GCA_963822085.1 of uncultured Pseudomonadota bacterium. Taxonomy (GTDB): domain Bacteria; phylum Pseudomonadota; class Alphaproteobacteria; order Rhizobiales; family Xanthobacteraceae; genus Pseudolabrys. Next base: position 91,282 of record CAWGGL010000030.1, read on the forward strand.
TGCCGTGCGCGCGCTGCAGTCGGCCGACGTCATCCTGTATGACGATCTGGTCTCGCGCGAGGTGCTCGATTTCGCTCGTCGCGAGGCCAAGAAGATGCTGGTCGGCAAGACCGGCCACGGGCCTTCGTGCAAGCAGGACGACATCAATGTCCTGATGGTCGCGCTCGCGCGCCAGGGCAAGCGTGTGGTGCGGCTGAAGGGCGGCGATCCGCTGATCTTCGCCCGCGCCGGCGAGGAGATTGATGCCTGCCATGTCGCCGGTATCGCGATCGAGGTCGTGCCCGGCATTAGCGCGGTGCAGGGCGCGGCGGCGAGCTTGGGGCTGCCGCTTACCGACCGCGATCGTGCCCGCCGCGTGCAGGTCATCACCGGCCACGCCAAGGACGGACAACTGCCGGTCGATATTGATTGGCGCAGCCTGGCTGATCCAGCCACCACCACAGCGGTCTATATGCCGGCGAAGACGCTCGGCCTTCTGGTCGAACGCGCTGTTGCCGCCGGCCTCGATCCGCAAACGCCGGCGCTCGCTGTTGCCCGCGCCACTCGGGCGGACCAGCAGCACATCGCCGCGCCGATTGGCGAGTTGCCGGAGCGGTTGGCACAAGCCGCCTTGCCAAGTCCGCTTCTGGTGATCATTGGGCGGGTCACGGCGGCGGCGGCACGCGATACAGATATTAAGACCGGCGCTGCCGCCTGATCCTCATTTCTTCGCCACCCGCTTCGGCTTGTAATTCGCGATGCGGTTGGGCGCCTTATACGGCTTGAGCCCGCGCGGATAGGCCCATTCCACAACTTCCTGCGCACGCATTTCGACCGGCGCCGAGCGGCGGCGCTTGCGCATGGCGTGCTCGGGCGCGAGCGGCACGTGCGGCGACAGATCCAGCGCGAACAGCAGCCAGTCGAGATCTTCCTCGGGCGTCACCCAGCGTTCCGGCGCAAAGCGCGTCGGCGCGAAGGGCCGCGAATAGGACAACAGCGATTTCAGCCCGCTTGGCAGCGCGTATTCGTGCGCAAAGGTCATCGCCACCTCGCGCGCGCTGCGGTAGATCGGATCGCGCCAGCGCAGGATGGCGTGGTTGGTCTTGGAGATCGCGCCCCACAGGCCGCGCTGCTGAAACAGCGTGACGACATGGTCCTGGTCGCTCGGCCGCCCCACCAGGTCGAGCAGCCACGCCTTCTTGCCGTGATAGGCGAGCGCCGCGCAGGCGAATACGGCGGCTTCCGCGCAATGCGCCACGCCGGTTTGCAGCACGCGCCGCGGCGACATAGCAGTGTCGCCGTCGGGCTCGAAATTGACCGGCATGCGGTCAAGGAAATCCTGGATCTTCTGCGGCGTGTCGAGGCGCGCGAAGACGCGGGCCTCGGCCGGCGTCAGCAGCGCGCGCAACCGGTTGCGATAACGAAGCGTTGTCATGTCGCCGGCAATCTAGCCGCATTCGCGTGCGCCGTGCGGGCCGGGCGCCCCCGCGTCCACAGCTTTGCGCGGGCTTGTCGGCGCTGGCGCCGCGTCGCCGCTATTGGAAGAAAAGGAAGCCGGAATTGCGCCGCCGGTGGCGCCGCGGCGGCGGCGGACGCCGCCTCCAGTGCCGCGCCCGCGCGGCCCGCCTTGGCGGCCGCCGCACGTGCGCCGGCCGCGCGGCAGCCGGCTGCGGTGGTGTCACCGCTTGCGGCGTGCGCATCGCCTCCTGCAGCTCCGGCCGCGCCCGCGGCATGGGTACGTCGGCCGCGGCCGCATTGGACGCAAGCGCCATGGCGGGCGCTGCCGGCGGCAGCGGCACGCCCCGGCGCGCGTCGGCTTGCGCGCTCGGCTTCGGCGTCAGCGAGGCGATCAGCGCGGGCGTTGCCGCCGGGAAGGTGTCCGGCGCATAGACGTAGGCGTCGTAGCGGGTCATGCCGATCGGCGCGCGTGCCTCCTGCACGATGCGGTCGGCCTCGCGCCGGTTCTCATACGAGCCACCACGGTCGCCGAAAGTGATGTCGTAGTGCGGCGTGCCTGCGATCTTCACGTCGCGCACCGGCAGCGCGGCGTCGAAATCGCGTTTGTCGTATCCGACGATGCCGCGGTCGCGGAAGGCGGCGGAGAAGTCGGGGCTGAGCTTGATCGCCCGATTCATGTCGGCGCTGGCGCGGGCGAAGTCGCGCTTGTCGTAGAAGGCCATGCCGCGGTTGTAGAGCGCGAGCGCGTAGTCGGCCTTGACGGTCAGCGCCTTGTCGTAGTCGGCGATGGCGCGATCGAAATCGCCACGGTTGCGGTAGGCGAAGCCGCGGTTGTTGTAGCCGAAGGCGTCGCGCGGATTGAGCAGGATGGCCTGGTCGAAGTCCTGGATAGCGCGGTCGGCCTCGCTCTTGGCTGCGTAGGCGATGCCGCGGTCGTTGAGCGCTAGGATGTAGTCCGGGTTGATCTTGATAGCGTGATCGAAATCGGAGATGGCGTGCTCGTAGTCGCGGATGTCGCGATAGGCGAGGCCGCGGCTATGGTAGGCGATCGCGTCCTTGGGATTGAGCTTGATGGCGCGATCGTAGTCGGGGATCGCGCGGTCCGGCTCGCCCTTGGCGCGGTAGGCCATGCCGCGGTTGTAGAAGGCGAGCTCGTTGTTCGGATTGAGCTTAACCGCCTGGTTGAGCTTATCGATAGCGCGATCGTAGTCGCCGCGATCGTAATAGATGTGGCTAAGCGTGTTGAGCGCGGCTGCGTTGCGCTTGTCGTAGGTGACCGCCTGCTCGAGGTCCTGCACCGCGCGGTCGGTCTCGCCGCGGTCGCGGAAGGTGAGGCCGCGGTTGTAGTAAGCGTCGGCGTTTTTACTGTCGAGCGAAATGGCTTGGTCGAAGTCGGCGACGGCAAGGTCGTAGCTGCTCTGCGCGCGGTAGGCCATGCCGCGCTCTGTATAGGCGTCCGCCTTTAGCGTTTTGGACTTAGTCTTGTCGATGATCGCGCCGCACGCGGCGATACGCTTGTCCGGCGCGACGTCCGTCTTGGCGCGGCAGGTGTTGAGCTGCTCGCGCGTGAACGCAGACGCACCCTGCGTCGCAAGCAGAATCAGCGCCGCGGCAGTGCTGCCGACGATGACGTGCCGTAGTGTCCGCTCCATGCGGCGTCGCCTTACATTCGCGCGCGGAATTGCGCGTGCTTCGCATCAATGATGCCATAATCTAGTCGCAACGAACGGCGACGAGTCGCGCCACGCAATAAATGCGTGAGTTAACATTAATCGGGCGCGCGCGGTTAACGCGTAGCCGGGGGCGGCGGGTTGACAGGCCGCCGTGCATCGAACGACAGCGGCGGGCCACGAAAAAGAACGCTCGCATTAACGAATGCGGGCGCCTCAGAAAGGGAAGAGGTCGGTGCCCGCATCGATGCGGAGCGTGGGCTTTGCGGAGCGCGGGCTTATTGACCGGCTTGAACGGCAGTGGCGGCAGCAGCCGCGTCGGCGTTGGCATCGATGCCGTCTGGGGAGTCGGCAACGGCGTCGACGGCCGAGTCGGTGGCCCTGTCGACCGCGGCGGCGGCAGCACGGCGCGCCGCGGCAGCCATATCGTCGAGCACGTATTTGGGCGGCATCACGTAGGCCAGCACCCGACGCTTCGGATAAACAGACTGCCGCACCGTATGCCCGTGATTGCCGGAGACGATGATTGGGTTGCCGCGCCCGTCGGTTCCGCGCACGACGCCGACATGGCCGTTGTTGGGGCCTCTGCGGTAGAGAATGGCGATGGCGCCGACGCGCGGGCCCTTCAGGCGCTTGCCGTATTTGAGGAACGAGCGCGCGGCACGCGAATGCGTGCCTCTGCCGCCGGCGCGGCGCAGTACGAAATTCATGAAGTCGGCGCACCAGAGCTTGGTGGGCAGGCCGAGCTGCCGCGCCGTGCGGCCGCGCCAGCGCAATGCTTGCAGCAGCACCATGGCCGCGCCGGGCACTTGCCCCGCCAACTCGATGGCCGCCGTACGGCTGCGCACGATGCGTTCGACCGGTTCGACGTTGGCGAAACGCTTATCGAGGGCGTGGCCCTTGTGCTTATTGTTGACCGCTTGCGCCGGTGCGGCGACGCCGAGCACCAGGGCGCCTGCGAGTAGTGCTGCGATCGTGCGTTTCATGGTTTCCATCCCGTTCACTCTTCAGGCGGGATCAACTCCTTTCCGCGGCCATATTGATCACAACAGGGGAGAAGAACCGCAAGCGAACAGCAGGCGTTGTCGCATTAAGGCGTTCTTTGTGGTTAACGCGTGTTAACCGCGACCTGCTTGGAGCTGCGCGAACCTGCATCGATGTTGGGCGGATCAACGGACGCTGTATCGAATTGGCACAGCGGTCGGAATGTGCGGTCCGTCGGCGGCGCTGGCGTCTGGTCCTATGCAGGCACCGGGAGCGGGGTCATCACCATGAGGACGGCAAGAAACGGCCGCCGGAGGTGTGGACAGGCGGCATCGGGCGGCAGGCTAATCGGAGTCCACCGCTATGGGCTACGCGGCCCGGCGGCCCGGGGACATTCCCGCCACGAAAAATCATATTTCGTCCCCAATTTGCTCCCTTTCGCGGCCGAATTGACCGGTATCCGGGCCGGGACATCCGATTCAGATTCTAGAGAACGCGGGGGAATTCCGGAATGAAGAAGCTGTTTTGCGCGGGCGCGCTGGCGCTCGCGGTGCTCGGATCGTTGTCCGCCATTCCGGCGGCGCGGGCCGGGGAGGGCGCCGTCGCCGCGGTGTCAGGACAACCGGCCGCCGCCATTGACATCGCGCGTATCAAGAGCGCGCTCAAGCTGACGCCCGACGCAGCGCGCCTATTGGCCGCCGGTCGAGGCTGCTCTGCGGCGCCTCGCGCGCGAGCAGCAGGCGAGCTCGGGTGGCCTCATTCACCGTATCAGCCACCGCGTGGTCTCGGTCGTACTGACCGGCGCCGCCGTCAGGCGGCTCGCAGTGGCGGCGCGGCCCCTGCTGACGCGGCTGGACGACGACCAGAAGATGGCGGCGGCGCGGCTCGCGGAGGATATGGGCCTCGGGCCGGTGGTGGCCGCGCTCAACTGAGCCGGCCGGCGCGCACCTGACGGCGCTCAAAGAAAAACCGCCCCGCCGGGGTTCGGCAGGACGGTTTTCTCGTTCTTGCGTCGCCAGCTTTGGACCGAACGGTCCTCAGTCGCGGTAGCGCACAACCTGGCCGCCGTAACCGCTGCTGTAGCTGCGATCGCGGTAGTCACCGCAGTTGCAGTTCACGCCGCGCACGTTGCGGTTCACCACCACGTGGCGGACCGTGCCGCCGCCCCGGATGTTGACCACCTGGTTGCGGTACACGTTGCGGTACCTGTTGGTGGTGTTGGTCCGATGCAGCACGACGTCACGCACGACGGTGTTGGTGCGATGCACGATTACCGTACGGTTGATGACCGGCCGCACGTGGACGATCAGGCGGTTGTGCTGGATCAGCCGGGTACGGCCGCGCACCACGCGCGTGCTATTGACGATGCGGCGGTGGGTGCGGACGATAGGCGCGCCGCGCACGACCTGCCGGGTTTGGTAGGAACGAGTTGGGCGCATACAGTTGCAGGCAGTATCGTAGTGCTGCGCCTGAGCCGGACCCGGAGTGATACCCGCCAGCCCGAGGACAAGCAGGGCACCACAGAACGCCATGTACAAGTATCTCATGTTGAACGCCCCGTTAACCATGTAAGAATAGTCGCCATAATCATTTTCTCGCCGTTAACCATATTTGTAAACCATAAATTAACCAACGTTTCCGGTCTGTTTCCAGTCTGATTCGGGCGGCCAGAGAGGGCGCCACCCCCAACAAATAGGTCCTGGGGCAGGGCCCCAGGACCTCAACCACTAGATGTGGCGGTGTTGCAAAATTACTTGGCGTTTATTTTTTCAGGCGCGCGATTGCCTCCTTGAGGAGGCTGAGGTCGGAATGGGCCTTCACGTCCAGGTGCCCCTTGATGAAGCCGAGCTTCTGGACGGTGTCGACGTTGCGCTGAAGCGCGTCGAGATCCGGCATCATGTTGGGATCGCGGTAGTTATCGTTTTTGGTGAACAGCCAGCCGAAGCGGTTCGCCGGCGCCTTGGTCAGTTGGTGGGCGATCTGGGCCACCGCGTCGTGGTTCTTTGGGTCGAGGTACCAATGCACGACCCGCAGCATGTCCTCCATGAAGTCGACCATGGCCGCGCGATGCGCCTTGATGAAGGATTCGCGTGCGCACATGATGATCATGTCGGTCTTGCCGGTGGCGTCGGCCTGGGTGAACAGGGGCTTGGCATTGGCAAGCAGCTTTGGATTGAGCGCGAAGGGCAGTACGGCCGGGGCGAGATCGACCTTCTTTTGCAAAAGCATCGTCGGCATGGCGGGCAGCGGGCCCTCGAGCATAGTGTAGTCGCGCTTGTCCTTGAGCCCGTGCTTGGCGAGCATGGCGCGCATCGCCACGTCGACTGCGCTGCCGCCGGCGTTGGTGCCGATTACCTTACCCTTGAGGTCCTCGACCTTGTTGATGCCGGCATCCTTACGGACCCAGTATTTGTCGGTGTAGTAGCCGGGCACGCCCTCCTGGAATTCGTCGGCGATCACGCGCAGATCGCTAAGGCCGGCGTTGGCGACGGCGATCGGGAATGAGGAATAGGCGAGGCTGGCGACTTCGAGCTGGTTATTGGCGAGCGCCGTGATCTGCGGCGGCGTGCCGCGGAAATGGGACGTCTCCAGCGTGTAGGTCTTGCCCAGATTCTTCATCAGGTCCTTCTTGTAGAGAAGGATCGAGGCCCAGTTGGCGAGCGGGGCCACCCAGGACATGCGGATCTTCACCGGCGCCGCATTGGCGGCGGTTCCGGCGACGATCAGGCCGAGCGCGCACACGCCGGCCAAGGCGATCTTGTGAATGCGCATCAATTTCCTCCCAATGTTACCGGCTTGTCCGTGACGCGCCGGCAAGCTTCGTTTTTATATTTGGCCGAGATTGTCGGGGGTCCAACTGATTTTGGCAAGCCTCCGCCATGCGACGTGTTGCCCGTCATCCGATACAGCGTCGCAGGCTGCCGCGGGCTAAACCGTGCTCGGCTCGTGCGCTTCCGGATGCCAGATCAACAGTCGTCGGCGGATCAGCGACATCGCCTTGACCAGGATGTAGCCGACCACGGCGATCTCCACGATGCCGGCGAACACGCCGGTGGAATTGGCGAAGCGCGAGGCCTCCATCATGGCGCCGCCAAGGCCGTAGCCGCCCATCAGCATCTCGGCCACGACGGTGACGATCAACGCCAACGGCAACGCCACCTGAAGTCCGGTCATGATCTGCGGGAACGCCGCCGGCAGCACGATCTGCGTCAGCACTTCGCGGTTGCTGGCGCCCATGTTGCGCGCCGACCAGATCAACTCGCGCTCCACGCCCTGGATGGCGACGACGGTGGCGGCGATCACCGGGAATATGGCGTCGAAATAGGCCATGGTGATCTTGGAGACGTCGTGGACGCCGAGCCACAGGATGATGACGGGCAGGAAGGCGATCTTCGGCATCGGAAAGCCGACCGAGATGAGAGGATCGAAGAACCACGACGCGATCCGGCTTTGCGACATCGCCATGCCGATGACGACGCCACCCACGCCTGCGATGGCAAAGGCGACGAGCGCCCGATAGAGAGTGAGGCCGGTGTTGAGCCAGAGATCGCCCGACACGCCGTCTTCCCAGATGTGCATGACCACCTCGCTGAAGGCGGGCAACTGGAAGTGCGTAAACGTTCCCGTACGTGCCAGCAGTTCCCAGCCGCCCAGCAGCACGACGACGGAAAACACGCGCGCGAAGCCCGACAGCGCCAGGCGGGCGAGCCGCATCGCCAGAGGCGTTGGTACGTCGGCCGCGGTCACGGTTCGCCGCGTCGGGGTGTCGTCTACTCCCGCCATTGCATCAACCTTTGGGTAATAATGAGATAGACGCGGTCGGCCGCGAAGCCGAGGAACGCCACCGTCAGCACCACGGCGTACATGGCGTCGTAACTGCCGTTGGAACCGAGAACGCCGATCAGATAACCGAAACCCTTGTGCGCCACGATCAGCTCGGCCGAAACCAGCAGAATGAACGACAAGGCGAGCGCGGTGCGGATGCCATTGAGCAGCTCGGGCAGGGCGCTCGGCACGACGACATCGCGCAGCACGCGCAAACGGCTCGCGCCCATGCAGCGTGCCGACCACAGCAGGGTCCGGTCGCTGGAGCGCGCGCCGTTGAAGGCGCCGATGGTCACCGGCAGCATGCACCCCAGGAAAATGAGCAGGATCTTGGAGGCGTCGCCGAAACCGAGCCAGATAACGGTGACCGGAATTAGCGCCGACTTCGGCAATGGGTAGAATATCTCGACGATAGGGGCGAGCAGGATGTTCACCGGCTTCCACCAAGCCATGAAGATTCCGAGCATAGCGCCGATCACGACGGCGAGCCCGAGGCCAGCGCCGACGCGCAACAATGAGGAGCCGCCGTTCGTGAGCAGCGAGCCGTCCCGGATCAGGCCGATCCAGGAGCGGATCACGTTCGACAGTGGCGGCAGCGCGTCGTTGGAGACGAGATGCAGGCGCGCGACGAGTTCCCAGGCGATCGCCAATATGAGAAGCGGCGAATAGCGGATGAAGACCTTGGCCACGGCGTTCATGGGCAGGGCCTCTTTGGGCGCGGCCTCATGGTCCGTCGCCACGCGCCGCGCGGCCTCCCTGCGCCTTGATGGCTTCTTCGCGCACCAGGTGCCAGATCTCGTCGACCTTCTCGACGAACGCCTTTTCCTTGAACAGGTTGTCGGCGCTCTTGTCGAACTTGGTGTCGACGATGGTCTTGATGCGCCCGGGCCGCGCCGACATCACCGCCACACGGTCGGCGAGATAGACCGCCTCCTGCACGTCGTGGGTGACGAAGATCACGGTCTTCGGCGTGCGCTGCCAGATGTTTAGCAACTCGCTCTGCATCAGGCCGCGCGTCTGCGCATCGAGGGCGCCGAACGGCTCGTCCATCAGCAGAATGCTGGGATCGAAGGCGAGCGTGCGCGCGATGGCCGTGCGCTGCTTCATGCCGCCGGATAATTGCGAAGGGTAGCTATCCTCGAAGCCGGACAAGCCCACCAGGTCGATGAAGTCCATGGCGCGCTGCTCGCGCTCGGCCTTGGGCATACCCTGGCGTTCCAGGCCATAGAGGATGTTGCCGCGCACGGTTTTCCAGGGAAACAACGCGAAATGCTGGAACACGATGCCGCGGTCGGGGCCCGGGCCGGCGATCTTCTTGCCGTCTACCGCAATGCTGCCGCGCTCGACCGGCAGAAAACCGCCGATGAGATAGAGCAGCGTCGACTTGCCGCATCCGGAGGGACCTAAGAGCGCGACGAACTCGCGGTTGGCGACTTCGAGCGACACGTCGTCCAGCGCCAGCACCTCGCGTCCGCGCGGTGGGCGATAGACGTGGCTGACGCCGTCGACGACGATCTGGGCCGGACCCGGCATGACGAACAAGAACCTCCCTTGGCGCCGCCGCCTGGCGACTTTTGTCGTCGCTTTCAATTCGGCGGTCTTTTATTAATGCATCATCATAACTGAAAGCCTGTGTCTATACCTAGTTAAAGTCTTTCCGGCGTCGCATCATGTCCTGTCATGCAGGACATCAAATCACTCAAAAGACGAGAGGGAACGTCAGTGGCCGATCAGCTTACCGAGGTCCGCCGCGAGCTCGCGCTCGCCAATCGCATGGTCGCGAACGAAGGTGTGATCGACGCTTTCGGCCACGTCAGCATGCGCCATCCCGACAACCCGAACCGCTATTTCCTGTCGCGGTCGCGTGCGCCGGAACTGGTCACGCTCAACGACTTCATCGAATACGACCTCGAGTCCCAGCCGATCCGCGAGCCGGGCGCGACCCAGTATTCGGAGCGGGTGATCCACGGTGAGATTTACAAGGCGCGGCCGGACGTGAATTCGGTCTGCCACCACCACGCGCCGGCCTTCATGCCGCTGCTCGCCACCCGCACCGACTACGTCCCGGTGTTCCATCTCGGCGCGGTCGGCGGCATCAGGCCGCCGTTCTGGGACCAGCGGGACGAGTTCGGCGACACCAACATGCTGGTGGTCAAGCCGGAGGAGGGCGCCTCGCTGGCGCGCACGCTGGGCGATCGCTGGATGGTGCTGATGAACCGGCACGGCGTCACCGTCGCCGGCGTCAACGTGCGCGACTGCGTCTTCCGCGCGATCTATTCAACTCGCAACGCGGAATACCAAGTGCAGGCCATGACCATGGGCCAGTCCGTCAATTCGCTGTCGGCGGGTGAAGCGGAACTGGCGGGCAATATCACCGCCTCGACCACGGGGCTGGTGCGCGCTTGGGAATACTGGGCGATGCGGGTCGCCAGGACGAGCGGGCTACCCGAAACCGGCAAAGGTGGGAAAACGTCCGCGAACGCGTCCGCCAAACGCGCGCCGGCGCGCAAAGGCGCGGTCAAGAAGAGCGCCGCCAAGAAGAGCGCGGCGAAGAAAAAGGCGAGGAAGGCGAAGAAGAAGCGCCGGTAGCGCCGGATCAAATCATGATTGGCGCGGCGTCTTCACCGCGCTGATGGCGGTGAGCATGGCGGCTCGGCCCTTTTCGAGGGTTGCCTGCACGCTCTCGTCCTTGCCGATGGCGCCCATCTCGCGCTGGCGCTTGACGGTCGCTTCGACCATCAACGGGTCGAGACCGAGCTCGCGCAAGGTGGCCGCCAACTCTTCCATCTCGGCGGCGCGGCGTTCGCCGTGGCTCGCCATGCGCTCGATGTTGTAGTCGCCCATCCGCTCGAAATCGAGCGCCGGATAATTGTTCCGCATGGAGACCAGCACGTCGTCGAGCAGTCCGGCGCGCGACGCGGCGAGATAGCATTCGAGCGTCAGTGCCTCGAGACCCTTGATCATCACGCTGCGGATCATCTTGATCGCCGCCGCCTTGCCGATCTCGGGGCTGACCACCTTCAGCGTCATCTCCATTTCCCGGAGCAGTGGCGCGACTTCGTTGGCCTGCGGGCCCGCGATCAGGAGCGGTGTGCGGTGGCGCTTGGGATGGATCGGCGCGATCACCGCCACGTCCACGTAGCGCGCTTTGTCGTCGAGGAGCTTGGCGGTTTCCTGCTTGCGGCCGGGCGACACCGAATTGATGTCGAGATACCAGGGATTGCCGCGCAAGTGCGGTTCGACCGACTGCGCCGCCTCGTAACTTGATGCAGCCGTTACGGCCGAAATGACCATGTCGCTGTCGCGCACCGCGTCGGCGGCTGAGGTAGCAAGCCGCACACCCATCTGGTCGCCGGCCACTTTCAGCTTCTCGCCTTCGGCTTTCGGGAACAGGATGTCCCACGCAGCGATACGCTCGATGCCACTTTCGCGCAGTCCCGCGGCGATGGCCTGGCCGGCCTCGCCGAAGCCGATGAAGGCGATGCGGGGAGTATTCTGGCCGGTCATCGCTATTCCTGTCCGCTCTCACTGTCGCCACAGCGACGATACACGCTCTCGTGCGGTGCGCTAACCGGGGCAACTGCCCGCCCTGTACAAGCGGCGGCACCGTTGAGGATGCCGCCGCCATCAACGGTGTCAAACGGCTACTTGTTCACGTTGTACAGTCGCGCTTTCGTTGTCTTCTCGTAGTCCAAGCCGTGCGGGTACGTCAGGATCTCCATGCTCTGCCCCCACGGGGTGAGGAAATAGACGAAGGTTTCGCCGCCGTTCGGCTGGTGTGAAACCGGCGTGGGATTGCCGAGCACGCGCACCCCCGGCACCGACTTGAGATAGGCGACCGCCTTAGGCACGTCCTTCACATAGAAGGCGATGTGCATGGCGCCGACGTCGCTGTTCTTGGGCGGCGTCTCCACCTGGTCCTTGGCGGTGTACTGGAACAGCTCAACGTTCTGCGTCGGCCCGCAACGCACCATGGCGAGCGTGGTCTTGGCGCGCGGATCAACGTTGAGATTGGTGTGCATCCAGTTGCCCTTCGGATCGGAGAAGGGGCCGGCGGTGTAGACGTAGGTGCAGCCCAGGACCTTGGTGAAGAAATCGATGCCCTGCTTGAGGTTGGGAACGGTCAGGCCGATGTGGTCGACGCCGACCGCCGACGGAATTCCGTTCGCCATGGCCGGCGCCGCGCTCGTCGCCATCAGCACGCCGGCCGCAAGGCCAATGATGGTTCGCCTAAAATAGGTGCTCATCGCAGATTTCCTTTCCGGGAAAGACGGGTTGCCACCGGAATATTTGAGGCCTGGAAAGTTTATATGTAAAGTATCTAGGACCGAAAAAGACCGTCGGCGCGCGGCGCTGTCCATCGGCTGCTGCTGATGTCTCGGCATGCCGCCGCATGGTGCGGCGGCGCATTTGTCCGGGGGCCGGCCCGCCGTGGCTGCGTTCGCACGCCTCCGGCGTGCCGTGGTTGTGGAACAACTCGATGGCCTTCAAGTTCGTCTGCCGGTGCTGACGAACACCAGCACGAAATTGTTGGCGGGCATCACAACGGCGTCGGTGAGTGTCAGGCCGGCATCCTCGGCGAGCGCCGCGAGATCGTCCATGTCGCGCACGCCCCATGCCGGATTACGCGCGCGCAAGGAGGCGTCGAATTCGGCGTTGCTCGGCGCGGTGTGTTCGCCGCCGCGCTTGAACGGTCCGTAGACGAACAGATGACCGCCCGCGCGCAGCAACCGGCCGGCGCCGGCGATCAGGTTCTGCGATACCACCCACGGGGAGATGTGCAGGACGTTGTTGCACACCATGGCAGCGAGGGGATCTCTGCGATCGTTTTCACGTTGCCAAATCCAGCTCTTATTCGTCAGGTCGATGCGCTGCGGTTCGCGCAGGTTCGCGAGCCCGGAAAATTTTCGCCACGCGGAAATACTGGCGATGTGAGCGTCCACGATGTCGCTCGGCCACCAGGTCAGATGAGGCGAGCGGCGGGCGAATTCGGTGGCGTGCTGGCCGGTTCCGCTGCCCAGTTCCAAGACATCACCGCTTTCCTTGTCCAGGACAGGGGACAACGCCGACCAGATCGCCTCGTGATTGCGCTGAAAAGCGGGTGCTTCCAGCCGGCCATCGGTCGCCGGTGGGGCGGTGTCTTTTCCGAATTCGACGACGAACTTCGACATAGTTGCATCCGATAACGATTGCCGCAGCGCACTTAGTCATTCCCACCGATCATCGTCAAAGGTCAATTGCACCGCGAGATACCGGAAAGAACAGGTTGCTTTCGTTGTCTTTGAGGTAGCGATCGGGCAGACTTACGCCACCGGTTGGACCGTCATTCGGCTTTCGCGGTGGGGGCGACGCGATAACGTGGCACTAAGTCATAAACGAAGCCACGATAATGGCTCTGCTTATCGAGAACGGCGCCGGTCAAAAGGGTCATAAGGCCCGTCCAAAACGAGGGAGGATAATGATGCGCAAGCTTCGCCTGATTCCCGCCATGCTGGCTGCGGCAGCCTTGGCGCTGCCGAGCGCGGCGCTGGCACAAGACAACATGAAGCTGGTGGTCGGAATGCCGACCTCGCCGCCGAACGTCGTGCACATGCCGGTGTTCGTCGGCATTGCCCTCGGCATCTACAAGAAATACGGCGTCGACGTCTCCACCATCGCCCTCGACGGCGGCGTCAAGGTCTATCGCGCCATGCTGTCGGGCAATGTCGACGTCGCCATGGCGCCGGCCGCGCTCACCGCCGTCGGCATCTCCAAGGGCTCGAAGGTCAAGGCCGTGCTGGGCACACTCGACAAGTTCGAGGCCTCCATGGTGGTGCGCGGCAACATCAAGACCATGGCCGAACTCAAGGGCAAGCGCATCGGCATCCAGCAGCCGGGCGGCTTCGCCGACATCCTCAGCCGCGTGGTGCTGCGGCACGCGCATGTCAGTCCCAAAGACGTCCACTTCGTCACCATAGCCACCGAGGACGTGCCGGCGCTGGTCGCCGACCAGGTCGATACCGCCATCCTGCACGTCGAGCAGGAGATGCTGGCCAAGTCGAAGGTGCCGTCGCTGCATGCGATTGCGCGCATGTGGAAGCTGGCGCCGAAACAGATGTACGACTACTTCGATGTGACGGATCAGACCATCAAAGACAAGCCGAAGGCGGTGGAAGCCTTCGTCAAGGGCACCATCGAAGCCACCCGCATCCTGTATACGGACAAGGCTAAGGTGATGCCGATTCTGGTCAAGGACACCGGCTATCCGGAAAAGATCGTCTCGGAGACCTATGATTATCTGAAGAAGGAATGCATCTGGAACGCCAACAGCGGTCTTGCACCCTCGCGCATCAACTTCACCTCGAAGCTGATGGAGAAGGTGCACAACATCGCCAAGGGCAAGGCGCCGAGCTACGACCAGATCGTCGACAAGACGTTCGCCGCCAAGGCGATCAAGGAACTCGGCGTGTGGAAGGGGCCGGTCTGCCCTTCGCCGGCTTTCTAAGGTCGAAGACGGCTGCGATGTTAGCGCGTTTTCGTCCGGCCCCGCTGGTGCGGGCCGGGCGGGCGCGCCGTCGCACACTAGAAAGATGCAGCGACGTGAAAAAAAACGGATCGACAAGGAGCCAACGTCCATGACTGCCACCAATGAGGCCACGCACGATGCGCTTGCCGCCGCGCCGGCACCGGCCAGCCGAAGGCCCTGGTGGGACAACCGCGCGGTGTTCCGCTACGGCTTCGTGGCCCTCATCCTGATTGTCTGGCAGATCGTCGGTCCGCACATCAGCCCGATCTTCTTCACCTATCCGACCAAGATCGCGGAAGCATTCTATACGCTGACCGCCTCCGGCGAACTGCCTTATTACCTGTCGCAGAGCCTGACGGTGATGGTGCTGGGGCTGATCTCGGCGGTCGTCATCGGCATTCCGCTGGCCGTTCTAATGGCGCGCATCCGCTGGCTCGACTGGGCGCTCGATTTTCCGGTCAACGCGCTCTACTCCACGCCACTGGTGGCGCTGGTGCCGCTCTTGGTGCTGTGGTTCGGCATTTATCTCAAGGCCAAGGTCATAGTGGTGTTTCTGTTCGCGGTGTTCCCGATCCTGATCAACACTTATCAGGGCGTGCGCGAATGCGATCAGAACATGCTGGAGGTCGCGCGCTCGTTCCGTTCGCCGGAGCGGCGGGTCTGGCAGGACGTGCTGCTGCCGTTTGCGCTACCTTATATCGCCGCCGGCGTCCGGCTGGCGATCGGCCGCGGCCTGGTCGGTATGGTGATCGCCGAGTTCTACACCAGCATCTCCGGCCTCGGCTTCATGATCACGCGCTACGCCAATAATTTCGAGATGGACAAGACCTTCGTGCCGGTGATCGTGCTGATGGTGCTCGGCGTCTCGCTCACGTCGGCCCTGAAGTGGGTGGAGCGCCGCATCGCGCCGTGGAGCCACGCCAACCGGTAAGCGGGCGGGCGGAATTGGGCGCGCCGACAGCTTGCCGGCCGCCTAATGATGCAGGCCGTCGACCTGCAGCTCGAACAGGATGTCGGCGCTGGGGCAGAAGCGCGGCGGCGTGCTGACCGCCGCCGGCATGCTGTCGAGCCATGCGCGGCAGGTTGCTTTGCAGGGGCACCCTTCGCAGCGGTGCAGGGCGGTGAAATAGCTCAGGCTCGACTGCGGCAGGATGGCGCCCGCCGGGTCGATATCGAGGCGCCGCATCATTTCGCGCAGGTAGACCGGTTTTTGTTGAGTGCGTGCCGCCGTCGTCAGAGCCATGGCCCCTGTTCCTTGTTCTCGAATAGAGCAAGCAATAGCCGGCGGCGACCGGCCGACCATGATCTGAATCAACAGCGGCGCAAATCTTGGGGAAAGCGGGCTTAAGAGCCGCGGCGGCCGGTCGCGTGGTTGCCGGCGATGCGGCCGAACACAGCGCCGCGCAGCACCGACGTGGCGCCGGCATAGGCGCCGTAATAAAGCCCCATGGTTTCGCCGGCGGCGTAGAGCCCGGGGATGACAGCGCCGTCCGAGTCGATGACGCGGGCCTCGGTGTCGACCTTGAGGCCGCCGAAGGTGAAACAGTTGCCGCAGATGATCGGAAAGGCCTTAAACGGCGGCTTGTCGATTGCGCGCGCCCAGTTCGATTTGACCGGCGCATGGCCGGGCGCGGTGGCAAGCCCGTCGAGCTCCAGCGGCTTGAAAGCGCCGGGTGCGGGGCAGGCGGCGTTGTAGGCCTCCACCGTGGTACTGAGCGCAGCAGCGTCAAGGCCGAGCTTGCCGGCGAGTTCCGCCAGGCTGCCGGCCTCGATCGGCGGCTGGTCGGAGCGCACCGAGCGCTGCCAGTTCGGCACGTCGTCGAGGCGTGCATCGAGGATGCAGTAGGCGATGCCGTCCGGCTCATCGAGAATGACCCGGGTGATTGCCTCATAGGTGGCGTCGACCGTTGCCGGCGCCTCGTCGACAAAGCGCTGGCCCCGCTTGTTGACCAGGATGCCGTAATTGAACACCAGCACCACCGGCTCGGTGGCGCCGGAGCGCGGGTCGAGCGGCTCGGCGTGAATGCTGCCGTAGTCGCCGCAGGCCGCAGCGCCCGCGGCAAGCGCCATGCGGATGCCTTCGCCCTTGTTGTAATAGCCGCCGCGCGCCACCGGCCGCATGTAGCGGGCGCGGGGTCCGAGATAATGCGTGAGCATCTCCGGATTGCCTTCAAAGCCGCCGCAGGCCAGCACCACCGCGGGCGCACGCAGCTCGCGCGTCGCGTGGCCGGGGCCGGTGCATCTGACGCCGACGACCGCGCCGGCATCGTCCTGGATCAGGCCGCGGGCGGTGGTCTCATAGAAGACGTGCGCGCCGTTGCCCTCGCACCAGCCGGCGAGCGCTTCCACCAGCGCCAGCCCGCCGCCGACCGGCGCCATGCGCGGCTGGGAGGCGGTGATGAAATAGGTCGGCAGGAAATCGAACTTGACGCCGAAGGTCTTCAGCCAGCCGACGGTCGGGCCGACCGCGGCGGCGAAGGTCGAGATCACCTCGGGGTCGGTGAAGCCGAGCGTCTTGACGATGGGCGACCAGTTCTCCCAGTCGCGCGCGGTTTCAGCGACAAGCTCGGGATCTAGATAGTGCCCGGCGTTGCGTGCGAAATGACTCTCGAAGTCGTCGGAGACTTCCGTCTCGCTCTTCATGCGCAGCAGCGCTTCGGTCCAGCGGGTCTGACCGCCACGCTCTTCCCGGGGCGCGCGCTCCAATAGTGCGACCTTGGCGCCTGCCTGCAACGCGCTCGCCGCCGCCGACAGCCCGGCAATGCCGCAGCCGACAACGACGACGTCGAAATTTTCCGTATTCACTTGCCTTCCCCCCGCTCATTATTCTTTGGGGGAGAGCTTCCCTGGCTGGCGGTTACGGCGCAAGCCCGGTCACTCACGACCGGGCTCGCGCGTCAAACGCCTCACACGTCTTCCGGATTATCGACGTAGCGCAGGCCCGCCTTCTCCAGCGGCTCGCGCATCTTGTACATGTCGAGGCCGAGCACGCCGGCGGCGAGCTGCTTGCGCTTGCCGTCTTCCTCGTCGTGGCGCTTCTGCGCCTTCTGCGCCACCTCGACCGCGCGATTGCGCGGCACGATGACGACGCCGTCGTCGTCGGCCACAACCGCATCGCCCGGTTCCACGTTGACGCCGGCGCAGACCACCGGAACGTTGACCGCGCCCACCGTCGCCTTGACCGTGCCCTTGGCCGAGATCGCCTTCGACCACACCGGGAAGCCCATGTCGTGCAGCGGTCGCACGTCGCGGCAGCCGGCATCGATGATCAGGCCCTTGACGCCGCGCGCGCGCATGGAGGTGGCGAGCAGTTCGCCGAACATGCCGTCGGTGTTGTCGGCGGTGCAGCCGACCACGACCACGTCGCCGGGTTGGCACTGCTCGATCGCCACGTGCAGCATCCAGTTGTCACCGGGCTGCGCCAGCACGGTGACGGCGGGGCCGGCAATCTGGGCGCCCGACCAAATCGGGCGCAGATAGGGTTTCACCAGCCCGGAGCGGCCGAGCGCCTCGTGCACGGTGGCGCAACCGAGCGCCTCGAAGGTGCGGATGGCGTTGGCATCGGCGCGTTGGATGTTGCGGACGACGACGGGTTTCATGGGTTCATTCCTCGAATTGGTAAGCGCGCGTTAGCCCAGCTCGAATTCCACGGTCGGGAATACGCGCTGATAGGCCTCGCCGTAGGTCATCGGCACGCCGGTGTTGCGCGAGCCCTGGATGCCGCGGTTGAGCGCGACGCGCTCGTAGTAGTGCCAGAGGTGTTTCTGCGCGGCGAGGATCTGGAAGGCGGCGTATTTCTGCTCCCACACCTCGTCGATCTTGAGGATCACCTGCGGCTTGAAATTGCACTGCTCTGGCTGGTGCGGCTCGAACAACAGCACCGGCGGCGCCGAATACTTGTACTTGGCGCCGGGCTTGTGGCCCATGGCCTGCGCCACCACGCGGGTTTCCTGCGCGAAGTGGGCCGCGTTCGGGTGGTCGAAGTTATAGGGGTCTTCCAACGCGTGGGTGAGCACGAAGGACGGATTGAGCTCGCGGTAGATGTCGACCGTGCGGTCGAAGTGCTCTTCGTTCAGCTTGAGCGGATAATCGCCGCAGTCGAAGAACTCGATCTCGGCGCCGAGCAGGTCGGCGGCGCGCTGCGCTTCGTCCTTGCGGCCGGCTTTCACCTTTTCAAGCGTGGCGCCCGCTTCTTTCCAGGCGAACTGGCTTTCGCCGCGCTCGCCGAAGGACAGGCACACGATCTTCATCCTGTAGCCCTTCTTGGCGTGCAGCGCGATGGCGCCGCCCGCGCGCCAGACGAAATCGCCCGGATGGGCGGTGATGACGAGCCCGGTCTTTTGGTCGGCCATGTCGTTACGAACTCCGTTTAACGTGAAGATGGATGAGGGGGTCAGAAGCCGCCGTGACGGGCGGCCTCGATCGCCTGTTTCAAGAGCTGCGTGAAACTCGTGAGGTGGCGGCGCATGGCGGCCTCGGCAGCATCGGCATCGCCGGCACAGACGGCATCGATGATGGCGACGTGCTCGGTGAGCGAGGTCTCGGGCCGACCCGGCAGCAGGATGACGCGGTATTGCAGCCGCACCAGATGCGACCGCAGCGTCTGAAGAATGCGGTTGGCGGTGGCATTGCCGGCGATGCGCTGGATCTCCCGGTGCAGCGCGGCGTTGTTGCCGGAGAAGCCGGCATAATCGGCGTTCTCCACGGAACGGCGCATCTCGGCCTCGATCGCGCGTAAAGCCTCATGATCGGCGGCGGTGGCACGTAGCGCGGCCTGGCGCGCCACCATGCCCTCGATGGCGAGCCGCGTTTCCGCAATCTCCAGCGCCTCGTCGTCGGATACCGCGCGGACGCGTGCGCCGCGGTTGGGCTCGCGCACCACCAGGCCTTCCTGGTCGAGGGCGGCCAGTGCCATGCGCACGTTGGCGCGGTTGACGCCGAGCCGCTGGGCGAGATCGGCCTCGATCAGCCGTTCGTTCGGCAGCAGCTGGCCGCGCGCGATGGCCTCGCGCAGGCGCGTGGTGACGTCGGACGCGATGTCGGCGGGGAAAGCGGGGGCACTCATGAGGATGCTGGGACGCGATCAACAATTTCGTTGACCGGATTGTTGACAATCTGGCGGCCACGGTCAAGTTTCCGAGGCACGCGCCGGTGGACAAACGCTTCTTGCCCCCGGTCCCGCCATTCGCGCCGCTTCCGTCTCGTTTCCTCGTTGAAGTGCAGGACGCCCCGCCATGCCCGCAGCCACGACCTTGCGCATCGCCCTCCGCGACGATCCCCTTACCCTGCCGCTCAAGCGCGGGGAGGTGACCTCGCCCTGGCTCACGCTCGACTTCGTCGATTTCAAGTCGATCCATTTGGCATTCAAGCCGATGGTGCGCGAACACGCCTTCGACGCCAGCGAACTGGCGATGGTCACGGCGCTGCAGGCGAAGGTCTACAATAAGGGACTGAAAGTCTTGCCGGCGGTCATGTTGGCGCGCTTCCAGCACCACACCATGCTGCACAATACCGAGCGCGGCACGCTCAAGCCGGCCGATCTTCCCGGCAAGCGTATCGGTGTGCGTTCCTATAGCCAGACGACGGCGGTTTGGATCCGCGGCATCCTGCAGAACGATTACGGCGTGGACCTGAGCAGCGTGCAGTGGGTGACGTTCGAGGATGGCCATCTGGCCGAATTCCCCGACCCGCCGGGGGTCATCCGCGCCGAGCCGGGTCAGGACATCACCAAGATGCTGATCGACGGCGAGATCGATGCCGCCATCTACGGCGCTGCCATGCCCAAGGACGACCGGCTGAAGAGCGTGGTCCCGGACCCTGAGGCCGCCAGCCGTGAATGGTACGCCAAGCACGGGGTGGTGCCGGTCAACCACATGGTGGCGGTGACGGAGGAATTGGCTCAGGCCAATCCGGAGGCGGTGGCGGAGCTCTATCGGATGCTGGAGGCCGGTAAGCGCGCGGCCGGCCTGCCGGCGGCGGACGGGCCCGACATGAACCCCTTCGGCAAGGACGCCGTCCGGCCCGCACTGGAGATGCTCTTTTCCTACGCGACCCAGCAGGGGCTGCTGGCCCGGCCGCTGACTGTCGACGATCTCTGGTGATCATTGGGCTTTATTTGGCTTCGGCCGTGGCCCCGCGGCCGAAGCAGGCCAATTCTCTCCCAGGAAGTCTCGGTATACTGTGGCGCACAAACAGCCATTTTTGCCTAAAAAATAATCGTCCTCAGACCTTTGACCGAAAACTAGGCAACTGCCCCGTCTCTGCAAACAATCTAGCTAAAACAGCGGCTTAGCGGCGCAAATGCCGCTTGGCACAGGGCTTGCGATCTCCTTAACGCGCGCAACGTCGCCGGGCGTGCGCGCGCGTGTCAAATTGCAGGGGATTTCGCTCATGCTCAAAACTATCAAGGCGGTCGCTTCGCGGCCGAATGCCCGGCGGTGGCTATCGGCCGCTGCTGGTTTGGCGTTGGCCGCGACTGGCTCGATCAGCGCCGCCAACGCTCAAGGCGTCATCAAGGTTGGCATCCTTCATTCGCTCTCCGGCACCATGGCCATCAGCGAGACCACGTTGAAGGACGTGATGCTGATGCTGATCAAGGAGCAGAACGCCAAGGGCGGCCTGCTCGGCAAGAAGCTCGTGCCGGTCGTCGTCGACCCGGCCTCGAACTGGCCACTGTTCGCCGAAAAGGCCCGCGAGCTTATTTCCAAGGACAAGGTCTCCGTCGTGTTCGGCTGCTGGACCTCGGTGTCGCGCAAGTCGGTGCTGCCGGTGTTCAAGGAGCTCAACTCGATCCTGTTCTACCCGGTGCAGTTCGAAGGCGAGGAGTCGGAGCGCAACGTGTTCTACACCGGCGCCGCCCCGAACCAGCAGGCCATTCCCGCCATCGACTATCTGATGAGCAAGGACGGCGGTGCGGTGAAGCGTTGGGTTCTGGAAGGCACCGACTACGTCTATCCGCGCACCACCAACAAGATCCTGGAAGCCTACCTCAAGTCCAAGGGCGTGAAGTCTTCGGACATCATGATCAACTACACGCCGTTCGGTTTCTCCGACTGGCAGACCGAGGTCTCCAAGATCAAGAAGTTCGGCTCCGCCGGCAAGAAGACGGCGGTGGTCTCCACCATCAACGGCGACGCCAACGTTCCTTTCTATAAGGAGCTCGGCAACCAGGGCATCAAGGCCACCAATATCCCGGTGGTCGCGTTCTCGGTCGGTGAGGAAGAGCTTGCCGGTCTGGATACCAAGCCACTGGTCGGTCATCTCGCCGCCTGGAACTACTTCGAGTCGATCAAGACCCCGGCGAACAAGAAGTTCATCGCCGAGTGGCACAAGTTCATCGGCAAGAAGACTCGCGTGACCAACGACCCGATGGAAGCGCACTACATCGGCTTCCACATGTGGGTGAAGGCCGTCGAGAAGGCCGGCACCACCGATCCGGACAAGGTCATCGCCGCGTTGCCCGGCATCAAGGTCCCGAACCTAACCGGCGGCATGTCCGAGATGTTGCCCAACCACTACATTACCAAGCCCGTCTACATCGGCGAAATCCGTGGCGACGGTCAGTTCGACGTGGTGTGGAAGACCAAGCACCTGGTCAAGGGCGATGCCTGGTCCAACTATCTGCCCGGCTCCAAGGACTACATCTCGGACTGGGTGAAGCTGAAGTGCGGCCACTACAACACCGTCACCAAGAAGTGCAGCGGCTCGTCCTGAGGGCGATCTGACAGCCCCTTCTATGGGTCCAATGTTGCGAAAGGAGGCGGCGGACGGTCCGCCGCCTCCACCCAAAAAAGCAAGGTAACTGTCGGGGTCGCCTGCAATGACGAATTTCCACCATCGTGCAGTGGCGCTGGTGTTTGCCGCCCTGCTGTTCTTTGTCGGCGCGGGCTTCGCCAAGGCGGGGCCGTATGAGGACGCGCTTGTCGGCTTCACGCAAGGCTCTCTGAGCGATACCGGCGATGCCATCGAGAAGGTCGTTGCCAGCGGCAACCCGATGGCCGAGACGCTGCTGAAGGCGCTGAAAAACGCGCAGCTGATGTACAGCGCCGAGCAAAAGAAGGTCTTTATCCAGGTTTCCGACGACAAGTATCTCGATGCGGCCACGGGCAAGCCGTTCACCGGCAAGGTGCCGGACGACATCGACAACGTCATCGTCAACAACCGATTGCGCAACATCATCAACGCCGATCTCGGCACACTGCAGTTGATGTCGGCCAATCCGGATCATCGCTACAACGCGGCACAGGCGGTGTTCCGCTCGCGCGATACGAGCTCGCTGCCCAATGTCGAGAAGGCGCTGGCCAGGGAGAAAGACCCGCGCGTCAAGACCGCGCTGGAGCAGGCGCGCGCCGCCATCATTGTCAACCAGAAGGACGCCAAGCCGGAGGCCAAGATCGCCGCCATCGCCGTGCTCCGCGACCGTGGCGACCAGGACGCGCTCGGTCTGCTCGACGGTCTTTCGGCCGGCCAGCCAAAGGCGGTGGTCGAAGCGGCGGCGGCGGCCAAGGCGTCGATCCGCCATTCGCTGGAACTCTGGAGCCTGCTGCAGAACGGCTGGTACGGGCTTTCGCTTGGCTCGGTGCTGCTGCTTGCGGCGATCGGCCTTGCCATCACCTTCGGCGTCATGGGCGTCATCAACATGGCGCACGGCGAGATGGTCATGCTCGGCGCCTATACCACCTTCGTCGTCCAGCAGCTCATTCGCACCTACGATCCGGCGCTGTTCGACTACTCGCTGTTCATCGCCTTGCCGCTGGCCTTCCTGGTATCGGGCATCGTCGGCGTCATCATCGAGCGCACCATTATCCGCTTCCTTTATGGCAGGCCGCTGGAGACGCTGCTCGCGACCTGGGGCCTGTCGTTGATCCTGCAGCAGGCGGTGCGCACCCTCTTCGGGCCGACCAACAAGGACGTCGGCAACCCATCCTGGATGAGCGGCGCCTTCGATCTCGGGCAGATCACCATCACCTATAACCGGATGTGGATCATCTGCTTCGCCATCGCGGTGTTCCTCGCACTGCTCGCCATGCTGCGCTTCACCCGGCTCGGTCTCGAAATGCGAGCGGTGACGCAGAATCGCGCCATGGCGGCGGCCATGGGCATCCGCACCGCGCGCATCGACGCGCTGACCTTCGGGCTCGGCTCCGCGATTGCCGGCATCGCCGGCGTGGCGCTGTCACAGATCGACAACGTCAGCCCCAATCTCGGCCAGGGCTACATCGTCGACAGTTTCATGGTGGTGGTGTTCGGCGGCGTCGGAAACCTGTGGGGCACGCTCGTCGGTGCCTTCACGCTCGGCATCGCCAACAAGTTCCTGGAGCCCTTCGCCGGCGCGGTGCTCGGCAAGATCGTCATCCTCGTGTTCATCATCCTGTTCATCCAGAAGCGTCCGCGCGGCATGTTCGCGCTGAAGGGCCGGGCGGTGGAGGCGTGATGAAAGCCTTCCCGATCACCCGCCTGATCGACCGGGGCGCGACCATCTTCCTGGTGCTGCTCGGCGCCTTTGCCATCGCGGTGCCGGTGCTCAACCTGATGACGCCGGCCGGCTCGTCGTTGCACGTCAGCACCTATTTCATCGCGCTGTTCGGCAAATACATGTGCTACGCGCTGCTGGCGCTCTCCATTGATCTGATCTGGGGCTATGCGGGCATCTTGTCGCTCGGCCATGGCGCCTTCTTTGCGCTCGGCGGTTACGCCATGGGCATGTATCTGATGCGCGAGATCGGCTCACGCGGCGTCTATGGAAACCCGATCCTGCCGGACTTCATGGTGTTCCTGAACTGGCACCATCTGCCGATCTACTGGTACGGCTTCAACCACTTTATCTACGCGGCAGTGATGATCCTGTTGGTGCCGGGTGCGCTGGCCTTCGTGTTCGGCTGGTTCGCCTTCCGCAGTCGCGTTACCGGCGTCTATCTCTCCATCATCACACAGGCCATGACCTATGCGCTGATGCTGGCGTTCTTCCGCAACAATCTCGGCTTCGGCGGCAACAACGGCCTGACCGACTTCAAGGACATTCTCGGCTTCAACGTGCAGGCGGATACGACCCGCTGCGGGCTGTTCTTCCTGTCCTGCCTGGCAGTGGCGATCGGCTTCCTGATCTGCCGCGCCATCGTCACCTCGAAGTTCGGCAAGGTGCTGGTCGCGATCCGCGATACCGAGTCGCGCGTGCGCTTCCTCGGCTATCGCGTGGAGAACTACAAGCTGTTCGTGTTCGTCCTGTCGGCCTGCATGGCGGGCGTCGCTGGTGCGCTCTACGTGCCGCAGGTCGGCATCATCAACCCGAGCGAATTCACACCGGCCAATTCCATCGAAGCCGTCATCTGGGTGGCGGTCGGCGGACGCGGCACGCTCACTGGCGCGGTACTCGGCGCGCTGCTGGTCAATTACGGCAAGACGCTGTTCACCAGCGGCGCGCTCGCGACCTACTGGCTGTTCGTGCTGGGCGGGCTGTTCGTCCTGGTCACGCTGCTGTTGCCGCGCGGTGTCATCGGCACCATCAATTATCGCCTGGGCCTGCGCGCCGACGCCAAGTCGGCCGCGGCGGAAGACGGCGAGGATGCCGAAGTCCCGCCGCCGGTCGGCGCGGCGCCGCGCGCGGCGGAATAGGAGCGAGGCCCATGGACGCCACCACCACCTCCGCTCTGCTCTATCTCAACGGCATCACCGTATCGTTCGACGGCTTCAAGGCGCTCAACGAGCTGTCCTTCGTCATCGAGCCCGGTGAGATGCGCGCCATCATCGGCCCCAACGGCGCCGGCAAGACCACCATGATGGACGTGGTCACCGGCAAGACCCGACCCGATACCGGCGACGTCTATTTCGAGCAGGGCAATTACGATCTTTCCAAGCTCGACGAGACCGAAATCGCCGAGCTCGGCATCGGCCGCAAGTTCCAGAAGCCGACCGTGTTCGACATGCACACGGTGGAGGACAACCTGCAGCTGGCCCTCAGGAACGACCGCAGCGTGCGCGCCACCCTGCTGTGGGAAAATTCGTCCGCTCAGGATAAGCGCATCGACGAGATCCTCGGCACTATCCGCCTCAAGCCCATGCGCGCGCGTGTGGCCGGAAGCCTGTCGCATGGCCAGAAGCAGTGGCTGGAGATCGGCATGCTGCTGGCGCAGGACCCCAAGCTGCTGCTGGTGGACGAGCCGGTTGCCGGCATGACCGACGTAGAGACCCAGCAGACGGCGGAGCTCTTGAAGGAGATCAACCGCGACCGCACCGTGGTCGTGGTTGAACACGACATGACCTTCGTGCGCGAGCTTGGCGTCAAGGTGACCTGCCTGCACGAAGGCGCAGTGCTGGCGGAAGGCAGTATCGACGACGTGTCGGAAAACGAACGCGTGGTTGAGGTGTATTTGGGGCGGTAAGTGTCACGCCCCATCCTTCGAGACGCGAGCTGCGCTCGCTCCTCAGGATGAGGGCTACTGGGAAGTCACCTCATCCTGAGGAGGCCCGAAGGGCCGTCTCGAAGGGTGAGGTGACGGGAAGTGAAAGACGATGCTCGATGTAAGCTCGATTGACCTTCACTACGGCGCGGCCCAGGCCCTGCGCGGGATTTCGCTCAAAGCGGAGCCCGGCAAGGTGACCTGCGTGCTCGGCCGCAACGGCGTCGGCAAGACCAGCCTGCTCAGCGCCATCGTCGGCCAGCATCCGGTGAGCGCCGGCAGCATCACGCTTGGCGACAACGACATCACGAACCTGCGCACCGCCGATCGCGCCCGCCGCGGCGTCGCCATCGTGCCGCAGGGCCGCGAGATCTTCCCGCTGCTGACGGTGGAAGAAAATTTGGAGACCGGCTTCGCGCCGCTGCCGCGCGGCGAGCGCAGCGTGCCCGACGACGTGTTCACGCTGTTTCCGGTCCTGAACGACATGCTCAGGCGCCGCGGCGGCGACCTTTCCGGCGGCCAGCAGCAGCAACTGGCCATCGGCCGCGCGCTGGTGATGCGGCCGAAGCTCCTGCTGCTCGACGAGCCGACCGAGGGCATTCAGCCCTCGATCATCAAGGACATCGGCCGGGCCATTTCCTACCTGCGCTCGCTCGGGCAGATGGCGATCGTGCTGGTCGAGCAGTATCTCGACTTTGCCCAGGAGCTCGGCGACAATTTCGCCGTGATGGACCGCGGCTCGATCGTTTATGCCAGCGACAGGGCGGGTCTGGACGAGCTGGCCCTCAAACGCGCCATGGCGATATGACACCTGCGACGACCGCAACGGCAGCCGAGACCTTCGCCGCCAACCGGGCCACCGGGCGCATCGGGCTGTCGGTCGTGGCGGCGGACGGGCGCACCCGCCGTGCCCGCGTCGCCGAGGCCGGCTCGCTCAGGGCGCGCTTTCCCAACGTCGCCGGGGATCCGCTGGAAGCGGTGATCGTCAACACCGGCGGCGGCATGACCGGGGGCGACCGCTTCGCCATCGACATCAATGTGGGCGAGGGCGCCAGTCTCGTTGCCGGCACCACCGCGGCCGAGAAGATCTACCGCTCGACCGGCGCCGACGCCGAAATGGACGTGACTTTGTCGGTTGCCGCCGGCGGCCGGCTCTGCTGGCTGCCGCAGGAGACCATTCTGTTCGACCGCGCGCGGCTCAAGCGTCGCATCGACATCGACCTCGCCGAAAGCGCGTCGCTGGTGATGGTGGAATCGGTTGTCTTCGGCCGGGCGGCGATGGGCGAGGCAATGCGTGAGGGCGCGTGGTCGGACCGCTGGCGGCTGCGCATGGGCGGCAAGCTGGTATTCGCCGAGAACGTGCGGCTCGACGGCGCCATCGCCGACAAGTTGGCGCAAGGCGCGACTGCCGCCGGCGGTATCGCGCTCGCGACGGTGCTGATCACCCCGGGCGGCGACGACACCCTTGCCGCCGTGCGCGCGCTCGAGGATCAATTCAGTGGTGAGGTCGGCATCTCGGCCTGGAACGGTATCGCAGTGGCGCGGCTCGTCGCCCGCGACGGCGCGGGCCTGCGCCACGATCTCATTGCGCTCTTGGCGTCGCTCGGCATCTCGGTGCCGCGGCTCTGGTTGCAGTGATCAAATTGAAGAAAGTATCGCGCATGATGCCGAAAAGTGGGGACCGGTTTTCGGATAAGATCATGCGCAACTGGAATATGAGGAAACGATGAACCTGACGCCCCGGGAAAAAGACAAGCTGCTGGTCGCGATGGCGGCGATGGTCGCGCGCCGCCGCCTCGAACGCGGCGTCAAGCTCAATCATCCCGAAGCGGTGGCGCTCATCACCGACTTCATCGTCGAGGGCGCGCGCGACGGCCGCACCGTCGCCGATCTCATGGAGGCCGGCGCCCACGTCATCACTCGCGCCCAGGTGATGGACGGCATCGCCGAGATGATCCACGACATCCAGGTGGAAGCGACGTTCCCCGATGGCACCAAGCTCGTCACCGTGCACGACCCCATCCGCTGATCCAAATCGCGAGCCTTTCGATGTATGCTCAATTTTTTGATGACGGAGCGCACGACGTGAGGGGAAAAGTGGCCGGGATCTATGCACTCTTGCTTTCGCTCAATGCGGCGGCCTGGTTGTGGGCGGTCGTCGAGTTCCACGGCCAGCCGGCGCTCCTGGGGCTCGCCTTCCTCGCTTATAGTTTCGGGCTGCGGCACGCCTTCGACGCGGATCACATTGCGGCCATCGACAACGTGACGCGCAAGCTCATGCAGGAGGGCCGGCGCCCGATCGCCGTCGGCCTGTTCTTTTCGCTTGGGCATTCCACCATCGTGGTGGTGCTCGCGCTCGTGATCGCATTCGGGACCGTCGCGCTGCAGGGACAATTTGACGCCTTCAAGGACGTCGGCGGCGTGATCGGGACATCGTTGTCGGCGCTGTTCCTGCTGGCGATCGCGGCGGCCAACATCGTCGTGCTGGTCGGCGTCTATCGCGCCTTCGTGCGGACCAAGAGGGGAGATCCCCTGGCCGACGCGGAAGTCGACCACCTTCTGGCGGGACGCGGCTTCTTCTCGCGCCTGCTGCGGCCGCTGTTCATGCTGATCGAGCGAAGCTGGCACATGTATCCGCTCGGCATCCTGTTCGGCCTCGGCTTTGACACCGCGACCGAGGTCGGCCTGCTCGGCATCTCGGCGGCGCAGGCCTCTCAGGGCCTGTCGATCTGGTCGATCCTGGTGTTCCCGGCGCTGTTCACTGCCGGCATGTCGCTGATGGACACCACAGACTCGACGCTAATGGTGGGCGCCTACGGCTGGGCCTTCGTCAATCCGATCCGCAAGCTCTACTACAACATGACCATTACGTTTGTGTCGGTGGTGGCGGCGCTGGTGATCGGCGGCATCGAGGCGCTGGGGCTGATCGGCGACAAGCTCGCGCTGCAGGGGCCGTTCTGGAATTTCATCGGCATGCTGAGCGACAATTTCGGTGTCGTCGGCTACGCCATCGTCGCGTTCTTCATTGCGAGTTGGGTCGTGTCATTCCTCGTCTACAAGGCGAAGGGCTACGATCAATTGGAGGCTTCCGTATGATCCCCGGAGAAATGTTCATCGCCGACGGCGAGATCGAGCTCAACAAGGGCCGTCGCACCGTAACGCTGTCGGTGTCCAACACCGGCGATCGGCCGATCCAGGTGGGATCGCACTACCACTTCTTCGAGACCAACCCGGCGCTCAAGTTCGAGCGCCGCAAGGCGCGCGGTATGCGGCTCGACATCGCCGCCGGCACCGCGGTGCGCTTCGAGCCGGGGCAGACCCGCGAAGTGACGCTGGTCGCGCTCGCCGGCAAGCGCACGGTCTACGGTTTTCGGCAAGGCGTGATGGGGAAGCTGTAATGAAAAGCTTCGTCATTCCGGGGCGCGCACAGAGTGCGCGAACCCGGAATCCAGATGCGGGCATTGTGCTTGTAGCTGGATTCCGGGTCCGGCCCTTTGGGCCGTCCCGGAATGACGGGAAATGTGCCGACGAGAAGACCCCCAAAAGCCATAACGGGCAGACCGTCGTCTGCCCGTCACAAGCTCTCGGATCCCAGTCCGGCGCGGCCGTGAGGCACGCGGGCCCGGACAGTAGCTATTTGAGAGCCAGGGCCGAGAGACATGGACCACGATACCCTGCAAGCAGGGCCTCACGTCCCATGGCCGCTACGGTCATGGCGGTTCATCCGTGTCCGGCATAACCAGAGATGGATGACCTGCCATGAATGCTACGCCGCCCTGCGTTCGGCGCAAGCTTTTTGGAACCGGGCGGATGGCTGTGGATAACACTGAGGATGAAATATCGCGGTCACAATGAGCGGGAACGCGGGCCGCAGGGGAGTGTGAACGATGGCGATTAGAATGAAACGCGCGGCCTATGCCGACATGTTCGGGCCGACCGTTGGCGACAAGGTGCGACTCGCCGACACCGATCTCGTCATCGAAGTCGAGAAGGACTTCACCACCTACGGCGAAGAGGTGAAATTCGGCGGCGGCAAGGTGATCCGCGACGGCATGGGCCAATCGCAGATCACGCGTCGGCAGGGCGCGGTCGACACCGTCATCACCAATGCGCTGATCCTCGACCACTGGGGCATCGTCAAGGCCGACGTCGGCCTCAAGGACGGCCGCGTCGCCGCGATCGGCAAAGCCGGTAACCCGGACATCCAGCCGGGCGTCACCATCGTCATCGGTCCGGCCACCGAGATCATCGCCGGCGAAGGCAAGATCCTCACTGCCGGCGGCTTCGACGCCCACATTCATTTCATCTGCCCACAGCAGGTGGAAGAAGCATTGATGAGTGGCATCACCTCCATGCTCGGCGGCGGCACCGGCCCGGCGGCCGGCACCAACGCCACCACCTGCACGCCCGGGCCTTGGCACATCGGCCGTATGATCCAGGCCGCCGACGCCTTTCCGGTCAATCTCGGCTTTGCCGGCAAGGGAAATTCGTCGCGGCCGGCTGCGCTCGACGAGCAAGTCAAGGCCGGCGCCTGTGCGCTCAAGCTGCACGAGGACTGGGGCACGACGCCGGCGGCGATCGACAATTGCCTGAGCGTCGCCGACAAGGCCGACGTGCAGGTGATGATCCACACCGACACGCTCAACGAAAGCGGTTTCGTCGAGGATACCATCAAGGCGTTCAAGGGCCGCACCATCCACGCCTTCCATACCGAAGGCGCGGGCGGCGGCCACGCCCCGGACATCATCAAGGTGGCGGGCCTGAAGAACGTGCTGCCGTCCTCGACCAACCCGACGCGGCCGTTCACCCGCAACACCATCGACGAGCATCTCGACATGCTGATGGTGTGCCACCATCTCGATCCGTCGATCCCGGAGGATCTGGCGTTTGCCGAAAGCCGCATCCGCAAGGAGACCATCGCGGCCGAGGATATCCTGCACGACCTCGGCGCGCTGTCGATGATGTCGTCGGACAGCCAGGCCATGGGCCGCGTCGGCGAAGTCATCATTCGCACCTGGCAGACCGCCGACAAGATGAAGAAGCAGCGCGGGCGGCTATCGGGAGAAAAGGGTGACAACGATAACCTGCGCGCCAAGCGCTATATCGCCAAGTACACCATCAACCCGGCCATCGCCCACGGCATGTCGAAGCACATCGGCTCGATCGAAAAGGGCAAGCTCGCCGATCTTGTGCTGTGGTCGCCGGCGTTCTTCGGCGTCAAGCCCGAGGTGATCATCAAGGGCGGCTCGATCGTCGCGGCGCTGATGGGCGATCCCAACGCCTCGATCCCGACGCCGCAGCCGGTGCACTACCGGCCGATGTTCGGCGCCTTCGGCAAGGCGCTCACCGCCTCGTCGCTGATGTTCGTGTCGAAGGCGGCGGTGCGTGCCAAGCTCGGCGATCAGCTCGGCGTCGAGAAGGAGCTGGTAGCGGTCGAGAACACCCGCAAGATCGGCAAGAAGAACATGATCCACAATTCGGCGACGCCCAAGATCGACGTCGATCCGGAAACCTACGAGGTGCACGCCGACGGCGAGCTTTTGACCTGCGCGCCGGCGGAAACGCTGCCGATGGCGCAGCGCTATTTCCTGTTTTGAGAATGCGCGTTGCCACAATCGACCTCATAGTGAGGAGCGTCGAAGACGCGTCTCGAACCATGAGGTCGCCTCATCCTTCGAGACGCATCGCTTCGCGATGCTCCTCAGGATGAGACGGCAGGAGTCAGCGCCCGAGCCTGTGCCACGTCTCGCCGCCGCACATGACACCGGCGCAGCCCTTCACTTCGAGGGTGCTGCTGCCATGCGGGATCAGCCTGCCGTTGTAGGTCTGGCCATTGTCGGAATTGTAGATCGGCCCGTACCAGCCGCCGTGCTTGTGATAAGTCATGGCGAAGATGCGCAGGCCCAGGATCGGTCGATGACGCTTGCGCGGGTCGGGATTGCTGGAATCGACCGGCGGCTTGCCGGTCTTGGCGTCGATCTTGTCCTTGAGCCAGACGATGGTGCCGCAAACGGCCTGGCCACATTGGCTGATGCGGATATGGGCGTCGCCTTTTTCGGTGCGCCAGGTGCCGGTCGGTCCCGCGGCCTGGGCTGTGGTGAAGCTGAAGGCGGTGAGGACAATCGCGAGCGCGGCGGTCAAGCGGATCGATGGCATCAAGAAGGCCCCCGGCAGGTTGCATGCAGGAATCGACGATTGCTACGCAGCATACAATCTTCATGGCATTATGACGATGCGGCAGCCGGTCCGACCGGAGGGCCCGGCGGCATGGTGAAGCAACGATGAAGCGGGTGACGGAGGTTAAACCGGCGGGTGATTGGGACGTGGGCACGGCCTGCGACCGCGTCGTGCTCGACGCTGGCGATCGCCGGCGCCGGCGCATCGTGCTCACCGCGGAAAACGGTACCGGGTTCCTGCTCGACTTCGCCGCGCCGGTGACCTTGTGCGACGGCGACGGGCTGGTGCTGGACGACGGCTCCATCGTGCAAGTTGCCGGTGCGCCGGAAGAGTTGATCGAAATTGCTGCCGGCAGCGCACTCGACGCGGTGCGGCTCGCCTGGCATCTCGGCAACCGACACACCGAGGTGCAGGTGATCGGCGACAAGCTCCGCATCCGCCGCGACCACGTGCTGGAGGATATGCTGCGCGGTCTCGGCGCCAAGGTGACGCCGCTCGCCGCGCCGTTCGATCCGGAAGCGGGCGCGCCGCAGGAGCATGGGCACGGGCAGGGTCATGGCGGGTAAGAAGAATGGCGCCGCCACAGGCTCGCTTCACCTCTCCCCTGGCGGGAGAGGTCGCCCGCGCGGAGCGCGGGCGGGTGAGGGGGAGCCTTGCCCGCGATCGACACCTATTCCCCCTCACCCTAACCCTCTCGCCCAACCGAACTCGGGTTTACCCGAGTTCGGCATTTCAGATGGTCGAAGTCGGATAGATCCGACTTCGACTGGGGAGAGGGAACAGGCCCGCGCGAGCAGCAATGCCTTGCCAAACTCACCCGCCCTCTACCGCCTGATGGCCTGGCTGTCGCCGGCCTATCCGGTGGGCGGCTTCTCCTATTCGAGCGGCATCGAATGGGCGGTGGAGACGGGCGACATCAAGGATGCCGAGAGCCTGCGCGCGTGGCTGGCGGCGATGCTCAGCGAAGGTGGCGGCTATTGCGACGCGGTGCTGTTCGCCCACGCCCATCGCGCCATTGAAAGCGAAGACGACCAAACCTTGCGCGATATTGCCGAACTGGCCGCGGCGCTGGCGCCGACCAAGGAACGCCATCTCGAAACCACCGCGCAGGGCAATGCCTTCGTCGAAGCGACGCGCGCCGCCTGGCCGTGCGCCGCGCTCGACCGGCTTAAAGAGACATGGGACGGACCGGTGGCTTACCCGGTCGCCGTCGCGGTTGCCGCCGCCGGTCACGGCGTCGCCTGCGAAGCGGCTTTGCCGGCCTTTCTGCAGGCGCTCGCCGCCAACTGGGTCTCGGCCGGCGTGCGGCTCATTCCGCTCGGGCAAACCGATGGCCAGCGCGTGGTGGCGGCGCTCGAACCCGTGGTCGCCCAAACCGCGCAGCGCGCGGCCGCCGCCAAGCTCGACGACATCGGTTCGGCCGTCTTCCGCGCCGATCTCGCCAGCGCCCGCCATGAGACCCAGTACACCCGCCTGTTCCGGTCGTAGCCGATTGAAAACCGCCGGTAATGCTGGTTAGTAGCCCGCGAGAAGGACACAAATACGCATGAGTACCCCCCACGGACCCAAATCTCATGGGCCTTTGCGTGTCGGCGTCGGCGGCCCGGTCGGTTCCGGCAAGACCGCGCTGATGGACGCGCTCTGCAAAAAGCTGCGCCAGAAATACCAAATCGCCGCCATCACCAACGACATCTACACCAAATGGGACGCCGACTATCTGGTGCGTTCGGGCGCGCTCGAAGCCGACCGCATCGTGGGCGTGGAAACCGGCGGCTGCCCGCATACCGCGATCCGCGAGGATGCTTCCATCAATCTCGCCGCCGTCGCGGAGATGCGCGCCAA
Organism: uncultured Pseudomonadota bacterium; assembly: GCA_963822085.1. Lineage (GTDB taxonomy): Bacteria > Pseudomonadota > Alphaproteobacteria > Rhizobiales > Xanthobacteraceae > Pseudolabrys. The sequence continues at coordinate 125,118 of CAWGGL010000030.1, forward strand.
GTTTCCCGATCTCGATCTGGTGCTGATCGAATCCGGCGGCGACAATCTCGCGGCCACGTTCTCGCCGGAACTCGCCGATCTCACCATCTACGTCATCGACGTCGCCGCCGGCGACAAGATCCCCTCCAAGGGCGGCCCCGGCATCACGCGTTCCGATCTCCTGGTCATCAACAAGACCGATCTCGCGCCCTATGTCGGCGCCTCGCTCGAGGTGATGGAGCGCGACGCCAAGAAGATGCGGGGGCAAAGGCCGTTCGTGATGACCAACCTGCGTGACGGTAAGGGCGTCGAGGAAATCGCAAGCTTCGTTGAAAAGAAGGGTGGGCTGGGCACATGAGTAAACTTTCTTCCCGTGAGCGGCTTGCCGCCGCGCTTGAGCGTATCGACGATCCAAAAGGCGAGGGCGCGCGCGCCTGCCTCACGGTTTATCGCGAGGCGGCGCAATCCGCGGCCGAGGCCGCCGACGCCCGCGCCAAGGCGGGCATCACGCTCGGGTCCCTCGACGGCGCCATCGTCACCGTCAAGGATTTGTTCGACGTCGCCGGCGAGGTGACGCGCGCGGGCTCCAAGGTCATCGCCGAGGAGGGGTCGCCAGCGACACAAGACGCGGTGATCGTGCAGCGGCTGCGCTCCGCCGGCGCCGTGATCGTTGCGAAAACGAACATGAGCGAATTCGCCTTCTCGGGCGTCGGCGTCAATCCGCATTTCGGCACGCCGGGCAATCCAGCCGACCGCAAGCGCGCACCCGGCGGCTCCAGCGCGGGGGCGGCGGTTGGTGTCGCCGACGGCATGTGCGAGATCGCCATCGGCAGCGATACCGGCGGTTCCTGCCGCACGCCAGCGGCGTTCTGCGGCGTGGTCGGCTACAAGCCGAGCCGCCAGCGCGTGCCGACCGTCGGCGCCTTCCCGCTCTCCTACACGCTCAATTCCATCGGGCCGCTGGCGAAGACCGTGGCGGCTTGTGCCGCGACCGATGCCGTCATGGCCGGTGAAGAGCCGTGGGCGCTTGAGCCGGCGCCGCTTGCCAACCTGCGCATCGGCGTTCCGCAAGGTATGCCGCTGGAGCGGCTCGACGACGGCGTCGCCAAGGGTTTCGCCGCCGCGCTCGATGTGCTCGGCAAGGCGGGCGCGCGCCTGTCCGATCAGACGCTGCCGGCGATTGACGGCATGAACGAGGTCAACAAGCTGGGCGGTGGCATCACGCCGACCGAAGCCTATGCCGTGCATCGCGACCGCTTCGCCCGCCGGGGCGACGACATCGATCAGAACATTCGCCGGCGCATCGAGCGCGCTAAGGACAATTCCGCGGCCGACTATATCGCGATGATGCAGCGCCGCTTGGCGCTGATCCGTGAGATGGACGCGGCGATCGCCGACCTGGACGTCCTCATTTCGCCGACCAGCGCGGTGATCGCGCCGCTCATCGCCGATCTCGAAAAGCCGGACGAATTCGCGCGCCGGAACGCAATGTGCCTGCGCAATACGTCGATCTGGAACTTCTTCGACGCCTGCGCCATCTCGCTGCCGCTGCCCAAGCAGGATGGCCAGAACGTCGGCTTGATGCTGATCGCGCGCAACGGTCAGGACCATCGCCTGTTCCGCATTGCCGCGGCGGTGGAGAAGGCGCTCTCGTAGCCGTCATTCCGGCGCGCGTATGAAGTGCGCAAGCCCGAAGTCCAGAGCGACGAGCATCGCAAGTGGCCCTGGATTCAGCGTTCGCGCGCCTTCGGGGCGTGGCCCGGAATGAGGGATATGGCTTATCCCCTTAAGTCAGGCACTAACCATATCTTGTGGTTCCGGTCGCTGGCTCCGCCCTGCCATGCTACGCGACGGTAATGGCGCCGCGCCACCAAACCAACCGCTGGAAGCATGACCGGCCGCCGTCGCTGCAGCATTTCATGGCGACGTTCCCGGACGATACAGCGTGCGCCGAATGGCTGGCGCATCGCCGTTGGCCGGACGGCTTCACGTGTCCCGCTTGCGGCGGCCTGAAAGGGCTGGAAGCTCGAATCCAAGCCGTGGACGTGGGAATGTGCCGGCTGCGGTCGGCAGACCTCGACGACTGCCGGCACCATGATGCACCGGACCCACTTGCCGCTGCGCACGTGGTTTCTGGCGGCGCATCTGGTCGCGACGCACTCTAACGGCATCTCCGCGCTGCAGCTTCAGGCGAAGCTCGGCATCGGCTCCTACAAGACCGCTTGGCTTCTGCTGCACAAGCTGCGCCGAGCGATGGTCGACCCGGAGCGCGGTCCGCTCGAAGGAATGGTCGAGGTCGACGAGAGCAGTATTGTCTACCGGACCAAGGACGATCCCGTCGCTGGCGGGCAGGGTCGCAGCGCCGAGGGCAAGATACTGATCGCCGCCGCGGTCGAGACCCTGCCGGGCGGCAAAGCCGGCCGGATCCGGCTGACGACGATCAAAGACTACTCCGCGGCGACGCTGCAGCGGTTCGTGGCCGACAATACGGTCGATGGCTCGACAATCCTGACCGACGGGTTCTCTGCCTACCCAGGAATGCGCAATCGTAATCATGTGCCGAGGGTGATCGGCGCCATGGCCGCCCATGCGCTTCTGCCGTGGGTCCACCGGGTGTTCGCCAACCTCAAGCGGCTGGCGCTCGGCGTTTATCACGGCTTCCGGCGCAAGCACATCCAAGCCTATCTCGACGAGTTCGTGTTCCGCTGGAACCGGCGCAGGCATTACAGGTCGACGTTTGATACCTTGATGGGAATTGGGCTGAGAGTGGGCCCGTGTCCTTATCGAGTTGTGGTTGGGAAATCATAACTCGATCTCTTGCGCAGGACGCCGCTATGGCTGGCCCCACGTCGGATTGTTGATGTGCTTGATGTCGTGATCATCCATCGTCCACTCCCGGACATGGATTGTTCCGTCTTCAAGGATCTCAATCAGCTTGTTCATCGGCAGATCATTCATTTCAGCAAGGTAGTCGAGAACCAGTAAAAAGAGCCTGATCTGCGGTTCGCGATCAACTTGAGGCACAACGACGACAAGGCCGTTATGAACATCATATTTTAGATACTCGCGAAGGAAATCTCTCCGGTTGTTTGTAACAACAATATAGCCGTTCTCGAAGGCAAACTGGGCAATGTTCCAGTCCTGCCAACTGGCCATTCCTATGTGTGGACCGAATGCGGCTACGATACCGCGCTCCTTGGCAATGGCTACCAAGGATGCACTCAAGCACTCGTCAACAAAGATGCGATCCATCAAGGCCGAACGGTTTCGTTCGAAGACGCGTTGCGCCAATCATGCCCCAATTCTTGGTCGGCCCAGGCAATAACCGCATCGATACCATCGACCGGGAGTGTTGGGTAGTCTTCGAAAATCTCGCGGTTCGTCCTGCCAGCGCGCAGATAAGCCACGATCGTCATCGCCGGAACCCTCGTTCCGCGCACTACTGGATCGCCGCTCATAACCGACGGATCGCGAACCACCTCGCTTGGGATGGTTAGACTTTTTCTGAGTGCCGTCATTACCGAATTCCCCTTAATTATTAGCAAGATAGTAGTTCTGAACCATTTTTGTAAGTGAGAGAGCATTGATGCAGACCGCCCCTTCAAATAGCAGATTACCATGAAAAACGCACGTTAGGTGGCTAACGAGCGTTAACGTGCTGAATTTCTTGCTAAGTATCGTAGTGCCGTAACTAACGGGATAAGCCGTTGAGGGATTATACATCGCAGGCAGGAGGTTGCTGCTCTCCGGTGGGAACGCGAACCTGTCCGCTGGTGATTCCTCTAGCAAACGAAGGAGAGCAGCGAAGAGGATTTTTGCAGGGCTGGATGTTCGATCAAGCGCTGCTCCTCGCTTGCATCAGTTCCAAGCCGTTTTGATGCGATCAACACCCCGTCTGCGACCTGCGCCGTTAGCCTCTTCAGTTCCTCATTCGAGGCGAAACTCACAAGTGGCGCTGTAGATCTCAAACTGAGAAAAACTGAAAAAGATTGCGCTCACGTGCACGCGCACACATCCACTTGTGGACGCCCTGGCCGCGATGTCCCCCCGTTACAAAGTGTGAAATGTAACGCTTGTCTGACATTTTTCTCTGTCGGCTAGAGCTAAAGCGCCGCAAGCTCGGGTCCTAGGTTGAGGAGATCCGCTGCCCTTAGGCAAGAGTTGAGCACATGGTTCTCAGCGGCGCGGTCTGTGGCGGCGTCGGGGCCGCTATAGAAATCCCGGCGGGCCCTCGGCTTGAGCTTGCCACTCGTCTTCGCCAGAGGGGCAGGGTTGCACGGCAACCCGCCTTGGGAGGGGAGTTCTTCAGCCGTCCGGAAAGAGAAGCGGCGCGTATTCCATTGCGCCATGGAGTACGTGCAGAACGTCGATTGTTTCGACGCCAATCCGATAAAAGATCAGGTAGTTGCCGTGCACGCGGCGCCGGACGCCGGAGTCTTCGTAACGTGGCACCAGTGGGTAGGCTCTGGGGAATTCGCCGAGGCTTTCGCAGCTTACGCGTAGTTCACGCACGAACGTGACAGCGCGCGCGGGGCTATTAAGGGCAATGGCATCGGCGATCTGCTCGAGATCGCGCGTGGCCTCGTTCGTGATGACGACGATCACCCAATTTGGTCTTTCGCCTGGCCTTGGTACTTAGCTTCAAGTCGGTCAAAGACCTCGGCAGCGGGTTTGGCGCGGCCGGCATCGGCGTCGGCGACGCTCCGCACAAGCGATGCATCCAGCGCCGCAAGGCGCGCCTCGCGTTCCTGCACCATGCGGACGCCTTCGCGCAGCACTTCGCTCTTTGAATGATAGCGGCCCGACTTCACTAATTCGGCGACGTAGGCCTCCAACTGACGACCCAATTCACCACTGATCATGTGCCTGCTCTCCATAGTCCAATATGCCACAATCTTATTAACTATTATCAGCTCCTAAGGCATTGTTCCAGTGAGAAATTCACTAGTTGAACGTTAGAAAGTTGAGGGCGGCCGGAGCGGACGCCGAAATTTGCCGCCAGGGACGCTTGCGACACCGTCGCAAGCCAGCGGATCGGTGGCGCACGGGTACCTGCCAAAACTGGGAAACAGAGGCGACGTTCTGGAGGCTTAAGCAAGCGGACGGCGACGAGGCGGTTTGGAATCGATCCACGGGCTGTCGACAAGATGCTGGAGTTATTGGTGCCACCGAGTTACCGGCGGTCGAAGCCGCCGATGAACCTGGAGCTGGGCCCATTCATTGCGATTGCTGGGGGCATTCTGGCCGAGGACAAACGCTGGCCAAAGAAGCAGCAGCATACAGCGAAGCGGATGTTCGAGCGGCTACGTGACGAACACGGCTTCCCGCCGGCGAGCAGCAACCATCATTGATGGGATCTATTAAAACTCCCGGAACGTCTCCAGCGTCAGCTGATAGCGCTCGGGCCCGAGACGTTTCATCAGCCCGGCCTCGTGCTGGTCCGACAGCGCCTTGGCGCGCGCCAGGACGCGTTGGCCGTCGCGGGTGAGCTGCAGCGCGTGGCGGCGGCCGTCGGCGGAGGAGGGCAGGCGCTGGATGAGGCCGCGCTGCTCCAGCCGGTGCAGCAGCCGCACCAGGCGCGCGCGCTCGATCCCGAGCGTGGCGGCGAGCTCGGCCTGCGATAGCCCGCGGTTGGCGTCGGCCACCACGAGCACGGAGAACTGCGCCGGGCTGATGTCGATGGAGGCGAGCCGTCTGATGAAGTCCTGGAAGATCCAGACCTGCGCCCGCCGCACGAAATAGCCGAGCCGCCCATTGAGCAGCCCAAGATCGATGGTGGACTTGATCGTAAGCTTTTTGCTGCGCTGCAGCGATGCCCTCTTGCGCAAGGGCACCGTGCCGGCTGCCGGCTTGGCGGAGCGCTTTGCGGGAGCCATCGGGTCGGGATCCTCGTGAACCGGCCGCGCGGGGCAATTTGTCCGTCCGCGTGGAACGATAATCCTTGTTGACGAAATTTGTTGTCCAGGTCAACAATATGCCGCGAACAGGGGATCGCGCAACCGCGATGGCGTGCCTCGCCGCTAACGAAGCGATGCATTCGCGCTTGTGAGGACCGGAAGAAATCCGGCATTATCCAGCGCAAAGGCTGCATGCAGGCAGACTGCAGGGCCTAACGGGAGGAATTCACTATGAAGCGTAAGTCACCATCATCGACGAATCTGACACGCCGTACATTCAATGTCGGCCTTGGCGCCGCCGGCTTCATCGCCGGCACCGCGCCGTTTAACATCGTGCGCGCCGCCAACGCGCCGCTGAAGGTGGGCGTGCTGCTGCCGCGCTCCGGCGTGCAGGCCGGCATCGGCCAGGACTGCTGGCGTGGCGTCGAGATCACGGGCCCGATCCTCAAGGGTCTCGGCCTGCCGGATCTGGAGATCATGAGCGGCGACACCGAGACCAAGGTCGACGTCGCCCGTTCGCGCGCCGAGCAGCTCATCAGCCAGGGTGCGCAGCTTCTGATCGGCGCCTTCAACTCGGGCCAGACCACGGCGATCGCGCAGGTGGCCGAGCAGAAGGGTATCCCGCTCGTCATCAATATCGCAGCGTCGCCGGCGATCACCGAGCAGGGCTACAAGTTCGTGTTCCGCAACTTCCCGACCGCGAAGATGATTCTTGGCGATGCCTTCGCCAATCAGCTGGCGGTGTTCAAGCAGGCGGGCAGCGCGCCGAAGTCGGTGGTGTTCATGCACGTCAACGACACTTTCGGCACCGCCATGTCGGGCGGCATCAAGCACGTGATGCCGCACTTCAAGATGCCCTACAAGATTCTGCAGGAGATCTCCTACGATCCGGCGGCGCGCGATCTGTCGGTCGAGGTGGCCAAGGCCAAGGCGACCGGCGCCGACGCGCTCTTGATGGTCAGCCGCCTCAACGACGCCATCCTGCTGACCCGCGAGCTGGTCAAGCAGCGCTGGACGCCGGAGGCGATCCTCAGCATGGGGCCGGGCTGGTACGAGGACCAGTACATCAAGACCCTCGGCAAGCTCTCCGACGGACCGTTAAGCTTCGTGCCGTGGTACGATCCCAATAAGCCGCTGACCAAGACGCTTGAGGCGGCGATGGCCAAGAAATATCCGGGCCTCAACCTCAACACCAACCAAGTCTACACCTTCGAGGCACTGCTCATCGCGGCCGACGCCTACAAGCGTGCCGGCTCTGCCGACCCGAAGGCGCTGGCCGAAGCCATCCGCAAGACCCACATCACCAACAACGTCAGCCCCGGCGCCGGCATCATGTTCGACGCCAAGGGCCAGAACGAAAATCTGAAAGATTCTGCGATTCAGAACCGCAACGGCAAGACTGTGACCGTGGCACCTCACGCTGCTGCCAATGCCAAGGTCGAATGGCCGCTCAAGCCCTACGACAAGCGCGGCTGACGCCACGCTCTGCGTCAATGCTCCGGCCGTGACAAACGGCCGGAGCACTGCTTTATTGGGATCGTCCCCTTGCCGTTTTCCATCTATCTCAACGTCGCCATCGGCGGCATCTTGACCGGGCTTGTCTACGGGCTGATGGCGCTCGGGCTGTCGGTGATCTTCGGCGTGGTGCGCGTGGTGAACTTCGCCCACGGCGAGATGATGACCATCGCGATGTACCTCGTGATCGTGCTGTTTTCGGCCTTTCACCTCGACCCGCTGGTGATGCTGGTGCCGATCGCGGCGGCCATGTTCTGCTTCGGCTACGTGCTGCAAAAGGGCGTCATCAACCCGTTCATCACAAGGCCCGAGCACAGCCAGTTCCTGCTGCTCGTGGGCATCGGGCTCATCATTTCCAACGTGCTATTGATCGTGTTCGGGCCGGACGCCCAGAACGTCCAGGTCAGTTATGCCTTCGACAGCTACCAGATCGGCTCGGTCATCATTGACGCCACCAAGCTCTATGCGGCGGTCGGCGCCATCGTGGTGGCGACTGCGCTGTTCGTCTTCTTCCAGTACACGCGCCTCGGCACCGCGGTTCGCGCCTGCGCCGACAACTATACCGGCGCGCTGGTGGTCGGCCTCGACGTCAAGCATCTCTATGCCCTGACCTTCGGTCTGGGCATGGCCTGCGTCGGCGCGGCGGGCACCATGCTGCTCCTGATCTTCGACGTGACACCGACCGTCGGACCGTCCTACACGCTGCTCGCCTTTGTCATCGTCATCACCGGCGGCCTGGGCTCGATGCCCGGCGCGCTGATCGGCGGCATTCTGATCGGCCTGACCGAGGCTATGGCCGGCCTGCTGTTCAACCCGTCGGCCAAGTCCATGTTCTCCTTCGCCATCCTGGTGCTGGTGCTGCTGTTCCGCCCGCAGGGCATCATGGGCAAGAGGACGGCATGATCGCGCACCTGTTCGACGGCATGCCACGCCGGACGCTGGTCCTACTTGCCCTGCTGCTGCTCATCGGCGTGACCGCGCCACTTTATGCCGGCGACTACCTGCTCACCGTGCTGGTGATGATCCTTTACTTTGCCTATGTCGGGCAGGCCTGGAACATCATGATGGGCTTTGCCGGCCAGCTTTCGCTAGGCCACGCCTTGTATGTCGGCTTGGGTGCCTACACGGCCGCCGCGCTCTATGTGCACTTCGGCATTGGGCCCTGGATCGGTTTGTTCGCGGCGGTGCCGATCGCGGCGCTCGCCGGCGCCGTCATCGGCTTTCTGGCGTTTCGCTTCCGGGTCGGCGGCGTCTACTTCGCCATCCTCACCATCGCCTTTGCCGAGTTCGCCCGCGTGGGCTTCGATCACTTCGGCTGGACCGGCGCATCGGCCGGCCTGTTCCTGCCGGTCAAGCAATATACCCACAACAATCTGTGGCTGCTGCGCGGTGACCCGGCGATGTTCTATTACGTGCTGCTCGTCGCCACCGTGGCGGCCTTCGTCGGCTGCCGCATGTTGCTGCAGAGCCGCGTCGGCTATTTCTGGCTGGCGATCCGCGAGGACGAGGAAGCCGCCCGCGCGCTCGGCATCAACACCTTCCGCTACAAGATGCTGGCGGTGGTGATCTCGGCCGCCATGACATCTTTCGCCGGCGTCATTTTCGCCTTTTATTACAATAATTTGTTCCCGGAGCAGGTGTTCAATATCGGGCAGTCGATCGAGATCATCCTGGCGCCCATCGTCGGCGGCGTCGGCACCTTGTTCGGGCCCATCCTGGGCGCCTTCGTGCTGACGGGCTTGGCCGAAACGCTCACGCGCATTCTCGAGGTCGTCGGCGTCGATCTGCCCGGCGCCAAGCAGGTCTTCTACGGCATCTGCCTGCTGCTCGTGATCATGGCGCTGCCCGATGGCATCTGGCCGTGGCTGAGCGCACGCTTCAGGCTGACGGGGAGACCGAAATGAGCGCGCTTCTTTCGGTCGACGGCATCAGCAAGAGATTCCGTGGCCTGCTCGCGGTGGACCAGGTCACCTTCGAGGTGCCGGAGGGCGGCATCTTCGCCGTGATCGGCCCAAACGGCGCCGGCAAGACGACGCTGTTCAACATGATCGCCGGCGTGTTTGCGCCCAATGGCGGCAGCATCACGTTCGCCGGCGAGCGCATCGACGGCCTGGCGCCGGACCGTATCTGCCGTCAGGGCATCGGCCGCACCTTCCAGATCGTGCGGCCGTTCCCGGCGCTCACGGTGGAAGACAACGTGATCGTCGGCGCGCTGCTCAACCGCCCGCATACGCGCGACGCGCGCACCCATGCAGGCGAGGTGCTGCGCCGGCTCGATCTTTACGACAAGCGCGACCAGCGCGCTTCCGCGCTCACGCTGCCCGACCGTAAGCGCCTGGAGGTTGCGCGCGCGCTTGCCACCGATCCCAAGCTCCTGCTGCTGGATGAGGTGATGGCGGGCCTGCGCCCCACCGAAACCGACCGCATGGTGTCGATCCTGCAGGAGCTCAACCGCGAGACCGGCCTGACCATTCTGCTGATCGAGCACGTGATGCGCGCGGTGATGGCGCTCGCCGGCCGCATCCTGGTGCTGCACCACGGCGCGCCGATCGCCGAGGGGCCGCCGGCCGAAGTGGTGCACAATCCCGCCGTGATCCACTCGTACCTGGGTGCGGAGGACGTCGCATGATCCCGAAAAGTGGGAACCGGTTTTCGGACAAGATCATGCGCGAGGAAGAAGCTTAATGCTCCGCGTTGAAAACCTCGACGTCTTCTATGGCGACGCCCAGGCGCTCGACGGCGTGACGCTCACCATCGAGCAGGGCGCCATCGTCGCCATCGTCGGCGCCAACGGCGCCGGCAAGACCTCGCTCATTCGCACCGTCGCCGGCATGCACAAGCCGCAGCGCGGGCGTATCGTTTATCGCGATCAGGACATCGCCGGGTGGCCGAGCCACAAGGTCTGCGATCTGGGCATCGGCCAAGTCGCGGAAGGTCGCCAGATCTTCCCGGCGCTGTCGGTGGCGGAAAACCTGGACATGGGCGCCATGCTGCCGCGCGCGCGTGCCGCGCGCGTACAGAATCTCGACAAGATCTACACGATGTTTCCGGTGCTGGCCGAGCGGCGCAACCAGTTGGCCGGCACGCTGTCGGGCGGCGAGCAGCAGATGCTCGCTATCGGCCGCTGTCTGATGGGCGCTCCGGAACTGGTGATGTTCGACGAGCCGTCCTTGGGGCTGGCGCCGGCGATCGTGCAGAACGTGCTGAAGACCGTGCGGGATCTTAACCGCGAGGGGCTTACCTGCGTGCTGGTGGAGCAGAATGTGGCGGTGTCGCTCAAGCTCGCCAGTCACGCCTACGTGCTGGAGAATGGGCGGATCACGCTCTCCGGCTCCGGCGAGGCGCTGCTCGGCGACGACCGCGTGCGGCAGGCTTATCTGGGGCTGTAGGAGAGGCTGGGGCTGTAGGAGAGCGATCATTTGCGAGTGGCCGGCGAAAGGCCCTTCAGACGCGATGCGCGAGACGAGCAGCGGAAGAATTATCGGCAGCGGCTTTTCGGCATAGCGCTGTTATTCGGACGAACTAGGCGGCTCCGGGCCGGCGCGACTTCTGGCGAGTCAGGGGGCCGGCCTAGTATGCCGATCACCGCCGACTAGCGACGATCTGATTTAGGAGGAGCGCGTTTTTTTCAACTGCTCGTCAGCAATCGATTGCGCAGGTATTGGGCGCTGACCGCTCTGCAACCAAGCGGCCATTTCTTTGGGCTGAACGATGTAAAGGTCGCCCATTGCCGTATGCCGTATATGGACGCGGCCACTGGCGATTATCGTGTCATGCTGATCGACGAAATCGCGGAAGTTGGCTGTCACCAATGCGTTTACCCGCCCCGCAATGGCGGTGTCGATGACTTGCCCGTCTTCCGGATCGTAGGAAGGAGTAGCGGCGGTGTGGTCGTACGGGTCGTAAATCGGCTTTTTGGCATCCCGTGTCGGAAGAAACCCGCCGCCAAGCACGACGTGAGGGAATTCACGGCACGGGCCGAGATGTGAAATATCTTCAATAAGAGTAATAAACCGCGTGGCGGAGTTGAGAGACGCTCCCTTTCTTAGCAAGACCGTCAAAAGACGCGAGAGCATCGCGTGTGAAACGACCAACTGTATCGGACCTACGCCCGAACGTCGCCACTTTGCGGGGCGGGCACGCCGTGTCGCTCATGGGGCCCGCTGCACTACAGCGGCTAAGACATGCTCAGGATCGATCACGAGGAAGCGTATTCGGACGGCGCCGCCAGCACGAACAACGCCGGGTCGTCTCGCGGATGCGGCGGGCCGAGAGCGGCCCGCACCGCCATACCGCTGAGCCTTATCTCCGCGCCTACGCCCACAAAGCGGCTTGGCGCAAGGAGAGCCGCCGCACCGAGAGCGGTAGCCAGTTCCATTTGTCTGGCCGCGCTATCCCATCCGGTTTCCCCGAACTGGAAGGGCTATTGGCGACGGCGATCCGCGGCCGCGTTGTCTCGGCAGGCCGCCTCGGGCCTTGAAATTCGGGCGCATTTCAGTTATTTCAGACAAAATGAGCCTCGGGAGGCGATCATGGGATTGGTCCAGGTCCAATTCGAAAGCGTTGATGAGCGAACCCAGAAGCAAGCCCAAGAGGTGGCGCAGGTAATCGAGTCCGCTCATGGACGACAAGTGACGTTGCGCCTCGAAGGCAGGCTCGCCGACATCATCAGAAAGATTGCGTCGACGATGTCACGTGTCGACGCGCTCGCCTATGGCGGTTTGTCATCCGAGCTTACTCCTGAGCAAGCCGGCAAGATTCTCGGCGTTTCCCGACCTTTAGTTGTTCGGCGGATGGATGACGGCCGCCTTCCGTTCAGATACGAAGGAGCACATCGTCGGTGCAGGCTTGAAGATGTGCTGAAGCTCAAAGCCCAGGAGGAGCGGCAGGCGGCCGCGGCAAAAGAACTGGCGGAGATGGACGATATTGACTTCCAACGTTCGCCCGGCCGCTGAAATCTCGATCGCAGACGCGAACGTCCTATATTCGTATCACCAGCGCAACGTATTCATCACGCTCGCGCAGGAACTCCTTTTCGCGCTCCGCTGGACCAAGACGATCGAGCAGGAATGGCACGATGCACTTCGTCGCAACAGACCGGAACTCAGGCCGGATAGGATACTCAGAACGATCAAGCTGATGAACGAAGCCCTCCCGGACGCGCTGATTGCCGGAGATAGCGCTTTCGAGGTGCAACTCGCCAAGACCGATCCGAAGGATAGGCATGTTGCCGCAGCCGCAATCAAATGCGCTCCTTCAACGCTCGTCACCTGGAATCTGGCGCACTTTGATGTCGACAAACTCAGGGCGCATCGCGTAGCCGTCGTCGATCCGGACACGTTCTTGTGCGCGATATTCGATCGCGAACCCATTGATACGCTGGCGGCGAGCAAAAAGGCCTACGGCTTCCTCAAGAAGACGGATGGGCATCCCACGTGGTCAGAATATCTCGATGCCTTGAAACGCGATAGGCTTGTTCAATTTGCCGAGCGGCTCCGTCAGCGCAAGCCTATCGACGAAGTCGGCGATGATGAAGAGTTCAATAACGATATTCCGTCGCCATGACACGGCCAGCCACTTTCGGTGCATAGCGTGGCTTCATGGCCGAACCGTTCACGCTGGCTGGTTGTTGACGATTAAGCCTGTCGTTTCGAGTGTGGCCGCTTCTTGACCAGACGATATTGCCGTGTGCGGTCTGTCACCGCTTTGACCCGACCGTCCTCACGTTGCTTGCGCAAGGCCTTGGAGACGCGGCGCGTGAGGTCGCTCACGTATTTCCGATCCCTGGCGTCGTGCCCCTGAAGCGCGACGATGCTCTGGCCCGCCTTGCGTGACCTCATCGGGAGGCCGGCGTCCCGGAGTTCTGCCATGATCACCCGGGTGAGTTCGCCCTGCCCGAAGATGGCCTGCTCCTTCCGGCGCGGCATCGCGGCGTCCAGCCCGCCCTTGTAGCCGACGGTGCCCAGCGTCCGGTCCAAGGCCTCGATGTCGTTCTTGATCTCGGCCCGCCGCTCACGGATCAGGATCGCCTCGCCGAACACGTCCGCCCGCTTCCGCAAAAGGCCCGAAATCGTATGGTCGTAGATCGCGGACATGCCCAAGACTGGTATTTCCCGCCCGCCGCCGGGAAGTGACGTTTAGGTGTGCTTGCTACCTAGCTAATACCGCAGTTCTTGCTCGACTGCCCGCCATGCCGCGCTGGAGGGATGCGGTCGACTGGCGCGATTTAAAAGAACGCGGATTCAACTACCCAGCGCATAATTGAGTGAGGCGACAAAGGGGTAACCTCTTGAGATTGCAAGGGGTTGCCGATGAGCAAGTACCGACGGATTACGTATGAGGATCGCTGCCAGATTTATGCGCTGAGCAAGCGCGGGGCCAGCCAAGAAAGCATCGCCGTCGTTTTGGGCGTCAGTCAAAGCGCGGTGAGCCGGGAGATACGCCGCAATCGGGGGCAGCGCGGCTATCGGTTCAAGCAAGCGGAAGCGAAGGCGCAAGCCCGACAGGCGATACGGCGTAAGCCCCGCAAGTTGACGGCGTCGTTGCGGCGCAAGATCGAAGCGAAGCTGTGCCAGATGCGCTGGTCGCCCGAGCAGATCAGCGGCTGGCTATACGAACGGGGCCTCGGCCTGAGCCATGAGCGCATCTACCAGATGATCTGGCAGGACAAACGCGACGGCGGCGACCTGTGGCGCAGTCTCCGACGGCGCGGAAAACGCTATAACAATCGCGCTGGCAAGACCGCCGGTCGCGGCCTGATCCCCAATAAAATCGACATTTCCGAGCGTCCGGCCATTGTCGCGCGCAAAACCCGTCTGGGCGATTGGGAGGGCGATACCGTCGTCGGTGCCGGACATAAAGGCGGCTTGCTCACGCTGGTCGAGCGCAAAACCAAACTGGCCAAAATCATCAAGCTGCCGCGTGCGACTGCCCGCGCAACACAGAAGGCAGCTGTGCGTCGCCTCAAGCCTATCGGCGAGTTCGTGCACACCATCACCTTTGACAACGGGAAGGAGTTCGCCGCGCATCAGGACATCGCTCATGCCTTGAAGGCGAAAATCTTCTTCGCCACGCCGTATCACGCGTGGGAGCGCGGCGTGAATGAGAACACCAACGGCCTCATCCGTGATTTCTTCCCAAAGGGCACAGACTTCTCTACGATCTCCAATGCCGAGGTTGCCAAGGTCGAGCGTTTGCTCAACGCAAGACCGAGAAAATCCCTCGGCTTTCGTTCACCGCAAGAGGTTTTCAACTCCCTCGCTTACTCGTAATTTTCTATGCACTAGCGAGTTGAATCCGCGGAATGTTTCTTGAAGTCGGCCGGCAAGTTAGTCCGCGCGGGCCGCGCGACGCCGCATCAGGAAATCGAGCGCCGCCACCCGCAGGCTGAGCGGACGATCGGGAAACCGGCTGCGCAACAGCTTGAGCGCCTCGGCGTCGGTGGCGGGTGAGAACTGCATCACCCAGATGGCCATGTTTTCCGGATCGAGAGGCACGGAAAACGCGGAACGATTGGCGGTGGCGGCGTGGCCCATGATACTGGTCCCGTTGCGATTTTTCTGAAAAATCGCTCATCTGAGGCCCGGCATTGGCAAGTGTGGGCCGACCTCGTTAGCAAACCGTTAACGGAACCGGCCGCCGACGGTTCCATCCGCCGGCGGCCGTTTTTTCCGGAGAACGCGGCAGAGGCCTATTTCAGCGGCGGCCCGATGGTGACGGTCAGCGTGCCGACGCCCTCGATTTCGCATTCGAGCTTGTCGCCGGCGACCGTTGCCGAGACGCCGGACGGCGTACCGGTCATGATGATGTCGCCGGGCGCCAGTTCCACCATCTCCGAGAGGTTGGAAATGATCTCCGGCACGTTCCAGATCATCTGCGCGAGGTCGCCGTCCTGGCGCACCTTGCCGTTGCACTTGAGCGCAATCCGGCCCTTGCTGAGATAGCCGGTCTCGCTCACCGGCTTGAGGGCGCCGCAGGGCGCGGAGTGATCGAACGCCTTGCCGATCTCCCACGGCCGTTTCAATTCGCGCGAAGCGATCTGCAGGTCGCGTCGGGTAAGGTCGATACCGACGCCGTAGCCCCAGATGCAGTCGTTGGCCTTGGCAACCGGGATGTTGCGGCCGCCGCTCTTGAGCGCGACGACGAGCTCGACCTCGTGGTGCATGTCCTTGGTGAGCGAGGGATAGGGCACGGTGCTGCCGTCGGCCGCGATCGCGTCGGCGGGCTTGGCGAAATAGAACGGCGGCAAGCGCTCGTCCTGGCCCATCTCCTTGATGTGCTCCATGTAGTTGCGGCCGACGCACCAGATGCGGCGAACCGGAAAAACCTTGTCGGTGCCGGCGACCGCGATACTGGCTTGCGGCGGCGGCGGAATAACGTAGTGACTGTCGTTGGCCATGAGCGATTTGCCGTATGATTTGAATGTGTTGTCGAAAGAATCCAGGGCGCGGGACCGAGCCCGGGAAAGGCGGCATGGCGTATCAGGTGCGGCGCGCCGCCGTCAACGGCCCGACTCCCGCCGGTTAAGACGCCGCCGCCGCTTCCGGCGCCTCAGTCTCGGTTTCCTGCTGCTTGAGCTGGAGCCGGTGGAACGTCGCGTAGCGTCCGTCGCGGCGCAGGAGCTCGTCTTGGCGGCCGGATTCGGTGACCTTGCCGCTTTCGACCACGTAGATGCGGTCGGCGTGCGAGACCGTGTGCAGGCGATGCGCGATCGCCAGCGTAGTGCGGCCCTTGAACAATTGCTCCATGGCTTCGCGCACCTGCAATTCCGATTCCGAGTCGAGCGCGGCGGTCGCCTCGTCGAGCAGGATGATCGGCGCGTTCTTGATCAGCGCGCGCGCAATCGCGATGCGCTGGCGCTGGCCGCCGGAAAGCTGCAGGCCGTGCTCGCCGACCGGTGAATCGTAGCCGCGCGGGAACGTCATGATGAAGTCATGGGCGTAGGCCGCCTTGGCGGCGGCGACGATCTCGTCTTCGCTCGCCTCCGGTTTGCCGAAGGCGATGTTCTCGCGGATGGTGCCGCGGAACAGGAACACGTCCTGGCCGACATAGGCGATGTGCTTGCGCAGCGACTGCCGCGACACGCCGCCGATCTCCTGCTCGCCAATGACGATCCGGCCACTGTCCGGTTCGTAGAAGCGCATGATCAGGTTGAACACCGTCGACTTGCCGCCGCCGGAGGGGCCGACCAGCGCGGTGAGCTTGCCGGGCTCGGCCACGAACGACATGTCCTGCAGCACCAATTCCTCGCCGCGATAGCCGAAATTGACGTGCTCGAATTCAAGCCGCGGCGTCTTCATCGCCAGGTCCGGCTTGCCGTCGTCGCTCGCCTCGCTCGGCGGGCTGTCGAGCACTTCGAAGAGAACACGCACCCCGACCAGCGCCGAATTGAGATGAAGGTTGAGGCGCGCCAGGCGCTTGGCCGGCTCGTAGGCGAGCAGGAACGCGGTGATGAACGAGAAGAACTGGCCAGGCGTGGCGCCGGTGTCGATCACGCGGTAGCCGCCATAGGTGATGGCGATGGCGATGGCGACGCCGCCCAGCGTCTCCATCAGCGGGCTGGCGCGGTTGGACACGCGCGCCATCTTGTTGGCTTCGTTCTCGACCGTGGCGACATGTCGCGCGAAGCGCTCGGCCATTACGCCTTCCAGCGTGAACGCCTTGACGATGCGGATGCCCTGCAACGTCTCCTGCAAGGTTTCGACGATCCGCTCGTTGCCGTGGTACTGGTTGCGTCCGATGGCGTAGATGCGGCGAATCAGCTTGCGCAGAACAAGAAATGCGGGCGGCGCTACCACGAAGCTGAAGAACGACATCAGCGGGTCCTGGATCACCATCACGGCGACCAGCCCGACCAGCGAGAAGAAATCGCGCCCGACCGAGGTGATCACCAAATTGATCACGTCGGTGGCGGCGGCAGCGCCGGTCGACAGCCGCATGATGAATTCGGTCGAGTGCCGCTCGGAGAAGAACCCGAGGCCCTCGTGGAGCAGCTTGCCGAACACGGCGCGCTGGTTGTTGGCGATGATGCGGTTGCCGATGCGCGACATCATCACGCTCTGGCCGTAGGTCGCCACGCCCTTGGTGGTGAACAGTGCGGCCGTGAGCGCGCCCAGCGTGATGATGCCGGCCAGGTTGTGATTGATGTAGGCTTCGTTGATGACGTCGCCGATCAGATAGGCGCTGAGCGCGGTGCAGCCGGCCGCGATCCCCATCAGCGTGAAGGCTATGGCGTATTTCTTCCAGTGCGACAGGCCCTGTTCCAGGAACAGGCGGCGCACCAAGGCGACCGCGCCATAGCGCGGGTCGTCGGGCGCCGAATGCATGGGGTCTTTCATTCACCCTCGAAAAACTGGCGCGCCGACGGTCCCGCGGCGGGTTCCGCCGCCGGTCGGCTCGCGAGGGCTTCCTTGCCCGTATCGGGGGCATTTTTCAAGGAGGAAAGGCGGCGAAAAACCGGCCTTTCCATAAGAGGTTACTGGCGGTCAGCCATGATCAGCCGGCGGCGCCGCGCGTGGCGCTCATCAGCCGGCGCTCCCAGGCGAGCGCATGGCTGACGATGGTGTCGAGGTCGTCGAATTGCGGCTGCCAGTCGAGCGTGCTGCGGATGCGGGAAACGTCGGCCACCAGGGCGGCTGGATCGCCGGGGCGGCGCCCGGTGATCTCGACCGGGAAGTCGATGCCGCTGACGCGCTTGACCGCGGCCAGCACTTCGAGCACCGAGGCGCCGTGGCCGTAGCCGCAATTGAAGATCGCGCTGGCGCCGTCCTGGCGCAGATAGGCGAGCGCCGCCGAATGCGCGCGCACCAGATCGCTGACATGGATGTAGTCGCGGATGCAGGTGCCGTCCGGGGTCGGATAGTCGGTGCCGTAGACGTCGATCTTGGGCCGCTTGCCGAGCGCGGTCTCGCAGGCGACCTTGATGAGGTGCGTGGCGCCGGCGGTGGACTGGCCGGTGCGCTGCTGCGGATCGGCGCCGGCGACGTTGAAATAGCGCAGCGCCACGAAGCGCAGGTCGTGCGCCTTGGCGGTGTCGTGCAGCATGATCTCCGTCATCAGCTTCGAGCTGCCGTAGGGCGAGATCGGGTGCGTGACGGCGTCCTCGCGCACCGGCGAGCGCTCGGGGTTGCCATAGACCGCCGCGGTGGAGGAAAAGATGAAATGCTTCACGCCGCCGGCGACCGCCGCCTGCAGCAGGAGGCAGCTGTTCATGGTGTTGTTGCGGTAGTAGCCGAGCGGGTTGGCGACCGACTCCGGCACAACGATGGAGGCGGCGAAATGGATGATGGACGTGACCTCATGCTCCGAGATCACTTCGGCGACCAGGTCGCTGTCGCCGGTGCCACCCAGGACGAACGGCACGTGCTCCGGCAGCAGGAAGCGAAAACCTGTGGATAGATTATCGAGCACGACGACGTCTTCGCCGGCGTCCACCAGCGCGTGCACCATATGGCTGCCGATATAGCCGGCTCCGCCGGTCACCAGGATCGTCATGCGCCCTCCAAAGCGTTTCATACCCCACTACATGAACGCCGTGAATGAGCGATTATTGGCTGTAAATAATTTATCGCGCTTATGGTGGGATGATTAATAACGTGTATATGGGCGCGGCATAGCCAGCATGGCCGATATCCTCTTCATCAAGACCTCTTCGCTCGGCGACGTCGTCCATCATATGCCCGCTCTGACCGAAGCGCGGATGCGGCGGCCGGATGCGCAGTTCGCCTGGCTGGTGGAAGAGGCTTATGCGCCGCTGGTGCGGCTGCATCCGGCGGCGGGTGAGGTCATCCCGGTCGCCTGGCGGCGCTGGCGCCGCTCGCTGTTGGCGCCGGCGACGCTTCGTGAGATCGGCGCGGGCCTGCGCGCCATCCGCGCTCACCGCTACGACCAAGTTGTCGACACCCAGGGCTTGGTGCGCACCGCCGTGATGGCGCGCCTGGCGCGGGGACAACGGCACGGCTACGACCGCGCCAGCATCCGCGAGCCGTTGGCGTCGATGTTCTACGACGTGCGCCACAGTGTCAGCCGCGCGCTGCACGCGGTCGACCGCAATCGCGCGCTCACCGGTCTCGCGCTCGGTTACGAGCCCGAAGGTGCGCCGGACTTCGGGCTCGACCGCGCGCGCTTCGTCAAGCCCGACGCGCGCTACGCGGTGTTGTTGCATTCGACAGCCCGGCCCGAGAAGGAATGGCCGGTGGCGCATTGGGTCGAGCTCGGCCGCGACCTGACGGCGCGCGGGCTGACGCCGGTGCTGCCCTGGGGCACCGCTGTCGAACGCGCGCGCAGCGAAGAGATCGCCGCCGCCTTGCCGGGCTCACGGGTGCCGGATCGCCAGCCGCTCGACGCGGTGGCCAGTCTCATCGCCGGGGCCGAACTGGTTGTTGGGGTGGATACCGGCCTGCTGCATCTTGCCGCCGCGCTCGGCGTGCCGCTGGTGGCGATCTTCGCCGGCAGCGAGCCCGGCCTGACCGGGCCGGTGGGCAGCGGCCCGATCGCGGTGCTCGGCACCCACGGCGCGGCGCCCGCGGCGGACGAGGTGATCGAGGCGGCGGAAAACTTAGTGCGCTGATGATTTGCGCACTGAAGATTTGACGCGTTGATCAGGCGACGCCGGCGCGCAGCAGATCATGCATGTGGACGATGCCGACCGGCTTGCCGCTTTCGACGGCGAACAGCGTGGTCACCTTGCTGGTATTGAGCAGCTCCAGCGTTTCGCTGATGAGCTGATCCGGCCGCACGCTCTTGGGGCTGCGCGTCATCACCGCGTTCACGTCGGCGTCGAGCAGGTTGGGGCGCATGTGGCGGCGCAGGTCGCCGTCGGTGATGATGCCGACCAGTTGCCCGCGCGCGTCGGTGATGCCCACGCAGCCGAAGCCCTTGGTGGTCATCTCGATGAGGGCGTCCGACATGGCGGTGCCGAGCTTGCCGCCGGGTTCAGTACACCGAAGTAAAGAACGAGCAAAACCCCGGTGCGCTGATGTTGGCGAGGGGCACTCCACGGAGACCAGATCGCGATCTGGGTGGCCGAAGATTATTTTCGCTCTTTGGAGCTTGCTCATGCCGTTGGAAGTGCTCCATGAGTGCTTTGCTCCTCGCCATTACGGCATATTAAGCCGCATCCAATCAAGAAACCGTTTTTTGTGTTCGTCCAGGTACGTCCCGATGCGCATGCCCCAGCGGGACAAGAACGCCGCTATGCTACCGGGAGTCGCTCTCCTGATTTTATGCCGCAACTCGATCATTTCGACGATATCGTACCAACTCAGCGCCTCGATTGTTTTCATTGGCACTTTGTAAAGTTCTCGTGCCGGTGCTCGCGCCAAGCGCTTTATGACGCGTTGCCGCGCGCCATGATGGCGCGCGGCAATTCTGTTTCCGCATTTGTCTTTATTCATTCCGCAGGGCCGCGATGTTGTCGAACTGCGCGAAGACCGCGTTGGCCCAATTGGTGACCCTGTTCTGAATGATCAGGGCCGTGTCCTCGTCGGTTTGCGTGATGACGCTCAGTCGTTTCGCATCGCTGCTGAGCACGTCGACAATCGACATTTGTGCGTGCTCAAAATTTGCCATAGCGTGGGGGACAGTCTCGGCAATTTTATCCCCGGGTATTTGTTCACGATTCTGCGCACTTCGCCTTTGTTGAAGCGTTGCAGCACCGCGGGCGACCCAAGGTTCGGTGCGCCGAAAAATTCGTTTCGAACCGGAACAATGGTTGCGGTCGGCAGCAAGCGCTCGATCGCACGCACGGTCGACAGCATCAGGATGATGGATTCGGTATCCGCCGTGGTCGGAAGCAAAAACACCATCCTTCCTTTAAGGGCGGCGACCGTTTCTGCAATCCGAGCCTCTGCGCAGTACTCGATCGTCGGGGTATGCCACGCCGCTGCCGTGTCGACGATCTGGTCGCGTCCATGCCCGGCAATCTGTCGTGCGATTGCAGGTATCCTCGAGAAGATCCGGGCCAAGATTACTGGGTCGTCGCCGAACTCTGCCCATCGGTCGATTTGCACGGGGATGGTGATATCCGGGAAGAGGCCGGCGAGCCGCGCCTGCACGTCGTATTCGAGAACCGCGGGCGGCCGACCAAGCCGCAGGAGGTAACTGGTCAGCAGAGAGCAGAGCAGGGTCTTTCCGACACCTCCGCGTCCCGCGAGGACCAACAACAAAAGCCAAAACATACGGGTGTCTCCCTTCGTTGAAAGAAGACGTCCCTTTAAGCGTTGTTGACTGCAGGTGGAAAAGTAAACCTATTGTGGCATATTTTCTAATATTCTATTTATAGGGGTGTTGGCCACACAGTGATCCGCGGGCCCGCGCGTGATCCTGCCAGATCGCCGAATTCCAGCCGGCGCCGGCATTCGTTGATCTTGTCGTTCAGGCGACCATGTTGCGCACTGATCCAGCAAGTTTCGGCAGAATTCTTGGCGATCGATTTCTACAGCCTGCGGCGCATGCTGGCTGTGCGCCGAGAACTTTTCGGACGCATCCGCTGCTAAGAGCGGCCCGCACTTCTGGAAAAGAGCGGCGTTGATGTTATCCAGCTGCAACATTCGTTCCCAGATCGGCAACAGCTGACGGCGGTACAAAGCAAGGTTGCGCCTCACTACAACGGCAGATCGGATCAGGCCGTCACCGGCCGATTGCACACTTTCAAGATGATCATGCTGTCGGCTTCTCGCGGCACCGACACTCAAGACACCATCAACGATCACGCTCAGCTCGGACATCTCAAGCTGTGCGGGAAAGTTTTCATCTGGGCCCTCCCAAGGCCAGAGCACCTCAAGGATGCGGCAAATAGCGGTGGTCTCCGGCGTACCAATATTGGCCCAGCATTCACTCTTCGTCGACCCGGATTACCGCGTGGAATGCATGTCTTTTCGACTCTCTTTATTGCCCAGTCGACAACAAAGGCAAGCTTTTGCCGTTGCGCGAGATCGAACCTGCTCGCTTGATGGGCCAAGTAAACGCAATCCTCGGAGGACAAGACAATCTCGTCAAGCAAAGGATCGTCGAGGCCGATCGCTCCTGTAACTCGGAAGAGTTCGACGAGGACGGCGCCGTATCCATTCCACACTTGGCCGCTTTTAGTACACGCTTGCCAGCGAGAATCGCGTGCGTGCGCGAATGGGGCCATTCCCGGCTGCTGGCAAAGCCTTTGATGATGAACTTGCTGGCGGCCAGATCAGAAGGGAAGGCAATGCCATTCTCCTTGCCCGCAAAGCTGTCCGCGCTGTATGGCTCGAGCTCAAAATTCGAGCCTGGATAACGTCCTAACAAGGCCAACCAGACTTCGGCGGACAGGGACAGGGGCACGTCAGCTTCGGCCCTGAGACAATCCGCCAATTGCCGCAAGCCATTACGTACCGATGCGATTGTGGCGGGGGGCTGCTCAGCGTGGGCTCTACAATACAGGTCTGCGACACCGGCCAACGCGGCAAAAATCTGGCCAAAACCTCCGGCGCGAAGCCGAGCTTCGCCAGCGCGTTCGCCATTTCTTCTCCCTGTTCTCCAGTCGACAGCTGTTTTTCGAGGCTCATTGCACCAGATCCTCGTTGCGATCTGCGCGGAAGTTGCGGCCATTAGGTCTGTTACTCATCAAGTCGATCACTTTTCGCCGCCCTTAGGGCTTCGCTCCGATCCAACTGAGCGCGGAAACGTGCAAGCCGATCTTCATCTGTGGACGGCCCTCCCAATCCCCCAGACCTGAAAGCTTCCTCGCTCCGGAAGGTCGGCTTGAGCCGTTCGGACAACCCCGATCCGGTGTCAGGCTCCTCCTCGTCAGCGCTACGCAGCAACCTTCGATCATCTTCGTTCTGTGTCGGAACCTTCGAGGTTGCCTCCAGGACGGCATCAAGGGCGTCCCGGACGGCCCGTACGGGATCTCTGTTCTCCCGCAGTGCCAGCCTGCCGGTCGCCACCACATTCCGCATCATTTTTGGATCCGGACACTGTTCAAGAAGACACAGCGGCATGGCGCTCCGCCGCTTTCCGACTGAGTAGCGGAAGTACCAACGAGGCCTGGGTCCTTGCCCGCCCGAATGCTCAGCCCGGGCTGGATCAAGTCTCTCATTTCAGCGACAGGCATTCGTTGCTCGATAATTTCTTCCACTACTGCAAGTGTCAACCGGACGAGAGCCATGTTTTCAACATCAGTTGGGGAGCCTCAGAAGTACCGGACCAGTTTGGCGCAATCTGGTGCATCCAGGTGCTTGCCATGGTGCTATTTGATGCCTTTTGGTGCGCTTGCAAGGGGGAGACTGGCATAGCGCGATTTGAGGCTAGCGGCGGATGGACGCCATTTGCGGCGTCAAGTGGAAATGAAAGACGGAGATAGCACGATGAACGCGTAACCGGCGCTTCACCTACGACCAAAAAGAGCTTCCATGTCCTCAATCACATATCGTCCCGCTACGGGGACGTAGATTTGTCGCCGTTTTCGCCCATTTCACCGGGTTTTTCAGGCGGCCGTCGGTCAAGGATTGGCACTCGACTGTCCCCGGGCGCTCCGATCCGCCCTCCGGCGGCGTTGCTGCCGCAGACCATGGAACCCGAAATCGTGAAACGAATGTCTGGAGACTTGTAACGAATGCCTGGAGACCTCGAGCGACGGATCCTTGAAGGTTGGAACCGCGAAAAAAAGTGTTTCACTTTGCCAACCAAACGTTACATTTTGGGGTGTGTAACGGGGGGACATACCCAAAAAGTCGCCGCCGCTAATTTTTTGCTGACTGCAGCGAATTCATCGCATTTTCGGCCGACTGGTTGTAGGTTAGCGTCGGCACACGGAAGCGTAGAGGTCCGCAACGGCGATGGGGAAAACGTCTAAGCGACGCCGACGCGGAGCAGGTCATGCATGTGCACGAGGCCGACCGGCTTGCCGCTTTCGACGGCGAACAGCGTGGTCACCTTGCTGGTATTGAGCAGCTCCAGCGTTTCGCTGATGAGTTGATCCGGCCGCACGCTCTTGGGGCCGCGCGTCATCACCGCGTTCACGTCGGCGTCGAGCAGGTTGGGGCGCATGTGGCGGCGCAGGTCGCCGTCGGTGATGATGCCGACCAGTTGCCCGCGCGCATCGGTGATGCCGACGCAGCCGAAGCCCTTGGTGGTCATCTCGATGAGGGCGTCCGACATGGCTGTGCCGAGCGGCGCCAGCGGCATGGCACCGCCGCTGTGCATGACGTCGCGCACCAGCTTCAGCTGGGCGCCGAGCTTGCCGCCGGGGTGCAGCACGCTGAAGTCGATCGCGGTGAACCCGCGGCTCTCCAGCAGCGCGATGGCAAGCGCGTCGCCGAGCGCGAGCTGCATGAGCGAGGAGGTTGTCGGCGCCAGATTGTGCGGGCAGGCTTCGCGCGCCTGCGGCAAGCACCAGAACGATGTCGGCGGTCTTGCCGAGGGTCGACTCTGGATTGGCCGTCATGGCGATGAGGCCGATCTGGAAACGGCGCGAATAGTCGGTGATGTTCTTGAGCTCCACCGTTTCGCCCGACCACGACAGCGCGATGATGACGTCGTTGTTGGCGATCATGCCGAGGTCGCCATGGCTCGCTTCGCCCGGATGCACGTAGAGCGCCGGCGTTCCGGTGGAGGCAAGGGTCGAGGCGATCTTGCGCGCCACGTGGCCGGACTTGCCCATACCGGTCACGATCACGCGGCCTTCGGCGATGCGGATGCGCTCGACCGCGGCCGCGAAGCTCGCGCGCAAGCCATCGCGCAGCGCCGCCGACAGCGCATCGACGCCGCTTGCTTCCGCTTCCAGCGTACGCAGGGCGGAAGCGATCGCAGCCTGGGCGCGTTCGCCGGTCTCGTCGGTGGTCTGGGGCATCGCCATGGTTTGGGTACGGTCTTTCGAAATCGGGCTCTTTGATAGCATGAAACGCGGGGCTCGGTCAGGATTGCCGCGCCGGAACCGTTAATGGGGCGGGCGCCAATCAGACGCCCTGTTTGCGCCCCGCGAGCACGTCGCGCACGGCTTTTAGGACGGTTTCCACAGCCACGTCGGCGGTCCGGCGATGGCTGACGGCGTCGTTGCCGATGAGGCGCGCCCGCTCGCGGGCGGCCTCGTCCCCGGGCGGTTCCAGGATGGCGGCGACCGGGTTGAGCGGCTTCCAGTGCCAGGGGCTGGTGGGCCCGAAAATGGCGACCGTGGGCGTCCCGATGGCCGCCGAGACGTGCATGAGGCCGGAATCGTTGGTGACGGAGGCGTCGGCGGCGGCAAGCGCCAGGACGGCGTTGCGCAGGTCGTCGCTGGTGAGATCCCGGACATGAGGCCCGGCGGCGGCGATTTCCCGGGCAATGGGGCCCTCGCTCGGGCCCCCAAGCACCCAGACCGCCACGCCGTCCGCTGCCAATGCCTTCGCCAGGGCGGCGTAATGGCCGGGCGGCCAGGCCTTGCCGGCGCCGACCGCACCCGGCGACAGCGTCACGATCGGGCCGGCTCTCGGCGGCAAGCCCCCGGCGTTCGCGCCAGGCGTTGAGCTCGTCCGCCGGCACCTTCAGCTCGGGCAGGGGCCATTCGGCGGGCAGCGCCGCCCCCTTGGGCAGCGCCAGGGCGCCCATCTGGTCGATCATGCGCGGCAGCTTGCGCTCGCCCGGCCTGAGGTCGTTGAGGAGGCCGATGCGGACCTCGCCGAAGAAGCCGGTCCGCCGCGGGATGCCGGCCAGCCAAGGCGCCAGCGCCGCCTTCCATTTGCGCGACATGACCAGCGCCTGGCCGTAACTGCCGGCGCGCAGCGTGCCGGCGAGCGCCCATTGCCGGGCCATGCCCAGCCGCCGCCGCGGCAGGTCGGCGACGATCGCCTGGCGCACCCCCGGCATGTAATCGGCGAGCGGCGCGCACAGGCTGCTAGCGATCATGTCGACCGCGCGTTCGGGATCTAGCGCCCGCAACACCTTCACCACCGAATGGCAGCGCACGAAATCGCCGATCCAGACATAGGGTACGATCAGGACCGGCTGGTGCGGTGGCGTCGTTTCGGGGCTCATGGCCCGACTATGTGCGGGGGTGCCGGCGCGATTGCAAGCCGCGTTGCCGCCTCGCGCCCCCTCACATGCCGGTCGGGATGCGCACCTTGACCGGCGGCCGGGCCGAACGCGGCAGCTTGGTGATCCCAGTGGCGAAATAGCCGAAATAGCTCATCACCCAGGGCACCAGCCGGAAGGTGGATTCGCCGCCGAACAAGCGGTCGATCGAGATGATGGGAACCTCGCCGAGCTTGAGACCGGCCAGCTGGGCGTTGATCGCCATCTCGAAGGCGATCGCCCAGCCGACCGACTTGGCGTCGCGGCTGAGGAGAGGAAAATCGGCGCGTCGGAACAGCTTGATGCCGGTGGTGGAGTCCGACAGGCCGGTGCCCGACATGGTGTTGAGCAGCCAATTGGCCGTGCGCGAGAGGAAATGCCCGATCATCGAGCCGCCG
>CAWGGL010000031.1:0-67283 GCA_963822085.1 uncultured Pseudomonadota bacterium
TAGGCCGGTTGAAATATGGCTCCGCTGTTTGATGGTTTTTGCACCGCAAGTCTTAGATCGAACCCTAGTCTGCTTTCGCATTGGCGATCCTGACGGCGAGTTTCCTATCTATGACGCAAAAGGATCTACGCTCTATCCAGGTCGATGGAATACCGAAGATACACCGATAATCTATGCGTCCGAAAATTATTCAACGGCCGTACTGGAAAAGCTTGCGCACGGGAATGGCATGCTGCCGCCAAATCAACATTTTGTTTCCATCACGATCCCAGCCGGGGTCTCATACGAAATAGTCTCAAAAGATCATTTGCCTGGCTGGGACACCCTCGATCCCACGGTGTCTAAAGACTTTGGATCTGAGTGGATGCGTCACCGACGATCCACAGTCCTGCTGGTGCCAAGTTATGTGGCGCGATTGGAGCGCAATGTCCTTATTAATCCGGCCCATCCCGATGCCCGCAAGATTGAAGTGAGCCTTGCCGAGCCTGTGTGGTGGGATTCTCGCTTATTTTGACGTTGAATGTGCAAGCTGAGCTACTCTCGTATAGCCAGGTTTTTCCTGCATCCTGGGCAGCGCCCACAAGCAATCGGGCTAGTATGACAGGAAAATGTGTAGCCCAACGTACTCAACGTTATGTTGGACGCCTCAACTAGCTTCTCGCTCGACATATTGAGCGCCGGAAATTCAAGCATTAAGTCGGGGCGCTGCGCGCTTAAGACCTTCCGCATCAATTTCAAGAATGCTGGCTTGCCGTCAGGATGTTGTCGATCGGTTCTAATTGTCCCGACTGCTATCTGGACATCGGGAATACGTGCAAATCGCATTGCAGCTAGAGTAATTAGCATTTGGTTGCGGAACGGCCAAAACTCTTGCTTCTCATTCGGAATCGGTTTCCTGCCTGCCAGAATTCCAGCGCCAAAGTCGGTCAAATTTATTTGTGCAACCTCGTGGTCGAGTCCGAGGCTTCGCGAAATCAAGCAACTCGCGGCGATTTCGCCCGCCGCTGATACTTGGCCGTAATCAAGTGTGAAGCAAACGTCAGGCTTCCAACTCTTCGCCAAACAAGTTGATTCTATGCCGCCCGAGAACAATAAGATTTTCATGGCTTACTCGCCCTCCATATTGTTTCATAGACAGCGTTACCAATGTCGTTTGTCACGAAGGAGTTATGCGCGGAAGTTGGTGACGGCATGAAGGGGTAAGGCGGCGTATCGTGGGGGTGTTCAACGCCTCCACTTCTCCACTGAAGGAGATGGGGTGGTTGCCGCCCTCCCCAGACGGCATCGCAATGTGCCAAGGTCGTGGTGTTTTGAGCCACGAAGCGGAGAGGACGGCAGATGAAGGATACGATGATCGGGGTGGACCTGGCAAAGAATGTGTTCCAGCTCCACGGCGCTTCGATGACGGGACAGGTTAAGTTCCGCAAGAAGCTTACGCGACCTCAGTTCCTCAAGTTCATAGCGGGCCAGCCGCCGGTCGTGGTGGTCATGGAGGCCTGCGGGAGCGCCAGCTACTGGGCGCGGGAGATGGCGAAGCTCGGCCACGAGGTAAGGCTCATCGCCCCGCAGTACGTCCGCCCCTTCGTGAAAAGGCAGAAGAATGACACCGCGGACGCTGAGGCGATCGTCATCGCGGCGCAGCGCCCCGAGATGCGGTTCGTCGAACCGAAGACAGAGGACCAGCAAGCCCGGGCCGCGCTGTTTCGTGCGCGGGATCGTCTCGTCCACCAGCGTACAGAGCTTGCGAATGCTCTACGCGGCTTGCTCTACGAATTCGGCCACGCGATCCCGCAGGGCATTGGACATCTCAAGCGCGTCGAAGCGATCATCGACGAGCCGACCTGCGACCTGCCCGCGCTTGTCCGTGACGAGTGCCGGGACCTTCTGGCGCAGATTGCAGAGAAGACAGTGCGCATCGAGGCGCGGACGAAGCTTGCAAAGGAGCTGTCGGAGGAAACCGGCACGGCACGTCGCCTACAGACGATGCCGGGAGTGGGGCCACTTACCGCGCTCGCAGTCGAGGCCTTCGCGCCGGACATGGCGCAGTTCCGTTCTGGTCGCGACTTTGCGGCGTGGCTTGGCCTTGTCCCGCGCCAGCACTCGTCCGGAGGCAAAGATCGGCTCGGACGACTTTCGAAGGCTGGCCAAGCTGACATTCGCCGCCTGCTGATCATCGGCGCCATGTCACGTTTGGGCAGGCTGGGGCGCCGATCGATTCCAAACGGTTCGTGGCTCGCCCGGATGCTGGCGCGAAAGCCGCGGATGCTGGTTGCAGTCGCGCTGGCCAACAAAATGGCGCGGCAGTTGTGGGCCATGCTGGCGAAGAAAGAGGATTATCGGGCTCCGGCGCAGGCGGCGGCTGCATGAGGCTCATGTGGCGACGAGCGGCCTGCCGTCGGTGAAGGGGGTGCGAGAAGACGACGACCCGAATGGGCGAATGATCGAGCAGATCCGGATCGGGGAAGCCAGTGTATCACTCCGAGCCACCAAGCTCGCGTAAGGAGATTTGGACCTGGTCCGCAGATCACCATACTGGCCAGCAGCCTCCAGTCAGGCCGCACATGAAGGCCTGACAGAAGACCGCGCTCAGTCACGCGTTTAGGGTTGAAAAGCTTCTTGCATCACGGGCGGCAACCACAGAAGATCGATCTCCGGTGGAAATAGGCTTCCGATAGGCTCCTTTGTTCTAGGATGAGTGACGACAGCTACGGGGCTGCTCGAAAGCGTGTGCAATTCAACCGGAAGGACGGTGCCGGCCCGAAGAATATTTGCGTCCGCAGTCCGTACCGCGACCAGTCGGGTACGAATAGGAAACGCACAACAACTCTTGTCAAATCGGCCTGTTACCGCTTCATCGTCAGTTGGCGATCGAAATAGCTTTCCGGCGTGTCTTGGCTCGCGCGAGCCGCCCATCTTCTCTTCCGGTTGTAAGAATCAATTTCCTCCGACGATTACGAGTATAGTGTCATGATGTCGTGTTCACACCCTCTCCACAAAACTATCCACCACGCGCTTTTCGCCCGCCTTGTCGAAGCGGATGGTGAGCTTGTTGCCGTCGACCGCGGTGACGTTGCCGTTGCCGAATTTCTGGTGGAATACGCGGTCGCCCGCTGAGAAACGACTGTCGGCGCCGGTGGATTTGGCGACCAGCTCGCCTTCGATGGTGAGCGGGCGGCGCTTTTTTGCGCCACCCCGGCCGGCTCCGCCGGCCGGCTGCCCCCTCCGAGGGGGAGGTGAAGAAGCAAAGCCCGGCTCGGCGCCGTCGTCGACGAATTCCGGGTCGGTCACATAGCGCGCACCAGGGCCGCCTTGGCGGCCCGTCTGGCCGTAAGGCTGCCCGGCCTCGTCGAAGCCGCCTTTTCCGCGCTGCGCGCGCGCGCGCTGCCAGCCGGGCGTCGAATAGCTGGAGCCGAACGCATTCATCTCGTCGAAGCGGGAGGCGCCGTAGCCCGACATGCCGAAGCCGCCTGAGCCGCCGGCGGCCTCCTTGATCTCGACGTCCTCCGGCGGCAGCTCGTCGAGAAAGCGCGACGGCACCGTCGAGGTCCACAGGCCGTGGATGCGCCGGTTGGTGGCGAAATAGATCTTGGCGCGCTTGCGCGCGCGGGTAAGCCCGACATGCGCCAGCCGCCGCTCTTCCTCCAGGCCGGCGCGGCCCTGGTCGTCGAGCGAGCGTTGATGCGGAAACAGCCCTTCCTCCCAGCCGGGCAGGAACACGGTGTCGAATTCCAGCCCCTTGGCCGAATGCAGCGTCATGATGTTGACCGCCTGCTCGGCGTCGCCCGCGTCGCGGTCCATCACCAGCGAGATGTGCTCGAGGAAGCCGCCGAGGTTCTCGAACTGCTCCATGGAGCGCACCAGCTCCTTGAGGTTTTCCAGGCGGCCGGCGGCGTCGGCGGTGCGCTCCTTCTGCCACATCTCGGTGTAGCCGGATTCATCCAGCACGATTTCGGCCAGCTCCGTGTGCGGCACCTTGTCGAGCATGGCGCGCCAGCGCGTGAAGGAGTCCATCAGCGCGCGCAGCGTGCCGCGCGGTTTCGGCTTCATCTCGTCGGTGGCCGACAGCGTGGCGGCGCTTTCCGTGAGCGGGATGCGCTGCTTGCGGGCGTAATCGTGCAGCATCTGCACGGTGGCGTCGCCCAGGCCCCGCTTGGGCGTGTTGACGATGCGCTCGAAGGCAAGGTCGTCGGCCGGCTGCGCGATCACGCGCAGATAGCCGAGGGCGTCGCGGATTTCGCGGCGCTCATAGAAGCGCGGACCGCCGATGACGCGGTAGGGCAGGCCGAGCTGGATGAAGCGCTCTTCGAATTCGCGCATCTGGAACGAGGCCCGCACCAGGATGGCGATCTCGTCGAGCGGATGGTCGAAGCCCTGCTCGCGCGCGTCGCGCTGCATCTGCTCGATCTGCTCGCCGATGTCGCGGGCTTCTTCCTCCGAGTCCCAGCAGGAGGTGGCGGTGACCTTCTCGCCGTCGACGTCCTCGGTGCGCAGCGTCTTGCCGAGCCGGCCTTCGTTGTGGGCGATGAGATGGGAGGCGGCGGCGAGGATGTGGCCGGTGGAGCGGTAATTGCGTTCGAGGCGGATGACCTTGGCGCCGGGGAAGTCGTGCTCGAAGCGCAGGATGTTATCGACCTCCGCCCCGCGCCAGCCATAGATCGACTGGTCGTCATCGCCGACGCAGCAGATGTTTTTTTGCTCTTTCTTCCCGTTCTCGTCTTCTGTCATTCCGGGGCGCGCAGCATTCTCTTCCGTCATTCCGGGGCGCGCCGGAGGCGCGAACCCGGAATCCAGAGGCTCTGCCGTGTCGCTGGATTCCGGGTCCGCCGCTTCGCGGCGTCCCGGAATGACGGCGGTGGAGGCACTCGGCGCCTGCGCCAGCAACCGCAGCCACAGATACTGCGCCACGTTCGTATCCTGATACTCGTCCACCAGGACGTATTTGAACCGCTGCTGATACTGCCGCAGCACGTCCGGGTGGGCGCGGAACAGGCGGATGGTCTCCAAAAGCAGATCGCCGAAGTCGGCGGCGTTGAGCGTCTTCAATCGTTCTTGATAGGCCGCGTAGAGCTTCTTGCCCTTGCCGTTGGCGAAGGTGGCCGCTTCGCCGCCCGGCACCTGGTCGGGCGTGAGGCCGCGGTTCTTCCAGCCGTCGAGGATGCCGGCGAACACCCGCGCCGGCCAGCGCTTCTCGTCCAGCTTTTCCACCTCGAACAGCTGCTTGATCAGGCGGATCTGGTCGTCGGTGTCGAGGATGGTGAAGTTGCTCTTCAGGCCCACCAGTTCGGCGTGGCGGCGCAGGATCTTCACGCCGATGGAGTGGAATGTCCCCATCCAGGGCATGCCCTCCACGATCTGCCCCACCATGAGGCCGACGCGGTCCTTCATCTCGCGCGCCGCCTTGTTGGTGAAGGTCACCGCCAGGATTTCGCCCGGCCGCGCCCGGCCGAGGTTGAGAATGTGCGCGATGCGGGTGGTCAGAACCCGCGTCTTGCCGGTGCCCGCGCCGGCCAGCACCAGCACCGGCCCGTCGATGGTCTCCACCGCCTCGCGCTGCTCGGGGTTGAGGTCGGTCAGATAAGGCGCGTTGGCGCTCCGCGCGGCCATGGCACGCGCGGCAATCCCGCCGGCCGCTGGCTGCGGCGCTGGATCGGCGGTTTCGGTACGCTTCAGGTCGGCCATATCGGATCGGGTTTGAGAAACGGGAGAAGAAGGACCACGGCGCCCGTGAAAGGCGACTCTGTCAGGCCAAAGATGGCATTCGTGGGTAGCAAATTCGAGGGGCGGGGGCGCGCCTAGGCGGCCTCGTTTCCCCGCTTTTCGGCCGGAATTCGGCGGGATTCAGCTTAACGTCAGAATGTTCCAGCCGATGCAACCGACTCAACCGGTGCGGCTGGCACCCGCCCGCGGCATTCTCTAAGCTCGCCGCCGAACATGGGCGCCGCTGGGAGAGTGGAGAGTACAGAGTCATGCAGGCAACCACACCGGGTATCACCAAGGCCAACACCGGCCTCGACGGGATCGTCTGGAACATCCTCGGGCAGACCTACGTCCCGAAGCAGCTGAGCGAGGACACCTTCGCCTGGCACGCCACCTTGCCGCCCGGCACCTTCGTGCCGCCGCACATCCACCCGACCCAGGACGAGTTCATCTACATGCTGGAGGGCAAGATGGACGCGGTGCTCGACGGCAGGGATTTCGTTGCCACCGCCGGCGATCTCATCCGCATGCCGAAGAACATCCCGCACGGCCTGTTCAACAAGTCGGACCAGACCATCAAATGCCTGTTCTGGGTTACGCCGACGCGCAAGCTCTACGATCTGTTCTGGGCGATCCACTCCATGAAGGAGCAGAACCCGCCCGACGTCGTGGCGCTGTCGGCCCGGTACGAGGTGAACTTCCTGCCGCCGCCGCCGGAAGGCGCGTGAGGCTTTGTCATTCCGGGGCGGCCCGAGGGGCCGAACCCGGAATCCATACGCCGCAGCGCCTACGTGTGGCTTGGAAGAACGGGAATTAAAGCTTCAATCGAAAGGCAGGGATTACGGATTCCGGGTTCGCACGCTGATGCGTGCGCCCGGAATGACAGGTGCGCTTACGCCACCTTCTCCGGCTTGTTGACCTGCTCCTTGGCGAAGCCCGCCTTGGAAGCGTAGCCGCGCACGATCGCCTTGCGTTCTTCGTAGGACAGCACGTTGTCGATGTTGTCGAAGCCGTCGGGCGCGCGTTCCTCGACGGCGTCGATAACGCCTTCCGGCCCGCCCGAGCGGTTCGACTGGACGATCTGCGCCGTCATCGGCAGCCGCTCCTGCTCGTAGGCCCACAGCGCCTGAAAGGGATGCTCGGCGTCGCCCAGCCTGTCCGCCAGGCAGCGCGCGTCGAGAATGGCCTGCGAGGCGCCGTTCGATCCGACCGGATACATCGGATGCGCCGCGTCGCCGAGCAGCGTCACGCGGCCGTGCGACCAGTGCGGCAGCGGATCGCGGTCGCACATCGGATATTCCCAGAATTCCGGCGTCGCCTCGATCAACGCCTTGGCGTCGACGAAGGGAATGTGGAAGCGCTGCACGTAGGGCATCAGGTCTTCGAACTTGCCGGCGCGCGACCAGTCCGCTTTGTCGGGCGGCGCGCCGCCTTCGCTTACCTTCACCAGCACCGCCCAATTGGTGAGCGGCCGGTCTTCCCGCGCGCCTTCGCCGATCGGATAGACGACAAGCTTGGCCGCCATGCCGCCGGCGATCACCATAGAGCGGCCGGTGAGATATTGCGGCCAGTCGAGCGCGCCACGCCACAGGATCGAGCCGTTCCAGCGCGCCGGGCCTTCGTTGGGAAAGAGCGTCTCGCGCACCAGCGAGTGGATGCCGTCGGCGCCGATCAGGATATCGCCCTGCGCGGTCGCGCGATGCGAACCGTCGCGGTCGAAGAAATAGGCGGTGACGCCGGCCTCGTCCTGGGTGAAGGCGCCGAGGCGGTGGCCGGTGTGGATGCGCGATTCACCGAGCCGCGAGCGCACCGCTTGAAAAATCACGGCCTGCAACCGGCCGCGATGAATCGAGAACTGCGGATATTCGAAGCCGGCGTCGGTGCCGCGCGGCTCGCGCCAGATCTCCTGGCCGGTGCGGTTCATGTAGAACAGTTCGTGGGTGCGGATGCCGACCTGATCGAGCCGTGGCAACAGACCGAGCTCGGCAAGCTCCTTGATCGCGTGCGGCAAGGTGTTAATGCCGACGCCGAGCTCACGAATGGTGTCGGACTGCTCGAAAATCTCGCAGTCGATGCCGCGCGCATGCAACATGAGGGCGGTGGTGAGCCCGCCAATTCCACCGCCGATAATGATCGCCTTCATCGAAAACGCCTTACGCTACCGAGACACGCACTATTTCCGTCAAGCATAATGTCGCCTGTCCGCAGCGACGGCAACCGGTCTTTCGGGTCATGGTAATCGCCTAGTGGAGCGAATTTGGCATTTGATACCCACCTGCGGCACGCTGCTCATCAAATGTCAAATTCAAAGCTCCACTAGAATGAATAATTGCCAGTGGTCCTTTGCTTCCGACATTTGCTCGGGAGCCTGCGGCATTGGGATGCAAATGTCGGAAGCGGACCACTAGTCGGTTGACTCGCAGCCAATTTAACCGGTCCAATGCGCGCCGCCGGATCGGCGCTATTCAGGGGGATTGGTCATGGGGTCAGCGTTTCGAAGCCTCGCGGTGCTCGGGGCCTTGCTGTTCGCGGTTAATACGGCCGCGGCGCAGGACAAAATTCGCATCGGCCTCATCTACACGCTGTCGGGGCCGGCGGCCGTGCTCGGCCAGCAGTCCAAGAAGGCCTTCGAGCTGGCGGTCAAGAACCTCGGCGGCAAGATGGGCGGTAAGGAAGTCCAGCTTTTTCCGGTCGATGACGGGCTTAGCCCGGCCAACGCCATCCTGAAGGTCAAGGAACTGCTCGAACGCGATCACGTCGACATCGTCGTCGGCCCGATCTTCTCGAACGTGCTGGGCGCGATCCACAAGCCGGTGATGGATGCGGGCAAGATCCTGATCAGCACCAACGCGGGCTCCTCGTCGTTCGCCGGCGCGGCCTGCAATCCCGATTTCTTCGTGACCTCCTATCAGAACGACCAGATCTTCCAGACGCTGGGCAAGATTGCGAACGACAAGGGCTATAAGCGCGTCTTCGCCATGGTGCCGAACTATCGCGCCGGCAAGGACGCGCTCGCCGGCTTCAAGCGCACCTACAAAGGCAAGATCGTCGCGGAAGAGCTGGTGCCGCTCAAGGGCATCGACTTCCAGAGCGAGTTGTCGAAGCTCTCGTCGCTCAAGCCCGACGCCTTGTTCACGTTCATGCCGGGCGGCTTGGGCATCACCCTCATCAAGCAGTACAATCAGGCGGGCCTGAAGGGGAAGGTGCCGGTCATCTCGGCCTTCACCGCCGACGAGGCGACGCTGCCCGCGCTGGGCGCGGCGGCCGAAGGCATCTACGGCGCGCTGACCTGGGCGCCCAACATGGACAACCCGCAGAACAAGAAGTTCGTCTCCGAATACGAAGCCGCCTACAAAGCCATCCCGGCGTCCTATGCGATGCAGGCCTACGACGCCGCCATGCTGATCAACAGCGCGGCGGTCGCGCTCAAGGGCGACTTCTCCAACACCAAGGCGGTGAGCGCCGAGCTCAGGAAGGCGAACTTCAAGTCGCTGCGCGGCGCCTTCAAGTTCAACGTCAACGGCTATCCGATCCAGAACTTCTACCTGACCAAGGTGGCCAAGCGTCCGGACGGGAAGTTCGAGACCGAGATCGTCGAGAAGGTGCTCTCGGACAACGCCGACTCCTACGCCAAGAACTGCAAGCTGCACTGACGATTGACGCTCTTCCGCCCTCATCCTGAGGAGCATTGCTTCGCAATGCTCCTCAGGATGAGGCCAATCGAGGGCCATAGTCTCAATGGAGGCGGGGCTTTGCGTTAAGCAAGTGCGGTGCCGCGAGCGCCGCCGGCTTCACGCCGGCTTGGGTGCGCCCAGCGACTTCCAGATGCCCTTGGCCGTGGCCACCGTCCGCTCGCCGACCACGAGTTCGCCCTGCATGAAGATCAGCGAGCGGGTGCGGCGCACCACCTCGCACTTGGCCTCGACGAACTCACCGATCTGCACCGCGTCGATGAAATGCACGTCGAGCTGGACGGTCGCCTGCGGCACGCGGCCGTTGGCGTACCAGCAGGTCATGCCCATGGACCGGTCGGCGAAGGTCATCAGCATGCCGCCTTGCACCACGCCGCGGCGGTTATGGTGCTTCGGCTCGGCCATGAAGGCGTAGCGATAGCTGTCTTCGCCCCACGGCCGCGACCAGAACGGGCCGACCAGTCCGATGAAGCCCTCGTCGTGGTAGGGCTCCCAGCCGGCGGCGGCGGGATCGAAAGGGGCGATGGTGTCGGACATGGACTCTGACTTGGGCTCTGACTCGGGCTCAGATTTGGGCGAGGGATCGGTCGGCAATTCCGAGCCGGCATTAAAGTTCGATCGATTTAAACTGAATCAGCGGGGCGCCAGACATCTTGCATGCGCGTGATCTTATCCGAAAACCGGTTCCCACATCTTCGGGATCACGCGCTAGCTCTTGCTCGGCATGCCGATGCGCCGGCCGGCCGCTTCCGGCACCGGCAGGCGGCTGTGCGCCGCCTTCATTTTCCCCAAAGACTTCATCACCGCCTCGGGGAAGGGCGCCACCTTCTTCGCGGTCATGTCCACGTGCAGCGTCATGTTCTCCGAGGTCGCCGACACCCAGCCTTCGGTGGCGTGGAAGAGCTGCTCGAAATAATGGATCCGCTTGGCGTCGAATGCGAGCAGTTGGAACGTCACCCGCACCGGATCGCCTTCGTGGATCTCGCGCAAGTATCGCACGTGCGCCTCCGCCGTGAAGGTCGAGTGCTTGTGCGTCGTGAAATACTCGTATCCGATGCCGAGCAGCTCATAGGCCTCGTCCACCGCGCGGTCGAACAGGACGTTGTAGTAGGCCATGTTGAGATGGCCATTGTAGTCGATCCACTGCGGCTCCACCGTCATTTGCGAGGAGACGAAGGGGGCGAAGAAAACGGGTTCGAGCTCGGTTCGGTCCAGCATCTCAATCCTTGTCGTCGCGACGCGGCGGCATTCGTTCCTGCTCGGGCACTTCCGTCCCTGCGCGGGCGCTTGGCGACCCTACGATAACAGGCCCGCTTGCGTCCACTTTGGCTCGCCGATGGCCTCGCGGTCTACCTTTACGCGCCGGAATGCCTACATTGTCATGATGTGCAATAGGGTCAGCCCACAACGCGGGGCAGGGCATTATCGATGGTGAAGCTTCCCGATTTCGGCGGCGTGCTTGCGGACTTTGCGGACGCGGTCGATCTCACCGAATGGGCCAAGGGGTCGACGGTCTGGCTGGCGGTGACGGGCTTGAGCCGCGCCGGCAAGACCGTGTTCATCACCAGCCTGGTGCACAACCTCCTCAGTGTGCTGCATTACCCGAACCGCATGCCGCTGCTGAACGTGGTTGGCGACGGGCGGCTCAGGGCGGCGACCTTGCAGGGCGTCAAGGCCGACCTGCTGCCGCGCTTTCCCTACCTGGCCAATATCGAGCAGATGGCCGCCGCGCCGGCACGCTGGCCGGAGCGCACCGACGACATCAGCGAGATCGGCATCGATATTCGCTTCGAGCCCGCGGGCTGGCGCGGCGCGCTGCTGACCAAAGTGGGCGGGCCGACCGCGACGCTCAAGCTCAACATCGTCGACTATCCGGGTGAGTGGCTGCTCGACCTGCCGCTGTTGTCGCAGAGTTACGCCGAATGGGCGCGTTCAACGTTGGCGCTGTGGCGGCAGGGGCTGCGCGCGGAAGTTGGCCGCGACTTCTTTGCTTTCCTGGCCGATCATTCGCCCGATGAAGCGAGCGACGAAGCGACCGCCCGCCGCGCCCACGAGCTTTATCGCGACATGCTGGTCGCCGCGCGCGATCAGCATGGCCTCACCCATCTGCAGCCGGGCCGGTTCCTGTGCCCGGGCTCGCTCGGCGACGTGCCGTATCTCTGGTTCGCGCCGCTGGACGTCGGCGACAATGGCGGCCGCTTGCGCGCCGGTTCGCTGGGCGCGCTGATGCAGGACCGCTACGAGACCTATAAGCGCGAGGTGGTCGAACGTTTCTATAAAGACTACTTCCGCAACTACGCCCGGCAGATCGTGCTGGTCGACGTGCTGGGCGCGCTTCTTGCCGGGCGCGAGGCGTTCGAGGATACGCGGCTTGCCATCGGGGCGATCCTCGAGAGCTTCCGCTACGGCCAGCGCAGCATCCTGTCGCGGCTCATCGGCAGCGCGCGGGTGGAGAAGCTGCTTTTCGCCGCCACCAAGGCCGACCATATTCCCGACATGCAGCGCGAGCACCTGAGCCTGCTCCTGCGCAACATGGCGGCGCTGCCGGCGCTGGAGGCACGCGGCCGCAACGCCGACATCGATGTCACGACCATCGCCTCGGTCGCCTCCACCGTACAGGGCATTCAGGAGATCGACGGCAAGCGGGTGCAGGTCGTCATCGGCCGCGAGGTGGGCGCGCCCAAGCAGGCCAAGTTCTTCGCGGGGCAAGTGCCGATCCGTCCGCCCAAGGCCGGCGAGTGGGGCACGCCCTTTCTCAATATTCCGGTGTTCGAGCCGCCCGCCATCGACCCCGCGCCGGTCGACGGCATCCCGCACATCAATCTCGACGTGGCGCTGGAATTCCTGATCGGAGACAAGCTGCGATGACCCCGCCCATTGAAGAGAGAATGGGCCCGCGCGTCATCGAGGAAGACGCGCCGGCCGACCGGCGCAACGAGTTCACGCCAGGGCCCGCCGTGTTCAAGACCGAGATCACGGAACGCGTGGTGCCGGCCGAGCGCGCGCTCACCACGCCGCCATCCGCCGCGCCCACCAAGGTTCGCCGCCGCGACCGCTGGATCAGGCTCGGGCTCTGGGGCATCGGGCTTTCGCTTGCCGGCTGGCTCGGCCTCGACAGCTATCTCTGGGTCTCCGACGCCTTCGCGCGCAGTGCCACCTTCGGCTACATCGCGTCCGGCATCGTGACGGTTGGCGTCGGCGGCGCCGTGCTCATCGTCGCCCGCGAGTTGAGGAGCTTTTTCGCGCTCAAAAGCGTCGAGCACAATCAGGCGCGCCTGGAGCAGGCTTCCGCGCAGCTCGGCTCGGCGGAGATGCGCGAGGCAATCCGGCAGGTGCTGGCCTCCGTGCCCAAGGATCGCGAGAGCGAGGCCGCCATCGAAGCCTATCAGCGCCAGGCGCAGGCTCATCATACGCCGCGGCAGCAGGTCGAATTGCTCTCGCGCACGGTGATGCGCCCGCTCGACCGTCGCGCCGAGGCGGTGGTGCGCCGCGCCTCCGCCCGCGCCTTCGCCATGACCGCGATCGCGCCCACCACGCTCATCGACACCGTGCTGTTCGTGGCCTTGAGCGTTCGCATGGTGCGGGGCATCGCTGCGAGTTACGGCCACCGCCCGACGGCGGCGTCGACCCTGCACCTGCTGCGCCGGCTGGTGTTCGAGGCCGGCAAGTTCGGCGCCGTGGGGCTTGCCGGCATGGCGTTGACCCAGCACCTGAGCGGCGCTGTACTCGAGCGGCTGGCGGCCGACAGCGCCGAATCGATGTATGCCGCTCAGCGCATCGCGCGTATCGGGCTGATCACCATGGGCCTCAGCCGGCCGGTGCCGTTCCAGGAAGGCGAGGCGCCGGGCGTGTTCTCGTCGCTGATCGGTAACCTGTTCGCGTCGAATGACAAGACCGATCGCTGACGACTGGAATGATTGAATGGCCACCGTTGACCGCTCGCTCATTGCCGACCTGCCGCTGTTCGCCGGTCTCGAGGCCGACGCGCTCGACGACATCCTGAAAGAAGCGCGCGCGGTGCGGCACGCCAAGAACAGCGCCGTGTTCGAGCAGGGCGCGGAGGCCGACGCCTTCTTCGTGCTGCTGAACGGCCATGTGCGGGCGAGCAAGACCACGCCGGGCGGCCATCAGGTGGTGGTGCGCTACGTGACGCCGGGCGAGACCTTCGGCGTTGCGATCGCCATCGGGCTTTCTCATTATCCGGCCACCGCCACCGCGGTCGACGACAGCGTGGTGCTCACGTGGCCGTCGTCGGCCTGGCCGCGGCTGGTGGCGCAGCACCCGGCGCTCGCCGGCAACACGCTGCAGGCGGTGGGGGAGCGCCTGCAGGATTCGCACACGCGCATCATCGAGATGTCGACCGAGCAGGTGGAGCGCCGCGTCGCCCACGCGCTGCTGCGCCTGGTGCAGCAGGCCGGGCGCAAGGTGGAAGCCGGTATTGCCATCGACTTCCCGATCAGCCGGCAGGATCTCGCCGAGATGACCGGCACGACGTTGCACACGGTCAGCCGCATCCTCAGCGCCTGGGAAGAGCGCGGCTTGGTCGAGAGCGGCCGCCAGCGCGTGGTTGTGCGCGACCCGCACAAGCTGTTCACGCTCACCGAAGACTGACGGCGCCTGCCTCCGTAACATTACGGGGCCCGTATGATTGCCTAGTGCGATTCCTGCAGCGCGGCGAGAAAGGTCGCTAGATCGACGCCGTGCTCGCGACATGAATCCTCGACCGTGTGGAACGTGGCGATCGGGCAGCCGACGCAGCTCATGCGGAAATCGAGAAAAACGCGAATGGTTTCCGGCCATTGCCGCATGATGTCGTCGACGAGATCGTCGAACTCGATCGTTTGGGTGCGCTTCCTCATGTTCGAACTCTAACGCGGGCGCGCCAAGCTTCTTTGCGCCGGCGCAATCAACAATCCGAATATGTCTTTGAGAATTGTTCACCACGGCGGACAACCGCCGCGCTGTTTGTTGCAGCGCAAAGAAAGCTTGCTGCACCTGCGCCATACACATGACCGTCGAATTGAATTTGAAACTGCAAACCGCAGGGGATTGTCATGAAACTCAACATCACTCGCCGCACCGCCATGATGGGCGCCGCTGGCTTGGCGGCTGCCGCCACCGCGTTCGCCAACACCGGCGAGATCGCCGAGGCCGCGCTGGCCACCGACGACACCGGCCCGCTTCCGACGCGCCGCGAGAAGATCGTGCCGGCCACGCCGCCCTTCGTGCATCCACACGAGCAGGTGGCCAAGAACGGTCCGGCCATCAAGGAAGTCACGCTGACCGTGCACGAGAAGAAGATCGTCGTCGATGACGACGGCACCACCCTGAACGCGTTCACCTACAACGGCTCGGTCCCCGGTCCGCTGCTGGTCGTGCACCAGGACGACTATATCGAGCTCACGCTCGTCAACCCGCCGACCAACATGTTCGAGCACAACGTCGACTTCCACGCCTCCACCGGCGCGTTGGGCGGCGGCGCGCTCACCCATGTCAGCCCCGGCGAGCAGGTGACGCTGCGCTTCAAGGCCACGCGCCCCGGCGTGTTCGTCTATCACTGCGCGCCCGGCGGCCCGATGATCCCGTGGCACGTCGTCAACGGCATGCAGGGCGCCGTCATGGTGCTGCCGCGCGACGGCCTGAAGGACGCCAACGGCAAGCCGCTGCGCTACGACCGCGTCTTCTATGTCGGCGAAACCGACTTCTACATCCCGCGCGACGCCAACGGTAAGTTCAAGAACTACAACTCAACGCCGGCGAAGCCTATCAGGATCAGATGAAGGTCATGCGCGGGCTCATCCCCTCGCACGTCGTGTTCAACGGCAAGGTCGGCGCGCTCACCGGCAAGAACGCGATGAAGGCCAAGGTCGGCGAGACCGTGCTGATCGTGCACTCCCAGGCCAACCGCGACACCCGCCCGCATCTGATCGGCGGCCACGGCGACTACGTCTGGGAGAGCGGCAAGTTCTCCAACCCGCCGGAAACGAACCTGGAGACCTGGTTCGTGCGCGGCGGTTCGGCGGCCGCGGCGATGTACACCTTCCGGCAGCCGGGCACCTACGCCTACCTCAACCACAACCTGATCGAGGCCGTGCTGCTCGGCGCCACCGCCCACTTCAAGGTCGAAGGCAAGTGGAACGACGCGCTGATGACCCAGGTGAAGAAGCCCGGGCCGATCCCCGGAGCGGCGCATAGCTGATCGGGCCCGGCATTCCACCTGACATCCACCCGGACACCTAGCCGGACTTGAAGACCGCCGCCGCGACGTTTGTCCCGGCGGCGGTCCTGTTTCGTTCGGCTTTCGTCTCCGCGTTAACCAAAAATTAACGATTTGCCGCAGCCGCCTTCCGCCTGGGTTACCGTGGCGCCGGAATACAAGGGAGGCTGCCGATGATCGGCAAGCTTGTGC
Organism: uncultured Pseudomonadota bacterium; assembly: GCA_963822085.1. GTDB lineage: Bacteria > Pseudomonadota > Alphaproteobacteria > Rhizobiales > Xanthobacteraceae > Pseudolabrys. Next base: position 15,799 of record CAWGGL010000031.1, read on the forward strand.
GCGGCATGGTGCTCTTCATTCTGGCCGCGCTGATCGTGGTTTACATCGTCGCGGGCAACAATCGGCCGCCCGCGCCCACACTGCCGCCCAACACGATCCTCGGGTACCTCTCCGCCTAAGGCGCCCGTGCGGCCGTTTCCCGCCCGCGGCATCCTCTGCTAACGTCCGCTCCGAAACGGACTGGTAGAGGATTGTGGTATGGCCCTGGCCCAAATCACCAATAATGATGGTGGAACCGCCGCCCCAAGGAAAAGCACCAACCCGGCGGCCCTGAAAAAGGCGATTGACGCGCTCACCGCTCGCTTTCGGGAACCGGGTGGTGACGTCCCAGGCCGTGCGCGAGCAGCACGGCAACACGGTGACCTGGATCGCCAACGAGCCGCCGGACGCGGTGGTCTATCCGCAGAGTACCGAGGAGGTGCAGCGCATCGTCTCTATCTGCGCCGCCAATGACGTGCCGATCGTTCCGTTCGGCGTCGGCACCTCGCTCGAAGGCCATGTCAACGCCCCGTTCGGCGGCGTCTCCGTCGACTTCCGCGACATGAACAAGCTGCTCAAGGTCCACGGCGAGGATCTCGACTGCGTCGTTCAGCCCGGCATCACCCGCAAGACGCTCAACGAGCAACTGCGCGACAGCGGTCTGTTCTTTCCCATCGATCCCGGCGCCGACGCCACCCTCGGCGGCATGGCGGCGACGCGCGCCTCCGGCACCAACGCGGTGCGCTACGGCACCATGAAAGACAACGTGCTGGCGCTCAAAGTGGTGCTGGCCAACGGCGAGGTCATCGACACCGCCCGCCGCGCCAAGAAGAGCTCCGCCGGCTACGACCTGACCCGGCTGATGGTCGGCTCGGAAGGCACGCTCGGCATCATCACCGAGCTCACCCTGAAGCTTTCCGGCATCCCGGAGGCGATCTCCGGCGGCACCTGTCCGTTTCCGTCGGTCGAGGCCTGCTGCAACGCCGCCATCCACACCATCCAATCGGGGATTCCGATCGCGCGCATCGAGCTGCTCGATGCCTTGCAGGTGACGGCCTGCAACATGCACGCCCATCTCGGCCTGCCGGAAGTGCCCATGCTGTTCCTGGAGTTCCACGGTACCCCGGCCTCGGTCGCCGAGCAGTCCGAGCGCTTCGGCGAAATCGCGGAAGAATTGGGCGGTGGGCCCTTTGCCTGGACCACCAAACCGGAAGAACGCACTCGGCTGTGGGAAGCGCGTCACCACGCCGCGCTCTCCAACTTCGCCTTGCGCCCGGGCGCCCAGATGGTCGCGACCGACGTTTGTGTGCCGATCTCGCGGCTCGCCGAATGCGTCACCGAAACCCAGGCCGACATCGCCGAAAGCCGCATCCCGGCGCCTATCGTCGGGCATGTCGGCGACGGCAATTTCCACCTGAGTCTGCTTGTGGATATGAGCGATGCCGACGAGGTCAAGCGCGCCAAGGCGCTCTCGGAGCGACTGGTCGAGCGGGCGCTCGCCATGGACGGCACCTGCACCGGCGAGCACGGGGTCGGGGAGGGCAAAATCAAGTATTTGCTGGCCGAACACGGACCCGCCGCGCTCGCTGTCATGGCCTCGATCAAGCGGGCGCTCGACCCGCAGGACATTCTCAATCCGGGCAAGATCCTTGCGCTGAGTTGAGGGTACGGCCCTTCGTGGGGCCCAAAACGGCGGCAACGCGCGGCCGGCGGGCTCGGCGCGCGTTCAATCCTTGGCAGCCATTATGTTCTTGGCGTTTCTGGCCGCCTTGTGAAAGATGGCGTGCGACATAGATTCGCCGACAAACGGCGGCAAAAATAGCGTAGATACATAAGCCTAGAACGTTTCCAGGCGAAGTGGGAACCGGTTCGCCGTCCGGAAACGCCACAAAACAAAAACTTGGACACGTTCGCCGGGTCCGTGAAACGGTGGCCGTGTCTGGGGCACCAAGACGCGCTGGCTGCCCGGGGCCGGCGCTGGAGTTGGCGTTGCAGACGACCCTGCTCGGAATAGCGATTGCGATCATCCTGGCGCTGGTGGCGGCGCTGGTCGGGCCGTTGCTGATCGATTGGGGCAGCTACCGTTCCATCTTCGAGGCGGAAGCAACCCATCTGCTCGGCGTCCAGGTTCAGGTGAAGGGCCCGATCGACGCCCGCCTGCTGCCGTCGCCGCGGCTCCAGCTGCGCGACATCGAGATTGGCCCGGGCGGCAGCGACCGCATCCACGCCGACGCGCTCAATGTCGAGTTCGCGCTGGCGCCTTTGCTGCGCGGCGAATGGCAGGCGACCGACCTGCACCTGAGCGGGCCGCAACTGCACCTCGGGCTCGACAAGGCGGGCCACGTCAAGGCGCCGGCGCTGGCGATCGGCTTCAAGCCCGACGTGCTCACCATCGACCGGCTCGGCATCGACGGCGGCAAGGTCGTCCTGAGCGACGCCAGCAACGGCAATACCGTCACCCTCGACCATCTTTATTTCAACGGCAAGGCGGGTTCGCTGGCCGGCCCCTTCAAGGGCGAGGGCGGCGTCACCGTTGCCGGCAATCAATTCCCCTTCCGCGTCAGCACCGGCCGCTACGCTAACGACGGCAAACTCAGAGTGCACGTCACCATCAATCCGGTGCAGCACCCGCTCGCCATCGACGCCGACGGGACAGTCGCGCTGCACGACGGCGCCCCGCAGTTCGACGGCGTCATGAAGGTCCAGCGCCTGGTCGGCATCGACCGCAATCACGGCAAGGCGATCGAGGAACCCTGGCAGGTCAGCGGTCAGCTCAAGGCCACTGCCGCCTCGGCGCTGTTAAAGAAAGCAGAATTCCACTACGGCTCCGATGATCACGGCCTCAAGCTCACCGGCGTCGCCGATCTGACGTTCGGAAAGAAGTCGCGGTTCAAGGCGGAACTGTCGGGCCGCCAGCTCGATCTCGACAGCGTGCTCGGCGCCGGCGATGCGCATTCGGCGCCCGGCGACGCTATCCGCAAACTGGTGGCGTTCGCCGGCAACGCCTTCCGGCCGCCGATCCCCATGCAGTTTGGTATCGGCATCGATGAGATCACGCTCGGCGGTGGCAGCGTGCAGAACGTGCGCGGCGACTTCAGCGCCGACGGGACAGGGTGGAGTTTGAACGATTTCGAATTCCGCGCGCCCGGCTATACCCAGGCGAAGGTGAGCGGCCAGCTCACCGTCGCCGACAACGGCGCGGTCACCTTCACCGGGCCGGCCGAGATTCAATCAAACGATCCCAACGCGCTGTCGGCGTGGCTGGAAGGCCATGCGCCGCCCAAGAAGCAGGACCTGCGGCCGCTGTCGGTGCGCGGCGACCTCACGCTCGGCAGCCAGAAGATCGCCTTCGAGCACATGCGCGCCAAGTTCGCGCGCAAGGCCATCACCGGCCGCTTCGCCTATGTATTCGCGGCCGGCAAGCAGCCATCCAAGCTTGTCGCTGATCTCAACGCCCCCGAGCTCGACCTCGACGTCGCGCTTGGCTTCGGCCAGGCGCTGGCCAAGGGGTCCGACCTGGCACGGCCGCGCGAAATGGCGATCAACGCCGACATCGGCCGCGCCACCATCTCCGGCATCGAAGGCCACGACGTCAGCGCGCGCATCAATGTCGACGCCGACCATTGGCGCATCGATCGGCTGTCGGTGGCCGATCTCGGCGGTGCGTCGTTTTCGGCTGGCGGCAATCTTGAGCTGAAAGGCCCGTCGCCGCAGGGCAGCCTGCATGTCGACCTTAATGCGCCCGACCCGACGCCGGTGACGACGGTGCTGGCGCGTTTCTTCCCGGCGACCGCGAAAGTGCTGCAGGCGCGCGCCGCCGAGATGGCGCCGGCCAAGCTCACCGCGCAGTTGAGCCTCGCCGGCGGCGCGCCGAGTACCGCCAAGCTCGGCATCGACGGCCATCTCGGCACGATCAAGCTCGCGCTCAACGGCCAGGGTCAGGTCGACGCCAAGCAGTGGCGCATCGGCGACTTGCGCGTCGACGGCAAGCTTGCCGCCGGCGACGGCAAGGCGCTGGTCGCTATGCTCGGCCTCGACCGCTACGTCGCGGTCGGCGACGGGCCGGGTGACTTGACCGTGAAGGCGGACGGGTCTTGGGGCAAACGCCTGCAGGTGAGCGGCGGGCTCACCGCCAACGGTCTCGCCCTGCAGGCGAGCGGTACCGCCGATCCCTTCGCCGACAAACCGTCCGCGGCCTTGCGCGCCAGCGTGAGCCGCGCCGACATTGCGCCCTTGCGCGAATTGGGCGGGGCGGGCGGCGGCGAGGGCGCCCTGCCGGTCACCTTTGCCGGCCGGCTCGCGCTTGCCGGCGACACGCTCACGCTCAACGACATCAACGCCACCATCGCGGACACCGGCGTGCGCGGCACGCTCGGCGTCTCGCTCGGCACCCCGCATCGCCTGCAGGGCGTGCTCGATGCCGACCACGTTGACGGCGCCGGCATGATCGCGGCGGCGATCGGCCTGCCGCAGGCGGAGGCCCAGAAAGGCGCTGGCTGGACCTGGTCGGATGCGCCGTTCGGGCCCGGCGCGTTCGGCGACTACGCCGGCCAAGTGAACCTGAAGATCCGCCGCGTGCGGCTGTCGCCGCAGATGACGCTACGCCAGTTCAGCGCCACCTTGCACGCGGGCAAGAACGAATTCTCGCTCGACGACATGGCCGGTGCGCTTGATGGCGGCAGCTTGAGCGGTTCGCTTTCGTTCAAGGCCGGCGATGACGGCGTTGCCGTCAAGAGCAAGCTCGCGCTCACCAGCGTCGAAAGCGCCAGCCTGCTGTCGGCGGCGGCGCGACCGCCGGTCACCGGCGTGCTCGACGTCTCGGCCGATCTCGAAGGCAGCGGGCTCAGCCCGGCCGCGCTCGTCGGCGCGCTGCACGGCGCCGGCAAATTGACGATGAAGAATGCCGCCTTCGCAGGCCTCGACCCGCACGCCTTCGACGCGGTGACGCGCGCGGTGGACGACGGGCTTCCGATCGAAGGCCGCAAGATTGCCGACGTGGTGCGCAGGGCGCTGGAGAGCGGCACGCTTCCGGTCAAACAGGCGCAGGGCAAGCTCGCCGTCAACGCCGGCCTGGTGCGGCTCGACGACTTCAGCGCCAGTAGTCCCGATGCCGACCTGTCGCTGACGTCTTCTCTCGATCTCACCGACGGCACGCTGGACGCGCGGCTGGTGCTGTCAGGCGCGAAGGAGAAGGGGCGGCCTGACATCTTCATGGCGCTGAAGGGGCCGGCAACGTCGCCCACGCGCAGCATCGATGTGTCGGCGCTGACCGGCTGGCTGACGCTGCGTTCGGTGGAGAACCAGGCCAAGCGCCTCAAGGCGCTGCAACAGGCGCCGCCGCCGGCGCCGAAACCGCAATCCGCACCGCCGCCGAAATCCGGTCCGATCGCCGCCAGCGATCCGACGCGGCCCAAAGCGCAACCCAAGCCGAAACCCAAGGCGCAATCCAACTCGCAATCTTTGCACAAGCCCGCAGCACCCGCCCGCAAGCCGGCTGCATCGCATCCGTCGTCACGCGATTCGTCGGTCGCCGAACGCAAGGCCGCGCCGGCCGTGCACCGTCGCGCGCCGAGCCGCCAGCAACGGGCGCCGGCGCTGCCGGCCCCGATTGATATTCATCCGTTGCCGGCGCCCGGAAGCATCATTGCGCCGGAGGGTTCACTCGGGCGATAGCGCGGTGGGTGCGGCGTGGAATGAACTGTCGCGCGGCGACTCATGGTGTTCGCTGGCGTGCTGGGAGCGGTAGTGATCGAGCACGAACAGTCTGATCGCCGACGACAGGTTGCCCTGCTGGCGGTCGGTGTCGATCGTGGCGACGATATCCGACAAGGTCATGTCGCGGGCGCTGGCGATCTCCTTGAGACACGTCCAGAAAGCGTCTTCGAGGCTGACGCTGGTCTTGTGACCCGCGATGACGATCGAGCGTTTGACGACCGGCGATTTCATCGACCGTCTCCTTTGTCGATCCGGTGGCCTTCGAGATCGCGGCTGGCTTTGGCCTCCTGCGCGGCCTTCAACTTGTTGACGGCCTTGGGCTGGCCATAAGCGAGACGGTTGGCGCTGGCGCGCGCCTCGTCCTGCTTGCGTTTGGCCTGCTTGCGTACTGCCCGCAGGTTTACCACCTCCGCCATTCGCCGCCCCTCTTTAGGTATGTTGGCACCCGGTGGTTCGAGCACTAACTTACGCCCAAGTATCGCCGTCAAATGCGCCGAGACCTTGGCAAATATCGGACTAAAGGAAGTTGTCCGAGGCAATATTGACGTATCCGCTGAACTTAGTCCAAGTGATCCGCCAGTCGGCATAAATAAAACGTAGACATTTGGCGGTCCAGAACCGCCAATAATTTAATGTATTGTCGACGATGCGATGCTTTCCCTCAAGTAAACGGGTAGCGGAGCGTCTGTAAATATTGCTGCGAACTAAATTCAATTCCTATGTAGCAGGCCCGGAATAGGGCGCGTCTCGTAGAACGAGCCACTTCAATTGCGTAAAGTATTACCAAAGCACTATGCGCGCGCGCGGCGGCGGTGCCATGGTGGGAAATAAGACGTACGCTCACGCCGGTCGGGTCATCTTTTCGGGTCGGACCAATCGGTCGAATTCGGCGCCGGTGACGAATCCCAATCGCACGGCCTCCTCGCGCAGCGTCGTGCCGTTGGCATGGGCGGATTTGGCGATCTGAGCCGCCTTGTCATAGCCGATGTGGGGCGACAACGCCGTCACCAGCATCAGCGAGCGCTCCATCATCTCGCGAATGCGCGGCTCGTTGGCCCTTATCCCGACCACGCAATTGTCGGTGAAGGACCGCGCGGCGTCGCCCATAAGGCGGACCGACTGCAGCATGCAGTAGGCGAGCATCGGCTTGAACACGTTGAGTTCGAACTGGCCCTGGCTGCCGGCCACCGTGATCGCGGTCTGGTTGCCGAACACCTGGCAGCAGACCATGGTCAACGCCTCGTTCTGGGTGGGATTGGTCTTGCCCGGCATGATCGAGGAGCCGAGTTCGTTCGCCGGCAGGATCAACTCGCCGAGCCCGGCGCGCGGGCCGGAGCCGAGCAGGCGGATGTCGTTGGCGATCTTGTAGAGCGCGGTGGCGGCGGCGTTGAGCGCGCCGTGCACGGAGACATAGGCGTCGTGACCGGCCATGTGCTCGAACTTGTTGGGCGCGCTCACGAACGGCAGCTTGGCCATGGCGGCGATGCGTTTGGCGAATCCTTTAGCGAACTGCGGATGGGTGTTGAGGCCGGTGCCGACCGCGGTGCCGCCCTGTGCCAGCGGATAGAGCTCGCGCTGGGCGACGTCGATACGCGCCAGCGCGGATTTCACCTGCGCCGCATAGCCCGAAAATTCCTGACCCAGCGTCAGTGGCGTCGCGTCCATGGTGTGGGTGCGGCCGATCTTGACGATCTTGGCGAATTCCTTCGCCTTGTTGTCGAGCGCGGCATGGAGGTGTTTCAGCGCCGGTTTCAGGTGCCGCTCGATTTCGAGCGCGGCGGCGATGTGCATGGCGGTCGGAAAGCTGTCGTTCGACGACTGGCCGCGGTTGACGTGATCGTTGGGATGGATCGGCGCCTTGCTGCCGAGCTTGCCGCCGAGCCGCAGGTTGGCGGCATTGGCGATCACCTCGTTCACGTTCATGTTCGACTGAGTGCCGGAGCCGGTCTGCCACACCACCAGCGGGAAATGATCGTCGAGCTTGCCGTCGGCGATCTCCTGCGCCACGGCGGCGATGGCGTCAGCGCGCTTCTTGTCGAGCGTACCGAGATTGCGGTTCGTTTCCGCCGCCGCACGCTTGATCAGGCCGAAGGCGTGGATGATCGGCAGCGGCATGCGCTCGCCGCCGATGCGGAAGTTCTGCAGCGAGCGCTGCGTCTGCGCACCCCACAGCCGGTCGGCCGGAATGTCGATCGGGCCAAAGCTGTCGCTTTCGCTGCGAGTTTTCGTGGAGGGTTTGCGCGTCTTCTTGTCTGTCTTGGCCATGGCGGTCGGTCCGTTGTCGCGGGTCATGCCCGTCGACATCGAACCTAAGCCGATTGCACGCGAGGACAAGACGGTCCAGGCGCCGGCACGTGCGCGAACCGCGCGGGTTATTTCTTGCTCTATTTCTTGCGGAAGCGGTCGAGCCGCACCACCTCGGCGCCGCCGCTGGCCGGCGGCGGTTCCGCGTCCGGCTCCTCGTCGGCGGCGTCCGCCTGCACCGGGGACGTGTCCGCGCTGGGCGCGGGCGGCGGCGAAGCGATCAGCGGCGGCCGCTCGGCGCCTTCCTCGGAGGCGTTGGCCGGGGCGGCGCGCTCGCCTTCCTCGCCCACTTCCTCGAACTGCAGGCCGAACTGTACCGACGGGTCGAAGAAGCCCTTCACCGCCTCGAACGGGATCGTGAGCTTGGTCGGCACGCCGCCGAACGACAGCCCGACCTCGAAGACGTCGTCCTCGACCTTCAGGTCCCAGAACTGGTGCTGCAGGATGATTGTCATCTGCTCCGGATACTGGCTGCTCAGCCGGTCCGGTATGGCCACGCCGTCGGCGCGGGTGTCGAAGGCGATGTAGAAATGGTGGTCCCCCGGCAGGCCGTTCTTGGCGGCGTCGATCAGCACGCTGCGCACCACGCCGCGCAGCGCCTGCTGGGTGAGGAGATCGTAGCGGATATGGTCGGGCATTAAGGGCTTTCGCGAGGCTCTGATTCCGGTTGCGGGGCCAATGCTAGCGCGGCCGGCGCCGATTGCCATCCCCGGCGCGGGCGGTTCGGGCCTGCGCCTTTGCCGCAGGGAGATGGTGGCTGGGGCTAGACAAGGAAGTGGAGGCTTCTGTTGCCAGGTGCCTCCGAACCCCGCCTAACCGCTGCTAAGACGGCTAGGGCTTGTAGGCTTGGTTAGTCAAACCGCTTACGCAGCCTGAGCAACCGGAGCATAGTTGTCGTTGGCAACTATACAATTGGCCCGATAACGGCGGAACCATGCCGAGCAAAAGTACGTCCTTTACGCCCTCGTCGATCCTATTTCGGCCCCACCGAAGCCCCCCTCCCTTAATCCCTTCCCCGCTTGCGGGGAGGGTAGGGTGGGGGCTTGGGTGGAGCCGCCGGGTACTGCCCCCGGGTCCGAAAGGTTTATTACGACGCCCGTTTATCGCCATAGCCGGGGTTGCCCCCGGCACCTTTCAATATAGGGGCGATTGGTTGAGGAAGAAAGACCGGGAAGAGACCGAGAAAATATGAGTCGCCGGCCGCGATTCGCGTGAGGCGAGGGGATCCGCCGGTGCCGGGCGGCGTGGGGGTGCCTGCCGCCGCTCAGGCGGCGAAGCGCACGGCGATCTCGCACCAGCCGCGGCGCACGACCCGGCAAGGGCGCCAGCCGCGGGGGTCATCGGCAACCAGCAGCACGAACGCGTCGGGAACGCCAAATTCCGGCGCGACGGTCATACGCGCGCCGTCGTTCGACAGGTCGCGCACCATGCTCTCGCCGATGGCGTGGCCCCAGCCTACACCGATCACCCCTACGCGGTTCAGCGGCGTGCGGTCGCTGCGGCGCCGTTCGGCGTGTGGAGCGACTGGCCGTACATCCGCCATCATTGTTTCCGGCATGAGAGAAACTCGCTCAACGTTCCTTCCTCGGCGGAAGGCCGTCGTACGATTTAGGCGCGCGTTTCACGGACGTCGAGCGACTTGCGGGCGAAGTCGGGCGAAATCGTTCGCATTGCGCATTTTAAGATTAACGGCGCGCGCCCTTTAACGCTAACGCGCGTTGCAGCCGTGCGCATCTATGCCGCCGCCTATCGACGTGAGAAAGTCATTTTGAATAGTGCGGCGCAGTTGGCGGCAAGTGCGGCGCGAATGCGTAAAGGGAGTTTCCGGTGAGCGTAACGGACGAGAAGGACAAAGTTCCCCGCCGTCAAGGATCATCCTTGGCTCAACCGTCCGATCGGCGGACGCGCATGGTTGTCGAAGGCGGAGACGCGCTCGATCTCTATGCCCGGCAGATCACGCGCAACCTGAACGATCTTGGAGAGCAGGTCCTGCGCCTGCGCGACGCCTGCGCGGAACACGAGAAGCTGCTGCGCGAGACCGAGTGACGTTCGGCCGGCGGCTGGCGTCTCAAACGCCTGCCGCGCACCACGCCTGCCACATCTCCCTGTAAGCTGTTTCCATCGCGCGCGCGAAGGCGACACGATCGCATAACGGCGAGGCGGCAACGCGCGCGCGCAAGGTCTTGCGCAGCATCTTCAATTGCGATGGGTCGGTGGCGAGTCGTACGGCACGCGTCACGTAATCCTCGGTCGTCTCGGCGATCCATTCATCGGCGCCGATATGCGTCAGCAGGCTCGCGCCCACGCGGCCGCTATGACGGTTGCCCTTGAGCGCGATGACCGGCACACCCATCCATAAGGCCTCGCAGGTGGTCGTCGTGCCGTTATAGGGAAACGGATCGAGCGCGATGTCGACGCGCTCGTAGAGCTTGAGATGATGGGCGCTTGCTTTCGTCCAGCCGATGAGCTCGACGCGCGCGGGCGCAACCCCGCGCGCGGCCAGACGTTCGCGATAAAGATCGCGCGTCGCGGCGTCAGCGAAAGGTTTTCCCTTGAGCAGTAGACGCGCGTCCGGCAATCGCGCGAGCAGCGCGGCCCAGGCGTCGAGGGTCGTGGGCGAAAGCTTGGCCGGATTGTTGAAGGAGCCGAAAGTGACTCTGCCGGCGGTCAGACATGGTTGTGGCACCGGCTCCGGCGCGTCGCCGCTGTAGCAGAGGAAGCCGGTGGAGAGGTGCAGGAGGTCTTCACTTGCCAGCGCATCGGCGGCGCCGGGCGGATCGGTGACCGCGTCGACCAGCCGATAATCGATGGCGCCGAGCCCGGTGCTGTTGGGATAACCGAGCCAAGTCGCCTGCACTGGCGCCGGCTTGCGCGCGAAAACCTTCAATCGATTGTGCGCGGTGTGGCCGGCGCAATCGATCAGGATGTCGATGGCGTCGGTCTTGATGCGGGCGGCAAGCTCGTCATCGCTCATGCCGACGGTCGAGACCCAGCGGTCGGCTAGCGTTTCGAGACGTGCCGTGACGCGGTCGGGCTTGGCAACCTCGGCATAGCAGGTGACCTCCACCGCTCGGCGGTCGTGCGCCTGCAACAGCGGTTCGATGAAATAGGCGACCGAGTGCATGCGCAGATCGGGCGAGACGTAACCGATCTTGAGCCGGCGTGTAGCCGTGCGGTCGTTGATGTGCACCGCGGGCGGCGCGGCGGGAAGGTGCGTTTCCCAATCGCGGTGCGCGGCGAAGATGTCTTCGGCGCTCACGTCGGTCTTGTAGTTCAGGCAGAACAGCCAGTTGGAGCGGATGTCGGCATTGTCGGGCGCGAGCGTGAGCGCGCGGCGGAATTCGGCATCGGCTTCGTCGATGCGGCCCTGGCTCATCAGCACGATGGCGAGATTGGCGCGCGCGTCGGCGTGATCGGGCTTGAATGCGATGGCCGCGCGATAGGCTGCGGCTGCCTCTTCCAGCGCACCGCGGTTGTTGAGCGCATTGGCGAGATTGTAGTGCAGGCCCGCGCGTTCCGGCGCCAGCTTAAGCGCGCGCCGGAAGCAGGCGATGGCCTCATCGAGGTGGCCTTGCGCGCTCAGGATATTGCCGAGATTGGAATGCGCTTCGATAAACCCTGCGTCGGCGGCGATCGCCGCGCGATAGGCGACGGCGGCCCTGTCCGGCTGACGAAGCGCGTCGAGCGCGGTGCCGAGATTGTAATGAGCCTGCGCCAGGTCGGGCTTGAGCCGGACCGCGTCGCGATAGGCGGCGGCGGCTTCGTCGTGGCGACCGAGGGCGCTCAAGGCCGCGCCGAGATTGGCGTGAGCTTCGACCAAATCGGGCGCGACCGCGATTGCCCGCCGGAACGCGGCCACCGCTTCGTCGAGCGTGCCGTGCGTGTTCAACGCGATGCCGAGATTGGCGAAGGCTTGCGCGAAGTCGGGCCGGATGGCGACCGCGCCACGGTAGGCGGCGATGGCGTCGTCGACGCGGCCGAGTGCTATCAGCGTGTTGCCGAGATTGTAGTGGGCCTCGGCATAATCGGACGAAAGCGCGACCGTCTGCCGGTAGGCGTCGGCGGCTTCCTCCAGGCGGTCCTGCTGGCGCAACGCGGCAGCGAGATTGAACAGCACGTCGGCGCGGTTCGGCTGCAGCGCCAGGAGCCGCCGGTAGCCCGTCTCGGCGTCGCCGAACCGCCCGGCCTGGTGATGGCCGATCGCCGCCGCCAGCAGCATGCTGACGTCGTCAGCCGCGCCCGCGCGGGCGGCCGGGTCAAAGTCGGCAGCGGCGGTCCGCTGGTCACGGCTCATGCAGCGGTCTCACTTGAGGCTATCAGTTTAGCTTGGGCGTACCGGTACGGTGCCCGAGTCGGCACGGCGGCGCCATCGGCGGAGTAAGTCGTTTCGGATGCGCTGCAGCCGCCGGCAGGGAGACACGCAATAGTTGAGAATAATGCATGTTATCGCAATTGCAGGATAGCTGTTGCTGCAGTCAAAAGTTGTTCGAATAGATTATATATAATAATGGTTGAGCTTACCGTGCCCGGCGGTCAGCGTCACGAGGAGCGTTGACGATGCCGACGATGCGCCCCCGCCGACCGGCAAGGTGCGTGCCGTGCTGCACGAACTGGCGGAGATGTGTCCCGATCCAGGGAAGGCCGTTGAATTGTACTGCTGGAGCGCAGAGCCCGACTGGCGCCGTGACCCTGTCGTCGCCGGCGGCCGCTCGTTCAACTCGCGGAAAGCATGGCCGGAATGGACGACAAATAGTGCGCCGGCGGCCGGTCAGCTCTTGGTCGTGGTCTTGGGAGCCGTCTTGCGGGCGGCACTCTTGAGTTTCCCCTCGACCACGGAGGCGCATTTTTCGGATAGCTGGTAATCGACCCTGGTCGTGCCGAGCTTGGGCACCGCGTTCTGCACTACCTCGGCGCGGCTATAGTTGCCGTTCGCCTTGACGAATTTGGCGAGGTCGGCCTTGTCCGCCATCAAGCGATTGGCACAGAACGGCGCCAGGACCTGATCGACCTTGGCCTGGACGGCGTCGCTGGTGTGCTGTGCCGCCGTGGTCGGGTTCATCCAGCCGAGCCCGGCTGCGAGCACGATCCACCACCCGACAGCGCCGCAGACGACGCCGATCCCGCCGATCGTTACCTTTTCTTTGAGAGATTCTTTTTGCTGGTAATCCATAGCGCGACCTCCCTGGGTCGCCGCCCTTAGGCGTCAGCATAGACCAAGCCGCGTAGAAGGAAAACGCGTTGCATGGGACGTGGGCGCGTCCGGCCCTCAGTCCAGCAACCCGGCGCGGCGCATGCGTTGGGCTTCGTCCTGTGTCACCACCGTCTTGCCGATCGGCCACAGCGAGAGCCCGGCGAGCTTGAAATGAGCCCAGGCGAACGGCAGCCCGATGATGGTGATTGCCAGGAACAGGCCGGTGATCAGATGGCCGAGCGCGAGCCACCAGCCGGCCAGGACCAGCCAGATCACGTTGCCGACGACGCCGAGCGGGCCGCTGCCGATGCCGGCGTAGCCGGTGTAGACCTCACGCGGCACCACCGTGTTGCCGAACGGCAGCAGGGTATAGACCGCGATTTCGAGCGCAGAGCGCGCCCAGGGCAGGCCGATGATGGTGATGGCCATGATCCCCGCGGCAATCAGCCACCCGGCGGCCATCCACAAGCCGCCGAAAACGATCCACAAGACATTCAGGAGCAGGCTCATTGCGGGCATGGTTTCCCTCGGTCACGAATGCGCCGAACATCGGCCTCAATCCCTATTCAACCCTAAGCGGGGCCGAACGGCCATCCCGGTTCCGTTCGGTCCGCGACGGAACAGGTGATCCCCGAATCGACTACCCTTTCGGGATGATCGGGCCGTGGCGATGCGCAGGACGCCGGGTTTGCGGATCGCCGTGTTCGCGTCGAGGGAATTTGGCGTTGAGAACCATAAAATGAGGCGACACCCAATGAAGAGCATGCTCCCGATCATGGCCGCCCTGATGCTGGTAACGGTCTCGGTCCCGGCGATCGCGCAATCGCAGGAGGATCAGCAGGCCTGCGAGGGTGATGTCTACGATCTGTGCGGCGACAAGATTCCGGACCAGGATGCGATCGTGGTTTGTCTGCGCAAGCATTGGAGCAAGGTGAGCAAGGAGTGCCGCCACGTCATGGTCTCCTACGGCAAGAACCGCCATAAGAAGAAACGGCATAATGGCCACAAGAGCGCGACCGAGTTAAACCCGAACGTCACCAACTGAAGCGTTTCCAAGCGGAGGCAAGAACCGGCTCGCCGTCTGGAAATGCGATGAGGCAAAGACTTGCACACGTTCGCCGCTTCCGTGACACGGTGGACGTGCGATCGGTGGCTTGCGTGGGCGCGCCCTTAAGGGGCTTACCGGAATTGTAAATGCCGGCCGGCGCGCGATTTAGCGCGCATGACAGTTGAAACACGCCCGATCCAGGATGCGCCGCCGTCGCCCGTCTGCTCTTGCGGGGGTGGGCCGATGACGTTGGTGCGCGTCACGCCGGGGCTGGGCGCCTTCCCCGAGTTGCGCACCTACCGATGCAACCGCTGCGGCACGGTAGAGACCGTGGAGACCAAGCGGCCGGTCGCCCTGGCTGGGTGAGGGACCCCGCTAGCCGCTTCAAGCGCGGCGGGATAAGTCTCGCCGCCATGCCCGATCCAATCCCCGAATCCGCTGCGTCGGCGCAGGCCGCGACCATGGCCCCGCCCACGCTGGCGGCGATCTTCCTCGCCTTTGCCGGCACCTCACTGTCGAGCTTTGGCGGTGCCCTGCCATGGGTGCGGCGCACGGTCGTCGAGCGGCGCCATTGGATGACGCCGCAGGAGTTCAATGAAGCGTTCTCGCTGGCGCAATTCATTCCCGGCCCGAATGCTCTGAACTTTGCCGTCGTGTTCGGCGCGCGCTTTCGCGGGCCGGTCGGCTCGTTGGTGGCCTTCTGTGGCCTGATGGGGCCGCCGCTGGCGATCGTCATCGTGCTCGCAGCGCTTTACGACCGCTACGGCGACATTGCAGTGCTCAACCGCATCCTCACCGGCGTGTCGGCCGCCGCGGTGGGGCTGATCATCGCCTTCGTGGCCAAGATGATCCAGCCTTTACTGAAGCGGCGCGACTGGACGGTGGCGGTGGCGCTGATCGGTTTTGTCGGCGTCGCCATCATCCAGTGGCCGCTGCCGATCGTGTTCGTGGCGCTGGCGCCGATCAGCATCGGTCTGGCGTGGTTCAAGCGATGACGGGAGCGCGGCCGTGAATTCATCCCCGCTCGGCGCCCTGGCCGGATATTTCGCGCTGCTGTCGCTGTTCGCGATCGGCGGCGCCAATACGCTCATTCCGGAGTTCCACCGGGTCGCGGTCGACGTGATGCACTGGATGAGCGACCGCCAGTTCGCCGACATGTTCGCGATCTCGCGGGTGGCGCCGGGGCCGAACGTCATCATCGTGACGCTGATCGGATACCACGTCGCCGGCCTCGCCGGGGCGCTGGTGGCGACGGCGGCGATGGTCCTGCCGACCTGTACCATGGCCTACGTTGTCGCCAGGCTCTGGGAACGTTTCCGCTACGCGCGCTGGCGCATCGCGACCGAAGGCGGCCTGGTGCCGGTGGCGCTCGGGCTGATCGCCGCCAGCGCCTTTGTGATTGCGCGCACCGCCGACCACAGCGCGGTCGCCGTGGTGCTTACCCTGGCGACCGCAGGGGTGGCCTATGGCACGCGCATCAACCCGCTCTGGCTGTTCGCGATCGCGGGCGCAGCGGGGGCGGCGGGTCTGGTCTGAGGCGGCAAGTCAGAATTCACGGCCGTTTTGCGGGGGCGGGCGCCCCTTCGGCCGGCCCTGGAATGACGGGGATAGGCCGTGTCCGCGGTTGCCCGTTGGAGCAAACTTCCCCATCTTCCGACTCGAAGATAGGGCCCGCGATCCATGCGCCAATACCTCGACCTGATGGAACGCATCCTCGCCGACGGCGTGGAGAAGCACGACCGTACCGGCACCGGCACGCTGTCGGTGTTCGGCCATCAGATGCGTTTCAAGCTGTCGGACGGTTTCCCGCTGCTCACCACCAAGAAGCTGCATCTGAAGTCGATCGCTTACGAGCTGCTCTGGTTCCTGGCCGGCGACACCAATATCAAATACCTGAAAGACCACGGCGTGCGCATCTGGGACGAGTGGGCCGACGAGCGCGGCGATCTCGGGCCCGTGTACGGCCACCAGTGGCGCTCGTGGCCGGCCAAGGACGGCTCGACCATCGACCAGATCAGCCATCTGATCGCGATGATCGAGCGCAGTCCGGATTCGCGCCGGCTGATCGTCACCGCCTGGAATCCGGCCGATGTCGACAAGATGGCGCTGCCGCCGTGCCACTGTCTTTTCCAGTTCTACGTGGCGAACGGAAAATTGAGCTGCCAGCTCTATCAGCGCTCGGCCGACGTCTTCCTTGGCGTGCCGTTCAACATCGCGTCCTACGCGCTGCTGACGATGATGGTGGCGCAGGTGACCGGGTATGAGCCCGGCGATTTCGTGCACACCTTCGGCGACGCGCATCTTTACTTGAATCACCTGGAGCAGGCGAAACTGCAGCTGACGCGCATGCCGCGCGCGCTACCAACCATGACGCTCAACCCCGATGTGAAGGACATCTTCGGCTTCCGTTACGAGGACTTCACGCTATCCGACTACGATCCGCACCCACACATCAAGGCTGAGGTGGCGGTGTGAGTTTGACGATCCGCGCGGCGCGTCCGGATGACAGCGCGCTGATCTTTTCGCTGGTGCGCGAGCTTGCCGAGTACGAGAAGCTGTCGCACGAGGTCGACGCCACCGAAGAAATGATCGCGGCGGCGCTGTTCGGCGATGCGCCGCGGCTTTATTGCGACATCGCCGAATGGGACGGCCAGCCCGCCGGCTTCGCGGTCTGGTTCTTGAACTTCTCCACCTTCCGCGGCCGTCACGGCATTTATCTCGAGGATGTGTTCGTGCGGCCGGCGTTCCGGGGCCGGGGCATCGGCAAGGCATTGCTGATGCGGCTTGCGCGCCGCTGCGTTGACGAAGGCTGGGCGCGCTTCGAGTGGGCGGTGCTCGACTGGAACGCACCGTCGATCGCGTTCTACAAGTCGATCGGGGCGCAAGTGATGGACGAATGGAAAGTCTGCCGATTGAGCGGTGACGCGCTGAGCCGCTTCGCGGCACAAGGAAATATGTGAATGAAAGTGGTCCTGGTCGCGGCGGTGGCGGAGAATGGCGTGATCGGCGCCGCCGGCGGCATGCCGTGGCGGTTGAAGTCCGATCTCGCGCATTTCCGCGCACTCACCATCGACAAGCCGGTGGTGATGGGGCGCAAGACCTGGCAGTCCGTCGGCCGGCCGCTGCCGCGGCGGACCAACATCGTCATCACCCGCGATCCGCATTTCGTCGCCCACGGCGCGCTGGTGGTGCCGAGCTTCGAGGCCGCGCTCGACGCCGCCCGCAAGGACGCCGAGGCGCGCGGCACCGACGAGATCATGGTGATCGGCGGCAGCGACATATTTCTTGCCGCCATGCCGCTTGCTGACCGGCTGGAAATTACCCATGTTCACGCCGTGCCCGAGGGCGACGTGAAATTTCCGCCCATCGATCCGGCAATCTGGCGGGAGGTCTCGCGGCGCAAATACCCGGCGGGACCGGACGACAGCGCCGATTTCAGCGTAACGGCCTATTCAAGGCGCTGAACTATCACGAAAACGCGGCATCCGGGCGCGTTGCGACGCGGGCGCGGCTCCCCTATAACCCTCCCCGAAAAACGAGGCTGGCGGATTTCATCATCGCTGCAGCCGAGGAGATCAGCATAATGCCATGGAGCAATCAGGGCGGCGGCCCTTGGGGCGGCTCGGGCGGCGGCAAGGGCCCCTGGGGCTCCGGACCGCAGCAACAGGGACCTTCGAGCCCCGATCTGGAGGAAATGCTCCGCCGTGGGCAGGATCGCCTGCGCAGCGTCCTGCCGGGCGGCAACATGGGCGGCAAGGGCTTCGTGCTGCTGGCGATCGCGGTCATCGCGCTGTGGGGCGCATCAGGCTTCTTCCGCGTCGATCCCGATGAACTCGGCGTGGTGCTGCGCTTCGGCAAGGAAGTACGCGAGGTGCAGCCCGGCCTGAACTACCATCTACCTTATCCAATCGAGACGGCGCTCACGCCCAAGGCGCTGCGCGTCAACAAGATCGACATCGGCATGCGCCAGATCAACACCGGTAGCGGCACCGGGGCGGTCACGCGCGAGGTGCCGCAGGAAAGCCTGATGCTGACCGGCGACGAGAACATCGTCGACGTCAACTTCTCAGTCTTCTGGAAGGTCAAGCCGACCGGTGTCGGCGATTACCTTTTCAACATCCAGCATCCGGCCGGCACGGTGAAGGCGGTGGCGGAGAGCGCCATGCGCGAAGTGGTCGGCCGCTCCGATATCGGACCGCTCCTGACCGGCGCGCGCCAAGTGACCGAAACCGCCGTGCAGAAGTTGATGCAGAAGACGCTCGACAGTTACGGCGCCGGCATCGATATCACCCAGGTGCAGTTGCAGAAGGTCGATCCGCCAAAGCAGGTGATCGACGCCTTCCGTGACGTGCAAGCCGCACGCATCGACCTCGACCGCTCGGTCAATGAGGCGCAGACCTATGCCAACCGGGTGATCCCCGAGGCGCGCGGTAACGTCGCCAAGATCACTCAGGCGGCGGAAGCCTACAAGCAGCAGACGGTGGCGGAAGCCACCGGCGAGGCCGCGCGCTTCATCAAAATCTACGACCAGTACAAGAAGGCGCCCGGTGTCACCCGCGAGCGCATGTACCTGGAGACGATGGAGCGCATTCTCGGCAGTAGCGACAAGGTGATCATGGACACCAACCACGGCGGAAGCGGCGTGGTGCCGTATCTGCCGCTCAAGGAGCTGGGTTCGAAGGCGCAGCCGTCGCCGCAAGGCGGCGCTTCGCAATCCGGGCGCAATTCATCGCAAAGCCAGTCCGGAGGCAGCCAATGAGATTCAATGTCATCGGCGGCGTCATCGTCGTCCTCATCGCGGCTGCCCTGATCGTTGCCTACAGCGCGTTATTTACGGTCTACCAGACCCAGCAGGCGCTGGTGGTGCGGCTCGGCAAGGTCGTGCGCGTGGTCGACGAACCCGGCCTGCACGTGAAAATGCCGTTCATCGACAGCGTGATCACTATCGACAAGCGCATTCTCGATCTCGAAGCGCCGACACAGGAAGTCATCGCCTCTGACCAGAAGCGGCTGGTCGTCGATGCCTTCGCGCGCTACCGGATCAAGAATCCGCTGCGCTTCTATCAGACGCTCGGTTCCAAGCAGGCGTCCGATTCACAGCTCGAAATCCTGCTCAATTCGGCGCTGCGACGCGTGCTCGGCGAATCGAGCTTCATCGAGGTGGTGCGCGACAAGCGCGCCGCCTTGATGAACCGCATCCAGAAACTGCTCGATCACGAAGCACAAAGCTACGGTATTGAGGTGGTTGACGTGCGCATCCGGCGCGCCGATCTGCCGGAGCAGAACAGCCAGGCGGTCTACCGACGCATGCAGACTGAGCGCCAGCGCGAAGCGGCCGAGTATCGCGCGCAGGGGCAGCAGCGGGCTCAGGAGATCCGCTCGCAGGCCGACCGCCAGGTGACGGTGCTGATCGCCGAAGCCAAGTCGAAGGCTGAGCAGATCCGCGGTGAAGGCGACGCCAAGCGCAACGAGATATTCGCCAAGGCCTACACGCAGGATCCGAAGTTCTTCGAATTCTACCGTTCGATGCTGGCTTATCAGAACGGGCTCAAGCACGGCGACACCCGTTACGTCCTGGGGCCGAACTCAAGCTTCTTCCGCTTCTTCAACAATCCGTCGGGGAAGGCGCCGGTGGAGGCCACGCCGACGCCGAGCCCGTCCAAGGCCGGCACGCCATCGACGTCCATGCGGCCGGAGGCGATGGCGCCGCGGGCCGCCATGCCGGCACACGCGCAGTAGGCGCAGGAAGAAGCGCGGCCCGGTATGAGCGATTTCCTGGCCGCGCTTGGACTGGTGTTCGTCATTGAGGGCTTGGTCTTCGCGGCCTTTCCTGGACACGCCAAGAAGGCGATGCTGAGCGTCTTGGAGACGCCCGACCATTCGCTGCGCACGCTCGGCATCATCGCCGCGGTGATCGGGCTGGCGCTGGTCTGGCTGGTGCGGGTGGTCGGCCTGGGCTGAGGCACCTTGCCTGACTTTGCGCGAATCGCGCGCCTCGTTTCTCGCGGCCGGCCGTTGACCGGCGACGTTGAAGCCATGCATTCCGGCGCTTTCGGCGTCGATTCGTCCCTAAATCCAGGCCTTGCGCGAACTCCACCCGCCACCGATATGAGGTCGATTGCCCTTGAATCGCCCTGATGTCAGGCGCAGTCTCGTTTGAAACTCATATTCAGGAGCCAAGACGCCCATGGGCGCATTCATCCAGCGTTTGCGTGCCGGCCGCACGGGTATGATCGTGCTGGCCGCGGCCGTCCTGCTTTGGCCGGCCTTCGCCGCGCCCGCGCAAGCGCGTGGTCCCGAGGGCATCGCCGACGTGGCAGGGCAGGTGATCGGCGCCGTCGTGAACATTTCCACCAAGCAGTCGGTGGACATGAGCGACCTGCCGCAACTGCCGCCGAATTCGCCGCTCGGCGACCTGTTCAAGGAATTCAAGAAACGGCAGGGCGAAAAGGGCGGGCCCAAGCGCCGTGTCAATTCGCTCGGCTCCGGCTTCGTCATCGACCCGGCGGGCTACGTGGTGACCAACAACCATGTCATCGCCGATTCCGACGAGGTCGACGTCATCTTCACTGACGGCACCACGTTGCGCGCGAAGATCATCGGTCGCGACACCAAGGTCGACCTGGCGCTGCTGAAGGTCAATCCGCCGCACCCGCTCAAGGCGGTGACGTTCGGCAATTCCGACAAGCTGCGGCTGGGGGAATGGGTGATCGCCATCGGCAATCCGTTCGGTCTCGGCGGCACGGTGACGGCCGGCATCGTCTCGGCGCGCAATCGCGACATCCGCTCGGGGCCGTACGACAACTACATCCAGACCGACGCCGCCATCAATCGCGGCAATTCGGGCGGGCCGCTGTTCAATCTCGAGGGACAGGTGATCGGCGTCAACACCGCGATCATCTCGCCGTCGGGCGGCTCGATCGGCATCGGCTTCGCGGTGCCGTCCAACACGGTGGCGCCGGTGATCGCGCAGTTGCGCGAATACGGCGAGGTGCGGCGCGGCTGGCTCGGCGTGAAGATCCAGACCGTGACCGACGAGGTCGCCGACAGCCTCAACATCAAGCCGCCGCGGGGAGCGCTGGTGGCGGGCGTCGATGACAAAGGACCGGCCAAGCCCGCCGGCATCGAAACCGGCGACGTGATCGTCAAGTTCGACGGTCAGAACGTGAAGGAGATGCGTGACCTGCCCCGCATTGTGGCGGATACGCCGGTCGGCAAGGAGGTCGACGTCGTCGTGCTCCGCAAGGGCAAGGAGATCACCAAGCGCGTGAAGCTCGGCCGGCTGAAGGAGGAAAAGCAGGCCGCGCTGACGCCGAACAAGGACAACCCGAAGCAGGAACAGCCGGTGGTGAAGAAGGCGCTCGGCCTCGATCTCGCCGACCTGACGGCCGCCTCGCGCAAGAAGCACAGCATCAAGGATGGTGTGAAGGGCGTGCTGATCACCGGCGTGAAGCCTGACTCGGAAGCCGCCGACCAGCATCTGGTGCCCGGCATGGTGATCTCGGAAGTCCAGCAGGAACCGGTCGACACCGTGGCCGACCTGGAAAAGAGCATCGCCAAGCTGCGTAAGGACGGCAAGCAGACCGTGCTGCTGCTGGTGGTCACGCCGGACGGCAGCACGACTTTCGTGCCGCTGAAATTGAAATAGAGTCGACGCCGGCCTCAAATTAAATGCTGTCATGCCCCGTGCTCGGATCCGGCCTGCGGCCGGCCCGAGCGCAGGCTCCAGCGGGGCATCCAGGATTCGTCAACCCTTCCAAAGACCGCGCGCCAGGGTTACTGGGCATCAGCCTTCGCGGGCGATGGCAGCCCTTTACGCGTCCACGAACGCATCCCGCCGGTACCCCTGCACGTAAAGCAGCGCGGTGAGGTCGCCGTGGTCGATGCGCGCGGTGGCGGCTTCCGCCACCTTCGGCTTGGCGTGGTAGGCGACGCCGAGGCCGGCTTCGGCAATCATGGCAAGGTCGTTGGCGCCGTCGCCGGTAACCAGGGTCTCTTCGGGCTTGAGGCCATGCGCGGCTGTGAGTTCATGCAGCGCCGCGAGCTTCGACTCGCGGCCGAAGATCGGCTCGGCGACCGCGCCGGCGAGCGTTTCGCCTTCGAGCTCGAGGACGTTGGCACGGGTCTCGTCGAATCCGATCATGGCGGCGACCCGGTTGGTGAAGAGCGTGAAGCCGCCGGAGACGAGACAGGTGAAGGCGCCGTTGGCGCGCATTGTGGCGACGAGCGTGCGCGCGCCGGGCGTGAGCGTGATGCGCTTTTCGAACACCTCGTCGATCACCGAGATCGGGATGCCCTTAAGCAGGGCCACGCGTTCGCGCAGCGCCGGTTCGAAGGCGATCTCGCCGCGCATGGCGCGCTCGGTAATCGCTGACACGTAGGCCTTGAGGCCGGCGTAGTCGGCGAGCTCGTCGATGCATTCCTGGCCGATCATGGTGGAATCCATGTCGGCGAGGAACATCTTCTTGCGGCGGTTCGTCACCGGTTGCACAACGACGTCCAAGGGCGCGGCGGCGGCCGCGCGCAAGGTGGCGGCGAGCGCGCGTTGGTCGACCGGCTGATCCGCGCTAAAGGAAATGTCGGTGGCGTCGGGCCCGAGCGGTTGCGGCTCGGTGGCGTGGGGAAGCGCCGCGCGCACGCGGCCGACGGCGGCGCCGTCGAGTGCGCCGGCGGCGATCAGGGTTGCGACGTGGGAAGGATGAGCGGTCATTCGATGCACGATGGTGGACGCGCCGCGCTTATTGCAGGCCCCACCGCCAGCGGCAAGTCGGCGCTGGCGATGCGGTTGGCCGAGCGGCTTGGTGGCATCATCGTCAATGCCGACTCCATGCAGGTCTACCGTGATCTGCGCGTCATCACCGCGCGGCCCAGCCCCGAGGAGGAAGCGCGCGTGCCGCACCGGCTCTACGGTCACGTGGACGCGGCGGAGAATTACTCGGTGGGGCGCTGGTTCCAGGACGTGGCTGCGGTGCTGGCCGAGTGCGCCCGCGAGGGTCGAGCGCCGATCCTGGTCGGCGGCACCGGGCTTTATTTCAAGGCGCTGACCACGGGGCTTGCGGCGGTGCCGCCGGTGCCGCCCGACATCCGGGCGGCGGTGCGTGGGCGGTTGCAGCAGGAAGGCGTTCAGCCTCTCTATGCCGAACTCAGCGCGCGCGACCCGGCGACGGCGCAGCGGTTGATGCCCAACGACCGCGCGCGCATCTCGCGCGCCCTTGAGGTAGTGCTGGCGACCGGTCGGTCATTGACCGACTGGCATCGTGAGGGGATGCCGCCGCTCATCGATGCCGGACGGGTCGTGAAGGTGTTCGTTACCTGCGAGCGCGGCGAACTCGTGCGCCGCATCGAGGCCCGCTTCGCCGCCATGCTGCAGGCTGGTGCATTGGACGAGGTGCGGGCGCTCGAAGCGCGTAAACTCGACCCGACGCTGCCGGCGATGAAGGCGCACGGCGTGCCCTGGCTGATCCGCCATATGCGCGGCGAGATCTCGCTGGAAGAAGCGGCCGCCGGCAGCGTGATGGACACCCGCCGTTATGCCAAGCGCCAGCTCACCTGGTTCCGCAACCAGATGAAAGACTGGCCCTGGATGGACGCCGAGGCCGCGCAGGCCAAAATCATGGACGCCTTGAGCTGAGCGGAGCCGAATTTTGCGCCGAAGTGCGTGCGAAGCTCAGGGTTCATTGGCGCACAAGACCTATAATCTAGGACAATAAAATGAAATGACGTGAAATTGGGGCCGTTAAGCAGTTCTAAAATGATTGCGCGGTATTTGCGTAGATTGTGGGGGATTGGGGACCGTTTACGCCGCGGCACTATCGCAGCGTTTCCGTTGCGGCGAACGACGATCGAGCGAGCCCTCCATAACAAAAACGAGAGCGCTCATGTCAATTCGTATCAAGCTTCTTCTTTCTTTCAGTATTGTCGTCCTGCTTGCGGCGGGCGTCGCCGGCTACGGCTATCAGCTCATTACAGCGACGAGCGCGCTCGTCTCCGGCCTTCATGACGGTCCTATGGCGGCTGCCAGCTCCGCCCGTGCGGCACAAGTGGGATTCGAAAAAGCCCGCCGCAGCGTCGAAAAATCTATTCTGCTGAATAAGCCCGCGAGCGCGGAGGCGCTTTCGAACGTCGACCAGTTCATGGCCGAACTCGGCGACAACATGGACACGGTCAAGAAGCGCTTGGCCAAGGCCCGCGGCTTCAACGACGGAATCGACCAAATCGTGCCGATGGCGCAGGAATGGCACAAAGCCGCGATGGCCTATTTGAAGCCGGCCGCGGCCGGCGCCCAGAAGTCGTCGGCACAGACGGTCATCGACGACGGAAACACCCTGAGCGACGAACTGGACATGATCGCCGGTAACGCGAACATGTACGGGGCCAATTTCAAGGCCGCGGCGGATGCGACGGCGGCCAAATCGAAACGCAATCTGATCATCCTCGCCATTGCTGCGGTCGTGGTGGGGCTCGGAGCGGCGGTGCTGATGGCGGCCTCGTTCAGCCGCCCGATCCGCAATGCCATGAAGGCGTCGGAAACCATCGCCAGCGGCGACTTCTCGCAACCCATCGTCACCAAGCGCCGCGACGAGCTTGGCCGGCTCTTGAAGTCGCTCGACCAGACCCGTGCCACCCTCGACGAGGCGGAGCGCAACAAGGAGCGCGAGCGCGCCGAACAGGTGGCGCTGCTCGAAGCCCGGGTCGACGAAGAGCGCCAGAAGATGATGGCCTCGCAGGAACAGGTGCAGGCCGAGCAGGCGCGCAGCGCCAAGCTGAAGGAGGAAGCCGATGCCGAGCGCCAGAAGCAGCTTGAGGCCGAGCGCCAGGCGGCGCTGGAGCAGGCGCGCGACGCCGAGCAACTCGCGGGCCTGATTGGGGCGCTGGGCGACGGCCTCGCGCGGTTGTCGGATGGCGACCTCACAGTGCGCATGGACGACGAGGTGCCGGAGGCCTACCGCCAGCTCGTTGTCGACTTCAACAGTACGGTCGATCGCCTGGCGGACACCGTGGCCGGCATCATCGCGGCGACCAACGACGTCGCCAATGCGGCGACCGAGATCTCCGCCAGCACCACGGACCTGTCGCAGCGCACCGAGGAGCAGGCGGCGGGCCTGGAAGAGACCACGGCCTCGCTGCAGGAGATGGCCTCGAGCGTCAAGAAGAACGCGGAGAACGCCCAGCGCGCCAACGAGTTCGCGTCCAGCATGCAGACCGTGGCCGACAACAGCACTACGGTGGTCGGCAACACGGTGGATGCGATGTCGAAGATCGAATCGTCGTCGGGCGAGATCTCCGAGATCACCAACGTCATCGACGAGATCGCGCGGCAGACCAACCTGCTGGCGCTCAACGCGGCGGTGGAAGCCGCGCGCGCGGGCGATGCTGGCCGCGGCTTCGCGGTGGTGGCGACCGAGGTGCGCAGCCTGGCGCAGCGCTCGTCGGAAGCGGCCAAGAACATCAAGGAACTGATCGCCAACAGCTCGGGCCAGGTGAAGGACGGCGTGGCGCTGGTCAACCAGGCAGGCGAGGCGCTGACCAAGATCGTCGAGCAGATCCGCGACGTGTCGGGCATCGTGGGGGACATCGCGCTCACGACCAACGAGCAGGCGCAGGGGATCGACCACGTGAACCAGGCTCTGGCGCAGCTCGACGAGGCAACGCAGCAGAACTCGGCGTTGGTTGAGGAGAACGCGGCGACCGCTAAGACGCTGGAGCACCAGTCCGCCGACATGGCCCAGCGTGTCGCCTACTTCAAGCTCGGCGCTGGCGCGGGGCAGCTAAGCGGCGCCGAGGACGCAAGCGCGGCTGCGTGAGCCGCCACACCCGACGTAGGGGTGGCGGCCTCCTAGAGAGCTGCCGCTCCGCCGGCCACGGTCGCGCAACCGACATCAAATGTGACCGTTCGGCCCCTGGCTTGGTTCTGGCCAGGGTGCCCGAAAGGTTGTAATTTGTTCTTGACCGTGCAGCGCGCCGTACCTATAACGCGCAACGAAAGTTCAGGCAGGAACAATGACGCGCAACATTATTTTCCTCGTAGTAAGCGTTCGGACGCCTCCCGGCGGCCCTTGAGGGCTATTTGCTAGAGGAAAGCGTCCGAACAGGCCCTTCAACGGGCCTTTTTTATTGGCTGGACGGCATCGAAACGACACGAGCGGGCGATAACGAGAGTGAACTGAAGGCAAGGACGACGACCATGACACGCGAAATGACCGGCGCCGAGATGGTGATCCAGGCGCTCGCCGACCAAGGGGTGAAACACCTGTTCGGCTATCCGGGCGGCGCGGTGCTGCCGATCTACGATGCGATTTTCGCGCAGGATCAGGTTCAACACGTGCTCGTCCGTCATGAACAGGGTGCGGTGCACGCGGCGGAGGGCTATGCCCGCTCCACCGGCAAGGTCGGCTGCGTGCTGGTGACTTCGGGCCCCGGCGCCACCAACGCGGTCACGGGCCTCACCGACGCGCTGATGGACTCGATCCCGATCGTCTGCCTCACCGGCCAGGTGCCGACCCATCTCATCGGCAACGACGCGTTCCAGGAGGCCGACACCGTCGGGATCACGCGGCCGTGCACCAAGCACAATTACCTAGTGAAGAGCATCGATGACCTGCCAGGCGTGCTGCACGAGGCGTTTCATATCGCATCAAGCGGCCGGCCCGGGCCGGTGGTGGTCGACATCCCGAAGGACATCCAGTTCGCCACCGGCACCTATTTCAAGCCCAAGGAGAATCCGCACACCGGCTACAAGCCCAAGGTCAAGGGCGACATGGACAAGATCCGGACGGCGGTTGAGATGATGGCGTCGGCCAAGAAGCCGATCTTCTACACTGGCGGCGGCGTGATCAATTCCGGCAAGGCAGCGAGCGACCTGTTGCGCGAACTGGTCCAACTCACCGGCTTTCCGATCACCTCGACGCTGATGGGGCTCGGCGCCTATCCTGCCAACGATAAGCAGTGGCTGGGCATGCTCGGCATGCACGGCACGCTGGAAGCCAACATGGTGATGCACGACTGCGACGTCATGGTGTGCGTCGGCGCGCGCTTCGACGACCGCATCACCGGGAGGATCGACGCCTTTGCGCCGAATTCGCGCAAGATCCACATCGACATCGATCCTTCGTCGATCAACAAGAACGTGCACGTTGAGCTGCCCATCGTCGGCGACTGCGCGCACGTCCTGGAAGACATGGTGCGGCTGTGGCGCACGCAGGCCAAGCAGGCCGACGGCAAGGCGCTCGGCGACTGGTGGAAGCAGATCGACAAATGGCGCGCGCGCAAGTCGCTGGCCTATCGCCAGTCGAACGAGGTGATCAAGCCGCAATACGCCATCCAGCGGCTCTATGAGCTGACCAAGGATCGCGATACCTACATCACCACCGAGGTCGGCCAGCACCAGATGTGGGCGGCTCAGTTCTACGGCTTCAACGAACCCAACCGCTGGATGACGTCCGGGGGCCTCGGCACCATGGGCTACGGCCTGCCGGCGTCGGTCGGCGTGCAGCTTGCGCATCCGGGCTCGCTGGTCATCGACATCGCCGGTGAAGCGTCGGTGCAGATGACCATGCAGGAGCTATCGACGGCGGTGCAGTACCGGCTGCCGGTCAAGATCTTCATCCTCAACAACGGCTACATGGGGATGGTGCGCCAGTGGCAGGAGCTCCTGCACGGCGGCCGTTATTCGGAGAGCTATTCCGAGGCGTTGCCGGATTTCGTCAAGCTGGCCGAGGCCATGCACGCGTATGGCATTCGCTGCGAGAAGCCGGGCGATCTCGATCACGCCATCAACGAAATGATCGATGTCGACCGGCCGGTGCTGTTCGACTGCGTGGTCGATCCGGCGGAGAATTGCTTCCCGATGATCCCGTCGGGCCGCGCCCATAACGAGATGCTGCTCAGCGGCGCCGCCGAGGACATCGAGGAGGCGATCACCGAGGAAGGCAAGGTGTTGGTGTAATGAACGCTCCCACGACATCCCATTATCCTGCCAAGACGATCAACGAAGGCATCGTGACCCACACGCTCTCGGTCTTGGTCGACAACGAACCGGGCGTGCTGGCCCGCGTCATCGGCCTGTTCTCCGGCCGCGGCTACAACATCGAGTCGCTGACGGTGTCGGAGACCGAGCACCAGCAGCATCTCTCGCTTATTACCGTCGTCACCACCGGCACGCCGATGGTGATCGAGCAGATCAAGAACCAGCTTGATCGACTGGTGCCGGTGCATCAGGTCGTCGATATGACGCTCGCCGGCAATTCGATCGAGCGCGAGCTGGCCATGGTCAAGGTGCAGGGGCGCGGTGAGCATCGCGTCGAGGCGCTGCGGCTGGCCGACGCCTTCCGGGCGCGCGTGATCGACGCCACCACCGAGAGCTTCGTGTTCGAGATCACCGGCAATTCGAGCAAGATCGAGCAGTTCATCGACCTGATGCTGCCGCTCGGCCTGGTCGAGGTGGCACGCACCGGCATCGCGGCGATCCGGCGTGGGCCGGGGGAGGGCTGAGCGGCGGCGGATTATCCGCTACTCGTGCCGAGACAATGGAAATGCCCGTCAATATCCTCCTTCCGCTCGTGACCTTCGCTGTGGCGATGGCGTTCACGCCGGGCCCGAACAACGTCATGCTGGCGGCCTCCGGCGTGAATTTCGGATTCGTCCGGACGCTCCCGCACATGGCCGGCGTGACGGCCGGCTTCGTGGTGCTTGTCCTCGCCAGCGGCCTGGGGCTCGGCCTCGTTTTCGAAGCCGTCCCGCAGCTACAGCTCGTGATCAAGGTCGTGGGCAGCGTCTATCTGCTCTGGCTCGCCTACAAGGTCGCCACCGCCCACCTGGCGCGCGACACCGGCGGCGGGCCAACGCGGCCGTTCACCTTCTGGCAGGCCGCGGCGTTCCAATGGATCAATCCCAAGGGCCTGGTCGCCGCCATCAGCGCCATCGCCATCTACCTCAGGCCCGGCCAAGAGGCCCGCGACCTCGCCATCATGGTGGCGGTGTTCGGGATCGTCACCGCCGGCTCTGTGACGACCTGGGCGAGCTTCGGCGTGGCGCTCAGGCGCCTGTTGCGCGATCCGGGCCGCGCCCGGTTGTTCAACATCGTCATGGGGCTGCTTCTGGTGGCCAGCATCGTGCCGATGCTGCTCGAGGGGTGAAACTAAAGGGATTCCGGGCCTTGTCGGCGGTCCCGGAGCGTCCTAGAAGCATGACCGACATTTCCGGGGCTGGAGCATGATCCCGAAAAGTGGAAACCGGTTTTCGGAAAAGATCATGCTCAAACAACAAAGCGAGACCATGGTCCGCCTTATCGGATCATGGTCGAACTCTAGAGGATCATCATGCGTGTTTACTACGATCGCGACGCCGACCTGAACCTGATCAAGGGCAAGAAGGTCGCCATTGTCGGCTACGGCAGCCAGGGCCACGCCCACGCGCTTAACCTGCGCGATTCCGGCGTGAAGGAGGTTGTGGTCGCGCTGCGCAAGACCTCGGCCGGCGTGAAGAAGGCGCAGGGCGAGAAGCTCAAGGTCATGGAAGTGGCCGAAGCCGCCAAGTGGGCCGACGTCATGATGATGCTCACGCCCGACGAGCTGCAGGCCGAAATCTACAACGAGCACATCGCGCCGAACCTCAAGGAAGGTGCCGCGGTCATGTTCGCGCACGGCCTCAACATCCACTTCAACCTGATCGAGGCCGGCAAGGGCATCGACGTGCTGATGGTCGCGCCCAAGGGCCCCGGCCACACCGTGCGCTCGGAGTATCAGCGCGGCGCCGGCGTGCCGTGCCTGCTGGCGGTGCACCAGGACGCATCCGGCAACGCGCATGATCTCGGTCTCTCCTACGCGGCGGCGATCGGCGGCGGTCGCGCCGGTGTCATCGAGACCACGTTCAAGGAAGAGTGCGAGACGGATCTCTTCGGCGAGCAGGCGGTGCTGTGCGGCGGCGTGGTCGAGTTGATGAAGGCGGGCTTCGACACCCTGTGCGAGGCCGGCTACGCACCGGAGATGGCTTACTTCGAGTGCATCCACGAGATGAAGCTGATCGTGGACCTGATCTACGAAGGCGGCATCGCCAACATGAACTACTCGGTGTCGAATACCGCCGAGTATGGCGAATACGTCACCGGCCCGCGCATCATCACCCAGGAGACGCGCGCTGAGATGAAGCGCGTGCTCGACGACATCCAGTCCGGTCGCTTCACCCGCGACTGGATGCTGGAGAACAAAGTCAACCAGACCTCGTTCAAGGCCACGCGCGCCAAGCTCGCCGAGCACAACGCCGAGCAGATCGGCGGCAAGCTGCGCGACATGATGCCGTGGATCAAGGAGCGGGCGCTGGTGGATAAGAGCAAGAACTAGGCGCGAGGCGCTTCAAACGAGAACGTCATCGCCGGGGTCCACCCCGGCGATTTCGTTTAGGAGGGCCCTGCGGCCGCTAAACCCGTTTGCAAGGGCGTGCCGAGCCGCTACTAGTGCTGCGGTGAGCGACCGGACGAACGGGAATGTTTGAGACGCTGAAACCTGACCTGGCGAGGTGTGGGCATGGCTGAGGGTGCAGGCATGCCGCAGCAGACCGCCGTCGCGCTCAGCGACGTGGACGTCGCCTTCCGCGTGGCCGGCGGCGGCACCTTCACGGCCGTGGCGCAGGCGACCCTGCACGTTGCGGACGGCGAGTTCGTCGCCATCGTCGGGCCGACCGGCTGCGGCAAGTCCACACTTTTGAACATCGCCGCCGGGCTGCTGGCGCCCGCGGCCGGCCGGGTCGATATCTTTGGGGCGCCGTTGAGCGCGCTCAACAAGCAGGCCGGCTATCTGTTCCAGGCCGACGCGCTGTTTCCCTGGAAGACGGCCTTGGAAAACGTCGCCATCGGGCTGGAGACGGCGGGGGTGCCTTCGAGCGAGGCGCGCCCGCGGGCGCAGGAATGGCTGAAGAAGGTGGGGCTCGGCGCCTTCGGCGACCGCTATCCGCACATGCTCTCGGGTGGCCAGCGCAAGCGCGTGGGGCTGGCGCAGGTTCTGATCCGCGATCCCAAGATCCTTCTTATGGACGAGCCGTTCGGTCCGCTCGATGCGCAGACTCGGCAGATCATGGGCAATCTTCTGCTGGAGCTGTGGAGCGCCGACCGCAAGGCCGTGCTGTTCGTCACCCATGATCTTGAAGAGGCCATCGCTCTGTCCGACCGGGTGGTGATCATGTCGGCGGGCCCCGCCTCGCGCATCATCGGCGACTGGCGGGTGCCGCTGAAGCGCCCGCGCAACGACATCTCCGAAGTGAAGCTCGACGCCACCTTCCACGACCTGCACCGCGACATCTGGCACAAGCTCAAGGCCGAAGTGGTCAAGGGCTACGCGCAAACGGAGGGGGCGTGATGATCGCGGGCATTTCAGCGCGCTCGCTTTACCCTCTCCCCTTGTGGGAGAGGGTGGCTCGCGCAGGAACGATAGCGGAGCGCGAGCCGGGTGAGGGGTCTGCGCCTCACTCTGACACAGACCCCTCATCCCCCCTCGCTCGGCTTCGCCTCCGCTCGGGGACCTTCTCCCACAAGGGGAGAAGGAAAGAGAGGGTGCCGCGATGAATCGACTGCAACTGCTGTCGCTACAAATCCTGGTCGCCGTCGTCTTCGTCGCGCTCTGGTACGTGCTGTCAACCTATCCGATCTTCGGCCACATCGTGTTGCCGCCGTTCTTCTTCTCCAACCCGCTGGACGTCGCCAAGCAGATCGTCGATTGGTTCGTCAGCGGCATTATCTGGAAGCACTTGTGGGTGACGCTGGAGGAATCGATCCTCGCCTTCATCATCGGCTCGGTCGGCGGCGTGCTGGTCGGCTTCTGGTTCGCGCGCCAGCCGCGCACCAACGCCGTGTTCGACCCTTACGTCAAAATGGCCAACGCGCTGCCGCGCGTGGTGTTGGCGCCGATCTTCACGCTCTGGCTGGGCCTCGGCATCTGGTCGAAGGTGGCGCTGGGCGTGACGCTCGTCTTCTTCATCGTGTTCTTCAACGTCTACCAGGGCGTCAAGGAAGTCAGCCCCACCGTGCTCGCCAACGCGCGCATGCTGGGCATGAACGAGCGGCAACTGATGCGCCACGTCTACTGGCCGTCGGCGCTGTCGTGGATGTTCTCCTCGCTGCACACCTCGGTGGGCTTCGCCGTCGTGGGCGCAGTGGTGGGTGAATATCTCGGCTCCGCCGCCGGCCTCGGCTATCTCATCCAGCAGGCGGAGGGCGTGTTCGACGTCGCCGGCGTCTTCGCCGGTATGTTCGTGCTCGCCGCCTTCGTGATCGTGATCGACATGATTGTCACGTTGGTCGAGAAGCGGCTGTTGGTCTGGCGGCCGGCGCCCTCTGACGCGCGGCCCTGATAGCCAGGGCTTTGCGGCCCGGACACATCAGCCATTTCGAATACGGCTAGGCAGCGCCGCGCCGCTGATCTATGGTCCGCGCCCAACGGGCCCTTGAGGCCGCGTTTCCCAAGGGAGGAAATCCATGCGTAACAAGTTATTGCGGCGGCTCGGCGTTTCGCTCGCCGCCCTGGTGTTGTCGACTGGTTTCGCGTTCGCGCAGATGCCGAAGGTCACGCTCGCCATCGGCGGCGCCTCGTGCCTGTGCTATCTGCCGACCATGCTCGCCCACCAGCTCGGCATGTACAAGAAGGCCGGCGTCAACGTCGAAGTGGTTCAGTTCAAGGGCGGCTCGACCGCGCTCAAGGCGGTGCTGGGCGGCTCGGCCGACGTGGTCTCCGGCTATTTCGACCACTGCGTCGAGCTCGCACCCAAGGGCCAGGGCTTGCAGGCCTTCGTCGTCTATGACCGTTTCCCCGGTCTTGTGCTGGTGGTCTCGCCCAAGCACACCAACGAGATCAAGTCGATCAAGGACCTTGCCGGCAAGAAAGTTGGCGTCTCCGCGCCCGGCTCCTCCACCGACTTCTTCCTCAAATATCTGCTGAGCAAGAACGGCGTCGACAAGAACGCCGCCGCGGTGATCGGCGTCGGTCTCGGCGCTTCGGCAATCGCCGCCATGGAGCAGGGGCAGATCGATGCCGCCGTAATGCTTGACCCGGCGGTGACCGTGCTCGCCGGCAAGTACAAGAACCTGCGCATCCTGAGCGACACCCGCTCGCAGAAGGATACTCTCTCCGTGTTCGGCGGCCAGTATCCCGGCGGCGCGCTCTATACGAAGGCGAGCTGGATCGCGGCGCATCAGAAGGAAGCGCAGGCGATGACCAACGCCATCGTCATGACCCTGAAGTGGATCCACTCGCATTCGGCCGAGGAGATCACCGCCAAGATGCCGCCGGCGTTCACCAAGAACAAGAAGCTCTACATCGCGGCGCTGAAGAACACGATGTCGATGTATTCCAAGGACGGCCGGATGGACCCGAAGGGCGCGCAGGCCGTGCTCAACGTGTTCTCGCAGTCCTCGCCGGACATCGCCAAGGCGCACATCGACCTGTCGAAGACCTACACCAACAAGTTCGTCGACGCGGCGAACAAGTAGAACGCGAACGTTCGTGCCGCTGCGGCGGCGACAAATTCTGTGGCATGGCCGGGCTTGTCCCGGCCATGTTTGTTTTGTAATCCGGGACAAGATGAATGCCCGCGACAGATGCGGGCATGGTGGCTAAGATCGGCATTCCATGAATATCCTCTCCATCCAGTCCCACGTCGCCTACGGCCATGTCGGCAATTCCGCCGCCGTGTTTCCACTGCAGCGCATCGGCGTGGAAGTCTGGCCGATCCACACCCTGCAATACTCCAACCACCCCGGCTACGAGGACTGGGAGGGCGAGGTGTTCCACGCCGACCTCATCCGGAAGCTCACCGCCGGCATCGAAAAGCGCGGCGTGCTCGGTGAATGCGACGGCGTCTTGTCGGGCTACATGGGCAGCGCCGAGATCGGCGCGGCAATCCTCGAGGCGGTGGCGACGGTGCGCAGGGCCAATCCGTCGGCGCACTACTGTTGCGATCCGGTGATCGGCGACAAGGACCGCGGTATCTTCGTCGCGCGAGGCATCCCCGAATTCATGAAAGAGAAGGCGGTGCCGGCCGCCGACATCATCACGCCCAACCATTTCGAGCTCGATTTCCTCGCCGGCTGCGAGAGCAGGACGCTCGCTGAGGTGCGTGCCGCGCTGAAGGCGGTTCATGACATCGGCCCGCGCGTCATCATGGTCACCTCGCTGCATTGTGAGGATGAGACGCCGGCGGATGCCATCGATCTGCTGGCCTCGGACGGTGAGCGCTGCTTCCGCGTCCGCACGCCGCGTCTGCCGCTCATCGTCAACGGCGCGGGCGACGCCATCGCCGCGCTGTTCTACGCGCACTATCTGCGCAGCGGCCGCCTCGGCGAGGCGTTGAGCCGCGCCGCCTCCAGCATCTTCGGCGTGCTGAAGAAGACGGAGGAAGCCGGCACGCGCGAGATCCAGCTCATCGCGGCGCAGGACGAGCTTGTCGAGCCGAGCGAGACCTTCGAGGCGGAAGAGCTTGCCGTATAAGCGGCGCGCATATGACGTATCGATTCTATTGATTGTTAGCTGGCGGCGGTGCGCGCTACAAGTGTCGCAGCTTCCGCGCGCGGAGCGCGCTCACGAGATTGACCGCCATGAAACGCCGCTTCTTCACCCTCGATGTCTTCACCGACCGGCGCTTTGCCGGCAACCCGCTCGCGGTGGTGCTGGAGAGCGAGGGCCTCGACACTGCCGCCATGCAGGCGATCGCGGGCGAGTTCAACCTCTCGGAAACGGTGTTCGTGCTGCCGCCGCAGGACGCGGCGCATCGGGCGCAATTGCGCATCTTCACGCCCGCGCGCGAACTGCCCTTCGCCGGCCATCCGACGGTGGGCACCGCCGTACTGTTGGCCCGTCTGGATGGCGGCGATCAAACGCGCGCCATGGTGCTGAAGGAGGGCGTCGGGCCGGTGCCGTGCCGGGTGACACCGAACGCAAATGGCGGTGAAGCGACCTTCGACCTGCCGGCGCTGCCGGTGGAGGCAAGCGCGCCGCCGCCGGCCGCGACGCTCACCGAAGCGCTCGGGATCGCCGCAGGCGACATCGGTTTCGGCGATTTCCCGACGAGCTGCTGGTCGGCCGGTAACGGCTTCACCTTCCTGCCGGTCAAGAGTTTGGACGCGGTCGCTCTTGCCAAACCCAACCGCGCCATATTCGACAGCACACTCGTCGAGCCGCCCCATGGCGCCATCTTCATCTTCACCCGGGAGACGGCGGAGGCGGGCCATGATTTCCACGCCCGCATGTTCGCGCCGGTCATGGGGGTGGTGGAGGATCCCGCTACCGGTTCCGCGGCGGCCGCTTTTGCCGGCGTGGTCGGCAGGTTCGGCAGGCTCGGCAACGGCACCCATAGCGTGACCATCGAGCAGGGCTACGAGATGGGCCGGCCGAGCCTGATCACGCTCGGCCTGACGCTGCAGGGCGGGGCGCTGACCGCGGGCACCGTCGGCGGCGGTGCTGTGGTGGTGTCGGAAGGCACGATCGAGGCTTGACGGCGGCGGCGCTGTCGCGTCGATTGCCGCCAATGTCCGAGCCCACCGTCACTCCCGTCGATCAACTGGATCTGACCTTCGAGCCGAAGCGGTGGCCCTTCGCCGACGAGCGGCGCGCCGAGATCGACGCCCATTTCGCGGCCCTCAAGCGCGAGAAGCCGGCGCTGTGGAACGGCCGGGTGCTGCTGATGCACGATCAGCGGCTGAAAGCCGGCGTCCTGCACGGCCGCTATTTCGAAACCGACTACGCTAGCTTCACCGCCTGGCGCGCCTGGGGGCGTGCATCGGCGGGCGTTCATGACTGCTTCGGCGCCGCCGCCATTGTCGCTGCCGACGGCGCCGTGCTGCTGGGCGTCATGGGACCGCACACCGCCAACGCCGGCTGGATCTATTTCCCCTGCGGCACGCCTGACCGAAGCGACCTCATCGACGGCAAGGTCGATCTCGATTTCAGCGTGCGGCGCGAACTGAAGGAAGAGACCGGCTGCGAGGCGTCGGACTTCACCGTCGCGCCGGGCTGGACCATGGTGACCGACGGCAACTTGATCGCTCAGATCAAGACATTGCGCGGCCGGGAGAGCGCTGGCGCTTTACGCGAGCGAATGCTCGCGCACCTGGCAAGTGAACGCCAGCCGGAATTGTCCGACATTCGCATCGTGCGCGGGCCGTCGGATTTCGACGCAGCCATGCCGCGTTTCGTCACCGCCTTCCTTCGGTACCATTTTGCGGGCTCATAAAGGGCGGGGGCGAAGGCTTGCCAAGCCGGCCCGAACCGCGTGAACATGCCCACCATGAAACTTGAACATCTCGCCAAGCAATTCCGTATCGACAAGCCCTACGAATTCAAGCTTGCCGATCACAAGGCCGCCGACACCTGCGACCTCGACATCGACAAGAAAGAGGCCAAGGATATGCTGGAGGAGGGCGTCAGCCGGCTGTCCGACCTCCAGGAAAGGCTCTACGCCAGCGACCGCTGGTCGCTGCTGCTCGTGTTCCAGGCCATGGATGCCGCCGGCAAGGACAGCGCCATCAAGCACGTGATGACCGGCGTTAATCCGCAGGGCTGCCAAGTCCATTCCTTCAAGCAGCCGAGCGCGGAAGAGCTCGACCACGATTTCCTCTGGCGCGTCGGCAAGGCGCTGCCGGAGCGCGGGCGTATCGGCATCTTCAATCGCTCGCACTACGAGGAAGTGTTGGTGGTGCGGGTGCATCCGGAATTTCTGGCGAAGCAGAAACTGCCGCTTGTCC
The DNA here is from genome assembly GCA_963822085.1 of uncultured Pseudomonadota bacterium. Taxonomy (GTDB): domain Bacteria; phylum Pseudomonadota; class Alphaproteobacteria; order Rhizobiales; family Xanthobacteraceae; genus Pseudolabrys. Next base: position 52,759 of record CAWGGL010000031.1, read on the forward strand.
TCAACCATAAAGATATCTGGCACCATCGCTTCGAGGACATCCGCAATTTCGAAAGCCATCTCGCCCGCAATGGCACGCGTATCTTGAAGTTCTTTCTCAATATCTCGCGCGAAGAACAGCGTAAGCGCTTCCTCGACCGCATCGACGAGCCGGCGAAGAACTGGAAGTTTTCCATGTCTGACGTCAAGGAGCGCGAGCACTGGGACGCCTATATGGCGGCCTATGAGGACATGATCCGCAACACCTCGACGCTGGAGGCGCCGTGGTATGTGGTCCCGGCCGACAACAAATGGTTCACCCGGTTGGCGGTGGCCGCCGCCGTGGTCGAGACGCTGGATGGGTTGGACCTGCAGTTTCCGAAGGTCGGCGACGACATGCGCCACGAATTGCAGCAGGCCAAGAAGGCGCTGGGGGCGGAAAAGGACTAGGCTCCCCACTCATTTTATTGCTGCACGCCAGATCAGCTTTGTCTTTGAAAGCGGAAATCGGCCTGCGTGATCGGCATGTCGGTGAGGGGCCGATTTTGTTGAAGAAGTCCGTCAATAGAGCGCAGTAGATCGGGCGCTGTCGTCGCGCCGAGGCGTCGTAATCGTTTCTCCTTGATCTCAGGCTGGCTTGAGGTTTGGTGACGGGATCAGCTTGGCCAGCTTCCTGAGGTTCTGGGCGGTGGCTGCGAGGAGGAACTCATCGTGCGCGCCGGTCGGTCCTCTTAATCTGAGCCGGTCGAGCTTGAGGATGCGCTTGAGGTGGGCGAACAGCATCTCGATCTTTTTGCGCAGCCGTCGAGACGTGCCGCCTTGCCATGACCTGGCGATTTGACGCGCCATGTCGCGTGCTCCCTCGTGGATCGAGCGCGGCACTTTCCGGGCCGGCGCGTTCGGGCAGCACCTGGGCTTGAGCGCGCATCCCGCGCACTCGTGTTGGAGCGCGCGGTAGAGCATCGTCGTCCCGTCATTCACGAGTGTCCCAGTCGTGGTTAGCGTCGTGCCGCCGGGACAGCGGTAGACATCGCCGGCATGATCGTAGGTGAAGTCGTCGCGCGAGAAGGTGCCGTCCCTGCGTGCCGACCTGTCGAATACCGTCACGTGCGGCTCGATGCCGTGCTTATGGACCAGCCAGCCAAGCATCTCGGCCGAGCCATAGGCGCTGTCGCCCATGAGTTGAGCGGGATAGAGGCCGAAGCGATCCATCGAGCGCTCGATCATGCGCTTGGCGGCCAGGACCTCGGCCTGCCGGATGGCGGTGGTCGCCTCCACGTCGACAATGATCGCATGCTCGACGTCGATCAGATAGTTGGTGGAGTAGGCGAAGAAGGCCTGCCCGCCGTGGGCGCCGGTCCAGCGCGCCGCCGGATCGGCCGGAGACACGAACTTGGGTGTAACCTCGGTCGCGGCCCCGAAGGCGGCATCGTCCAGCACCGCCAGATACTCCTCGACCGGCCGCCCGCCGGCGTCCGGTGGCAGCCCCTTGTCACCCTCGATGCCCTTCTGCCGGTTGGCATCTGCCTTGATCAGGCTGGCGTCGACCGCGAAACCTTCGCCGCCGACCAGCCGCTCGCGGATGCAGCGCCGCAGGACCGTCTCGAACACGCGGCGAAAGAGGTCGCTCTCGCGGAAGCGGCCGTGCCGGTTCTTGGAGAAGGTGGAGTGGTCCGGGACCTGGCCATCGAGCCCGAGCCGGCAGAACCACCGATACGCCAGATTGAGATGAACCTCCTCACAAAGCCGCCTCTCCGAGCGGATGCCAAAGCTGTAGCCGACGATCAGCATCCGGATCATCAACTCCGGATCGACCGAAGGCCTGCCTATGGTGCTGTAGAAAGAGGCCAGCTCCCGTCGCAGCTCGCCCAACTCGACAAACCTGTCGATCGACCTCAAAAGGTGATCCGGCGGAACGTGCTTTTCGAGCGAGAACTCATAGAACAACGAAGCCTGATCGACTTGCCGATGTCCCATCATGATCTTCAGTCCTGGCTATCACCACGACTGAATCAGCAAATCATCTGCGCCGCAACTGCCGACTTCTTCAACAAAATCGGCCAGTTCCGGACATGCCATGTCGACGTCAACACGGCGGACCGGCCCTCTGCCTCTTTAGAGGCAGTAAGCGATCATCAACTCATCACGAATTTCAGTAGCGACGATATTTATCGGTTCTCGAAAACGCGAGGATATGATTCAGCAAATCGCGGTGAGCATCAGGATCAGGAACTAATTGCCGGCGAACCCCTTGTTCTGCGAGTGATAAAGCTTCCACGACGCGGCCATTTAACTCCCGGTGGTCACAGTCGACGAAGAAGGAATGCCGCGCAAGGCAGAGGGCCAACCGAGTCAACGGATCGCTCTTTCGACCTCCAATGGTGTTGTTAGCATTTTGCTCGACGTGCAATGTCGTTACGAAAGGAAATAGACATCCAACGCGAAGCGCGCCTTCGCCGGCCATCCTTCGAATAGTAAGATCGAGAGCCTCGACAGGACCCTTCAATAGCTCGCGTCCAAGCGTTTCAAGCAGCCGCGGGATCGAACGAAAATTGACGACATATGAGACCGTTCCTGATGTATAATTAACGACCGTTGGATGAATACACGATATGTTACCGGCAGCATCGCGTTCCAGGCTGCTGTCATAAAGTGCCTTGTATTTCTGATAATCACGCCGCCGAGGGAAAATAAATGTGTCGGTGAAAAGCATGTCAAACTGCTCGATCACACCCAACTCGATAATCGACTTTATCGTTTGCGAAACATACGGAGATAGAGCTGCGTCATCCTCGATGACATGAAGGTGCTTTTGACTTCCCGCATTTTGCTTGAGCAAAAGATAGTGCGAGGTGAAGCATCCGATCTCGCCACTTGTTAACTGCCCGATAGGGACGCCAAGAGCGTTTCCATCAGCAGCAGGAAAGCGTTGATAAAGATCATGCAGGCCATTACGGGCAATATCATCCTCTATTTCCGACCGTCGATCTGGGCTGCGATCTAGATTAATATAGAACCCGATGTAGCTGATTGGTGCTTGTTCATCGATTCTCACAGCTTGTAGGGCAACGCCGAGGCTGTTTAATTCCTGCCGTGCGATACCTCGATTGTAATACGCCTCCGGATAGTCCGGCCTCAACGAGATTGCCCTGTCATAGCTCGCAAATGCTTCATTGAAACGTTTTAGTTCTACCAAAGACCTTCCACAGCTATTTAGTAGTTCCGCGTCATTGGGCCTGACAGAAAGTGCAGCCTTGTAGCTGGCAAGCGCCTCCTCGAACCGGCTCAATTCGCATAGGGCATTGCCACGGTTAAAAAGCGCTTCTACGTATTCTGGTTGCAAGATTATAGCGAGATCGAAGCTCGCTATCGCCTCATCGAACCGCTCAAGCTCAGCCAAGGCGCTTCCACGATTGTTCAGCGCGTTGACGTAGTCCGGCTGCAGCGCGATGGCACGGTTATAATCCGCCAACGCCTCCTCAAATCGCCCGACCTCCACTTGTGCATTGGCTCGGTTATTCAGCAAGATAGCGTTGTTCGGAAGCAAGTAGAGCGCCTGATTGTAGCTTGCGATTGCCTCGTTAAAGCGCTTCATGCGGTGAAAGAGGATGCCCCGATCATTGAGCGCGTCGGCATCGTTAGGCTGCAGTGCCAACACCTCTTCGCAGGTCGCAAGCGCGTCTTCATGCCGGTTCAGTGCATTGAGTATTTTGGCGCAGTCACGGAGGGTGGAGACATCCTTGGGACGCAAGGCGCGCGCACGGTCGTAGCTTGTCAATGCCGCTTCATGCTGGCCCAGGGCCGCGAAGACGCGGGCTTGGTTGGCATTTGCGTCTGCGGATCCGGGATTGATCGCTAATGCCTTCGCGATCAAATCCAGCGCCTTCTCGTGGCGACCACGCTGATGCATCAGCACCCCAAGAAGGTGCAGCGCATCAAAATGATCATGCTTTATTGCAAGAACTTGGATGTAGAGCCGTTCAGCGTCGTCGAGCTGCCCTTGCTCATGCAGCATAATGGCCTTTTGGATCATCGTTAGGGCCGCATTGGCCGCCGTCAGGCGAGCCAGCGCCGCAGCATAGCTCGGCCCTCGCCATCAACGCACGGCAAGCCGCCCCTCCTAGTTCAACAAAATGTTATGGTTCTTTTTTGGATAACGCAACCTTGGCTCGTGTTTAGCGTATCGACTAAAGGGCGCTCTTGTCTCTCGAGGTAGATCTCCGTGAGGATGCGGTGCCACTTCAGCTAAGGGTCAGGTCCAGCCCAAGCGGCCGCGTCTCCCCCTCGGCCGCTTACGACCCGTAACCCGACCTATGCCCGGTATGAGCGGCACTGCGGCGAAAGAGGGCCGCCATTCGCTCGTCCATATCTCGCCTCCCTTTGCCGCCAGAACGTCAGTAATACTGACCCAGTTTGCGTTGCCCTTGATTCCGCCCCCCCCTTTCAGCTAGAAGCGTGGCGTACCACATGCGGTTAACGCGGGCTTTACCAAGGTCCGCGATGCTAGCCGGTGAAACGAGGGTTTTTGAACGCCATGTCGACGCGCCACGAAATTTGCGCGATCGAGCGGGCGGCCTCCCAGGCCGAACCCGATGGCTCTCCTGTGTCGACCCTCATTCTGGGCACGCTCCTTCTCCTTATCTGCCCCTGAGGGCCGGCAGGGCGTTATCGCCTGGGCACTCGGGGGACACGGAGACACCCCTTAGGAGCGCCCTTGAGCGGCGCATGTGATTGAGAAGGACAAATTCCATGCCGACCCAGACCCCGTCCGACCAGGACCGCGTCGTCATATTCGACACCACCTTGCGCGACGGCGAGCAGTGCCCCGGCGCCACCATGACCCATGAGGAGAAGCTGCAGGTCGCGGAATTACTCGACGACATGGGCGTCGACATCATCGAGGCCGGCTTCCCGATCGCCTCGGAAGGCGATTTCGCCGCCGTGCACGAGATCGCCAAGCGTTCGAAGAATGCGGTGATCTGCGGCCTGTCGCGCGCCGCCTTCAACGACATCGACCGTTGCGCCGAGGCCATCAAGCCGGCCGAGCGCAAGCGCATCCACACCTTCCTGTCCACCTCGCCGGTGCACATGAAGTACAAGCTGCAGAAGGAGCCGCACGAGGTCTACGAGATGGTCATCGCCCAGGTGACCCGCGCGCGCGGCTACACCGACGACGTCGAATGGTCGGCGGAAGACGGCACCCGCACCGAGATCGACTTCCTCTGCCGCTGCGTCGAAGCGGCGATCAATGCCGGTGCCACCACCATCAACATTCCCGATACCGTCGGTTATTCGGTGCCCGAGGAATACTACGAGCTGTTCAGGACGGTGCGCGAGCGGGTGCCGAACTCCGACAAGGCGGTGTTCTCCACCCATTGCCACAACGACCTCGGCATGGCGGTGGCCAATTCGCTGGCCGGCGTGAAGGCGGGCGCGCGCCAGATCGAATGCACCATCAATGGCATCGGCGAGCGCGCCGGCAACGCCGCGCTGGAAGAAGTCGTGATGGCGATGAAGGTGCGCAACGACGTGCTGCCTTACGCCACGGGGATCGACGCCACCATGCTGACGCGCGCGTCCAAGCTGGTGTCGGCGGCGACTTCGTTCCCGGTGCAGTACAACAAGGCCATCGTCGGCCGTAACGCCTTCGCGCACGAGAGCGGCATTCACCAGGACGGCATGCTCAAGAACGCGCAGACCTACGAGATCATGATGCCGGAATCGGTCGGCGTGAAGCAGACCTCGCTGGTCATGGGCAAGCATTCCGGCCGCCACGCCTTCGTGCACAAGCTGGAGGAACTGGGCTACCAGTTGTCGGACAATCAGGTCCAGGACGCCTTCGTGCGCTTCAAGGCGCTGGCCGACAAGAAGAAGCAGATCTACGACGAGGATATCGAGGCGCTGGTGGACGAGGAGATCGCCACCGCCCACGACCGCATCAAGGTGATCTCGCTGACCGTGATCGCCGGCACGCAGGGTCCGCAGTCGGCGACACTGACGCTCGATATCGACGGCAAGCACGTCACCACGCAATCGACCGGCAACGGGCCGGTGGACGCAATTTTCAACGCGATCCACGCGCTGGTGCCGCACGAAGCGGTACTGGAACTCTACCAGGTGCACGCGGTGACCGAGGGTACCGATGCGCAAGCCGAGGTTTCGGTGCGCTTGGCGGCTGACGGGCGTTCGGTGACCGCGCGTGGCGCCGATCCCGATACGCTGGTGGCGTCGGCGAAAGCCTATCTGGGCGCGCTCAACAAGCTGACGAGCCGTAACTACCGGGCCGGCGTCGGTGGACGCCGCATCCACTCGCAGGACGTCGGCTGAGCCTCGGTTCGGCGCGAACGCCTGGGCCAAAATTCACTAAAAACGATGTGCCGCGCCCGATGAGGGCGCGGCATTTTAGTTCATATTGTCCGGGTGACGCGCCGCCCGATTGCGCCGAAACCTGCGGATTCCTGCGTAGCCCGCCAAATGTCTGCTTCGCTCCGATAGCGACCGAATTGCTCCGCCACTGCGAATGGAAGCGATGGGCCAATAGCAGAAGAAAAAAGCATCTGGTTCAGCCTGCTTGCTTCCGCCATTTCTCAGCCAGCATATCGCGAAATTTCTGGGCAGCTGGAGATAGGCGTGCTGCCCGACGCTCAATAAGACCAATAGTGCGCGTTACCTCCGGATCGTGGATTGGCTTTGTCACGATCGTCGGATGCCCACTCGGCGGCGTTGCAAGTTTTGGCAGAACGGAAATTCCCAAGCCTCTTTCGACAAGACCCAATGATGTCGTCAGGTGGTTCACTTCATAAAAAAATTCGATCTGGGCCTTGGTCTGTGCCAACGCGCTATCCAGAATTGTGCGATTCCCGCTGTTGCGACTGACGCCGATGACTTTATGGCCCTTCAGGTCTTTCCAGCCCACGCGCCGGCGCTTGGCAAGCGGATGATCACTGCGACATGCAAGCACAAAAGGATCTTCGATAAGCGGCGTAAAGACGATTTCCGGATGTGACCTACCGGTCAGATTGATGCCAAACTCCGCCTCTCCGCGAGCGACGCTTTCCAGTGCCTCATTGGCCGAAAGGTCTAGAATTCGGAAGCGATAGTACGGATATTGTCGATTGAAGCTTTCGATGACTCGCGGGAGAAAGTAAAATGCTGCGGTCGGAACGCAGGCAATCGTCACCTGCGCCATTTTCCGTTGCCCTACGCCCGTTAAAGCGCCGATGGACTCCTCAAGCTCGTCAATGAGGCGACGGGCCAGCGGCTCTATTGACCGTCCGATTTGGGTTGCCGCGACATGTCGGGTGGTGCGCTCGATCAGCGGCGCGCCGACGGCGGCCTCCAGCGACTGGATGCGGCGAGATAAAGCAGGCTGCGAAAGATTAAGGGCCGCCGCCGCTTTGTGAAACCCGCCCAGATCAAGAACGGTCAGGAAAGCCCGCAGATCCAGCAATTCAAAATTGATGCGCATATCGGATCAATCCTTCCAACCTTTGCATTTTACGGCAAACGGGTTTTATTCGTATATTGGATCAATCGCAAATTTTAATGCAGCATAAGAAGTTCAGCGATGCTCCAGGAAAGGCGAATCCCCTGCACCTTGATGCGCGGCGGCACCTCGCGCGGTCCGTTCTTTCTGGCATCCCATCTGCCCCGCGATCGCGAAAAACGCGATGCACTCCTTATTTCAGCGATGGGCGCCGGACATGAACTACAGGTGGATGGCATTGGAGGCGGCAATCCATTGACCAGCAAGGTCGCAATCGTCGGACCCAGCACTGTTCCGGGTGCGGATGTCGATTACCTGTTTGCCCAAGTCAAAATTGCGGAGCGCATCGTCGACACGTCTCCGAATTGCGGCAACATGCTATCGGCAGTGGGCCCATTCGCAATCGAGACCGGACTGGTTTGCGCTGAAGACGGCACGACAACCGTTCGTATTCACAATGTCAACACCGGCAAGATCATCGAAGCGCGAGTTACGACTCCGGATGGCCGCGTTTGCTATGAGGGCGACACCGCAATTGATGGCGTTCCTGGCACCGCTGCCCCGATCCATCTCGCGTTCGCCGATGCATCTGGCGCTAAGACAGGCGAACTCTTCCCAACGAGCCATGCGACGGATCGGATACAGGGTGTCGACGTAACCTGTATCGACGCGGCGATGCCGTTGGTGATAATTCGCGCGAACGACCTGGGCAAGACCGGGTATGAATTGTCGGAGGAGCTCGATGCAGACCGCGCATTCATGGACCGCCTCGAAACCATTCGTATTAAGGCTGGCGAACGAATGGGTTTCAAGAACGTAGCCCAATCGGTAATTCCCAAGCCTGTCCTAATTGCCCCTCCTCTATACGGAGGGACCATTGCGGCTCGTTACTTCATGCCTGCGTCCTGCCACAAAGCATTCGCAATCACCGGCGCAGTCGGTTTGTCGATCTCTTGCATCAAACCAGGGACCGTCGCTGCCGCCCTGGTTGGCCCCATCGAACTGCCGCAGTCTGTCATTATCGAACATCCATCAGGCCGGCTGGAAGTAAGTTTGGAGAAGCAGACGGGCCGCAGCGAACCTGTGGCCTCGCTGGTCCGCACTGCACGCCGACTGTTCGAGGGTGCGGTATTCGCAAGGGGTCCCGTCGATACGCATGATGCCAAGGCAGCATGAACGCAGTATGGCAGCTTTGGGTCACTTGCAGGCGAGCCAGCCGATCTGGTACTGGAGGCGTTTGGTCGCATCCGCGTCCAAAGGGGGCAGGTACCGGACAGCGCGTCCGGCATTCACGTGTGAATACCCCATATCGCGATAGTCAATTGTAGCTATGGGGCGCGTCTCCCCTATGCTGAGCCAAATATTTGAGGAAAGGAGGAGACAACGATGAGAAAACTCATTCTGGCCGCGGCTGCCGCCGCCATTATTGGCGTCCCGGCGGCGTCCATGGCCAAGCCGATGGTGATGAAGTTCAGCTTCGTGACCAGCATGAGCACCCCGAAGGGCAAGGCGGCGGCGGTCTTCAAGTCCGAGGCCGAGAAGCTGCTGCCCGGCAAGGTCAAGATCGAGCTGTTTCCGAATTCGGAACTGTTCAACGACAAGAAGGCGCTGACGGCGCTGGCGCTCGGCGACGTGCAGTTCATCGCGCCCTCGATGTCGAAGCTCGGCAAGTACACCAAGAAGCTCGGCGTGTTCGACCTGCCGTTCATGTTCAAGGACATGAATGCGGTCAGCCGCTTCGAAGACGGCCCGATGGGCCGCAAGCTCCTGCACTCGATGGAGAACCGCAGTTATCTTGGGCTCGCCTACTGGCACAACGGCATGACGAACCTGTCGGCCAACAAGCCGCTGCTGCTGCCGTCCGACGCCAAGGGGCTGAAGTTCCGCGTGCAGAGCTCCGACATCATTGCCGCGACCTTCGAGCAGATCGGCGCCAATGCGCAGAAGCTGCCGTTCTCTGAAGTCTACCAGGCGCTGCAGGTCGGCACCGTGAACGCGCAAGGCAACACCTGGTCGAACATCTACACCAAGAAGTTCTACGAAGTGCAGACCGACTTCACCGTGTCGAACGGCCGCATCGTCGACTACGTCGTGCTGGTCAACGCCAGCTGGTGGAAGGGCCTGCCGGCCGACATCCGCGCCGGCCTGGCCAAGGCGATGGCGATCGCGACCAAGGTCAACAACGAGAACGCCGACAAGCTGAACGCCGAGGCCATGAAGAAGGTCGCGGCGGCGCCGCACGTCACCATCCACCACCTGACCGAGGCGCAGCACGCGGCCTGGGTCAAGGCGATGCATCCGGTCTGGGCAAAGTTCGAGAAACGGATCGGCAAGGACGTCATCGACGCCGCGGTGAAGGCGAACGCGGGCGGGACCCACTAGGTCGATCAAAGATGCCGGTGGCGGCCGCGGTGGGAACCCGCGGCCGCGTTGCGTTCGCTTGCGTAACAATATTATGTGGGTGGCGTCGCGATAATCGGGACGCCATAAAAAATGAGGGGATGAAGGTGTCGCTACGGGAGGGGCTACACCGTCTCGAGGAGGGGCTGATCGCCTTTCTCCTCGCCGCCATGACGGTGTTGACGTTCGTTCAGGTCGTCCTGCGCTACGTCTTCAATTCGGGCTTCATCTGGCAGCTCGAGGCGGATTACTATCTCTTTTCGTGGCTGGTGATGATCGGCATCTCCTATTGCGTGCGGGTGCGCGCGCATATCGGGGTCGACGCCGCGGTGCGCATGTTGCCGCGCGGGCCGCGACGCGCGGTCGGCATTTTCGTGCTGCTCCTGGCGCTCGCTTACACCCTGCTGATGTTGTACGGCTCGGTCGATTATCTCCATAAAATCTACATCATCAACGTCGAAGCCGAAGATATCCCGGTCGCGACCTGGAAGCTCAGCCTCTGCCTGCCGCTCGGCTTCGTGCTGCTGTTCATCCGTCTCATCGAAATGGGTTGGCGTATCTTCACCGGCCAGTCGGAGGGCTACGAGCTCGCCGACGAGGCGAAAGAGGCGATCGAGGAGGTGGCACACGACGCCGCCCCCGAGGCCGGCACGGTGCGGCGATGAACGCGGTCTTCCTGTTCGGCTCGCTGCTGGCGATGCTGGCGATCGGCTTGCCGGTTGCCATGGCGCTCGGTCTGGCGTCGGTGCTCACGATCATCTTCTTCCAGGACGACAGCCTGGCCTCGTTGGCGCTGAAGTTCTTCCAGACCATGGACCACTTCACGCTGCTGGCGATCCCGTTCTTCATCCTCGCCGGCAACTTCCTGACCACCGGCGGCGTCGCGCGCCGCATGATCAATTTCGCCATCGCCGCGGTCGGCCATCTGCCCGGCGGCCTGGCGATCGCGTCGGTGCTGGCCTGCATGCTGTTCGCGGCGGTGTCGGGCTCGTCGCCGGCGACGGTAGTGGCGATCGGGTCGATCGTGATCGCCGGCATGGTGCGGGTGGGTTACAGCGAATCCTTCGCCACCGGCGTAATCGTCAATGCCGGCACGCTCGGCATCCTGATCCCGCCGTCGATCACCATGGTCATCTTCGCGGCGGTGACGGATTCCTCGGTCGGCCGGCTGTTCATCGGCGGCGTTGTTCCCGGCATTCTCTTGGGTCTGGCGCTGATGATCGCCATCTACATGGCCGCGCGTATCAAGAAGCTGCCGCGCCAGCCCAAGGCGTCGTGGGCGGAACGCCTCAAGCTGTTCCTCGACGCCTTCTGGGGCCTGCTGCTGATCTTTATCGTGCTCGGCGGCATCTACGGCGGCGTGTTCACGCCGACCGAAGCGGCGTCGGTGGCGGCGGTCTATGCATTCTTCACCGCGGTGGTGATCTACCGGGATCTCAAGCTCGCCGACGTGCCGCGGGTGCTGCTCGAATTCGAGCCGCGTCTCGGTGATGCTGATGTTCATCATCTGCAATGCCTTCCTGTTCGGCTACGTGCTGACGGTCGCGCAGATTCCGCAGCAGATCGCGCAGATGATCGTCGACGCACACCTGGCGCAGTGGCAGTTCCTGCTGGTGGTCAACATCATCCTGCTGGTGGCCGGTAACTTCATGGATCCGGCGCCGATCGTGCTGATCACGGCACCGATTTTGTTCCCGACGGCGATGAAGCTCGGCATCGATCCGATCCATCTCGGTGTCTTGTATGTGGTCAACATGGAAATCGGCCTGGTGACGCCGCCGGTGGGGCTGAACTTGTTCGTCGCCTCCGGCATCACTGGCCAGCCGCTGATGACCGTGGTGCGCGCGGCATTGCCGTGGCTGATGGTGCTGCTCGGCTTCCTGATCGTGGTCACCTACATTCCGCAGGTCACGCTCTGGCTGCCGAATTTGCTGATGGGCAAGCCGGTCTGACGGACGCGCGGCGCGGGACATGAGAACGCCCGCAGCGACGATGCGGGCGTTGTCGTTTCGTTTGGTTAAGAGCGATTAAGAAGCCGCCCTGCGCAGTATCGCAGCGGCGCAGGGGCCTTGCTTCGCCACGCATGTCTGCGATGACATGTTTCGCCATGAGGAGCCCCATTGCGCCGCATATTATGAATTCGTCGTAGAGCACAAGGTTTTCGGGTCCCCATCCGTAATGCTCAACGCGAGCCGCTTTCGGCAACGCTGTCAGCTTGTCGAGATGACGGCGTTTCGAAACCGACAGCGTCCTTGTAAAACGATCGCGGCGGCTCAACGGCCGCGCGCGACGAGAAGGACCTTGAATGAAGTGAAAGACAGTTCTCGCCGGCACCACCGCGCTCGTCATCGCCGGTGGCGCGATCGCCTACGCTAAGCCGGGTGAATGCCGGGCCGCCGGGCGGATGGCTGGCGCCCGAGCACGCAGGATATGGCCGCCTTCGCCGACGGGCATGCCGCGCTAAAGGCGGGCCTCGAGCTCACCCCCGAACAGCAAAAGAATTGGCCGGTAGTGGCGAGTGCCATGCGCGACCTCGCCAAGCAGCGCGCGGACCGGTTCGCCGCCCGCAAGGACGCCGCCAAGACTCGGCCGACCCGATGGAGCGCCTCGACTGGCGCGCTGACGCGATGCAGGCCCGCGGCGCCGCCCTCAAGAAGCTCGCCGACGCGGCCAAGCCGCTCTACGACAGCCCGAACGACGCCCAAAAGCACCGCTTCATGGTGCTGGCGCGCCTGGGCGGCGGGGCGGTCGCTTCGGCGGCGGCCACCACGGCTGGCACCACCGCGGTCAGACCTGCACGGCATGGGCGGCTGGCACCACCAGCGCGGTTCGCGTTTCCGCGGGCCTGGCATGGGTCCGGGGCCCCGGCGGCGGTCCCATCCAGGATTAAGCGGACCACGAGAAGTGGGCTGCGGCTCATTGACGCGTTCCCCGACGCGGCTTCCCCGGGCCGCAGCCCAGCCGCCGGGCCCCACGCCCGGCGGCTTTTTCTTGGGTCGGCCGGCCCTGCATTTTTTCTTGGGATTTCCGCGACTTGCCGGCGCTCGCCAGCTGGACAGCGTCCACCGGCCTTTGCTAAGGCACCCCGGCTTGGCGGCGCTGCCGCCGGTGGATCCGGGCGCATAGCTCAGTTGGTAGAGCAGCTGACTCTTAATCAGCGGGTCCAAGGTTCGAGTCCTTGTGCGCCCACCAACCAACCGCCTGAAATTGCTCATCTTTTACGCTCCGAGCTGTCTGCGCGGGGTCGAGGTTTGGCAATTTTTCGGGGAAGGTTTGACACTTTTTTCCGGCGTCTGTTCACTTCGCGCTCGAATTTTCTGGCGACATCGCGCATCTTTATAGTGAGGTCGGCGCCCTTGGCGTAGTGGCGCGCCATCTCAATCGTGCGCTGCCCCAAGGCGTCGGCAATGGTGCGCTCGTCGAAGCTGCGCCCGCGCTCGATCAAATACCAGCTCACCATCGCCAAGCTGCCGCTGGCCAAGGACCTCGACGGCTTCCAGTTCGAGGGAACCCCGATCAACGAGACCCTCGTCAACGACCTGGCCGGCGGCCAGCTCCTGTTCCTCCTGGTCAGCCGGCTCTACAAGCGCACCTCGATCATCGTCACCACAAACCTCGACTTCGGCGAAGCTCGGCTGCGGCGCGCAATTTGTCGCCCCGCGCCCGCCGGATCATGATAATCCGGCCGACGGGCGCGGGCCGCTGGCCCGCGGGCCGCGTTGCACGGCCAGCCCGCCGCCCTGGACCGTTTCGTTGAGGACACACGTCTCCCGATGAACGAACAAGACGAGCGCCTGAGCCGCGCCCTGGCGGCCTATTTGCGCCAGGAGGTGCACGCGCCGACGAGCGCGATTTCCGAATTCCTTGACGCCCTGCTGGCGGACGCGCGCGCGCTCGAGGCGGAGGCGATGCTGAGCGATATCCAGCTCATGCACGAGGCCGGTCTGCGGCTCTACTCATTCGTCAACCGGTTGATCGAGGACGCGTCCTTCGGCCGCCAGGCGGATGAGAGCGTCGACGATTTCCATCGCCGCCTGCGCCACGACCTGCGCACGCCGCTTAACGCCATCATCGGCTACAGCGAGATGCTGATCGAGGACATGGAAGACGGCGAGCATCCTCTGCGCGACGACCTCACCCGCCTCAGAAATGCGGCCGACGGTTTGCTCGGCCAGATCGCCGCCATGGTTGCGCTGACCCGGGATTGGGAGATCGCGCCGGAGTATGGCCAGGACCACGCCCGGCGCGTCGATGTCATCGCGGACGTCCTCCGCACGGTGCAACCGCTGCACGCCAGCGCCGCCGATGATGGCGTGCCACCGAGCGCGATCCTGGTCGTCGACGATAACGCCGCGAACCGCGATGTGCTGGCGCGCCGGCTCGCGCGCGACGGCCACCGGGTATCGACCGCCGAGAACGGCATCGCCGCCCTGGCGCTTTGCGACGCCCAAGCGTTCGACCTGATTCTGCTCGACCTGATCATGCCCGAGATCAGCGGCTTCGAGGTTCTGACGCAGCTGAAGGCCGCCGAGCGCACCCGGCATGTCCCCGTCATCGTGATATCGGCGCTCGATGAACTCGACAGCGTCGTGCGCTGCATCGAGGCCGGCGCCGAGGATTATCTGACCAAGCCGTTCGATCCGGTGCTGCTGCGTGCCCGC
>CAWGGL010000032.1:0-115871 GCA_963822085.1 uncultured Pseudomonadota bacterium
GCTTCTTGAGCTGGACGGTGATCTTGTTGCCGGGCTTGACCTCATCGAGCGGCACGCCGCGGTCGATGGCCTCGCGCACCAGCGCGTAGTCGTTGGGAATCGTGGCGGTAAAAGCGTCGCCGAGCGCGGCCTGCAGGTCGCTCAGACGCAGGCCGGACGAGAACATGCTGGGCTGGAAGCGGTTGACGATGACCTGCGGATTCGGGCTCTCGAGCCGTTCGCGGATCGCCGTCACCAGCTGCTTGGCGTGGCGCAGGCCCGGCACCGTGGTCTCGGCGACGATGAACAGCTTGTTGGAGCCGAGCAGCACGCTGTCGGTCCAGGAGAACCAGGTGCGCGGCATGTCGAACACGACGTATTGGAAATGCGAGGAGACGAGGTCGAGTAGCCGCGTCACCACGTCGGGATCGAACGAGCGCATCTCGGCCGGCTTGTTGGGCGCGGCCACCACCGCCAGGCCGGAGGCGTGATAGGAAAGCATCACCTCCAGAAGCTGGCGATCGAGGCGATCGGGGCGCGGCTCGATCTCGGCCAGGTTCAGCCGCGGCTCCAGGTCGAGATAGTCGGCGACGGCGCCGTGCTGGAAGTCGAGATCGACCAGGCAGGTCGATGGCTTGCTGTGCGGGCCGCCGCTGTTCAAGAGCAGCATTGCGGTCTGCACCGCGAGCGTGGTGACCCCAGCGCCGCCGACCGCCGGCAGGAAGGCGTAGATCTGAGCGTCGGCCGGCTCGCTCGCCGCCGACGGGCCCTTGGCGACCTGGGCGCAGGCGCGCACCAGATCGACCGGCTGCACCGGCTTCACCAGGAAAGTCGGCGATGCGCATCTGCAAGAGCGTACGCGCCACCGCCTCGTCAAAACTCTGGGTAACGGCGATGACCGGGGGCCAGTTGCCGATGCGCGCCATCAGGCCGGACATGGCCGCCATCTCGTCGGCCTGGGCGGCGTCGAAATCGACCACCACCATGGTGGCGTCCTTGAGCGGCAGCTTGTCGCCCTGTTCCGTCAGCCGGCCGGACACGGTGACGAGATCGATGGCGCTGGAGGCGCCGAAGGTCTCGCGCGCGGAACGCTCGAACGCGTCGTCGGCGGTGACGATGACCACCCGGGTGCGATTGTCGTTGGTGCTTCGGCCAATACGCATGGTTAGACTGATCGTTTCTTCGTTGGCGTTTTTTGGTTCAACTCTACTGCGTGACGGTCGGTCCGACCGGCGCAGCCGCAGCGGGCGCAGCCGACGCCTGCGGCGCCTGCTGCGCCTGGTAGGCCCCGGACGTGCCGTCGATCGTCGGCGGGATCACCTTATTGGTGCGGTAACGGGCGATCGCGCTCTGCATACGTTCGCCGTTGAAGGCGATGTTCTTGTCGGCGCTGGCAGGCGGCCAGGGATCGACCATCATGGTGACGCGGTCGGCGGCCATCGCATCGCCGGCGTTGGCCGTGATGCCCTCCTGGCGCGCGACGTATTGCGAGCAGCCGCCCAGCAGCGCCAGAACGACGGTGAGCCCCAGCGCCCGCCACATCTTACTGGATGGACGCATCGGTCTCTCCCTTCGGCATGTCGAGCATATGCCCGGTGAACGGTTGCGCTTCGGCGCGGGCGAAGTAGGCAGCCACCGCCGTCATCCGACCAGGCTTGACGCGCGACACTTCCATCTTGCCGTTGACGAAGAAATCGATGTCGTTGGGCGGCAGCGTGCCGTCCATCGGCGTCTTGATCACGTCGCCCGGCCGCGTCGGCCGCACCAGGTGCGGGGTGACGATAATGGCGAGATCGGTCTGGTTCTTCTGATAGGACTTCGACGAGAACAGCGCGCCCAGCACCGGCACGCTGCCGAGCCACGGCAACTGCTCGATCTGATTGTGGCCCACCGTCTGCAGGAGACCACCGATGACAAAGCTCTGGCCGTCGCGCAGCTCCACCGTCGTGGAGGCGCGCCGCACGATCAGCGCCGGCACCGAGATGTCCTTGGACACAGCCACCTGATGGGTGGTGTCGATCTGGCTGACTTCCGGCACAATCTTCATGTTGATCAGGCCGTGGTTGAGCACCGTCGGGGTGAAGGCAAGACCGACGCCGTATTTCTTGTAGGTGACGGACACCTGCCCGTTGCTGCCGGAGACCGGAATGGGATATTCGCCGCCGGCCAGGAAGCTCGCGGTGTCGCCGGAGAGCGCCACCAGATTGGGCTCGGCCAGACTACGGGCGATGCCCTTCTGCTCCAGCGCATTGATAATCACGTCGGCGGAAGCGCCGTTGGCCACCATGCGACCGATCATGAAGCCGAACGGCGCGCCGCCCGAAATCACGCCGCCGGCGGTTTCGGCGGCGACGGTGGTGGCGGAGATCGGCAGACCGGCGGCCGCCGTGCGGTTGCCGATATTGGTGATGCTGTGATCGCCGAAGCGATTCCATTGCACGCCGAGATCGCGGCCGGCGTTGCGTGCGATTTCGATGAAGCGCACCTCGAGAAGCACCTGCTGCGGCGACGACACCGAGGCCGCATTGATGACGTTGGGGCCGAACTGGCTCGCGATGGTCACAGCCTCGTCCAGGGTCGAAGCGTCGGGCGCTTCGCCGGTGAGCATGATGCGGCCGTTGACCGACGACGCGTGCAGGTGGGCGCGCGGGAAGCGCAGGCGCAGCTGGCGGGAGAGCCGGCTGACGTCATAGGACACTTCGACGTCGAAGATGCCGATCAGCTTCTTTTCGTTGGTGTAAACCGACACGCGGGTGGTGCCGATTTTCTTGGCGAGGATGGAGAGAGAGTGGTCGGTGAGCGGATTGACGTCGGCGACGGTGGGATCGCTGACCGCGATGTCGGCGAAACCGGTGTCGGTGCGCACGTCCTGCGACTTGCCGACCGGCACGGTGACCATGGCGGTGCGGTTGTTCCCACCGATCTTGATCTCCAGCCGCTGCGCGGCGTGCGCCACGCCGGCCATGGTGAACAGCGCGACCACCAGCGTAACCGCGAGCGCAATCGCGACGTCGCGCAGGGCGCCGCCGCGGGTCACATTTCTTTCCCGGCGCCGCCAGGCGAAGCCCACGGCGTAATCATCGTTGTTGCTCACGATACGCTTCCCTCTGCCCCTCGCTTGATCCATGCGGCCCCGGCGATCACCAGGACGCCCCCTTCGGCGCTTGCGCCATGGCCGCCAGTCCGGCCTTGTCCTCGACCGGCACGGTGTATTTCTGCTGCGACTTCGGCCGGATCACCGTGACGGTGGTGGTGGAGCCGTCATTGCCGAACAGGCCACCGGCCAGATCCTTGAGCGTGATGCGATGCGTGCGCGTATCGGCGGTTTCGCCCGCCTTGCGCAGCAGTAACGACAGCTTGCCCACGGATGCGGCGAGCCACAGTTTCTGCGCGTTCACGGTATCGACCTCGAGCGTCACCGACTTCGGCACCGTCGCCTTGGCGCTGCGGTCGTCAGCGTGCTGGTCCACCGCGAGCACGCGCGCGTCCTGCAGCACGACTTGCGAGGTGGCGCCTTCCTTGGCCTGGCGGGTGAGCACGACGTCGACGTGATCGCCCGGCTGCACGAAGCCGCCGACGCCTTCAACGTCGTTGACGCGGATGGTGACCGCCTTCATGCCCTTGTGCACGAGCGCGGACAGGGTGGCGCGCTCGCCGGGACCTGTAATCTTAAGCGCCAGCACCGGCTCGTTCGGCTCGATGGCGGTGAGCACCACGCGCTTGCCGTGGCCGAGAATGTCCTTGATCTTGGCGAAGGCACCGGCCGGCATCGCGTTCGCCGGCCACGGCACCTCACGCAGCATCTTGGCCGTCAGTGTGGTGCCGAAACGCAACGGCTTCTTGGCGACGACAATGGTGCGGGTGGCGACCGGCTTTGCCGCTTCGAGATGATGCGCCTGCTTGTTCGCCTGATTATTGAGCCAGACCTGCGCCACGAAAACGGCAAGGACGCCGAAGACGACAGCGAATCCGATCATTACTAGGGTACTGGCACGCACGGCTTCTGCCTCGTTTGACGCGAGCCGCGTTTTTCCGCGGCCTTTCTGTGAAACGAGACTAGGGGCGCATCCTGTATTCAATTACTAACGCCGCAAAAACACTTATCTCTATACTAAAAAGGAGTTATCGAAACTGCGCGCATGTTTACGAAAGATTGGCTTTGATCGCGCGTAACGCGTTGCCACGCGCGTTCACTAATCGTTGAGCCTAACGCTTCGTATACCGCGTTGCGGCGGAAGACAGAGCACGGCCCGTTGCCGCGGGGGCGCCGTTGCGGCAACATGCGGACAGGGACGAAAAGTCGCCCGCATGCGCTGGAGCGGATACTAAGATGCGCGCAACAAAGAGCGCGCCATAAGAAGATTGGGAGGAATTGCAGATGCTGAAAGTCCGCCTGCGCCTGCTTGCACGCATGAAGGTCGCCGCATGACCGCACCGCAGACCGCAAACGCCGCAACGCCGGCCGCGCACGCCCATGCCGGCGCGCCGCTCATCCGCGTCAAGGGCCTGGGCAAGCGCTACGGCACCCTGGAAGTGTTCCGCAACATCGATTTTGACGTGGGGAAAAGGGAGATCGTCGCCATCGTCGGCCCGTCCGGTTGCGGCAAGACCACTCTCCTGCGCTGCATCGATGGCCTGTTGCCGCACGACGTCGGCGAGGTCCGGGTCGGCGACACCCGGGTCGAGGCGCCGATCGAAGGCGTTGCCATGGTGTTCCAGCACTTTGGGCTGTTCCCGTGGAAGACGGTGTTCGAGAACGTGGCCTATGGCCTGCGCATGGCGGGCGCGTCGAAAGCCGACATCGAGCGCAAGGTGCCCGAGTTCATCAAGATGGTGGGGCTGGCCGGCTTCGAGAAGGCGTTCCCCTATCAGATGTCCGGCGGCATGCAGCAGCGCTGCGGCCTCGCCCGCGCGCTGGCCCTGGAGCCGAACGTACTGCTGATGGACGAGCCGTTCGCGGCGGTGGACGCACAGACGCGCGAGATTTTGCAGTTCGAATTGCTGCGCATCTGGGAAGAGCGGCCGACCGCCATGATCTTCGTCACCCACTCGATCGAAGAGGCGGTGCTGCTCGGCCACCGGGTGATCGTACTGAAAGGGCGGCCGTCGAACATCCATGAGGATGTCACCATCGACCTGCCGCATCCGCGCACCCGTGACACGCTGCGCCTGGCGCGTTTCTCCGAATTGCGCGAGCGAGTGTGGTCGACGCTGATGCGGGAAGCGGCGGCGGCCGAGTTCGAGCTGACGCGCTGAGCCGCTCATGAGCGCTGATCCACAAGTCCAAGCGGCGGTCGCTCATTGGGGGCCGCGCTTCGTCGCCAACGGCGTGGTGCTGACCGACTTCGAGGAAATCACCGGCAAGCTCGAAAGCTATAATGACTGGTGCAGCGCTTGGAGCGAGCGCGCGGCCCATCACGAGCAGCTCGGCCGCGAGGCGCTGCGGGACGGGCACGAACTGACCGCCGCCGAATGCCTGCAGCGCGCGAGCGTCTACTATCATTTCGCCTCGTTCCTGTTCGTGCACGACGTGCCGCAGATGAAGGTGGCGCACATGAAGGGCGTCGCCTGCCGGCAGGCGGCGTTGCCGTTCCTGCGCCCCGCCGGTGAGCGGGTGACGATTCCTTATGAAGGCAAGTCGCTCGCCGGCATCCTGCGCAAGCCGGTGGGCGTGCAGAGGCCACCAGTGGTCGTGATGGCGGTGGGGCTCGATTCAACCAAAGAGGAAGGCGATGCTTACGAAGCACCGTTCCTCGCCCGCGGCATGGCGACCCTGATCTTCGACGGGCCGGGCCAAGGCGAGGGCCAGTACGACTTCGCCATCCGCGGCGACTACGAAGCGCCGGTCAAGGCGGTGATCGATTACATCGAGACGCGTCGCGACCTCAACGCCAGCCGTATCGGCATGTGGGGCGTCAGCCTCGGCGGCTATTATGCACCGCGCGCGACCGCCTTCGAAAAGCGCATCAAGGCCTGCATCGCGCTTGGCGGGCCGTTCGACTGGGCCACCGCCTTTGACGGCCTGCCGGCGTTGACCCAGGAAGCCTTCCGCGTGCGCAGCCACTGTGACACGCTGGAAGCCGCCAAGAAGAACGCGGCGACTTTGTCGCTGGTCGGCATCGCGCAGAACATCACCTGCCCGATCTACATCGTAAACGGCCGCCACGACCGCATCGTGCCGGCAGCCGACGCCGAGCGGCTGGGGCGCGAGGTCAAGGGCCCGGTCGAGCTGATGATCGTGGAAGACGGCAACCACATCGCCACCAACCGCGCCTATCGCTGGCGCTCCCAGAGCGCGGATTGGATGAAGGATAAGCTGGGTTAGGCCGCATCTCCCCCGCTCGTTCCCGCGCAAGCGGGACTCCAGCCCTTGTTCTGCCTGGACCCCCGGCTTTCGCGAGGGTGAGCGGAGCATGTTGATGGCCCCCATGAAATGGGTATGGTCCGCGCCGCCTACCCGGCGCATCAGGAGAGCTTCATGGCCGCGACCATTTTCGATTCCCACGTATTCCGCAACGTCTTCACCACCGAGGCCATGCGGAACGTATGGTCCGACGAGAACCGGGTGCAGAAATATCTCGATTTCGAGGCGGCGCTGGCGAAAGCCCAGGCCAAGTTGAAGATCATCCCGCAGGACGCCGCCGACGAGATCGTCAAGCACTGCGACGCCAAAGAATACGACATGGCGAAACTGAAGGAGGCCACCGAGCGCATCGGTTATCCGGTGCTGCCGGTGGTGCAGCAGCTCGTCGGCCTGTGCAAGGACAAGCTCGGCGAGTGGTCGCACTGGGGCGCCACCACCCAGGACATCACCGACACCGCCACCGTCCTGCAGATCAAGGAAGCGCTCGCACTGGTCGAGAAGGAAATCGACGGCATCTGCGCTGCGTTGGCGGGGCTAGCAAAGAAATACCGCGACACGCCGATGGCCGGGCGCTCCAACCTGCAGCAGGCGGTGCCGATCACCTTCGGCTACAAGATGGCGACCATGCTCGGCGCCTTCCAGCGCCACAAGGAGCGCCTGAACGAGCTGAAGCCGCGCGTGCTGGTGGGCGAGTTCGGCGGCGCCGCCGGCACGCTGTCGTCGCTCGGCAAGGACGGCCTCAAGTGCCAGGAAGAGCTGATGAAGGAGCTCAAGCTCGGCCAGCCCGACATCTCCTGGCACACGGTGCGCGACCGCATCGCCGAAGTCGGTTGCTTCCTGGGGCTGGTCACCGGCTCGTGCGGCAAGATCGCCTTCGACGTGAAGCTCCTGATGCAGACCGAAGTCGAGGAAGTGCAGGAGCCGTTCCATCCGGGTCGCGGCTCGTCCTCCACCATGCCGCAGAAGCGCAACCCGATCTCGTCGGTCTACATCACCGCGCAAACCGCGATGGTGAAACAACTCGTCGCCGCGCTGCTCGAGGCGATGATCGAGGACCACGAGCGCTCGACCGGCCCGTGGGAGATCGAATGGATCGCGCTGCCGGAAATTTTCCTGCTCGCTGCCGGCGCGCTGGCGCAGACGCGTTTCGTGGTGGAAGGCATGCACGTCAACGAACAGAAGATGCGCGACAACCTGTTCATCACCAAGGGCCTATTGATGTCGGAAGCGGTGATGATGGGCCTTGGCGACAAGATGGGCCGCAACTACGCGCACGACGTGGTCTATGACGTCTGCCGCGAGGTGGTGAAGACCGGCCGGCCGCTGGTCGATCTCCTCGCCGAGCACCCGGAGATCAGCCAGCACGCCGACAAGAAGGCGCTGGAGAAGATGGTCGACCCGGCGAACTATCTCGGGGTCGCCGGCGAGATGGTGGACCGAGTGCTGGCGAAGCAGGGGAAGTAGACGCCTCTCTACGCCTCATCCTGAGGAGCACCCAAAGGGCGCGTCTCGAAGGATGGGGCGGCCACATGCTTCGAGACGCCGCGCTCACGCGCGGCTCCTCAGCATGAGGTCGGGAAAGAGCTTACGAAATCTTCGGCATCGTCTTCCAGATCGCCAGCGCCACCAGCACACAGGCCGTGCCGATCAGCAGGAACAGCTGCGGCACCGTGGCACCGAATTTCTGCAACACCGCCACCAGCACGGTGCCGGCGGTCATGAAGGCCGCGTTGAGCACATTGACCGCGGCGATGGTGCGGGCGCGAAAAGCCACTGCCGACCACGCCTGCACCGCCGCGAAGGCCGGCACAATGAACAAGCCGCCGGCCACCGCCATGCCGAAAAGATCGATGGCGACGCGCAGGCCCAGCCCCGACGTCAACGCCACGGCTGGCTCTTGCAACGCCGATGCGGCCGCGCTGTGCCCATAACCGGCATAGCCGAGATCGAGAGCAAATACCGCCAACAAGACCGCGCCGACAACGGTGGTCGTCAGCACGATACGGCCGTGCGAGATCTTCGCGGCAATACCGGAACCGATACCGACCGCAATGGAGAACAGCGCAAGGCAAGCGGTGACCGCGTCCTCGTTGCCGCCGATCAGGTCCTTGATCAACGGCGGCAACAGCGACAGCACGACGATGCCGACCACCCAGAACCAGCTCGTCACCATCGCGCCCCACCACAAGCGACGGTCGGCGCGCAGGTGCGTGAACATGGCGATCGTCGAAGCGGCGATATTGGTGTGCACGGCGAGGTGCGGCGCGCCCTCGCCGCTCGGCGGAATGAACAGTGCGCTCAGCCAACAGGCCAGCGCGAAAGCCATTACCAGCGCGCCGAACAACACGATGTCGCCGCCATCGCGCGCGGCGAGACCGGCGGTGATGGTGCCGGTGAGGATGGCGATAAAGGTCGCGCCTTCGATCAGCGCGTTGGCGGCAGGCAGGCGCTCGCGCGGCAGGTGGTCGGGCAGGATGCCGTATTTGACCGGCCCGAACAGCGCGGCCATGACCCCGAAACCGCCGAGCGCGACGAACATCACCGGGACCGACTGATGCTCGTAGCCGTAAGACCGACAGGCCGGCGATGAACATCTCGGCGAACTTGACGACCTGCGCCACCCGCGCCTTGTCATGACGGTCGGCGATCTCGCCCGCCAACCCCGACAGGAAAAAGAACGGCGCGATGAAGATGGCGCTTGCCAGCGTGATCAGCGCCGGAGCGTTCGCCGATTCGACCTGGAACAGGATGAGAAAGACCAGCGCGGTCTTGAGGAAATTGTCGTTGAACGCCGCGAAGAACTGGCACCAGAACAGGGGCGCGAAGCGCCTGGACAGCATGAGCGGCGGCATGGCGCTTGGCATACTGCAAAGCGATGAAAGGCGGGAGAGGCATCTTGTCATTCCGGGACGGCGCCTTAGCGACGGACCCGGAATCCAGGGTCGAGCGTGAGGACGTCGCTCTGGATCCCGGGCTCGCGCCTTCGGCGCGCCCCGGAATGACGACTGAAAATTTGCCTGGAGCGGCCGAAAGCCGCGAAGATTGGTGCCGGCGGAGGGATTTGAACCCCCGACCCCCCGCTTACGAAACAAATTTTCGAAAAGTCTAAGAATTTCAAGGTGGTTCGCGCCATTAGGGCGAAATGCGCGAGAGGACGGCATTTTGGCCCGATCTGAAAACTTGGGCGCATTTCACTCACATGAATTTCCCGGCACTGGAGTGAAACAGCGTGAAAGCGGGAGACTGTAACCGCGGTGTAACCGCCAACGTTTTTGGCGTGCATTCCGGGTACAGATTCGCGTCCCCAAGTTGGACTATCCTCTCAAGTCCTCGTCGGCCTGAGCTCTGAAATAATCCGAGCGTGCCTCAAGGCGCGCTCAATCAGAGACAATTGGACGTCATCACTGAGCTCGTCCGCGATTGCGTGTGCTTCTTCGAGCTTCCGGATAAGTTCGTCGATATTGGCTGACCTGTCCACCGTCGCCCCTCAAAACCCAAGCCTATACCGAGCCAAACTCGCTAAAGACTATTCAATGGTGTGAGTTTGTTGCTAAAGTGTGTCGCACTGTGGCTACGGCAGATTGCGACCGGCTGTCTTCGAGGCGCCTGGTGATTATGTATCCACCCCCTCCCTCTGGCCGCCGCGCTGCCGTGACGGCGGCGTGCGGACGGAGCGTGCGCACGAGCGCCCAATCGCTTTTCGTTGTCCTGTTGATCTTTGCGATGGCGGGATGCTCGTCGAAAGACACAAAGAAACAAGACGCCCAGACACAGACGAAAGGGACAAAGGCCGAGAAGACCGTGGACTACTGCGCCCTGGCCAGTAAAGACGAGTTGGCAAAGCTCTACAGGAAGCCGCTGTACCCGACCGCCACGGGCCACGGCTGTATGTGGAGCGAAAAGCCCGGCGGCATGGCCGATCTCTCTCTGGATGTGCGCGACTATCAGAGCAAGATCCGGACGTATTTCCCCACTGCTCTACCGAAGAACGTGAAACTGGTCGACATCAAGGATCTTGGGGACTCAGGGCTCATGACTGTGGTTGATGGTGAACTTGGCGTCATCGTCGCACGCAAAGGAAACCGCGTTCTGCAGAGCGCTGCCACTTTTCTCGACATAAAGCCCGGAAGCGAAGGGCAGAAAATCCTTTGGCGAATCTATGGGCGCGCATTGGATCAATAGTCTTTGGTGCCTTAAGAATTGTAGTGTTTCGGCAGCAGTCAGGGCAGCTTAACCCTGCAAATTGAGCGATGTTCACGATGAATGCGTTCAAGTACACCGCGCGCGTAGGCGACTTCGCGCGGGTAATACTTCGAATTGCGCGGCGATCATGATCAGACCGCTGTCAAATGTATCGCGGAAAACCATTTGGACTGAGTAACGGAAGTCGAATTTCTGTTGGAAGAAATCTACTTTCGTCAGCGCCAAGGCGAACTCAGGGTGACCTGGAATTTCAGTCCAAGAGCTCGATCGTCTGAGCCTCTAGTCCTTTTTGACCCTGACCGACTTGCATCCGCACACGCTGGCCTTCAGCCAGCCCGCTCAGCCCGGCGCGGGCAAGCGCCGTGGCGTGGACGAAGACATCCTTTCCCCCGCCATCCTGCCCGACAAAGCCGAATCCCTTGTCGGCCTTGTACATTTTAACGGTACCAATACTTTCGGTGGTCGAGCCTACGACCTGCGAAGCAGTAGCAGGGCGTCGCTCCGCCGGGGCGCTCGGACGCGGATAATTTGGCCGAACTCCGGATGCTCCGTCGTCAGACTTTTGATCGTCGTCATAACCGCCGCGCTTAGGTCCACGGTCGTAGTTTTTGTAACGGCCCATTCGACGCCCGCAAGATTGCAACAAAAACGAATGTTTCGTTTCCTCCGTGGGCTAAGTCAAGCGGGGTGCCTGCCAGCGCACCACGCCACCACGGCGTCGCGGTAGGATTTGCAGGATTTGCACGATGCGCGGGCCAGGACGATTGGTGACCGGCTCAGAGCGGGCGGCGGCGGCATCATGGCGGCCTGCCCCAACACCGCGGCAACATTGTAACCGCGGTGTAACCACAGCCTTCCGCATTCAGCCTGGCTACTTTCGACGTCGCCTCTTCCACGTCTCCCGATTGCATGGGAGTGCCCTCCGGTGCGCTCAGGACCAATTTTCGGTTGGTGGAAGGCTGGTGCCGGCGGAGGGATTTGAACCCCCGACCCCCCGCTTACGAAGCGGATGCTCTACCGCTGAGCTACGCCGGCTTTGGCTCTTGCTTCATCGCGTTTCCGGGCGGCGAATCGGTTCCCACTTCGCCTGGAAACGCTCTAGCGGGCCCCTGATATAAGCGCCGGGCGGCAATGGCAAGGTGATGCATGCACCGGCATGTCGGCTTGCTTACCCTCCCCCGGAAGCGGCGGGGAGAGGAGATCAAGAGGCCGTGCCGGGATGAAAGGTCACCGGAACAACTGCCGGAAGCGGGACCAGGCGTCGCGCCCACCGGTCGGCTGCGGCGCCGGTTCGCCGGATTCGCCGTCGATTTCGCTTCCGATGCCCGGATCATCGGGCGCATGGACCAGCGGGATGACCGGCTCGGCCAGCTTATTGGCTGGCTTGACCTGAGTTTTCGGCGGCGACGAGGGCGCGGCAGGCCTTTCGGAGGCCGCGACGGTCGCCGGCTCTGGTTTGGGTTCAGACTCGGCTTCCGGCGTCGATCCGGGCTTAGCCTCCGATTGCGGCTCGGGTTCCGGTTTGAGTTCCGGTTTGGTCTCCGCTTTGACCTCGATTTCGACCGCCGGCTCAGGCGCCGGCTGGGCGGTGGCTTCCGGGGCCGCAATCTCGGCCGGCTCGGCCGCTGACTCAGGCGGCGGGGCGGTCGGGGTCGGCATCTCGATCACCGGCCGGCTGACGCCGATCTCGGCAAGCGGCACGCGCCATTCGAAGCCGTCCAGTCGGCCATTGGGCGACACCGGCAGCCAGCGATCCGACACCACGCCGTCCGCGGTCCACACCGGGTCGCCGGAGGCGCGCATGGCGCGCGCCATCCATTCGCGCACCCGGCCGGTGTCGCCGTGCTCGGCGTCCTCGATCTCGGCCATCAGGGTGGCGACGCGGCGGGTCGGGGCCGCAAGATACGGCGCCAGCGCCTCGCGGGCGGTGGCGAATTCGCCGGCATCGAGCGCGGCGCGGGCGACCGCCAGAGCGCCTTCGAGCTGGCCCGGCACCAGCGCGGCGAGCTTCTGCATGCGGTTCAGCCGGTCGCGCGCGGAATCGCCGAGCCTGAGGTCGGCGTAGGCGTCGGCGATGTCCGGATGCGGGTTGGCTCTCCAGGCCGCCTCCAGAATACGGCGGGCGCGTCGCAGTTCGCCCGCTTCCACCAGGCGCCGCCCGGCCATGGCCGCCGCCGGCACCAGGCCGGGCGCGAGCTTGACGGCTTCGAGCGCCAGGTTGCGCGCGCTATCGCGCCCGCTGTCGGGCAGCGCCTCAGCGCGGGCGGTGAGCAGCACCGCGCGCTTGCGGCGATACTCCTCCTTCGCCATGCCGCCCTTCATGCGGTCGAGCGCTTCCAGCGCGCCGGCCCAATCGTTGGCGCCGCAGCGATCGTCGAGCACCGCCTGGCCGGCCCAGGAAAGCGTCGGCGCCGCCTTCGCCGCCAACGCGGCGGCGCGGCGCGCGCCGTCGGTATCGCCGCGGCGCTGCGCTTCGACGTAAAGGCCGCGCAACCCTAAGAGCTTCGTTTCCTCGTGCTGCGTCATGGCGCGGAAGGCGCGCTCGGCGGCAGGGCGGTCGCCGGCCATCTGCGCCGACTGCGCGCTGAGCAGCAACGTGAGCGGCTCGCCCGGCGATAGCCGTGTCGCGTCGTCGGCATTCCGGCGCGCGAGCTTCAAGTCGCCGGCGCCGATGGCGATCAGGCCGCGGCTGACGGCGTGATAACCTTTCAACATGCGCCGCCGCTGCATGAACAGCGACATCTGCCCGGGCGAGCGCAGCAGCGCGCGCAACAGCCAGATCACCAGCATCAGCAGCAGCACCAGCAGGATGAGCGCGACCGCCGCCACCGCGATCGACGTCTCGATGTGATAGCCGAGCCAAGTGAGCGCAATGTCGCCGGGGCGGTCGGCGATCCACGATGCGCCGAGCGCGGCCGCCGCCAGCACGATGAGGAAGAAGACGACACGGATCATGACGCCCTCATCCCTTGCTGAGCGCGCGCGCGGCGTGCGCGGCGACGTTGTGAGCAGCGTTAAGCGCAGCCTCCCGCGCCCTGGCTGTGGCGATCCAACCCTTGGCAGGCGCGCGGATATCGTCCGGCAGCTTGGCGAGATCGGCGAGCGCGTTTGCAATGTTGGCATGCGCGGCTTCGGCTTCGAGCCGCGCCAGAATATCACCGGGATCGGTACCGGACGGCGCCTGCACCGGCGTGATGCGCACCAGCTTTTCGGCGTTGGCCTGCAACCGCGCGAGGAAATCGCCGGAGGGTTTCTTGGCGCCGGCAACCTTGCCCATGGCCGGAATGAGCTTGATCAGCTCATTCGCCAGCACCGTCCGGCTCGGCAAGCCGCTTTGCGCAAAGCGCGCGAGCGGCGCCAGCGCATTCGCATCGGCGCCGAACGCTTTCGCCTGCGCGAGCTCCGCGGCATAGGGCGCGCCACTCATCACTGCGTTGCGCAACGCGGTCGCGCTCAGGGCGAGGCGCGTTGCGCGATCGCTTGCCGCGGCTTGCGAAATCTTCTGCTGCGCGCTTGTCACATCGCCGCGCACGCTCTTGATCTCGCCGTTGAGTTGGTTGCGCGCGTTAGTTAGCGCGGTTTCGAGCGCGGCAACTTTCTTCTGCAGGCTGTCGAGGACGGCAACCTTCTTCTGCAAGGCATCGAGCGCGCCCGGCGTTACCGACGGTGCCTGCCCTTGCGCGCTGGCAACGTTCTGCACGCTCTGCTTCAAGTCGCCGACCGTCTTCTGCGCGGCGGCGGCGTTTTGTTCGGCCTGCTTCGCGGTGCCGGCGACAGTGTCCGCGCGTTTGCCGAGCGCGCTCACCGTGTCGTTCAATGATTTCACCGTGGCCTCGAGCGCGGCCAGCTTCTGCCCGGCGGCCTTGCCGGTGGTCGGCAGGTTGCCGAGCTCGCTTTCGAGCTTGCTCACACGCTGCGACAGCGCGGCGACGTTTTTGTCGAGCACCGTTGTGTCGGCCTTGGGCGCCGGCCGGTTCTGCACAGCCTGTACCTGTTTTTCGAGCGTGGCGACGCGTGCCGGCAGATCGCCTGGCAGTGACGACGTGGACGGGATGTATCCGGCGGCCCAGAGCCCGGCACCGACGGCGGCCACGATCACCGCGCCGATGACGCCGCCGGTCGCGCCGGCGCCGAATCCGCCGCGCGGCGGAGGTGGTGGCGGGGGAGGCGGCGGCGGGGCCGTCCGTTTCGGCTCAGGCTCGGAGCTCGACTCGGATTTGAGGTCGGACTTGGGTTTAGGCTCGGGTTGCGCCGGCTTTTCCGGCGGGGGCTCGGTCACGGCGGCGTCCGCCTGCGGCGCAGGGGCCGGCTCTGGCGGCGGCCCGGGTTGCGGATCGGGCGCGGCCGCGGCCGGCTTTTTCTCAGCCGGATCCGGCGGCACTTCGGTGGCCTTGAGATCGATGGTGGGCGCAGCGCGTTTGCGGCCGGGGCCGCCGCCCGATTCCGGCGGTTTGCGCTTGTCTGCCATCAAAGTCCCTCGAATTCGAAATGATCTTCTACGGGATAACGCAAAGTCCAGCCTTGCGCCAAATCAACCCGCCGATGGCGTCAAAAGTTCGATCAGCCCCGCCTCCGACGGATGCGCCGCGATAGAGATATGCGCCGCGCCCGCCTCGGCCAATGGCGCGGCGACCTGGGCCGACAGACAATAGTGCCGCACCTGGAGCGCCGGCCCGGCGAGGCCGGCAGCATGCGCGCCGGCGACATAGTTCTCGGCGCTGCGCCGGGAGAAGTGCAGCACGGCGTCGACCGCGCCCTCGTTGAGCGCCGCGATGAGCGCCGGCGGATAGGGCGCGGTGACCGCGCGGTAGACGACCCGCATCTCGGCGGCGATGCCGTGGGCGGCGAGTCTCGCCGATGAGATCCGCGGCGCGGTCCTCGCCGGCGAGATAAAGCAGCGGCGCCTTAGCGTCGGCGTGACGCTCGGCAATGAGCGCGACCAGATCGCGCACGTCGCCGCCGGCCGATGTCACGTTCGCGAAGCCGGCGGCGCGCGCGGCGTCGGCGCTGCGGCGGCCGACCGCATAGAGCGGCAGTTTCAGGAGCGCACCGCGCGCCGGATTGCCGGCAAGCGCAATCGGCGCATTGCCGCTGGTGACGACCACCGCGCCCCAAGCGCCCGTCAGGTCCGCCGGCAGCGCTTCGACCCGCATCAACGGCGCCAGCAAAACCTCGTGGCCCTGCCCGCGCAGCGCGACGGCAGTGCGTTCGCCATCGGTTTCAGGGCGGGTGACAACCAGCTTCATGCGTTAGCTTTTGTCTTTGTGCATGATCTTTTCCGAAAACCGGTTCCCACTTTTCGGGATCATGCACTAGTCAAAAAAATTCGGCCCGGCGGTGCGCTTGAGCGCGTGGCCAGCTTCGGTGCCAATCTTCTTGGCATCGCCGCGATGACCGGTGGCGTCGATGTCATGAGCGCCGGCGCCATCGGGGCGCGCGATCAGCCCGCGGAATTCGATTGCATTGCCGCTCACCACCGCGTGGCCGGCAATCGGCGTCTTGCAGGAGCCGTCGAGCGCGGCCAAGAACGCGCGCTCGCACGCAATCGCGATGAAGGTATCGTCGTGATTGATGCGGCCAAGCCATTCGCGCACGCGCGCGTCGTCTTCGCGCGCTTCGATACCGATGGCGCCCTGCCCCACCGCGGGCAGAAATTCATCAACGCTCATGACGTGTGTCGCGTGCGCTTCGAGACCGAGCCGCTTCATGCCGGCGAGCGCCAGCAGCGTCGCATCCACCTGCCCCTCATCGAGCTTGCGCAACCGCGTCTGCACATTGCCGCGCAGCAGCGCGACGTTGAGATCGGGGCGCGCGCGTTTTGCGACCGCCTGGCGGCGCAGCGACGCGGTGCCGAGCGTGGCGCCATGCGGCAGGTCGGCGAGCGTCTTCGCCTTGCGGCTGATGAACACGTCGCGAGGGTCCTCGCGTTCGAGACAGGCCGCGAGCGCCAGCCCCGGCTGCGACAAGGTCGGCATGTCCTTGGCCGAATGCACGGCGAGATCGATGCGCCCGTCAAGAAGCGCCTCCTCGATCTCCTTGGTGAACAGGCCCTTGCCACCTTCCGCCGACAGCGGCCGGTCCTGGATGGTGTCGCCGGAGGTGCGGATGACGACGATCTCGATGGCCTCTTCCGCGACGTCCGCGGCGTCCGCCAGTTGCGCGCGCACGGCGCGTGCCTGCACCAGCGCCAGTGGGCTGCCGCGCGTGCCGATCCGCAAAGTTGGAGTGGATTGCGCCATATAACCTCTCGATGCTACGGCACCTTGTAGGCCACTCTCATCGGTAAAGGGAAGGTCGTGTTTTCGTCATTCCGGAGCGGCGCGAGCTCGGAATGACGGCATCATAGGAAACCCATGATCGTCCTCGGCATTGAGACCACTTGCGACGAGACCGCGGCGGCGGTTGTTGAGCGCAGCGACGACGGCCGCGGGCGCATCCTGGCCAACGTGGTGCTGTCGCAGATCGAAGAGCACGCGGCGTTCGGCGGCGTGGTGCCGGAGATCGCCGCGCGCGCACACGTAGAGGTACTGGATACCGTCATCGCGCAAGCCATGCAGGAGGCGGGACTGAGGTTCGATCAGATCGACGGCGTCGCCGCCGCCGCCGGGCCGGGGTTGATCGGCGGCGTGATTGTCGGCCTCACCACCGCCAAGGCAATTGCGCTGGTCGAGAACAAACCGTTGATCGCCGTCAATCATCTGGAAGCACACGCGCTCACCGCGCGGCTGACCGAAGCCACGCCGTTTCCCTATCTGCTATTCCTCGCATCTGGCGGCCATACGCAGATCCTCGCCGTGCGCGGGGTCGGCGATTACGTGCGCATCGCCACCACCCACGACGACGCCATCGGCGAAGCCTTCGACAAGACCGCCAAGCTGTTGGGGCTGGGCTATCCGGGCGGACCGCTGGTCGAGCAGCAGGCGCTCGTCGGCGACGCCCGCCGCTTCCCGCTGCCGCGGCCGATGCATGGCCGCAAAGAGGCCGACTTCTCGCTCTCCGGCCTGAAGACCGCGTTGCGGCTGGAAGCCGAGGCCATCACACCGCTATCGGACCAGGACGTCGCCGACCTCTGCGCCTCATTCCAGCAGGCAGTCGTTGACGTGGTGCTCGATCGCCTGCGCGCGGGCTTGAAGATTTTCCGCAGCCGCTTCGGCGCGCCCAACGCACTGGTCGCCGCTGGCGGCGTCGCCGCCAACCAAGCGATCCGCGCCGTACTGCAGCGGCTCGCGGCGGAATCCGGCACGACGCTAGTGGCGCCGCCCATGGAGCTTTGCACCGACAACGGCGCCATGATCGCCTGGGCCGGTGCCGAGCGGCTGGCGCTCGGCTTGACCGACACGCTCGACGTGGCGCCGCGCGCGCGCTGGCCGCTCGACGAAATCGCCGCCGCCAAGGGCGCATTGCAGCGCACGGCGGCGTATAAGTGAGCGCGTATAAGTGAGCGGATGCCCATGACGCTTCAGAACATAGCCGTGCTCGGTGGCGGCGCCTGGGGAACGGCGCTGGCGCTGACCGCAACCCGTGCCGGCCGCGCGGTGACCTTGTGGGAGCATGACGCCGGCAATGCCGAGCATTTGGAAACCGAACGCGAGAGCCGCTTCCTGCCGGGCGTGAAGCTCGATGATGCGATCACGGTCACGCGCGACCTGACCCAGGCCGCTGCGGCCGATGCCATCCTGCTGGTGGTGCCGGCGCAGGTGCTGCGCAACGTCGTCACGGCGCAGGCGCCCGCGCTTCGTCAGGGCACGCCGCTGGTCGCCTGCGCCAAGGGCATCGAGCACGGCACCCACAAGTTCATGAGCGAGATCATCGCCGAGTGCGCAGGCGATGCCGTGCCGGCGATCCTCTCCGGCCCGAGCTTCGCCGCCGACGTGGCGCGCGGGCTACCGACCGCCGTGACCATCGCAGCCGCCGATGACACCGCGGCAACCGCGCTCGCCCACGCCCTCGGCTCCGGCAGCTTCCGACCCTACCATTCGACCGATGTGCGCGGGGTCGAGCTCGGCGGCGCCGCCAAGAACGTGCTGGCGATCGCGGCCGGCATCGTCGCGGGACGGGGCTTGGGCGCCAGCGCCATGGCGGCGCTGACCACGCGCGGTTTCGCTGAGCTCGCCCGTTTCGGCCGCGCCTATGGCGCGCGCGCCGAGACCATGATGGGGCTCTCAGGTCTAGGCGATCTCATCCTCACCTGCTCGACGCCGCAGTCGCGCAATTTCTCCTACGGCGTCGCGCTCGGCAAAGGCGAGCCGCCGCCCGGCAAGCTGGCCGAAGGCGTCTTCACCGCGCCGGTACTCTTGGAGATGGCTCACGCCAAGGACGTGGAGATGCCGATCTCGGCCGCCGTTGCCGCCGTGCTTTCAGCGAAGCTGAGCGTGGACCAGGCGATCGAATCGCTGATGGCACGGCCGTTCCGGGCGGAATAACGGGAAGGAAGCAAGACGTGGCCTACTGGCTGATGAAATCGGAGCCCGATGCCTGGTCGTGGGACAGCCAAGTCAAGAAGGGCGCCAAGGGCGAGCCGTGGACCGGCGTGCGCAACCATTCCGCCAAGCTCAATCTCATGAAGATGAAGAAGGGCGACCGCGGCTTCTTCTATCATTCGAACATCGGCAAGGAGGTCGTCGGCATCGTCGAGATCATCCGCGAGCACTATCACGACCCCACCGCTGAAGCCGGTACGCCGTGGGTGGTGGTGGACGTGAAAGCCGTTCAGCCCATGCCGAAGCCGGTGACGCTTGCCGCCGTCAAGGCCGAGCCCAAGCTCAAGGAAATGGCGCTGCTCAAGCTGTCGCGGCTTTCCGTTCAGCCGGTGACCGAAGCCGAGTGGAAGATCGTTTGCAAGATGGGCGGGCTCTAGGCACGTTCACCGTGTCACCGAAACGGTGAACGTGTCTAAATTTTTGTTTGGTCGCGTTTCCGGACGGCGAGCCGGTTTCCACTTCGCCTGGAAACGCTCTAACGCCTTAGTGCGCCGCCTGCAGCGTATCCCGCGCTGCAAAATTCAAAACCAAAATTCAAAACCATGTCTCAAAACCATGTCTTATGCGTAACAAGCGTCGCCTTGCTGCGATGCTCGCCCAGCGTAACAACGCTTTCGTCGCTGCGCTGCACACAACCGGAAGCCGCGCTACGCAAATAGTATCATTTAACGGGAGCGGTATTTCTAATATAGTGATCACCGGGGCGACTTAAATAACAAGAACGACCCTCAGCCACGACGGCCAGTGGAGCCTTTATTGCGCCGTGCTGAGGCACCCCCGGAGGAAATATCATGAAATTAGCAAATCCGGCCCCATTGGGCCTGACCGGCTTCGCCCTCACGACATGGATGCTGAGCATGGTGAATGCCGGCTGGTACACGGGCGCCGGCGTTCCGCTCGTGCTGGCCTGCGCGTTCGCGTACGGCGGCACCGCCCAGTTCGTGGCGGGCATCATGGAAATGCCGCGTGGCAATACGTTCGGTTTCGTCGCCTTCTGCTCGTACGGCGCGTTCTGGTGGTGCTTCGCATTGTTCGTGGAGTTCTTCTCGCACAAAGTGCCCGGCGCTTTCGTCGGCTGGTGGCTTGTGATGTGGGGCGTGTTCACCTTCTACATGTGGATCGGCAGCCTGGCGCTCAATCGCACGCTGCAGGCGGTCTTCCTGGCGTTGACGATCACCTTCTTCCTGCTCGGCGTCGGCGAGATGACCGGCAGCAGCACGCTGCACGTGGCGGGTGGCTATGTCGGGCTGCTGACCGCGGTGCTGGCCTTCTATCTGGCGGCCGCCGAGGTGATCAACGAAACGCACGGCCACACTGTCCTGCCGATCGGAGCGCGGGCCGCTCCCGAGCCCGTCGGCCAGCATAAGACGGCCTAGGAATGTCGCGCCGCGGTGCTTATCCGCCGGCGTATTCCCTGTTGTCCCCGCCTGCCAAAAAGCAGGCGGGGCGACATCTTGCCCGCGACCGCCGTTCTGTCCGCCGCCCGCCTTGTCGGCAGCGGCCAGTGCGGGAACCACAGGAGGGTCGGGCCCCTGGTCCGGTCGTCCCCCGTGCCCGGCGTCGGATCGATCCGGCCGGCCCACGACCGTCGCGTAACGGATTGACCGCTAAGCACTGCGCGCGTTGTATGTGCCTGGGGACAAGAAAATTGCCCGCGCAGCATGTCGCGTGAAGAGGGAGGAGTATTCAATGTCCGAAAAAATCTATGACGTGCCCGCCGATTGGCAAAAACGCGCTTACGCGGACAATGCCAAATACGAGGAAATGTACGCTGCCTCGGTCAAGGACCCGGCCGCCTTCTGGGGCGAGCAGGCCAAGCGCATCACCTGGACGAAGCCCTTCACCAAGGTGAAGAACACCTCCTTCGACCCGCACAACGTCTCGATCAAATGGTTCGAGGACGGCACCCTCAACGCCTGCTACAACTGCGTCGATCGCCATCTCGACAAGCGCGGCGACCAGACGGCGCTGCTGTGGGAAGGCGACGACCCCAACGAGGACAAAAAGCTCTCCTATAAGGAGCTGCACGCGGAAGTCTGCAAGTTCGCCAACGTGCTGAAGGCGCGCGGCGTCAAGAAGGGTGACCGCGTCACCATCTACATGCCGATGATCCTGGAAGCGTCGGTTGCCATGCTGGCTTGCGCCCGCATCGGCGCTATCCATTCGGTGGTGTTCGGCGGCTTCTCGCCGGATTCACTCGCCGGCCGCATCACCGACTGCACATCGGACTGCGTCATTACTGCTGACGAAGGCATCCGCGGCGGCCGCAAGATCCCGCTCAAGGCCAACACCGACGCCGCCTGCGACATCGCCAACGGCATGGTCAAGAGCGTGATCGTCGTGCGCCGCACCGGCGCTAACGTCAACATGAAGGACGGCCGCGACGTCTATTACGACGAGGCGGCCAAGTCCGTACCGGCCGACTGCCCCTGCGAGGAAATGAGCGCGGAGGATCCGCTGTTCATCCTCTATACGTCCGGTTCGACCGGCAAGCCGAAGGGTGTGATGCACACCACCGGCGGCTACATGGTCTACACCTCGATCACGCACCAGTACGTGTTCGACTATCACGACGGCGACATCTACTGGTGCACCGCCGACGTCGGCTGGGTTACCGGCCACAGCTACATCGTCTACGGCCCGCTTTCGAACGGCGCCGTCAGTCTGATGTTCGAGGGCGTGCCGAACTATCCGACCACCTCGCGCTTCTGGGAGGTGTGCGACAAGCACAAGGTCAACATCTGCTACACCGCGCCGACCGCCATCCGCGCGCTGATGCAGGGCGGCAACGACCCAGTGACGAAGACCTCGCGCAAGAGCTTGCGCCTGCTCGGCACTGTCGGCGAGCCGATCAACCCGGAAGCCTGGGAGTGGTACTACCACGTGGTCGGCGAGGACCGCTGCCCGATCGTCGACACCTGGTGGCAGACCGAGACCGGCGGCATCCTCATCACGCCGCTGCCGGGCGCGACCAAACTGAAGCCCGGCTCGGCGACGCGGCCGTTCTTCGGCGTACAGCCGGAGATCGTTGACGCCGAGGGCAATGCGCTGCAAGGCGCCGGTTCCGGCAATCTGTGCATTGCGGACAGCTGGCCGGGCCAGATGCGCACGGTCTACGGCGACCACGATCGTTTCGTGCAGACCTACTTCTCGACCTACATCGGCCGCTACTTCACCGGCGACGGCTGCCGCCGCGACGAAGACGGTTATTACTGGATCACCGGCCGCGTCGACGATGTCATCAACGTTGCCGGCCACCGCCTCGGCACCGCCGAGGTGGAAAGCGCGCTGGTGGCCCATCCGAAGGTGTCGGAGGCCGCCGTCGTCGGCTATCCGCACGACATCAAGGGCCAGGGCATCTACGCCTATGTCACCCTGATGGCCGGCGAGAAGCCGACCGAGGAGCTGCGCAAGGAGCTGGTGCAGTGGGTGCGCAAGGAGATCGGCCCGATCGCGTCGCCGGACCTCATCCAGTTCGCGCCCGGCCTGCCGAAGACGCGTTCCGGCAAGATCATGCGCCGCATCCTGCGCAAGATCGCCGAGGACGAATACGGCAATCTCGGCGACACCTCGACGCTGGCCGACCCGGCCGTGGTCAGCGACCTGGTCGACAACCGGCAGAACAAGCGCGCCGGCGCGGGGGCGTAGTTCCCGCTCGCGCCTGCAAGCAAACTACGTCATTCCGGGGCACTCGCGCCCCGGAATGACCGGGTCTTTAACCTCCGTTTACGTTACCGCGAGCTTTCCCGGAAGCGTTGAACACCACGGTTTATGATCGCCCCAGTCAACCGGCTGGGGCGTTTGTCGTGGTGCTCGTGCTCAAGCGAACAGCACTCTTTATTGCGATCATTGCGGCGTGGGTGCTGGTGGCAGCCGCGCTGGCACATGCTGCCGCGCCCGATCCGGCGGTCGTGCCGTTCCGTGGCTATGCGCCCGGCACCATCGTGGTGAAGACACACGAGCGGCACCTCTATTTCGTGCTCGATCCCTATCGCGCGCTGCGCTTTCCCGTCGGCGTCGGCCGGCGCGGCATGCAGTGGACGGGGCTCGCGCACGTCGATGGCAAATACGTCTGGCCGGCCTGGGCGGCGCCGCCGATGATCCGGCGCGAGAACCCGCGCCTGCCGAGAGTCATTCCCGGTGGCTCGCCGCATAACCCGATGGGCGCGCGCGCCATGACACTGCGCGGCGGCGAATACGCCATCCACGGCACCGACCGGCCATCGTCGGTCGGCCGCTTCATCTCTCACGGCTGCATCCGCATGTACAATCGCGATATCGTTCGGCTCTTCCCCATGGTCAGTGTCGGCACGCCGGTATTCGTGGAACGATGACGGTGTCGCGAGTACCCTGGTTCCGAACGGCGTTTGCCGCCGCCGCTTTGCTCGTCGCAGACGATGCTGCCGGCTTTTGCGGGCCAGGTGGTTCCGTTCCGCGGCGGCTATCAGCGCGGCTCCATTGTCATCGTCACCCATCGACGCGAGCTTTATTACGTTCTCGGCCGCGGCCGTGCGATCCGCTATCCCGTCGGCGTCGGCCGCGCCGGCATGGCCTGGCACGGTCATGCCTGGATCGACCGCAAGCTGGTGCAGCCGGCCTGGCAGGCGCCGCCGTCGATCCAGCGCCACGCGCCGGTCATCCCGAGCGGCTCGCCGCGCAATCCCATGGGCGCCGCCGTACTCGGCCTCGACCGCGGCAACTACGCCATCCACGGCACCAACAATCCGTCCTCAATCGGCAAGTTCGTCTCGCACGGCTGCATCCGCATGCACAACGCCGACATCCTCGACCTGTATCGACGGGCACATCTCGGGACGGATGTTTATGTGCTGCGGTAGCCGCTGACACGTCAGCTGCCCTCAGCCAGCAAACGCATCAGCGCAACGCGCGTGCTCACGTCCATGCCGGACCGAATGGGTGCCCGCGCCTCGAAGGTGTTGCCGTCGATCACCCGCAGCACCTGAGCCGAGGATAGCCCGGGCGCCAGACTCAATCAAAAATTGTCAAACGGAATTACGCAATCCACAGACGGCCACCGCCGAACCCGGTAAACCTGTGAGTCCAGACGACTTTTCTCTCTATGCGTTCGCGACAGGGCCACATTTCGTGGCAAGAGTTGGGCAATGGCGCGCGCCCGCACCTCCCCCCAACCGGAAGTCCCGGGCCTCGCCGCCCGCCGGATCGCCACCGATATTCTCGACGGCGTGTTGCGCCGGCGGCAGGCCCTCGACGAGCTGCTCGCCGGCAAGTCCGTCCACCCCGGTATCGCCACGCTCACCGACCGCGACCGCGCGCTGATGCGCCGCCTCACTGCCACCGTGCTGCGGCGGCTAGGTACGTTGCGCTACCTGCTCGG
Source organism: uncultured Pseudomonadota bacterium (assembly GCA_963822085.1). Taxonomy (GTDB): domain Bacteria; phylum Pseudomonadota; class Alphaproteobacteria; order Rhizobiales; family Xanthobacteraceae; genus Pseudolabrys. The sequence continues at coordinate 24,383 of CAWGGL010000032.1, forward strand.
CACCTTCCTGGAGCGCGGCTTTCCGGCCGACGCCCCGCGCTGCGAGACCGTGCTACTGGTCGGCGCCGTACAGATCCTCTGGCTCGACGTGCCGGACCATGCCGCAGTCGATCTGTCGGTGCGGCTGGCGCAGGGCGACCGCCGCGCCGCGCGCTATGCCGGGCTTGTCAACGCCGTGCTGCGGCGGGTGGCGCAGAACCGCGAGGCGCTCATCGCCGACGAAACGCCACGCGACACGCCGGACTGGCTGCTCGATCGCTGGTCCGCGGCCTACGGCGCGGAGACCGCCGCGGCGATCGCCCGGGCCAATGGCTACGAGCCCGCGCTCGACCTGACACCCAAGGAGAATGCCGCTTCCTGGGCGGAGCACCTGCACGGCCGGGTCCTGCCGACCGGCACCGTGCGCACCCTGGCGCAAGGCTCCATCGCCCTGCTGCCCGGCTTTCAGGAAGGCGCCTGGTGGGTACAGGACGCCGCCGCCGCGATCCCCGCACGCCTCTTCGGCGATATCAGGGGTCGGTCAGTGGCCGACCTGTGCGCGGCGCCGGGCGGCAAGACCGCGCAACTGGTCAATGCCGGCGCGCATGTCACCGCGGTCGACCGCTCGCCGGCCCGGCTCGCGCGCTTGCGTGACAACCTCAAGCGGCTTTCGCTTTCCGCCGAAACCGTCGCCGCGGACGTGCTGGAATGGCAGCCGGATTCCCCAAATGGCGGTGCGTTCGACGCCGTCCTGCTCGATGCGCCGTGCTCGGCGACCGGCACCATCCGCCGTCATCCCGATATCCCGTGGCTGAAAAGCGAAGCTGACATCACCATATTGACGTCGCTGCAGCAGCGGCTACTCGACAAGGCGGTGGCGCTGACCCGACCCGGCGGCACGCTGGTCTATTGCGTCTGCTCGCTGGAGCCCGAGGAAGGCGAGCGGCAGGTCGAGGCGTTGCTGGCACGCGAACCCAGCATCAAGCGACACCCGATTACCGCGGCCGACGTCGCCGACTGCGGCGAGCTGGTGACGGCCGCCGGCGACCTGCGCACGCTGCCGCACGCCTGGCCCGACCCCGACCCGCGCTGGGGCGGGCTCGACGGCTTCTACGCCGCCCGTCTCACCCGGGTCGTCGACTAATCCACTCCTAATTCCCTCAATTCCCTCAATTCCCTCTTGGACCTTGCATATTGGCCCTTTGGCAGCCCTTCGCTATCGTGCGAGAATCGCGCGGGATTCTTGCCCGAGCGCAAGGGACGGGCACATTGACGATGCGGGTTTCGATCGCGGAGCGGGCCAGGCTCTCCGCGCTCATTGGGCGCCGCACATTCCGCAGCCTGCTCGGCCGCCTCAATGCGCACCCGCTCATGCGTTGGCGCTTCGGCGCGGCCAAGACCGACCGCGTGGTGATCGCGCCGCAGGACCTGCGCACCGCCGACGCCACCCGTGCCAGCGAAATCTATGCCGGCCGCTTCGCGTTTGCCGGCAAGGTCGTCGTCTCCGACCGCCGCTCGCCGTTCGAGGTCACGCCGCCGTCCGACGAATGGGCGGTGGTGATGCTGAGCTTTTCCTGGCTGCGCCATCTGCGCGCTGCCGATTCCGCCATCACCCGCGCCAACGCACGCGCGCTGATCGACGAATGGATCAACCTGCAGGGCGGCTGGCATCCGCTCGGGTGGCGGCCCGACATTCTGTCACGCCGCATCATCTGCTGGCTGAACCAGGCGCCGTTCGTGCTGCAGGACGCCGATGCGCGCTTCTACCGCCGCTACATCCGCAGCCTGTCGCGGCAGGTACGCTACCTGCGCAAGACGCTGAACGAAACGCGCGACGGCTTGCCACGCCTGCAGGCGCTGATGGCGTTGACCTGCGCGTCGCTCAGCATCCAGGGCCTGTCGGGGCAGGTGCGCGGCAACATGCGGCGCTTAAGCGATGAACTAAACCGGCAGATCCTGCCGGACGGCAACCATATCAGCCGCAACCCCGGCGTCATCATCGAACTGCTCGCGGATCTCTTGCCGCTGCGACAATTGTTTTCCGCCCGCCAGCTGCAGCCGCCGCAAGCGATGAACAACGCCATCGACCGCATGATGCCGATGCTGCGTTTCTTCCGCCACGCCGACGGCAACTTCGCCCAGTTCAACGGCATGGGGCCGACGCCCGTCGACTTGCTCGCCACCGTGCTCGCCTATGACGACGCGCGCGGCACGCCAGTGTCGAACGCGCCGCACGCCGGCTATCAGCGCATGGACGCTGGCGACAGTGCGCTCATCATGGACACCGGCCGGCCGCCGCCTTTGTCGGTGAGCCAGGAGGCACACGCCGGCTGCCTGTCGTTCGAAATGTCGTGGCGCCAGCAGCGGCTGGTGATCAACTGCGGCCTGCCGGCAGTGAACAAGGAGAACTGGCGTCAGGTGGCGCGCGCGACCCCCGCGCATTCGACGGTGACGTTCAACGACACCTCCTCCTGCCGCTTCATGGAAGCCATCGGTTTGCGCAAACTGCTGTTCGGCATCCCCATCGTGAGCGGTCCGCACGACGTGCGCATCGAGCGCGGTGTGCAGAACCAGGGCGAGTGGCTGCGCGCCGCCCACGACGGCTACGTGCCGCAGTTTACCGTAGTGCACACCCGCGTGGTGCGGCTGAGCACCGACGGGCGCATGCTCGACGGCGAGGACAGCTTCGCCGGGCTCAACGGTCGGCCGCTGTCGCCGCGCACGCCGGACGAATTCGCCGTTCGCTTCCATCTGCACCCGGCGTTGAAGGCGAGCCGGCTCAGCGACGGCTACGGCGTCATCCTGATGCTGCCCGACCGCGAGGTATGGACCTTCAGCAGCTTCGGCGATCCGGTCCAGATCGAGGAAAGCGTCTATCTGTCGGGGGCGGACGGCCCCCGCCGCACCACCCAGATCGTGATCTACGGCCGCGCCCGCGAGCGCGGCAAGGTACGCTGGGTGTTCCGCCACGCGCCGCGCTCGGAACCGGGCGGACGGCCGGACCGCGAGGCGGAGCCGGAGTTGCCGTTGTAGACGGCGTCGTGGAACGGCTCCGTTTGTGGAGACCGGAGCCATCGGAACATTGTGGAATACCCATCCGCATTCTCCTGTGCTAGCTCCTCGCCCATGACCACGCATCCTCGCCGCATCACCCGCGCCCTGCTGTCGGTCTCCGACAAGACCGGCCTCATCGCCTTCGCCACGGCCCTCGCCGGCTACGACGTCGAGCTCGTCTCCACTGGCGGCACCGCCAAGGCGCTGAAGGACGCCGGGCTGGCAGTCACCGACGTGTCCACGCTCACCGGCTTTCCGGAGATGATGGACGGCCGCGTGAAGACGCTGCACCCGAAGGTGCACGGCGGCCTGTTGGCGATCCGCGACAACGCCGAGCACCAGAAGGCGATGGAACAGCACCACATCAAGCCGATCGATCTGCTGGTGGTGAACCTCTATCCGTTCGAAGCGACCGTCGCCAAAGGCGCTCCTTACGACGACTGCGTCGAGAACATCGACATCGGCGGGCCGGCCATGATCCGTGCCGCCGCCAAAAACCACGCCGACGTCGCCGTGGTGGTGGAGCCGACCGACTACGAGAAAGTCTTGAGCGAGATGGCCGACCACGCCGGCATGCTCTCCTACAAATTGCGCCAGGCGCTGGCCGCCAAGGCCTATGCGCGCACCGCGGCTTACGACGCCGCCATCTCCAATTGGTTCGCCGAAACGCTTCATAACGATGCGCCGGACTATCGCGCCATCGGCGGCGAGTTGATCCAGTCGCTGCGCTACGGCGAAAACCCGCACCAGCGCGCCGCCTTCTACCGCACGCCGGGCGGCCGCTTCGGTGTCAGCACGGCGCGTCAGGTGCAGGGCAAGGAGCTCTCCTACAACAACATCAACGATACCGACGCAGCTTACGAAGCCGTCGCCGAGTTCGATCCGCGCCGCACGCCCGCCTGCGTCATCGTCAAGCACGCCAATCCGTGCGGCGTGGCGGAAGGCGAAAGCCTGATCGAGGCCTACCGCAAGGCGCTGGCGTGCGACTCCACGTCGGCCTTCGGCGGCATCGTCGCGCTCAACCGGCCGCTCGATGCGGAGACGGCGAAGGTCATCACCGAGATTTTCACCGAGGTGATTATCGCGCCCGACGCCAGCGACGAAGCCATTCAAATTGTCGCCGCCAAGAAGAACCTGCGGCTCTTGCTCGCCGGCGGCCTGCCCGACCCGCGTGCGGCCGGTCTGACCGCGAAGACGGTCGCGTCAGGCCTGCTGGTGCAATCGCGCGACAACGCGGTGGTCGAGGACATGGAAATCAAGACCGTGACCAAGCGCGCGCCGACCGACGCCGAACTCGCCGACCTGCGCTTCGCCTTCCGCGTCGCCAAGCACGTGAAGTCGAACACCATCATCTACGCCAAGGACCGCGCCACCGTCGGCATTGGCGCCGGGCAGATGAGCCGGGTCGATTCCGCCCGCATCGCGGCGCGCAAAGCCGAGGACGCCGCGCAGGCGCTGAAGCTCGCCGAACCGCTGACGCGCGGCTCCGTGGTCGCGTCCGACGCCTTCTTTCCGTTCCCGGATGGTCTCTTGGTCGCGATCGAAGCCGGCGCCACCGCGGTGATCCAGCCCGGCGGCTCGGTCAACGATCCGAAGGTCATCGCCGCTGCTGATGAGCACAACATCGCCATGGTGTTCACGGGGCGACGGCATTTCCGGCATTGAGGCGTTCTAATCCCTCCCCTGAAAAGGGGATGGTCCGGCGCGAAGCGCCAGGGGTGGGGTTCCCTTCGCAATGCCCCCCACCCGTCCACGCGCTAACGCGCGCGGCCACCCTCCCCCGCAAGCGGGGGAGGGATAAAGCGGCTACTGCTTCGCCAAATCCCCCAGCAAGCTCGCCGCCACCGACAATTTCGACAGCGTGAGCCCCGAGCCGGCGATCTCGTGGATGGCGGCGCGGATGCGTTCCACATCGGCTTCGCGCGGCTTGACCCACGCCTCCACCGCGCCGGCCCCGGCCGAACCGTTGCCGACCATAGCCGCCGTCAACCGGCGCTCAGCTTCGCCGATGGAATCGAGCGCGCGGTCGAGCGCCAGGCGGTCGAAATAATCCGACACCGCGATGCCGGAAGCCGCGTGGGTGACGCGGTCGAGTTGGAAGAAGCTTTCGGTGGCGAAATAGGTCTCCGCCACCTCGGCAACCGGCTTATCCGAACGGTCGGCCACCAGCACGATGTCGGGCGCGGGCCTGAGCACGCTCAAGTTCGCCACGCGCTGCGCCAGCGGCTCCGGCACGCCTTCCCCGGTCAACTCCGTCACGCGCGCCTGCCGCGCGGCGGCGGCCTGTTTCGACAACACCGTCTCGAGCGCCGCCTCCACCTGCCCGATGCCTTCGCGGTAGTGGCCGATGGCGGTCTCCAGCCCTTCCGTGAAGTCGACGTTACGCAGGAACCAGACCAGCCGGTCGAGCAGCAGATCCTGCACCGCGGCGTAGAGCGAGAGCTGGATGTCGCCTGAGATCCTGTTGTCGAGGGCGTCGATCTCGCCGTTGAGCTCGACCAGACCGTAGCTGTTGCGCACGGCGGCGAAGGCGGCGGCGATGAAGGCGGCCGAAGCGCCGGTCTGGTCGGCGATGCGCACGATGAGCGTGGCGCCGCCGCGGTTGACCATGGAATTGGTGAGCTGCGTGGCGATGATCTCGCGGCGCAGGCGGTGCGACTGCAGGGCCTCGGCGAAACGCTCTGACATCTCCTTCGGGAAATAGCGATTGAGCTCGCGGCCGAGATAGGGATCATCCGGTACGCTGGTCTCGAGCAGCTCGCTGTAGAGCGACAGCTTGGCATAGGCGAGCAGCACCGAAAGCTCGGGCCGGGTCATCGGTTCGCCGCGCTTTCGCCGCTCGGCAAGCACCATGTCATCGGGCAGGTATTCGACCGCACGATCAAGCGCGCCGTGCGCTTCCAGCGTCCGCATCAGCCGCACCTGAAAGCCGAGGTCCTCCAGCCCGCGCCGCTGCGCCAAGGACAGCGCCAAGGTCTGCTGGTAATTGTTGCGCAGGACCAGCCGCGCCACCTCGTCGGTCATCTCGACGAGCAGCGCGTTGCGGTCGTCGAGCGTCAGCGCGCCGGAGCGGATGAGCGGGCTCAACGCCACCTTGATGTTGACCTCAACGTCGGAGGTGTTGACGCCGGCGGAATTGTCGATAGCGTCGGTATTGAGGCGAATGCCGCGAAGAGCGGCTTCCACGCGCCCGCGCTGGGTCATGCCCAGGTTGGCGCCCTCGCCGACCACCTTGCAGCGCAGATCGGCGCCGGTGACGCGGATGGGATCATTGGCGCGGTCGCCGGCCGCCGCATCGGTTTCGCCCGCGGCGCGGATATAGGTGCCGATACCGCCGAAGAACAACAGATCCACCGGCGCCTTGAGGATCGCCTTCATCAACTCCTGCGGCGTCACGCGCTCGGCCACGCCCAACAGCTTGCGCGCTTCCGCACTCAGGCGGATTTCCTTGGACGAACGCGGATAGATGCCGCCGCCTTGCGAAATCAGCGACTTGTCGTAGTCCTGCCAGCTCGAGCGCGGCAATTCGAACAGCCGCTTGCGCTCGGCGAAGCTCTTTTCCGGGTCGGGATCAGGATCGATGAAAATGTCGCGGTGATCGAACGCCGCCACCAGCCTGGTGGTGGTTTCGCGCAGCATGCCGTTGCCGAACACGTCGCCGGACATGTCGCCGACGCCGACCGCGGTGAACGGCGTCTGGTGGATATTGATATCCATCTCGCGGAAATGGCGCTTGACCGATTCCCAGGCGCCGCGGGCGGTGATGCCCATGACCTTATGATCGTAGCCGGCCGAGCCGCCGGACGCGAAGGCGTCGTCCAGCCAGAAATCGTGCGCCTGCGAGATGCCGTTGGCGATGTCGGAGAAGGTGGCGGTGCCCTTGTCGGCGGCGACCACGAGATAAGGATCGTCGTCGTCGTGGCGCACCACGTTCTCGGGCGGCACGATGCGCCCGTCGGCGTCGATGTTGTCGGTGATGTCGAGCAGCGTCGAGATGAACAGTTTGTAGGTGGCGACGCCTTCCGCCTGCACCAGTTCGCGCGGCGCGCCCTTCGGCATCAGCTTGGGCACGAAGCCGCCCTTGGCGCCGACCGGCACGATCACCGCGTTCTTGACCTGCTGCGCCTTGACCAGGCCCAGGACCTCGGTGCGGAAGTCCTGCGGCCGGTCGGACCAGCGGATGCCGCCGCGCGCCACCTTGCCGAAGCGCAGATGGATGCCTTCCACCCGCGGCGAATAGACGAAAATTTCGTAGAGCGGGCGCGGCAACGGCAGATCGGTGAGCTGGCCGCTTGCGAACTTGACCGCGATCTGCGGCTTGGGATGGCCATCCTCGCCGACCTGATAGAAATTGGTGCGCAGGCCCGACTGCACCGCGTTGAGGAAATGGCGCAGGATGCGGTCCTCATCGAGGCTTTCGACCGCCTGCAGCCCCTCTTCAATGAGGGCGACGATTTCTTCCTGTGCCGCCACACGGTTCTGCGCGGCCTCGGGACGCGGGTCAAAACGCGCATGGAATAGCTCAACGATGTCGCGTGCGATGCCGGCATGCTTGACCAGCGTCGTCCACATGTAGTCCTGCGAGAACGGCACGCGGATCTGGCGCAGGTAACGCGACAGCGCGCGGATCAGCGCTACGTCGCGCCACTGCAATCCGCCCATAAGCGTCAGCGCGTTATAGCCGTCATTTTCCGCCTGCCCGCGCATCACCATCAGGAAGGCGGATTCCAGCGGCCTTTGCGTGGCCTGCAGGTCGATCGCCTCGCCGTCGCTGCGCTCAAGCAGCATGTCGTGAAACCACACGCTCTCGTGACCCTGCGGCGCCACGTAATAGGTGCGCTCGTCCACCACCTTGAAGCCCATGTTCTCCAGCACCGGCACGCGCGCCGACAGCGGCAGCGGCTCTTTGAAGCTCCATACCTTGAGGCCGGCCGTGCGCTGGTCTTCTTCGTGGCGATGATGGAAGTCGACTCCGAGCGGGCGCTCGGCCGTGAGACCCTCGATCATCTCGACGTCGCGGGCGGCCACCGCCGGGGGATAGCCTTCGTGGAAGCCTTCGGAGAAGGCCTCGCGGTAGCGCAGGAATAGATCGCGCGCCGCTTCCGGTGAATGGGCAAGCCCGAGCGCGTCGCGCAGACCGTCGCTCCAGGTGCGCACGATCGCCTCGACCTCGCGCTCCAACGTCGCGCGTGGGACCTGCGGCGTCGATCCGTCGGAGCGGCCGATGATGAAGTGCACCCGCACCAGCGGGCCTTCCGGGAAGAACGGATAGAACGCCGACACCCGCCCGATGAAGGCCTGCGCCAGATAGGCGCCGATCCTGGCGCGAATGTCGCTGTCGTAGCGGTCGCGCGGGACATAGACCAGCACCGACACGAAGCGGTCGAACCGATCGCCGCGCGCCAGCACCCGCACGCGCGGATGCTCGTCGAGATGCAGGATGGTCATGACGAAGCGGTAGAGCGTGTCCTCGTCGACCTGGAACAGTTCGTCGCGCGGGTAATGCTCCAGCACGTTCGCCAGCGCCTTGCCGGAATGGCTGTTGGCGGCAAAGCCGGCGCGCCGCTCGACCGCCGCAAGCTTACGGCGCAGATAGGGAATGCCATGGGCGGAGCGGGTATAGGCGGTGGAGGTGAACAGGCCGACGAAGCGCTGCTCGCCGATGAGGTTGCCGTCGGTGTCGAAGTGCTTGATGCCGATATAATCGAGATAGGCCCGCCGGTGCACGCGCGCGTGGATGTTGGCCTTGGCGATGATCATCGGCCGCGGCTCCTTGAGGAACGCCATGATTTCCGGCGTGTATTCCAGATGCTCGTCGCCGCGCTTGAGCACCCGCAGGTCGCGCTTGCGCATGATGCCGAGCGCGCTGTCGTAGTCCGGCTTCAATTCGTTGCCGTCGACGGTGTAGTTGCGCGCGCCGAGGAAGGTGAAGTTGTCGGCCGCCAGCCATTGCAGGAACTGCACCGCCTCGGCGATCTCGTCGACCGGCAGCGGCGGCGGGTTGGTCTTGAGGTCGGCGACGATGGCGTTGACGCGCTCCAGCATCGGCCGCCAGTCCTCGACCGCCATGCGCACTTCCGTCAGCACCGACGCGAGCGCGTTCTCGATCGAGGCGCACGCCGTTGGATCGCTGATGGTCTCGATGTGGACGTGGATGAAGCTTTCGCGCGTGTGATGCGGCGCGTCGGCGTCGGCAACCCCGGTGAGCTTGTCGCCGTCGCGGCGGACGCGAAGCACCGGATGCGCCGCCAGACGGATCTCGTGCTTGCTCTCGGCGAGTTCGCCCATCACCGAGTTGACCAGGAACGGCATGTCGTCGTTGACGACCTCGACCACCGTCACGAGCTTGTGCTCGCCGGCCTCGTGCAGCCGCACGGTTTCGCAACGGATTTTCGGCGTGCCTGGCGCGCGCGTGGCGATAAAGTCGAAGGCGCGCTCGGCCAGCGCGGCGAGTTCGATCGCGTCATAACGCACCACGTCTTCCGGCACCGTGCGCTGGTAGAGCTGCGCCACGAAGCCGGCCGGAATTTCCTGGCGGCGGCCGTGCAGCACCTCGCCGGCTTCGGCCATGGTGGCGTGAGCCAAGGTCTCTTCGTCGCTGCCTGGAAGGTCGCCGGCCATGGGATCCTCGTACGCTCGTCTAGAGTGAATTGCCCGCCTCAAGTGTTTACCTTCCACCCGCGCGGGTCGAGAGAGCAAGGCACTAATTGGTGACCGGCCGACGACTGGCGACGCTCGGACCGGCCCATGGGTTCACGGCTAAGACTCTGACTTGACAGTCGAAAGCTTCGACCCGCCGGGATATCGTTGCGCTGCGGAACGTTGTAGGCTGAAGCTGGGATGGAAACCGCAAGAAACGCAAAGTGAGGCGCCGATAAGCCGATGCCGAAAGCAAGCAGCAAGACCAAGGCCGCCAAGGACAATGCGCCCTTGCCCGACGACCAGCCGGTGATCGCGCTCGACCTGCCGCCGGCGGAGCTCTCGCCCGGCATGGCGAAGTATTTCGACAAGTGCACCGAGAAGCTCGGCTTCGTGCCCAACGTGCTGCTCGCCTACGCCTTCGACATGCCGAAGCTGGAAGCCTTCGTCGCCATGTACAACGACCTGATGCTGGGGCCGAGCGGATTGTCGAAGCTGGAGCGCGAGATGATCGCGGTCGCGGTGTCGGCGCAGAACCGCTGCTATTACTGCCTGGCCGCCCACGGCGCCGCGGTGCGGCAGTATTCCGGCAATCCGCTGCTCGGCGAGCAGATGGTGATGAACTACCGCGTGGCGCGGCTCGATGAACGCCAGCGCGCCATGCTCGACTTTTCGGTCAAGCTCACCAACGAGCCCTGGGCGGTCGGGGATGACGACCGCGACGGCTTGCGCGATGCCGGTTTCAGCGAGCGCGACATCTGGGACATCGCCGCAGTGGTCGGCTTCTTCAACATGTCGAACCGGGTGGCATCGGCCACCGACATGCGGCCGAACGCGGTGTACCACGGGCAGGCGCGGTAGTTCTTCCATCTTCCCGCTTGCGAACGTCTCGTGAGCGTGAAAGCCTCTGAATCCGCTCATTCCCGCGCAAGCAGGAATCCAAACTGGGTCCCCGCTTTCGCGGGGGCGAGCGGGAGAGATCGTTGTCCATTAATCAGAGCATGTGAATGATGATCGTCCGTATTCTTTCATTCACGCTCGCTTTCCTCTTCACCGTCGCCGCCCACGCGCAAGCGCCGGCGATTCCGCCGGCGCAAGAAGCGCGCGGCCACAACGGCATGGTGGTGGCGCAGGAGCCGCTGGCCGCCAAGATCGGCGTCGACATATTGAAACGCGGCGGCAACGCGGTCGACGCCGCGGTGGCGGTCGGTTTTGCCATGGCCGTCACCTATCCCGACGCCGGCAATCTCGGCGGCGGCGGCTTCATGGTGATCCATCTGGCAAAGGGCGACCGCAACACCACGATCGACTATCGCGAGACCGCGCCAGCCGCCGCGACCAAGACCATGTTTCTCGACGCCGACGGTAAGGCCGACCCGCACAAGTCACGCTATTCCGGCCTGGCCGTCGGCGTGCCCGGCACCGTCGCCGGCCTGGCGCTGGCCGAGCGGAAATACGGCTCCGGCAAATTCACCCTCGCCCAGTTGATCGCGCCGGCGATCGAACTGGCGCGCAACGGTTTCACCTTCGAAGGTCACGCCGCCGACGCGCTGCCACACGTCGCCAAGCGGATGGCGCAATGGCCGTCGTCGCGCGCGGTGTTTTTCAAGAACGATGCGCCGCTGCGCGAGGGCGACCGGCTGGTGCAGCGCGACCTCGCCAGGACCTTGCGGGCCATCGCGAAACACGGCCCGCGCGGTTTCTATCGCGGCCGCATCGCCCGCGAGATCGCCGCTGCCGTGCGGGAGGCCGGCGGCATCATGACGGCGAACGACCTCGCCCACTACCGCGCCATCGAGCGCAAGCCCATCCGCGGCACGTATCGCGGCAACACAATTATCTCCATGCCGCCGCCGTCCTCCGGCGGCGTCACGCTGGTCGAGATGCTCAACATCCTGGAAGGGTTCGATCTGCCGAAGCTCGGCCGCACGCCGCCGGCCTTCCACGACCTAATCGAAGCCATGAAGCGCGCCTATGCCGACCGCGCGGTCTATCTCGGCGATCCGGCCTTCGTGAAGATGCCGCTCAAGCGCCTCACGTCGAAGAAATACGCCGCACGCTTGCGCGCCACCATCACCGCCAAGGCGACGCCCGCCGCCGACATCCATGCCGGCAAGCCCGCCGACAACGAGGGCCACAACACCACGCATTTCTCGGTCATCGACCGCGACGGCAATGCGGTATCGAACACCTACACGCTCAATTTCGGTTACGGCCTCGGCCTGGTCGCCAAGGGCACCGGCGTGCTGCTCAACAACGAGCTCGACGACTTCACCGCCAAGCCGGGCGTCGCCAACGCCTACGGCCTTGTCGGCTACGACGCCAACCTGCCGGCGCCGAACAAGCGGCCGCTGTCCTCGATGACGCCGACCATCGTCCTCAAGGCCGGCAAGCCGGTGCTGGTCACCGGCTCGCCCGGCGGCAGCCGCATCATTACCGCGACGTTGCAGGTGATCGTCAATGTGCTCGACTTCCACATGGGCGTGGCGGACGCGGTGAGCGCGCCGCGCCTGCACAACCAATGGCAGCCGGACAAGACCTTCGTCGAGCCCGGCTTCGCGCCGGCGACCCTCGACGCACTGAAAGCGCGCGGCCACAATATCGTACCGACCGGCGCCTACACCGACGCCAATTCGATCGAAGTGACGCCGCACGGCTATGTCGGCGCCGCCGACCGCCGCACCCGCGGCGCGCTGGCCGTGGGTTATTGAGAACATCGACAAAGAGGACTTAGAACCGTGAGCGAATCCGTTGAGCGCGTGCGCGCCGCCCTTGTTGCCGCCGGCCATCCCGACACTATCGACGTGTTTCCGGACGGCACCCGCACCGCGCAGGACGCCGCCAACGCCGTCGGCTGCACGGTGGCGCAGATCGCCAAATCGATAGTGCTGCGCGCCGGCGAGCAGCCGGTGCTAGTGATCGCCTCCGGCGTCAACCGGGTCGACACCGCCAAGGTGGCGGCGCTTCTCAGCCAACCGGTGAAAGCGGCCGACGGGCGCTGGGTGCGCGACGTCACCGGCTTCGCTATCGGCGGCGTCTCGCCGGTCGCACACCAGAACGGCGTGCGCATCTTCATCGACGCCGACCTGATGGCGCTCGATCCGGTCTACGCCGCGGCCGGCTCGCCGCGCCATGTCTTCAAGACCACACCGGCAGAGCTGGTGCGCATGACCGGCGGCGAGACCGCGGACGTGAAGGAAGAGGCTTAGAGCGTTTCCAGGCGAAGTGGGAACCGGTTCGCCGTCAGGAAACGCGGCAAACAGCGGTGCTCAGCCGCCGAGCAGCAGATAGCGCACCGGATCTTCCGGACAGACGGCGAAGCCGCATTCGAGCAGCGTCGACACCGCGTTGGCGGCCACGAGCAGGATCACCAGCCACACCGCGACCTTGGCGAAGGCCGGCGGCGGCGAATGCGCGTCGGCGAACTGCCGGTCAAACAGCATCACGATGGCGACGAGCGCGATCGCCAGCAGGAAGAACAGCGCCGCCCAGGTGTAGAAATGCAGGCCCAAGATGGGGCTGCCGTAGCCTTTGTCGCCGGGCAGGATGTGCAGCATCACCTGGCGCACCGACGCGGTCACGCCGACGAGGGCCGCCAGCACGCTGAGCGCGTAGTGGCTCGGCCGCGGCCCGTAGCGGATATTGAGGATCGGCCCCACCGCCAGAGCGACGAACGCCACCCGTTGCAACAGGCACAACGGGCACGGCAGTTCGTGCCATCCCAGTTGAAAGTAGAAACCGAGCAGCAGCACCAGCGCGAGGGCGTATAGCGAAAGCGCGTTCAGCAGGATGGCGGCGCGTGCGGTCATCGTCGCCCCCTAAAATGAAAGCGTGAGTGCGCTGGTGGCGTGATGGAAATAATCGGCGACGCTGAGCACCAGGGTGAAGAGGAACATTGTCACGGCTACCCGCCGGCCGCCGAACCAACCGGCCAGCATGGCGATCAGGAAGAGCAGAAACAAAATCGTCTGATCCATCGCCAGCCTCCTTGCCGATGGTCGATTGACCGGTGCTCGATTCGTCGGCGACAAGACTACTCGAAGCAGGCGGTGCCGGCTAAACGCGCGTCCACCGCCAGCGCGCGCTTACGACCATCGAGCCGCGCGAAACGGTGCAACGGGCGACGCCGGGAATGCCAACCGAATGGCGGCCTTTTATGCCCCTTCGAGGTAAAATTTATCAATTACAACTAGAGCGCGATGTCGGCCACGGCAAAATACGGGGTTCAGCGGGCGCCCGATGGCGTCACAGGACCGGTCCAAAACGCAAAAAAGCCGCCGGTTGTGTCGGCGGCCGTTTCGATCCCTCCGCGAGGAGGGGAAATTGGAGCGGGCGAAGGGATTCGAACCCTCGACCCCGACCTTGGCAAGGTCGTGCTCTACCCCTGAGCTACACCCGCATCCGTTAGATATCTGACGCCATCCGGTTAAATTTCGGTGCCGGCGGGCGCGGCCGTTCCTATAACCGCAACGCCGGCCCCTTGGCAACTCGTCCGTCAGCGACGGTGACGATTCCGATGAGAGGGCGTATCCAGGCCCGGGATCGGGCCCCGAAAGCGCGGATTCGGCGTGCAAAAGCCCCGGTTCCCGGCGATGACGTGAGGCACACAATCCTCCACCCGCCAGTAGCTGCAATCCTCCCGAAAGTCGTGGTACCCGATATTCACCACAGCGCACCAGGGTGCATCCCCGTCGGCTTTGGCGGGAGACGAACCAAGTGTCGCAATGGCGGCCAAGGCGGCGCCAGCCAATAAAATTCGCAGCATGTCAGACCTCCAACCGCGCGGGGGATGGTAAGAACCCCGCTCCCGCATATAGTGTTCCCCAGCCGTGACCAAATCCCCTGCCCAGACCCCCGACCAACTTTTCGCCTTCCTCGACAGCCTCGGCATCGCCCACAAGACGGTGACGCACCCACCGGTGTTCACCGTCGAGGAGAGCCAGAGGCTGCGCGGCCAGCTTCCGGGCGGGCATACCAAGAACCTGTTCCTGCGCGACAAGAAGCATGCGCTATATTTGGTGGTGGCGGGCGAGGACGCTTTGATCGATCTCAAGGGCCTGCACCGGCTGTTGGGCGCGAACGGGCGGTTCTCCTTCGGCTCCGCCGACTTGATGCGCGAGGTTCTGGGGGTGGAGCCGGGCTCCGTGACCCCGTTTGCGGCCATCAACGACACCGAGGGGCGCATCACCGTGGTGCTCGATGCCGCCATGATGGAGCACGAGACGCTGAACTATCATCCGCTCACCAACACCATGACGACGGCCATTTTGCGCGACGATCTGGTCAAATTCCTGGAGGCCACCGGCCACCCGCCCCGCATCGAGCGGGTTTCCGGGGTGACGCCGGAGGAGGCCTGAACGGATTGCATTCCCCCTGCGGATGACCATTTAATCGGGACGGAACCCTGAAAAATTGCGCCCGCTGGCGCATGATCCCCCGCTTCATTCCAGGATCATGCGCGAGCCTTGAGGGTGGCACCGGCGAGACAAAGGCGAGGATACCATGCTGCAGAATGGCGGGGACATGACGGCGGCGGCCGCCGAGGTGGCGAAGGACGTCACCACCCAGAGCTTCATGACGGACGTCATCGAGGAATCCAAGAAGCAGCCGGTGCTGGTGGATTTCTGGGCGCCCTGGTGCGGCCCCTGCAAGCAGCTCGGCCCCGTGCTCGAAAAAGCCGTCCAGGCGGCCAAGGGCAAGGTCAAGCTCACCAAGATGAACATCGACGAGCATCCGGCCATTCCAGGCCAGATGGGCATCCAGTCGATTCCGGCGGTGATCGCGTTCTCCAACGGCCAGCCAGTCGACGGCTTCATGGGCGCGCTGCCGGAGAGCCAGGTGGTGGAGTTCCTGGAGCGCCTGACCAAAGGCAAGGTCGCCCCCGAAGAGAAGAACCTGCTGGAAGTCGCCGACGCCGCGCTGGTTGAAGGCAACGCCGCCGAGGCGGCCGAGGTCTACGCGCAAATTCTCGCCGGCAATTCCGGCAATGTGCACGCGCTTGCCGGGCTTGCGCGCTGCTACGTGGAAACAGACGCGCTCGACAAAGCCAAGCAGACATTGGCGCTGGTGCCGGAAGCGAAACAGAACGAAGCGCCGGTTGCCGCGGCGCGCGCCGCGCTGGAAGTCGCCGAACAAGCCAAATCGATCGGGCCGGTGACGGAGCTGGAAGAAAAAGTGCGCGCCAATCCGGCCGACCACCAGGCGCGTTTCGATCTCGCCATCGCGCTCAACGCCAACAACAAGCGCGAAGAGGCGGCGCAGCAGCTCCTCGATATCATCAAGCGCGACCGCAAATGGAACGACGACGGCGCGCGCAAGCAGCTCGTGCAGTTCTTCGAAGCCTGGGGCTTCGACGATCCGGCGGCAGTGGAAGGCCGCAAGCGGCTGTCGTCGGTTTTGTTTTCGTAACCTCTCTCGTCATCCTTCGAGGCTCGGCGCGCGTGCCGCGCCTCACACCTCGGGATGACGGTGGAACGCTGGTGTGGAGTTAAGAACACCATGCCGATGAACGCCCACTATCGCGGGCCGATTGACCTGCCTGAGGTGATCCCGGTGTTTCCGCTGCCGGGCGCGCTGCTGTTGCCGCGTGGGCAGATGCCGCTCAACATCTTCGAGCCGCGCTATCTCGCCATGATCGACGACGCGTTGCGCGATGGTCATCGACTGATCGGCATGATCCAACCCGATATCGCCCATGCCGATGCCGCGCCCGAGGGGCCGCCGCTGTTCAAGGTCGGCTGCGTCGGCCGCATCACCGAGCTCGCCGAGAGCGGCGACGGCCGCTACCTGATTGAGCTCACGGGCATCGCGCGTTTCCGCATCGAGGAAGAGCTGGAGGTGCAGACCGCCTACCGCCAATGCCGCGTCACCTTCGCGCCGTTTGCCGACGACTTCGTGGCGCGCAAGGGCGAGGACGAGGTCGACCGCGAGGCGGTGCTGACCGCGCTGCGCGACTTCCTGGAAGCCAACGATCTCAACACCGACTGGGACGGCATCCAGAAGGCGCCCAACGAAGCGCTGGTCAACGCGCTGTCGATGATGTCGCCTTATGGCGCTGCCGAGAAGCAGGCGCTGCTTGAGGCGCCGGACCTCAAGACCCGCGCCGAGATTCTGGTTGCCATCACCGAGATCGAGCTCGCCAAGAAGGACAGCGAGGGCGAGCCGCAGCTGCAGTAGCTGGATGTGCCACCAACGCGCGGCGCATCCGTTTCCCTTTCCCTTTGCCCTTGTGGGAGCGGGTGGGCCTGCAAGCCTCCTCTTCGTGCTATAAGTCGCCCGAATTCACGAGAGCCCGACCATGAGCACCACATCCTCCCCTGAACGCCCCGCCAACAGCGTCGATCCCAAGCTGCTGGAGATCCTGGTCTGCCCCCTCACCAAGGGCACGCTGGAATACGACGCCGAAGCCCAAGAGCTGATCTCGCGCAAGGCCAAGCTTGCCTATCCGATCCGCGACGGCATCCCGATCATGCTGCCGGAAGAGGCGCGAAGGTTGGAGTGATTTGATGACCCGTGTCCCGGACGCGGTGCAGCGTGAAGCGAAGCGAAACGGTGCACCGCTGAGCCGGGACCGCAACAAATTGGAACGATCCCGGGTCTGCAGCGCACCACTTCGTGCTGCGCTGCGCCCGGGACACGAAGCAGCGTAATGAGAAGGGAACGTCGATGATCAAGATCTGGGGCCGCAACACCTCGTCCAATGTGCAGAAGGCCATGTGGGCGGTGGCCGAACTCGGCCTCGCGCACGAGCGCATCGACGTTGGCGGCGCCTTCGGCATGAACCGGGAGCCGAAATATCTCGCGATGAACCCCAACGGCCTGGTGCCGACGCTGGAAGAGGAAGACGGCTTCCTGCTGTGGGAATCGAACTCCATCGTGCGCTATCTCGCCGGCAAGCACGACAAGAGCGGCACGCTGGAGCCGCAGGATGCCAAGCAGCGCGCGCTTGCCAGCCAATGGATGGACTGGCAGCTGTCCGTGCTGGGGCCGGCCATCACGCCGGCGTTCTGGGGCCTGATCCGCACGCCGGAAGACAAGCGTGACATGGCCGCGGTCAAGGCATCGCAGGACAAGACCGTCGCGGCGATGCAAATCCTCGACGCCCGGCTCGGCAAGACCGCATTCGTCGTCGGCGACGCCTTCTCCTACGGCGACATTCCGGTGGGCGTGATGTGCTATCGCTACGTGCAGCTGGTGCCGGAGCGCCCGGCGACGCCCAATCTCGACCGCTGGTACAAGGCGATTTCAAGCCGCAAGGCGTTCCGGGATCAGGTCGGCAGCGTGCCGCTGAGCTGAGCTTGCCGTGATACCGCATATGTCGCCGCCCAACAGGGCAGAACATGCCTGGCGTTTACATGATGGACAACACGAAGCAACGGCAGTCGGCGACAGCCGACTTGCGATGGGGGTCCAGCGTTGGATTTTCGCTTGCGCGGGCAATGAGCGACGGCGGCGCTACAGGGCTTCACCCTTCATCAACTTCGGCACCTCGCCGGTGAAGCCCGCCGCCTCGCGGATGAAGACGTTCTTCAGGGCCGGCATACGCTCGACCATGCCGAGGCCGACATCGCGCACCAGCCGCAGCACGTCGGAGCGGTTGGAAAATAGCCGGTTCAATCCGTCGGTGGCGACGCCCATCATCGCGGTGTCGAAACGTCGCCAGCGCTGATAGCGCTCCAGCACGTCCGGCGCGCCGATATCGAGGCCGAGCCGCGCGGCGTCGGCGATCGCTTCCGCCAAGTGCAGCAACATCGCGCAGTCCCATGTTCAGGCCCTGCCCGCGATCGGATGAATGACGTGCGCGGCGTCGCCGACCAGCGCCAGCCGGTCGGCGATGAACGAACGCGCGGTGTAAAGCCCCAACGGAAACGCGCGGCGCGGACCGATGACCTCGATCTCGCCGAGATGCAGGCCGAAGCGCTTCTCGAGTTCGTCGTGGAATTGGTCGTCCGGCAGCGCGACGATGCGGTCGGCGTCGCGCCGCTTCTCGGTCCACACGATGGACGCACGCTTGCCCGTCAGCGGCAGAATGGCGAACGGCCCCGGCGGCAGGAAATGCTCCTCGGCGCGGCCTTCGTGATCGCGCTCGAAGCCGACCGTGGTGACGATGCCGGACTGGTTGTAGTCCCAGCCGTGGGTGACGATGCCGGAGGTCTCGCGGATGATGGAACGGGCGCCGTCGGCGCCGACCAGAAGGCGCGCGCTCAGCGTCTCGTCGTCGGCGAAGGTGACGTCGATGGTATTCGCGCTCATGCGCGAAGCCGGTCACCGCAGTGTCGCGCAGGTCGATGCCGAGCGTCCTGGCCTTGGCAACCAGGGCGTCGACCAAGAGCCGGTTCTCGACCATGTGCGCGAACGGCTCACCTTCTTCCACCTCGCCGCCGAAGGTGAGGAAGGTCGGTCGCACCACGTCGTCGACCTTGCTATCGGTCACCACCATGTCGAGGATCGGCTGCGACTCGTCCGCCACCACGTCCCAGACCTCGATGGCCTCGAACAGCCGGCGGGCGGCGGCCGCGATGGCGGAGGCGCGCGGGTCCTTGGATTTCTCGTGCTTGAGCGCCGGGTCAGCCACCGTCACGGTGAAGCCTGGGCCGAGCGCTTCCCTGAGCGCAATCGCCAGCGCCAGGCCGGCAAAGCCGGCCCCACCGATCACCACGTCGCGATTTTCCGATCCTGTCGCCATTGTGAGGCTCATCTTAGCACCGTTAGGCGATTGAAATCCCGCCCGTTCGTCTCATCCGCCAATTCAGGGCGCTACCGAATACCGCAAACCCGGAATCCATAGCCCACGCCCTGCGGAGTACGGGTTCCGGGTTCGCTCGCTCTCGCTCGCCCCCCCGGAATGACATTGGATGGGTAGCAGGGTGTTACACCAATCTTGACACCCCTGTTCCCAGCGTCGTCATTGATGGCGAACCGCCCAAGGAAAGCCCGCGCCCCATGTCATCCGCCGTCCAGGATCTCCTGACCCTTCTCGATCTCGAGCCGCTCGACCTCAACCTGTTTCGTGGCATCTCGCCGCAGACCGGCTGGCAGCGCGTCTACGGCGGCCAGGTGATCGCGCAGGCGCTGGTAGCGGCGATCCGCACGGTGGACGCCAGCCGGCCGCCCCATTCCATGCACGCCTATTTCATTTTGCCCGGCGATCCCAAGGTGCCGATCATCTACGACGTCGAGCGCGTGCGCGACGGCAAGAGCTTCACCACCCGCAGTGTCACCGCGCGCCAACACGGCCATCCGATGTTTTCCATGCTGGTATCGTTCCAGGTGCAGGAGGAGGGCCTCGACCATCAGGCCGAGATGCCGGACGTCACGCCACCCGAGGAACTGCCGGACGAATCGGAGATGCGCAAGAACCTGCTGCCGTCGATGCCGGAACCGGTGCGGCGGTATTACGAGCGCGAGCGTCCGATCGAGATGCGCCCGGTCGAGTTCGACCGCTACGGCGGCAAGAAGTACCCCGACGGCAATTTCCATCTTTGGTTCCGCACTACCGGCCCGCTGCCCGACGATCTCGCCATTCATCAATCCGTGCTCGCCTACGCCTCCGACCTGACGCTGCTCGACGCTTCCTTGATGCGTCACGGCCGCACCTTGTTCGAGAAGGAGTTCATGGCGGCGAGCCTCGACCATGCGCTGTGGCTGCACCGTCCGTTCCGTGCCGACGAGTGGCTGCTCTATGCGCAGGATTCGCCCAACCTGCATGGCTCGCGCGCCTTTACGCGCGGCCTTATCTTCACGCGCGACGGCACCCTGGTCGCCTCGGTCGCACAGGAAGGCCTGGTGCGCCAACGTCGGGAGTAACGCGGCACGGTGAGACGTTTTCGCTTTCAACCGCGAAATGCCGGAATTATAGCCGCCGCCAGCGTCGCGCTTGGGCTATCGGCGCTTACCATTACGCCGACCCTCGCCGCATCCGGCAAGCAGCCCGCCCCACCCGGGGCCATTGCCGGCGCACCACCGCAATACACGCGCTTCACCACGCGCGAACTGGAGCGCGGCTTCATGGCGCTCGCCTTCGGCTCCGACTTGCGCATCGGACCCAAGCCGCGCGGCGTGCGCCGCTTCGATCGTCCGATTCGCGCCGCTGTCATCACGGGCGGCAGCGTCGACCGCCGCGCCGCCATGCGACACGTCATCGAAGAGTATGCACGCAAGGTGCCGAACCTGCGGCTGACGCTGACGCGCAATCGAGCGGACGCCGACCTCGACGTGCGCCTGATCGACGAAAAGGATTTCCGCGCCGCGTTGCGCGCCACTTTCGGGCCTAAGGTCACCAAGACCTTCGTCGAGCGCACCGACCCGCAATGCATGACCTCGGTGAAGTCCGACAGCGGCGGCGCCATCGTGCATTCGGTGTCGTTCATCATCGTCGACCAGGGCGACGAGGTGTTCCGCGACTGCGCCTATCATGAGCTGCTGCACGCCTTCGGCCTGTCCAACCACGACCAGCGCAACCCGTGGACCACGCTCAACCAGAAGCGCATGGTCGGCTACCTGACCGTGTACGACCGCGCCCTGCTCACGCTGCTGTACGAGCCTGAGATCCGTCCCGGGATGACCCGCCGGCAGGCGCGCCGCGCGCTGCCGCGGTTGATCCGGCGCCTGGGCCTGGCGAGAGCCCACCACCGGCCATAAGACAGCATCTCTGACCTAAATTGCCCGAAAATGCGGCGCCTGCCTGTGGGCGCGGCAGGTCTAGGCGCTTAATTTGTAGCCTGACTGGCTTTAGGATAGGCATGGAGCAGCCCGTGCCGGCCTCAGCCGGGGCGGGCTTTCCGTGTCGTCCAGGCGCGCTCACGCGCCCTTTCCGCCGGGGGAAGGAAACCATGAAGCTGGTCATCGCCGTCATCAAACCGTTCAAGCTCGACGAGGTGCGCGACGCCCTCACCCGCATCGGCATCCAGGGCATGACCGTGTCCGAGGTCAAAGGCTACGGCCGCCAGAAAGGCCACATGGAAATCTATCGCGGCGCCGAATATGCCGTGAACTTCCTGCCCAAGGTGCGCATGGAGATCGCGGTCGACAGCGCGCAGGCCCAGCAGGTTGTGGACGCCATCGCCAGCGCCGCCAAGACCGGCCAGATCGGCGACGGCAAGATCTTCGTCACGCCGATCGAGCAGGCCGTGCGCATCCGCACCGGCGAAACCGACACGTCCGCGCTGTAGCAACCTCTCTCCGTCACCCTGAGGCGCTCGGTGCAACGCGCCGAGCCTCGAAGGGCGACGGCCGATCATCCTTCCAGGCTCGCTTCGCTTGCACCTCGGGATGACGGCAAAGAGCCATCTCCGTTCCAATCGTTTCCATTTCCAAAACTCCTGCCGGGGAATCATGAAATGAAAAAGGCGCACCATCGCCTGGTCACCGCCGCCGTGGCCGTCGCTCTCACCTTTGCCGGCACGCCGGCCTTTGCGCAGACGGGCAAGATCAATCCCGCCGACACCGCCTGGATGCTGGGCGCCACCGGTTTGGTGTTGATGATGACCATTCCCGGGTTGGCGCTGTTTTATGCCGGCATGGTGCGCAAGAAGAACGTGCTTGCCACCATGGCGCAGTGTCTCGCCGCCACCTTCCTGGTATCGATCCTGTGGGTGATCGTCGGCTACTCGCTGAGCTTCACCGGCAACGGCGCCTATATCGGCGGCCTGTCGCGGGTTTTCCTGCGCGGCATGGCGAACGGCAGCATCTCGCCGCTGGCACCCACCATCCCCGAGAATCTGTTCATGATCTATCAGATGACCTTCGCGGTCATCACGGTGGCGCTGGTCGCGGGCTCGGTGGCGGACCGCCTGCGCTTCTCGGCATTCCTGCTATTCGCCACCCTGTGGCTGCTGTTCGTCTACGTGCCGCTGGCGCACTGGATCTGGGGCGGCGGGTTCCTCGCCCAGGACGGCGTCATCGATTTCGCCGGCGGTCTCGTCGTGCACTTGAGTGCCGGCACCGCCGGCGTCGTCGCCGCCATGATGGTCGGCAAGCGGCACGGCTACGGCCACGATAACCTGGCGCCGTTCGATCTCACCATGGCGGTGGTCGGCACGGGCCTGTTGTGGGTCGGCTGGTTCGGATTCAACGGCGGCTCCGCGCTCGCTGCCAACGGGCGTGCCGTATCGGCTGTCGTAACGACCCATCTCGCCGCCTGCGCCGGCGCCTTCACCTGGATGGCGCTGGAATGGTGGACGCGCGACAAGCCGTCGGTGCTGGGCATGATCTCAGGCGCGGTGGCGGGGCTCGGCACGGTCACGCCGGCCTCCGGGTTTGTGCTGCCGATCGAAGGCGTGCTTGATCGGCGTCATCGCCGGCGGCGTTTGCTTCTGGGCCTGCACCTGGCTCAAGCATAAGTGCCGCTATGACGACTCGCTCGACGTGTTCGGCGTGCACGGGATCGGCGGCCTCACCGGCACGCTACTCGCCGGCATCCTGGCGGTCGGCGCGGTGTCGGCGAGCGCGGCCGATCCCGGCGGCGTCAAAGGCCTGCTGGAGGGTAACCCGCGTCAGCTGCTGGCGCAGGTCTACGGCGTGGTGATCACCCTGGTGTGGACGGGGGCGCTGACCTTCGTAATCCTCAAGGTGGTCAGCGCCATCGTGCCGCTCCGGGTACGGCGCGAGGACGAGATCATGGGTCTCGACGTCACCCAGCACGGCGAAGCCCTGCAATAGAGCGTTTCCAGGCGAAGCGGGAACCGGTTCGCCGTCCGGAGACGCGACAAGCTAAAACTGGCTCGAATTGAATGCCGCCGGCGGCCCGCAGCTGCCGGCGGCGATCTGTCTATTTCTTGATTTACGACCTGCCTAAATATTGATCACGCCATTTCTGATATGGCGCATTTTTAAGCAAAGGTCGGAACCGGCCACCGCGCCAGCACCCCCTCCATCAAATTTTGTTCATCGAATCAGATGCCTAGCGGCCGGCCGGCCATCTGGCACGTTGTTTGATTCCCTATGGGCGGCCGTGCCTACCAGGGCGACTTCGTGAGCCCGGCCCAGTGAAACAGCCCGCACTGCGTAAACGTACGAACGGGCCAAGCGGGGATCTGAATCCATGAAAATCGTCATGGCTATTATCAAGCCCTTCAAACTCGACGAGGTCCGCGATGCCCTGACCTCCATCGGAGTGCAGGGACTGACTGTTACCGAGGTCAAGGGTTACGGGCGTCAGAAGGGTCACACGGAAATTTACCGTGGGGCGGAATACGCGGTGAGCTTCCTGCCGAAGATCAAGGTGGAAGTCGCGGTGGCCGCCGATCAGGCCGACAAGGTCGTCAGCGCCATCAGCGGCGCCGCGAAGACCGGACAAATCGGCGACGGCAAAATCTTTGTTTTCGGCATCGACCACGCCGTGCGCATCCGCACCGGCGAGACCGATGCCGCGGCACTTTGATGACCCGCAGCGCAAACGATACGCACAGGAGTTAAAAACCATGACGTTGAAGAGATATTCGCGTGCGGGGCTGCTGGCGCTTGCGGCGCTCGCAATTGGCGTGAGCTTCACCCACCCCGCCTTCGCGGCGGACGCGAAGCTGGACACCGGCAACACCGCCTGGATGCTCACCTCCACCGCACTGGTGTTGCTGATGACCGTCCCGGGCCTGGCGCTGTTCTACGGCGGCATGGTCCGCAAGAAGAACGTACTGGCGACCTGCATGCAGAGCTTCGCCATCACCTGCTTGATTACGGTGCTCTGGATGATCGTCGGCTACTCGCTGGCGTTCAAGGACGGCGGCGGCATGAACGCCTATATCGGCGGCCTGCAGAGCTTCTTCCTGAAGGGCATGACCGGCTCGTCGATGAGCGGCACGATCCCCGAGACGGTGTTCATGTGCTTCCAGATGACCTTCGCGATCATCACGCCCGCGCTGATCTGCGGCGCTTTCGCCGACCGCATGAAGTTCTCGGCCATGCTGTGGTTCATGGGGCTCTGGAGCATCATCGTCTACAGCCCGATCTGCCATTGGGTGTGGGGCGGCGGCTTCCTCGGCGGCCTTGGCGTCAAGGACTTCGCCGGCGGCACGGTCGTTCACATCAACGCCGGTATTGCGGGTCTCGTCTGCGCGCTCGTCCTCGGCAAGCGTGAGGGCTTGGGCACCGAGAACATGGCGCCCCACAATCTTGTGCTGTCGCTGATCGGCGCCTCGCTGCTGTGGGTCGGCTGGTTCGGCTTCAACGCCGGTTCGGAACTGGCCGCCGACGGCACCGCCGGCATGGCCATGGCCGTCACCCAGATCGCCACGGCAACCGCGGCTCTCACCTGGATGTTCTACGAGTGGATCGGCCGCGGCAAGCCGAGCATTCTGGGCATCATCTCCGGCGCCGTTGCCGGTCTCGTGGCCATCACCCCGGCCTCGGGCTTCGTCGGTCCGACGGGCGCGTTGATCATCGGCATCGCCGCCGGCGTGGGTTGCGCCTGGTCTGCGACCTCGCTCAAGGGGATGCTTGGCTATGACGACTCGCTCGACGCCTTCGGCGTTCACGGTGTCGGCGGCTTCATCGGCGCCATCCTGACCGGCGTCTTCATCAGCGGCGCCTTCGGCGGCGTCGGCCTCGATAAGGGCGTGTCGATTGGCCACCAGGTCTGGATCCAGTTCCTCGGCACGCTGGCCACCATCATCTGGTCCGGTCTCGCGAGCTTCGTGATCCTCAAGGTGATCGACGCCACCATCGGCCTGCGCGTCAGCAAGCAGGTGGAGATCGAAGGCCTCGACCTCGCGCTGCACGGCGAGACGGTCCACTAAACGCCGTCAGGCCATGCATCCGCCCATCGGGGTGATGCGCACAAGCTAGCGGAAGGGGCGGAAACCCGGCACTGTCCCTCCCGTCGAGGCCCCGGTTCGAAAGGACCGGGGCCTCACTTTTTTCCGAGGCACAACCCACGCACCTGCGTGCTCGGCTAACGGCGGTCGTGGCCGGCTACCGGCCGGTTTCCTTCCTACGCCATTTGTTATTGTTGAATATTGCATGCGAACGAACTGTTCGAACGAACGCATACGCTAACGGCCATGCCGGGTCATCGTTGGCGGCAGTGCATTCCGAAGGCCTTCATTTAAGCGAACAGATCTCGGCAATCGCAAGCGATCACCGCGAATCCGGTGGCAGGCGCACCGAATGCGAAGGGATCGGGTCAGTCTTCGCTGCGATCTGGACGTCCGGATCTTCGAGCCCAACGCCGCTTAGTACGACGCCTTAAGCTTTAAGGCCCCATCCCCCATCAACGAACAGATGTCCGTTCTCGGCAATCCAAGGCGCCTTAGCGCAATTGCGCATGCCACAAGCCAGAAACAATAGGCGCCCAGCACCGAGCAAACGGCCCCCATAAGGCCGAAGACGGGTATAAGGACAGCATTGCTGACCACGAGAACGACAACGGCGAGCGCGCATAACGTGGCGTTCAACCCTTGTGCGCCGGCCAGCGTGATCACGAGCGAACTGGGGCCGGCCAGCGCGCGAACGAATTGGCTCAACAACAGGATAAGCAACGGCGCTTCCCCCGAGACAAAGCCCGGACCAAATATCGACAGCATCTCTCGGCCCATGATCGCCACAGCAGCCAAGCCAACCAAAAGGCAGCCCGTAGGCCCAAGAATGGCGATCCTCAAATGCTGCCGGAGGTCCCGCTGACCGTTGCCAAGTTTCTGCGCGATGTCCGGGATGGAAATCTGCTGGGCGACCTGTACGACATAGCCAGCCAGCATCGTCATTTTCATGATGAGGCCGAAGACGGCGACGTCATGACTTGGCATGAACGGTGTGACCGACAGGATCGCCGTGTCGACAAAGAAGTTGTTGAACATCGACAGCAGGATCAGCTTCCAGGCCTCCGAGCGCCACCGCCAAAGCAGACGGTGTGCCGTCGGCATGCGAAATTGCCATCGCGGCAAGTGCCGGCTGATCATCACATAGGCGACGGCGGCGACCGCGAACGTGACAGCGGTGAATATGGCCGTCGTGAGAGCTGCGGACAGCGCGACACCAGTAGCCCATAAGCATCCAATGATCGTGAGGAAGCTCAGCGGCCGGAAAAGGCCCTCGGGAATATAGCAGATGCCGAAGCGTTTCATCGCAGCGGCAAGGTTGGTCATGACATTCAGCAGCGAGACCGCGATCACGAGAACGCTGGCAATCCACAGCGCGTGACGGAAATCGGTCGACAGGCCGGTGCTGGCGACCGAGACAACGACGATCACAACAACGCTCAGCACACTGGCAATCACGGACTCGCTCAGAGCGTGGCCGACGAATCGCGAAAACAGCCGATCCCCACCGACACCCCTGTAGCGCGCCGTAAAGCGCACGGCGATCTGCGGATAGCCCTGCGCCGCCACGATACCCACGACCGCGGCAAGGCTCGTGACGGAATAAAAAATGCCCAGCTGTTGTGGTGGCAGAATCCACGCCAGGATGCACTGTGTCGTGAACCCAAGGCCGGCGCCACCGATGCGAATGACGGCAAGCACCGTGGGGTTGGCGAACAACCCGGAGATACGATTGATCATGCAGGGGTGCCGTCCGGATCTGGACTCTGCGGCTGGCAATAGTCGCCGCGCCAGTACGTGAGAGCGGAGCCCCGACCGCTGAGATGAACATGTTGCACCAGGCCGAAAACGACCAGGTGCGAGTGCCAGTCAACGATGTTGCCGACATGGCATTCCAACGCCGCCAACGCCGTGGTCAGAACCGGTGCGCCGAATTTTCCTTGCGTCCAGTCCGCCCCGTCGAAACGCCCCACACCCTGTCTCGCGCCGCGATTGGCGAAGTCGTCGGCGATCTGCCGATGGCTTCCACTAAGAGTATTCACGGCAAACACGCCATTGGCGACGATTTCGACCAGCGAGCGCGACCTCTTATCAACACAGACAAGGACCGACGGCGGCGTCAGCGAAAGAGACGTAACCGATGTCGCCGTCAGCCCGCAGCGCGTCTTGGCGGCACCGGTCGTGACAATGCACACGCCGCTGGCAAGCTCGCGCATGGCAAGCCGCAGCGCATCGCCAACCGGACGATCCGATACCGCAGCCTGCGAGACCTCCTGACTTCTCGTCGGAAGCTCGATGAGCTTGGCGACAGCGGTCACGCGGCGGCACTCCTGCGAGCGGCGCCGGACTTATCGCGCGCGATCTCGTCAATCCACGACCTGACAAGGGCGATGGCATGCGGCGACCAGGAGCCGACCGCCGGCATGCGGCCATCCAGATCGAGGAGCCGCTTGACCGCCGCGCTGTCGCGGCCCTTGGCGGCGGTTTCGACGATCGAATTGAGCCGCTCTTTCAATGCCGCGGAGAGATAGCCAGCAGGCATGTCCGGGCACTCGGCTCTCTCGCCTGCGAGAAATTGCGAAAGATCGCGACGATACTCGCGCATCAGCGTGTCGCCGTCGTACTCGGGATGGCCTTGCAGAAAGACGAACCTGCTCGGCATCCGCTTGGAGAACATGTCCACCCCAGCTTCCGCGGACCGGCCGAGGACGGCATATCCATTGGTGACCAGCTCGTCCTCGTCCAGACCGTTGTAGCGGGAGTGAGGAACACTGTACCGGCGCGCCAGTCCCGACACCAAAGAGTCGCTCAAGCAAAGGTCCACATCGAACACACCCGACAACTTGCTCGGCAAACGATGGCGCTCGACGCCGTCGATGTGCTGGACGGCGGCATGGGCCGCGAGGCAGGACCAGATCGTTGAAACGGTGTGGTCGGCGGCCCAGTCGACCAGCTCGCAGAACGGTTTCCAGAACGGCTCGTCCTCGACCCGGCTTGTAACGGGCACGGCACCGGTGACGATCAAAGCGTCCATATGCAGGTTGCGCAGCTCGCTATAGTCGATGTAGCGCGTGCGCAACCTTTCGAGAGCGGCGCCGGCGCGCGGAACACCCGGCAGACTGAACAGGTGGATGCGGATGTCGCAGCTTTCGGCCGCGGCATGCAGCAACGTCACGAACTGCCTTTCGGTCGCCTGAAGCGCGGCATCCGGCATGTTGTTCACGAGGCCGATCGATACACGGGGCCGGCGCGCGGAAGCGTCCTCGCCTCTCGACGCCGTCGTGAACTGATACTGCGCGGACTGCGCCATACCCGCTTACTCCGCCGCCTCGAGCCCGGTAGCTACAGCGGCTTCGAGGGCCTGGTCGATGTCGGAAATGATGTCGTCGATGTGCTCGATGCCGACGCTCAGCCGGATCGTCTCCGGGAAGACGCCGGCGGCACGCTGCTGCTCTTTTGTCATCTGACGGTGCGTGGTCGAAGCCGGATGACAGGCGAGCGACTTGGCGTCGCCGATATTGACGAGCCGTTTGACGAGCTGGAGCGAGTCGTAGAATCGCTTGCCGCCTTCGAAGCCGCCGCGCGCGCCGAAGGTCAGAAGCGACGAGCCATTCCCACCGAGATACTTGCTGGCCAGCGCGTTGTACTCATTATCTTCGAAACCAGCGTAATTGAGCCACTCAATACGCGGGTCGGTCTTCAAAAAGGCCGCAACCTTGAGCGCATTTTCGACGTGCCGTTCGACGCGGAGCGCGACGGTTTCGATACCCTGCAACAGGAAGAAGGCATTCATCGGCGACAACACGGCGCCGGTCGTTCGCAGATAGCCACTACGACAACGGGCGATATAGGCAAACTCCCCGTAATGCTCGACGTACTTCATGCCGTGATACGAATCGTCGGCTTCCGAGAACATCGGAAAACGTTCCGCATGCCTCGCCCACGGGAAGCGCCCGGAATCGACAATGATGCCGCCCAGTGTGGTGCCGTGACCGCCGAGAAATTTCGTCAGCGAATGGATGACAATATCGGCGCCATACTCGAATGGCCGCAGCAGGATCGGCGTCGCCACCGTGTTGTCAACGACAAGCGGAACACCGTTCTTGTGCGCGACCGCCGCCAGCGCCTCGATGTCGCAGATATTGCCCGCCGGATTACCGATACTTTCGCAATAGACCGCCCGGGTATCGTCGTCGATCAGCGGCTCGATATCGGAGGCGCGGTCGCCTGGAGCGAAACGGACTTCGATACCTTGGCGCTTGAAGATGTGGGAGAACAGCGTGTGCGTCGTCCCATAGAGCTGCGGCACCGACACGATATTACCGCCGCGATCGGCGAGATTGATAATCGCATAGTTGATCGCGGCCTGGCCGGTCGCGACCGCCATGGCCTCGCCACCCCCCTCAAGGTCCGCCACCCGTTTCTCGAGGATCGCCGTGGTTGGATTGCTGATGCGCGAGTACCGGAAGCCGGGCTCTTCGAGATTGAAGAGCGCCGCTGCATGGTCCGCACTGTCGAAGGCATAGGCAGCGGTCTGATAGATCGGAACAGCAACCGCGTGCGTCGCCGGATCGTGGTCGAACCCGCTGTGCAAGGCAATTGTTTCGCGCCGCATCTGATGCCTACTCTTAACTAACCGCGCCCGGTCCGATGATCGGAGTTTAGGGTTTTCGCCTTTGGCTTGTTAACGCTCCGATCTAAACGAAACGGCAATTCCGGCCGCGAAATTCCCGGTTTCGCGCCTATCGTAAACGCCTGGTTTCGGCCCGTCGTTAACGGTTCCTTGTGCCGATCGTTGACTTGACGGGTGACGGAATTTTCACGCGGCCCGTTGTATGTCCGGGGACCTTCGACGGCAGGGGCATGGACGTGACCGACCGCAAGATAAACGCCTCCCGCGACTGGCTTCGCGCCATGCAGCAGACGTCGGTTGCCGTCTCGCAGCGGTCGCGCACATTTTCTTGCGTGCTCGACGAGCAGGCCGCCGTCCACGGCGACAAGACCGCCATTATCGAGGCCGGCGCCGTAACGACGTTTGCCGCGCTATCCAAACGGGCCAACCGTTACGCGCGCTTCGCGATTGCCAATGGCATTCAGAAGGGCGACTGCGTGGCGCTTCTGGCGTCAAACAGCGCCGACTACCTCGCGGCTTGGTCGGGCATCTCGGCGACGGGCGCCACCGTGGCGCTCATTAACACGAACTTGCGTGGCCAGGCGCTGGCGCACTCCTTCACAGCCGCCTCCGCAAAGGCCGCCTTTGTTTCACGGGAATTGGCAGACGCCCATCTCACATCCACCGCGCACCTCGACTCGCCTTTGCCGGTTTGGATCACAGGACTGGGCGCCGACTCCATCGACGCGGACCTGGACGCGATTGACGGCATGCCACTGTCCGCCGGCGAGCGCCGGGGTGTGACCCTGTCCGACTGCGGCCTCTATATCTACACCTCCGGCACCACGGGATTGCCGAAGGCCGCGCGCGTCAGCCACGCACGCATAATCGAATGGGCAACGTGGTTCGCGGGCCTCATGAACACCACGCCCGATGATCGGATGTATGATTGCCTGCCGATGTACCATAGCGTCGGCGGCATCGTCGCGCCGGGAAGCGCGCTGGTCTCCGGCGGCAGCGTGGTCATTCGCGAAAAATTCTCCGCCCGCCAGTTTTGGGACGACATCGTCTCCCACGACTGCACGCTGTTTCAGTACATCGGCGATCTGTGCCGCTACCTCGCGGCGAGCGATCCGCACCCGCTCGAACGAGCCCATAAGCTTCGCATTTGCTGCGGCAACGGCCTAGGCGGCGATGTCTGGGAGACGTTTCAAAACCGCTTCGCGATACCGCGCATCCTCGAATTCTATGCAGCGACCGAAGGCAGCTTTTCGCTCTACAATGTCGAAGGCAAACCTGGCGCGATCGGACGCCTGAGCGGCCTGATGGCGCAGAAGCCGCCGGTGGCTCTCGTCAAGCACGACGCTGACACCGGCCTGCCGCTGCGCGGTGCCGACGGTCTCTGCATCCGCTGCCGCGACGGCGAGATCGGCGAGGCCTTGGGGCGCCTCGGGAAGGCGGGCGAAGGCAACCGCTTCGAGGGCTATACAAACGGCGGCGAAAGCGACAAGAAAATTGTCCGCGATGTCTTCGCCCGTGGTGACCGCTGGTTCAGGACCGGCGATCTGATGTCGCGCGACGCGGCTGGCTATTTCTATTTCGCCGACCGGATCGGCGATACCTTCCGCTGGAAAGGCGAGAACGTCTCGACCCTCGAGGTCGCGAATGCGTTGTCGACCTATCCGGGCGTCATCAACGCAACCGTCTACGGCGTCGTTGTTCCGGGGTATGATGGCCGCGCCGGCATGGCCGCTGTCGAGACAACGGCTGATTTCGATATCGCCGGCCTTCTTGACCATATGGCCGCGCACCTGCCCGCCTATGCCGTGCCGATGTTTATCCGCATCGTCGCCGCGCTAGCGACGACCGGGACCTTCAAGCCGCGGAAGCAAGAACTGATGGCACAAGGCTTTGATCCCGCGGCGGCGAACGATTTTATTTTCGTCGCGGACGCAAAGGCCGGGACCTATAAGGTTCTGACGCCTGAATTTTATCGAAGCCTGACCGCCGACACGGCGGCAGCCTAGTGGCCCGCTTCCGACAATTGCATCCTGTTGCTGCAAGCTTCCGAGCAAATGTCGGGAGCAAAGGACCGCTAGTAACTGTATGATTCTATTGGTGCTTTGATTTTGACCTTTGATAAGGAGCCCGCTGCACGTGGGCATCAAATGTCAAGTTCGCTCCACTAGCCAAACGCCTTCATCTCTTCGCCAATCTGGCGCAAGGCGTCGGCACCCGCCGGAATGAACCGGCTGAAGGCATGAAAGAGATGCAGCATGCCGGCGTGACGTACCAGCTTGACCGAAACGCCCGCCGCTTCAAGCGCATCGGCATAGGCAACACCTTCATCGCAGAAGGGATCGTACTCCGCGACATGAATGATCGCCGGTGGCAGACCGGATAGGTCACCGGCTTCGAATACGGTCGGGACTGTGTCGAGCGCGCCACGATAGGCCGCGAAGTCCGCCTCGATCATGTGGTCTTCGATGTAATATCCCCGCGCAAGGGTCTTTCGCGAAGCAAAGCGCGGTCGCGGGTCAAGCGCCGGGCATAGCAGGACCTGCAAAGCTAGCGGTGAGCGGCTCCTGGCATGCCACTGCTGCGCGAGATAGCCAGCGAGACCGGCGCCGACAGAGTCGCCGGCAACAGCCATGCGACCCGCAAGCGCCCTGTAATCACCGGGCGATTTGTCGATGGCGTCGAGCACGGCTAGGCCGTCGTCGACCGGCGCGGGGTAGCGATGCTCCGGCGCCAGCCGATAATCGACCGCGACGATTTGCCAGCCGCTCGCGTCAGCCAGTGTTCGGCATATGCCGTCATGCGTCTCGATGGAGCCGGCAATAAAGCCGCCGCCATGAAAAAATATACAGGTGGGCAAGCTACGGTCGCCAAGGTCCGCGCGCCGGTAAAGGCGAAGGCTCAATCCACCGCCATTGGCTTCAATTATGCGGTCTTCGGTGCCGATATTCTGCGGCGCAGGACCGGCGGCGACACTTAACAGCTTGCGGAAATTTTCACGCTGCGCGGCGATGTCGGCAGCCGGTGCGTCGCCGCCCATCGACAGTATTCGTAGAAATTTCAGACAGTCGGGCGCTAACGTCATGTCACAATACTGGCCCCGGGATTCTTCGACGCAACTATAAGATTAGGGTTTCCAAAGTCTTTCCCGACAACTGGAAATCCGGCGGAATCGGAACTTTTAACGGTTTACGTCAGCATTACTTAACGCCGCGCGTGTAGAACAATTTGTCTGAATAAGGGGGCAACACAATGAACCGACCGGAAATCTCAATTCACTCGAGCAAGGCGTCGCTCGCGCCGGCACCGATCAATCCTGACTGGATCCTCGAAGGTAATCCGCAGGCGCGCAACCGTGTCCTCAATCGCAGCAGCGACGACCTTGGTTGCGCGATCCTGTGGGAATGCACGGCCGGCAAATTCGAGTGGCATTACGACATCGACGAGATGATTTATATCATCGAGGGCGAAATCACTGTCGGCGACATGGGCACGTCGCCGCGGCGTCTCGGCCCCGGCGATGTCGTGTTCTTTCCGAAAGGCTCGGTGGCGCAATGGCATGTTGAAAGTTATGTGCGCAAGATCGCCTATTGCCACAAGCCGCTTCCGGGCTTCGCACAATTTCCCATCGCCATCCTCCGCGCACTCAAGGCCATGTTCCGCGAGCCATCGGCGCCGGGGCTTATGGATGCCAGCCAAACCTGATTGGCGTGGCCTGATAAAGCAAAACCCGACGGAAACGATATCCGATGTCCCGCACCCTCACCTACCATGACGGCGGCTGGCACGAAGGCAACGTCCATCTCATGGGCCCGCGCACGCATGGCGTATGGCTCGGATCGACGGTGTTCGACGGCGCTCGCGCCTTCGAGGGCGTGACGCCGGATCTCGATCTCCATTGCGCCCGCATCAACCGCTCCGCGGCCGCGATTGGCCTCGAACCCAAGGTGACGGCGGATGAGTGGTTGGCGCTATCTCTTGAAGGCGTCAAGAAACTCGGCGCCGGTTCGGAGCTTTATATCCGGCCGATGTATTGGGCCTGCGACGGCGCCGCCGGCGGTGGCGTTCGTTTCGATCCAGCCTCGACCGATTGGTGCCTTTGCATCTACGATGCCCCGATGCCGGCGGGAAAAGGTTTTTCGCTGACGCTGTCGCCATTCCGCCGACCGACAATCGAATGCATGCCGACAGACGCCAAGGCGAGCTGCCTCTATCCCAACAATTCGCGTGCGCTCCTCGATGCCTATAAGCGCGGCTTCGATAATTGCGTGATGCTGGACATGCTGGGCAATGTCGCCGAGCTGGCCAATGCCAACGTCATGGTCGTGAAGGATGGCGTCGTCCAAACGCCGGCGCCGAACGGCACATTCCTCAACGGCATCACCCGTCAGCGCGTGATCGGCCTATTGCGCCAGAGCGGCATCGAGGTTCTCGAAACCACGCTGACGTGGGATGCCGTCAAGTCCGCCGACGAGGTCTTTTCCGTCGGCAATTTTGCCAAGGTTGCTCCGGCGATCCGCATCGAGGAACGCGACCTCGTGCCTGGGCCGATCTACAAGAAGGCTCGGGCGCTTTATTGGGAATTCGCCCATACGTCAGCCGGCACGGCCGCGGCCGCCTGAGATCGAGGCCGCTCAGCTCGCCGCCTTGGCGCGCTCCCGTATGGCGGACAAAGTCATGCCCGGCGTGCAGGCCTCGGGTGAAATCTTCAAATGAATGATCGATGGCTGCCCGCTATCGCGGGCGGCCGCGAAAGCGGCTGGGAACTCCTCCGTCTTCTCGACAGTCGTGCCAAAGCCGCCGAAAGCTTTTGCGTAAGCTGCGAAGTCGGGATTTGTCAGGTCCGTCGCAATTCGCCGGTCCGGATATTCCCGCTCCTGATGCATTCGGATCGTGCCGTAGACGCCGTTGTCGCAGATGACCGTGACGATCGGCAGCTTGTAATGCACCGCGGTCGCGAACTCCTGGCCGTTCATGAGGAAGTCGCCGTCCCCGTTGAAACACAGCACCAGCCGGTCCGGATACATGCGTTGCATGGCGACCGCCGACGGCATGCCGTACCCCATGGACGCCGACGCCGGCGCGATGTGGGTGGCGAAACGGCGGAAGCGGTAATGGCGATGAATCCATGCCGCGTAATTGCCGGCGCCGTTGCACAAAATCGTGTCGAGCGGCACATGGTCGCGCAGATAGGCCAGCACCTCGCCGAGATTGACGCCGCCCGGTTGCGGCAGCGGCGTTTCGCTCCAGGCGATGTACTCGGCATGCGCGGCCTTGGTTTCCGCGCCCCAACGCGGGGCATGGCGCGGCGACAAGCCCACCAGCGCGTCGGCAAAGCCACGCGGCGTCGCCTGAATCGCAAGATGGGGGCGGAACACGCGGCCGAGTTCGTCCGCGCCGGCGTGCACATGCACGACCTTCATCTGCGGCTCGGGCAGATCGATCAGCGAATAGCCCTGCGACGGAATTTCGCCGAGACGGCCGCCGGCCACGATGAGCAGATCGGACGCCTTCACGCGCGCGATCAATTTCGGATTAGCGGCAAGGCCAAGATCGCCGGCGTAGTTAGGATGCATCGGATCGAAAAGCGGCAAACGACGGTAGCTCGTCATCACCGGCAGGTCGAAGCGCTCGGCGAACGCGCAAAGCTTCGCGCAAGCCTCGGCCGACCACCGCGATCCGCCGACGACCAGCAGCGGCCGCTTGGCGCCTTCGATGAGGTCCAATAGCTCACCCATCTGCCGCGCCGAAGGCGCGACCTCGAGCGCTGCATAGGTTGGCAAGTCCGCGGCGACGACACGCTCCGTCAGCATGTCTTGCGGCAATGCAATCACGACAGGACCGGGACGCCCCTGTGTCGCTGCCGCGAAGGCACGCATCATCAATTCCGGCAGGCGCGACGCATCATCAACTTCCGTCGTCCACTTGGTCATAGACCCGAACACGGCCCTATAGTCCAGTTCCTGGAACGCCTCACGCCCCCGGATCGCCCGCTCGACCTGGCCGACAAACATGATCAGCGGCGTTGAATCCTGCTGCGCGATATGAATACCGGCCGAGGCATTGGTGGCGCCGGGTCCGCGCGTGACAAAGCAGACGCCCGGTCTGCCGGTTGCCCGTCCATAAGCGTCCGCCATCATGGCGGCTCCGCCCTCCTGCCGGCAGGTCGTCACCTTGATTGACGAATCGTAGAGCGCGTCGAGCACCGCGAGATAGCTTTCGCCGGGCACGCAAAAGACGTGGTCTACGCCGTTGCGTTCTAGCATCGCAACAAGTAGCTGCGCAGCCGTCCGTTGAATCTTGGCGCTATCGAGCACAGGAACTCCGATCAATGGACATTATCTAAAGTAGACCGCTTCCGAGAAGGCTAGGTCTCCCAATCGTGGCGCATGGGGCCCACGCGCGTACTTGCGGCCCTTGCTTTCGCTGTACCAGCCGACGAGACCCGGCACCGGTCCGTTGGCGTCGAGCAGAGTCAGAAAGCCGCCATATCGCAGCAGGTACCGCCCCAGATTTCCTGCAAAGCGAGCAAAGCTTTCGACGTCGCGGCAGTAAACAAGCCTGACGCAGGGGATAAGACGTTTGATTTTTTGCCGGACGAATACGAACGGATATCGTCTGCCATCGTGATGCACGATGACGCTTAGGCAGCCAAGTTTGGCATGCTGTGTTAGCAAGTCAGAATCGTAATCGTCACTCGATCGCGACGTTTCATCAATTCGCTCTATGACGACATCCCGCTGCCGCGCCGCCAGGACCGGCAACGCCACCATTTCACCTTGGCAATAGGCCGTGAAGCCCTGTGCTTCGACGGTCTGCCAGGTATGCGGCGCTGGCGACATGTTGAAATAGGTTACATCCTTGTTCTTGAGCGCGGAGGTAATCAGCAAAGAGCCGAAGTTGCGATATTTCGGATCGACGAACCAGCTGGACAGATTGCAGCGTTGAACCGGTCCGCTTTCCGTATTCACGATTGCCGAGAACATCAAAATCGCGCCGACGATGTTATCGCCGTTAAACAAGGCGTAGCCATATTTCGGGGTGTTTTCCGGCCGCGCGCGATTGGCCTGCTTTTGCAATCCGCGCAGCCAGAATCCCGCAGGCCTCAGGGTGAAGCCCTTGCTCAGAAACTCGGCAACCGCGGGCAGGTCGATGTCGGCGATTTCGCGGCGACGTATGGTTTCGCGCACAGGGGGATTCATACGGGCCATTACGCCAGACAATTAAATGGGAGTTAACGGACTCTCGGTATGGTCCGCCTAGAAGTAGGCCTGAAAAATGAAAAGAGAGTGTAAGTGATGCGTGAGAAGATCATCGCTGAGATCGAGAAGATCGCCGCCGAACAGGAAAAGCCGCTCAAGCCGATCACCGATGACCTCGAGATTTTAGACTCCGGTCTGGACTCGCTTTGCTTTGCCATTCTCGTCGCGCGGCTAGAAGACATGGTGGGGTTCGACCCGTTCAATACGGATGACGAAATCGCTTTTCCGACGACCTTCAGCGAGTTCTTTGCCCTGTACGAAAAGGTCCCGGCCTGACCGATGGACCTGCTTTCGGCGATCAACGCTTCCTCTGGACCGGCCGAGCGCTATCTCCACGGCCGGGAGCGTTCGATTGATCTGAAGGCCGTCGAGCAGAATTGCTATCTGCAGAACCCCGCCGAAACTTTGGTGGGCCGCAGCATCTTGTTGCTATGCGGCGACCAGTTGACGGTCGCGGTGGCATTGATTGCCCTCGACGGCGTCGCCGAAAGCATTCTGCTCTGCCCGCCGGACATCAAGGCCGCCTATCTGCCCGAGCTCGCGCAGAAGGCCGGGACCGAGCTTATCGTCGGCTCGCCCGGGCTCATCGCCGAGCATGCTGCGCTAGGCCTCCCCACCCTTGCCATCGATCCGGCACGGCTGACCGCTGCGGCTCGCCCGAAAGGCAACTCGAGAGAGACGGCCTGGCTTCTTCTGACCTCGGGTACGTCGGGCATTCCGAAAATCGTGCGGCACAGCCTTGCTGGCCTGACGACGGCGATGACGATCGGTCCGTCGGTCGATCCCCCCGTCTGGAGCACCTTCTACGACATCCGGCGTTACGGCGGCCTGCAGATACTGCTACGCGCTTTGACGGGCGGCGGCTCGATGGTGCTGTCCGATGCGGACGAGCCCGTCATCGATTTCCTGCGCCGGGCCGGGCAGCACAACGTCACACATATTTCCGGCACGCCGTCGCACTGGCGGCGCGCCATCATGTCGGGCGCCGCCAATCTCATCGATCCCGCCTATGTCCGCATGTCCGGCGAGATCGCCGACCAGACGATCATCGACGCTCTGAAGAATACCTATCCGAAAGCCAGCGTCGCACACGCCTATGCGTCGACAGAGGCCGGGGTTGGTTTTGCCGTCGACGACGGCCGTGAAGGCTTTCCGGCTTCGCTGATCGACAACCCGACCGGCCCGGTCGACATGAAGATCGTAGACGGCACGTTGCGCCTGCGCTCGCGCGGTCTCGCAGCGGGTTATATTGGGAATGCCGTTGAACTAATCGATAACGACGGCTTCGTCGACAGCGGCGACGTGGTCGAACGCCGTGGCGACCGCTACTTCTTCTGCGGCCGTAAAGGCGGCATCATCAATATCGGCGGCCTGAAAGTTCACCCCGAGGAAATCGAGGCGGTGATCAACCGGCACGACGCCGTGCAGATGTCGATCGTAAAGGGCCGCAAGAGCGCCGTGACGGGCCAGATCGTGGTCGCCGACATTGTCGTGTCGCCGCACCACGCAGCACAAGATATCGCCCAACTGAAATCCGATATCGTCGCGCACTGCCGCTCGGCTTTGCCGGCCCATAAAGTACCGGCCATTCTCAACGTGGTGCCGGCACTCGCCATAAACAAATCCGGAAAGGTCGCGCGGTCGCATGCGTAATATAATCGTGACAGGTGCCAGCCGGGGCATCGGCCTTGCGATCACGAAGCGTCTGGTTCACAGCGGTTACAAGGTACTTGGCGTCGCCCGCAAGATGAGCGACGAGCTCCAGGCCGCGCAGGCGGAATTCGCCTCTCAGGGCAAAGCGGACGCGATGGGGCTTTTGACCTTCGACCTGTCCGACACCGGTAACATCCGCGCATTTGTCAGCGACACCCGCAAGGCGCACGGCAAGGTCTATGGCCTCGTCAACAACGCCGCGCTCGGCACGGATGGCCTGCTTGCCATGATGGACGACGGCAAGATTGAGGAACTGCTGCGCGTCAACGTGCAGGCGCCGATCATGCTGACCAAATATGTCGCACGGCACATGATGGCCGACGGCGAAGGCCGCATCGTCAATGTCGGGTCTATTATCGGCTTTACCGGCTACAGCGGGTTGTCGGTCTATGGCGCGACCAAGTCGGCGATGCTGGGCTTTACCCGCTCTTTCGCGCGCGAGGTCGGCCGCGTCGGCGTCACCGTCAATGCCATCGCGCCAGGGTTCATGGCAACCGAGATGACGTCGGCGCTCGGCGATGGAGACCGTGAGCAGATTGCCCGGCGTGCCGCGCTAAAGCGGCTGGCCACGCCCGATGACGTCGCCGGCGCCGTCGATTTCCTGATGGGACCGACCGGAAGAAACATCACCGGCACCGTCCTGACGGTCGATGCCGGCGCGACGGCTTAGCCGTCTCTTCGCTCAGGCCAGTTCAAGAATTTCGCGGACATCCTGCGGCCACTTGGCGAGATCGGCACCGTGGAAGGCGAACATCGCCACCGCCAGTCGATCCATGCCGAAAGCGACGCAACCGGTGTGGCAGGCCTCGCCCTTGCTGTCGACCAGATCCCAGGTCTTGCCGAAGTGATCGAGGTGATAGTTGAAGCTCATGCAGGCCGTCGGCTTGTCGAGCGACCGAACGGGAACGAGAAGTTCGAACTTCAAGGCCTGCTGGAACTGGGCGACGGCGACCATCTGCCCGGTGCGACCGAAGAACGGATCGCTGGCCTGATCAACCATATAAGCCAGACCGAGCCGGTCGGCGATTGACTTCGCCGTTGCGGTCCACCGCTCGCGGAACTCCACGATCTGCTCCGGCTTGCCGATGCAGACATATTCACGCATGCGGAACGACTGAAGCCGATCGATGTCCTTCGATGGCTCACGGCGGAAGCAGTCCGCCGCCACGTCGAAGCGCAGGCCGCCATCGGGCACCGGTCCGCGCGCTGAAACGATCGGGTAAACGGGATAGCAGGCCGCCGGCGTCAGCACGAGGTCGTTCGGCGCCAGCGACGTGGTCCAGTCTTCGCCCTTGTAATAACGCCCAGCCGCGGCTTCGACTTCGCTTTCCGTGCCATGCAGGCCGCAGACGCAACCCAGCAAATTCGGAAAACTTTTGAGGTAACCGTGGCGTTCAATATGGGCCCTGCTCATCACCGGCGGAAAGCGCAGCACTTCCATGTCCGCTTCCCGGAAGGTCGATATGAAGTTCGCAAGGCCGTTCACGACCAATTCATAGGCGCCGGTACGTGCGTAAACCCCGTCGATCGCCATGCAACTGAACATGGCGTCGAAGCTCTGTTCGACAGGTTGACGATCCTGCCGGGAGAACTTCTCGAAACCGCTATTGAAATTCATGACTACACCGTTTGATTGGCGATCTGGTTCTTATTGGACTTCGGCCGTGAGCCGGCGCGGCACTTCCCGCATCATCGACGAGGCAATTGCGCCGCCAAGGATGCGGTCGTTGTAAATCATGATCGGCGCGGCCAGGATGTCACGCAGGTGACGCGCGATACTGAATTCGCCATCCAGTCGATAAGCCGCCAAACCGCCGGCACGCATTGCCTTCATGACGATATCGGCGGCCATTTCCGATGCATCGACTTTCAGCGCCACGATTTCATTTTGGAAATCCATGCCGTTGATGGCGTCCGGATCGTGTTTGATTGCTTCATACTTGCGCGCCGTCTGCTCTATCAGCGCACGCAGCATCGTGTGAGCGGACATCGCGCGCGCCATATGCAGCGCGCCTGGCGGCGGATTGCCGCCAGACTTGCGCGAGACCATGCGGACGAAGCGACGCGCCTTCTCAAGGGCCGCGGCCGCGATGCCCGCCCAAACGCTCGTCCAGAAGATATGCGCCGTCGGCACCATCGACTGGGTGTGGATCCCCGCGTAGGGGACGTTCATCACCTGCTCGAAAGAAGCATCGACATGAAGCTGGAAGCCCGCGCTGACGGTTCCCCGCATCCCGAGCGTGTCCCACCCGCCCGTCGGTGTCAGCGTGTAATCGTCCTTATGGACGACGACGAGCACCTGGTCCGAGTTTGGCGCGGATGGGTCGCGGCGCGCCGTCGTCATCAAGGCGTCGGCCGACTCACCATAGGAGATGCACGAGGCGTTGCGATCAAGTGTGAAACGATCGCCGTCGCGTTGCACGGCGCCCTCACTGGACCGCACGTTGCCGCCGTTATTACCTTCGGTCGTCGACGATGCGATCAGCAGCTGTTCGGCCGCGACGCGGCGCATGAAGCTTTCCATCGAAGGCTGACCGGCGGCATGATCGATAAGACATGCGGCCTTGACCTGGTGCATGGCATAGATCATCGCGGTCGACGCACAGCTTTGGCCGAGGATGTAGCAGACGTCGGCAATCCGCGAGACGCTGGCGCCTTCGCCGCCATACGCCGCCGGGACCATGATGCCGAGAAGTCGGTTCTCGCGAATGGCCGCCATGGCCTCGGCCGGATATCGCCCGTCGGCATCGACGGCTGCTGCGTGAGCTTCCGCAGCCAGCGCGGCCACTTCAGCGCGTTCCAACAGATTTTTCGGTGAGAAGATTTTCGACGCGATCGTGTCGATCGTTACGGCCTCTTCGACGCCGGCGATGCCGGATTCATAACGTCGCTGCGCGGCAATAGTCACGGTAAGACGCTCCCAATTCCGTGGGGTATTCCCCTTTTTTGCACGGCGACCTTGGGCGACTTAGATTAAAAATATCCGTAGCAACTTGGCGTGCTGTCGATCGTCGTTCACGGCTCGTTAAAACCGCTTCGCTATTTTTAATGAATAGGGGCTTGCGTTTCAGGCTTGGTTCGAAGATGGGAAGCGGCGCTTGGCACTCCCGCCGCAACGTACGGAAAACGCTATGAGCGAAGATAATATGGGCACTATTGAAAAGCGTGTCTCGGGCATCGTTCTCTCTCTCATCAAGGCTCACCGGGACATCGAGTCGATTTCGACGACGGAGTCCTTAACGGCGGCGGGGCTCTCCTCAATCGACATGGTTAATTTTCTTCTCCAAATAGAAGAAGAGTTCAATGTCACGATCCAGTCCCGCGCCGTGAACCCGACGAACTTCCGCTCGGTCGAAAGCGTCGCCAAGCTTATCGAAGAAATTCAGGATAGAGCCGCCTAGGCCCAGCTGACACCAGGGGCAATATGATTGTGGCGATGCGCCCCCTTTGAAGTGATCCTCCCTGAAGTACTCTTCTGGCCGGGCAGATGCATTTCCCGGCCTCGCGCCCAGTCGGCTGCACTTCAAGTGCCTACCCGTCCCTCCCGTCGAGGCCCCGGTTCGAAAGGACCGGGGCCTCACTTATTTGGGAAGGGCTGCTGCGTTCGCCGCGCGAAATGCAGAGTGGATGTGCCCCGTCACGGGGCTGCTAACCTGCAACTGCAGCCAGGCAGCTGCCGTCAATCCTGGAGAAACGAAGGGTTAAATTCGCGCCTTCGCGCCCATGCTGTGAGAGCATTTCGCGTCACTTCCGTCGACCAGTGCGGCTTGTCGGACAAATAAGAGGGTCGACGACCGCCTTGAAATTCGTCTCGGACATATGCGAGCTCGCCACCCTCGATGGCATCCAACAACAGGTATCCCCATGCGATAACCTCTTGCGTTGCCATGGCGCCGGGCTCGACTTCGCACCACAGCCTTGCGGCGTCCGAAACCCTGTACTTGCTGACGTACTTCCAGGCTTCGCTGACGGCCGGCGGCGCCGAAATTTCCTCTCCGTTCTGATTGTTGGGATTTGTATCGGCGGCCTTCGACAACTTCGAGAGAACGAGCACCAGGCAAATGGTCGCCACCAAGGTGCTATAACCCACCATGATCGCGACCGGATAAGCGACACCGACGAGGATCGCCCACACCGCGCCGGAGACGGACACAGCCAGTCCGAGGGCAATAGCGCCGAGCCCAACAGACCGTATACGCGACAGAACGAGTGACAATCTTCCCGATATCTTTGCCGGAGTCGATGGCGCAGCATTGCCGTCTAGGACGCTTTCGGCCGCCGCGAGTTGTGAGTTCTGCAACGCGGCTGGTTCCGAATGAGCTAACGTCACGAATTCTCCCCGGCGCAATCCATAAAGGCAAATAAGACCACGGCCACTATTCAAATTCGCCGCAGTCCGTCAAACGCCATTGTGAATAAGTGGCTGAGCCGCTATCCGCGAGGGTGGTCGGCAATTCGCTCGGCCGCACCGGACCAGGAACGCCGAGCCTTTTTCCGTCACCGCCACCCGCGTGCCGTCGGCCGCCCGCTCGCGCACGACGAAACCACGGTCGAGCGCTTCCTCCCACACCGCAAGCCGCGGGCAGGACGTGCGCCAAGCCTCCATCGTCTGCCGATAGCTGCGCGGCTCTTTCGCAATCCACTCGAGAAGATCGAGCACCAAGCTGTCGAGCGTGTCGTCGGCCGTCGTCGGCATCACAGCACCCTGGCCACCAACGGCGCGAGCAGCAGGTAACTTCCCTGCAACACGTAATAACCGCAGACTGAAACGATGATGCGATTGGCCCAGAGCCGGTACTGGGCGTTGCTCATGCCCTCGAGGAAGCGCCGCGCCACCGTGGTGCCGCTCATCGCCGCCACCACCGCAATGACCATCATCTTGCCGTCGACGGCGCCCGCGTGCGCGACCAGCTCGCCAAAATAGAACAGTTTGGCGGCGTGGCCGAATACCTGGCATACCGCCTTGGTCGCGACCATCTCGCGCCGGTCGAGACGACCGCCAAGAAAGAACGTGTCAAGCAGCGGGCCGGCGACGCCCGTCAGCAGCAGCAACGACATACAGATCACACCGTAGATCACGCCGTGATCGAGCCGCTCGGCATCGGGCTTGAAGCGCGCCGGCAACAAGCGAACCAGGAACGGCGTCGCGCCCAGCATCAGCATGGCGATCGCCTTGTGCGGC
The DNA here is from genome assembly GCA_963822085.1 of uncultured Pseudomonadota bacterium. Taxonomy (GTDB): domain Bacteria; phylum Pseudomonadota; class Alphaproteobacteria; order Rhizobiales; family Xanthobacteraceae; genus Pseudolabrys. The sequence goes on from CAWGGL010000032.1 coordinate 68,591, forward strand.
ACGTAGCGAAACAGCGACCAGGCGATCAGCGCCAAGGCGGCGCCGACGAGATAGCCAGCCGCGCTGCCGAGCCGGATGTAGCGCCACCACAAAAAAGCCCGCCAGCCGTTCGACGTGATCTGCGTCACCGCGTGCAACGCCATGGCGGCCGGCACGGGCAGCACCGCAAGTAGAACGCCGATCAGGATCATGCCGCCGGCCATGCCGAAGACCCCGGACAGAAAGGCGGTCGCGAACATCGACAGTCCGACGGCAAGCATTACAACGGGAGTCATGCGGAACACCTCTTGACCGGCTCTTGGCTACCGCCTGACTGCTCCACTTGCCCGCCGCCGGCAAACGGCGTTATCTGAGGATAAGGCTTAATTTTCTTGATGCTGACTGACGGAAGGCCCCTTGCGCCGGCTGCCTTTTCTAAATGGAATCAAGGCATTTGAGGCTGCCGCCCGCGGCGGCAGCTTCGCCGCAGCCGCACAAGAGCTGAATGTGACGCCAGCCGCCATCAGCCGCATGGTGCGCCTCCTGGAGGACAGACTTGCGCTGCCACTGTTCCAGCGCCGGCCTAACGGCCTGCAGCTGACACCCGCCGGCCGCGCCTATCAGGCCGGGCTGACGCCGATCCTCGACGCACTCGCCAACCTCACCGCCCAGGTGACCGCGCTTCCCAGTCAGCGCGTGCTGACTGTCGGTGTCGGTCCGACCTTCGCCGTGCGCTGGCTCATCCCGCGGCTGGCATCGTTCCAGAAACAGCAGCCGGACATCGACGTGCGCATTACGATGGGCGGGGCCGGGGTTCCGTTTGCCGAGGACTGGACCTGCGGCATTAAGCTCGGCGACGGCGCGTGGCCCGACTGGGTGGCCGAGTCGCTGTTCGCCGCCGATCTGGTGCCGGTCTGTTCGCCGGCGCAGGCCGCAAAGCTCAAGACGCCGGCTACCCTGAAAGACGCGACGCTGCTGCGCGTCGCCCATGCCCCCGAGGATTGGCCGCGCTGGCTTCAGGCTGCCGGCGTGACCGGCGCCGCGCTGTCCGGTCCCCAGTTCGCCTACTATGGCCAGGCTCAGCAGGCGGCAGCCGACGGGATCGGCGTCGCCATGGGCATCCGGCCCTATATCGACGACGACCTCGCCGCCGGGCGACTGGTGACCCCCTTCGCGCTCACGATACCGAAGGGCGAGGCTTGGTATCTCGTATTTAGGCTGACGCGGCGCGAGGAGCCGGCGTTCATCGCTTTCCGTGACTGGCTGATGCAAGCAGCACAGCATGTCGGCGGGATTCCGGACCCGCACCCCGATGGTTAATCGGGTCTTAACCTCGCCCTCTCTAAGGTAACCGACCCCTCGCGCGCCGGGCCGAAAGGCCTTGCGCATCCGCATCCCGAACGGGGACCGGGTTACCGGAAAAAGAGCAGGCGCACCAAAAGCTTAATCGCAATGTCCACGACCGCAACACAGCGTCCGCCTGCCGCCTCCAAGCCCACGGAGGACGAATCCCGCTCGCCCTTCGTACGGCTGACCGACCTGATTGCCGGCATCCCGCCGCGCGAGCCCATGATCAACCTTTCGGTGGGCGAGCCGCAGCATCCGATCCCGCCCTTCGTTGGGGAGGTGCTGGCCGAGCATGTTGCCGAATTCGGCCACTATCCACCTAATAAGGGCATCGAACCGTTCCGCCAGGCGGTCGCGCAATGGCTCGGCCGCCGCTACGTGCTGCCGCGCGCCGTCGACCCCGAAAGCGAAGTGCTGGTGCTCAACGGCACCCGCGAGGGCCTGTTCATGGCGGCGATTGCGGCGCAGCGCTGGGTCGCCCCGCGCGACGGCAAGCCGGCGATGCTGATCCCCAATCCGTTCTACGCGGCCTACGCGGCCGGCGCGCTCGCGGCCAATTGCGAGCCGGTCTACCTGCCGTCGACGCGCGAAGGCGGCTTTCTGCCCGACCTCGACGCTCTCGACGAGACGTTGCTCAAACGCACCGTCGCCTTCTACCTCGCCTCGCCCTCGAACCCGCAAGGCGCCGTCGCCGGCCGCGCTTATCTCGACAAGCTCACCGCGCTTGCGCGCCGCTACGGTTTCCTCGTGTTCGCCGATGAGTGCTATTGCGAGATCTACAGCGAGCAGGCGCCGTCCGGCATGCTGGAAGCCTCGGGCCCCGATTTCGAGAACGTCATCGTCTTCCATTCACTCTCGAAGCGCTCGAACCTGCCGGGCTTGCGCGTCGGCTTCGCCGCCGGCGACAAGCGCTTCCTCGCCGCCTTCCTTGAATTGCGCAACGTCGCGGCGCCGCAGGTGCCGGTGCCGGCGCAGTACGTGGCGGTCGCCGCCTATAACGACGAAGCGCACGTCGAGGAAAACCGTCGGCTCTACAACGTCAAATTCGATCTCGCCGACCAGATCATCGGCGACCGCTACGGCTACAAGCGTCCGGCTGGCGGGTTCTTCCTCTGGCTCGACGTATCCGCGCAAGGCGGCAGCGAGGTGGTGGCCAAGAGGCTTTGGCAGGAAGCCGGCGTCCGCGTGCTGCCGGGGCGCTATTGCGCGCGCACGCAAGCCGACGGTTCCAATCCCGGCGCGGACTACATCCGCGTCGCCATGGTGCAGGACAAGGCCGCGACGGCGGAGGCGCTGCATCGGCTGGTCACTTTGCTCGGGTAATCGCGATGACTGAACTTTCAACGTGCGCACCATTCGCCGCTCCTTCCCGCGCAAGCGGGAATCCCGTGCTGGGTCCCTACTGGAGGTTATCCTCGCGAAAGCGGGGACGGGACGATCGAAATGCGGCGCGCCGCTTGATGGCACAGGTATAGCGAATGGCATCTACGGATCGCAGCATCGACGCCGTCGCTTTCATTACCGACCACGCGCGCGAGTTCTTGCACCGTCGGTTGCGCGAGCTTGCCGGAATTTGCCTGCTGACCGTCGCGCTGCTCGGTGCTGTGGCGCTCGCCACCTGGTCGGTGCGGGACCCCTCGCTCAGTCACGCCACGCAAGGCCCGATCCATAATCTGCTCGGCTACCCCGGCGCTATCTTCTCCGATCTCGCGACGCAGCTCTTGGGGCTTGCCGCCGTGCTGCTGCTGGCGCCGGAAGCGCTGCTCGGCTGGCGGCTCTTGTCGCACCGGCCGCTCGGCTCGAAATGGCGCGGGCTCCTCTGGATCGCGGTGACGCTGTTCGCCGCCGGCTTCATCTCCACCTTGCCGCGCATCGGCACCTGGCCGTTGCCGACCGGCCTCGGCGGCGTCTGCGGCGACGCGCTCCTGCACATCCCCGGCCTGGTCGTCGGCTGGCCACTCGGCAATCTCGCACTGCTCCTCAGCGGTATCGCGCTCTTCGTCGCCACCGTGATCTCACTGATGTTTGCCACTGGCTGGCGCCTGCCGCGTGCCGCGGCGGTGGAAGACGAAGCGGAAGAAGACGAGTCGGCGGAGGGCGACGAAGACGAAGAGGACGACGAGGAAGAACCCGACCGCGCCAATCCTTGGCTCGGCTTCGTCGTGCATGCGCTGTTGAGCTGGAAGGCGCGCTTGGTGCGCTTCCTGCGCCGACCGCGCGAGGAAGCGCCGCGCGTCAAACCGCCGGCGCCGGGCCGCCGCGTCGAGCCGCGGTTCGAGAGCGCCGACGCGCCGCATCTCGTTCCCGAGCAGTTCGCGGACGAGGCGGAAGAAGAATACGAAGGCGACGAGGAAGAAGCCGACGAGGCACCCGCACCGCGCCGACGCGCCGCCCCGAAGCCGAAGACGCCCGCGCGCCGCGCCGGCAGCGGCTTCACCCTGCCGTCGCTCAATCTGTTGGCGGCGGCCAAGGCGTCCGACCGCACGGCCATTTCGAAGGAAACCCTCGAGGCCAACGCGCAGTCGCTCGAAACTGTTCTGCAGGACTTCGGTGTACGCGGCGAGATCATCAACGCGCGCCCGGGTCCGGTGGTCACGCTCTACGAGCTGGAGCCGGCGCCCGGCATCAAGTCGTCGCGTGTCATCGGGCTCGCCGACGATATCGCCCGCTCCATGAGCGCGGTGTCGGCGCGCGTCGCCGTGGTCTCCGGCCGCAATGCCATCGGCATCGAACTGCCGAACACGACGCGCGAGAAAGTGGTGCTGCGCGAGCTTCTGTCCGGCAAGGATTACAACGAGAACGCGTCCAAACTGCCGCTCTGCCTCGGCAAGACCATCGGTGGCGAGGCGGTGATCGTCGATCTCGCCCGCATGCCGCATCTGTTGATCGCGGGCACCACCGGCTCCGGTAAGTCGGTCGCTATCAACACCATGATCATGTCGCTGGTCTACCGGCTTAGCCCATCGCAATGCCGGCTGATCATGGTCGATCCCAAGATGCTCGAATTGTCGGTCTATGACGGCATTCCCCATCTGCTCACGCCGGTCGTGACCGACCCGAAGAAGGCGGTGGTCGCGCTCAAGTGGGCCGTGCGCGAGATGGAGGAGCGCTACAAGAAGATGTCGAAGCTCGGCGTGCGTAACGTCGAGGGTTATAACCAGCGCGTCGCCGAGGCCAAGGCCAAGGGCGAGGTGCTCACCCGCACCGTGCACACCGGTTACGACAAGGAATCGGGCGAAGCGATTTACGAGAAGGAAGAGCTCGACCTCGAGCCGTTGCCTTTCATCGTGGTGATCGTCGACGAGATGGCCGACCTGATGATGGTCGCCGGCAAGGACATCGAAGGCGCCATCCAACGCCTGGCGCAGATGGCGCGCGCCGCCGGCATCCACTGCATCCTGGCGACGCAACGTCCCTCGGTCGACGTCATCACCGGCACGATCAAAGCCAACTTCCCGACCCGCATTTCGTTTGCCGTCACCTCCAAGATCGACAGCCGCACCATCCTGGGCGAGCAAGGCGCCGAGCAGCTCTTGGGCCAAGGCGACATGCTCTACATGGCCGGCGGCGGCCGCATCAGCCGCGTGCACGGGCCCTTCGTCTCCGACGACGAGGTGGAAAAGGTCGTGCGGCACCTGAAGTCGCAGGGCCAGCCGGATTACCTCGAGGAAGTCACCGCCGCCGAAGACGAACTTCCCGGCGAGGACGGCGCGGTGTTCGACGCGACCGGCATGGGCGCCGAGGGCAGCGACCTGTTCCAGCAGGCGGTCGCCATCGTCAGGCGCGACCGCAAGGCCTCTACGTCCTACATCCAGCGCCGCCTGCAGATTGGCTACAACCGCGCCGCCACCATCATGGAGCGCATGGAACTCGAAGGCATCGTCGGCCAACCCAACCATGCCGGCAAACGTGAGATTCTGATCGATGAAGAGGGCTAGTGCCCCTTTGCTTCCGAAGTTCGTGTCAGAGGTTGCTGCCGGGTATCACGAACTTCGGAAGCGGAACTAATATCGTTGTTGAGAATCACATTTGCCAACTTTAATCCGGGACCCAGCGGGATTCGCTGGGTCGCGAAATAGCCACACCGGGTTCCTAGAGGGGCCTGGCATCAGAGGCGCGAGGCGGAGATCGTGATGGCGATGAACCACAAGGGGCGAAACGGCCGAACCCTGACGCTGGTCGCAGTGCTGACCTGTCTCACCGCCGCTCCGGCGCTGGCGCGGTTCGTCACCCCGCAGACCGTTCCGCTGCCGCGCCCACGCCCGCACATCCATCTCACTACCGGCTCGATCGGCACGCGCGTGGCCGGCGTGTCGGGACGAGCGTTCCATGCCCGCGCCCAGGCAGCGGCGCCGCAGGGCAACGTCGCGCCGGCCCCGGCGCAGCAGGCGCCGAACCCGGTTTCCAATCCGTTCGCCAGTCTGCTCGGCCAGACCGGCAGCACCACCGCGCTGGACCCCAAGCAGCGCGCCATCATCCAGAAGGTCGACGGCTATCTCTCCAGCGTGCAGACGCTGGAGGGCAATTTCGTCCAGGTCGCGCCCGACGGCAACCGATCGAAGGGCGAGTTCTATATCTCCAAGCCGGGCAAGATGCGCTTCGAATACGATCCACCGAGCTCGATCGAGATCATCTCCGACGGCGAATCGGTGGTGGTGCGCGACCGCAAGCTGGCGACCCAGGACCTCTATCCGTTGTCGCAGACGCCGCTGCGCTTCCTGCTCGCCGACCACGTCAACCTGATGAAGGACACCAATCTGGTGGCGGTCTACGCCGATGACGTGTTCATCACCGTGGTTGTCGAAGAGAAGAACGCAGTCGTCGGCACCAGCCGGCTGATGATCATGTTCTCGGCCAAGGACATGCAGCTCAAGCAGTGGACCGTGACAGATCCGCAGGGATTCGACACCACCGTGGCGGTCTACAATCTCGATCCCAACACCAAGCCCGACCCCAGCATGTTCAAGATCGACTACACCCGCTACCCGAGCTCCGGCACCTCGGCCAGATAGCCGTTGGGGCCGGCATCAGGGCCGGACCGTCGCCTCACGACGACGGTGCGGGCACTTGTCTGCTGGACAATGTGTGGATAGCGGGCGTCCCGCTTTCGCCGGGCACGATGGATGACTATGTTGCATCCATGCCTCTCACCGTCTCCACCTGGAATATCAATTCGGTTCGCCTGCGCATCGACCTGGTCGCCAAGTTCGTGAAGAGCGCGCGGCCGGACGTGCTCTGCCTGCAGGAGACCAAATGCCCGGACGACGCCTTCCCGCTCAAACGCTTCAAGCGGCTGGGCTACGAATACGCCGCGCTCAGCGGGCAGAAGGGCTATCACGGCGTTGCCATCCTCTCGCGGCTGCCGTTCGAGAAGACATCGGTCGAGAACTTCTGCGGCAAGACCGACTGTCGCCACGTCGCGGCGGTGCTGGGCGAGCGCGCCGGGCTGAAGGAGCCGGTCACGCTGCATAACTTCTACGTGCCGGCCGGCGGCGACGAGCCCGACCCGGAGGTCAACGAGAAGTTCGAGCACAAGCTCAATTTCCTCGACGAGATGCGCGCGCATAAACGCCTGCAGCCGAAAAAGAACCAGCGCGCCATCCTGGTCGGCGACCTCAACGTGGCGCCGCTCGAACACGACGTCTGGAACCACAAGCAGATGCTGAAGGTGGTCTCGCACACGCCGATCGAGTGCGAGAAGCTGACCGACGTGCGCGAAGCGGGCGGCTGGGTCGATTCCATGCGCGTGCTCACGCCCGAGCCGGAAAAGCTGTTCACCTGGTGGAGCTATCGCGCCATGGGCAACTGGCGCGAGGCCAACCGCGGCCGCCGCCTCGACCACGTCTGGACGTCGAATGCCATCGCCGACCGCGTGTCGAAGATCAAAATAGCCAAGGACTACCGCGGCGCCGAACGCCCTTCGGACCACGTGCCAGTAACGACGAGATTTGAGATCTGATAGCTCGTTCGGGCAAGAAATTCTTCCAGTCATTCCGGGGCGCGCCGAAGGCGCGAACCCGGAATGACAGAATGCATCCGGGACACGCGGAGCAAAGCTACTTCCCGCCGCGGTCCAACTTCTCCTTCACACGCGTAAGCTCCTGCGCCCAGTCGCCGGCGCGCGCCGAAATCTCGTCGCGCAGGCGCATGGCGGCGGCCGGATAGCCCTCCAGCATCTTGCGGAACAACCCACGCGAAATACGCACCACCACTGTCGGCTCCGCGGCGATGGCGGTCACCGGGCTGGTGGTGTCGGTCAGCAGCGCCAGCTCCCCCAATAGCGTTCCGGGTCCGGCGGTGAATTCATGGCTCCTGGCGTCCTCGGTCTCGAGCGACAGCGAGCCTTCCTGCACAATGTAGCCGCCGTCGGCCGGCTCGCCGGCATAGAACAGCACCGCGCCGCTCGCAAGATGGCGCGTTTCCGCGCCGATCGCCAGCACGCGCAGGGCCTGCTTGCCCAGCGCCGCGAGGATCGGCACCCGTTCGAAAAAGGCGATGTCGCTTTCGAGGCCCATCCGGGCATTACCCTCCGGGCGTTGCGAGGATGCCTTACGGCACCAGCTTGTAGCCGCCGGCTTCCGTCACCAGGATCGCGGGCGCGGCGGCGTCCTTCTCCACTTTCTGCCGCAACCGGTAAATGTGCGTTTCCAGCGTATGGGTGGTAACGCCGGAATTGTAGCCCCACACCTCCTGCAGCAGCGTCTCGCGCGACACCGGCTTCTGCCCGGCGCGGTAGAGATAGCGCAGGATGGCGGTCTCCTTTTCGGTCAGCCGCACCTTGGTGCCCTTGGGCGTCAGCAGCACCTTGGACGACGGCCGGAACGTGTAGGGCCCGATGGTGAACACCGCGTCCTCGCTCGCCTCGTGCTGGCGAAGCTGGGCGCGGATGCGCGCCAGCAGCACGGCAAAGCGGAACGGCTTGGTGACGTAGTCGTTGGCGCCGGACTCCAGCCCCAGGATGGTGTCGCTGTCGGTGTCGTGACCGGTCAGCATGATGATCGGCGCCTTGAAGCCATTCTTGCGCACGATGCGCACGACCTCGCGCCCGTCCACGTCCGGCAGGCCGACGTCCATGATCATCAGGTCGATCTGACCGCCTTTGGCCTCCTGCACGGCCTTGGTGCCGTTGTCGACGGCGCTGGCGTCGAATTCCTCGTGCAGCGCCAACTGCTCGACCAGCGCCTCGCGGAGCTCGGTGTCATCGTCGACGATCAGGATGGTGCGCTTGCTGGACATGGCTTCCTGGGCCCCTAGTATCTCTCGGCTTCCGAAGGTCGTGTTGGAGCCCGCTGCGATATTCGGCAATGGCGCCGAAGTAGAGCATTCGGGGCTGAAAGAGCAAGCGCGAACTGATATTTACGCCATGCTCGGCGCGTTGGACAGGCGGCCCGCCGGCACGCGGCCACACATGAAAAAGCGTACTATCGCCAATATCTTGGTCCGCCCGCGACCAGGCCGGCCAACCCAAGGCTGGCTTACGGCCGGCGCGCTCACGCTGCCGGTCGCGCTCGGGCGTGCCGGCATCAAGGCCAACAAAGTCGAAGGCGACGGCGCCACCCCGCGCGGCACCTTCCGCCTGGTCCGGCTGTGGTGGCGGGCCGACCGCCATCCGCGGCCCGTGACGGCGCTGCCGGTGCGCCGCATCCGGCCCGACGACGGCTGGTGCGAGGATCCCGCCGACCGCCGCTACAATCGGCCGGTCAAGGTGCGGCCTAAGTCAATGGCCGACCGCCTGACCCGCGCCGACCACCTTTACGATTTCATCATCGAGCTCGACCACAACACCCGGCCGCGGGTGGCCGGCCGCGGCAGCGCGGTGTTCATCCATGCCGCCCGCCCCGGTTTCGCGCCGACCGCCGGCTGCGTGGCGCTCGAACTGAAGGACCTGCACCGGCTGCTCGCCCGGCTCGGACCACGTACCCACATCGTCATCGAAAATTGAGGCGTGGTGCCCGCGCCCGCCGGCGCATCGTGCCGCAGGACTGAATAAATCGTAAATTCGAGATGTGTCGGCAGTGATGCATTAAGCATCCCCCCAATCGGCCTGTAATGCTAACCGCCGCATTAACATACCCCCTGCATAGTCCTGTCATCGCAACCAGCAGGTCCGCGCGGCGTATCGGCCGCCAGCAAGAAGAAACTCCGCGACAGGAGCGAACAATGAACACCCCGATCGCAACCGCCCCGGCACGTGCCAGCGCCAACCAGATCGGCCGCGTGTCCGTTGTCGGCGGCGCCCAGGCGACCGTCGAGATCAATGAGCGCACACCTGCCGGTGAGGAGCCGACGGTCGGCAAGTTCATGTGCCTGATCGGCGGCAAGGGCCTGATCATCGGCCTGATCACCGAGGTCGGCGAGGAGCCGATCGCCGGCTCTGGGCTCAACCCCAACTACCGCAAGATGGCGCGGCTCGACCTGATCGGTGAAATCCAGGGCGATGCCGGCGACGCCTCGCGCTTCCAGCGCGGCATCACCGAGTACCCGAACATCGGCGACGGTGCCCGGCTGCTCAGCGATGCAGAGCTCAGGCTGGTCTATGGCGCCGCCGACGGCGACCACGCCCATATCGGCGACCTGCAGCAGAATCCCGATATCGGCGTTCACATCGACATCGATCACATGGTGAGCCGCCACTTCGCCGTGCTCGGCGCCACCGGCGTCGGCAAATCGAGCGGCGTCGCCATCATCCTGCAGCAGATCCTCGCCACCCGGCCGAACCTGCGCATCTTCCTGGTCGATCCGCATAACGAATACGCCCCCTGCTTCGGCGACAAGGCGCAGGTGCTGACCCCGCGAAACCTGCGGCTGCCGTTCTGGCTGTTCAATTTCGAAGAAATCGTCGACGTGTTTTTCGGCGCCCGTCCCGGCGTCGAAGAAGAAGTCGAGATTCTCTCCGACGTCATTCCGGTCGCAAAGTCGGCCTACCTGCAATACAAGGCCGGCCCCGCCGGTCCATTGTCCAAGAGGAAGGATCCGCGCGACGCCGGCTTTACCGCCGACACGCCGGTGCCCTACCGCATCGAGGACCTCATCAACGTCCTCGACGAGCGCATGGGCAAGTTGGAAAACCGCACCTCGCGCGTCACCTATCACCGCTTGATCTCGCGCATCCAGACCTTCCGCAATCATCCGCGCTACGCCTTCATGTTCGAGAACGCGAACATCGGCGGCGACACCATGGCCGACACGCTCAGCAATGTGTTCCGGCTGCCGCCGCAAGGCGTGCCGATGACTATCCTACAACTTGCCGGCTTCCCGGCCGAGGTGATCGATTCGGTGGTGTCGGTGCTGTGCCGCATGGCCTTCGACTTCGGCCTGTGGAGCGACGGCATCGCGCCGTTGCTGTTCGTCTGCGAGGAGGCGCACCGCTACGCGCCGGCCGACAAGAAGATCGGCTTTGGCCCGACCCGCCGCGCGCTGTCGCGCATCGCCAAGGAAGGCCGAAAGTACGGCGTGTTCCTCGGGCTGGTGACGCAGCGGCCGGCTGAAATCGACCCGACCATCATCTCGCAGTGCTCGACCTTCTTCGTCATGCGGCTGGCCAACGACCGCGACCAGCATCTGATCCGCTCGGCGGTATCGGATGCCGCGGGCAACATGCTGGCGTTCATTCCCTCGCTCGGAACCCGCGAGGTGTTCACCTTCGGCTCTGGCGTGGCGATGCCGACGCGCATGCGCTTCAAGGAGCTGCCGCCGGAGCTGAGGCCGAACAGCGAAGCCGGTGGCGACACCAAGTCCGACGCCGGCAACAGCCTGGAACGCGGCCTCATCGGCTCGGTGATCGAGCGCTGGCGTTCCGCCTCCATGAGCCAGCGCAACGAGGAATTGACCGCCGACTTCAGCGGACTGGAAGCGCCGCCGCTGGCGCCGGCTGCACCACCGGCCGCGCGCGCGCCACAGGCACCGCAAACGCCGTATCCTCCGCAAGCACCGCAGGCCCCACAGGCACCGCGTGCGCCACAGCCGGTACCGCAGTCGCCACGCGGCGAAGCGCTGCGCTCCAGCTTGTTGCGCAAACCGCTCGACGCGAACCTTGGCGCCGGCGCGCCGGGTGCGGCGCCCGCGCCCGCCGCGCAGACGCCGCGACCGGCACCCAGCCCGAGGCCTGCTCCGTCGCTAGACCCCGCCGGCGCACCGCAGAACACCAGCCCGCCCGGCTATCCACCGCGGTATCGGTGATTGATCGTCATTCCGGGACGGCCTGAAAGGCCGGACCCGGAACGATAACAATCACTTCCTTCCCACCAGGTCGACCAGGGCCGACATGCCGCCGTGGCCGTGGCCTTCGTTGATCTCGGCGTCGTATTCGCGCACCTCGATCGACGAAAAATCGGCGAACTCTTTTTCCAGCAGCTCGCGCGTATAGAGATTCTCGAGTTTGCCCGGCCCGCCGGTCTTGTACTCGAGCTGCTTGGGTCCGTAGCCTTCGAGCAGCAACAGGCCGCCCGGCTTCAGCGCCTTCTTGATGCCGGCAAAGATCTTGGCGCGCCCTTCCGGGCCAGCGAACTGGAAGAAGATCGCTGCGATCACGTCGAAGGCTTCCACCGGCCAATCCCAGTTCAGGATATCGACCTGCTCGACCTTGAGCGTGACGCCGCGCTCGGCGGCGAGCTTGCGTGCTTTCTCTTGCGCCACCGGCGAGAAGTCGATCGACAGCACGTCGAGCCCCTGCTCAGCCAGGAACACACCGTTGCGGCCTTCGCCGTCGGCGATGGTCAACGCCTTCTCGCCCTTCTTCAGCAGGTGCGCTTGGCTTTTCAGGAACGCGTTCGGCGCGGTGCCGAACAAATAACCAGGTGCGGCGAAGCGCTCCTGCCAGCGCTCGAATTCGGGTGTGCTCATAGTTTATCCTTTCAAGCTTTCTTTTCACGCGCCCCGAAGATCGCGCTGCCCACGCGCACATGCGTGGCGCCGAGCTGGATCGCGGTAGCGAAGTCCGCGCTCATGCCCATAGACAAGAGCTTCAACCCATTGCGCTTGGCGATCTTGGCGGTGAGCGCGAAGTGCGGCCCCGGCGCCTCGTCGAACGGCGGAATGCACATCAGGCCGGCGATCTCGAGGCCGTAGGTGTCGCGGCAGGCGTTCAAGAAAAGATCGGCGTCCTGCGGCAGCACGCCTGCCTTCTGCGCCTCGGCGCCGGTGTTGATTTCGACGAACAGCTGCGGCTTGCGGTTCTGCTTCTCGATCTCCTTCGCCAGCGCCGCGCACAGGCTGGGCCGATCGACAGAATGAATGGCGTCGAACAGCGCCACCGCTTCTTTCGCCTTGTTGGATTGCAGCGGCCCGATCAGGTGCAGCGACAGGCCGGAATACTTTTCCATCAGCGCCGGCCACTTTGATTTCGCTTCCTGCACGCGGTTCTCGCCGAACACGCGCTGGCCGGCGACGATCACCGGCTCGATCAAATCGGCACCGTGGGTCTTCGACACCGCGATCAGCGTCACCTCGGCTGGATCGCGATTGGCGTCACGGCAGGCGCGCGCGATCTCGGCGCGGACAGCTTCGAGGCCGGATTCAGTTGTCGTTTCCATGGCACGCCAGATAACAGCTTGTCGCTGGCAACGAAAGCGGGCCACTAAGACGCGCCCGACTGGCGCGGCTCGACCTTGACGCCGTCGTGCACCCGGTCGCTCGGATGCAGGACCACCTTGTCGCCGAGTTTCAGGCCCTTGAGCACCCGCGCCGCATGCAGGTTGCGCTCGCCGATGGTCACCAGCCGCCGCTCGGCGCGGCCTTCCGCCACCGCGAATACCGCCCAGTTGTCGCCCTCGCGGAACAACGCGCCCAGCGGCACCTGCAGGACATCGTTGCGGTGCCAGATCACCACCCGGGCGATAACGCGGTAGTCGTGGCCGAGCTTCTGCCATTCCGACGGCGGGCCGGTGAAATCCAGGATTACCTTGACCCGCTGTTCCTCGATGCCGAGGGCCGACACCTTAGTGAAGCCGGTCGGCTCGACGCGGCGCACTTTGGCCGGCAGCACCTTGTCGCCGCCCCAGCTTTCGATACGCGCCACGTCGCCCGGCTTGATGCGCACCGCGTCGCGCGACAGGAAATCGACCGCGATCTCCAGATCGTGCGGATCGCCGATCTCGACCAGCGGCGCGCCGGCCGGCACCACCTGCTCGCTCTTCGCGATCATCTTGAGCACCCGGCCATTGACCGGCGAGTACACCTGGACGCAGCAGTTGGCGGACTTGGCGTCGCGGTTGATCTGGCCCGGCTGGATCATGTTCGCCTTGGCGCTCTCCAGCTCGCGGCGGCGCACTTCCAGCGTCGCCACCGCGCTGGCGACCGCCGCTTCCGCCCCGGTGACGTCGAGATTGGCCTTCTCCAGCGCGCGCGCGGAAATGGTCTTGCTGGCGGCGAGCTGCTCGGCACGGCTCAGATCGTTGCGCGCGAATTCGAGCCGCGACTTCGCCTCCTTGATCTTCGCTTGCGCGAGATCCACCGCGGCCTGCGCCGCCTGCACGGCGGCCTGGTTGACGCGCTGCGAGCGCACGTCGAGGAACGTCGGCTCAGACGGTTCGATGGCCGCGACCAGCGTCTTGTTGGCCTCGACCTTGTCGCCGACCTCGCGCGCCGAGCGCAGCATCTTGCCGCCGATCGGCGCCGAGACCGTATAGACGTCGTGGATGCGGGTGACGCCCTCGTCCTCGACCGTGACTTCCAGCGGCCCGCGCGTGATTGTGCCCATGTCGACCGGCACCGGCTGCGGCAACAGCGCCCACACGATCGCCGCCGCGATCCCCAATCCGATCAGCACGATGATTCCGCGCCTGACGACCTTGCCGAACACAAGCCTACTCCCGCGTCTTGAGAACTTCGATGAGATCGAGCCGGTCGATGCGCCGGCGCACGATCAGCGCAGAGACCAGCGCCGAAGCGAATACGATGAGTGTCGCCCAGGCATAGACCGACCGCTCCACCACCAGCGGCACGCGATACAGATCGCTGTCGAAGCCCTGCACCATCGCCCAGGCGAAGAAATAGCCGATCGCCCAGCCGAACGGCTGCGCCACGATGGTCAGGATCGCCAGCTCGCCCAGCAGAACCTCCGACACCTCGCTCTTGTGGAAGCCAAGCACGCGCAGGCTCGCCAACTCGCGCCCCTGCTCCGACAGCGAGATGCGGGCGAAATTATACACCACCCCGAAGGCGATGATCATGCCAAGCGTCACGTAGACCGTGACCATGACCAGCAGGTTTTCCTGCAGCGTCTGGCGGAAATTCTGCAGTGTGGTCTTCTGCAGGGCGATGAAATTGGCCACCGGCGTCGCCTTGAGGCGGCGATAGAGCGCGTTCTGGTGCTCGGTGTCGAACAAGAGATGCACGCCGCTGATCACCTGCCCCTCGCGCATCATGGCGTTGAGCGCCGGCAGCGCCATGTAAGCGTTGAGGCCGAGATAGCCCTCGATGATGCCGGTCACCGGCAGCTCCACCCGGCGCCGATTGCGTTCCAGGAGTTCCACCTCGACCATGTCGCCGACCTTGGCATGGAGGATCTTGGCCAGCGTATCGCTCAGCGCGATGCCGCTTTCCGGCAGCTTCACCGGCTTCAGGCCCGGACCGAGCACACGGCTGAGATTGGAGTCCGCCGGCTTGCCGGTGATGGAGATGCGCCGCTCGTATTGTCCGAAGTGGATGCGCACCGGCACCGAGCGGTAAGGCTCCGCCGCCATTACGCCGGGCAGCGATAGCGCATCGAAATAGGCCTTGAGCGAACGCTCATGCGCGAAGTTGATGGTCGCATTCTCCCGCTCCGCGCGATTGTAGGTGACGTCGATCATGAATTCGGTGGAGCCGAAGGCCCACATCGAGCCCACCAGCACCGATACCGCCAGCGCGATGCCGAGCACGCTGCTCACGGTGCGCACCGGCCAGCGCATGAGATGGCGCACCATCATGGTGAGGGACTGCGGAATGTTGAGCATCGCATAGAACGCTTCCGGCAGCAGGCGGCGGTAGATCGCCGGCGCCGGCGGCGACATCGCCACCGCCGGCGGCAGCGTCACCACCTGGCGCACCGCGCGCAGCGCACCCACCCCCGCGGCGGCAAGCGTGATGCCCGCCGCAATCACGTAGATCGCCGGATCGGTGCGGAAGACAAGGAACGGAAAGTGATAGAACGTGGCATACATCCGCGTCATGCCGAAGCCGAGCCAGGTGCCGGCGGCCAGCCCAATCACGATGCCGACCACCGCGATCGCCAGCGCGAACTCGAGATAGTGCCAGCCGACCGCGACGCCGCTGTAGCCGAGCGCCTTCAACAGCCCGATGTGCTCGCGCTCCAGCAGGATCAACCGCGACAGCGTCATGTTGACCAGGAACGCCGCCACCAGCAGGAATACCGGCGGCAGGATGCGGCTCATCGCCTTGAGCTGCGACAGCTCGGCGTCGAGGAAAGCGTGCGAGGTCTGGTCGCGGCGGCCGTAGGCGCCCAAGCCCCCGTAGCGGGCGAGGATGGCGTCGAGCCGCTCGATCACCGCCGCCTCCGACGCCGAGCGCGTGAGCTTGAGGTGCACGCTGGAGAAGGCGCCGGTGAGATCGTAGGCCGCGGCCAGCGCCTTTTCGCGCATCCACACGATGCCGAAGCGCCGGTCGTCCGGGATCAGCCCGTAGGGCCCGAGCGAATAGATGAACTCCGGCGACAGCGCGGTGCCGACGATGCGCAAGGTGCGTTTGCGGCCGTTGAGAATGGCGTCGAAGGTCGAGCCGATGTGAAAGTGGTTGGCCTTGGCGAACGGCTCGCTCACCACCACTTCATGTTCGTCGCCCACCAGCGGCAGGCGCCCGCTGCGCATGTAGAGCAGGTCGAGCCGCTGCGCGTGCAGGTCGGGGATCGACACGAACATGGCGGAGGCCGGCTCCGGCACGTCGGGCAGATCGAGCAGCGCGATCTTGGCGACGCGCGTTTCCACCGACGACACGCCGGGGATGCGCGCGATCTCGTCCTCGACGATCTTGGGCGCACGCGTGAGATCGTCGAACACATCGGCGAATCGATTGCGCTCGTAATAGGCGGCGCGCGTTTCCGACAGCGACTGATAGGCGCCGATGCCGAGGATGAGCGTCGCGGCGCCCGCCGCCAGCACCAGCGCGATCGCCAGCGCCTGCGGCCAGAGCCGGATGAGATCGCGCAACAATTTCCGATGCAGCGCGGTCATGATGAACTACCAACTAATCTCGGACGCCGGCTTGCGGTCGGCGACGACGTTGGTCGACACGATGCGGCCGTCGCCGAAATGCACGACGCGATGGGCGATGCCCTGGATCGCCACGTTGTGGGTGATGATCAGCGTGGTGGCGCCGAGCTGCGCGTTCACTTGCGTGAGCGCCTCCAGCACCAGCACGCCGGTCTTGGAATCGAGCGCGCCGGTCGGCTCGTCGCAGAGCAGCACCTGCGGCCGCTTGGCGATGGCGCGGGCGATCGCCACGCGCTGCTGCTCGCCGCCGGAAAGCTGCGCCGGGAAATGGTCCATGCGCTCTTTCAGGCCGACGATGGCGAGCGCCTCCTCCGGCTTCATCGGCGCGCGCGCGATCTCGGTGACCAGCGCCACGTTCTCGCGCGCGGTCAGGCTCGGCACCAGGTTGTAGAACTGGAACACGAAGCCGACGTGGTCGCGGCGATAGAGCGTGAGCTGGCGGTCGTTGAATTTGCTGAGCTCATGGTCGGTGAACCAGACCTCGCCGGCGGTGGCGCGGTCGAGCCCGCCGACGATGTTGAGGAAGGTCGACTTGCCCGAGCCGGACGGCCCCAGGATGACGACGAACTCGCCGGCCGCCGCCTCGAAATCGACCCCGCGCAGGGCCTGCACCTCGATATCGCCGGTGACATAGACCTTGGTCAGGTCCTTGGTGCGGAAAACCGTCTCGGCGGAATCCACGGAAACTGACATGGCTTGGGTCATGGCGCCCCGATCTTCGCATTGCGACGGCACCTTAAACGGAACCGACGGGTTCCCATTTGCGCTGCCTCAACGCGCGCGGCTCAGTTGACGACCGCCCCCTTCCATGCGACCTCCCGGGTCTCTAGAAAGACCCGCAAATGACCGCCGAATCGACCAAAAACCAGCGTCCCGAGCGCTACAACCCCCGCGTGGCCGAGCCCCGCTGGCGGCAGGCCTGGGACGACCAGGGCATCTTCGCCACCGCGAACGACGACCCGCGCCCCAAATACTACGTCCTGGAGATGTTCCCCTACCCGTCCGGGCGCATCCACATGGGGCACGTGCGCAACTACACCATGGGGGACGTGGTCGCCCGCTATAAGCGCGCCGCCGGCCATGCCGTGCTCCACCCCATGGGCTGGGACGCCTTCGGCATGCCGGCCGAGAACGCGGCCATGGCGCAGAAGGTCCACCCCAAGGCCTGGACCTACGAAAACATCGCGACCATGAAGAAGCAGCTCCAGTCGATGGGGCTGTCGCTCGACTGGGCGCGCGAGGTCGCGACCTGCGACCCGGCCTACTACAAGCACCAGCAGAAGCTGTTCCTCGACTTCCTGAAGGCGGGGCTGGTCGCGCGCGAATACCGCAAGGTGAACTGGGATCCGGTCGACCAGACCGTGCTCGCCAACGAGCAGGTGATCGACGGCCGCGGCTGGCGCTCGGGCGCCGTCGTCGAGCAGCGCGACCTGCACCAGTGGGTGTTCAAGATTTCCGATTACGCCGAGGAGTTGCTGGAGGCGATCGACACGTTGGATCGTTGGCCGGACAAGGTCCGGCTGATGCAGAAGAACTGGATCGGCCGTTCGGAAGGCCTGCTGATGCGCTTCGCGCTCGATCCCAAGACCACGCCCGGCGGCGAGAGCGAGCTCGAGATCTTCACCACGCGGCCGGACACCATCTTCGGCGCCAAGTTCATGGCGCTGTCGCCGGATCATCCTTTGGCCACCGCGGTGGCGAAGAACAATCCCGACCTCGCCAAGTTCATCGAAGACTGCCATCACCTGGGCACGTCGCAGGAAGCGATCGACACCGCCGAGAAGATGGGCTTCGACACCGGCATCAAGGCGGTGCATCCGTTCGACCCGTCGTGGACGCTGCCGGTCTATGTCGCCAACTTCATCCTGATGGATTACGGCACCGGCGCCATCTTCGGCTGCCCGGCGCACGACCAGCGCGACCTCGACTTCGTCAACAAGTACGGCCTCGGCAACATGCCGGTGGTGTGCCCGGAAGGCCAGGACCCGAAGACCTTCGTCATCACCACCGAGGCCTTCACCGACGACGGCCGCATGATCAATTCGCGCTTCCTCGATGGCATGACCATCGCGGACGCGAAAAACGAAGTTGCCAAGCGGCTGGAAAAAGAAACCCACGGCAACCGGCCGGTGGCGCAGCGGCAGGTCAATTATCGCCTGCGCGACTGGGGCATTTCACGCCAGCGCTATTGGGGCTGTCCGATCCCGGTGATCCACTGCGAGAAATGCGGTGTGGTGCCAGTGCCGGATAGCGAATTGCCGGTGACGCTGCCGGAGGATGTCTCGTTCGACAAGCCGGGCAATCCGCTCGACCGTCACGCCGCGTGGAAGAACGTCAAGTGTCCCTCGTGCGGCGGCGACGCCCGGCGCGAGACCGACACCATGGACACCTTCGTCGACTCGTCCTGGTACTTCCTGCGCTTCACCGATCCGTGGAACACTGAATCGCCGACCACGCCGGCTGTCGCCAACAAGTGGATGCCGGTCGACCAGTACATCGGCGGCATCGAGCACGCGATCCTGCATCTCTTGTATTCGCGCTTCTTCACCCGCGCCATGAAGAAGACCGGCCACGTCGATCTCGACGAGCCGTTCGGCGGCATGTTCACCCAGGGCATGGTGGTGCACGAGACCTACCGCAAGAAGAACGGCGAATGGGCAATGCCGGCGGAAGTGACCATCACGAGCGAGGGCGACGCGCGTAAGGCGACGCTCACCGCCACCGGCGAGCCGGTCGCGATCGGCGCCATCGAGAAGATGTCGAAGTCGAAGAAGAACACCGTCGACCCCGACGACATCATGGAAAGCTACGGCGCCGACGTGGCGCGCTGGTTCATGCTGTCGGATTCGCCGCCCGACCGCGACGTCATCTGGTCGGAGGAAGGCGTGCAGGGCGCCTCGCGCTTCGTGCAGCGGCTGTGGCGGCTGGTCGGCGAAATCGCCGACGTGAAGGCGCCGGCCGAGCGCCCGGCGTCGTTCTCGCAGCAGGCCCTCATCGTTCGCAAGGCCGCGCATCGCGCGCTCGCCAATGTCTCCGAGGACATCGAGAAGCTGCGCTTCAACCGCTGCGTCGCCCAGATCTACGAATGCGCCAATGCGCTCTCGGACGCCATCGGCTCTGCCGAATCTGCCCCTTCTGCCGATTTTGCCTGGGCTTTGCGCGAGGCCGGCGACATCCTGGTGCGGCTGTTCCACCCCATGATGCCGCATCTGGCCGAAGAGTGCTGGGCGGCCCTCGGCCACACCGGCCTAGTCTCCACCGAAAGCTGGCCGCAGGTCGAGCCCGAGCTCCTGGTCGAGACCACCATCACCCTCCCGGTGCAGATCAACGGCAAGAAACGCGCCGACGTCACGGTGCCCCGTGACGCCGAAAAAGCAGACATTGAGGCTGCCGTTCTGGCGCTCGATGCGGTACAACGGGCCCTGGACGGCAAGAGCCCGAAAAAGGTCATCGTCGTCCCGCAGAGGATCGTGAATGTCGTGGCCTGACACCTTTCTCGCACGGCCCATTATAGCGCAACCCATGCGGCGCCGGCTCCTGCGGCTCGTCGCCGTGGTGGCGCTCGGCGCCCTCACCGCCGGCTGCTTCCAGCCGCTCTACGGCGACCATTCGATCGGCGCCGCCGGCGACGTCCGCGGCAAGCTCGCCAGCGTCGACGTGCCGCCGATCAATACGCCGAACGGCACCCCGCTGGCCCGCATCAGCGTCCACCTACGCAACCAGCTCATCTACGGCCTGACCGGCGGCGGTCAGGCCGCCAGCCCGGCCTATCGGCTGGTGATCAGGCTGACGGCCTCGCAACGGCAGGTGATCGTCGACGTCAACAGCGGCCGCGCCGAGGTAGTCAATTACGGTCTCTCCGCCAGTTACCAGATGATCGATACTGCCACCGGCAAGACGGTGGTCAATTCGACCGCAAACGCCCGAGTGTCCTACAGCGTGCCCGGCCAAGAGCAACGCTACGCCGGCGCGCGCGGCCTGCGTGACGCCGAGAACCGCGCCGCCGACGTGCTCGCGCAGGATATCCAGTCGCGCCTGGCGTCATATTTCGTGGCGGGAACGTAAAGCGTCATCAGCCGCGCACGTGCCCACCCCAACCGATCACCGCTCATTGCCGCCTTTGATCGTCGCTGCCAAGCGCGACGGCGAGCCGATGGCCGTTATCGACGTGACCGACCCGCGCTTCGCGGTGCCGGACGATCGAGACAGCCTGCAGCGGCTTCTCGACGCGTCCAGGAAAGAAGAGCGCCGACGCCGGCACGTGCCGCGATTCGTCATGCGTTGGATGCTGAATCGCGCGGCCAAGCGTTCGCGGCTGTTGCGCGATATGTTCGGCGGGACGTCGGCGTTTCTCGACGGCATCACCACCTATGTGATGAAGCTCGGCGCCGACAATCTGCCGGCCTCTTACGACAACCCGACGGAACGGCGCATCGCGGCGATGCCGAATCTCACGCTGCTGCGGCTGCGGACCCAGCAGGTTGCGCGGCTCGTCGCCGACGGACTTGGCCCAGAACTCACCGCCGCGCCGACGGTGCCGCTGCATTTGATCAACATCGCCGGCGGCCCCGCGGTCGACAGCATGAACAGCCTGATCATTCTGAACCGCCGCGACAGCGCTCTGTTGCGGCGACCGGTCGTAATCCATGTGCTGGATTCCGACGCGGCCGGGCCATTTTTCGGCAGGAACGCGCTGGCCGCCCTCATGGCAGAGGGTGCGCCGCTCGCCGGCCTCGACGTGACGTTCGATCACCGGGAATACGATTGGAACGAGCCGGCCTCGCTCGAAGCGCTGCTGCGCGATCTCAACGCGGCGGGCGCCGTCGTCGCCGTCTCGACCGAGGGCGGCCTGTTCGAATACGGCAGCGACGACGCCATCGTCAGCAATCTCCAGGCGCTGCGGGCCGGCGGCGTGAAGCAGATCGCCGGGTCCGTTACCGCCGACGACGAAGCACGGCGGCAGATGATCACCGCCAGTCGGTTCAAGCTGATCCCGCGCGGGCTCAACGGCTTCGCGCCTTTGGCGGAGCGCGGTGGCTACCGGATCGTGCAAGCCGAAACCGCGCAAATCAGCGACCAGGTTCTGCTCGCGCCCGTGTGACGCCGCCGCCGTTCCGCGGGCTCCATTGCCTCGCGCTGCCGTGCGCACTAGCTTGACCGTACTATGACCGCCATCAAAGCCGCCGACATCGACCGTTTCATCGCCCGGCCCAATCCGGCGATGCCGGTGGTGCTGGTCTATGGGCCCGACGCCGGCCTGGTGCGCGAGCGCGTCGACGCCCTGGTGCGCGCGTCGGTGGACGATCCCAATGATCCGTTCGCGCTCGCCCGCCTTGAGCCGGAGGACCTTTCCGCCAACCCCTCGCGCCTGGTCGAAGAGGCCCACACCGTGCCGCTGTTCGGCGGCCGCCGCGCGGTCTGGGCCAAGGCCGGCAGCCGCAACATCGCGCCGGCGGTGGAAGCGGTGATTGCCGCGCCGTCGGACGAATGCCGCGTCATCATCGAAGCCGGCGACCTGAAGAAGAGCTCGCCGCTGCGCGCGATGTGCGAGAAGGCCAAGGTCGCCGCGGCGCTGCCCTGCTACGTTGACAACGAGCGCGACCTCGCCCGCTTGATCGACAACGAAATGCGCGAGGCCAATCTCACCATCGCGCCCGACGCCCGCGCCGCACTGCAGTCGTTGCTCGGTGGCGACCGCCTCGCCTCGCGCAACGAAATCCGCAAGCTCGCGCTCTATGCGCGCGGCCAGGAGCGCGTCGAGCTCACCGACGTGCTGGCGGTGGTGGCCGACGCGTCGGCGCTGGCGCTCGACGGGGTTATCGATTCCGCCTTTGCCGGCCGCACCGCTGACACCGAAACCGAGTTCGGCAAGGCGCGCGGCGGCGGCTCGTCGCCGGCGGCGATCATCTCGGCAGCGATCCGTCAGGTCGCCAATCTGCATAAGATGCGCCTGGCTGTGGACAGCGGCGACCAGATCGAGTTCGCGATGAAGCGCGGCACGCCCCCGATCCATTTTACCCGCAGCGATCGCGTCGGCGCGGCGCTGCGCGCCTGGTCCGGTCCGCGCCTCCTGCGCGCCATGCAGCAGCTTGCCGAAGCCTCGCTCGACGCCCGCCGCAATCCGGCGCTGGCGGAAGCGATCGCACAGCGGACGCTGCTGTCGATCGCGGTGAATGCGCGGCGGCGGGAGGGTTGAACGTCATTCCGGGGCGCCGCGCAGCGGCGAACCCGGAATCCATACTCCCGGCATCGGTTGACAACCCCCGGCATTCCGTTCGCGCAGGGGCTTTGGATTCCGGGTTCGCGAACTTCGTTCGCGCCCCGGAATGACAGGCTTAAACCAACATCTGATACGTATGCGGCCGCCAGCGGTAGCCGTCGGCGGTCTTGTCGACATAGCCGATCCCCGGGAACGGCATGTGATAGCCGGCGACCAATAGCCCCTCCTTCGACACCATCTCGAGAATGCGCTTGCGCGTCGCCACCGCCTTCTCCTTGTCGTCGTCGACGTCGAGATGGATGTCGGGACGCTGGATCGACACCACATAATGATTGCAGGTGTCGGCCCAGTTCAGCAGCCGCTGGCCTTCGCTTTCGATCAGATAAGCCATCAGCCCCGGCGAATGCCCGGCCGCATCCACCGCGGTGATGCCCGGCACCACCTGCTCGCCCGGGTGGATCATGGTGGCCTGGTTGGCGAGTGGCGCCGCGTATTTCATGTAGAGCACGCGGTTGAACTTGCGCGCCTCGCGCACGTTCTCGCCCTTGTTCCAGAAATCGAATTCCGCCGCGCCGAACACATAGCGTGCGTTGGGAAAGATCGGCTCGCCGCCGGCGAGCAGGCCGCCGATGTGATCGGGATGGCCGTGGGTGAGCACCACGACGTCGACGTCTTCCGGCTTGTAGCCGAGCTCGCCCATGCGCGCGACAAGGTTGCCGGGCGGCAGGCGGCCTTTGAGCTGCTCGTTCTCCTTCGACAGCACGCCGTTGCCGGTGTCGAACAGCACCAGCTCCTTGCCGGTGTTGACGAGCATCGGCGTGAAGGGGTGGAAGTACTTGTCGTCGCTTATGCCGTTGGCCTTCGCCAACGCCTTGACGTCGTCCACCTGCGTGTCGCCGCCGAAGCTGGGTGTCAGCCCCGGACGGATGACGTAGCTGTCCATGATGGTGGCGACCTCGAAGCCGCCGAGTTTGAAGCGATAGGTGGCCGGCAGCGACTCGCCGTGCATGGGTGCGGGCACGGGCTCCTCCCTGATTGTCGTGGTGTTCCTCGATGGTGCTTAGCAGCCAAACGCCCCTGCGATCCAGCGCGAGTTTGGAGCAACGACGTCGGCGAACTTTCACGATGTCGAGCATTCGTCATTCCAGGGCGCGCACGAAGTGCACGAAGCCGAAATGAGGAGGAAAATACGGAACGCTCCGCTACCGCTCGCGTTGGCCTATGGGCGGCGACCGACGGGGGCGTATGAACCGGAGGCGCGCATGTCCGAATCCCGCGACAAAACTTCATCCGACAAGAAGTCTCCCTACGAGGCCGTTGCGGCGCCGGCAGTGAATGGCATGTCGCGGCGGCGGCTGTTCCAGACCCTTGTCGGCTCGGCTGCAGTGCTCGGCGCCGGCTTTGCGCTGGTTCTGCCCGAGCGCGCCGATGCGAAGGCCCCGAAGAAGATCGCGAAATACCAGGACCATCCCAAGGGCGGCCAGCATTGCTCCGAGTGCCGCTTCTTCATCAGCGCCGCATTCATGCAAGCTCGTCGCCGGCAAGATCAGCCCGCACGGCTGGTGCAACTTCTTCGCCAAAAAGGCGTGATCGTAATCGGCTTTATGTTGCCAATCGTTCACTGGTGTCATGACCGGGTTTGTTCCGGCCCTCTCGCTGAGGACCGGATGGTGGTGCTGAATGGGATGCGTCGGCCAAACGCTCCGCGTCCCGGATATTTCGCCTGCGCGCGCACCTGACGTTCGTGCTAGCAAGAGCAGAGCCAGCATGGACGCGCGCGGAGGGCGACATGATTGCCGTGATTTTCGAAGTCTGGCCGGCGCCAGGGCACAAAGACGATTATCTCGCGATCGCCGCGTCATTACGCGATGAGCTCAGCCAGATTGACGGCTTCATTTCGGTCGAGCGCTTCCAGAGCATCACCGAGCCGGAAAAGCTCTTGTCGCTGTCGTTCTGGCGCGACGAGGAAGCGGTGAAGCAATGGCGCACTCAGGCCCATCACCGCGAAAGCCAGGCGAAAGGCCGTAACGGTGTCTTCGCCGACTACCGGCTGCGCGTCGCGTCGGTGTTGCGCGATTATGGGCTCAACGAGCGTGCAGCGGCGCCGGCAAATTCGAGGCGCGCGCATGATTCGCGGACGGCATCATAGGTGAGATAGCAGCGCGCAGGTGCGCTGCTCACCCTGCCGGCGAGCAACTCAGCCCTCCAGCTTCGCAATCACCGCGTCGAGCTGATCGAGATCCTTGTACTTGATCTGCAGCGTGCCGCGCTCGCCCTTGTGTTCGATCGCCACCTTCAGGCCCAGCGCATCCGAGAGCCGCCGCTCCAGCGCAATAGTGTCAGGATCTTTCGCCGCCCTGGGCCGGCCCGGCTTTTTGCCGGTTGGCACCTCCATGGCGTGACGCTCGCGGTCTTCGCGCAGTTCGTCCTCGAGCTGGCGCACACTCATGTCGAGCTCCATCGCGCGCCAGGCGATCTGCTCGGCGTCGGGCACACCGACCAGCAACCGGGCGTGGCCGGCCGACAGTTTGCCCTGAGTAACGAAGTGCTGCACCGGCGGCGCCAGCTTTAGCAGCCGCAGCATGTTCGCCACATGCGGCCGGCTCTTGCCGACGATTTTGGCGACGGCCTCCTGCGTATGATTGAACTGCTCCATCAATGCGGCATATCCGGCCGCCTCTTCCATCGCGTTGAGGTCGGCGCGCTGCACGTTTTCGATGATGGCGAATTCGAGCGACTGCGCATCGGTGGCTTCGACAATGGCGACCGGCACCTCGTGCAGGCCGGCCTTCTGCGCGGCGCGCCAGCGCCGCTCGCCGGCGATGATTTCGTAATTTCCATCTTCAGCCACGCGCACGATGATCGGCTGGATGATGCCGCGTTCTTTGACCGACTCGGTAAGCTCGTTCAGCTCCGCGTCGGTGAAGGTGCGGCGCGGGTTGCGCGGGTTAGCTTTGAGGCTCTCGATCGGCGCGCGGCGCGGCTTACGCCCGCTTTCCGTTGCCGGTTGATCATCGCCGACGTCGCCGATCAGCGCGGCCAGCCCGCGTCCCAACCGCTTGTGCTCCGCCATCGCCGCCGCTCCTGAGTTACCTGCCACGCCTGCCTCAATTTTCTTATCGATGACTTTTCTGTGCTTCATGCGCGGGCCTGGCCCGCGCAGCTTGGTTAGCTCGGCAGGGCGCCGCTACTTACCCCGCCTTCAATTCCTTCTCGCGCTGGATGATCTCGGTGGCGAGCCGCAGGTACGCTTCGCTTCCCACACACTTGAGATCGTAGACCAGCACCGGCTTGCCGTAGGACGGCGCTTCGGAGATGCGCACGTTGCGCGGGATCATGGTGTCGTAGACCTTCGGCCCCATGAACTCGCGCACGTCGGCGACCACCTGGTTCGACAGGTTGTTGCGCGAGTCGAACATGGTCAGCACGACGCCGTGGATCGACAGCTTCGGGTTCAGGTTGGTCTTCACCTGCTCGACCGTCTTGAGCAGCTGCGACAAACCTTCGAGCGCGAAGAATTCGCACTGCAGCGGCACCAGGATGGAGTCCGCCGCCGCCATGGCGTTGATGGTGAGCAGGTTGAGTGAGGGCGGGCAATCGACCAGCACATAGGTGAAGTCGTAGGCGCGCTCGCCGCTGTTGAGCGCATTGAACGCGTTGCGCAGACGGAAGGCGCGGTCGCGCTCGTGGCCGATCTCGAGCTCGACGCCGGAGAGGTCGAGGGTCGACGGCGCGATATAGAGCTGCGGCACCGCGGTCGGCAGCACCGATTCGCGCAGGCTGGCGTCGCCGGTCAGCACGTCATAGGTCGAGGTGCGCCGCGCCTTGCGGTCGATGCCCAGCCCCGTGGAGGCGTTGCCCTGCGGGTCGAGGTCGACGATCAGCACGTGCTCGCCGATGGCGGCGAGCGCGGTACCGAGATTGATGGCGGTGGTGGTCTTGCCGACGCCGCCCTTCTGGTTGGCGACAGCGAGTACGCGCGGTGGCGCCGATGGTTCCGGGCGCGCTGCCGGCCGGTTGAAGGGGACGACGTCCGCTTCGCTACGGTTTTCAACCGGAGCGGGTGTATCGGTTGTATTGGTGTCGGTCATGGTTTGTCCAATGGTTGCCCGTTACCGCTAGCGGCCTTTCCGGTGGCGGGCTCATACCTTTTTACGAGGCTTTAGGCTGCGGATCACCACGATGCAGCCGGTTGGACTCGTCTTGCTGGGCACTGTTGAGGCCTCAAGTGTCCAATATTTAGAGGCCTCGGTCAATTCAGTAACTACATCTTGACCTTTGAGGAACAGGCCGACGGCCCCCTTAGAGATGAGGGGAAAAGTCTGATTGCACAAGGCCTTCAGTGGAGCCAATGCGCGTGCCGTGACGGCGTCGGCAGAGCTATCCCAGCTTTCCCCAAAATTCTCCACACGCTCGTTGTGGACCTGTGCAGGGAGGTGGAGAAGACGGATGGCCTCGCGCAGAAACGCCGCCTTCTTGCCGTTGCTCTCAACAAGATGAACCCGGGCGCCGGGCGTGTCGGCAAGCGCGCAAGCGACGGGGATAGCCGGGAAGCCCCCGCCCGAGCCGAAGTCGACCCAGATTTTGGCATCGGGGATAACTTCCAGAAGCTGCAGCGAGTCGGCGATGTGCCGGGTCCAGATTTCCGGAAGCGTCGATGGCGCGATCAGATTTATCCTCGCCTGCCATTCCAAGAGCAGGGCGACGAACCGATCGAGACGTTCCGTTGTTTCACGTGAAACAGGGACCAGCCGCAGAGCCTCGGCGCGGTCCCGGCTGAGGTCCGGCACGCGCTGTGCAGGCCTTCCTCACGCTAGCTTCGCCGCCTTGTGCCGGCCGCGCTTCACATGAGCGACGATGAGGGTCAGCGCCGCCGGGGTCACCCCATCCAGCTTGGCGGCGTGGCCAATGGTGCGGGGGCGCTGGATGGCCAGCTTTTGCTTCATCTCGTTCGAAAGCCCCGGCAGCGCCGCGTAATCGAGGTCTTCAGGGAGCGCGAAGCTCTCGTCCCGCCGATAGGCCGCTACGTCTGCCGCCTGGCGGGAGAGATAGACCGCATATTTGGCGTCGATCTCGAGCTGCTCGGCGATCTTAGGCGCGAGCTCCCCGAATTGCGGCCATATCTTCGCCAGGTCGCCGAGGCCAATGGTCGGATAGGACAGCAGCTCGAATGCCGTCCGGCGCTGGCCATCCTTGTTCAGGCTCAGGCCGTGGGCGGCCGCCTCCTTCGGCGAAACCGAGACAGATTCCGCAAGATTCCGCGCAGCATTGAGCGCGACGCTCTTGGCGCGGTGGAATCCCGCCCGTTTTCGGCCTACGCAGCCGATATCAAGGCCCTTGCCGGTCAGCCGCTGATCGGCATTGTCCGCCCGGAGCTGGAGCCGATATTCGGCCCGCGAGGTGAACATCCGATAGGGCTCGGCGACGCCGCGGGTCACCAGATCGTCGATCATGACCCCGAGATAGGCCTCTGCCCGGTCGAACGTGATAGCCGCCCCGCCCCCGGCCAGAGCCGCGGCGTTCAGACCGGCCAGAAGTCCCTGGGCCGCAGCCTCTTCATAGCCCGTGGTGCCGTTGATCTGGCCGGCCAGGAACAGGCCCTTGAGACGGCGAGTCTCCAGGGTCGGGTTCAATTCGCGCGGATCGACGTAGTCGTATTCGATGGCATAGCCCGGCCGCACGAATTCGGCCTTTTCCAGCCCCGGAATGGTGGCCACCAGGGCGTGCTGCACCTCCTCCGGCAGCGAGGTGGAGATGCCGTTCGGGATAGACCGTCGGATCTTCGAGGCCTTCCGGCTCCAGGAAGATCTGATGGCCGTCGCGCTCGCCGAATTTGACGATCTTGTCCTCGATAGAGGGGCAATAGCGCGGCCCAGTACTGGCGATCTGGCCGGAATACATAGGGGAACGGTGAACATTCGCCCGGATGATGTCATGGGTCGCCGGCGTGGTGCGGGTGATGCCACACTGGATCTGGGGGTTCGAAATTCGCTCGGTAAGGACGGAAAAGGGCTCCGCCGGGTCCTCGCCGGGCTGCATCTCCAGGGCTTTCCAGTCGATGGTCCGGCCATCAAGGCGGGGCGGGGTGCCGGTCTTGAGCCGCCCGAGGGCAAATCCGGCCGTTTCCAGGGTCCGGGAAAGACCCATAGCGGGTGCCTCCCCGACCCGGCCGGCCGGAATCTGCTTCTCACCGATATGGATGAGGCCTCGCAGGAAGGTCCCCGTGGTCAGGACCACGGCGCCGGCCGAGACCTCCCGGCCGTCAGCCAATTTGACCCCACAGACGCGGGCGTCCTTCAGAATGAGGTCGTCGGCCTCGGCCTCGATCACTTCCAAGCCGGGAATAGCCCGCAGCTCCGCCTGCATGGCCTCGGCATAGAGCTTGCGGTCGGCCTGAGCCCGAGGCCCGCGGACCGCGGGGCCTTTGCGGCGGTTCAGGACCCGAAATTGGATGCCCCCGGCATCGGCCACCCGGCCCATCAGGCCGTCGAGCGCATCGATTTCGCGCACCAGATGGCCCTTGCCCAGGCCCCCAATAGCGGGATTGCAGGACATGGCACCGATGGTATCGAAGCGATGGGTGACGAGCGCCGTCCGCGCGCCCATACGGGCGCTGGCCGCGGCGGCCTCACAGCCGGCGTGGCCGCCACCGATCACGATGACGTCGAAGGTTGTGCTCATCCTGGCCCTCAGATAGCGGCCTTGTAGCCGGAATCGAGGTCGGGACCAAGGAAAACGGGGATGAGTGTTTCACGTGAAACATATCCCCGGGCCTGATCCCGTTGGGCCAAGAATCGGTATCCAACTACCATTGTCGTAAGAAAAGCCCCTAAAAGACTAAAGCAACAGGCAGTTCACTTCCCGATGCAGAAATCGCGGAATATCACGTCCAGGATATCCTCCACGTCCACCCGGCCGGTGAGACGGCCGAGGGCATGAGCCGCCAGCCGCAGCTCTTCGGCCAGCAGATCTTCGCGGCCCGCCAGATCCGGCGCCAACGCCCGCCGCAGCGCGGCCAGCGCATCCTGCAGAACGCGGCGGTGGCGCGCGCGCGTGACCAGCGCCGACTCCCCGCCAGCGAGAAACGCTTCTGCCCGGCGCATCAGCGCCAGCAACAGCGCGTCAAAACCTTTGCCCGACGCCGCCGAAATCTCGAACATCGTTTCACAATTATTGAAGCCATGTTCACTCTTACTGCTTAACCCCTTGTTAACCAAGTTTGTTAAAGGTCTGTTAGTTTGGACTATTGATTCATTACTTCCCATTGCTTGATCATTACATTCACTCTTTGAGCCAGGCACGTTTCCTGATTCACTCTTTCTCACCGCGCCCGTCACCAGGTCGATCTTGTTGCGAACCAGCCAAAGCGCCGGCGCCGACCCCGCATCGCCGGCCTGGTCGTCCGCTTCCAAGGCGCCGACGCTTGGCGCAGACCCCGCATCGCCCTCGGATGCACCACCCTCGCCCCCGCTCACATCCTCGACCCACAGCACCAGATCGGCCGCCGCCGCCCGCGCGCGGGCGCGCCGCACGCCTTCCATCTCGACCGGGTCGCCGGTCTCGCGCATCCCCGCCGTGTCCAGCAGCGTCACCGGCCAGCCGTTCAGATCCAGATGCACCTCGATCACGTCGCGCGTGGTGCCGGCATAGGGCGACACGATCGCCGCCTCACGCTGGGCAATCCGGTTCAGCAGAGTCGACTTGCCGGCATTCGGCGGCCCGGCAATGGCCACCACCAGACCCTCCCGCAAGCGCTCGCCGCGACCGTCGTCCGCAAGCCCCGCCTCGATCTCGCCGCCAAGCTCGCGGGCGATGGCCAGCGCCGGCCCGACCAGCTCCTCGGGCACATCGGCCTCGTCTGAAAAATCGATGCGCGCTTCGATCAGCGCCAGCGCCTGGATCAGCTTCCGCCGCCATTCCTCGGCACGCCCGCCCAACGCCCCCTTCATCTGCCGGAAGGCCTGCCGCCGCTGACCCTCGGTCTCGGCACCAACCAAGTCGGCCAGCCCCTCAACCGCGGTCAGGTCGAGCTTGCCGTTCTCGAAGGCGCGGCGGGTGAACTCGCCGGCCTCGGCCGGGCGCAATCCCTCGATGCGCCCGAGCGCCTCCAGCGTTGCCGCCACCACCGCGCGCCCGCCGTGAAGCTGCAATTCCGCCGTGTCTTCGCCGGTCTCGCTCTTCGGGCCCGGGAAAAAGAGCGCGAGGCCTTCGTCGATGATTTCGTCGCTGACCGGGTCGCGCAGGCGCGCCAGCGCGGCCCAACGTGGCTGCGGAATCTTCACCCCGAGCGCCTGCAGCGCCTCCCCAGCCCGCGGCCCCGAAATGCGGATAACGGCAATGGCCGCAGGCGGCCGTCCGGAGGAGAGGGCGAAGATGGTGTCGCGGGCGATGTCACTCATGGTGATGCAAGGAAGCGCCACCGCCGCACAGGGTCAAGGCCCGCCAAAAACCGCCTGCCCTCAACCTTAATCCCGGTGCCGCCGCGCACACCTGGCGCTATCATTCACCAAACCAGGGAGCACTCGCATGTCCACGAACAAGCTCGTCTTCGCACTGGCGTTCTTCCTCGGCACGCTCGGCGCCGCCCACGCTGCAAGCGATCTCGCCCAAGCCTACAAGATCATCGCGTCGAAGAAATTCGTCGACCTCACCCACAGCTTCGGACCGACGACGCCGGTGTGGTCGGGCTTCGGCCAAGCCAAATTCACCCCCGCCTACGACCCCAAGACCCACCGCACCTACACCATCAAACACGACGGCTTTCATACCACCTATTACAACATGGTCGGCCAATACGGCACGCACGTCGATCCGCCGGCACACTTCGCCGAAGGCGGCAAGACCATGGATCAGATCCCGCTCAAGCAGATGATCCTGCCGCTCATCGTGGTCGACGACACGCCATTCCTGAAAACGGATCCGAACCATGCCTTCTCGGTCGACGACCTCAAAGCCTGGGAGAAGGTGCACGGCAAAGTGCCCGCCGGCTCGTTCGTCGCGCTGCGCACCGACATGTACAAGGACTGGGATTCAAACCCGAAGCGCTTCAAGCGCTATCCATTCCCGGCCTGGGCGTTCGAAACGATCAAGTTCCTCTATTCGCAGCGTGGAGTCACCGCCACCGGCCATGAAGCGATGGATACCGACACCACCGAGAAGATGCTGTCGGAGACTTACATCCTGCAGCACGGGCATTATCAGATCGAAGTGATGGCCAATCTCGACAAAGTACCGGAGACCGGCGCGCTCATCATGGTGACATGGCCGAAGGTGCGCCATGGTCTCGGCTTCCCCGCACGGGCAATCGCTATTTTACCGTGACGTGCCGCTTACATTCCGAACCAAGCAGCGCCGAAAAAAATGGCCGGCATTACGCCGGCCATAAAATAACACCAGCCACGGTGTCGGATCCGATTACAGCACGCTACTCGCAATCGCCACCGCCGGCGTTGACCCAAGCGGGCCCGGTGTCCAATCGGAACCAACGAGCGGCGTCACCAGCGCTCCATCGAGCACGCCGCGCTTCAGCGACGGGTCGAAGTAATGCATGACTTGAGTGCTGAGATCGATCACGCGCCCGGGCCGCAGCGGACCGACGTCATTGATCTTGACGATGGCACGTTTCCCGCCCACCTCCACCAACGCGAACGATGGCTTGTAAAGGCGGCCATAGCGCACGCCAGCAAATTCGCCGCGCATCCCGGTCTGGATCGCCGCCGTCCAACCGATTGGATTATACAACTCGCCCGATGCGGTCTCGGCACCGCCCGCGTCGTTGTCATCGGCATCATAAGGGTTATAGGTCGACGCCGCCCCCATGATCACCTCGCCCGACCGGCGCTCCAACCGATCAACCGCCGCAACGACGTCGCTCGCCGTCAAGTTCAGACCGGCGGCGGCGCTTGCCACCTTCACGTCAGGTAAGCTCCCCGTCGTCAGGGGTGAGCCCGCATCCGGCAACGCCGCGTCCGCAAAGCGCGGCCACGTCTGCTGCCGGCTTTCCAGCAGCTTCATGAATCCCGGGCACGCATCGAACATTCCACCGGTCATGCAAGCGGCCTGCGCCCGCAAGCTCTTGATCACGTCAGGCTTCTTGAGAGCGGGCCTGACGGGGGGCACGGGTATCGCCACTTCGATCGCTTTTGACCCAACGCCGTAACCAATCGACAATGTCTCTTGCGAAAACCTTGCCGCGATCGCAGAGGAATCCTTTAAGGATAAAGCCACGAAATCCTTACCGGCATCGGCACTAGCGACCCGCATCGGGCTCGCGTGGCTGACATCGATGTTCACACCGATCAAACCCGCTGACCCGATCAAAGCCAACAAACCGTACAATATGATATGCCAATGCGTTCTTTGACACGCACTGGCCTCGTTCATAGTCCGCTTGACGCCATTCTCGATACGCATGGAACCCGCCCCGAATGCATTTTCATTCGGTACGATGCTCACACCTGCTCAATAACGCTCCCTGAAGCGACGTAGTGAAAAGCGCGTATAGTCGGAGGCAACACGGTTACGCGTTCTTTAGCCGTATTGCTCAACGAAACCTTGCCGCAAAGACTCTCTTTACCGTACGGCGGTGACGTGTCGCGCCGCAGGCGCGTTCTTTCGCAACTGCCCCTCCACGATTTTTCCAGGCACCAATGCCACGACCCGGTCGCTGCCCCAGCGATCATCGGTTACACTCGAACTTTCGAACGGAGGCCGCGCCATGGATGACCGCTCGCACACCAATCGGCTCACCGGCGCAACGTCGCCCTATCTCTTGCAGCATCGGCACAATCCGGTGGACTGGTGGCAGTGGGGCCCGGAAGCGCTCGCAACTGCTCAGCGCGAGAACAAGCCGATCCTGCTCTCGGTCGGTTACGCGGCCTGCCACTGGTGCCACGTGATGGCGCACGAGTCGTTCGAGGACGAAGCCACCGCCGCGGTGATGAACGACCTGTTCGTCAACATCAAAGTCGACCGCGAGGAACGGCCGGACATCGACCAGATCTACATGCAGGCGCTGCACCTGATGGGCGAGCAGGGCGGCTGGCCCATGACCATGTTCCTGACGCCAACCGGCGAGCCGGTGTGGGGCGGCACTTATTTTCCGAAGGACTCGCGCTACGGCCGGCCGGCCTTCGTCGACGTCCTGCGCGAGGTGTCGCGGCTGTTCCGGGAGGAGCCGGCCAAGATCGAGCAGAACCGGGCGGCGCTGAAGGCGCAACTCGAGGAGAAGGCGCGGCCGCAGGGCCGGGTGACAATCGGCATCGCAGAACTGGATGGCGCGGCGAAGCAGGTCGGCAACGCCTTCGACACCGTCAACGGCGGCCTCGGCGGCGCGCCCAAGTTTCCGCAGCCGATGATCCTGGAGTTCCTGTGGCGCGCAGGCCTGCGCAGCCGCGACCCGCTGTTCTTCCAGACGGCTGAGCACAGCCTGGTACACATGTGCGAGGGTGGCATCTACGACCACCTCGGCGGCGGCTTCTCGCGCTATTCGGTCGACGAGAAGTGGCTGGTGCCGCATTTCGAGAAGATGCTCTACGACAACGCCCAACTCTTGCCCTTGCTGGCGCTGGCCTGGCAGGCGAGCGGCGCGCCGCTGTTCGCCGAGCGGGCGCGCGAGACTGTCGGCTGGTTGGCCCGCGAAATGGTGACCGGGGAGGGGGCGTTTGCCGCCTCGCTCGATGCGGACTCGGAAGGGCAGGAGGGCAAGTTCTACGTCTGGTCGCTTGAGGAAATCGAAGCCGTTCTCGGGCCCGACGCCGCTGATTTTGCAGCGCAATATGACGTGACCCCCGGAGGCAACTTCGAGGGACACAACATCCTCAATAAACTCAAGCACTTACCGCGCAACATGAGCGACGGCTGGGAGAGCGCCTTCGCAACCGGGCGCGACCCCGAGACCGCAGCACGGTTTTCTATGCTGCGCGGTAAGTTATTGAAAGCGCGTGAGAAACGAATCCGGCCCGGACTGGACGATAAGGTGCTGGCGGACTGGAACGGGCTGATGATTGCCGGCCTGGTCGAGGCCGGAATCCTCCTCAGCGAGCCGTCCTGGCTGGAAATGGCTCGCCGGGCCTTCGATTTTGTTGCAGTGCACATGACGCGGGATGGGCGGCTCGGCCATTCCTGGCGCGAAGGGCAGCTACTGCTGCCGGGCCTCGCATCGGATTATGCCGCCATGATCCGGGCCGCGCTGGCGCTCTACGAGGCCACGGGGGAGGGCGGTTTCCTGCAGCGCGCGCGCGCCTGGCAGGGCGAGCTCGACGCCCACTACGCCGATCCGGAGACCGGCGCCTATTTCCTCGCGGCCGACGATGCCGGCGACCTGGTGGTGCGGCCGCATTCGACCGCGGACGACGCCATCCCCAACGCCAATGGCCTTGCCGCCGGCAACCTGGTGCGGCTCGCCGCGCTCACCGGCGACCACCAGTGGCGGGAAAAGGCCGACCGGCTGATCGAGGGCATCATTTCCGCGCAGCCGCGCAATCTGTTCGGCCACGTCTCGTTGCTCAACGCGCTCGACCTACGCCTGCGCGCCGCCGAAATCGTCTGCGCCGGTCCACAGGCCGAAGCCTTCGCCCAGGCCGCGCTCAAGTTGTCGTATCTCGACCGCATCGTACTGCGCGCGCCGTCCGCCGACGCGCTGCCGCCGACGCACCCGGCACAGGAGAAGCTGAAAGCGGTAAGCGGCAGCGCCGCTTTCGTCTGCGTCGGCGAGACCTGCTCGCTGCCGGTCACCGAACCGGACAAGATCGCCGAGGCGGTGGCCGCGATGCAGCCGCGCCAAGCGTCTTGATCTTGCCGCGCTGACGGCGGACATTGCTAATCCTCAGGGGGCGCGCCAAGAGACCAAAGAGAGACCAACCCCCATGCGTGTGTTGCTCGGCCTCGCCGCCGCCGGCCTTGTCGCCGCCTCGCTCGCCACCGCCCATGCCGAAAACTATTGTGGCTTCCTCGACCAGGCGCATGCGCGCGTGCGCTGCGGCTTCACCAGCATCAAGGACTGCAAGCACGCGCTTCATCACAAGAAGGACGCCGTCTGCGTGCCGAGCCCGAGCTTTGCGAAGCGCAAGCCGATGAGCGTGCGCCAGGGCTGACCCGAGCTTTGCACGCATGACATCGCTGCACCTGTCCGGCGCCGCCAATAAAAAGGCCGGGCGACTGCCCGGCCTTTTCGCAACGCGTGCGCGTCTCGTCAGGTATTCATCAACTCGAAGAACTCGCCGTTGGTCTTGGTGTTGCGCAGCTTGTCCAACAGGAAGTCGATGGCGTCCATGGTGCCCATCGGATTGAGGATGCGGCGCAGGACGTACATCTTCTTGAGCACCGCCGGCTCGGTGAGCAGCTCTTCCTTGCGGGTGCCCGAGCGCGTGATGTCGATCGCCGGGAAGGTGCGCTTGTCGGCCACCTTGCGGTCGAGGATGAGCTCGGAGTTGCCGGTGCCCTTGAACTCTTCGAAGATCACCTCGTCCATGCGGCTGCCGGTGTCGATCAGCGCGGTGGCGATGATCGTCAGCGAACCGCCTTCTTCGATGTTACGCGCGGCGCCGAAGAAACGCTTCGGCCGCTGCAGGGCATTGGCGTCGACACCGCCGGTCAGCACCTTGCCGGACGACGGCACCACGGTGTTGTAGGCACGGCCGAGGCGGGTGATCGAGTCGAGCAGGATCACCACGTCGCGCTGATGCTCGACCAGGCGCTTGGCCTTTTCGATCACCATTTCCGCGACGGCAACGTGGCGCGAGGCCGGCTCGTCGAAGGTCGAGGACACCACCTCGCCCTTCACCGAGCGCTGCATGTCGGTGACTTCTTCCGGCCGCTCGTCGATGAGCAGCACGATGAGATAGCACTCGGGGTGGTTGGCGGTAATCGCATGGGCGATGTTCTGCAGCAGCACCGTCTTGCCGGTGCGCGGCGGCGACACGATCAGCGCGCGCTGGCCCTTACCGATCGGCGCCACGATGTCGATGATCCTGGCCGAGTAGTCCTTCTTGGTCGGATCCTCGTGTTCCATCTTGAGCCGCTCGTCGGGATAGAGCGGCGTCAGGTTGTCGAAGTTGATCTTGTGGCGCGCCTTGTCGGGGTCCTCGAAATTGATCGTATTGACCTTGAGCAGCGCGAAGTAGCGCTCGCCTTCTTTCGGCGAACGAATGTGGCCCTCGACCGTGTCGCCCGTGCGTAGCGCGAAGCGGCGGATCTGGGAGGGCGAGACGTAGATATCGTCGGGGCCGGACAGATAATTGGATTCCGGCGAGCGCAGGAAGCCGAAGCCGTCTGACAGCACCTCGACGACGCCCTCGCCGATGATGTCGACCTCTTGGGTCGCGAGCTGCTTCAGGATGGCGAACATCAGCTCCTGCTTGCGCAGGGTGCTGGCGTTCTCGACCTGATGCTCTTCGGCAAAGGCGAGCAGCTCGGCGGGTGTCTTGGCTTTGAGGTCCTGGAGTTTCATTTCCCGCATGCGGGTTTGATCCTAATGGAGAGAAACCAACGGCGTTTTCGTGGAAAAAACGAAATTCCGACGCTGGTTCGATAGACGGATAGAGATCGCAGGTCAGGAACGGACGGTGCTTTGGGAAGGTATCCCGGGGCCCGATGTGCTACCGGCCCGAACGCGAGGGGAGCCGGAACGCGCTTCACATCCGCCTGCGTTCGGTGGGATGGGCCACAAGATAAGCGCAGCCCGCCTTTCGCGCAAGAGGGCATGAATACGGGCTGATCAAGCAGTTAACCGGAGATTCCGACTGGAATGTGGAGGAGCCTCCTCAGAACGGCTTGACGGTGACCAGGATCACGATGGCGATCAGCAGGATCGTCGGTATCTCATTGGCAATACGGAAGAATTTCGGCGAGCGTGGGTTCCGGTCGAAGTGAAAATCGCGGGCCCAGTGGCTGAACAGGCCGTGCAGGATGGTCATGGCCAGCACCAGCGCGAGCTTGGCATGGAACCAGCCGGCGGCGAGCCACCCACCCTGCAGCACCAGGGTGATTCCCAGAAGCCAGGTCACGATCATCGCCGGGGTCATGATGTACCGCAGCAGCCGGTGTTCCATGACCTTGAAGGTCTCGGACATCTCCGAGCCCGGCTTGACCCCCGCATGATAGACGAACAGCCGCGGCAGATAGAGCATGCCGGCCATCCAAGAAATCACCGCGATGATGTGGAAAGCGAGGATCCAGTGGTACATAGGCTTCAGCCTTATCCTCGCACTCTCTTCAGCATGCGCTCCACATGAGCGATCGGCGTCTGCGGCAAAATGCCGTGGCCGAGATTAAAGATATGCGGGCCGCCCGAGAACGCCTCAAGCACTGCGTCGACCTCGCGGTCGAGCGCCTCGCCCCCAGCAAGCAGAATCTGCGGATCAACGTTGCCCTGTACCGGCACCCGCGACTGGATCTGTTCGCGCGCGAACGTTCGGTCGATCTCACTTTCGAGGCTCACCGCATCGACGCCCGTCTGCTCCACATAGTACGGAATACCCGTACCGGCGCCACGCGGAAAACCGATCACCTTGGTGCCGGGCTTTTTCTCGCGCAGCTTCGCCACCAGCTTCTTGGTCGGCTGCACACACCAGCGTTCAAAGCCCTCCGGCGGCAGCGAGCCGGCCCAGGTATCAAAAATCTGCACAACTTCCACGCCAGCTTCCAATCTGCTTCACGAGATAACCGACCGAGGCATCGACCAGACAATCAATCAAATGCTGAAAAGCGTCGGGCTCGCGCGTCGCCAGTTCCTTCGCCGGTCCCTGATCGGGCGTACCACGGCCTGCGACCATATAGGTCGCGACCGTCCAGGGCGCCCCGCAAAAGCCGATGAACGTTGTCTCGCTTGGCAACTCGGATTTCACCCGCCGCACGGTCTCGTAGATCGGCGACAGCACCGCGTCGTCGGCTTTCGATCGCAGCGCCATCACATCGCGCGGTTCGCTCAACGGTTCCAAACGAGGACCCTCGCCCTCGGCGAACCAGAGTTTGCGGCCCAGCGCGAGCGGCACCACCAGGATGTCGGAAAACAGGATCGCGGCGTCAAACCCGAAGCGCCGCACCGGTTGCAAAGTCACGTCGGCGGCAAGCTCGGGATTGAAACACAAATCGAGAAAGCCACCTGCTTTCGCGCGCACTTCGCGGTATTCGGGTAAATAGCGGCCCGCCTGGCGCATCATCCAGACCGGCGGAATCCCTTGCCGCTCACCCGTCAGCACGCGAAGCAGGGGTTTTGTCCCCAGTCTCTCTTCCTGCACGCCTGTATTCATAAAGACTCTTCTAAGACTCTTTGTAGTGGTTACTGGACGGTTAATTTGACTCATGCCTTGCAGCGCACAGTCTGTCCACCGTAGCGCAGAGCCCATTCCAGAATCCCGTGCTCGCAGCTGGCATGGCTGTCCACAACGCCGCCGGACGCAAAGCAGCGTTTTCAGTGGTTATCCCCGGTTCTCCCCAGGCGGGCATCCACATGCGAGTTTCCATCCCCGATTCCGGCCGAACGGTCGTCACGCTGGCACCCATGTGGACGAATGTTGGAGATTGCGCCATTGATAGGGGGCCGAGGGGGTTCGATCGCGATCTCCTCACAGCCAATCCACAGGCTCTCCCCGCGCTGTCCCTATGGCCAATACCGGATATTTCCATCTCCACCTGGTCTCCGATGCCACCGGCGAGACCCTGATCACGGTCGCGCGGGCGGCTGCTGCGCAATACTCCAACGTAGCACCCGTGGAGCATCTCTACCCCATGGTGCGCTCCAGGAAGCAACTCGACCGGGTGCTGGCGGAGATCTCCGACGCACCTGGCCTGGTACTTTATACCTTGCTGGAAGAAGAGCTGATCCAGCTCCTGGAGGAAAAGTGCCGGGAACTCGGCCTGCCCTGCATGTCGGTGCTGGGGCCAATCCTGCGGCTGTTCGAATCCTATCTCGGCGCCGAGACCATGCACCGCGCTGGCGCCCAGCACGTCCTGAACGCGGAATATTTCCAGCGCATCGAGGCGCTGAACTACACCATGTTGCATGACGATGGCCAACATCCGGAAGGTCTGGAGGATGCAGACGTGGTGTTGGTCGGGGTGTCGCGCACGTCCAAGACGCCGACCTCGATCTATCTCGCCAACCGTGGCATCAAGACCGGCAACATGCCGCTGGTGCCAGAGGTGCCACTGCCGCCGCAGGTGGAGAAACTACAGCGTCCCTTGGTGGTCGGCCTTTACGCCAGCCCGGAGCGCATCGTGCAGATCCGCGAGAACCGTCTCCTGGGCTTGAAAGCGCACCGCGAGGACGATCAATACATCGACAAGGATGCGGTGGCGCAGGAAGTCGCCTATTCGCGCCGTCTGTGCGCGCGCAACAACTGGGCGTCGATCGACGTGACGCGGCGTTCGATCGAGGAAACCGCGGCCGCGGTGATGCGGCTCCTGAGCGAGCGCCGTAGCGCTCCGGTGACGTAAGAACCATGCCGCTTTGGCTTGCCGATCAACCTTTGGTGCTGGCCTCGCGGAGCGACGTGCGCGGCAAGTTATTGGCGGCGGCGGGCTTGTGGTTCGAGATTAGGCCGGCCGCGATCGATGAACGCGCGGTGGAGGCGCAAACCGGCAGCCCGGAACCGGTGGCGGCGGCGCAACTGTTGGCGCGTGCTAAGGCGAGCGCGGTATCGGCCGAACGGCCCGGGCAGCTCGTGCTTGGTGCCGATCAGACGTTGGCACGCGGGCCGGAACAATTCAGCAAGCCGGCCGACCGTGCTGCGGCCGCCGATCAGTTGCGGCGCTTGCGCGGCGGCACCCACGAACTGCATTCGGCCATCGCGCTGGTGCGCGACGGCGAGGCGCTGTTCGAATATACCGACAGCGCGCGACTGACCATGCGCGACTTCGACGACGATTTCATTGCGACCTATCTCGACGCCGCCGGCAGCGCCGCCTCGGCCAGCGTCGGCGGTTATCAGCTCGAAGGCATTGGCGTGCATCTGTTCGAGCGCGTCGCGGGCGACTATTTCACCATTCTCGGTCTGCCGCTTTTGCCGTTGCTCGCGTATCTGCGGCAGAACGGATGGGTGGCGGGTTAGCAAAGCGTGTCCCGGGCGCGGCGTAACATGAAATGTTGCGACGCATCCGGGAAAAGAGGAACGCGATGTTCATTCTCGGCCTCACCGGTTCGCTCGGCATGGGCAAGTCGACTACGGCGAAGTTCTTCGCCAAGGAAGGCGTGCCGGTGCATGATGCCGACGCCGCGGTGCATCGGCTTTATGCCGGCGAGGCGGCGCCGCTGATCGAAGCGGCGTTTCCGGGCACGACCGTCGGCGGCAAGGTCGACCGTGAGAAGCTGGGCAAGGCCGTGCTCGGCGACGAGGCGGCCATCAGGAAACTCGAGCAAATCGTGCATCCGCTGGTGCGTGCCGACGAACGGCGTTTTCTGCGCGAGGCGGCGGAAAAAGGCGCGAGCGTGGCCGTGCTCGACGTTCCGCTGCTGTTCGAGACCGGCGGCGATGCGCGTTGCGACGCGGTGGTGGTGGTATCGGCGCCGGCAGAGGTGCAGCGCCAGCGCGCCTTCGAGCGGCCGGGCATGACGGAAGCCAAGTTCCGGGCGCTGTTGGCGAAGCAGATGCCCGATGCGGCAAAGCGCGCGCGGGCTGATTTCGTGGTGGATAGCGGGAAGGGCTTTGACGCGGCGCGGGCGCAGGTGCGTGAAATTCTGCGCCAAGTCGCTACAATGGAAAAGAAAGGCCGCTGAGTCGGCGATAACCGCTCGGCGTCATTAACCCGCGCAGGCGGGCAATCCAGTAAATACCGCGGCCGCCGTGATTGCTGGGCCCCGCCTTTGCGGGGACGACAGCAAGAGCAAAACGTTAGAAACCAGATGCGCGAAATCGTCCTCGATACCGAAACCACCGGGCTCGATCCTAAGAATGGCGATCGGCTGGTCGAGGTCGGCTGCGTCGAGCTCCTGAACCGCATCCCGACCGGCGTCAACTTCCACGCCTATATCAATCCTGAGCGCGGCATGCCGACGGAGGCGTTCAACATCCATGGCCTGTCGGAAGAATTTCTGAAAGACAAGCCGGTGTTCGGCGACGTCGCCGACGACTTCCTCGCCTTCATCGGCGACGACCCGCTGGTGATCCATAACGCCGGCTTCGACCACGGCTTCCTGTGCGCCGAACTCAAGCGCATCGATCGCGCCTTGATCGCGCGCGATCGCCTGGTCGATACGCTGGCGCTGGCGCGGCGCAAGCACTCGGCCGGGCCTTACAATCTCGATGCGCTCTGTTCGCGCTACAACATCGACAATTCACGCCGTACCAAGCACGGCGCGCTGCTCGACGCCGAGATCCTGGCGGAAGTTTATCTGGAGCTGCTCGGGGGCCGGCAGGCAACGCTCGGTCTTGGCGAGCGGAACAACAATGCGCGCGGCGGCCGGAGTGCGGTGAAGGCCGTCCGTCAACGGCCGGCCGCGCTCAGCCCCCGTGTCAACGAGGAAGACCGCGCCGCCCACCGCGCGTTCGTGACGACGCTGGGCGAGGAAGCGTTGTGGCTGAAGTACCGTGCGGCGGATGAATCCTAAATCCCGCCATTCCGAGACGCGAGCGTAAGCGAGCGGGCCCGGAATGACCTGTTGAGGCGCTCACACGACCGGCTGGCTCGACGCCCCCATCTCCGCCATGCGCTGGCGGTAGAGCGCGACGAAGTCGACCGGATCGAGCAGCAGCGGCGGGAAGCCGCCATTGCGGACGGTGTTGGCGACGATCTCGCGCGCGAACGGGAACAACAAGCGCGGGCACTCGATCAGCACCACCGCCTGCATGCTCTCCTGCGGCACGCCCTGGATGCGGAACACGCCGGCGAACTCAAGCTCGAACGCAAACATCACCTGCTCGCCGATTGCCGCCTTGCCGTCGAGATTGAGCGAGACCTCGATGTCGGTATCCGAGAGCGGGTTGGCGTTGACGTTGATCTGGATTTCGATCTGCGGCTGCTGCTGGTTCTGCAACGACATCGGCGCGTTCGGGTTCTCGAAGGAGAGATCCTTGACGTATTGCGCTACGACGTTGAGCTGCGGAGCCTGTTCCTGCCCTGGCGCCGCGCCCCCGGCATTCGAACCGCCATTGGTCATCGTCATGAAAAATCCTCCGCGCGGCGAAGCGCTATGCGCCCGAACGGGCCGGGCCGCGTCCTTGTTCCAACGTGTCGATGCGCGCGTTTGTTTCGGAAGGCGCCGGTTGCCGCCCGGGGGACCGGACAGACGCATGTCGGCAGCCCAAGCGGGCGCGCCGGTTGGCTAACATAGCGTTCCAGGCGGAACAAGAACGGGCATTGTTTGGTCGCGTTTCCGGACGGCGAACCGGTTCCCACTTCGCCTGGAAACACTCCGACCCGCCCGCTCAGTCCTCACGCCAGGGTGAATCGCGGCGCGGCAGCGACTGATCGGGCACCCGGTGCCATTGCTCGGGCTCGAGGTCGACGACGCCGTCGGGCGAGCGGGCGGGGGGCCCGCGTCGAAGCGCCGCGCCGAGCGGCGCCAGCAGCAGCAGGCCGCCCAGG
Organism: uncultured Pseudomonadota bacterium; assembly: GCA_963822085.1. Lineage (GTDB taxonomy): Bacteria > Pseudomonadota > Alphaproteobacteria > Rhizobiales > Xanthobacteraceae > Pseudolabrys. The sequence continues at coordinate 111,866 of CAWGGL010000032.1, forward strand.
GCGTCAGTGATAAACCCCGGAATTACCAGCAGAAACCCTGCCAGCAGGACCAGGGAGCCGGTGCCGTCAGCCTGCAGGGCGCTGATGTTGCCGCCAGCCAGCGCCATCTTCATGCGGGCGATGTGGTTACCGCCGGCGTGGCGCAGCACCAGGCCGCCGAAAAGCGAGGTCGCCACCACCAGGAGCAGCGCCCAGGCAAAGCCAATGGCCGCCGCCACCGCGACAAAAGCGGCCAATTCGGCGAACGGTAGTGCCAGAATTGCCAGCAACACCCATTTTGCCACATTCATGATCGTTCTCTAACCCGAGTGCCCCCGTTGGCGTGTACGCCCTGATCGTTTACAGTTTGTCCCGGACCCCGAATACCGCTGGATTCGGCGTGCGGCCTATGGAACAGAGCGGCTACCATCTTAGATAGGTACGGTGGAGGCGCCCGCCATGCCGTCGATCTGGCGAGTGGGCCGAAACCGATCCGCCACGGCTGCCGAAAGCATGCAAGACGTGTTCGATATCTACACCATTATCTTCCTGGCACTGGCAGTGTTCATCTTCCTGCGGCTGCGCAGCGTGCTCGGCACCCGCACCGGCCGGGAGCGGCCGCCTTACGATCCCTATGCGGCGCGCAAGCCGGCGCAGCCGGCCACGGAAAAGGTGATCGCGCTGCCCAACCGCAACGCCGAACCGGCCGCCGCCCAGCCGACCGAGCCGGTGCCGGCGAGCGAGCGCTGGAAAGGCGTGGCCGCCCCTGGCTCCGCGCTGGCCGCCGGGCTCGACGCGATCGCGTCGGCGGATTCCGACTTCGACGCCAAAGGCTTCGTCAACGGAGCCCGCGGGGCTTACGAGATGATCGTCAGCGCCTATGCCGAGGGCGACCGCAACACGCTGAAGTCACTGCTTTCGCGCGAGGTCTATGAGGGCTTCGAGAGCGCCATCGCCGAGCGCGAGAAGCGCGGCGAGACGGTGGAAAGCCATTTCATTTCGATCGACGAAGCCGAGATCACGCACGCCGAAATGCGCCAGCGCACCGCGCAGGTGACAATGCACTTCGTCTCCAAGCTGATCACTGCCACCCGCGACAAGGAGGGCAAGGTGATCGACGGCAACGCCGAGAAGGTCGCGGACGTGACCGATAGCTGGACGTTCGCCCGTGACGTGACCTCGCGCGACCCGAACTGGAAACTGGTGGCCACCGAAGCCGGACAATGAACGCATGCAGGCGGTCGATCTCCGCTCCGCTGTTCGATTCGGGTTTCTGTTGAAGCGCTTGGGCGCAGGCCTCGTCACGGCTACGATGACCGCCGCGCTGATCGCGGCCACGCCAGCTTTCGCCGCCAAATCCAAGCATCATCGCAAAGCGCATGAGCCGACGCTCAGGCTGCGTCACGCGCAAGTGACGACGCTCAAGTTTTCCGACCTCAACGGCTGGACACAGGACGACCAGGCCGCCGCCTTCAAGGCCTTCCTGAAAAGCTGCGATGCCATCCGCCACGCCACGCCCGCCATGCGACGGAAGCGTCCGGTCTATGGCGGGCTCTATCATGTGTGCCAACGCGCGCTGAAGGCCGGCACGCTCGACCGCATGGCGGCGCGCAAGTTCTTCGAAGACAATTTCACGCCGGTGCGCATCGCGCCGGGCGGCGGAACGCAAGGCTTCTTCACCGGCTACTACGAGAGCATGTTCGCGGGCTCACGCGTTCGCAGCAAAGCGTTCAACGTGCCGCTTTATCGGGTGCCGAAGAAATGGCGCGGGCGCAGCACGGTGTTTTCGCATTTGAGCCGCGCCCGGATTGAGGACGGCGCGCTCGACGGCAAGGGCCTGGTTATTTGCTGGATCAAGAATCCGGTCGACGCCTTCTTCGCGCAGATCCAAGGCTCGGCGCGGGTCAAGCTCGATAGTGGGAAGGTGCTGCGGCTCAACTACGTCGCCAGCAACGGCATGCGCTATTATCCGGTGGGGCGGGACCTCATCGATCAGGGCATCATCTCGCGTCAGGACATGTCGATGGACCGCATCCGGCAATGGATGGAGGCGCATCCCAAGGAAGGCGCGGCGCTCAGGCGCAAGGACCGTTCCTACGTGTTCTTCACCGAGACCGGCCTGAAAGCCGACGAGGAGATCGAGGGCGCGCAAGGGGTGAAGCTGACCGCATTGCGGTCGCTCGCGGTGGACAAGCACATCCACGTCTACGGCACCCCGATCTGGATCGAGGCGGAGCTGCCGATCAAGAGCGAGGTGCCGGAAACGACGTTCGATCGTCTGCTGATCGCGCAGGACACCGGCGCGGCCATTGTCGGGCCCGCGCGCGCCGATATCTATTTCGGGCACGGCGAGGGCATCGAGCACATCGCCGGCCGCATCAAGCAGCACGGCCGTTTCGTCATGCTGGTGCCGCGTGGCGTCGCCGTGAAGGGCGACATCCACACGCCGCTGCCGCGGCCGAAACCGCCGGAGCTGGCGCCGCCCGAGGCGACGACGCTGGCCGCGGTCAGGAAAGCGATCCCGCTACCGCGCATCAAGCCGAAAGCTGCGGAATGAGTGCGCGTGACCGCCGGCGGGTGTTGAGCCGCGAGGAACGCGTGCTGTGGCGCACGGTGACGGAATCCATCGCGCCGTTGCGCGAAACGTCTGTCGGTGCCGGCGAAATCGACAGTACACCGGAGATCGTGCCGCCACCGGTGAAGCCGGCACGTGCGGCGAAATCCGCGCCGTTGCCGTCGAGGGCCGTGCCCAAGGGTCAGGCGGAGCCGGCGCCGCCGCCTTTGGCGCCGCTCGGCCGCCGCATGCGCCAGCGCGTCGCGCGCGGGCGCGATGCGATCGATGCGCGTTTCGACCTGCACGGGCTGACGCAAAGCGAGGCGCACGCGGAGCTCCTGCAATTCCTGCGCAACGCCAGCGCGCGCGGCCACCGGCTGGTGCTGGTGATCACCGGCAAGGGCCGCCGCAACGGCGAGGGCGGCGTGCTGCGGCGGCAGGTGCCGCAATGGCTGGCGCTGCCCGAGTTCCGCAGCTTTGTGGTCGGCTTCGAGGATGCCCACATCGCCCATGGCGGTGAGGGCGCGCTTTATGTGAGGCTGCGTAAGCTGCAAAACCGCTAATCAATTGTGCGAGGTATGACGATGAGCGGAAAGCCGAAATCGGAAACGCCGAAGCCTGCATTCAAGGAACACAAGCAGACCAAGGAAGAGCGCGAGCGCGATCTCGAGGAGGGCCTGGAAGACACATTCCCGGGCTCCGATCCGGTGGCGGCCACCGAGCCGGCGCCGGACGATCGCGACGACGCCAACAACTAGACGTGATTGCGCGGGACTGCCGCCGGCGCGCGCGGTGTGCGACCATGCGTGACGCTGTTATCAGGGAGACGACGCCATGATGCGCGCCATGATTTATGTGAGCGCTTGTATGATCGCGGTCGGCTTGAGCGCCGGTGTGGCGGTGGCGGCGTCGGACATGACGCCGACCGCGCCGGAGAAAATGATGCCGCCCGCCGAGAAGGCGCGCCTCGAGGCGTGCCAGAGGAAGGCGGATGAGCAGCACGTCGCGATGGACACGCGCGCCAAGTTCGTCATGGATTGCATGAAGGAAATGGCGAAGTAGCCGCTTCGCCTGTGCCCGCGCCTTCACCGTGAGACAGCCGCCGCCCCGGCCGCTGGCGGCGTGTCCGTTCCGGTACCGGCGTCAGGCCGCCTTTCGGCGAGGCTGTTTTCTGGACGGCACGGCGGTCTTGATCGGGGCCCGGCGTCGTGGCCGCGACAGGATCAGTTCGCGCAGCCGCGAGATACTGAGCCAGATGCCGAGCAGTTCCTGGTCGATGGCGTCGTGGGGGTCGTCGAGGGCCGGATCGTCGCTGAAAACCGGCTGGCTCCGGGCCGGACGTCGATTGGTTACCGTTTCGGGACGTTTACGCATGTCTGCCTCCTCAGTCGGAGGCGCCGCGTTGCGGTTTATAACCAACGCCCCCGCAACTGGAAGCATACTGGGCCACCGCAGGTTGTCAAACTATTTTTA
>CAWGGL010000033.1:0-105913 GCA_963822085.1 uncultured Pseudomonadota bacterium
GGCAGGGGCCGCCATCGCATCATTGGTTGCCTATAACGAGGAAAAGCGCGCGTCGAAGCATCCTGGGAAATTCGGCACCGGCGCGATGGAAGGAATTGCGGCGCCGGACGCCGCCAACTGCGCCACCGTCGCCGGCGCCCTAATCCCGACTTTGACCCTCGGCATTCCGGGGTCGTCCTCGACGGCCGTCATGCTGGGCGCCTTGACGTTGCACGGCCTGGTGCCGGGCCCCGATCTTTTCCAGAACAGCCCGAAGGTCGTTTATGGGCTGTTCGCCAGTCAGTTCCTGGCCGATATCGCCATGCTGGCGCTCGGGCTGTTGGGCCTGACGTGGTGGATCAACATCGTCCGTATACCGAAGGGCGTCACGGCGCCCTGCGTCATCGCCATCTGCTTCGTCGGCGCCTATTCGGTGAGCGGCAACATCTGGGACGTCGTCACCGTCGTCGTGGCCGGCATCATCGGCTACGCCATGCGTAAACTCGAATTGCCGGTCGCGGCGACGGTGCTGGCGCTGGTGCTGGGCAACATGGTCGAAGGGAATTTCCGCCGCATGCTGCTACTGGCGCACGGCGATGTCCTGCAGATTGTCGACCGTCCGATCGCGATGGGACTGCTGGTTTTGAGCCTGCTCAGTCTCGGGCTGCCGTTCTACCGCAGCTATCGCGCCAAGAGGAGGGCGGCATGAAGGTTTCGCCCGGCAAGCGGTTGCGCGACCGGCTGGCGCAACGCTCGATCCTGGTCGCGCCCGGCATCTACGACGCCTTCGGGGCACGCTTCGTCGAGCAGGCCGGCTTCGAGGCGGCTTACCTCACCGGCAATGGGGTGTCCGCCAGCCTGCTGGGCTGCGCCGACGTCGGCCTGGTCGATCTCACGCTCATTGCCGCGCACGCGCATCGCGTGGCGGCGTCAATCGACATTCCGCTGATCTGCGACGCCGACACCGGCTATGGCAACGCGGTCAATGTCAGGCGCACCGTCGAGGAGTTCGAGGCCGCCGGCGTCGCCGCGATCCATCTTGAGGACCAGATCCTACCCAAGCGCTGCGGCCATCTGCCGGGCGCGCGGCCGGTGGTCTCGTGCGACGAGCACCGCAGGAAGATCGAGGCTGCGGCCGCGGCGCGGCGCGATGCGGATTTTGTGATCATCGCGCGTACCGATGCCGCGCCCGGGCTCGGGCTTGACGAGGCGATCGAGCGCGGACGCGCGTATCGTGCCGCCGGCGCCGACGTCGTCTTTGTCGAACTGAAACGGGCCAGTGAAGCCGAGTTGGCGCGTGTGACGGCGGAAATCGACGCGCCGCACGTCATCAACGTCGAGGAGGGCGGCAAGCTCGCGCATCTGAGCGCCGCCGATTTCGAGCGGCTCGGCTTCCGCCTGGCGATCTATCCAGGGCTCGCGCGCTATGCCGCCGGCTACGCGATCCGCGAGACCTTGGCTGTCTTGCGACGCGACGGCAGTACCGCCAAGGCGCGGGAGCGCATGCTCACCTTCAAGGACTACAACGATGCGCTCAAGCTGGCCGACATCGAGGATTGGGAGCGCCGTTTCCTGTCTCAAGAATGAACCCGGAGCTTTCGTCATAGATCGTCGATGCCCAGGCCGGCGCGACTCGACTGCGATTACGGAGCCATGCGAATGAACGCGCCACTCACGATTGCCGTCCTGCCGGGCGACCACATCGGGCCAGAAATTGTCGATGCCGCCCTGCATGTATTGGGGGCCGTCGACGCAAAGTATGGGCTGGGGCTCGTCTTCCAGGAGCACGCGGTAGGTCACCGCAGCCTGCGTGAGAACGGCGTGACGATCACTGACAAAGTGGTTGCGGCGGCGATGGCTGCCGACGGCATCATCCTGGGTCCGTGTGACAATGGCGGCTTTCCGCCGGTTCAGGACGGCGGATTGAACGTGCCGGGTGTCCTGCGCAATACTTTCGATCTCTATGCCAATTTGCGGCCATCAAAGTCTCATCCCGACGTTCCGAATGCGCGTCCGGGCCTCGATGTGCTGGTGGTGCGCGAAAACACCGAAGGTTTCTATCCTGACCGTAACCTGCATCAAGGCTATGGCGAGTTCTGCCCGGTCGAGGGCGTGGCGATCTCGATGCGCCGCATCACCGCGCACGCGTCGCGTCGGATCGCCGAGACAGCCTTTGAACTGGCCGCGCGCCGCCGCCGCAAAGTTGGCATAGTCAACAAGAAGCACATCTTCCGTATGACCGATGGCCTGTTCTGCGACGAGGCCTTGAAGGTTTCGCAGCGCTGGCCGGACATCGAGGTCACGATGGAAATCGTCGATGCGCTCAATGCTGATCTTTATACGCGGCCGGAGCGCCATGACGTGTTGCTGATGACCAACTTGTTTGGCGACATTCTGTCGAACTTGTGCGCGGCGCTGGCGGGTGGGCTGGGTATCGGCGGTGGCCTGAATGCTGGCGCGGAACACGCCATGGCCAATGCCTCGCATGGCTCCGCGCCCGATATTGCCGGCCAGAACAAGGCCAATCCCATCAGCATGATCGTATCGTGCGCCATGCTCCTCGATTGGCTCGGCGTCAGGCACGGCCGTCGTGATCTCGTTGCCGCGGCAGAAGCCATCAACACCGCCGTTCACGATGTCCTTGGGCGCGCCAGTGTGCGCACCGCCGATATCGGGGGGACAGCGACGACGACGATTTGCGCGCAAGCCGTCGAGCAGGCGATTCCGGACGTGCGGGTGTAATCGTGTCTGTCAATCAGGAGACTGGGGCTGTGACGTCAATCGCTGGTGAAACGTTGCGTGAGTTCAAGGTTGCTGTCCGGCGCCACGATTGGACCCGCGAAGAGGTGCGCGCGCTGTTTGCGCTGCCGTTCCCGGAGCTGGTTTTCCGCGCGGCCGAGGTGCACCGCGCCCATTTCGACCCGACGGAGGTGCAGATCTCGACGCTGTTGTCGATCAAGACCGGCGGCTGCCCGGAGGATTGCGCCTATTGCCCGCAGGCCGCGCAATACGATACCGGCGTCAAGGCGAAGAAGCTGATGGCCGTGGACGCGGTGCTCGCCGAGGCGCGCGCCGCCAAGGCCGCCGGCGCCCAGCGCTTCTGCATGGGCGCGGCCTGGCGCAGCCCCAAGGACCGCGATCTCGACCAGGTCTGCGCCATGGTGGAGGGCGTCAAGGCGCTGGGCCTGGAGACCTGCGTGACGCTCGGCATGCTGAAGGCCGAGCAGGCGCAGCGGCTGAAGGACGCCGGCCTCGACTACTACAACCACAACCTCGACACCTCGCCGGAATATTACGGCGAGATCATCACCACGCGCACCTATCAGGACCGGCTCGACACGCTTGGTCACGTGCGCGAAGCCGGCATCAACGTCTGCTGCGGCGGCATCGTCGGCATGGGCGAAAGGCGCGGAGGACCGCGTCGGCATGATCGCGACGCTCGCGTCCTTGCCCGTGCACCCGGAAAGCGTGCCGATCAACCTGCTGGTGCAGGTGGAAGGCACGCCGCTGTCGGCGGAACGCGCCGCTCGACGCGCTCGACTTCGTGCGCACCATCGCGGCGGCGCGCATCACCATGCCGGCGTCGGTGGTGCGGCTGTCCGCCGGCCGCGAGGACATGACGCGAGGAGGCGCAGGCGTTGTGTTTCCTCGCCGGCGCCAACTCGATCTTCTACGGGCCGAAGCTGCTCACCACGCCAAACCCCGGCCGCGACCGCGATATGGCGCTGCTCGACAAGCTCGGGCTAAGGCCGATGGAGTGAGCGGGCGAGGTCCGTCCCGCGCGGCGTTCTTTTTGCTGGCGTCGCCCGGCATTTGGCGCTTCCCTACCCTCGCATTCCGGCGGGCCCGCGCCCGTCCTAAAGAAGGCCCTTGATGCACTCCCTCGCCCGGTTCGCGCAAGCCAAGCTCGACGATCTGCAGGCCCGGCACCTGCGCCGTACGCTCAGCCCCACCTATCGCGAGGACGGACTCTGGGTCGAGCGTGACGGCAAGCGCCTGCTGTCGTTCTCGTGCAACGATTATCTCAACCTCAGCCAGCACCCGGCGACGAAGCGCGCCGCCATGGCCGCGCTGGAGCGCTACGGCGCCGGTTCCGGCGCCTCACGGCTCGTGACCGGCAATCACCCGCTCTATGCGGAACTCGAAGGCCGGCTCGCCCGCATGAAGGCGACCGACGACGCGGTCGTGTTCGGCTCCGGCTATCTCGCCAATGCCGGCATCATCCCGGTGCTGATCGGCCGCGACGGGCTGGTGCTCATCGACGAGCTGGCGCATGCGTGCCTCTATGCCGGCGCGCAACTGTCGCGCGGCCGGGTGCTGGCCTTCCGCCACAACGACCTCGCGCACGCGCGCGAGCTGCTCGCTGCCCACCGGGCCGGACACGACCGGGCGCTCGTCGTCACCGACGGCGTCTTCTCCATGGACGGCGACCTGGCGCCGGTGCGGGACCTCAACGACCTCGCCACCGAATACGACGCCTGGCTGATGACCGACGACGCCCACGGCATCGGCGTCATCGGCGGCGGGCGCGGCTCGAGCTTCCTCGGGCCTGAGAAGGTCGACGTGCCGCTGCAGATGGGCACGCTGTCGAAGGCCATCGGCGCCTATGGCGGCTATCTGTGTGCGTCGGGGCCGGTGATCGAGCTGATGCGCAACCGCGCGCGCACGCTGGTCTATTCCACCGGCCTGCCGCCGGCCGTGGTCGCGTCCGCGATCGCCGCCATCGACGTGATCGAGAGCGAGCCGGATTACGCGGCGCTGCCGGTGAAGAAGGCAAGGGCTTTCACCCGCACGCTCAACTTGCCGGAGGCGCAAAGCCCCATCGTGCCGGTCGTCATCGGCGAAGCGGACGAGGCGCTTCAAGCCTCGCACCTCTTGGAGGACGAGGGCTTCCTCGCCGTCGCCATCCGTCCGCCGACGGTGCCGGACGGCACCGCACGCCTGCGCTTCACCTTCACCGCGCAGCATCCCGACGACGAGATCGAACGTGCAGCCGCATTGGTGCGCGACAGGATTTTCATGCATCAGAAATATTGACCGTGCCACGTGCGCGCCTCACTTCACCGGCTTGCAAGGAAGGCCCGATGCAGCGCTTTGGAAAGAGCCATTGTGCGAATGCCAGCTCTTGTTGAGGGTTCCGGATGCCGGCCCTCACGAGCGATGCCGCGGATGCCGGGGCCGGCGTCCGGAAGCCTGCAGGGAAGGAACCCGCGGGAGGTTTAAGCGGTGGCGGTGGGAGAATCGCTATGGATAATTGGGCACTCGCCCTGCGGTGAGCGACGTGGTGATGGCACTGGGTGGGCGTGTGTTTGGCGAGCGAGGGGCTCGGTACAGGTCGCGATGGTGGGGTTTGGGGTGGCTGAGTGTCGCTCGATGGCTGCGTGAGCAATGAATCGGCAACGGTTTTGCGAAGCCGGCCTCTGACCGACCCGGTGCATCAGCGATTTGCCTGGCATCGATAACTATCGTCATGACGTATCGATCTGGATTGATGGTGGGCGCGGCGAGGCTTTGTAGCGGGGTGTCTGGCCTCGTTGGAAGATCTCGATGATGTGCATTTTGCTGCCGCAGCACGGACAGGTCGGTGTGTAGGGTTCGGGCTCTGCTGTCGCCGCCTCTGCGTTCGTGGCTTCCGGGTCGTGCATCGGCTCCAGCGCGGCGGTCACGATCTCGGTCACGCCGAGCAGTTTTCGTGCGAGTACGACGTTATCGGCGCGCGTGCCGTTGGCGAAGAGGCCGTAATGGCGGATGCGATGCTGGCCCTTCGGCAGGACGTAGAGAAGGAATCGGCGGATGAACTCTGTAATGGCGAGCGTCATCGTCGTATAGCGTGCGGCGCCGTCGACACGATAGTTCTTGACGCGGAAGGTCACCGTCCTACCGTCGCTCTTCAAGAGCCGGCTGTTGGAGATGGCGACGCGATGGGTGTAGCGCGACAGGTATGCGAGCACGGCTCTTGGTCCCGCGAAGGGCTTCTTGGCGTAGACGAACCAACGCTTCTTCTTGAGCGGGGCCAGGAACTCGGTGAAGTGCCTGGCATCGGCGAGCGCGGCATGGGTGCCGAAGAACTTGAGCACGCCGGCCGCATGCGCAGCAGCAAGCTTCTCCAGCATCAGCCGTCGGAACAGTCGAGAGAGCACCAGCACGGGCAGGAAGAAGTTGGGCCGCGCGGCAATCCAGCGATCGCCGCTCGCTGAGATGCCACCGCCCGGCACGATCATGTGCAGGTGCGGATGGTGCGTCATCGCCGAGCCCCAGGTGTGCAGCACGGCGGTGATGCCGATCCTGGCTCCGAGGTGCTTGGGATCGGCGGCGATGGTGAGCATCGTCTCGCTCGATGCCTTGAACAGCATGTCGTAGATTACGGCCTTGTTCTGATAGGCAATGTCGGCGATTTCGGCCGGCAGCGTGAACACGACGTGGAAGTAGGGCACTGGCAAGAGATCAGCCTCCCGCGCGGCCATCCAATCGCGCGCCAGCTTTCCCTGGCATTTGGGGCAATGCCGATTGCGACAGCTGTTGTAGGCAATCGAGGTGAAGCCGCATCCTTCTTTCTCACAGCGCGCAACGTGTCCGCCGAGGGCCGCCGTGCGACAGTCCTCGATTGCGCTCATCACCTTCAATTGGCCGAGGCTCACATGGCTGCGGTTGGCCTCACGCCAAGCGGGACCATGGTCGCGGAACAGGTCCGCCACCTCCAGTGCAGGACGGGCCAAGCGACGCCGATCAGGCCGGCGCTTGGTCCTTCGGCCGCAGCAGTCGATCGAGTGGGCTCTCGACCGACCGCAGCAGATTGGTCGCGACTTGCGTGTAGCGGGCGGTCGTATCCAGCTTGGCATGCCCGAGCAGAACCTGGATCACGCGCACGTCGGTTCTGCTCTCCAGAAGATGTGTCGCGAACGAGTGTCGCAGCGTATGCGGTGAGACCCAGGCGCCGAGCCCGGCGGCATCGGCGGCCATGTGGCAGACACGGTTGAGCTGGCGCACGGTGACCGGCAACAGCGGATCGCGGCCCGGGAACAGCCAGCCCGGCGAGCGACACTGCAGCCACCATGCGCGCAACAGCTCCAGCAACACCGGCGAGAGCATGGCGTGCCGATCCTTGCGGCCCTTGCCCATCTCGACACGGATCAGCATGCGCTGGCTGTCGATGTCGCCTACCCGCAGCATGGCGACCTCGCCGCCTCGAAGGCCCGCACCATAGGCCAAGCTCAAGGCCGCCTTGTACTTCAGACCCGGACCGGGCGCGGCCTCGATCAGGCGCGCGACATCTTCGGGTGAGAGCACGCGCGGCAGCTTCTTGGGATAATGCGTTCGGGCAATCTGATTGGCGAGGTCGGTGCGACCGCACGTGATGCTGAGCAAGAAGCGTAGCGCGGATGCTTGCGTGTTCATCTTTGGCGGCTGCGTGCCTTGCGCGATCTGCTCGGCCTGGAAACGGCGGATATCGTCGCCGGTCGCTGTATCCGGCGCGCGGCCAAGAAACTTGGCAAAGGTCTCGATGTGCCGGATATAATCGTGCTGGGTCTTGGCGCCAAAGTTGCGGTTCGTCATGTCCTGCAACATGCGGCGGCGCAGATCGGTGATAGGCTTGTCACTCATCGAAGACTCCTGTCCTGAGATTGGGTTCTGCAAACCCCTCGATCTCAGGACGGGCCGCCCGCCCTGTCACCGCCTATCGATCAGTCGGCGAACGCGGTGCTCGCCGTCTCCCCACGCGCGCAGCGCGCTCCCGCGCGAGCGGGTTCGTTCCTGGCCCACTCCTTCCGTTAGGAGGAGGGCAGAGCGGTTCCGCTCTGCCCGGGTACTTCAGACGTCCACCTGCTCGGCGATAGCGAGCGCGTCATCGACCTCGATCCCGAGGTATCGGACGGTGCTCTCGATTTTGCGGTGGCCGAGCAGGAGCTGCACCGCTCGGAGATTGCCAGTGCGCCTGTAGATGAGGGTGGCCTTGGTCCGCCTTAGCGAGCGGGTACCATAGAAGCTGGCATCCAAGCCGATTCCGGTAATCCAATCGGAAACGAGCCGGGCGTACTCGTCTCGTCGTGAGTGGCCGCCCCGGAAAGCGTCGGCTCGGGAAGAGATAGTCGCCGGGCCGCCTCTCGGTCGCCCTCATGTGGGCGTCGATGGCTTCACGGGTTTGTTCGGTCAGCTCGAACCGGACGGGATGTCCGGTCTTTTTCTGGCGGACGGTGGCGCGGTCGAGGGCTGCCCCGTGCGGGGCGATGTCTTCGACCCTTAGGGCGACGACATCGCAGCCCCTGAGCTTGCTGTCGATCGCCAGATTGAACATCGGCAAATCCCGTAAGTGACCATCGACCTGAAGCTTGGTTCGGATGGACCAGACATTTTTGATCCGGAGGGGCGGCTTTGCTCCGATCATTTTGCCTTTATTCCACGGGACTTTGGCCGAGATTGTCGGTTCGCGTATGAGGTCGGTTTGCATGCTAGATCTCCTCTGTTAGCGAGGCTGATCAGCATGCGCCGGCGGACAGGGCGCTGGAAGTCAGGTCCGCTGCCTGGCCATTCCGGCTACTGCCCGGGCCCGGAGGTTAAGGGGTAGGTCGCAACCTGGCCCGTCTCCGGCCTTGGGCATTAGGCGGAGTGCGCCCGCTTGGTGCCTCTATAGCCGACATGAATTTCGGAGAGTCGCCGAATTGGAGGCCTTTTACGCATACGGACCAAGTCCGCACTATGAAAAGCGGATGTCGGTGCGCGAGCGGCGCTATTGGTCGATCCCGCTAACTAACGCCAGGTGCGGGGTCTCGCTCGCTCGGGGAAAGGTGGCAGCGCGGTGGTGGAGGCGTGCAATGCAGCCTTTTGTTACCGCAACGACCGCTTTCAGATTGATGGGGACGCTATTCGAGGCGCCATCAGAGCGCCAATGGCTCAATTTGACCGATGCTGTCGAAAAAGGGTTGAGATTAGCGACGAACAGTGATTCCGCTTTTTCGACGCGATGAGATCGGAGGCAGGTCATGATGGGTCGACGCAGCGGTGATCAGGCGAGCCTGTTTTATGAGTTTTGACTCGATGATCGTGTTCCAAAGGGCCATCTGCTCAGGCGCATCAATGTATTTGTGACGGCGGCAGTCGCCGATTTGCATGACCGGCTCGGTCCCTATTACAGTGAGATAGGCCGGCCATCGGTCGATCCCGAGCTAATGATTCGGATGTTGATTGTCGGGTACTGCTACGGCCTGCGGTCGGAACGCCGGCTGACCCAGGAGGTCGAGCTGCATCTGGCATATCGCTGGTTTTGTAGGCTCGATCTCGATGACAAGGTCCCGCATCACTCGACCTTTTCGGAGAACCGGCTCCGCCGGTTCCGGGCGAGCGACGTCTTTCGCCACCTCTTCGAACGTATTGTCTCAGCCTGCATGGCCGCCGGACTGGTCAAGGGTGAAGGATTTGCCGTTGACGCCAGCGTGATGGAGGCGAACGCAAGCCGCTACCACGGCAAGGCGCCCCATGAACTCGATTGGACCGAAAAGCAGCGTCAGAAGCGGGCGGTGACTGAGTATCTAGCGGCGCTCGAAACGGAAGCGGCGGCCGAGGTCGATATTGCAAATGACGGTGCTGGGTCCGAAAGCAAACGCCCGTGCCGTTACGAGCGTCAGCCGCCCAAGGTGATCTCGCCGTCGGACCCCCAATCGGCCTGGACGGCCAAGGCCAACAAGCGTGTGCAGTTTGGCTATGGGCTGAACTATCTCATCGACATCAAGAATGCCGTGATCGTAGATGTCGAAGCGACGCCGGCTCGCACCTACGATGAAGTTGCCGCAACCAAAACCATGCTGGATCGAACGGAGGAGCGCTTCGGTCTGAAGCCGAAGAGACTTGCCGCCGACACGGCCTATGGGACGGGCAGGTTCCTTGGCTGGCTGGTCAAAGAGAAGAAAATCATCCCCCACATCCCGGTATGGGAGAAGAGCGACCGACAGGACGGCATCTTCTCACGCGCGGACTTCCGTTGGGACAGGAGGCGCGAAGCCTATGTCGGTCCAAACGGCAAACTGCTTCGCACGAGTGGCACCGTGCACGACGGGCGCACGTTGCTCTACCGCGCTTCGAAGCACGATTGTGATATATGCCCACTCAGAACCAAGTGCTGCACTACTGCCGCCGCGCGCAAGATCCCGCGCGATCTCCACGAGGATGCCCGCGATGTCGCGCGGAGGCAGATGAAGACAAAGGGGTTTGCCAGATCACGAGATGAAAGAAAGCGGGTCGAGATGAGGTTTGCGCACCTGAAGACCCACCATGGCTTTGAGCGTATGCGGCTTCGGGGCCTCTCTGGTGCGCCCGATGAGTTCCATCTCGCCGCGATCGTGCAGAACCTGAAGACCCTCGCGTTGCGGACACTTGGGCCGCCGCCGAAACGGACACGCGCGCTGGCTGCCGCGGCTCCGTAGACGTCATTGCTGGCGGTCATGTCAAGTCCGGCCGTGGTCGGTCAGCGAGGTTGTTGCGGGTGTCGCACAAGGCTGTTACACAGGTGCTGGCCGCAGCGATTTTGGCTGTTGTTTCAAGAGGGTAGAGGGGCTGAAAACCTGGCTGAGACTCCAGGCGCCCCAGCCAGCCGGTCCAGATATCTCACCTGCCTGATCCTGAACCGCGAAAAGCCAGCGGATCGGCTCTCAGGGCACGATCCGCTCTTCGCGAAAGCGGCGCAGTAGACGCACGAACATCGCCTCGCTGTCGACCACGTCATGGAAGCCGTAGAGGCGAGACTTGGTCACGTCCGACATGACGTCCCAGTCGGCGCCAAACACATAATCCGCGAATGGCCAAGCAACGAGGTCCGCGTAGGGGATCCGCTCGAGCTGGTGTCTATTCGAAATGTCCTCCCAGAGCGGACCCTTGTCGGCCATATGCTGGGTGAGGGATATCGTTTGCGGATCGCCAATCGGCATCTCGAAAACATCTGCGATCTTGGGCCAGAGATTCCGCCATCGGAAATAGTCGCCGTTGGTGATGTTGAATGCTTGATTTCCGCATCGTTGATCCGTCGCCGCCCACAAAACCGCATTGGCGAGATGCGTCGATTCAGTCACCTGATAGATCGTGCCGTAGGCGCCGGGCTTGCCCGGAAAGCGCAGCGGCAAACCGAGTTCTTTCGATATCGCTGCGTAGACCGCGATCGCCGGGAGGATGCTCATGGGCGAACCGGGCGCGAAGCCACAGAGCGTCTGAGGGCGAAGCTCCACCCAGTCCCATTTCTTGCCTTGCTGGTAATCCGTAAGCCAGTCGATCTGATCGAAGTAATAATTGGGCGGCATGTGCCGCGGATCGGTTTCGCGCATCGGCGTCTTCACCGGTCCAAGGTGCGAGCCGTAGTACTTGGTGCCGGTGACGAGAACGACCCGTTTCAGATGAGGCGCGGCGCGGTCGATGGCCGTGACCGCGTTGACCAACATGTCGCGGTTCGGGGTGGTATTGGCGGCAAAATTCGACGCGCTTCCGGGGCTGGCTTGAAATGCCGCGTAGAAGATGTGGGTGACGTCCGTCAGTGCGGCGAGCTTGCGGTTCGTCTCTTCGGCACCGAGCAGATCGACGGCAATGTGCCGGTAGCGCGGGCCGTCCGGCGTCGTTCGCCGAGACAGACCAATCACCTGCCAGTCGCCAGCCTCCACGAGCCGCTCGACGATGTAACGCCCGATGACCCCGAGCGCGCCAACCACGACCGCTTTTTGTTGCATCCTCGCCTCCCGCAAACCGTGTGGCGCGCTACGCGCTGCCTTGCAGCCATATCAACGGCTTCTGCCGGCGGGCAAGGGCGCCACTGTCGGCGCGGGCGTTGTTGCCGGCTCAGCCCTCGTCGTCGGGGTGTCCGAGCGCCGTGAAGCCACCGCCCTGAAAGACGACCGCCGGATCGTCCGGCTTCTGGACCGGCGCGGTGGCGTAAATCTCGGCGCGCCATTTCGCGGCGCTGTGCTTGGGCTGCCAGCCGAGAAAGGCGGCATTCGAATTGTCCCACCACACTTGGTCGTTGGCGGAGGCGCCGTAGACAATGGTGTGGCCGAGCCGCTGCGCGTCGAACGCGCAGGCGCACAGATCGCAAAAGTCCTCGACCGCCAGCCAGGTTGCCAGCATGCGCCGGTCGCGCGGCTTCGGGAAGCATGAGCCGATGCGCACCGACAGGCATTCCTGGCCGAACTTGTCGAAGTAGAGGCTCGCCAGGTTCTCGCCGAAGGCCTTCGAGAGGCCGTAGAGCGTATCCGGCTTGGGCAGGACCGAGGAATCGATCTGCTGATCGCGCCGGTAGAAACCGATCACGTGGTTCGAGCTGGCGAAGATGATGCGCGGCATGCCGTGATGCCGGGCGGCCTCGAACAGATTGTAGGCGCCGATGATATTGCCGTTGAGGATCAGATCGAACGGCTTTTCGATCGAAATACCGCCGAGATGGATGACGCCGTCCACGCCGTCGAATAGCGCGTCGACCGCCGGTCGGTCCGCAAGCTCGCAAGCTTGGAACGTCTCATGCGGCTTGAGGTCGTCGATGGTGGCGATGTCCGACAGCACCACCGACCGCGCGATCTGCGGCAAGAGCGGCCGTAGCGCCTGGCCGACGGCGCCCGCCGCGCCGGTTAGCAGCAATTTATCGAGCATGCGGGCCTCCTATTTCATCAAGTGCGGCAGGGTCATCGACAGCGCCGGGATGTAGGTCGTCAGCATCAGCGCTGCGAAAATCGCGATGTAGAACGGCCAGATGGTCTTGACCGCCTGCTCGATCTTGACGTCACCGATCGCGCAACCGACGAACAGGCAGGCGCCGACCGGCGGTGTGCACAGGCCGAGGCCCAGGTTCATCATCAGGATGATGCCGAACTGGATTGGGTCCATCCCCAGGCTGGTGACCACCGGCAGGAAAATCGGCGTGCAGATCAGGATGAGTGCTGCCATGTCCATGATCATGCCCAGCACGAGCAGGATGACGTTGAGCATGAGCAGGATCACGTGGGGATCGGACGAAATAGCGGTCAGCAACGATGAGAGGGCTTCCGGCACGCGGTAGAGCGCGAGCATATAGGCGAAGGCGGAAGCGCAGCCGACCAGGATCATTACGAGCGCGGTCGTGCGCACGGCGCCGGCGACGGCGCGAATGAAAGCCCCCCAGGTGAGTTCGCGATAGACAAGGGTGGTCACGACGACGGCATAGATGGCGCCGAAAGCGCCCGATTCCGTCACCGTCAGAATGCCGGAGAGCACGCCGCCGACGATGATGATGGCGGTCAGAAGGCCGGGCACGGCGACGATGAAGCTGACAAGGAATGCCCGCCAGCCCGGAAAGGGCTCCGACCCGTAACCGCGCCGGATGGCGACCAGATAGGCGGCGACGCCGAGGCACACGCACATGAGAATGCCCGGGATGATGCCGGCGATGAACAGCTTGCCGACCGAGATGCTACCGCCGGCGGCCACCGCGTAGAGGATCATGTTGTGGCTCGGCGGGATGACGACGCCGGCGACCGACGAGGTGACCGTGACGTTGACGGCGTAGTCGGCGTCGTAGCCCTTTTCCTTCATGACCGGCATCAGGATGGCGCCGAGCGCGGAGGTGTCGGCGACGGCCGAGCCGGAAATGCCGCCGAACAGCATCGAGGCGGTTACGTTGACCACGCCGAGCCCGCCGCGTAAGCGCCCGACGGCCGCGGCGGCGAGGCGGACCAGCCGGGTGGCGATGCCGCCATGCAGCATGAGTTCGCCGGCAAAGATGAAGAACGGGATCGCCAGCAGCGAATAGACGGAAATACCGGAGAGAATCCGCTGGAACGCCACGAACAGCGGGAAGCCTTCGTAAACGAAGGTGGCGACCGCGGCGATGCCGAGCGCGAACGCGACGGGCACGCCGACGATCAGGCCGAAGAAGAAAAGGCCGAAGAGAAGCGCCAATCCCATGGCCAGCTAGCCTCCGCTTTTGTTGGCGCCGGCGAAGCGGGCGACTATGTCGTAGATAGAGAAGACGACGATCAGCACGCCGCAGATGATCATGGGCAGATCCCGCCAGGTTTCGGGCATGTCGAGCATCGGAATGGCGCGATCAATATCCTGCATCGCGAGGATCCAACCTTGCCATGCCATGCCGACGCCGAAAGCCAGCACCATGAGGTCGGAGACATAGCGCAAGACGAGGCGCGGATGCGGCGGCAGGCTCTCGCGAATGAAGTCGATGCTCAGATGCGTGTTCCGGCGCACGCCGACCGCCGCGCCGAGAAACGTGATGTAGGCGATCAGCAGGATCGACAGCTGCTCGACCCAGGTCGGCGTGTTGTCGAGGATGTAGCGTCCGTAAACGAGCCACCCGAAAGTCACGATGATCACAACCAGCGCGATGCCGGCCAAGAGCATGCACAGCCAGGCGATCGAATCGAGAATGCGGGATGCGATCGATAAATAGTGTGGAACGGGTGGCGTCAGCTCGCCGGTGTCGTCGTGCGGGGTTGCCACGTTAGGCCCTTTCGCGAAGAACCCCGGGCGCCGGCAGCGCAGCGCCCGGGGTAATCGTTCCCATATGCGCGACTATTTTGTCGCCCTGATTTCCGCGACCAGCGGCTTGAGGCTGGGGTTCTTCTTGAAGAACTCAGCGTACACCGGCTTCATCGCGTCCTGGAAGGGCTTCAGGTTCTTGATCACGTTGACCTTGGCGCCGCCCGCTTCGACCTCCTTCTTGGCCTTCTCGGAGTCCTTGGCCCAGAGCTTGCGCTGCAGCTTGGCCGCGTCGATGGCGTCCTTGCGGACGATCTTCTGCTCGGCCGGCGACAGCGCATCCCAGCTCTTCTTGGCGATGCACAGGCATTCCGGAATGATCAGGTGATCGGTCGTCGAATAGTACTTGGCGACCTCGTAGTGATTGGTCTCGTGGTAGGAGGGATAGTTGTTCTCGGCGCCGTCGATGACGCCGGTCTTGAGCGCCTGGTAGACCTCACCGAAGGCCATCGGCGTCGCGTTGCCGCCCAGCGCCTTGATCATCTCCACGTAGAGATTGTTATTCATGACGCGGACCTTGAGGCCCTTCATGTCCGAGGGCTTCGTGATCGGATGCTTGGTGTTGTACATGCTGCGCGCGCCCGAATCGAACCAGGACAACGCCACCAGGCCCTTCTTGGCGAGTGCGTCGCTGAACTTCTTCCCGATCGGCCCGTCCATCACATGGTGCATCTGCGGCACGCCGTTGAACAGGAAGGGCAGGGAGAGCACGTTGGTCATGGGGACGATCGGCCCCATCGGCCCCATGTTGAAGTTGGCGAAGTTGAGCGCGCCGTTGCGGGTCTGCTCGATGGCGTCGGGCTGGTTGCCGAGCACGCCGTTGTCGTACACTTGGGCCTTGATGCTACCCTTCGTGTCGGCCGTCACGGCCTTGGCGAAAGCGTGCATTGCCACGGTGTTGGGATAGCCCGGCGCGTGGATGTTCCAGCCGCGCCAATTCTTCGCCATTGCCGGCGACATGTTCGCCACGCACATGACCGCGCCGGCCATGGCTGCTGCCTTGAGAACCGACTTGAGCCTCATCATTGTCTCCTCCCGTTGGAACTGATTGTCTTGTAATACGTCATTGGCTATGTCATCATACAAGTATGATGAATGCCGTCAATGCGTTTCTGAACGGGCCGGCGCGCGGCCTTGGAGCGGAGGCGGTCGAGGTGCCGGAACAAACGTCGTGACCAATCCACGAGGACGGGAAGCGGAAAGGGGGCGCGAAGCCGCGGCCGCCCCGGTGCGCCGGAATCTCGTCGGCACCGTGAGCGCGCAATTGCGCGAGGCCGTCGCCAGCGGTGAATTGAAGCCCGGCGACAAGTTGCCGAGCGAGGCGGGCCTCACCCAGCGCTTCGGCGTCAGTCGCACGGTCATCCGGGAGGCGATCGCGTCGCTCAGGGCCGACGGGCTGGTCGAGGCGCGCCATGGCGTCGGCGTCTTCGTTCTCAGCAGCCAGGGCGTCGGCGGGCTCTCGCTCCAGCCCTTCGAAAAGGAGCGTATTTCCTCCGTTATTGAGGTGCTCGAGCTGCGTGCCGCAGTCGAAACGGAAGCGGCGGGCCTTGCCGCGTTGCGGCGTTCGCCGGCACAGGAGGAGGCCGTCTTCGAGTGCTACGGCGAGTTCGGCAAGTTGATCGCCGAAGGCAAGCCGACCACGGCCGCTGATTTCGCCTTTCACCTGGCGATCGCGGATGCCTCCAATAACCCGCGCTTTCGTGAATTCCTCGAGGTCATGGGCCGTGACGTCATTCCGCGGGCCGTGTTCGAGGCCGGCTCGGGCGAGCGTGCGGCGGCCGCTTACCTCAAGCGGATTCAGGATGAACACAAGCACATTGCCGAGGCCATCTCGGCGCGCGACGAGGAGGCGGCCCGCGAAGCCATGCGGCTTCATCTCAAAGGCAGTCTGCAGCGTTATCGCAGCATGATCCGCCGGGCTTGAGGAAAGTTATCATATCTGAGTTGACAGAGATATGATCTCTCATATGATCGCCCGGTGATGCCCGGAACCGTCGCGCGAGGAATTGGAATGCCCATGGAGCCAAACGCCCTGAAGAGTGCGCTCGGCGCCGGTCTCCTGTCCTTTCCCGTCACCCCTTTCGGTCCGGACGGCGCGTTCAACCCAGGTCCCTACGCCGAGCACGTCGGCTGGCTCGCCAGCTTCAACGCGAGCGTGCTCTTCGCCGCGGGCGGCACTGGCGAGTTCTTCTCGCTCGCGCCCGACGAGGTGCCTGTGGTCGTCAAGGCGGCCAAGGCGGCGGCCGGCGACACGCCGATCGTGTCGGGCTGCGGCTACGGCACACGCACGGCCATCGCGATCGCGCGCGGCGCCGAAGAGGCGGGCGCCGACGGCATCCTGCTGCTGCCGCATTACCTGATCGGCGCCAACCAGGACGGGCTCTTCGCGCATATCAAGGCGGTGTGCGACGCCGTCGGCATCGGCGTCGTTGTCTACAATCGCGACAACTCGATCGTGACGGCCGACACGCTGGCGCGGCTGTGCGACGCCTGTCCCAATCTCATCGGGTTCAAGGACGGCTCGGGCCAGATCGCGCTGGTGCGGGAGATCACCATCAAACTCGGCGACCGGCTCACCTATGTCGGCGGCATGCCGACGGCGGAACTGTTCGCCGACGCCTATATGGGGGCGGCTGTGACGACCTATTCGTCCGCCGTGTTCAATTTCGTGCCCAAGCTCGCGCAGGAGTTCTACACCGCCTTGCGTGCCGGTGAGTGTGAGCGCACCAATGCCATCCTCGAAAGTTTCTTCTACCCCTTCATCCGCATCCGCGATCGCAGCACCGGCTACGCCGTCTCGGCTATCAAGGCCGGGGTCCGGCTGATGGGTTTCGACGTCGGGCCGGTGCGCGCGCCGCTCACGGATCTGACGGCGGAAGAAACGGATATGCTGGCCGAACTGATCGAGCCGTACCGGGCGTGAAGATCGCCATATGAAGGTCGAAGCATGAAGATAGAACGCGTCACGACGCACCTTCTCGACCACAAGCTCGACCAGGTGTTCGAGAGCGCGTCGATGCGCTTCGATCGCCGCCGGCACTGCCTGGTCGAAATCGTATGCGACGATGGCACCGTTGGCTGGGGCGAGTGTCTCGGCCCGGCCGGGCCGAACGCGGCGGTAGTCGAAGCCTATGCCGAGGCGCTCATTGGGCGCGATCCGCTCGAAACCGAGTGCATCTGGCTCGATCTCTATAATCTCTTGCGCGACCAGGGTCAGCGCGGCCTCACCGTGACCGCGCTGTCGGGCATCGACATCGCGCTGTGGGACATCAAGGGCAAGCATTTCGGTGCGTCGGTCGCGACCCTGCTCGGTGGGCGCTTCCGGGACAGCGTCGCTGCCTACGCCACGGGCGGCTTCCGCAAGCCCGGCCTCGACCGCGTCGCCGACATGGCCAACGAAACCGGCGCTTACGTCAAGCAAGGCTTCCACGCAGTCAAGATCAAGATCGGCTTCGGCGTCGAGGACGATCTGCGCGTCATCGCCGCCGTGCGCGAGGCGATCGGGCCGCAAACGCGCCTCATGATCGACGCCAATCATGGCTTCGACGCGCTGGAGGCGGTCGCGCTCGGCAAGCGCGCCGAACGCTACGAGATCGACTGGTTCGAGGAACCGGTGGTTCCTGAGCAGATCGGCGCATATTGCGCCGTCCGCGCCGGCCAGCCCATTCCGGTCGCCGGCGGCGAAACCTGGCACGGCCGCTACGGCATGCGCGAACCGCTCATGCGCCGCGCGGTCGACATCCTGCAGCCCGACATTTGCGGCACCGGCGGCTTCAGCGAGATGCGGCGTGTCGCCGACATGGCGGCGATGGCCGGCGTCAGGCTGGTGCCGCACGTCTGGGGGACGGGCGTGGCGCTTGCCGCCAGTCTGCAATTCATGGCGGCGTTGCCACCGAATCCGCCGCGGCCCGATGCTCTCGCGCCGATCCTTGAGTTCGACCGCACGCCGAACCCCTTCCGCCAGGCGATCCTTACCCACCCGATCGAGCACGTGGACGGCCGCGTCGCGATTCCAGACGCGCCGGGTCTCGGCATCGAGATCGACCGCGCGGCGCTCGCGCAATACGCACCCAAGGACAAGTGATGGGCACCATCCCCGCCAACACGCGGCCGCTCGACGGCCCAGCGCCGCGTTTGAAGGCGCCGCCCGGGGCGATCGACTGCCACACCCACTTCTATCTTGACGGCTTCGCCCCGCAGGCCGGTGGTCCGCCCATTGCCGAGCTTGCAACGCCGGCGGACTATGGAATCGTCCAGAAGCGCCTCGGCCTGGAACGCGTGATCGTCTCGCAGGCCAACGCCTATCAATTTGACAACGGCTCAACGCTCGCCGCGCTCGATCAGTTCGGCATGGAGAAGGCGCGGGCGGTCATCGTCGTCGCGCCGGACACCCCCATCGCGGAGCTCAAGAAACTCGACGCGCGCGGCGTGCGTGGCGCCCGCATCATGGACCTGCCCGGCGGGGCCGTGCGGGTCTCGCACCTGAAGCCGGTCGAAAGGCTTGCCCGCGAGGTGGGCTGGAGCCTGATGGTGCAATTCAACGGTCGCGATATCGAGCGCTATTACGACACGCTTGATGCGATCGAAACCAAGTACGTGATCGATCATTTTGGCCGCTTCATGCCGCCGGTGCCGGCCGACGACAGCCGGGTCGATACGATCTTGCGGCTAGTCGACAAGGGCAACGCCTGGTTCAAGATCGCCGGCGCCTATGAAGTCAGCGAGGCCGGCGGGCCCGACTTCCCCGATATCGCGCCGATTGCCAAGCGCGTGATCGCGCATGCGCCCGAGCGCGTCATCTGGGGTTCTAACTGGCCGCACGTGGGCGTGCCGCGCGAGCGCTATCCCGACGACGCGGCGCAGCTCGATCTGCTGCTCGACTGGGCGCCCGCCGAGACGCACCGCAAGATCCTGGTTGACAACCCGGCGGCGCTCTACGGTTTCTGACGCCGGCAGATGCCCCCGTTGCCGGGGTGTAACGGGCCCTGGTAGGAAAAGAGCGCGATCTTTGACCCCGCTCCCGACGGCGCGGGGCCGCTCTTTTCCGACTTGGACTTCATGACCCCGCGCAAGCCTCCTGCCACCGCCGTCTTCACCGGAGCCGACGGCAACAAGCTCATCGCCGATGTCTACGGTGATAGCGGCCCGCCGGTGATGCTGTTGCATGGCGGCGGCCAGACGCGCCACGCCTGGGGCAACACGGCGCGGGCGATCGCGCGCAGCGGCTACACCGCCTACGCCATCGACCAGCGCGGCCACGGCGAGTCTGAATGGATCGCGAGCGGCGCCTACGCCTTCGCCGACTACGCCGCCGACGCCAAGGCGGTAGCGACCGCGCTTACTACCAGCGCCAAGCCGATTGCGGTGGGGGCCTCGCTCGGCGGCATCGCTTCGCTGCTCGCCGAGGGCGAGGCGGAAGCAAGCGGCGTGGGTAATGTGTTTTCGGCGCTGGTGCTGGTCGACATCACGCCGCGCGTCGACCAGGAGGGCGTCGCCAAGGTCCTCGGCTTTATGCGCGCGCACGCCGCCGAAGGATTCGCCACCGTCGACGAGGCCGCGCAGGCGGTCGCCGAGTATCTGCCGCACCGGCCACGCCCTAAGAGTCATGAAGGTCTGAAGAAGAACCTGCGCCGCTCGGCGGACGGCCGCTGGCGCTGGCATTGGGATCCGCGCTTCCTCGAAGACCGGGCTGAGGGCACCGACCGCGAGGCTGTCGAAAGCCGCTTGGTGGCGGCGGCGCGCCGTATCCGCATTCCGGCGCTGCTCGTGCGCGGCGCCTCGTCCGAGCTGGTGAAGGAAGCGCACGTCAAGGAATTCATCGACCTGGTGCCGCACGCCGACTACATCGACGTGGGCGGCGCGCGTCACATGGTGGCGGGCGACCGTAACGATCATTTCTCCAGCGCGGTGCTCTCCTTCATCGCGCGGCAGGCGCACGCAACATGACAAGTATCGGCGACGTCGACACCCTGTTCCAGATGTTGGCCGTCGCCCAGCGCAAGCTGACGCCGGGTGCATGGGACTATCTCATGGGCGGCGCGGAGACTGAGACTACGCTCAACCGCAACCGGCGCGCGCTCAATTCTTATGCTTTGCGCGCGCGCGTGCTGCGCGACGTGTCGACTATCGACACCTCGACGACACTCTTCGGGCAGAAGCTGAAACTGCCCATCGTGCTCGCGCCCATCGGCTCCATGCAGGACCTGCTCGAAGAAGGCGGTGTGGCACCGACCCGCGCCGCCGCGCGCACCGGCGTCATGCACATGCTGAGCTCGGTCTGCGCGCCGGGCATGGAGGACGTGGCCAAGGCCGTCGACTACCCGAAATTCTTCCAGCTCTACGTGCGCGGCGATCAGGCCTGGGTGGACGACACGCTCAAGCGCGCGCTTGCGCTGGGCTACCGCGCCATCGCCTTGACCGTCGACCGCGCCAATTACGGTCGTCGCGAGCGCGACATTGCCAAGGGCCACAGCCCGACCGCGCGCAAGAACGCGGCGGCGGAAGTCCACCAGGCGTCGTTCACCTGGAAGGACGTCGAACGCATCCGTTCCAACGTCGACGTGCCGCTGATCCTCAAGGGCATCGCCACGGCGGAAGACGCCGAGATGGCGGTCGAGCACGGCCTCGATGGCGTCTACGTCTCGAACCACGGCGGCCGCCAGCTCGACCACGCGCAAGGCTCGATCGCCGCGCTGCCCGAGATCGTCGACGCGGTCGAAGGCCGCGCCGAGATCATCGTCGACGGCACCATCCTGCGCGGCACCGACATCATCAAGGCGCTGTCGCTCGGCGCCAACGCGGTGGGCATGGGGCGCGCGCAAGGCATCGCGCTCAGCGCCGGCGGCGAGGACGCGGTGGTGCGCATGATCGAAATCGTCGAGGAAGAGATGCGCTGCGCCATGGCGCTCATCGGCGCCGCCAGCCTGTCCGATCTCGGGCCGCATTGCCTGGCGCCGGCCGAGCCGCTCGCGCGCAACTGGCTCGAAAGCGCGTTCCCGCTGGTGCGCGAGGGCTACGGCGCGCCGGCCGAAGAAATCCGCGATCTGTCGCTCAGGCTGTCGGGGTCTTGATCGTTCGCGGACCGTTTTCGAAGCGGACGCCATGAGACACTATGAGTAACACGATCAATTTGCTGGTGCTGGAAGGCGACGGCATCGGCCCGGAAATTACCGCCGCCACGCTTCATGTGCTGGGCGCCGCAGCGCGCGCCTTCGCGCTCGATTTCGCTTTCGACAGCGCCGCCATCGGCTGGGCCGCGCATCGCGGCGAAGGCACCACCTTTCCGGCGGCGACCCTCGACAAAGCCAAGGCCGCCGACGGCGTGCTGCTCGGGCCGGTGTCGCACAACGAATATCCACCGGCTGGGGAGGGCGGGCTCAACCCGTCCGGCGAGTTGCGCAAGCGGCTCGACCTTTATGCCAACATCCGCCCAGCGCGCTCGCGCCCCGGCTTTCCGCCGCGCTGTGGCACGCCGGTCGATCTCGTGATCGTGCGCGAGAACACCGAGGGCTTTTACGCCGACCGCTCCATGCATGTGGGCCCTGGCGAATTCATGCCGACGCCCGATCTGGCGATGGCTATGCGCAAGATCACGCGCCATGGCTCGACCCGCATCGCCGAGGCCGCCTTCAAGCTCGCGCGCCAGCGCCGGCGCAAGGTGACCGCGGTGCACAAGTCGAACGTGCTGCGCGTATCCGACGGGCTCTATCTCGAATGCACGCGCGCCGTGGCGGCGCGCTATCCGGACGTCCAATACGAAGAGCGTATCGTCGACGCCATGGCGGCGCTGCTCGTGCGCGACGCCGGCCAGTTCGACGTGATCGTCTCCACCAACATGTTCGGCGATATCCTCTCCGATGAGGCCTCCGAGATCGCCGGCAGCCTGGGGCTGGCGGCGTCCCTCAACGCTGGCGATGCGCACGCGGTGGCGCAGGCCCAGCACGGTTCGGCGCCCGACATCGCCGGCAAGAACGTCGCCAATCCCTCGTCGCTGATCGGCTCGGCCGCCATGCTACTTGCGTGGCTGGGTGAGCGGCGCGGCGACGACCAACTCGTCAAGGCCGCGCAGCGCATCGAAACCGCGCTGGATAAGGTGATCGCCGACCCGGCAACGCGCACGTCCGACATGGGCGGCACGCTCGGCACCGATGCCTTCGCGGCCACGGTGGCGCAGGCGGTCACCGCTTCTTGATGTGATCGACTAAAAGAAGAAGCCCCGGCATTGAAAAATGCCAGGACCAGTCTAACCGAACGACGTCAGGGATGAACGCGGTTAGGCTTCAAACTCCTCAGATCCGCCATTCATGCGGTCAAGCGCAGCGCGGTTGCGCAGCACGATGCGCCGCGAGGTCGGTACCGCGATCGCTTCCGTCTTCTCGAGCTGAGTCAACGTGCGAGACACGGTCTCGATGGTCAGCCCCAGGTAATCGGCGATGTCCTGGCGGGACATCGGCAGCTCGATTTCGTTGCTGGACGCGTCGCGACGGCCGGCCATCTCCAGAAGGAAGCCGACGACGCGCTCCTGCGCGGTCTTGACCAGCAGCGTGAGATGACCCTGCGCGCGCTGCAGTTCGCGCGCGGTCATGGTCCAGAGTTTACGGGCGATATCGCTGTCGCGGTCGGCGAGCGACACGAGGCCCGCGCGCTTGATCACCAGCGCCCTGCAGGCGGTAATCGCTTCGGCGGAAAACGAATGCGTCTCGCCGCACTCCACGCCGAAGATGTCGCCGGGAAGGTAGAAACCGGCGATTTGCCTGCGCCCATCGCTGAGCACCCTATACGTGCGGACCGCGCCGCTCACGACCTTGTAAAAATATTTCGCCGGCTCGTTCTCGCCGTAAATCTCGGCGTTGCGCGCGAAGGGCATGGACGCGGGCATCGTCGGGACCGAGAGGCCATAATGCCCGAGGCTCAAGCCCTCCGTCTGCCCCAGTGCCGGACCGGCGGTTTGCGCGGCGGCATGGTCGGCGAGGGGCTGGCTCAGCATGGCGTTCTCCCGATTTCTGACAATTAGGGGATACGCGCGGCAAATGCTTGCGAAAATTCAGGTAAAGCCCATAGGGGTTTTACCGGATGTGCGGCGCGCCTCTATTCGGGCTAGAGCCGAATCGGCAGAGGAGGCTCTTTTCCCGGCAGTTTTGGCGTTTGAGCATTTCCAGCCGACGTTTAAGAACCGGTTCGCCGTCCCGAAACGCGACAAACTATGACTTAGAGATAGGGCAGCAGCAGCCGGATGGCGGCATCGCGCAGCCGTACCGCGGGGGGCGCCGCCGCCAGGGCGGCAAGGTCCACATTGCGGCATTGTGCGATCTTGCGGTCGATCACCGCGTCGATGTTCGCGGTCAGCGCGCGGTCGTAGCATTCCAGGTCGAACTCGAAATTGAGCCGGAAGCTGCGCGTGTCCCAGTTCGAGCTGCCGGTCAGGCACCATTCCCCGTCGACCGTCATCAGCTTGGCGTGGTTGAACGGCGCCGGCGTGAAATAGACCGCTGCCGGCACGTCCTCGAAGAAGCGCAGATGCGCGCGCATCGCCCAGTCCATGAGGACGTGGTCGCTGCGCTCGGGGATCAGGATCTCAACCTCGACGCCGCGTAAGCCCGCCTGCACGATGGCGAACTGCATGCGTTGGTTGGGCAGGAAATAGGGCGTGACGATGCGCACGCGGTGGCGCGCCTGCGCCAGCGCCGCGCCCAGGATTGTCTCCAGCTTGTAGATGTCGGCGTCGGGTCCGGAGTGGATGCCGCGCGCAAACACCTGACCCACGGTCATGATTCTTGGCCACCACGCTTCGCCCGTGAGGTCCTCGTCGGTGGTGAACGACCAGTCCTGCGCGAAGGTCTGCAGCAGCTGGCGCACCACCGGCCCCTCGACCCTGACCTGCACGTCGTCGACGTATTCGTTGCGCTTCCTGACCAGCCGGCGGGAATGGCCGGCGCCGATGTTCAGCCCGCCGGTGAAGCCGATCTCGCCATCGACGATCAGGAGCTTCTTATGGTTGCGCATGTTGAGGAACGGCATGCGCCACGGCAGCCAGGTGTGGAGGAAGCGCGCGGCCGGCACGCCGCCGCGTTTCAGGTCGCGCAGCGTACCCGACCAGAAATAGCCGCTGCCGACGCTGTCGAGCAGGACGCGCACTGCGACGCCGCGCTTGTGCGCCGCGACCAGCGCGTCGACGAAGGCGCGGCCGGTGACGTCGTAGCGGAAGATATAGGAGGCGAGCGCCACGCTGCGCTTGGCGTTGCGGATCGCTTCCAGCATCGCCGGATAAGCTTCGTCGCCGCCGTGAAAGACCGAAACTGCGTTGCCGGCGATCAACGGGCTGCCGGTCACGCGCGCGCCGGCCTCAGCGAGGAGGCAGATGTTCTCCGGCACCGCGGGCCGCGCATCCGGGGCCTCGCCAGCCTCCTCAGGCCGCTCGGGCATTGCCAGATTGAGGGCCCGCCGGGTGACGCGGTTGATGCCGAAGACGAAATAGAGGAACGCGCCGAAGAACGGCGACAGCCAAGCCACCGCGATCCAGGCCAGCGCCGCACGCACGTCGCTCTTGGTCAGCAGCACGTGCACCGTGACGGCGGCGGCGATTAGCGCATAGAGCGTGACGAACAGATATTCCATTGAGCCGGCTGTGGATTAAGTGTCCTGACGGCGCGGGCACCCGGTTTTAGCGAGGGCCGCGCGGGGCCCGCAAATGCCGCGCGTAGTGGGCTTAACCCCTTGCAGTGCGGCAAGAATAGCCTTGAAAAGCGGCGTTTCGTTCACCAAATATTGGCCAGATTTTCCTGCCACTGCCGTGGGAGACTTGGTGCCGGTCAGGCGTTGCGGCACAATTCCTAAGAGGCTATCCAAAGAGTCCGTCCAATGCGTTCCGGGGCTCGCGGGCCGCTTCGTTGCCCGGCGCGTCGAATGTGAACGCAAAACGAATGTGAACGCAAAAAAGCGCCGATCGGGAACCGTCTCTTGAAAGTTGTCAGTTGGAACCTGTTGCGGTTGACGGGTGCGGGCGTCAAGGACGTGGCCGCGCTGATCGCGCGCCACAAGCCGGACCTGCTGCTGCTGCAGGAGGCGACCGAAAACCTCTGCGCGCTGCCGGACCTCGTCGGCGGTCATTTCTTCCGCGAGCCGCTCGACGGCCGCATCTACGGCCTCGCGGTCTGGAGCCCACATCCGCTGCCTGAGCCTTATGCGCTGCGCCTGCCGGTCTCGCAGGTGCCGGGCCGCGTGCCGCCGCGCGTTGCTCAGATCGTTCAGTTCGGCGAGGTCGCCTTCGCCAACGTGCATCTCTCGCACGGCCAGTTCCTCAACCGCTGGCAGCTCCTGCACATCGCCAACGCGCTCGAAGGCTCGGCGGCCATCGTCGGCGACTACAACGCGGTCGGCCCGGTCAAGCTCGCCGGCTTCAAGGACATCGGCCCGCGCCAGCCGACCCACAGCCCCTCCAACATCATCTCGTTCCGGCTCGACCGCTGCATGGCGCGCGGCCTGCGCTGCCGCGAGAGCCGGGTGCTGGCACGCGGGCCCTCCGACCATCATCCGATCGTACTCGACCTGCAGGCGGTGCCGGGCGCGGCCTATGCATCCGTGCGGCACGCCCGTCGCGCCAAGCTGCGCGCCAACATGGAGCGCTGGCTGCGCACCATGTCGGAACGGCCCAACCGCATTCGCGTCGGGCAGAACCTGCTCGAAGCGCTCGATCTGAAACTGCGCAACAATCGGCTGCGCAAGGGCCGGCGCACTCTGCTGCGCGCCGGCAATGATAACAGGCCGCGGCGCCATGGCGGCCGCGCCGGCGCTGACATGCGCTGATTGGCGTCGGCGGCCGCTCGGCGCAGGGCTGTGACGTCGGCTATCGTCATCGAGGCCTAGAATAGCGCGAGCGTGGATATGGCATCTGCGGAAAGCCTGAGCTACGCGGTGCGGCCGGCGGTCGTCGGCCATTATCTGGGCCAGCTTCTCGTTCTGGTCGGTCTGCTCGTTACGCCGCCGTTGCTGTTCGCTCTCATCGATCGCGAATTCACCCACGCCATCGGCTATGCCGTCGCCATTGCGGCGATGCTCGCCGCCGGCCTGTTGCTGCAACGCGGGCCGCGGCCGCACGAAATTCAGCTCAACGAGGCGGTCGTCGTGATCGCCGCTATCTTCCTGCTGGTGCCGCTGATCATGGCGGTGCCGATGATGTCGGCCGGCGTCGGCTTCCTCGATGCCCTGTTCGAAGCAGTCTCGGGCATCACGACCACCGGCCTCTCCACCCTTCGCACCGTCGCGGACAAGCCGGCGAGTTTGCTGTTCACCGCGGCCTGGCTGCAATGGCTGGGCGGCATCGGCATCATGGTGCTGTCGTTCACCCTGCTGTTCGGACAAAGCGCGAGCGCCAAGCGGCTGCACGGCGTGCTCAACAGCCAAGAAGGCATCCTGGGCGGCACGCGCGCCTATGCCGTCGTCGTGATCCGCGTCTATCTGGCGCTGACCGCGATCGGCATCGTCGCCTTGTGGCTGGCCGGCGCTGGCGTCTTTCCCGCCATCACCTTGACGCTGTCGTCGGTCTCGACCGGCGGTTTCGCCCCGTTCGACGCCAGTCTCGGCGGCGTCAGTGGAACGGTGCAGACCCTCGTCATCCTGCTCTGCGTCGCCGGCGCCATCTGCATCCCGCTGTTTTCGCAGGCCATGCGCGGCAACTGGCGCGATCTCGTGCGCGATCCGGAATTGCATGCCTTGCTGATCGCCGGAATGGTCGTCTTCGCGCTGCTCGCGCTCGACCAATGGAGCCGGGCCGCGCCAAGCGGTCACATGAAAGACCTGTTGCTGACGGCATTCTCCGCCCAGACCACCGCCGGCTTTTCGCTCGTGCCGGTGCACGCCATGGACGCCTTTTCCAAGGTCGTGCTGATCGTCTCCATGTTTATCGGCGGTAGCGTCGGCTCGAGCGCCGGCGGCATCAAGCTGTTGCGCTTGTTGGTCTTTATCAAGCTTATCCAGCTGATCATCCAGAAGACGCGGCTAACGCCGCACGCCACGGTGCAGACACCGATCGCTGGCCGCACCTGGGGCGACGACGAATTGGTCCGCATCTTGGCCGTCATCGGCATGTTCGCTGCCGTGATCGTGCTCTCCTGGCTGCCGTTCCTCTGGTACGGTTACGACCCGCTCGACGCCCTGTTCGAGGTCGTTTCCGCCACCGGCACCGTCGGCCTCTCGGCCGGCATCAGTGGGCCTGGCCTGCCGTCCGCGCTCAAGGGATTATTGTGTCTCGATATGGTGCTTGGTCGCTTGGAAGTCCTGCCGCTCTTGGTGTTCCTGGCGCCGCGCACCTGGATTGGATCGCGCCGTCCCATTGAGGTGCCGGCCAAAGAGAAAGGCAACGCGCCATGAGATTGGCCTTCATCGGAGCAACCGCCCTGACCGTGAAGACGGCGCATGCGCTGATCGAGGAGGGCCATGAGGTCATCATCATCGAGCGCGACGAGGACCGCATCAAGGAGCTCGGCGAACAGCTCGACTGCGCCTTCCTGCACGGCGACGGCAGCACGCCCGACGTGCTCAAGGAGGTCGATCCGAGCCGCACTCACATCCTTTATTGCATCACCAACCACGACCAGACCAACATCATCGCCGGGCTGATCGGCAAGAACCTCGGCATTCCGCGTGTGGTGACCATGATTGAGGATGAGGGCTTTCTGCCGGTCTGCGCGCAACTGGGCCTGGATGACACCATCGTGCCGGTGCGCACCATCAGCAAGCACCTGGCCGGACTCGCCAAGGTGGAACAGAAAGAAGAGAAGGCGGAGAAATAGCGCCCTAGTCCGCCTCGCGCTCGGGCGTGCAGCAGTGCGGGCCCAAGTGCGAGCCCAAGTGCGAGCCGATGGCTCCGGTTTCGCTCAGTACACTCCCGGTCACCGGATTGGGCCGGAAGGTGGTGCAGCCTTTGAGCCCCTTGTCGTAGGCGAGATCGTAGATGCGCTTGAAGTCTTCGAACGGGGAATCTTCCGGCACATTGATCGTCTTGGAGATCGAGTTGTCCACGTAAGGTTGCAGCGCCGCCTGCATCGCCAGATGATCGGTCACCTGCACCGAGAGACTAAAGGCGTCCCCAAACGCTCGGCCGCGCCTTGAGCCAAATCAATGACTGTAGCGGCGGGAACTCCGAGCCTGCATGTCCAAGAAGACTAAGGGAAAATCGGGAGAGAGCATGATGCAGACCCCCGTCGAGATCGATTTCCAGGGCCTAGATGCCAGTCCTCAAGTTCGCGCGGCGATCGACAAGCACTTAGCCCAGCTCGAGGAGCGCTTCGGCCGCATCACCGCCGGCCGCGTGGTGCTGAAGGCGCCGAGCGGTCACCACCGCACCGGCGGCCTCTACGAGATCGCCGTGCGTCTGTCGCTGCCGGACGGCCGCGAGGTTAATATCGGCCGCGTGCGCCAGGACGACGAGCGCCTCGCGGACCTCAACTACGCGCTTAACGATACGTTCAAGCGCGCCCGCCGCCAGTTGCAGGACAACGCGCGCGAGCTGCAAGGGCAGGTGAAGGAGAGTAGTGGTTCGCCGCTCGGCACCGTGACCGAGCTCGATCCGCTCGGCCAGTTCGGCTTCATCAAGACCGACGACAACCGCGAGATCTATTTCCACCGCAACAGCGTGCTGGGCGACGGCTTTTCGCAGCTGGGCGTCGGCGCGCGCGTGTCGTTTGCCGAGGAGATAGGCGACAAGGGCCCGCAGGCCAGCACCGTGAAGCCGCTGAGCAAGCACAGCCTGAAGGTATGACCGTGGCCGCACGGCATTCTGTGCCGGTGGTTGGAGAGGCAATGGCGCAAAGGCCACGGCGTTGACGTAATATGCCATGCTGCAGTTCGTCGCGCGCGGTCCCTTGCAACCGTGCCGCAAACCGTCGCGCCCGCGTAAGCGTTTCCAATTTCATGCGTCTTTTGCGCGTCGTCCCCGCGTCGGCGGCGCGGACGTACCCAAGCCATGGGGCACGGGTTCCGCGTGAAAAGAGTTCTGGACGCGACGCGACAGATCATTAAAATTGAATGTGAACTATAAGATAGAACGATAAGAACAACAAAAAATAACGATCAATTGTCTGGGGAGATGATGAGGGATGCCGGCCGGCACGCGCCGCTCCACGTCTAGCCGCGACAGTGCGCATCGGATTGGCGACGCCGTCGAGAAACCCGGTCGTCGTGTGTTCCTGGCGTCCGGCGCGGCCATGGCCGGCGGCGTGCAGTCCTCTATCGCACCGCACACATTTTCTCCCAGCGATGTCGGCGCGCTCAGCGCGTACGTTCTGCGTCCGAACGATATGTTGGATAATAATTTCGTTGCGGAACGCAACGGCGTGCCTAGAGTCGCGCGGCCGAAGCGCGGCGGCTTCGTCTGGCGCGACCTGCTATCCGCCACACATGTTCAGGCATGCATGACGGACCGCGTGAATCCGGCGCGGATCGCGGTCAAGTCGACGGCTGAAGGCAAGAACGTGACACCGCGGACCACGGGTCCGCACGACGACATGCGAACCAAGTGACGTGAGCCGGGTGATGAAACCGGACGGAGCAGCCGAAATGCGTCGCTCGAAACGACCGGGTTGGGGAGGAGAGCAGATGGAATTGAAAAGGTCTTACATGAAAGCGGCGATGGTCGCCGGTGGAATCCTCGGCGCGCTGGCGCTGGGCGTGAACGTCGCGTCGGCGGCGTCGGCAGCGGAAGGCCAAAAACTCGCCTTCAACCGCAGCAAGGGCAATTGCATCACCTGTCACGAGATCAAGGGTGGCAGCAACATGGGCAATGTCGGGCCCGTGCTCAACGACATGAAGAAGCGCTTCTCGCGCGCCGACCTGTACGCGATCGTCTTTGACGAGACCAAGCGCAACCCGGAGACGGTAATGCCGCCGTTCGGGCGAAACCTCATTCTCACTCACTCTGAAATCGAATCGATCATCGATTTCCTCTATACGCGCTGACGCGTGCATTTCGGACAAACCAAGAAGAAAAACGGAAAGACAAGCGCATGACAAAGGAGACGACGAACATGATCCAGTCGCCGGACGCGCCCGATCGTGCGCGACGAATGATCCTGAAGGGCGCCGCCGTCTGCGGCGTCGCCGGCCTCGGGCTGGCGGACATGACGCTGCTGGTCCAGCAGGCGCTCGCCGCCGACGCCAAGGGCTGGCCGGCCGAGGCCTTCAAGCAGAAGAATGAAGCCGACGTGCTCAAGGCGCTCTACGGCAAGACCTCCACGGCCTCGGATAAGATCGCCCTCGATGCGCCGGAGATCGCCGAGAACGGCGCCGTGGTGCCGATCGCGGTCAAGAGCTCACTGCCCAAGGTGACGGCTATCGCGATCCTGGTGCCGAACAATCCCTTCACGCTGACCGCAGCCTACAAAATTCCGGAAGGCACGGAAGCGATGGTGGCGAACCGTCTGAAGATGGCCAAGACCAGCAAGGTGATTGCGGTCGTTGAATCCGACGGCAAGCTCTACACCGCCAGCAAGAACGTCAAAGTCACCGTCGGCGGCTGCGGCGGCTGATTGGAACGAAATCGAACAGAGAGGCATAGGAAGATGTCGACAATCCGTGTGCGCGCCGTTTCGAGCGGCGACACCACCGTGGTCCAGTCGCTGATTCAGCATCCGATGGACTCCGGCTTCGTCAAGAACAAGAAGACCGGCAAGCTCATCCCGCCGCATCACATCGAGGTGCTGGAGTTCGTGCACAGCGGCAAGACGGTGTTCACCGCGCTGTGGGGCCCGGCGGTTTCGAAAAACCCGTACGTCAAGTTCGCCTTCAAGGGCGCCAAGAAGGGCGACGAGATCAAGGTGAGCTGGGTCGACAACAAGGGCCAATCGGACACACTGACGGCCAAAATTAGCTAATGCCCGCTACGTCAAGGGCGACAGGGGAGGAATGAATGCTGCGCAAAATTTTCATCGCGCTCGCGATCATTGTCGGCACGGCGCAGCCTCTGCTTGCTGACAATATGAAGGTTGACCCGAAAGCGGACTTCAAGGCGTTTCGCGAATACTTCCTGAAGAAGTTTCCGAATCTGCAGCTCAATGATTTCGTCAACGGCCCGTACTCAATGGACGTTGGCCTGCGCAAGCAGTGGGTCGCAATCGAGCAGTTCCCGCCTTATGAATTCGCGATCGACAAGGGCCGGACCATGATGTCCAAGCCGTTCAAGAACGGCAAGACGCTCGCCGATTGCTTCCCGAACAAGGGCGTCAGCATCCGCCAGAATTACCCCTATTTCGACAAGAAGACGGGTGAAGTCGTCACGCTGGAGCTGGCGGTCAATCAGTGCCTGAAGAAGAACGGCGAAAAGACGCTCAACTACAAGAAGGACGACATGGCGGCGGTGATGGCCTACATGTCATTTACCTCGCGCGGCAAGAACATGGACATCAAGGTCCCGAACGATCCGCGTGCGCTCGCAGCCTACAAGAAGGGTGAGGAATATTTCTACACCCGCCGCGGTCAGTTCAACTTCTCCTGCGCAAGCTGCCACGTGCAGCTGGCCGGCAAGCACCTGCGCACCGAAGTGCTGGCGCCCGCGCTCGGTATCCTCAATGCCATGCCGATCTACCGCTCTAACTGGGGCGGCATGGGCACCATCAGCCGCCGCTTCACCTCCTGCAACACGCAGGTGCGGGCCGACGCGCTGAAACCGCAGGACGAGCTCTACCGCGACGTCGAATACTATCTCTCGTACATGGGTAACGGTCTGCCGATCGTCGGCCCCGGCTCGCGCCCGTAACAGCGAACGATTGGAGGAACCCATGCGCACCCGTGCACTGATCCGCCTGGCGGTCATCCTGTCGGTCGCCGGTATGACGACAGCGGCGTTCGCCGCCTCGGCCAACGACTTCAAGGCGGCCTATGCCAAGGCGGAAGCCGCGGCCAAGCAGGCCGTCAAGATGAAGACTGCGTGGTCGACCACCGACAAGGAGCTCAAGGCCGCCAAGAAGGCGGCCGACGCCGGCAAGTACGACGAAGCAATCAAGCGTTCCGACCACGCCAAGGCCCTGGCCGACGCCTCGATCGCACAGTCCAAGGAACAGGCCAAGATCTGGGAGAAGGCCGTGCCGCGCTGACGCGCGGCCGGCATCGCGAAGAACCGAGGAGAGAAAAGCGATGCGTCGCCGCGACGTGTTGAAAGTGCTCACCGCCGCGGCGATCTCGGGCGTTGTACCACGCGGGCTGGCCCGCGCCGCGGCGGCCGATGATCCTTACGGCATCGGCCGTTTCGGCAACGCCCGCGTGCTGCACATGACCGACAGTCATGCGCAGCTCTTGCCGGTCTATTTCCGCGAGCCCAGCGTCAATCTCGGCGTCGCGGGCATGGCCGGCAAGCCGCCCCACCTGGTCGGCAAAGCCTTCCTCGACCATTTCGGCATCGCGCCCAAGACGCGCGAGGCTCACGCCTTCACCTGTCTCGACTTCGCCGAGGCCGCCCACCGCTACGGCCGGCTCGGCGGCTTCGCGCACCTGAAGACCCTGATCGACCGCCTGCGAACGGAGGCCGGCGCCGGCAATTCGCTGCTGGTCGACGGCGGCGACCTCATGCAGGGCTCGGGGCTCGCCAACACCGTGCACGGCGAGGACATGGTGGAGGCCGCCAATCTGCTCGGCACCGAGGTGCTGACCGGCCATTGGGAATTCACCTACGGCGAGGAACGCCTCAACGCCAACATCAAGAAGTTCAAGGGCGAGTTTCTGGCGCAGAACGTGTTTCTGACCGAGGAGGCCGCCTTCAACGACAAGCCGGCATACGACACCGCCTCGGGCCGCGTGTTCAAGCCGGTGACGATCAAGCAAGTCGGGGGCCACCGCATCGCGGTCATCGGCCAGGCGTTCCCCTACGTGCCGGTCGCGCATCCGAAGCGCTTCGTGCCGGACTGGACCTTCGGCATTCGCGACGCCGAACTGCAGACGCTAGTCAACAAAGTGCGCGAGAAGGAGAAGGTCGACGCCGTCATCCTGCTTTCGCACAACGGCATGGACGTCGACTTGAAGCTCGCCTCCAAGGTCACCGGCATTGATATCATCCTCGGCGGCCACACCCATGACGCGGTGCCGGCGCCCGTGACAGTCAAGAACGCCGGCGGCAAGACACTCGTCACCAGCGCGGGGTCCGCCGGCAAGTTCCTCGCCGTGCTCGATCTCGAGCTTGGCAAGGGCGCGGTCAAGGGCGTGCGCTATTCGCTGCTGCCGGTCTATTCCGGGCTGCTGAAGCCCGATCCCGCCATGCAGTCGCTGGTCGAACGCCTGCGCAAGCCGCACGAAAAGGCCCTCGGCGAAAAGCTGGCGGTTGCCGGCGACGTGCTCTACCGGCGCGGCAATTTCAACGGCACCATGGACCAGCTGATCTGCGACGCGGTGCGCCACACGCTCGACGCCGAGATCGCGCTGTCGCCCGGCTTCCGATGGGGCAACACCGTGCTGCCGGGTGACGCCATCACCATGGAAGACGTGCTGTCCGAGACCGCCATCACCTATCCGGAGGTCTACACCGTCGAGATGACCGGCGCGCAGCTCAAGGCGGTCATGGAAGACGTGTGCGACAATCTGTTCAATCCTGATCCGTTCTACCAGCAGGGCGGTGATATGGTGCGCGTCGGCGGCATGGATTACGCCTGCTCGCCGAACGAGAATATGGGCAAGCGCATCTCCGCCATGACCCTCGACAGCGGCAAGCCGGTGGAAGCGAACAAGACCTACAAGGTCGCCGGCTGGGCCTCGGTCAATCCGCAGAAGGGCAAGCCGGTGTGGGACGTGTTCGCCGATTACCTGCGCGGGCAGAAGACCGCGCGGCCGAAGAAGCTCAATCAGGTGGCGCTCAAAGGGGTGGGTAACAATCCGGGTGTATCCGGGTAGGAGGCTCTTATGGCCCTCATGTACGCGCGGGCGTTGCGGCTTCGGTTCGGCGTAGCGCTGCTCGCGGCGCTGGTGGCGCTAGCTTTGGCGCCGCCGTCCTTCGCGCAGACCAAGCTGCAGGCGCCGCTGCCCGACAAGCCGTTCGCCGATCATCATCTGGTCGTCCAGTTGTCCGACCGCACGCCGGCCAAGCAGGCGCTGGCGCTCAGCGTGCCCTATAACCTCCTCAAGTTCTATGAGCCCGACAAGATCTCCATCGTGGTGGTTGCCTTCGGACCCGGCATCGATCTGTTGCGCGCCAATAGTCCCAACCGCGCCAAGGTCGACAGCTTGATTTCGCAAGGGGTCGAATTCGACATCTGCATGAACACCGTCGACACGATCGAGCGCGAAACCCACAAGAAGGTCGATATCAATCCCAAGGTCGTCAAGGTGCAGGTCGGCGTCGCGCGCATCCTGGAGCTGGCGGAAAAAGGTTATACGGTTGTTCGTCCCTAGAGCATGATCCCGAAAAGTGGAAACCGGTTTTCGGAAAAGATCATGCTCAAACAAAATGTTAGGAAAGCACGTTGATTCAATCCAAACGCATCGTGCTCTAGGGCGCGCCAAACAATCGATAACGGGAGGAAATAGAGATGAAGAAGTTCGCAACCGCGCTTGTCGCGGTCGCCGCGCTCGCGTTTGCCGCGGCGACGCCGGGCCATGCCGCGGAGAAGGCGCAGAAGGCCAATACCAAGATCCACCACATCGCTTT
This sequence comes from uncultured Pseudomonadota bacterium, assembly GCA_963822085.1. Lineage (GTDB taxonomy): Bacteria > Pseudomonadota > Alphaproteobacteria > Rhizobiales > Xanthobacteraceae > Pseudolabrys. Next base: position 35,093 of record CAWGGL010000033.1, read on the forward strand.
CCAGGTCGACCAGAACAATCCGGCGGTGATGAACCTGGTACTCAACAACGTCGCCAACCTGATGACATACTACCGCGACAAGGGCGAGACGGCCGAGATCGAGGTCGTGGCCTACGGGCCCGGGTTGAACATGCTGCGCGCCGACAAGTCGCCGGTAAAGGGCCGCCTGAAAAACCTGAAGGCCGTCGCGTTCCCGTCGGAGCTGACCTTCTCCGCCTGCCACAACACCATGATGCACATGGAGAAGAAGGAAGGTCATGCCATCAAGATCGTGTCGCAGGCGCGCATCGTGCCCGCCGGCGTCGTGCGTCTGACCCAACTGCAGGAAGAAGGCTGGGCCTACATCCGTCCGTAAGGAGACGGGCCTCAGCCTGCAACGTTCGGAGGTTGAGATGAGGAAACTGGTCGTTCCGGCCGCCGCCGCGCTCGCGCTCATGCTCGGGTTGGCTGCGGCGATGCCCGCCCGCGCGGCGAACGCCGTCATTACGTACAAGTCGCTGGCGCCCGATGCGGCCCTGACGCTGGCGAAGGCGGCGCTCGATCGATGTCGCAAGGACGGCTACCAGGTCGCCGTGGTGGTGCTCGACCGTTTCGGCGCGCCGCTCGTGGAATTGCGCGACCGTTACGCGCCGGTGGCCACGCTCGACATCGCCAAGGGCAAGGCCTGGACCGCGGTGACCTTCACCCGCAGCACGGCCGAGTTCGTACAGGCGATGAAGGACGGCAGCATCGGCGCCGGGCTTGCCGGTCTGCCGAAGGTGACGCCGCTCGTCGGCGGCCTGATGATCCAGTCGGCCGGCTCGCTGGTCGGTGGGGTGGGGGTGTCCGGCGCGCCCGGCGGCGACAAGGACGAGGCCTGCGCCAAGGCCGGGCTTGCCGCCATCCAGGACCAGCTCGATTTCTGAAGCGAGGGCGTCGGCCCGGCGTCGGGCCGACGCGTGTTCCGTTCAGTCCCAACTCTCGCTGCTGACGCCGGCGAGCGAGCGTACCCGCTCCTCGTCCTTCGCGAACTCGGCCGCGTCGCCGGAATAGACGATCTTGCCGTCATCCAGCACATAGGCACGGTCGGCGATCGCGACCGCCGCGCGCACGTTTTGTTCGACTAGCAGCACCGAGATGCCTTCTTCGCGCGCCGAGGTGATCACCCGGAACACCTCCTGCACGATCAGCGGCGCCAGCCCCTGGCTCGGCTCATCGAGCAGGATCAGGCTCGGGTTAAGCAGCAGGGCGCGGGCGATGGCGAGCATTTCCTGCTCGCCGCCGGAAAGTTGCCGGCCCTTGTTGCTCTTGCGTTCGGCGAGCCGCGGGAACAGCTCGTAGACGCGCGCGATGTTCCACGGGCCGGGCCGTTCCATCGGAACTTTCAGATTCTCCTCCACCGTCAGGCTCGGGAAAATCTTGCGGCCTTCCGGCACGTAGCCGAGACCGAGCATGGCGATGCGATAGGGCGGCCAGTCGGTGGTGGTCTTGCCGAACAGCGTCACCTTGCCCTCGCGGGCATGGGTGAGGCCGACCAGGCTGCGCATGGTCGTGGTCTTGCCGGCACCGTTGCGGCCGAGCAGGGCAACGATCTCGCCCGCCTTAACCTCCAGGCTGACGCCATGCAGGATGTGGCTCTTGCCGTAGAAGGTGTGCAGGTTTTCCGCTGTGAGGGCCGCTTCGCTCATGCCGCTTCCTTTCCGAGGTAGGCGGCTTGCACGGCCTCGTTGGCGGTGACCTCCGCGGGCGTGCCCTCTGCGAGCATCTCGCCTTCGGCCAGCACCATGATGCGCTGGGCCAGGTGCAGCACCACGCGCATGTCATGCTCGATCAGCACCATGGCCAGCTTCTGCTCCTGGTGCAGCGTGCGGATGAGCTGGGTGATGTCATAGGTCTCCTGGTCGCCCATGCCGGCGGTGGGTTCGTCGAGCAGCAGCAGGCGCGGGTTGAGCGCCAGCGCCATCATGATCTCGGTGGCGCGTTGGTCGCCGTGACTGAGCTCGCCCACCAGCCGGCCGGCCTTGCTCGCAAGCCCGCTCATCTCGAGCAATTCGCTGGTGCGCGCATGCACCGCGGCCTTCTCGTTGGCCTTGAGCCGAATGCGCAGCCGGTAGCCGGAGGCGACCTCGACCGCGATCTGCAGGTTCTCGTAGATGCTCAGTTCCGGGAACACTTCCGTGATCTGGAACGTGCGCGCCATGCCGCGCCAGACCCGCTTGTCCGGCGTGAGCTTGGTCACGTCCTCGCCGTCGAAGATGATTTTCCCGCTCGTCGGGTTGGCGAAGCCGCTGATCAGGTTGAAGAAGGTGGTCTTGCCGGCGCCGTTGGGGCCGATGACCGCGCGCAGCTCACCGGGCTCGACCGTCATCGACACGTTGTTGACGGCGACCAGGTTGCCAAAGCGCTTAGTGACGTTTTCGACTTTCAGGAAGCTCATGACACCGCCTTCCGACGTACGATGCCGAGCACGCCGCGCGGGAAGAACAGCACGACGAGCACGAAGAACAGGCCGATGAACGACATCCAGTTCTGGGTCATGGTCGACACGTAGTCCTGCAGCACCACGAAGATGGCGGCGCCGATTAGCGGTCCCCAGAACGAGCGCATGCCACCCAGCACGGCCATGATCACGAAGTCGCCCGATTGCGACCAGTGCAGGTCGTGCGGGTCGGCGAAGTTGTTGAGTAGCGCGTAGAGCGTGCCGGCAAGCCCGACGAACGCGCAGGAGATCACCCACGACAGCCAGATGTGCCGGTCGACCGGCAGGCCGAGGAAGCGCGACCGCCGCTCGTTCTCGCGGATCGCCAGCAGGGTGCGCCCGAACGGCGAGCGCAAGAGCGCAGCCAGGATCGCAACCGCCACCGCGAAGAAGAAGAGGCAGAAATAATAGAAGGTGATGGGGCTGTGCGCGATATCGAGCTTGCCGATCCCGAAATCGATCGCGTGCCGCCCCCAGCCCGCCAGGCCGTCGTCGCCGCCGGTGACGGTATTCCATCGATAGGCGATGAAATAGAACACCTGGCCGAAGGCGATGGTCACCATGGCGAAGTAGATGCCGCGCAAGTGCACGATCAGGAGCCCGATGACGGCCGCCGCTACGATCGCGGTCACGACGCCGACGCCCATGGCGGCAAGCGTGCTGGGCAGCAAATACTTGATGGTGAGGCCGGTACCGTAGACGCCGAGGCCGAAATAAGCCGCGTGTCCGAAGGACAGCACGCCGGTATAGCCGAGCAGGAAGTTGAGCGCGGTGGCGGCGAGCGCCATCACCACCACGCGGGTGCCGAGCTGCGTATAGCCGCCGATGTAGTTGATCCACCACGGCATGGTCAGCAACGCCAACCAGATCACCGCGTCGGCGGCGTATTTCCTGAGACGTTGATCGTCCGTTGTCATTGCAGGCGTCCTTCTTCACCGAACAGCCCGCGCGGGCGTACCAATAGAACCAAGCCCATCATCACGTAAATCACCGCCTCACTGGCGGAGGGAAAGAACACGCTGGTGACGCCGGAGGCGACGCCGATCAGCAGGCCGCCGATCAGGGTGCCCGGCAGGCTGCCGAGGCCGCCGATGATGATGGCGACGAAGCTCGGCATGATCAGTTCGCTGCCGATGGTCGGCTGCAGGCCGAGCATGCCGGCGGCCAGAACGCCGGCGAGGCCGGCCATATAGATGCCGAGACCGAAATTGGCGCTGCGCAGGAAGCGCGTGTTGACACCCAGCACCGAGACGGTCTCGAGATCGAGCGTCCCGGCGCGGATGCGCATGCCGAGCCGCGTGCGGTTCAGGACCACGAACAGCACCACCACGGTGAGCGTCACCAGGGCCACCATGAACAGCCGGTAGCCGGTGAGGAAGAAGTAATTGGCGCTCAAGGGGCTCGACAGCCAGGCCGGGATCGTGAAGGGCAGCGTCTGGGGACCCCAGATGAAGCGGGTGCCGTCCTCGAACATGAAGGCGAGGCCGAAGGTGAGCAGCAGGCTGTAGAGCGGATCGCGCCCGTAGAGCGGGCGGATCAGGACGCGCTCGATGAGCAGCCCGAAGATGGCGGTCAGGATCGGGGCGACGACCAGTGCGCCCCAGAACCCGATGAAAGGCATGAGGAAGAAGGCGAGGTAGGCGCCGATCGCGAGGAAGCCGCCGTGCGCGAAATTGATGACGCCGGACAGGTTGAGAATGAGCGACAGCCCCAGCGCCATCAGCCCGTAGAACGCTCCAATGATCAGTCCATTGAAGACGTTGTAGAGAATGAGTTGAGTCATGTTGTTTGTGCTTGTTGATCGCGCGCGCAACTGGAAGCGGCCGCGCGCCGATTTTGTTTAATTCCCAAATTTCCCCAAATCTGAAAAACCGGGCGCTCCCGTTTCACGGGAGCGCCCGGCCCACGGTCGGCCGTTAGGCCGGATAGTGCAGATGGCAGCCTTTCTCGGAGACCGGCAGGGCCACGTCCTTGCCCTGGACCACGTTGTCGACGTGGAACAGGTCTTCCGGCACCGCGCCCTTCTCCTGAGCATGACCGACATAGAGGTCGGGCATGAGCTGATGGTCGCCGGCGCGGTAGAACACCTTGTTAGGCATCAGCGACACCTCGGGCGGCAGCTCGAAGCCTTCCAGGCCCTTGGCCAGCACGTCTGCCTTGAGGGACTTCTTCTCGTTCGCGATCAGCGCGCAGGTCCACACCGAGGCGTAACCGAACCAGTGACGGGCGGTCGGCACCTTGCCGTTGTTGACCTTGCGTACGCGGGCGACGAAGTCCTTCACGTGCGGCACGTTCGGCTGGTTCCAGTACCACTCGAACACCCAGGTGCCGATACGCGCATTCGCCGGCAGGCCTTCCAGCACCTCCAGCTCCTGCTGGGCGCCGGCGATGTGGAACTTCTTGTTGAGGCCGAACTGCACCGCCTGCTTCAGCGAATTGACCGCGTCCTGGCCGGCCGTGAGGAAGATGATGACGTCCGGGTTCGCGGCCTGCGCCTTGATCAGGTACGACGAGTAGTCGGTGGTGCCGAGCGGGCACAGCGACGCGCCGACCTCGGTGCCGCCGAACTTCTTGAGGCTCGCCTCGAAGCCCTGCTGCAGGGTGTGGCCGAAGGAATAGTCCGGCGTGATGAAGTACCACTTCTTGCCGAACTTATCGAACAGCACCTTGGAGACCGAGTTGGTTTCCATGCGGGTGGTGTTGCAGACGCGGAAGACGTTCCAGTGGCAGTCCTTGCCGGTCACCGCGTCGGTGTGACCGCCGGTGACGATGTGCAGGACGCCGGCCTTGCTGGTGACCTCGCCGATGGCCAGCGCCATCGAGGAGTTCACGTTGCCGAGCATGAAGTTGACCTTGTCGCGGTCGATCAGCTTGTGCGCCTTCTGCACCGCGGTGCCGGTGTTGGCGCTGGTCGAGTCTTCCGCCAGCAGTTCGACCTTGCGGCCGAGAATGCCGCCCTTCTTGTTGATCTCGTCGACGGCGAGCTGGCAGCCGATCTGCTCGTGCTTGCCGAGCTCGGCATAGGTGCCGGTGAACGGGTCGTCGAGGCCGATCTTGACCGGCGTCTCGCCGAGCGCGCTCACGACGAACGGGCTAGCAACCTGCATAGCGCCAAGCGCGGCGCCAGCCTTGAGGATGCTGCGCCGTCCGATCGGACGATTGATGATGTCCTTAAGCATTCAGGAACTCCTCCTCGGGATCTTGTTGTGTCGCCCCCTTGGGAGAGTCTCTACTTCCGCTCCTAGTTCTTCTTTTTGTTGCGCGGCGGTTCAACCGCCGTTGGTGGTTGTCCTTTCATCTGGAGATGCTGCCAACGCGCGCTCAGGCGCGTGCGCGGGAAGCGGATGCAGCATTCGGAGGTGGGATATCGGGTCGCCCGAGAGCCAACCAGCGGGAAGATGAATGAACATCAGACCGTACCGGCCATGCCATCCAGCGCCCCATGCGGCGCATAATGTTCAATCCCGACGGTTTCTTCAATCCCGAAATATGAATAAAGAGGTGAAAGGCCCCCGAAAGTGCGCCTTTGCGGGGCTTTTTGCCGGGGCGGCGTGGAACACTTTCGGAGGGTGCAATATTGAGCGACCCGCCACATGGCCGCCGCTCCGCGACCGGGCGGGGACCTGCGTTAAGTGGCACGCTTTTCGTGGCTTAGCTGCGACTAAAGTCTGAGGCGGCTCACCGCGCGGTCGGTCGGAACCTTACAGCCGGCCCATTTCGACGTCCTCGCAGGAAAAGCCCAGCATCGACAGGCCTTCCTCCAGGATGTCGCCAAGGTCCGGGATGCCGAGCAGATAGGCCGCGGTGCGATCGTTGTGGGCCTCGGCGGCTTCTTTGCGCACCTCGGGCCAGTCGGCGGCGGTGTAGTCGTCGCGGCCGAGCCAGGCCATCGCCACCAGGTCGATCTGCTCGTCTTCCGACATCGAGTTGATCAGTGAGGTGATTTCCTCGACCACGGGATCGTCGGCATAGTCTTCCAGGATCTCGACGTCCTTGTCGTCCGACGGATTGGAGCCGGGGTCGGGCTCGTCCACTTCTTCCTTGGCGTCGTATTCGCGCGCCTTGATGATGATGAAACACACTTTTTCCGGCGAAATGGTCAGATCGATGTCGCCGTTGTCGGCCGGGGCATGATTATTCGCTTTCGCCATGACATCACCTGTCGCTTCGTTCGTCTTTGTCAGTTCCGGCGTTCGTCGCCGTCGTTCAGCCAGCCCGCCACCGCCGGCCAGTGGTCGCGCAGCACCTTGTGGCCCATGAACAGGCCGAGATGCCGGCAGGGCGCGAGATCGGTGCGGATATCCGCCGGCGCCGTGGCGGCCTGCCGCGCCAGCGCGAACAGTTGCTCCGGCGCCACCAGTTCGTCGTCGCGCGCGGCAAGGAGATAAAGCGGCGTCGTCAGCCGTGAAAGATCGATGCGCTCGCCGAGCGCGACGAACGCGCCGCCAGCGAGTGCGTTGCGTTTGAAGATCTTGTCGATGCCTTCGAGGTAGTAGGGGCCCGGCAGGTCGAGGGTCCAGGCGTACCAGGCCTCGAAGCGCCGGCGCAGCGCCACGAAATCGTCGGAGTCGAGCGGAGCCTCGACTTCCAGGAGTCGGTGCATGTCTTCCGGTGGAATCGTCTCCGGCCCCCAGAACTTCTGCACCTTGCGGCCGATGATGCGGCCGTTGCCGAGCTTCACCAGGTCCTCGAATAGCGCGGCCGGCATGCCGGCGATGATCTGCGATAGCCCCGACGGCGCGGCCGCGATGTCGATGGGCGCGCCGACCAGCACGAGCTTGCGCACTTTGGTGGGAAAGCGCGCGGCATAGAGGAGCGCCAGCCAGCCGCCCTGACATAGTCCGATCAGATCGACCGGCGCACCGACATGGTCCACCAGCACGTTGAGGGTGGCGAGATAGTCGTCGACGCCGAGATCGCGCATGGTCTCGTCGGCCGGCCGCCAGTCGGTGACGTGGAGCCGCCTCAGCCCCGCCTTGCGCAAGGCGGTCACCAAGCTGTGGCCGGGCGCGAGGTCGGTGATGCTGGCGCCATGCAGCGCGAATGGCGCGCAGAGCAGGGTGGGCGTGCCGATCGTGGCGGTCGAGAAATCGCGCAGGCGCACCGTCTTGAGGTCGAGCGCGATGGAATTGGGCGTGGCCCAGTCCGGTTCGGCGGCTGATCGCGCGCCGCCGCCGGCGAGTTCGGCGAACTGTCGCGCCATCAGCGCCGCGGCTTCGCTCGCCGAGGCGGCGGCCAAGGCCGGCCACAGGAAGGCCAGTTGCGGCAGCGGGTTGCGTGTCGGCTCGTACATGGGGTCGCGCCTTGTCGCCGCGCTTATTGTTTGCGCCGCCTTTGGGGACCCGGCGCGGCAATCAGACTACGGAAACCGCGCGGTGCCAAGTTGACCCACATCAACCGCAGCCGGCTTCGGAAAACGCCTTGAAAATGAGGGCGCAAATTCCCTGATGTGGATCAAGGCCGCCGTGTTCCGCCGCGGCCCGATAATGCCGTGTCTTCAATGCGCGCGCAGGAGACGAGCGAGGCCATGCCGGTCCAGAACGCCGAAATCGCGGCCATGTTCGAGCAGACCGCGGATCTGCTCGAGATCAAGGGCGAGAACCCATTCCGGGTACGTGCCTACCGCCGCGCCGCCCGCACGATGGAGAACCTGCCCAAGAACGTGCGCGACATGGTCGCCGCCGGCGCCGACCTGTCGGACCTGCCCGGCATCGGCGAGGATCTGGCCGGTAAGATCGAGACAATCGTCAAGCGCGGGCGTTTCGATGTGCTCGACGGCCTGAAGAAGAAAGTGCCGGGCGATCTCGCCGCCATGACCGCGCTGCCGGGGCTCGGCCCCAAGCGCGTCAAGCTCATCTACGATCAATTGCACGTGCGCACGCTTGCCGATCTGCGCAAGGCGGTGAAGACCGGCAAGCTGCTGACGCTGCGCGGCTTCGGCGCGGCGATGGAAAAGAAGCTGGCGCAGGCGCTGGCAAAGCCTGTCAGCGACAAGCGCTACAAGATCTCGGTGGCGGAAGAGGAGGCCGAGGCGCTCGTCGGCTACCTGCGCAACGGCGGCCGCGTCACCGTCGCCGGCAGCTATCGTCGCCGCCGCGATACCGTCGGCGATCTCGACATCCTAGTCACCTCGAAGCATGCAGCCAAAGTCGGCGACAAGCTCACGCAATACGACAATGTGGCGGAGGTGGTGTCGCACGGGCCGACGCGCTCGACCGTGATCCTGCGCTCCGGCATCCAGGTCGACCTGCGCGCGGTCGACGAGAAGTGCTACGGCGCGGCGCTCCTCTATTTCACCGGCTCCAAGGCGCACAACATCGCGCTGCGCAACATCGCCGTCGCGCGCAAATGGAAGCTGAACGAATACGGCCTGTTCGCAGGCCAACGCCGCATCGCCGGCACCACCGAGGAAGAGATCTACAAGAAGCTCGGCCTCCATTACGTGCCGCCGGAAATGCGCGAGGATCGTGGCGAGATCGCGCTCGCCAAAATTGGCAACAAGACCGGCAAACTCCCCAAGCTCGTCACCGTTGCGGACATCCGCGGCGACCTGCACTGCCATTCGACCTGGACCGACGGCACCGCGCCCATCGAAGAGATGGCGAAGGCAGCCCAAGCACGCGGCTACCGCTACATGGCACTCACCGACCATTCCAAGCGCGTGACCATGGCGCACGGCCTCGATGCGGCGCGGCTTTCACGCCAGGGCAAGGAGATCGACAAGCTCAACGCCAAGTTCAAGAACTTCACCATCTTGAAGGGCATCGAGGTCGATATCCTGAAGGACGGCACGCTCGACCTGCCAGATTCCGCGCTCGTTAAACTCGACGTGGTGGTGGCCTCGGTGCATTCGTTCTTCGATCTATCGGTCGAGGCACAGACCGAACGCGTCATCCGCGCCATGCAGAACAAACATGTGCACATCATCGGCCACCCGACCGGCCGTCTGATCGGCAGCCGCGCGCCTTACGCCATCGACATGGATCGCATCACCTCGGCGGCGCGTGAGCTGGGCTGCTTCCTGGAGATCAATGCGCAGCCCGAACGGCTCGACTTGAATGACATCCACGCGCACATGGCCAAGACCAAGGGCGTGAAGCTGGCGGTCTCGACCAACTCGCACGCGGTGAGTTCGTTCGACTACATCCGCTTCGGCATCGACCAGGCCCGCCGCGCCTGGCTCACCGCCAGCGACGTCATCAACACGCGCTCGCTCACCGACCTGCGCAAGCTGTTGAAGCGGTGACCAACCTGTCATTCCGGGGCGCGGCCTTCAGGCCGCGAACCCGGAATCCATAACCCCTGCCTGCCGATTGAACCGCAACGCAGGGCGTATGGATTCCGGGTCCGCCGCTTGCGCGGCGTCCCGGAATGACGATGGATCGCGAGCGCCACGCTTCGGGCACTTTGGTAGTATGTCTATGCCACTGGTTTCTCGGGCAAAATTGACATTCATCAATCACTATGGGTGACGCGAAACGCTAAAGTCGCTTCGGCCCGTAACCGCGTTGAGAGAACAATAATGAAAGCGCCGGTCGAGATCGACTTTCAGGGCATGGACGCCCAACCCGCCGTTCGCGACATCGTCAACAAACATATTGCCAGCTTCGAGCGCCGCTTCGGTCCCATCGCGGCCGGCCGCGTCGTGCTCAAGTTACGGCACAATGGTGTGGCCGCGCCCGGTCCCTACGAGGTCGACATTGACCTGACGCTGCCGGACGGCAGCAATGTCTTTATCGGTGGCGGCGCGCCGAACGGCCCGCGCCATGCCGACCTCGACCTCGCCATCGACGACGCCTTCAAGTGGGCGCGTACCGCCGCGCTTTAGCGTTTGAACCGTCCAGTTCGAATCCGCGCCAGCCGGTTGAACTCTGATCGTGCCGACTTCAACGCGGCTCGGCCCTGACCGGATGCGCCTCAAGAAGCGCGATCACGTCCTCATCGGGCACTTGGCGGAAGTCGGCATAGAAGAAGCCGATGGCGCCGAAATCCTCGTAATCCTCCAGACACACCACGTCATCGGCCTCCTGGCGCAAGCTTTGCAAGCTCTCGGTCGGCGCCACCGGCACCGCCAAAACGAGCCGACGGGGCTTAAGCTGGCGCAGCGCGCGCAGGGCTGCGCGGGTGGTGGCGCCGGTGGCGATGCCGTCGTCGACCACGATGACGGTGTGGTCGGCGAGCGGCGGGTGCGGCCGCTCGCCGAGGTAAAGCTTGCGCCGGCGCTCGATCTCGCCAAGCTCGCGATCGCGCACCGCGTCGAACGCGGCGTCGTCGATGCCTGTCAGCGCGATGACGTCCTCGTTGCGCACGGTCACCGGCGTCGCGCCGCCGACCACCGCACCCATGGCGAGCTCCGGCTGGAACGGCACGCCGATCTTGCGCACCAGCACGAGATCGAGCGGCGCGTCGAGCGCGGTGGCGATTTCCGCCGCCACCGGCACGCCGCCGCGCGGCAGCGCCAGCACCACCGGCTGCTGGTCTTTGTAGCGCGCCAGCGCTTTGGCGAGCTGCCGGCCGGCATCGACCCGATCCTTGAAGGGCATGGCCTGCTTCGTCAGTCCTTCGGTTTCCGCACGAGATGGCTCTCGAACCAGGCGGCCGCGAGTTCCATCACCGATTCAAGCGTGCCGGGCTCGGGAAAGAGATGGGTCGCGCCCGGCACGATCTCGAGTTTCTTCTCGCCGGGCAACCGCGCGTAAGCGTCTTGGTTGAGCTCGATCACCTCGGTGTCGCGGCCGCCGACGATGAGCAGCGTCGGCGCGGTGACATCGGCGAGCGCGCGGCCGGCGAGGTCGGGCCGGCCGCCGCGCGACACCACGGCGCCGATGCGGTCTCTCAAGCTTGCCGCCGCCACTAGCGCGGCAGCGGCGCCGGTGCTGGCGCCGAACAGGCCGAGCGGCAGCCAGCCCAAATTGTCTTCATTGTCGATCCAGCGCACGGCCGCGACCAGCCGCCCGGCGAGCAACGGAATGTCGAACACGTTGGCGCGGTCTTGCTCCTCGTCCGGCGTCAGCAGGTCGAACAGCAGCGTCGCCATGCCGTGCCGGTTCAGCGCCTGGGCCACCGCGCGGTTGCGCGGGCTGAGGCGCGAGGAACCGCTGCCGTGGGCGAACACAATGAGCGCGTGCGCCTGCGGCGGCACGGTAACGGTGCCGCGCAGGCGGTGCGGTCCGATTTCGACCTCGCGGATCGCTCATGCGTTACTCCCGTGTCGGTGGAGTTTCCGACACATTATGGCCGGCGCCTGTGGGCGGTTGTTTGACACGTATCAACCGACGCCGGCCCTGGCGCATTATTCAGGAGGGTGGGAGAAGGAGCCGCCCCTTGCACGGACAGGGAACAAACAGCGCGCCAACGCTGGGCGCCAAGGTGGCGTTCCTGGAAGACCCGGGCGCCTATGCGGGCGCGCCGGCGGTCGAGGTGCGCGAGACCCACATGTCGTGGGTGTTCCTCGCCGGTGCCCACGTCTACAAGCTGAAGAAGCCGGTGCGCTTTCCTTATCTCGATTTCTCCACGCTGGCGCGCCGCGAAGCCGCCTGCCGCGCCGAGATCCGGCTCAACCGGCGCCTCGCGCCGGATGTCTATCTCGGTGTGGAGCCGCTGACGCGGCTGGACGGGCGGTTCGCGATCGGCGGCGACGGCGAGCCGGTCGACTGGCTGGTCACGATGCGGCGTCTCGACGAGCGCAACATGCTCGATGCCCGTATCGCCGACGGGCGCCTGGGCGTACCACAGCTCGACCAACTCGCCACCGTGCTGGCGCACTTTTATTGCGCTGCCGCGCCGACCTTTCTGCCGCCCGCGGTGCATCTTGCCGACTTTGCCGCCAGCCTCGCCTTCAACAAGCGCGTGCTGCTCGATCCCGCGTTTCAATCTTCCCGCCGGGCTCATTCGCGGCATCGACCGCGCGCAGCGCCGACTTCCTCGCCCGCCATGGCGACGCGATCGCCGCTGCGGATGCGCCATCGCCGTATCGTCGACGGCCATGGCGATCTGCGCCCCGAGCACATCTGCCTCGATCACGAGGTGCGCATCATCGACTGCATCGAGTTCAACCCGCGTCTGCGCACGGTCGATCCCTTCGACGAGATCGCCTATCTGGCGCTCGAATGCGAACGGCTGGGCGCGCAAGTGGGCCGGCGACTATCTCGAGCGGCGCATGAAATGTCTGCTGCGCGACGGCCCGGTGGAGGCGCTGTTCAGCTTCTACCGCTGCCACCGCGCCACGTTGCGGGCGCGCCTCGCCATCGCGCATCTTTCGGAACCGCACCCGCGCACGCCGGACAAATGGCCGAAGCTGGCAAGGACGTATCTGGCGTTGGCGGCAGAGGCGGCAAGGAAGTTGGAGAAGATAGGCTAGACCACCATCAAGTCGGTCAGGCTTCGATCCTCATGCAGCCGCTTGACCGCCTCGGCCAAGAGCGGCGCCGACGGCAACAGTGTGAGCTTCTCATGTTTTGCTCCGCGATGCTCGAGCCGGAACGGCGGCACCGCGTCGCTCACGACAATACCGTCGAGCGCCGGATCGGCGATCACCTCGGCCGCGCCGTGCATGAACAGCCCATGCGTCACCAGCGCGATCACCTTTTTGGCGCCGGCCGCGCGCGCGGCCTTTGCCGTGCGCAGCAGCGTGCCGCCGGTGCTGATGAGATCGTCCACGATCAAGGCGGTCGCGCCGTCGACATCGCCCGCGAATAGCTCGCCCGACACCACTCCGGCGCTGCGATGCTTTTCCGCCAAGCCCTTGCCGATCGGACGCTTGAACACACCTTCCAGCGCCGCGCGCAAGCTCTCGGCGCGCTTCATGCCGCCGGCGTCGGGCGACACCACTGCCAGCTTCTCGCCCGCCAGGTGCGCCTTGGCGTAGTCGACGAACAGCGGCGTGCCGGTCAGCGCCACGGTGCGGCAGCGGAAGGCGTTCTCGAACGCGGTCGGGCTGTGTACCTCCAGCGTCACCACGCCATCGACGCCGATCGCATCGAACAGCGTGCCGACGTAGCGTGTGGTCACCGGATCGTTCGGCTTGGTGCGGCGGTCCTTGCGCGCATAAGCGAGGTAAGGCGTCACCGCGGTCACGCGCGCGGCGCCGGCGTCCTTCACCGCGCCGATGAAGAACAGCAGCCGGCACAGCTTGTCGTTGGCGCTCTGGCCCGGCTCGCCGTAGAGGCCGTGCAGCACATAGACGTCGCGTCCGGCGACGTCGTCGAGCGGGCGCGCCTTGTGTTCGCCGTCCTCGAAGTCGCGCTCCTCGTGCGCGGCCAGCGGCCAGTCGAGCGCCGCCGCCACCCGCGCGCCCAGGTTTTCGCTAGTCCTTCGGTTGGCGCGCGGCGCTGGCGTTCAGGGCGAAAAGCTTCGGTCGAGCCTCGCGAAACATATTGCTATCTACATCGCCGTCCCGAGGGGTTACCTTGATCGTCGTCAAAGGTCAGCCGGGGGAAGCCTAGCAAAATGTCGAGTGGGACCCATAGGAGCGTTGGGACGGTCATCGTCGGCGCCGGGCAGGGCGGCTATCAGGTCGCGGCCTCCTTGCGCGAAGCCGGCTACGAAGAACCGGTCATCATCATCGGCGACGAGCCGGCGGCGCCCTACCAGCGCCCGCCGCTGTCGAAGGCTTATCTGCTCGGCGAGATGACCGTCGACCGGCTGATGCTGAGGCCTGAGTCCTTCTACGAGACCCGCGGTATCGATCTCCTGCTCGGCGATCGCGTGGCACGCATCGACCGTGACGCGTCGCGCCTCCATCTCGCCTCCGGGTCGTCGCTCTCTTACGACCATCTGGTGCTGGCGCTCGGCGCCCGTAACCGCCTGCTGCCGGTCGAAGGCGCCGACCTCGACGGCGTGATGTACCTGCGCACGCTCGCCGAATCCGACGCCATCCACGAACGTTTCGAGTCCGCCAAGACCATCGTCGTCATCGGCGCCGGCTTCATCGGCCTGGAACTCGCCGCCGTCGCCAGCAAGTTCGGCAAGGAAGTGCATGTGGTCGAGGCGCTGCCGCGGGTGATGAGCCGCGCCGTCTCGCCGGATATCTCCGCGTTCTACGCCGAAGCCCACGCGGCCTGGGGCACCACCATGCATCTCAATGCGCGGCTGGAACGCATCGACGGCCAGGACGGCCTTGTTACCGGCATCACGCTCGCCGGCGGCAAGACGATTGCCGCCGACCTGGTGCTGGTCGGCATCGGCATCGTGCCCAATGTGGAGCTTGCCGCAGAGGCCGGCCTCACATGCGACAACGGCATCGTGGTCGACAAGCACCTCGTCACCGCCGATCTCGCCATCTCCGCCATTGGTGATTGCGCGTCGTTTCCCGATCCGGTGACGCACCGGCACATCCGTCTCGAGTCGGTGCAGAACGCGGTCGACCAGGCGCGCTGCGTCGCCAAGCGCATCACCGGCAGCGCGGAAGCCTACAGCGCGGTGCCGTGGTTCTGGAGCGACCAGCGCGATCTCAAGCTTCAGATGGTCGGCCTCACCAACGGCTGCGACCAGACCGTCATCCGCGGCGACGTCGCCGCGCGCGCCTTCTCGGTGTTCTGCTTCAAGGACGGCCGACTCGCCGGCATCGAGTCGGTCAACCGCGCCGCCGATCACATGTTCGGTCGCCGCCTGCTGGCCGTCGGCGAGAGTCTGACGCCGGAGGAAGCCGCCGACACGAGCTTCGATCTCAAGGCGCGGCTGTCGCGCGTCGGCAAGGCGGAGCAGCCGGCGGGGTAGGGCCGTTGCCGCCATTGTGGCGCCCGGCCGCCATCGTTAAACTCGTTGCGACATAGTCGTAAACGAGGAAATGCCCGATGGCCGACGCCCGCAAAGCCTTCATCAAGAACATCGCCGAAGTGCCGTGGCTGGAATTCCCCGACCACTTCGGCGGCGCGCTGTCGAAGCCGCTGGTGATGCCCGACACCGCGCGCTCGCAGCACCTCGACTACCGCATCTCCATGTATCAGCCGAAAGCCTACGTGAAGAAGCACAGCCACAAGGTCCAGGAGCAGGTCTATCACGTGCTCGAAGGCGAAGGTGTGATGCATGTCGGCGGCGAGGACCGCGTCGTGCGCAAGCACGATTTCATTTATCTGCCGCCGGGCGTCGAGCATTCGATCGCGAACACCGGGCTCGTCGATCTGGTGTTCATCGTCGTCACCTCGCCGGTGACGGATGAGGAAGTGAAGTAGGGCCTGGATTCATTGAATTGAAATCGGGGTTCCGGGTTAGCAGCGCAACAGTTCATGTTGCGCAGCACCCGGGACACGGGATCACTCGGATCGCTTCCTCTTCAAGGATTCCGGCGGCTCGATAAACTTGATTCCGATTTCGGTATCGGATCGCCATACGACTTGGCACCAGCGCGTCAGCCCCTTGTTGAGCCGGATCAGAAACTCCTGAGGGGCAGTTTGCGGATCCCCAACGCGTAGACGGGCGCCGAATTCGGAAACGTCGTGCATTTCGCATTGCAACGGAGGGCTCAGTCCTGTTGCCACATGAACCGCGCGCGTGATGGGGCGCCGCGTCTTTTGTCTTTTTTCGGGTTCGTCCATTGTCTTCTACTGGATGGGTCTTCTTCGGGATGGGCCGGCCCGGCGCTTGCGTCGGGCTTTGCTCGGCGCCGGTCCAACTGCGGATGACGGTCAGGGCAAGGATATACGCTGCGACGAAGACGCGGTGTCGTCAATCGACAAGATCGGTGGTCGCCATTGCAAACGCGGCATTCCTGCCGGCGCGCCGGCCCGACACGAAAGCCCAGGCCAGATGATGCCCGTGGCCCTTCAGCAGCAGCCCGCCCTGTCCGGTCGGCCCGCGGCGTAGAGCCCGGGGATGGCTACGTCGTCGACGCCCAGCACGCGATGCTCATGGTCGACCGCAACGCCGCCCTCGTTGTGCACGAACACCGCGCGCGCGGGGCCGAGCGCCACGTAAGGGCCCTCACCGAAATGTGGGCGCTTGCCCGCGCGCTTGTTGTAGGCCTCGACGCTGCGCGCCAGCGCGCCGCGCGGCATGTCGAGTGTGGCGGTCAGCGCGTTCAACGTCGGCGCGTCCTGATAGATGTCGCGCCGGTTGCGCTTGTAGTCGGCGAGATAAGCGTAGGCCACGCCCGGCGCCGTGGAGATGAAGTGCGGCCAGCCGGAAAACTGCGCCGCCATGCGCGCATCGAGCAGAATGAAAGCCCTGCCGTCCGGCTGGTCGGGCACCGCAAGCGCCGGCGTCTCGCGCTCTTCGCAGAAGCGCTCGCCCTTGCTGTTGACCAAGAGCGCGCCGGCCTCGAACAGGTCGAGCGACGGCGCCAGTGCGGTCGTCACGAAGCTCATGATAAAGGGCCGCAGCAGCGTCTGCGGCATGTGGTCGAGCGACCATGCCATGAAGGTTGCGAGCCACGGCCAGGGCGGCAGCTTCAACAGCAGGTTCTGCCGCTGCGGCGGCACGAAGCGCAATTCCGGCCCGAGCGCCAGATCGCCGTTGAGGATGCGCGCGCCCAGCGCCACCGCCAGCTTCTGCCCGTCGCCGGTGGCGGTCTCGTTGACGCCGGAAGCCTTCGCCTCCTGCGCGCCCATGTACTGCGCCTTCAGTTCGGGATCGTTGGTGAAATCGCCCGCCGCCAGCACCACGCCGCCGCGCGCGGCGTAAAGCTTGCGTCCGCGCGACGTCTCACAATCGACCGCCGTTACCCGCCCACCGTCGGTGACCAGCGCGCGCGCCCGCGTTTGCGTGGCGATGGTCACGCCCGCGCGCCGCGCCGCCTTCTCCAGATGGCGGATGAAGGCGCGCGAGTTTGGCAGCACGTTGTGCATGCGCGGCTTCTGGTGCGGCGGCTCCGGCATCGGCCCAGTGAAGCGGATGCCGTGCGCGAGAAGCCAGCGGAAGGTGTCCGGCATCTCGTCGGCGAGCACGCGGCGGAGTTCCGGATTGTCGCGGTTGTCGAGGGCGCCGTTGAAGCCGGCCATGTCACGCCAGTGGTCCTCGGGCCGGTCCTTGATGCCGCGGGCGATCTGGTGCGGGGTGGCGCTCGAACTCACCGAGCCCACCGACCAGGCGGTGGAGCCGCCGAGCTTGGCATTCTTTTCCAGCAGCACCACGCTGCGCCCGAGCGCGCGCGCCTCCAGCGCGGCGGCGAGCCCGCTGCCGCCGCCGCCGACCACCACCACGTCATAGGCGTTGTCTGCGTCGTTCACGGCATTTCCTCGGCGGCGTTCGCTTCCGTCCGGCCGGGAAGCCGGCCAAGTTCGGATTCAACATCGTGAATTGTCATTTGCCAATCGAAAATGCGAGGTGATAACGTCCGGCTTTAATAAGGTGAAAGGCCAAGCCCGTGGCGACACGATCGAAACCGAAAACAAGCGCCGGGCGGGCCACGGCGGCGCGGCCCCGCGCGGCAAGCGCGCGCGATCCGGCCGAGCGCGCCCGCGGCGGCGTGCAGTCGATCGGCCGCGCCTTCGCCATCATGGAGGAGATCGCGCGCAATCGTGACGGCATCGGCCTGGCGGAGCTCTCGAAGCGCGTGGGCCTGCACAACTCCACCACCTTCCACCTCGTGCGCACCATGGTGGCGCTCGGCTATGTGCGCCAGCTCAAGGACTCGAAGCGCTATCGCATCGGCCGCCCGCTGTTCGCGCTTGCCGCCAACGCTCTCGACGAGATCGAGATGATGAGCCTGGCGACGCCGGTGCTCGAGGCGCTCTCGCGCGAGACCGGCGAGAGCGCGCATTTCTCCGTGCGCATGAACGACTCCGTCGTGGTGCTGGCGCGCACCAGCGGCCCCGGCGCGTTCCAGATGGCCGACCGCGTCGGCGTGGTGCGTCCGGCCTATTGCACCGCGCTCGGCAAGATCATGCTGGCCGCGCTCAGCGACGAGCAGGTTGACGACTACCTGGAGCGCACCGAGCTCACCGCCATGACCCCCAACACCATCACCACGGCGGAGCGTATGCGCCGCGAGGTCACCGAGGTGCGGCGCGCTGGGCTCGCCATCGACGACGGCGAGTTCGATCCGGAGGCGCGCTGCGTGGCGCTGCCGGTGCGGGATTTCACCGGCCAGGTGATCGGCGCGCTCGGCATTTCCGGCCCGGTCTGGCGGCTGTCGATCGACACGCTGAAGAAGCGCGCGGCGCTGGTGCGCGCCGCCGCCGACAAGCTGTCGGCCGAGTTCGGCTATCCGGGCGAGGGCGCGCGGGTGCGGGCGGCGGAGTAGTCGTCATTGTCGTTCCGGGGCGCGGGCGCTAGCCCGCGAACCCGGAATCCAAGGCCTCGAATGCCGCGCTTGAAGCCCCGGATTCCGGGCCCGGCCCTTCGGGCCGTCCCGGAATGACGAAAGAGGGAGAAAACGACCCATGCCTCGACACGCATCTTACGTTCCTCATGGCGTGATCCCGGCGGTGCTGCTGCCGTTCGACAATGATCTCGTCATCGACGAGGCGAGCTTCCGCGCTCACCTGCGCGACGTGACGGCGACGCAGGGCCTGTCGGCCATCACGCTGAACGCGCACTCGACCGAGGTCAGTTCCTGTATCTTCGACGAACAGCGCCGCGTGCTCGACATCGCCCAGGACGAGATCGGCGACAAGCTGCCGATCGTCAACGGCGTATGGGCCGACGGCAGCCTGGAGGCCGCGCGCATCGCCAAGATGGCGGAGCAGGGCGGCGCCTCCGCGCTCTTGGTGTTCCCGCCGGCGCCGTTCACCCTCGGCCAGTCACCGGCCATGGCGCTCACCCATTTCAGGCGCATTGCCGACGCCACCGACCTGCCGCTCATCGCGTTCCAGTATCCGCTCGCCGGCGGCCAGGGCTATCCCAAGGAGACGCTGCTCAAACTGATCGACGAGGTGCCCTCGATCCGCGCCATCAAGGACTGGATCGGCAACGTGCCGCACCACGAATGGCACGTCCGTACCCTGCAAAATTTGCCGCGGCCGGTGAACGTGCTCACCACGCATTCGGCCTGGCTGTTCTCGTCGCTGGTGCTCGGCTGCAACGGTTTGCTGTCCGGTTCCGGCAGCGTGATCTCCGATTTGCAGGCGCGCCTGTTCCGCGCCGTGAAGGCCAACGACCTCGCGGAAGCGAAAGCGCTCAACGGCCGCATCGAGCCTTTGATGCGTGTGTTCTACGCCGATCCCTTCGTCGACATGCACAACCGCATGAAGGAAGCGCTGGTGCTGCTCGGCAAGCTACCGCGCGCGGTGGTGCGCCCGCCGCTGGTGAAGATCGAACGCGCGGAAATCGAGCGCATCCGCGCGGCGCTGATCGAGTCAGGCTTGCTCGATAAGAACGCGGCACGAGACGCCGCGTAGCCCTTCGACTTATAAACCGTGGCATGTGGAATGTTCGCTCTTCGCCAAGAGCGGACACCATGCTCGGTGGTCGGCATGCCCGCCAAGGGCCATGAGCGGACACTGGTTGTTTTTTAAAGTGTTAGCGCAATTCCTACTCCGGCACGACTTCGCCTGAGCCGCCAAACTCCTTCGGAAAGTCCTTCAACTTGGGAAGTCCGTCCCGCATAGGCAATACTGTTTCGGCGTAGTTGACATGGACACCCGGGCTAAACTTCAACGTCGGTAATGTTGCTGCATACACGTCTACTAATCCAAGCGGGGGATGATTGGTCATCAGATGGCCACCGCACTTACTGCAGTATTGCCGCCGACTGGTTTCTGTCTTTTGGAACGTGGCAAGATGTTCCGCCCCCGCAGTGACTCGCACTGCTTCGGGCTTCCAAAGGGTAAAGGCATTGACTGGGCCAGCCGACCAAGATCTGCACGATCGACAATGGCAATACCCCATTGCTTCCGGCTCGCCGGAAACCTCCACATGAATTGCTCCGCAAAAACACTCGCCTTTGTGTGTTGCCGCCATTGTCGCTTTCTCCCTGCGTTTGATTATAGTGTTTTAGAAAGCCAGAGATCGGCACGAACGATAGCATACTTTCGGAGTGCCCGGCAGATGCCACGGTAGCACCCTTCGACTAAGCATGTTAGGAGCGTTCGTGTCCGCCCTCGGTCAGAAGCGGACCTTCCGCGGTAGTCGCGTCACGTCGGCTTTGTGCCGACCAACTGAATGACGACGATCACATAATCGCGAATTCCGTATTCTTCCGGTCGGTCACCAGCATGCACCCCGGATAATGTGTGATGCAGAACTCGGGCTTCACGGTCGCGATCACCGACTGCGGCGTCACCCCGCAGGCCCAGAACACCGGCAGTTCGTCGTCGTGCACGTCAACGGCGTCGCCATAGTCGGGCTTCATCACATCCGAAATGCCGATCAGCTCCGGCTTGCCGATGTGCACCGGCGCGCCGTGCACGCTTGGAAAGCGCGTGGTGATCTGCACCGCGCGGATGGCGTCGGCCGGCTTGAACGGCCGCATCGACACCACCATCGGCCCATGGAACGGCCCGGCCGCTGCGGTCGGAATCGAGGTCCGGTACATCGGCACGTTGCAGCCTTGCGCGATGTGGCGCACCTCGATGCCTTCGGCCAGCAACGCTTCCTCGAACGAAAACGAGCAGCCGAGCACGAAGCTCACCAGGTCGCCGCGCCAGAATTCGTTCAGCGACTCCGGCTCCGCCACCAGTTCGCCGTTCTGCCATACGCGGTAGCGCGGAATGTCGGTGCGGATGTCGAGGTCGTGCCCCAGTTCGGGCACGCGCGGGTCCCCCGGCGCCGATGTTCCGATCACCGGGCAGGGCTTGGGGTTGAGCTGGCAGAAGCGCAGGAAATCGGCGGCCAGGTCTTTCGGCAGAATGGCGAGATTGCCTTGCACGAAACCGGGCGCCAGCCCCGCGGTCGGTCCGCGATGGGCGCCGGCACGGATAGCGAGCCGGACGCCGTGTCCGTCCTCGGAACGTGTCGCTGCGTCCTCGCGCCGCAGTTCGGCGATGGTCATGCCATTTCGTCCCACAATGTGAAATGTGCGTGCTTGTTGTCAGCCTAGCACGCGCCGATAGCCCCCGCGAAGTGCAGGTTTGAAGCGCCTATGCACCCGACTTCGTCTACTTCCTGACTTCGGGTGACACCGTCATCTTCAACATCATCGGCGGCATGGGCACGCTGGTGGGGCCGATCGTCGGTGCCGGTTTTTTCCAGTTTATGCGCGAGATGTTGTCGGAAATCTTCGGCGATCAGTTCCCTTATCTGATCCCGCTCGGCATGATCTTCATCGCCATGGTGATCTTCCTGCCGCAGGGCCTGATGGGCTGGGCAAAGCGGTGGCTCAACAAGTAGCGCGTGATCCCGAAAAGTGGGAACCGGTATTCGGATAAGATCACGCGCGGATAGATAGAATGTTATTCGAAGCCGTAGAGCCGCGCCGGATTGTCGACCAGCACCCGATGAATGAGGACATCATCGTCAAGCCAGCGCCGCAGCAGCGCCAGCAGACCGCCGGTGTCGATGTCCTGGAACGGCGATTCCTGGCTGCGGTCGGAGTTGTAGAGGCCGTGATGCGGCGTGTGCGGCCAGTCCGAGCCCCAGACGATGCGCTCCGGGTTGGCGGCCACGAGCGCGCGCGCCATCGGATCGATCCCGGCGTGCTGCGGGTCCTGCGTGATACGGTAGGCGCCGGATATCTTCACCCACACCTTGCCGGTGTCGAGGAGCTTCAACAGTGTGGCAAGGCCGTCGTCCGGCGCGTCCGGGTCGATGAGCCCGAAATGGTCGATCACGGTATCGACCGGCGAGGCGCGCAACACGGGCGACAGCGGCGCCAGCGCGGCCGCCGGCACGAAAATCTGCACATGCCAGCCGTGTTCCGCCGCCTGCCGCGCCGCCGTTTCTATCGCGCGTTGCATGGCCTCGAGCGCTGCCGTGCCATAGGTGGCGATATTGACGCGCAGGCCCCGCACGCCGTGATCGTTGAGGGCATCGAGCTCGCGCGCCGGCACGTCGTCCGGCAGCACCGCGACCCCGCGCGCGTTGCCGAGCTCCGCTATGGCGTCGAGCAGGCAGGTATTGTCGGTGCCGTAGAAGCTCGGCTGCACGATCACCACGCGCTCCAGCACCAACCGCTTGAGCATGGCGGCGAGCTGGCCGACGGGCGCGTCCATGGGCGTGTAGCGGGCCTGAGCCGGCAGCGGATAGCGCCGCTTGGGGCCGATCACGTGCACATGGCAGTCGGTCGCCTCCGGTGGGGGGAAGTTCGCATCGGCCATTGCCAGCCCCTCCAAAGCGCGGCAAGAGAAGTCCCTCTCGCTTTACCATGCGGGGCGGCATGGCGTCATCGGCTTGCTGTGCCCTTTCACCCGCTAAGCCTGAAGATGCCGGAATGACGACCGTCGATCTCAGCGAACCGTTCGACGTGGTGGTGGCCGGTGGCGGCAATGCCGCGCTTTGCGCCGCCATCACCGCGGCGCGGGGTGGCGCGCGCGTGGTGGTGCTGGAAGGCGCGCCGCAGTTCTATCGCGGCGGCAATACGCGCCACACCCGCAACCTGCGCTGCGCCCACGACGGCACTGCGCCGACCATGACCGGCCCCTATGAGGAGGCCGAGTTTCTCGACGACCTGATGCGCGTCACCGGCGGCAATACCGACCGCGATCTTGCCGAGATGACCATCGCGCGCTCCAACGAGTTGATCGGCTGGCTGGGCGAGCAGGGCGTCAAGTTCCAGCCGCCGCTCGGCGGCACGCTCAGCCTCGGCAAGACCAACGCCTTCTTCCTCGGCGGCGGCCGCGGCGAGCTCAACACGCTCTACCGCCAGGCCGAGGCGCTCGGCGTCAGCGTGGTCTACGACGCCCCGGTCACCGCGCTGATGATCACGGACGGCTTCTTCGTCTCCGCGCAGGTCATGCACGAAGGCCGCCAGCATTCGGTGCGCGGCAAGGCGCTGGTCGCCGCCTGCGGCGGCTTCGAGGCCAATATTGAATGGCTCAAGGAATATTGGGGGGCGGCCGCCGACAACTTCCTCATTCGTGGCACGCCCTATAACCGCGGCGACGTCTTACGCATGCTGCTCGACGCCGACGTCATGCAGGTCGGCGATCCGACGCAATGCCACGCCGTCGCCATCGACGCGCGCGCGCCGCGCTTCGACGGCGGCATCGCGACGCGCCTCGACAGCGTGGTGTTCGGCATCGTGGTCAACCGCGACGCCAAGCGTTTCTACGACGAGGGCGAGGACACCTGGCCCAAGCGCTACGCCATCTGGGGCCGGCTGATCGCGCAGCAGCCGGAACAGATCGCCTATTCGATCATCGACTCGCGTTCCATTCGCCTGTTCATGCCGTCGATCTTCCCGGCCGTTCAGGCCGACACCATCGCCGAGCTCGCCACCAAGCTGGAGCTCGATCCCGAGGCATTGGAAAAGACGGTGTCGAAGTTCAACGCCGCGGTCCGGCCCGGCACCTTCGATCACACGATTCTCGACGATTGCGCGACCGTCGGCCTTGCCATCCCCAAGAGCCACTGGGCGCGCACCATCGAAGAGCCGCCGTTCTACGCCTATCCGCTGCGCCCGGGCATCACCTTCACCTATCTCGGCGTGCGCGTGAACAAGCAGGCGCGCATGCTGATGAAGGACGGCACGCCAACCGCCAACATGTACGCCGCCGGCGAGATCATGGCCGGCAACGTGCTCGGCAAGGGCTATCTCGCCGGCATCGGCATGACCATCGGCACGGTTTTCGGCCGCATCGCCGGCGAGGGAGCGGCGACGCATGCGAACAACTGAAGCCCTGCACGAAGCCGACCGGCTGATGACCATCTGCAACGCCTGCCGCTATTGCGAGGGGCTGTGCGCGGTGTTCCCGGCCATGGAGAAGCGGCGCACCTTCGCGGCGGGCGATCTCCATTACCTCGCCAACCTCTGCCACCAGTGCGGTGCCTGCCTGCCGGACTGCCAGTATTCGCCGCCGCACCAGTTCGACGTCAACGTGCCGCGCGCGCTCGCCAGGCTGCGCAACGAGACCTACGCCATCCATGCGTGGCCGCGCGCGCTGTCGGCCGTGTTCGCGCGTAACGGACTTTATGTGACGCTGGCGACGGCGGCGAGCGTCGCGCTGTTCATCATCGGCTTCGTCGCGTTCCACGATTCCGCCGTGCTGTTCTCACCGCAGGCCGGCGATTTCTACAGGTTCATGCCGCATGCGGCGATGGCTTGGCTGTTCGGCCTAGTCGCGCTCTACGCGATCGTCGCCTTTGTCTTCTCGCTGCGCGCGTTCTGGCGCGGCATCAATACCGATAGCGAGAGCGCCGGTCTTGTCGCGATGGTCGCCGCCGCGCGCGATGCCGGCGAACTGACTTATCTCGGCGGCGGGGGCGGCGGCTGCATGAGCGAGAACGAGCGGCCGTCGGCGGCGCGCCGCAAGTTTCATCATCTCACCTTCTACGGGTTCCTGCTCTGCTTCGCCGCAACCTGCGTCGGCACCGTCTATCATTATGGCTTCGGCTGGGAGGCGCCTTACGCGCCTTACGATCTGCCGGTGCTGCTTGGCACGCTCGGCGGCATCGGCCTCTTGGTCGGCCCCGCCGGCCTGTTCGTGCTGGCGCGTCGGCGTGAGCCTGCGCTCACCGATCCGCGCGGCACTGGCATGGACACGGCCTTCGTCGTCATGCTGTTCCTGACGGGCCTGACCGGGCTGTTGCTGCTGGTCCTACGCGACACCGGCGCCATGGGCATCCTGCTCAGCGTGCACCTCGGCGTCGTGCTCGGGCTGTTCCTGAGCCTGCCGTACGGTAAGTTCGTGCACGGGCTTTATCGTTATCTGGCGCTGGTGAAGTTCGCGGCGGAATAGCGGCGCGGCGTGCTCGTGGAATGACGCATATGTGCGCCGGTTCGGACCCCGACGCCGTGGAGTAAAACGAACATAAAATAGATTATTCATTCTTATTAATAGACAAACAGACTCTGTTAAATAATGATGATTTAGAGGCAGGTATACCTTTTGTATACAGGTATACCTTTTGTATAGGAGTACGACAGTACTGTGACGTCAGGGGTGGCTTGACCGAGGTGTGGACCCTGGTCCGCACAAGGAAAAATCGGCGGGCGTCACGTGAGCAGTTTTGGAAGTCTCGTCGCCGACCTTGAAACGGCGATCCAGGAAGGCCGGCAAGACAAACGCGTCGCGATCCTGCGGCAAGTGACCGATCTCTTCGTCGTCGGTGCCGACGGTTTCAACGAAGACCACGTCGATCTTTTCGGCGATGTGCTAGCGCGCCTCACCAGTCAGGTCGAGAATAAGGTGCTGGCCGAGCTGAGCGGCAAGCTGGCGCCGGTCGCGAACGCCCCGAGCGCGGTCATCCAGAGTCTCGCTCGCCATGACGAGATTGCGATAGCCGGCCCGGTGCTCACCCGGTCCATGCAACTCACGGATAGCGACTTGGTCGAGATCGCCAAGAGCAAGGGCCAAGGGCATCTCGGTGCGATTTCCGGGCGCGAGCGTCTGGCGACGTCGGTCACGGACATCCTGGTTGAGCGCGGCGATACCGACGTCGTCCGCAAATTGTCGCGTAACGGCGGCGCGGCATTCTCCAATGCCGGCTTCAGCGTCATGACGACGCGCGCCGAGCACGACGAGCAACTTGCGGAAAACTTGAGCCGCCGCGTCGACCTGCCGCCGAAGGTGCTGCACGAGCTGATGGCGAAAGCGACCGAAGAGGTGCGCGCGCGTATGTTGGCGGACGTAGCGCCCGAGCGGCGGGCTGAAATCCAGAAGACGATCGACGCGGCGTCGAAGCGGATTGAAAGTGAAACGTCGCGCGACTTCCGGCGTGCGGAAAGACTGATCGACGAGATGAAGCAACTGGGGCAACTCAGCGAAACCTCGATCGCGAATTTCGCCCAAGCCGGTCAATACGAGGAAATGGTGGTGGCACTGGCGCGGCTGTCTCTAGCCCCCATCGAGCTGATTGGTCCGTTGGTGCAGAGCCCGTCCTATGAGGGCCTGCTCACGACCTGCAGGGCGTGCGATATCAGCTGGGCGACCTTCAGCGTGATCCTTAACCGTCGTTTCCCGGGCCGTCCGCCATCACCGGCCGAGCGCGACAAGGCGCACGCCGATTATCACAAGATGGCGCCGGCGACGGCAAAACGCATCTACCGCTTCTGGCTGGTGCGTGGCACGGCCACCGCGCATTAGCGCGCGGTCGGGTAGGGCGGGCAAAGCCGCGCGGGATGCATGCCGTGCCCACGCGGTAAACTCAGGCACACACCGGCTCTGACCGCGTGGGCGTCGCTTCGCGATGCCTACGCTACGGTTCCGCGCGGCCATCCCCGGCATGGGCGAGATCATGGCACCCGCGCTGCCGCGCGGGTATAATTTGGCAACGAAATTGCATATGGATTGGGCAATTAAATAGCGCCCGAAACGGCGCCAAACGCGCCGAAAAGGGATTGCCATGGCTGCTGCCGATCCGCTCGAAGACTTCATGACCGCCGCCGCGGCTGCCCTCGACCTGCCGCTCGAAGCCGACTGGCGGCCGGCGGTGAAGGCCAATCTCGCGGTCACCCTCGCGCATGCCGCGCTGGTAGGAGAGTGTTCCTTGCCCGACGACGCCGAGCCGGCGCCGGTATTCGAGGCCTGACGCCGATGGTCAGCAGTCCGGCTTGGTTGAACGCCGCCGATATCGCGCAAGCGGTCTCGACCGGCAAAATGAGTGCCACCGAGGTGGTCGACTGGCAGCTCGCGCGAATCGAGCAGCTCGGTCCCGTGCTCAACGCCTTCACCACCGTCACCGCCGAGCGCGCCCGCGCCAAGGCCAAGGCCGTCGATGCCGCGCCGGATAAGGGCAAACTGCCGCTTGCCGGCGTGCCGTTCGCGGTCAAGAATCTGTTCGACATTGAAGGCGTCGTTACCGTTGCCGGCTCCAAGATCAATCGTGACGATCCGCCGGCCGAACAGGACGCCCCACTGATCGCGCGCCTGGAAGCCGCCGGCGCGGTGCTAGTCGGCGCCCTCAACATGGGCGAATACGCCTACGACTTCACCGGCGAGAACGTGCACGACGGCCCCTCGCGCAATCCGCACGACACCAACCACATGACCGGCGGCTCCTCCGGTGGCTCGGGCGCGGCGGTGGCCGGCGGCTTCGTGCCGCTCGCGCTCGGCTCCGACACCAACGGCTCCATTCGTGTGCCGTCCTCGCTCTGCGGCATCTTCGGACTGAAGCCGACCTACGGCCGCCTGACGCGCGCGCGCACCTTTCCGTTCGTCGCAAGCCTCGATCATGTCGGGCCATTCGCGCGCTCGGCCACCGATCTCGCGCTTAGCTACGACGCCATGCAGGGCCCCGACGCCGAAGATCCGGTCTGCACGAAACGCGCCGCCGAGCCGGTGACGCCCTTGCTCGACCGCGGCCTCGACGATTTGCGCATCGCGGTTGCGGGCGGCTATTTCCAGCAAGGCGCCTTTCCGGAAGCGCTGGACGCGCTCGCGCACGTCGCCAAAGCTGCCGGCGCGCGCGACGAGATCGAGATTCCGGAGGCCGCGCGTGCGCGGGCCGCGGCTTACGTCATCTCGGCAACGGAAGGCGCCGCGCTCCATCTCGAACGCCTGCGCCAGCGCGCGAACGATTTCGATCCCGCCGTGCGCGACCGTCTTCATCGCCGCCGCCATGGTGCCGGCGACCGCGGTCAACCAGGCGCAGAAATTCCGCCGCTGGTATCAAACGCGCGTGCGTGCGCTGTTCAATGACTACGACGCCATCCTGGCGCCGGCGACGCCCTGCACCGCGCCCAGGATTGGCCAGCAGACTTTCGTGCTCGACGGTGTCGAGATGCCGGTGCGGCCGAACTTAGGGCTTTACACGCAACCGATCTCGTTCGTCGGCCTGCCGGTGGTGGCGGTGCCGGTACCCAATTCATCGCCGATGTCGCCGCTGCCGATCGCCGTGCAGGTGATCGCCGCGCCCTGGCGCGAGGACGTCGCCTTACGCATCGCGCACGCGCTGGAACAGATGGGTGCTGCTGCTGCGCCGCGGCCGAATCTTTGAGGAGGGAGCGTTAGAATGGAAATCGACCTGCCGGAGGTCGTGGCCGAAGTGAAGGCGGCCTTTGCACGCTACGAGCAGGCGCTGGTGTCGAACGACGTCGCGACGCTCGACGAGCTGTTCCACGACGACCCGCGCACCATCCGCTATGGCGCGGGCGAGAACCTCTACGGCTATGAGGAAATCATGGCCTTCCGCGCGGCGCGCCCGTCGGCCGGGCTGAACCGCACGCTGTCGCGCACGGTGATCACGACCTATGGCCACGCCTTTGCGGTGGCCTCGACGCTTTACGAGCGTCCAACCACGCCCGGCCGCACCGGGCGGCAGATGCAGACCTGGGTGAAGTTCCCGCAAGGCTGGCGCGTCGTCGCGGCGCATGTCAGCTTGATCGAAACGCCCAAATGACCATCACCTGGCCCGCCGCCGAAGCGCCGGTCGTCGCCAAGCAGACGCGCGCGGAAGAGCTGCGCCTGCAACTGGCTGACGAGATCGTGCGCGGCGTGCTGGCGCCGGGGGCAACGCTCGACGAAACCGGGCTCGCGAACCGATTCAACGTGTCGCGCACGCCGGTGCGCGAGGCGATCCGCATGCTGGGCGCGAGCGGGCTGGTCGAGGTACGCGCGCACCGGGCGGCGGTGGTGGCCAAGCCCGACCACGCGCATCTCATCGGCATGTTTGAGGCCATGGCTGAATTGGAATCGCTGTGCGCCGGCCACGCCGCCGAGCGCATGACCAGCATCGAGCGCCACGGCCTGGAGGACATCCACGAGCGCCTGCGCGTGCTGATCCAGGACGGCGATCCGCAGCGCTATCACGAGGCCAACGAGGCCTTTCACGCCTGCGTCTATTCGGGCGCCCACAACGCCTATCTCGCCGAACTGACGCTGATGACGCGCGCGCGGGTGCAGCCGTTCCGCCGCGCCCAGTTCCGCCTGATCGGGCGGCTCGCCAAATCGCACGTCGAGCACGACCGCGTGGTGCAGGCGATCTTACGGGGCGAACGCACCACCGCGGCGCAAACCATGTACCAGCACATCATCAAAGTGCGCGCCGAATACGAGCACTATATGGAGACAGTGTGAGCGCCATTGTCATTCCGGAACGCGCCGAAGGCGCGGGCCCGGAATCCAGGGGCGATACGGAATGCAGCTCTGGATTCCGGGTTCGCTCGCTATCGCTCGCGCCCCGGAATGACAGGATTGATTTACGCCGGCGCTTCGCCTGGCCGCGCCACCTGCAACGCGCCGAGCGGCAAGCCGGTATCGGCATGAAACACGCGGCCGATCTCGGCGAGCCGCGCGTCCTCGCCGCCGGGCGCAAGCAGCGTGATGCCGAACGGCACGCGGTCGTTGATCGCCGCCGGTAGTGCCAGCCCGCTGAGATCGAGCAGGTTGACGAAGTTGGTATAGGTGCCGAGCCGGCTGTTCAGCTGAATGGGATCGGAGAGAACCTGCTCGACCGTATAGGCGGTGGGCGCGGTCGGCAGCGCCAGCGCGTCGATCGCGCGGAATGTGTGCTCGGAAACGCGCCGCAGTTCTTCCAATTTGTAGAACGCTTTGAAGGCGTCTATGGCGGTCGGCTTCATGCCGCCCGCGACGATCTCGCGGGTGACCGGATGCAGCGCTTCCGGATTCGACTGCAACAGATCGCCGACGGCGATGGTGCGTTCGGCGACCCACGGTCCCTCGTAAAGCAAGCGTGCGGTCTCGTAGAACGGCTCCATGTCGATTTCGACAATGGCGCAGCCGAGTTTGCTCAAGCGTTCCAGCGCGGCGCCGTAGGATGCTTCGAACACGCGGTCGCCGAAGAACTGACGCTGGCCCTTGGCCGGCACGCCGAGCTTGGTTTGTGCGTGCATCGGCCCGGGATTATGCAGCGGACGCGCGCGCGAATAGGGGTCCTTTTCGTCGATGCCGGCCATGACGCTGAGTGCCGTCCAGGCGTCGTCGACGGTGAGGGTGAAAATCGAAACGCAATCGAGCGTACGGCAGGCCGGCACCACGCCATAGGTGGAAACCAGCCCGAGGCTCGGCTTCAGGCCGACGATGTTGTTGAGGCCCGCCGGCACGCGCCCCGAACCGGCGGTATCTGTGCCGAGTGATAAGGGCACGATGCCGCTGGCCACCGCCACCGCCGAACCGGAGCTGGAGCCGCCCGGTACAAGATTGGCATTCACCGCATTGCGCGGAATGCCATAGGGCGAGCGCACGCCTACCAATCCGGTAGCGAACTGGTCGAGATTGGTCTTGCCGATAACGATGGCGCCGGCGGCGCGCAGCTTGGCAACAACGGTTGCGTCCTGCTTTGGCGTATACGCGAAAGCCGGGCAGGCGGCGGTGGTGGCTAAGCCGGCGACGTCGATATTGTCCTTCACCGCCACCGGCACGCCGTAGAGCGGCAGCGTCGTGTCCTTGAGCGCGCGCGCTTCCGCCACCGCGTCGGCTTCCTCGCGCAAGCTGATGAACATGGCGGGATCATCGTGCGCCCTGACCCGCGCGTAGCAGCGCGCCACCGTGTCGGCGGGGCGCGTCGTGCCGGCGCGATGCACGGCAACGATCTGGGCAATGGTTTCTGGCAACGGATGTTTCCTTTGCGCTAGCGCATGATCACGAAAAGTGGGAACCGGTTTTCGGATAAGATCATGCGCAGACGTTCAAATGTGTTCTTCTTATCGCGCCGCGTTCAGCGCCGCCAGCACGCGGCTTGAATCCGACACCCAGCCGAAGATGCCGCCCTGCGCCTTGATCATCTTGAGGCCCATCTCATGGAACTCGGGAAAGTACGAGGCGCAGGCGTCGCCGACCACGATGCAGCGATAACCGCGGTCGTTGGCCTCGCGCACGGTGGTGTTGACGCAGACTTCCGTGGTCACGCCGCAGACCAGCAGGTTCTCGATGCCACGGTTCTTCAGCATGGAGCCGAGATCGGTCTCGTAGAACGCGCCCTTGCCGGGCTTGTCGATCACCGGTTCGCCGGCTTGCGGGTAGAGCGCGGCGATAATGTCGTGCCCGGGCTCGCCGCGCACCAGGATGCGCCCCATGGGCCCTTCGTCGCCGATGCGCTTAGAGGGCGCACCGCGTTCCACCTTGGCCGGCGGCGCGTCGGTGAGATCGGGGCGGTGGCCTTCGCGGGTGTGGATCACCAGCATCTTGGCTTCGCGCGCGGCGTCGAGCACGGCCTTGCAAGGGGCCACCGCCGCCTGCAGGCGCGAGACGTCGTTGCCGAGCGTTTCGCCGAAGCCGCCCGGCTCCAGGAAGTCGCGCTGCATATCGATGATGATCAGCGCCGTGTGGGCGAGGTCGACGTCGATCGGTTGCGGTTCGGCGGCAATCTCGGTCATCCCACGCTGTCCCTGTGCGGCGTCATTCTTTGTATGCAGTTGCCCGCTTCGCAAGCGCTGTGCCACGCCGCCGGGCGCCGCCGCAGAGCCGACAACGCAACTAAAGCGTCATAAAATCAAAGCGCTACGGTGAAATGGGCGTGCGCGCCGGCCCGCTCAAGGCGCGGTCGATCCTGCACAAAAAATCGGCATACCGCCGCCGGCCGCGATCAGAGCGCCGCGACCGTGCGCACCTCGATCAACAGCGGTTCCTGCACCAGCCGGTCGATCATCAACAGCGTGTTGGGCGGGTAGGCGCCGTTTTCGAACATCTTGGGAAATTCGCGCTGGCGGTAGGCCATGAATTTCGGGATGTCCTGCGAATGCACGAGGTAGGTGGTGAAGTCGACCACGTTGCCCCAGCCGGCGCCGACCGATTTCAGCGCCGCCTCGATATTGGCGAAGGTCAGCGCGCACTGGGCGTCGAAATCGGCGCCAGTCTTTCCGGCCTTGTCGATGCCGACCTGGCCGGCGATGTAGACGAACTCCGACGCCTTGACGCGGGCGATCTGCGAATATTGTCCGAGCGGTTTGCCGAGCGCGTCTGGATTGAGAATTTTGATGTCGGCCATGGTGGTTCCCCTCCATTTGTTATTCCGGGGCGCCGGCGCACCGAGCGAACCCGGAACGTCAGTCTAGCCGATTTCCACCACCTCTTCCGGAAACGTGTGCAGCCGGTCGCCCGGGCCGTTGCCGCCGATCAGGTAATTGTCGCACAGCCAGTTCAGGTAGCCGGCGTGCAGATAGGTCGGGTGCACGACGATGTTCATGTCCTTCGCGATGGTCCATGGCTCGTCGTTGCGGATGAGCGGCCGCTCCACGAGATCATAGCCCTGGCCGTGGCAATAAAGCCGCGCCTCTTCCGGCCGGCCGTTCTTGCGCATGAAATCGTTATAGGCGTCCCAGATGTCCTTGCACGGCGTGCCGGGCTTCAACAGGTCGAGGGTGAACTTGCGCGCCGCGATGACGAACTGAAGCTCGTCCTTCATCGCCTGCGGCACCTTGCCGACCACGCACGAGCGGCCAAGCTCGGTGTACATGCCGCCGGGCCCGCTATCCTCCACCAGTAGCGCGATCTGATCGCCTTCCTGAATGACGCGATTCTGCACATGGCGCGGGCCGAACGGCGAGGGCGTACCGAGCGGCATCGAGGCGCAGAGATAAATGCCGTTCTCGCTGCCGTGGCTGACGCTGTAGTGTTGCGCCACCGCCGCCACCTCGATGTCGCGCATGCCGGGCTTCGCCGCCGCGAACGCGGCCCGCATGGCGCCGTCCTGCATCGCCGCGCAGCGCTTGACCAGCTCCATCTCTTCCGGGCTCTTGACGACCTTGATGCGGTCGACCATTTCGCTGGCGTCGACGAAGCTCGCCTGCGGAAACGTGCGCTTCATGTAGTCGAGCAGCGCGAACGACATCTGATAGGTGCCGACATAGCCGATGGTGCCCTTGGCGTAGGGCGCCAGGCCCTTGGCGGCGAGCTCGGCGTCGTACTCCTTGGTGTAGTGCGCGGAGGCGTAGCTCGGCGTGTTGAGCAAACGCTTGACCCCGCGCCACACCTGCGCGTCATCGCCCGGCACACTGTCGCCGCCGAACGGACCCTGGCACACCACGGTCATCTCGTCGTCGCGCGGAAACACCACCGTCTGCGGATAACCGTTGACCGCCGGCATGTCGGTGAACCAGCGCACATAGCCGCCCATGTGGTCGTTGTTGTTCTGCATCAGCAGAACGTCGATCTTCTCGCGCGCCATGGCGGCGCGCACCGCCTGCCAGCGGCGCTCCAGCTCGGGCGTCGAGATCGGCGTGTTCAGGCGTTCCGATAGAGCCATCGCTCACGCTCCCCAGGATGTCGGTTTCCGTACGATATTGATCATGCTCTTGAGATCGCCATCGAGGAAGCAGCGCATGTTGCGCTCGATGGTCGGCATGGCGCGGTCCTCGTAGCCTTCCGAATAGCCGCCGAGATGCGGAAAGACTGTCAGATTCTTGGCCTTCCACAACGGGCTTGTCGCCGGCAGCGGCTCCTGCGAGAACACGTCGAGCCCGGCGCCGGCGATCTCACCGGCTTCCAGCGCCTTGATCAGGGCCTCTTCGTCGACCACGCCGCCGCGCGCCACGTTGACGAGATAAGCGCTCGGCTTCATCGCCTTGAAAACCTGCTCGCCGACGATGTTGCGCGTATCCGCGCTCATCGGCACCAGCGCCACCAGGAAGTCGAGCTCGGGCGCGACCGCGATCAGATCGTCGCGCTTGACCATGCGGTCGAAGCCGGGCGTCGCGCGCGGGGCTCCGGTGATGCCGATCACCGTCATGCCGAACGCCTTGCAGATCGGCGCCAGGTATTCCGCGATCAGCCCGACGCCGAGAATGCCGACGGTCTTGCCGGCGAGCAGTTGCGCCGGCCAGCGTTCCCATTCGCTGCGGTCCTGCGCGTGCACCGTGCGCGGCATGTCGCGGGCAAGCGACAGCATGAAGGCGATGGTCGCTTCCGACACCGGCGCGCCGTGGATGCCGCGGATGTTGGTGACGAGCACGTCCGCGCCGAGCGAAGGCAGGTCGATGATGTTGTCTGTGCCGGTGCCGAGCGCCTGGATCCATTTCAGCTTCTTGGCGTCGCGCACCACGTGGTCGGCCATGGGCGGCGAGAAGCACAGAAGGATGTCGGTATCGGCGATGTAGGGATCGACATCGTTGTGATGGCCGACGACGTTGATGGTCAGTTGCGGAAAGCGCTCAAGCAGCATCTGCTTATAGCGCGCCCGCATCGCTTCCTGGACTTCGGTGAGGATGAGAACATGGACCATGGCGCGCCACCTATACCGACATTCGCGACGGCGGGAAACAACCGGGCGGCGAACGTGTTATGGATTGCTGATCCGGTGGCCCGCCATGTGGGCCTGCGCTATGATGAAGGACTTTTGGGGAGTAAATCCATGCCGATCGATTGGGCGAATGTGAGCTGGATCTATGTCGGGGTGCTGGCGGTGTTCGTGTTCCTGTCGAGTCTGATCGGCAGCTTGCTGGGCTTCCGCCACCGCATCCTTGGCAGCGTGCTGTCGGCGGCGCTGTTCGCCGTCATCTTCGTCTTCTGGACCTACTACCCGCACCACCTGCCGCTGCCGACGCGTCTCGCGGCGCCGCCAGCGGCCACCGGGCCGGCCATGTCCCCCGACCGGTTCAAGGCGGTAACCCCGTCCCAACCCAATCAATAAAGGCCCCCGGCGGGGCCCAACCAATAGGCTTGCGTCGGCCCGACCCGATGATGTTTTCTCGATCCGAGAAGGCAGGAAGCGCCACGACGGTCGGGTTTGGGGGCGCGAGGGTTCAAGCGGCGGCGACCACGCCGCCGGCAAAAAGGCAATAGGATGAATGAGATGTCAGCAGTGAAACCCGCGGATCAGCCCCTGTGGCGCCCGGGCCCGGACCGCGTCGCCCATAGCAACGTCACCGCCTTCATTGCCGCCGCCAACAAGCGCCACGGCCTGGCGCTGAAGGACTACCGCGGGCTGCACGCTTGGTCGGTCAGCGAGAGCGGCGACGTTCTGGGACCTGGTCTGGGACCTCTACGGCGTGGTCGGCGACAAGGGCGCGCGCAAGCTGGTCGACGGCGACCGCATGCCGGGGGCGCAATTCTTTCCTGACGCCAAGATCAATTTCGCGGAAAACCTCATGAAGGCGCCCGGTAGCGGCGACGCCATGATCTTCCGCGGCGAGGACAAGGTCGCCTACCGGCTGACCTGGGACGAGTTGAACGCGCTGGTGTCGCGCCTGCAGCAGGCGCTTGCCGGCCGCTGGCGTCGGCGAAGGCGACCGCGTCGCGGCCATGCTGCCCAACCTGCCGGAAACCATCGCGCTGATGCTGGCGGTCACGTCGCTGGGCGCGATCTTCTCGTCGTGCTCGCCCGACTTCGGCGAACGCGGCGTGCTCGACCGCTTCGGCCAGATCGAGCCCAAGGTATTCGTCACCGTCGACGGCTACTGGTACAACGGCAAGCAGATCAAAATCGCCGACAAGCTGAAGGCGATCGTCGGTGAACTGACGTCGGCTAAGCAGGTCGTGATCGTACCTTATCTCGGCGAGGCGGATGCCGTGGCTGCAAGCGTGCCGCGCGCCGAGACGCTTGAAGCGTTCTTGAAGCCATACGCACCGAAGCCGCTCACCTTCAAGCGGCTGCCGTTCAATCATCCGGTCTATATCCTGTTTTCCTCCGGGACGACCGGCGTGCCGAAATGCATCGTGCACGGCGCCGGCGGCACGCTCCTGCAGCACATCAAGGAGCACCGCCTGCAATGCGACCTGCATGATGGCGAGCGATTGTTCTACTTCACCACCTGCGGCTGGATGATGTGGAACTGGCTCGCTTCCGGCATCGCCTCGGGCGCGACGCTGATGCTCTACGACGGCTCTCCGTTCGCGCCGCAGACGGTGGTGTGGGATTTCGCGCAAGACGAACGCATCAACGTTCTCGGCACCTCGGCCAAATACATCGACGCCTGCAAGAAGGCCGGCCTCAAGCCCGCCGAGAGCCACGACCTGTCGTCGGTGCGGCTCATCACCTCCACCGGCTCGCCGCTCGCCGCCGAAAGCTTCGACTACGTCTACAGCGATATCAAGAAAGACGTGCATCTCGCCTCGATCTCCGGCGGCACCGACATCGTCTCCTGCTTTGTGCTGGGCGATCCGACCGGCCCGGTGTGGCGCGGCGAGATCCAGGCGCCGGGTCTCGGCATGGCGGTCGACGTCTGGTCGGAAGAGGGCAAGCCGATCCGGGAAGAGAAGGGCGAACTGGTCTGCGTCAGGCCGTTCCCGTCGATGCCGGTGATGTTCTGGAACGATCCTGACGGCAAGAAATACCACGCCGCTTATTTCGAGCGCTTCCCGAACGTGTGGTGCCACGGCGACTTCGCCGAATGGACCGCGCACGGCGGCCTCATCATCCACGGCCGCTCCGACGCCACGCTCAATCCCGGCGGCGTGCGCATCGGCACGGCGGAGATCTATGCGCAAGTGGAGCAGATCCCGGAAGTGATCGAGGCCATCGCGGTTGGCCAGGACTGGGACAATGACGTGCGCGTGGTGCTGTTCGTGCGGCTCGCTGACGGCGTCACCCTCGACGACTCTTTACGCGACGTCATCCGCAAGAAAATCCGCACCGGCGCGAGCCCACGCCACGTGCCGGCCAAGATCGTGCAGGTCGCCGACATCCCGCGCACCAAGTCCGGCAAGATCACCGAGCTCGCCGTGCGTAACGTCATCCACGGCCAGCCGGTGAAGAACACGGAGGCCTTGGCCAACCCGGAGGCGCTCGATTACTACCGCGACCTTGAAGATCTGAGCGCATAGGTGCCGCCTCGGTCGGAACAAGATCGTACGGCTAGGCTTGTCGTGACATGAGCCCAGCGCCCGATTTCCACGATGAACTGGACCGCCTGCAGAGCCACCTGCCGGACTGGGCGGCCCGCAATCTGCACAGGCTTCGTCAGCCGCGCGCCGTCTGGGTGCGCGTGCCGGCGGGGATCGTGTTTGTCGGCGGCGGCGTCCTGAGCTTCCTGCCGGTGCTCGGCATCTGGATGCTGCCGTTGGGGCTCGCGCTGCTGGCGGTCGACGTGCCGCCGATGCGCCGGCCGATGGCGCGCGCGCTTCGCTTCGCCAACGGGCAGTTCGAGAAGCGCAAGAACGGCAAGCGCGTCAAACAAGACACGCCATTGCGCCGCTAACGGCAACGGCGTTTGCCTCAACCCTTCCGCTCGTCCTCGCGAAAGCGGGGACCCAGTGCGAGACGTCCAACGCCTGCCATTATGGTGCTGGATTCCCGCTTGCGCGGGAATGAGCGGAGTTTGCGTCCGCCGTCGCAGCGTTAGCCGCGCGGCACGGCGAGCGGCGATTTATCCCGCGATACGTAGGCGCCGGTGCCGCGTTCACCCACGAGCTCGCCGTCGCGCACCACGAACTTGCCGCGCACCAGGGTCGACACCGGCCAGCCGGTGACCTTGAGGCCTTCATAGGGCGTGTAGTCGCAGCCGCCGTGCATGAGGTCCTGGCCGATGGTCACCTCGCGCTTCGGGTCCCAGAGCGCGATGTCGGCATCCGAGCCGACCGCGATGGTGCCCTTCTTGGGATAGAGCCCGTAGGTCTTGGCGTGGTTGGTGGCGGTCAGCGCCACGAACTCGTTGATCGTGATGCGGCCCTTGCTGACGCCTTCCGAGAACAGGATCGGCAATCGCGTCTCCACGCCGGGAATGCCGTTCGGCACCCAGCGGAAACTGGTGCGGCCTTTCGGCGCCAGTTTGCCGGCGGGATCGTCGTAGCGGAACGGGCAATGGTCGGACGAGAACAGCGCGAAGATGCCTTGCTCGAGCCCTTCCCAGCAGGCCTGTTGGCTTTCGGCGTCGCGCGGCGGCGGCGAGCAGACGTACTTCGCGCCCTCCATGTTGAGGCCTTCCAGGTCCTTCTCGGTCAGCACCAGGTATTGCGGGCAGGTCTCGCCGTAGATCTTGAGGCCACGCCGGCGCGCGCGGGCGATCTCGTCCATGGCCTCGCGGTTCGACACGTGCACGATCACGATCGGCACGTCGATCAGTTCAGCCAATGAGATGGCGCGGTGGGTCGCCTCGCGCTCGACCGGGATCGGTCGCGAGGTGGCGTGATACTGCGGCGCGGTCTTGCCGGCGCGCTCCAGCCGGTCGGTGAGGAAGCGGATGGCGTCGTAGTTTTCCGCGTGCACCATCACCAGCGCGCCGGTCTCGCGCGCCACCTGCATCACGCTCATCATCTCGAAGTCGGACAGCGCCATGCCCTCATAGGTCATGAACACTTTGAACGAGGTGTAACCGTCCTCGACCAGCGCCGGCAGTTCCTGGCCGAGCACGGTCTCGCTGGCGTCGGCGATGATGAGATGGAAGGAAACATCGACGTAGCATTTACCGTCGGCCTTGGCGTGATAGTCCTTCACAACTTGGCGCAGCGACTCGCCTTTCTGCTGGAGCGCGAAGGGCAGCACCATCGTGTTGCCGCCGAAGGCGGCCGCGCGCGTGCCGGTTTCGAAGTCGTCGGCCATGACGATGCCGGGTCCGGACGGCTGCGCCAGGTGCACGTGGCTGTCGATGCCGCCGGGCAGCACCAGCAAGCCACTGGCGTCCACGATCTCGGCCGCGGCCCCGAGGTCCGTGCCGAGCGCGGCGATCTTGCCGCCGGCAATTCCCACATCGCAGGAAAAGGTGTCGGCGGCGGTCACCACGGTGCCGCCGCGGATAATGGTGTCGAAACGCATGCTGTCTCCCTGTCAGGCATCAGTATTTCAGGTTTTCTCCGGCCGTGCGATATGCTCATAACGCAAGGCACGTAACCGGCGGATAAGGCTCGCATCATGACCGACATCGACACAGTCTCAGCGCGCATTGATGCTCTGGAAATGGGCAAGGCGCACCAGGACCGCGCCATCGAGGATTTGAGCGAGGCTTTGGCTGCGCAGTGGAAAGAGATCGAGGCGCTCAACCGCCAGATCGCGCGCTTGACCGAGCAGCTCGCCGAGGCGGTCGCCGGCGCCGGTGGCGGTGAGGTCGAGCCGCCGCCCCCGCACTATTGATCCACCGCAAATTTATCTGGGTGGCGCGGCTGTAAGGCCCATTTTCCGCGTTGCCGGCCGTCCCATTTTGTTTTCCGGCAAGAAGCGCTACACGATCATCAAGACGAACGGGGAGGGAAGATTTCAATGCTATCCGACGCCGACCGCAAAAAAGCCGCCGACATTCTGGTGCAGGCCGCGAAGGACCGTAAGCAGGTAACGCCGCTGCACGTCACATTCCCCGACATCACCATCGAGGACTCCTACGCGATTTCCGCCGACGTGATGCAGCGCAAGCTGAAAGAGGGCCGCAAGCTCATCGGCCACAAGGTCGGCCTCACCTCCAAGGCCATGCAGCGCTCCTCGCAGATCGACGAGCCGGACTACGGCTATATCCTCGACGACCAGATGATCGGCGACGGCGCCAAGGTGCCGCACGAAAACTACTGCAAGCCGCGCGTGGAGGTGGAGCTCGCCTTCGTCATGGGCAAGCGGCTGGAGGGTCCGGGCGTGGGGCTCGCCGAGGTGCTGCGCGCCACCGAATACGTCATCCCAGCCATTGAAATTGTCGACGCCCGCATCCAGGACCCGCGCAAGATCATGGACACTGTCGCCGACAACGGCGCCGCC
Organism: uncultured Pseudomonadota bacterium; assembly: GCA_963822085.1. Lineage (GTDB taxonomy): Bacteria > Pseudomonadota > Alphaproteobacteria > Rhizobiales > Xanthobacteraceae > Pseudolabrys. Next base: position 75,033 of record CAWGGL010000033.1, read on the forward strand.
GCCGGCATCGCGCTCGGCGGCCGGCCGGTCGGGCCCATGGACGTCGACCTGCGCTGGGTCGGCGGCATCATGTACCGCAATGCCGAGATCGAGGAGACCGGGCTTGCCGCCGGCGTGCTCGGCCATCCGGCGCTCGGCGTTGCCTGGCTCGCCAACAAGATCTGTCAGTACGGCCACGCCATGGAGCCGGGCCACATCGTGCTCGCCGGCTCGTTCACGCGCGTGGTGTTTGCGCAGAAAGGCGATACGCTGCACGCCGACTTCGGTCCGCTCGGCGGGCTCGCCATTCAGTTCGTTTAAGGGGAAATGCCAATGTCGTTCGAAATGCAGCGCAACGCCTTCAAGCACGCTCTCGCGGCCGGCCAACTGCAGATCGGCCTGTGGTCGAGCCTGTGCAGCCCGATCGCCGCCGAGATCGTCGCCGACGCCGGCTTCGACTGGATCCTGCTCGACAGCGAGCATTCGCCCAACGATATCCCCACTCTGTTCGAGCAGTTGCAGGCTTGCGCCCGCGGCACCGCCACGCCGATCGTGCGGCCGCCGTGGAACGATGCGGTGATGGCCAAGCGCTGCCTCGACATCGGCGCGCAGACGCTGCTGTTTCCCTATGTGCAGAACGTGGAGGAGGCCAAGCGCGCGGTCGAGTCGACGCGCTATCCGCCCGAGGGCATCCGCGGCGTGTCGGTCGCCGCCCGCGCCAGCCGCTACGGCCGCGTGCCCGGCTATCTCACCAAGGCCAACAGCGAGGTCTGCGTGCTGGTGCAGGTGGAGACGCGCACCGCGCTCGATCATCTGGAGGCGATCGCCGGGGTCGAGGGCGTCGACGGCGTCTTCATCGGCCCGTCCGATCTCGCCGCTTCGCTCGGCCATCTCGGCAATCCGGCGCACCCGGAAGTGCAGAAGGCGATGGAGGATGCGGTCAAGCGGCTGAAGACGCTCGGCAAGCCGGCCGGCATCCTCACCGGCAACGAGGAAGAAATCCGCCGCTATATCGACTGGGGCTACCAGTTCGTGGCGGTGGGCTCCGACGTCGGGCTCTTGGCGGGCGCCACCACCGCGCTGGCGAAGAAGTTCAAATCCTGATTGTCATTCCGGGGCGCGCCGAAGGCGCGAACCCGGAATCCAAGGCGGCATTGCAACGTCTTTCGTGTGGTCCTGGATTCCGGGCCCGGCGCTTCGCACCGTCCAGGAATGACGAAAAAAATACGTTCTTACTTGCCCGCCAGATACTCCCGCGCCGCCCGGTCGTAATCGGCAGCGCGCGTCAACGTTTTCATCAACTGAGGCGAAGCGACGTTCTTGAGGTCGGACGGCCTGGTGCCGTCGCGCAGCGCCTTCATGGTGTCGTAGACGGCCTGCACCGCGGCCATGATGGTGGCGTGGCCCTGCAGCGCGATGCGCACGCGATGGGGGCTGAGATCGGCATCCACCAGATCGCCGCCGATGTTGCCGAGGATCAGCGGCAGCGTGGTCGCGCCGCTTACCGCCGCAAGCTGCGCCTGACTCTTCAGGCCGACGATGAACAGCGCGTCGACGCCCGCCTGTTCGTAGGCGCGCATGCGCTTGACCGTATCGTCGATGTCGGAGAGCACCGGCGCGCTGGTGCGGCCGACGACGCAGAACGCCGGATCGGGCCGCGCGGCCAGCGCCGCGCGCATTTTGCCGACGCCTTCCTCGATTGAAATCAGCGCCGGCGCCTTGTCGGCGGCGTAGGGCAGCGGCAGGTTGGTGTCCTCGATCGAGGCCGCCGAAACGCCGGCCGTGGTGAGTTCCTCAACGGTGCGGGCGACGTTGAGGGCGTTGCCGTAGCCGTGGTCGGCATCGACCAAAAGAGGAAGACTCATGGCGCGGTTGATGCGGAGAGCTTGCGCGGCGAATTCGGTCGCGGTCAGCACGATCAGGTCGGGCGCCCCCAGCACGGTGAGCGAGGCGGTCGAGCCGGCGAGCAGGCCGACCTCGAAGCCGAGATGCTCGGCAATGCGCGCCGACAGCGGATCGAACACGGAAGCCGGATGGATGCACGTGTCGCCGTTCAGAATCGCGCGAAAGTTTTCGCGGCGGGCCCGCCATTGCATCGCTGTTTCTCCCTTGATGTCGAACCTGTCGTCGATCTTGGCTCGATAAGCCCAAATGCGTGCCGGCCGGTCAAGCGGGGGCGGTCGGGTGCTCGGTCGCCAGCGCGCGAGCGTAAACATCGCGAGATGTCCGAGTTGGGATAATCAAACTCGTGCACCGCGGCGATGGCCTTGGACCTCTTGGTTAACGAAGAGTGACTGCAAATCAACAACTCATCCATGGCATTAAAACTAACTTCACACATGTAGGTTGCATAATACGTCCCGTGGCTGGGGGATTGCACCATGGTAGAGGTGACCACTGCAGCTGTTGCTGCGCGATTTGCAAAGACGCAAGTGCTGGTCGTCGATGATGACGCCAGCACGCGAAAGCTCGTGAAAGCCCTGCTGACCGGTATGGGCGTGAGCGACATTTTGGAAGCGGGGGACGGCATGGTCGGCCTCGAGCTCGTCCAAAAAGTTGCGCCCGATGTGGTTATTCTCGATTGGCAGATGCCGCGGCTTCAAGGCCCCAATTTCATGCGGCTCGTGCGCGCGCCGGATACGTTTCCCTATCCGGCCGTGCCCGTGATCATGCTGACCGGCCATGGAGAATACTCCAAGGTCAAAGAGGCCATCGCGGTCGGGGTCAACGAGTTTTTGGTCAAACCAGTTTCATCGAAAGCCCTGCTGGACCGAATGGTGGCGGTGCTCTTCAACCCGCGGCCGATGATCAGGAAACGGGACTACTACGGCCCTGAGCTGCGCACGGCGAGTCAATTGTTGCGCAGTCCCGCGCGAGACAACCCCGCTGGCGGGACAAATCACGACGTCGTCATGCTCTAGGGGACAATTCTGACTGGGGGCGCTCTTAGAATTCATTCGTACAAGAAACTCGTTTCAACGCAAGTAGAGTACCCAATGCCGGTCACCGCCCTCGCTGAACTCGAAGATAAATTCCGCACGTTTGACCCTCAAAAAAGACAAGAGACATTGAGGGCTCTGACGGATCTTTTTCTTACATCAGCACCACAGCTGGACGAAGCGGGCGTCGAAATCTTCGACAACGTTTTCGATGCCGCATTGGAAAAGCGGAACGTGGCCGCCCTGACCGATATCAGCGTGCGCATGGCGCCGGTGCCGAACGCGCCGCGGCGGCTGGTCAAACGGCTTGCGAGTGACGCTGAAATCGCCGTCGCCGGCCCCGTCCTGGCCCAGTCGCCGCGACTCGGTGAAGGGGATCTTTGCGAGATTGCCCGGTCGAAGGGCAATGCGCACTTGCTGGCGATATCGACGCGTCAGAATCTCACCTCTCCGGTCACTGATATTCTTATCGATCGGGGAGACAGCGAGGTCGCGCGAACCGTCGCGGCCAACGAAACCGCCGACCTTTCCGAAAGTGGGATGTCCCGCCTCGTCGAGCGCGCAAAGGACGACGAGACCATCGGCGTCGGACTTTACGCCCGGCAAGATATGCGGTCCGGTTCGATAGAAGCCCAACTGAATAGCGCGGAAGCTCACTCGAAAGTCGCGAATGCAAAAATAGCGGAGGCTCAAAGGCTCGTTGTCACGCTGAGGCAGGCGGGGGAGCTTACAGAGTCGCGCCTCAATGCATTCGCAGCGGAAGAAAAATATGAAGAGCTAGTTGCAGCAATATCGTTGATGTCGAAATTGAAGTATCAAAATGTTGAAAACATGATGCATGGACAGCGGCTGGGAGGGCTGACCCTGGTCTGCAAGTCCCTCGGGTTCAGCATGCTCACGATGAACGCATTTTGGAAACTGTCGATGTCGCGCAACAAGGCCGCGCAGGCGGATGTGCAAAGCGCGCGCAGGGATTTCCTGGCGGTATCGAAGGAAATGGCCGAGCGCGTCGTGCGCTTCTGGCTCGTCAGGCAGTCGACGCAGTAGGGCGTGGCCGACGTGCCGCGATTACTGGACCGTCCGCTGGAGTTTTCCCCCGCGCAGCCATAGATGGTTGATGACGGCCGTAGCGTGGGCATCGCTTCGCGATGCTCATTCCACGAACCCGCGCCACTCAATGGCGTCATGCCCGGCTATGACGGCGAAGAGGCATCGCCCAGCCGCGCCGGGGATAGGTGCTTTCTCCGCACCTTGTACTTCACGGACCCAAATCAGTGGGGCTGTGATATGGTCATCGCCTGATGGACTGAAGGCGGTCAGGTTTCTGAGATTGAGGCGCTATTCCCGCTCGATTTGGCGGGAGACATAGCAGTGCTGCGTGCGGGAATTGATGCCGGCCGGTCTGAACATGGAGTATTTGCCGTCGCGGGAGTGGCCTTTGGCTACGACAATGCAGTGAAGGCAAACGCCAAGTGGCATCGGTTGATGGACGGTCGCATATTTCACATGACCGACCTCAATGCGCGCCAAGGCGATTTTGCTGGCATCCAAGACGATGACGTGCATGCCCTCATGAAGGGCATAGTCGAAATCGTCAGAAGCCACGCAAAATATATTGTCACCGTCTCGTGTGATGAAGATCTGATTTCCGAAGTTCTGCCGCAGGAGGCGAACCGAGGGCGAGATAGTGAGGAAATGCGCAACCTCTTTCGTTCGCCCTATGGCTATCTTTGTCACATGTGCATGTACGGATTGGGCAAATTTGCCAATCAGTTCCGACCTGGATCGAAATCGATATCTTACGTTCTGGAGTTTGGCGACCTCGGCCAAAAAGGCTTGATTCGATTTATGAGATATATCGAGGAGGCTCCTCACGCAGAGATACTGCGTAAGAGTTATTCTTACGGAAGATTAACCACCGCTCCTAAGGACGGAATGGACGGCATATTCCACGCGGCCGATTTGATCGCTTGGGAATGGGGAAGGCATATAGAGCGCTTCAGAAATGGCAAGCCAATGCGGAAGTCTCTTTCGAGCCTTGCGGGTAATGATCGTGTTACGGATGATCGGCAGGGTATTACGCTAGGCGGCGAAAATCGATTTATGTTTCGTCACTATAATGAACGCAACATGGACCGCTACGTAGCCGTGATGAGGAGAATCGTTGAAGCCAGTTCCGCCGTGGACGTTGATAGGGCGCTCGCCACCTGGGACGCTTCCCGCCCTGCGTGAGGCCGTAGCCCGTAGGGCGGATTAGCGCAGCGTAATCCGCCGTTCGACGTCAACTGTATCCCATAAGGTTCCTGGCGGGTTACGCCTTCGGCTAACCCGCCCTACCAAGTTATCGCCGCCGGGGATAACCCTGCCCCAAAACGGGGATAAGTTTTTTTTCACATATTTCCATTGACGCGGCTTTTAGTCCAGATTAAATTCCCAAGCATCCCGCCCCGATACCGAGGGGTCTGCAGTCTCCAGACGGGGCGGGGAGCGGTGGCCGGTTCGGGGGCGTCGGAGATGCGGCGTTCAATTCCCTGGTCCGGCGGTCCAAGCCGCGGACCTCCAGCGCGTCGACGTCGCGCCCGGGGGGCTCTGATGGCCCGTGGGTCTGGAGGCTTGTCAGAAGCCGAAGGGCTCCAGTGCCTGCCCTCCGCCAGGTAGTGCGTGCCGCAAAGGCCATGAAACGCCCGGCTGCCTGGGACCTTCGCGGAGCAAACCTAGAAACACCGCGCGCGGGACGCCGAGGGACTGGCGGACTTGCGGATGATCGCTTCGACAAGCCTCGATGTCGCGAGGCGTCGAGGCCCGTGGGTCCGGTAGACCCGACAGCGTCCCGCGCGCCCTCGGTTCTTGTGCGAGAGCGGCGGTTGCGGATGATGAAAGAGGGCGTACCCGGCGCCGACCAAAGAATGCGGGTGATGGCGCGTGGCTGCCTGGCAAATGATCTGGTGCCGGCGCCCAATGCGGGCAAAGCGGTGTGTGTCCCGGGCGCAGCGCAGCGTGAAACGGTGCGCTGCAGACCCGGGACCCCGGTTCTCTTGCCAACCGGGACCCCGGGTCAGCGGCGCATCACTTCGCTGACGCTCGTGCTGCACCGCGCCCGGGGAACACCGCCGCGCCCCCGCTCTTTGCGCTAGATCAATACCCGCTGGCGCCGCTCGTCGGATAGTTACAACCGGAACCAAAGCGACAAAAACCGGGGAAACGAGGAGGAAACGATCATGACGGCAGCGGCGGAACCCATCCACGACATCGCGCATCTGGGCAGTGTCGAGCTGTTCACGCCGAAGCCCGATAAGAGCCTGTGGTACTTCCGCGATCTCCTCGGCATGGAGCCGGTGCACGAGAGCGGCCCCTCGGTCTATCTGCGCGGCTATGGCGACTACGCCACCTCGACCGTGAAGCTGACAGCCGCCAAGGACGCCGGCGTCGGCGCCGTCGCCTGGCGCGCGGCGAGCCCGCAGGCGCTCGAGCGCCGCGCCAAGGCGATTGAAGCCGCCGGCCTGGGGCTCGGCTGGACCAATGGCGACTACGGCCGCGGCCGCACCTTCCGCTTCAACGATCCCGACGGCCACGTCATGGAGATCTATTACGAGGAGCAGAAATACGTCGCGCCGCCGGAGCTGCATTCCAACCTGAAGAACCTGCCGCAGAAATACACCGGCCGCGGCGTCTGCGCCCGCCGGGTCGATCATCTGGCGCTGCTCGCCAAGGACGTCGAAGCCAACCGCAAGTTCGCCACCGACCTGCTCGGCTTCCAGCTGCGCGAGCAGGTGCGCTACGACAACGGCAAGACCGAAATCGGCTCCTGGATGAGCCCGACCGCGATCCACCATCAGCTCGCTTACGTTTTGGACCTGAAGGGCGCGCATGGGCGCCTGCATCATTTCTCGATGTGGGTCGACAATCGCGATGACGTCATGCGCGCCGCCGACATCCTCACTGAGAACGGCATCTACATCGAGGCCGGTCCCTCCAAGCACAACAACTCGCAGGGCTTCTATCTCTACAGCTACGAGCCCGGCGGCAATCGCGTGGAGATCTATTCCTCGAGCTTCCTGGTGATGGCGCCCGATTGGGAGCCGGTGACCTGGAACGAGGAGGAGCGCGGCACCGGCACCTATTGGGGCGCGGCGCTGCCGGACAGCTTCATCGAATACGGCACGCCCAACGTGCTGGACGCTGGTGGTACCAAGGCCCCGATCCCCGAGGTCCTCAAGGAGGCGATCGCGTCGCTGTCGTGATCGGGCGGCCCACGCTCGCGCCGTCCGCCCGCCGGGCGGCCCCTGTGCATTGGGCGAACAGCGGGCAAAAGACCGCCGAATCGCTTCCCGACTCGCGACCAAATTATGACGGGCAGTTCAATTGGATTCACGAATCAGCTAACAAGTTACAGTTGTTTGTCCACAGCTTAAGCGTTCGCGTCATGTCTGCACCTGCCGGTTGCCCGCGCGCGAGGACGCATCCTTTCCGCCGGCGGCTCGGCACTCGCAACGGGCCTCCGAATGCCGGCAACGCAAGGCGCGCAACCTTTCGACGACATTTCACGGCGGTGGCACGAGCTCGCCGACCGCAGACTGGCCTACTTCACCGAGCTTCACCGGAGCGGGCGTTGGCGGCTCTACTATCGGACCGAACAGCAATTCGCGGCGCGGATGCTGGAGGTCATCGGGGCGGCAAAGATCTGGGCCGAACTCGCCGGCCGCGAGCCGCCCACGGTGACGCTGCCGGCCTTGGAGGCCGCGCGGGCGATGCCGCCCTCACGGGCCGAACTCGCCACCGCGCCGAAACCGGACCGCATTCGTCCCGCCGCATGAAACTCGCCTTCACCATGGTGGCCGCCGTCCTGTTGCTGGCAGCGGGCTTGCGTCCGGCCGCGGCCGCCGGCGATGCGGCCCAGCTCAAGCGCGGCGGGGAATTGCTGCAGCGCGATTGCAGCCGCTGCCATGCCGTCGGCCGCACCGGGACGAGCCCGCACGCGGGCGCGCCTGCCTTCCGCACGCTCAGCCAGCGCTACCCGATCAACTCCCTCGAAGAAGCCCTGGCGGAAGGCATCGTGTCCGGCCACCCGGATATGCCGGAATTCTCATTTGACGCCGGTGACGTCGGTGCCATCATTGCTTATCTGAAATCGATCCAGCAGCATTGATTGTCGGCATTGACTGTGGCGCGTCGCTTCGGCGACGTTGCTTCAAGCCAGTCCCGGTCAGCTTCCCCTCCACAAAGCGTAGGTCTCATGAGCAGCGTTCTTTTTTCGCCATATCGAATGGCGGGTGTCGAATTCGCCAACCGCATCGCCGTGTCCCCCATGTGCCAGTACAGCGCCGACGACGGCTGCGCCAACGACTGGCATCTCATCCATCTCGGCATGCTGGCCAATTCCGGCGCCGGGCTGATGATGGTGGAAGCGACCCACGTCCAGCGCCACGGCCGCATCACCCATGGCTGCCTCGGGCTCTATTCCGACAACAACGAGGCCGCGCTCGGCCGCGTGCTCAACGCGGCGCGGCGCGCCGGCAGCACCAAATGGGGCATCCAGATCGGCCATGCCGGCCGCAAGGGCTCGGCGCAGCGGCCGTGGGAAGGTGGCGGCTCGCTCAAGGCTGGCGCCGATCCTTACGAGACCATCGCGCCCTCGGCCATCCCCTTCGGCGACAACTGGCACACGCCGCGCGAAGCGACCGAGGCGGACCTCGACGGCGTGCGCGAAGCCTTCGTCGCTTCCGCCAAACGCGCGCTGCGGCTCGGCTTCGACGTCATCGAGCTGCACATGGCGCACGGCTACCTGATGCATCAGTTCATGTCGCCGGTTTCCAACCGGCGCACCGACCAGTACGGCGGGTCGCTGGAAAACCGCCTGCGCTTTCCGTTGTCAGTGGCGAAGGCGGTGCGCGCGGTGGTGCCGAAAGAGGTCGTGCTCGGCGCGCGCATCACCGGCAGCGACTGGCGGCCGGACGGACTTTCTGATGCCGACGGCGTGGCGATCGCCAAGGCGCTCAAAGCCGAAGGCGTGGTCTATACCTGCGTGTCGTCCGGTGGCATCACCGCCGACACCCGTAACCCGACGACGCCCGGCTATAACGTGCCGCTCGCCGAACGCATCAAAAAGGAAACCGGCATCGGCACCCGCGCCGTCGGCCTGATCACCGAGCCCGCGCAAGCGGAAGAGATCGTGGCCAAGGGCCAGGCCGACCAGGTCGCGCTCGGGCGCGGCTTCCTCGACGATCCGCATTGGGGCTGGCACGCCGCCAAGGCGCTCGGCGCCGAGGTGGCGCGCCCGCAGCAATACGCGCGCGCCGCGCCCAAGCTCTGGGCGCCGGCGGCGAAAGCGTGACGCAAACCTCAACCTGTCATTCCGCGGCGCGCACAATGTGCGCGACCCGCGGATGACGACGCGACGATGACCACCTTCGTCTTTCTCGCGGTCTTGTTCGGCGCCGCCTGTCATGCCGGCTGGAACGCGCTGGTCAAGGTCGGGCTCGATCCGCTTTCCACCACCGCGTTGATTGCGCTTGGCTCGGCTGTCGTCGGCATCGTCGCGCTGCCGTTTTTCGGCCTGCCGGCGGCGGCGGCCTGGCCCTGGTTGATCGCCTCGGTCTTCATTCATCTGTTCTATTTTGCCGCGCTGATCGAAAGCTACCGCACCGGCGATCTGGGCCAGGTCTATCCGATCGCGCGCGGCTCGGCGCCGCTGATGACGGCCGGCGCCAGCACGGTGTTCGTCGGCGAGCCGCTGAGCGCCATGACCTGGGGCGGCATCGTCGCGCTCGCCGCCGGCGTGCTGCTGCTGTCGGCGCGCGGCGGGCGCTCGTTGCAAGCGTTCGACCGCCGCGCCGTCGGCTTCGCTTTCGCCACGGCATTGACCATCTGCACCTATTCCATCGTCGATGGCATCGGCGCGCGCGCCTCGCGCAACCCGCAAGCTTATGTACTGTGGCTGCTGGTCGGCAACGCGCTTCCCCTGGTGCTGTACGCGTTCTGGCGCGACGGCCGCGACGTGGGCGTGGCGATGCGGCGGTTCTGGCTGCGCGGTCTCGTCGGCGGCGCCATGCAGACGCTGTCCTACGGCATCGCGCTGTGGGCGATGACGTTGGCACCGATCGCCATCGTCGCCACCTTGCGCGAAACCAGCGTGCTGTTCGGCACCGGCATCGCGGTGGTCTGGCTAAAGGAGCCGCTACGGCCGTTGCGGGTTGGCGCCGCGGTGCTGATCGTCTGCGGGCTGGTTTTGATCAGACTTCAGTGACCTAAAGCGCGAGTTCGGGCAATTCGAGCTCGAGCCGCGCCAGATCGCTTTCTGTGTCGACGTCCCACAGGGTTGTCAAGCTCGACGGCGCTCAAGCCGAGCGCTTCGATACGTTGTCGTGTTTCAGCGAGCACCGTATCGGTGCCCCAGGTCGTGGCCTCGAATAGTTCCGGCTGCAGCGCGCGCGTGCCGATCAGCACATAGCCGCCGTCCTCGGCCGGGATCAGCACCACGTCGGCATCGCGCAGCGCTCGCGCGGCGTCCCGCAGATGCTTTGGCGTTAGCGCTGGGCAGTCGCTGCCGATGACGAGCGTGGGGCCTTGCACGGCGCAGGCCAGCATGCGGTCGCCGAGATCGCCGTCCGGCTGCGCCCAGAGCGTCAAAGGGTGACGATAGGCCAGCGTCTGGAAGGTCGGGTGGTCGGGATCGGGTGTGCACCACAGGCTCACCGGACCGGTGCCGGCAGCCACGGCGGTTTCGACCGCGCGCGCGGTCAGCCGCTCGGCCAGCACCGCGGCGGCATGCGCGCCGATATCGGGAATGAGCCGCGTCTTGGCGCGGCCGGGAACCGGCGCCTTCGCCATCACCGCAATGGTCACCGGCTCAAGCGGACTCATGCGGGACATAGCCATAGTGCCGCGCCAGGCTGTTGGGATCGCCGCCGAAGAAGAACGCGAGCCGCAAGCGCCACATCAACAGGATGGTGCGCCAGACACCGTGCTGGCGCCAGCGCCGGCCGGAGGTTGTCACGCGTTCGTGCAAGGACAGCGGGCGGCCGAGCCGCTTCAGCTTGGCCGAGGCGGCCACGTCCTCCATCAGCGCAATCGGTGGAAAGCCGCCGATCTCATCAAACGCGGCGCGGGTCATGAACATGGCCTGGTCGCCGGTCGCGATACCGCTCGCCCACGAGCGCCAGTTCATCATGAAGGCGACAAGAGCGAGCCAGCCGCCATGGTCGAAGCGCACGTCAAAGCGGCCCCAGGCGCGTTTCGAGCGCGCCAATCCATTCGCGATCAGCGTGTCGGCGTTGCCCGGCAGTCGCGTATCGGCATGCAGGAACAACAGCACGTCGCCCTTGGCGACAGCGGCGCCGGTGTTCATCTGGTTGGCGCGTCCGCGCGGCGCCTCGATTACGGCGTCGGCGAGAGGCCGGGCGCGCGCAACCGTGTCATCGCTGCTGCCGCCGTCGACCACGATCACCTCCGCGCCGCGCGCACAGCAGTCAGCAAGCGCCCGCAAGGCGTCTTCGATGCCGGCGGCCTCATTCAGCACCGGCATGACGATGGAAAGCGTCATACGCCGCCTGCCTGCGCAACGGAATAATCCGGTCCTTCGACGATACGCGAGAAATACGAAAGATAAGCCGCCGAGCCCTGCGGCCAGCGCGCCAGGAAACGTTCCAGAAAAGCGTCTTCGTTGGTGTGCACCGCCAGCGCGTCGATGAAGAGGCTGTCGCGCTCTAAGCCATAAAGTGTCGCGTGCGGCGACGGCGTGGTGGCGATGCGGGTGATGACCCCGAAGCGGGTGCCGGCGAAGTTTGGCATGCCGGCGGCGCCGTTATTGATGACGGTGAGCCGGCCGGGAATGCGGTCGAAATCGCGCAAGGCGGCGAGACACGTATGCGTCGAGGCGAACACGTCGATCTGCGAGACCTCGCGGATATCGGCGAGCCAGCGCGCGTTGGCGGGATCGTCGAGCGCGTCGTGGGCGAAGCGCCAGCCGGCGAGCGCGCCGGCGTCGCCGTGCACAATGCCGATACGCAAACTCCCGACCCGTGCCACCAGATGCATGGGCAGCGCGCCGAGCCGGGCGCGCGCATGGGGGCTGGCCTGCGGGCGCAACTGACGCAGGATGATGTTTGAACGGTCCACCATGCCGGCGTCGACGTTGGCCGGATAGGCGCAGCCGCAACCGGCGCCGATATCACCGTGGCGCGCGACTTCCGTCTCCACATTGCCGCGCAGTGCGCCATAGGGAGAGATGGCGCGTTCGACCTGCTCGAACCAGCCGGGCTCGGCGTCGAACCAGTGGAAGTCACCATTGAAGATCAGCACTGGGTCGTTGCGCTCCCGCGTCGCCATGAGCTCGATGGTCTCAAGCGCGGCGAGATTGCCGTAAAGGCCGCCGACCACATAAATCGTGTCGGCGGCGAAATCCGGCTCGCGCGCGAATACGGTTGGTGCATAGGTGTAGTCGCGCGGGCAGACGCGGCCGGCGTCGTGCGCCGCGTTGGCGGGATCGGCGAACGGGCGGTGCAGGATGTTCACTCCGCCGCCTCTTTCAGCGCGCCGCCGCAGCTTGAGCCCTGACCGGCGGTGCAGCCGTAGCAATGGCCGGCGACGCGGATCGGATTGCCGGCAAGCTCGGCGTCGATGAGGTCGGAAAGATGCGGGCGCTCGCGCGCGCCGTGCGCCAGCGGCAGGTCGAGCATCTGGTTGAAGTCGCAATCGTAGACATAGCCCTGATAGTCGACCGAGAGCAGGCTGCGGCACATGACGCCGTCGAGGTTGGCGTCGAGATGGGCGTCCTGCAGCAATTGCAGATAGCCGTCGAACTCGCCCTTGGTGACGAGTGCCGAGCCGAAACGCTGGATCGGCATGTTGGCGAGCACGTAGAGCTGATTGAACACGATGCCGTATTGCTCGCCGAACACACGCTTATAGTCGGCTTCGAGCGGCGCCTGCGGCGGCGGCAGCGAGGGGCCTTGCGGGTTGTAGACGAGATTGAGCCTGAGCGCCGGGTCGCGACCGTAGCCGTGGGCGTTGAGCGCACGCAAGCCGCGCAGCGAGCCGTCGAACACGCCCTTGCCGCGCTGGTTGTTGACGTTCTCTTCCAGATAACACGGCATCGATGCCACCACTTCGACGTCGTTGGCGGCAAGGAAGTCGGCGAGATCCTCCTGGCCCGGTTCCTCCAGGATGGTGAGATTGCAGCGATCCATGACGTGCACGCTTAAGCGCCGGGCTTCACGCACCATCCGGCGGAAGTGCGGGTTGAGTTCGGGCGCACCGCCGGTGATGTCCAGCGTCGGCGTGCGGTGACGTTCCAGAAAAGCCAGCACGGTGTCGACGACCTCGCCGCTCATCTCCTCGGTGCGGTTGGGGCCGGCGTTGACGTGGCAATGAAAGCACGACTGGTTGCAGCGGTAGCCGACGTTGATCTGCAGGGTTTCGAGCCGGCCGCGCCGGAGCGCGGGAAAGGGGATGGCATCGAGCAGCGGCAGGGTATCGCGCATGGGGGTCGGGGCCTTGCGAATGGACAGATATGTTCAATTTCGCACGTTTTAGGCCAAAGGTTACGGCCTCCGGCGGCCAATTCGCACAAATTGACGTGAGCGCGGCGAAAAAACGCGATGTCAGTGGGCCAACGCGCTGCCGACTGGCGATTCCAGGCCGATACGGCCGTAACCGGGCAGCTTCAGGCCGGGGTGGCGCAGATCGAGCCCGGCGACCAGGCCGAAGAGATCGACCTCGATGCCCTCGACCCAGCCGACCTTGAGCGCGGCGAGGCCGTTCAGGTTGAGCTCCAGCCCGGTGCCGCTGTCGGTCGCCCCGCCATAGAGGCCGGCGCGGTAATCACGGCCGATGGCGTTGGGCGGCAGGCTGACGCCCAGCTCTGGCACCGCGCGCAGGATGGCGGCGGTGAAGGTGTTGCTGTTCGGCCCCGGCCAGATGCGGTAGTCGCCGCGATGATCGAAAGCGTAGGCGTGCACCGCCGCCTCGATCTTCGGGATGAGTTTCGCCGCGCGCGGGCCGGACACGTCGGCGATCGCTACTGGTGTGTTGCCGTACCAGCGGCCATCCGGCGGCCAGCCATCGACGCGCACCGGGCGGCCCCAGCCGACCACGTCGAAGCGGGTCCATCCGTCGGCGTTGGCCGGCTTGACGACGATCCAGCTATGCACCGCGAAGATGCCCTTCCAGGCGCCGGTGGTGCCGGTGAAGACGATGACGCGCGCCGGCTTGAAGTCGTGCGCGGCCGGCAGCAGGCGAGCGCTCGACCAGTCGGCCTGGTAATAGGCGCGGGGCGCGTCGCTCACGCTGTACGACAGCGCGCGCAGGCCGAGCGGCGCCAGGAACAGCGCGGCGATGCTGAACAGGACGGCGGAGCGGCGGCGGGGGAGCGCAAGGCGCATGGCCCGCATGATAACCGCGTTTGGGTCCGAAAGGTGGCGGCTCAGTTCACCTGCGTGTCGCCGCCGCGAGCGCCATCAGAAGGCTGGTCGCAGTCCGCGCCAGGTCGTTGTGCGAAAGCCTGCATTTCCCGGGCCGGCGCGGGCGCTGCACGCGCGCGACCGGCGGCACGTGGATGAAGGCGGCGAGCCGCGGGCCACCTTTCGTGGCGGCTGCTTCCGCCGCGCGCCAGCAGAGGTAATTGCAGAGATAGCGCCCGGCGTCGCGCGACAAGATGGTTGGTACACGCGATGTTCGCGCCGCGCTCAACAGCCGCATCATGGGCGCCGGCATGGTCAAGGACGCCGGTCCGCCCGGCGCGATCTTGGCTTTGTGAACCGTCGCGCCTTTGACATCCGGCAACAGCGCCAGCGCATTGCGCGCCCGCGTTTCGATGCGTACGCGCTTGGCGCGGGTGGCAAGCCCGAACATCAAGAGCGCGTCGGGCCTGTGGTGGGCGATCAGTTGCGGCAACTCGCGATCGACCGCGGCGTAGCTGGTCGAAAACACATGACCGACAATGCGTACATCCGCCAGGCCCGGCCGCCTGATCCGCGCAAGGCGTTTCACCAGCGGCGTCGTCGGATTGAACGGCGCACCCGGAAACGGCCCGAAGCCGGTGACGAGGAGGGTGGTCATAGCCCCAACAGTGCGGCGATCTCGTCCACGGCAAGCGTCGGCGCCAGCGTGCCGGCGGCGACGGCGGCTTCGGCCTGCTTGACTTTGCCGCGCACGCTCGCGTCGCTGCGCAGCCGCGCGGTCAGCCGCTCTTCCAGCAGCGTCCACATCCATTTCACCTGCTGGTCGCGCCGGCGCTGTTCGAGTTCGCCGCTCGCGGTCATCTTATCTTTGTGCGCCATGACCTGCGCCCACAAGTCGGCAATGCCGTTGCCTGTGAGCGCCGAATAGGTAACGACCGGCGGCGACCAGGTGGCCGAGGGCGGCGTCAGGATGTTGAGCGCGCCGCGAAAGTCGGCGGCCGCGACGCGCGCGCGTTCAACATTGTCGCCGTCGGCCTTGTTGACCGCGATCATGTCGGCGAGCTCGACGATGCCCTTCTTCAAGCCCTGCAATTCGTCGCCGGCGCCGGCGACCATCAGCAGCAGGAAGAAATCGGTCATGTCGGCGACCGCGGTCTCCGACTGGCCGACGCCCACAGTCTCCACGATCACCACATCGTAGCCGGCCGCCTCGCACACCAGCATGGTCTCGCGCGTCTTCGCCGCGACGCCGCCGAGCGTACCGGACGACGGCGAGGGCCGGATGAAGGCGTTGGCGTCGATCGAGAGCTTCGCCATGCGCGTCTTGTCGCCGAGGATCGAGCCGCCGCTGCGGCTCGACGACGGATCGACCGCCAGCACGGCGACCTTGTGGCCTTGCGCGGTGAGCCAGCTGCCGAGCGCGTCGATGGTCGTCGACTTGCCGGCGCCGGGCGCGCCGGTGATGCCGAGCCGCACCGCCTTGCCGGTGAGCGGCAACAGCTCCTGCACCAGCAGGTGAGCGCGGGCGCGGTGGTCGACGCGCTTGCTCTCGATCAGCGTGATGGCGCGCGCCAGTTGCGCGCGCTCGCCGGCGCGGATGCCGGCGGCGAGCGCGGCCACATGTTCGGTCGAATCACTGGCAACGGACGTTGACATCACGCCCATTTACACCGAAGCGGCCCGTTCCGCGAGGGCCGAGGTTAAGCCGTTGGCTTGCCCGCCGCGCTCGCCTCCTTGACCTCATTGATGCGGCCCGTGGCGCAGTCGTAGATGAAGCCGTAGATCGGGATCGAGCCCGGCACCAGCGGGTGGGTGCGGATGCGTTTCACGTCCTCGACCACGCTCTTGGGCAGGTCGCCAATAGTGTGCCAGTTGATGAAATGGCCGCAGACGTTGCCGCCGCCGTGCTTCGGGTTCGCCCATTTCTTGCCGTCGAAAGCGGCGGTCTCGAGATTGTCGTCGAGCAGGTCGCTCATGACCTCGTTGGTGAACGTCAGCATGCCGCAGTCGGTGTGGTGGATGACGAACCACTCGTTGGTGGCGAGCAGCTTGTGCGAGATCACCAGCGAGCGGATGGCGTCGTCGCTGGCGCGGCCGCCGGCATTGCGGATGACATGGGCGTCGCCCTCGGCGAGTCCGGCGTACTTGGCCGGATCGAGCCGCGCGTCCATGCAGGTCAGGATGGCGAAGCGGCGGGCCGGCGGCATGGCAAGCTTGCCCTTGTCGCCGAAGCTGGCCGCGTAGTCACCGTTGGCTTTGAGCACCTCATCGAAGATCTTTGACATGGCGTTTTACTCCCGGCGCTGCCGTTAAACCGCAGCGCGCATGAAGGCTACTTGCTGGCGCAAAACGCGTAAAGTCAATAAAATGGGATTACGTTCTTGGTCGCGGCCAAAGACGGAAATTCCAACCGCATGATGTGTTTTGAAATACTTACGCGTCTTTCATCGCTTGGCGCGCCGTGCCTGTAACCTCGACGCGCGAAGCGCCTCACTCGCCGTAGCGCTTTGCGTCGCCGGGCGGACGCATGCCGCCGAACAGGCGTTCGCCCGCGGCCGAGAGATGCGTCTTGAACGCAGTCCAGGGCACGAAGACGATATAGTTGCCCTCGGCGTAGGAGCCGACCGCGTAGGGTGAGAAGTAGGCGATAAGTCCGGAGCTCTTATCGTGCGCGGTCGACGGCGCCAGCGCGATGCCACCGATCTTGGTGAGGTCCGGCTTGAGATATTCGAACCACGTCGGGTCGGTGGCTTCCTTGGCCGGGATGCCGCGCTTGATCTTCTCCGCCACCACCGCCTTCTTTATCGCCGTCGCCAGCGTGCGCATGGTGGGGCCATTGGTGGCCGTCTCCTTGAAGAACGGCCGGATGCTGATGAATTTGTGGGCCTTCACGTCCCACAAGAGCGTATCGGCGAAATGGTTCGGATGCACGCCGCCGCTGTCGCTATAGTCGTTGAGCGTGATGCTGATATAGCCCTGGATCGCCGAACGCTGGTCATAGGCGCGGCCGAATTCGTATTTGCGGCCGTTGGCGAAATTTCCCGGATCACTCTTGAAGTCCTTGTCGGCACCGATGCGCCACTTGTTCAATTCGCGTTTGCCCTCGGCGAGCAGACGGCGATAGAGGCGGGGATAGACCTTGAGCGCGGGGTCGATGCCGATGCCGCCGTCGAAGACCTTGGTCTTCACCACCGCATCCGGTTTGCGATTCGCTGCCGCGGCGGGCAGGCACAGGCTGGCGGCGAGAACCGGCGCCAAAAGGACACGACAAAGAAGACGCATGATCAACCTCGCAACGGTTGGATCCGGCCGCTCGCGGTGAGCGGCGGGTTGCTATTTCGCCGACTGCTTGAAGGGCAGCTTGATGGCGAGACCGCCGCGGTCCTTGGGCCGCGCCGCGGTGGCGCGGGCCAGCGCCCAGAGCTGGGCGCGGGTTTCGACCCGGCACGACGAACCTTTGGTCGTCTCGCAATTGGCCGCGCGCACGGCGGCGGTCGCGTCGTTCTCGTCGATGGCAACGGCCTGATAGACGCCGGCGACGAAGGGATGCAGCAGCGCGTAGTCGACCGTCTTGTCCGAGCCGCTCGGCCTGGTCTGGACGATGTAATCGCCATGTTCGAACGGATGCACGGTGAACCCGGGGACGTCCTTCATGCCGCCCGAGACGTGGGCGTAGTAGCTACCCTTCCACACGTATTCCGCCTGCTCGGGGCCGTCCGAGACGCCCTTGCTGTCGAGGGAATAGGTTTGCAGGCGCAGATGTTGGCCGAGCAGCGGCTTGGAATCGGTGAGAATGGGCTTGGCCGAGTCGATGCAGCCCGACAGCAGGCAAGCGCCGAGCGCGACGAACGCCGCGCGTGGAATGAAGGATCTCACTCCGCCGCCTCTTTCTCGTGGCCCAGGCGCTTGTTGAGCGTCTTGAGCAGTTTCTCGGCGGCATCGGCGATCACCGTGCCGGGCGGGAAGATGGCTTCGGCACCGGCTTTCATCAGCGCGTCGTAGTCCTGCGGCGGCACCACGCCGCCGACCACGATCATGATGTCGCCGCGGCCTTGGCTTGCGAGCTCGGCTTTGAGCTCCGGCACCAGCGTCAGATGCGCGGCGGCGAGGGACGACACCCCGAGGATATGCACGTCGTTTTCCACCGCCTGGCGGGCGGCTTCCTCCGGCGTCGCGAACAGCGGCCCGATATCGACGTCGAAGCCGAGATCGGCGAAGGCCGAGGCGATCACCTTCTGCCCGCGGTCGTGGCCATCCTGGCCGATCTTGGCGACCAGCAGGCGCGGGCGGCGGCCTTCTTCGGCTTCGAAATGCTCGACCTGCTCACGCACGCGTTCGACGGCGCCGGTCATGCCGACCTCCCGCTTGTAGACTCCGGTAATGGCCTTGATGGTGGCCACGTGGCGGCCGTAAACCTGCTCCAGCGCCGCCGAGATCTCACCGACGGTGGCTTTGGCGCGCGCGGCCTCGACCGCGAGTTCCAGAAGATTGCCGTTGCCGCCGTCGGCGGCGCGGGTGAGCGCATCGAGCGCCTGCCTTGAGCGCGGCCGGATCGCGCTCGGCCTTCAGCTTATTCAGCTTTTCGATCTGGTGCGCGCGCACCGCCGAGTTGTCGATCTTGAGCACCTCGATGTGCTCTTCTTCCGTCGGCTGGTACTTGTTGACGCCGATCACCGACTGATGCCCGCTGTCGATGCGGGCCTGCGTCTTGGCGGAGGCTTCCTCGATGCGCAGCTTGGGAATGCCGGCTTCGATCGCCTTCGCCATGCCGCCGAGGCCTTCGACCTCCTCGATATGACCCCAGGCTTTCTTCGCCAGTTCGTAGGTGAGGCGCTCGACGTAATAGGAGCCGCCCCACGGATCGACGATGCGGGTGGCGCCCGCTTCCTGCTGCAGCACGATCTGCGTGTTGCGGGCGATGCGGGCGGAAAAGTCGGTCGGCAGCGCCAGCGCCTCGTCGAGCGCGTTGGTGTGCAGCGACTGGGTCTGGCCTTGGGTCGCCGCCATCGCCTCTATCATGGTGCGCGCGACATTGTTGAACACGTCTTGGGCTGCCAGCGACCAGCCCGAGGTCTGGCTAGTGCGTGCGCAAGGACAGCGAGCGCGGGTTTTCCGGCTTGAACGGCTTGATGAGCTTCGCCCAGATCATGCGCGCGGCGCGCATCTTGGCGATCTCCATGAAGTAGTTCATGCCGATCGCCCAGAAGAACGACACGCGCGGCGCGAACTGGTCGACGGTCAGCCCCGCCTTGATGCCGGCGCGCACGTATTCGAGGCCGTCGGCGAGCGTGTAGGCGAGCTCCAGGTCCTGCGTCGCGCCGGCTTCCTGCATGTGATAGCCGGAGACCGAGATCGAGTTGAACTTCGGCATCTCCGCTGACGTATAGGCGAAGATGTCGGAGATGATGCGCAACGATGGACCCGGCGGGTAGATATAGGTGTTGCGCACCATGAATTCTTTGAGGATGTCGTTCTGGATGGTGCCCGACAGCTTGTCGTGCGGCACGCCTTGTTCCTCGGCCGCGACGATATAAAGCGCCAGAATGGGCAACACCGCGCCGTTCATGGTCATCGACACGCTCATCTGGTCGAGCGGGATGCCGGAAAACAGCGTGCGCATGTCGTAGATGGAATCGATCGCCACACCCGCCATGCCGACGTCGCCGCCGACGCGCGGATGATCGCTGTCGTAGCCGCGATGGGTGGCGAGATCGAAGGCGATGGAGAGGCCCTTCTGCCCGGCGGCGAGGTTGCGCCGGTAGAAGGCATTGGAATCTTCCGCCGTGGAGAAGCCGGCATATTGCCGGATGGTCCAGGGCTGCGCCGCGTACATCGCCGGATAAGGCCCGCGCAGGAACGGCGGCTTGCCCGGATAAGTGTCGAGGAAGTCGAGCCCGGCAAGGTCGCCTTCGCCATAGACCGGCTTGACGGCGATCGCTTCCGGCGTGGTCCAGGGTTCGCCGCCTTGAATTTGCGGTACCGGCGTCTCGGCGAAATCGACCGTGGCGAAGTTCGGGATCTGGCTCATGGCGCACCTAGATTATCATAAGCTGCCTGCAGGGTCGAAAGCACGTCGCAGCCCACGTAAATGAAGGTTCCGACGCCAGCTTGGCGCCAGTTCGCCTCGCTCGCGCCGGGCCTGCCGGCCAAATGCACCACCGCGCCGGCGGCAGTGAGCGCCTTGGCGGCGTCGGCTGCTTCCGCCTCGTAGACCTTGTCGGACGAGCACAGGCAGGCGAGCCTGGCACCGGACGCCTTAAACGCGGCGGTGAGCGCGGCGAGATCGGGAAAGCCTTCGTTGGTCACGGCCTCGATACCGCCGGCTTCGTAGAAGTTGCGGGCGAAAGTCGCACGGGCATTGAACTCCGACAGCTTGCCAAGATTGGCGAGGAAAACCTTCGGGCGCGATCCGGTCTTTGCCAGGGCCGCATCTGATTTGTCGCGCAAGGCCTCGAAAGGTTCACCGAGACGGATACTGGGCAGCGCCTCGAAGGTGGCGGGCTGCGTCGGCGTGCTCACGCGCGGCACGTCCAGCACCTTGACCGCCGCCTCGCCCAGGTTCGGATAGTCGCTTGTGCCGGTGAGCGCGTCCTTGCGCTTGGCGACCGCCGCCTGGCGTGCCGCGCGCGTCTCTGTGACCGTTTTCTGAAGCAGCCCTTGTTCGAGCGCGACGGCCAAACCGCCGGCGGCTTCGATCTCCTGGAACAGCGCCCAGGCGCTCTTTGCCATCTCGGTGGTCAGGTGCTCGATGCCGCCGGCGCCGGCGGCCGGATCGCTGACGCGATAAAGATTGGATTCCTCCAGCAGGATGAGCTGCATGTTGCGTGCGACGCGCCGCGCGAAGCGGTCGGGCAGGCCGAGCGCTTGCGTAAAGGGCAGGGCGGTGACGTTGTCCGCGCCGGCGACGCCGGCCGCGGTGATGGCAGCGGTCGTGCGCAGCATGTTCACGTAAGGATCGCGCGCGGTCATCATCCGCCACGCGGTCTCGGCGGCGAGGTAAGCGGGCTCAGGCGTCAGGCCGCTTGCCTGTTCGACGCGCGCCCACAGTTTCCGCAGCGCGCGGAACTTGGCGATGGTGAGGAATTCGTCGGCGTCCGCCGCGAGCATAAACGACAGCCGCCGCCGCGCTTCGTCGAGCGTGAAGCCCGCCGCTTCCAGCAGGCGCAGATAGGCGACGCCCGCAGCGATCACGAACGCTAGCTCCTGCGCTTCCGAGCCGCCGGCCTCGTGTACGGCACGGCCATCGGCGCGCAGGAAACGCGCCTTGGCGAAACCTTTGTCGGCGAGATCCTTGGCGGTGCCGCCGGCACGTTGCGAGAGTTCGGGCCAGGGCAGCAGGGCACGCCCCGTGCGGGCCATGTCGCCGAGCGGATCGAGACCGAAATCGATGTCGAGCGCCGCGGGATCGAGCTTCCGCTTCGCCACGACTTCTGTCGTCAGCATGGCCATCGGCCGTCCGGCAAACGGCGCGGTTTCGATCCTGAGCGCGATCAGGTCGAGCATGACGCCCGCCAAGGCCTGCTCGAGCGCGTCCGCGGTTTCGGCAACCAGGCCGTAGCCGCGCGCCGACGGCGCGTTGGCTAAAATCAGCGCCAGCCCGGTGGCGCCGTTTTCGAGATCCTGCAGGGCCTGGCCATTGGCAACGCCGGGGTCGGGATGGTCGACCCGTTGCATCACCTGCCACGGCACCGCGGCGCGGCCGGCGACCGGCGCCGCGCCTTCCGCGCGCGGATAGAGCGGGTCGACCCTAAGGCCGTCATAGGTTCGGCTAACCAGGCGTTTGTCGAAGTCGGCCCCCTTCAGGGCGGCTTCGACCAGCTTGCGCCAGTCTTCATGACTGGAGGGCGGGAATTCGGCGGCGAGGGAAAGATCGTCTGACATGGCGGGAATTAATGCCATGGTTCCGCCGCGACGCACAATGGACCGCGTAGAGGCCGGATTTACGCCTTTGGTCAAAGGCGCTTGGCGGCGCGGATGCGCCCTCAGCGCGGCGGCAGCTTCTCGATGCCGGTGGACTCGAGCTTCGCCGCGGCGTCGGCGATGCTGACGCCGCCGACAACCAGGTCCGGCGCGATCTCGGCCAGCGGCACCAGCACGAAGGCTCGCTCGAATAGGCGCGGGTGCGGCAGCGTCAGGTCGCCGTCATCGAGCGTGAGGTTGTCGTAGGCGATGATATCGATATCGGCGGTGCGCGGGCCCCAACGCTGCTCGCGTGAGCGGTCGCGGCCGAGCGCGCGCTCGACCGCGTGCGCGCGCGTGAGCAGATCGTGCGGGGAGAGGGTGGTGTCGACGGCGATGCACAGGTTGACGAAAGGCGCCTGGTCCTCGACGCCCCAAGGTGGCGTGCGGTAGTCGGCCGAGCGTGCCGTCAGCCGCACGGCCGCGTCGTCGCAGAGCATTTCCACCGCCCGCGCCAGGGTGGCGCGGCTGTCGCCGACATTGCCGCCGAGCGCGAGCCAGGCATGCGTCATTGCCGGGGTCATTATTTCGCGCCGGCCCGCGCCCGCGTCAGCGTGATGCCGACGTCGTCGAAGGTGGCGGCAATCGGCGCGTGCGGCTTATGGATTGTCACCGTCGCCACGCGCACGAGCGGAAACGTCTTGAGCAGCGCGTCGGCGACCGCGCCGGCGGCGGCCTCGATCAGCCGGAAACGCTGGGCGCAGAAGGCGTCGCTCGCGCACGTGACCGCCTTGTCGTAGGAAACGGTATGCGCCACCCGGTCGGACCGCGCGGCGGTGCTGAGGTCGATATTCAGCTCCAGGTCGAGGCTGAAGGTCTGCCCGACCTTGCCCTCGTGCGGCATCACGCCGTGATAGGCGTGCAGCGCCAGGCCCTTGATGAAGATGCGGTCGCTCATCGCGCGGCCTCGATGGCCGCGGCCACCCGCAGCGCCTGCACGGTTTCGGCGACATCGTGCACGCGCACGATGGCCGCGCCCTGCGTGACCGACAACAAATGCGCCGCGATGGAGCCGCCCAGCCGATTGCCAGGATCGGACGGCACGATGGTATTGATGAAGCGCTTGCGCGAGGCCCCGACCAGCAGCGGGAGACCGAAATGCTTGAGCGCGTCGAGCTTACCCAGGCAGAGGATGCTCTGCTCGACCGTCTTGCCGAAGCCGATGCCGGGATCGAGCACGATTTTGTTGCGGGCGATGCCGGCCTGCGCGGCGATCTCGAGCGAGCGGGCAAAGAATGCATTCATGTCCGCGACGATATCGATGGTCTCGTCGGCGGTCTCGCGGTTGTGCATGACGATCACCGGCACGCCGCGCGTGGCCACCAGCGGCGCCATGTCGGAATCGCGCTGCAGGCCCCAGACGTCGTTGACGATCGAAGCGCCCTCATCGAGCGCCCAGGCTGCGGTCTCGGCCTTGATGGTATCGATGGAGACCGGCACGCCGAGCTTGGCGACAGCCGGCAGCACCGGCTTCAGCCGCGCCCGCTCGTCTGCGGCTGACACCGGCTGCTGGCCGCCATAGGGCCGGGTGGATTCTGCGCCGATATCCAGGATGTCCGCGTCTTGGTCGATCATCACGCGGGCGTGGCTGATGGCGGTCGCCGGATCGAAGAATTGGCCGCCGTCGGAAAACGAATCCGGCGTGACGTTGAGAATGCCCATCACCAGCGGCCGGCCAAGAGAGAGCAGGCGGGCCAGCGTGTCAGCGGCGGGTCTTGCCCCGGTTCCGGGTTTATCGGCGACGGAGACGCTCATGCCGGTCGCTTTGCGCGGTCGTTGCCGGCCTGTCAAGCAGCCGTCTGGAGTGTTTCCAGGCGAAGTGGGAACCGGTTCGCCGTCCGGAAACGCGACAAAACAAATGCCTGGGTAGGTCCACCGGCTCGGTTAGGCCGCGAGCATGTCTAGTCGGGCCTCGGTGGCCCTCAATAGCTAATCTTGATCGGCAGCTTCTTGGCGTTCTCGATCCAGCGCGTCACCACCTTTTCCGAGGGCAGCAGGCGCACCAGCTTGCGCTTCCTGTTGGCGTCGGCCATCGCGTTGGCGAGGTTGCAGGGGTTGCGATACTTGAGCTCCTTGACCGTATCGACGCCTGCGGCCTGCAGCAGTTCGGCGTATTCCTTGCTGATGCCACGGATGCGCATGCGGTCGGCCATATTGGCCCAGCACAAGAGTTGCTTCTCGCTGAAGCCGGTCTTTTCGGCCAGCAGCTTGCGGCCCTTCACGGTGCGCGCGGCCTCCAGCAGCCGTTCGGACGACCTGATCCCGGCCTTCTTCAGGATGGCGGCTTCCTCCTCGCCGATCCCTTCGATTGCCGTAATCGGATAGGACATCGATCTTGCCTCCTCGCCGCCCGCCAATAGCACCGCCTTGCCAGCGGCCGCGTCAAATAAATTGCTCAAGCCCCGGAATCGCGCCGACAACCTCGCCGACCGCCTCGTCGCCTGCGATTTCGCGGGCCTGAGCGATGAACTCTCGGGTTACGCCCTGGATCTGGTCCATGGAAAGACCTGCCGCCATCATCTTTGTCCCGGCGCCCATAAGCCCGCCCATGGAGAAACCGCCGTCGTCGCCGTCTTGCGCCTTCACCAGCTCTTCCGCGCCGGGAATTTGCGCCATCAGCGCCTGCACCTTGTCGGTGGGGCCGTCACTGAGCAGGAATCCGAATATGATGCCGACAGCTTTTTGCGCCGCGTCGCCATCGACGCCGACATTGGCGACGAGCCGCGCAATCAACTCATCCATGATGGTGTAATCCCCTCGCGCTCCACACTGTCGGTGGATTGGCTGCATATTGAACGCGGCTCGCGCCGATGACAAGCGGAATGCGCATCACATTATCGCATGCTATGGGATGCGGATTGTCGCGCCGCACCGCGACAGTTGCCTCTTGCGCGTGGCGCGCGTGCAACGTTTTTTCCGAGCGTTACCGCGACGCCGACGATGTCGCGGACATTCACCTCCGGATCGCAAGCGGTGGTGGTAGTATCAATGTGTAGTTTCACGCCATTCCATGCCATTCGGGGAAGATCGAGCCGCCATTGATGCAAAAATCGTGACCGGCTTTTCGGACGCCAGCGTTCGCGGCGCTCGCCTATGTTTTGTAATTGCTGAAAACGAAACATAAAGGCCACATAAAGAGGTACCGTCGATAACGGTTTCGCCCGCGTGTCCGACCGCCTCCGACAATGTCGCTCAGCTGAGCACTTGCGGCGCCGGGCGCGCGCCGCGGTTACCGTCTTTTCAGGATTTGAACGCGTTGCTAGGTTTGCAGCCCTCTAAAGGAGCCCCATCATGAGCACACTCGACGCGGTGTTGGACCGCATCGACCAGGATATCGACCAGAGTCTGGAGCGACTGTTCGCGCTGTTGCGTATCGCCTCGATCTCGACCGACCCGGCCTACGCCGATAAGTGCCGGGAAGCCGCGAATTTCGTGGCCGATGACCTCAAATCGATCGGTTTCGACGCCGAAGTGCGCCCGACCGACGGCCATCCGGTGGTGGTGGCCAAGTCAAACGGCGGCAATGGCCCGCGCGTGCTGTTCTATGGCCATTACGACGTGCAGCCGGTCGACCCGCTCGAACTCTGGCAGACCCCGCCGTTCGAGCCGCGCATCGAGACGTTAGCCGACGGGCGCAAGATCATCGTCGCCCGCGGCGCCTGCGACGACAAAGGCCAGGCCATGACCTTCGTCGAGGCCTGCCGCGCCTATCACGCGGTCACCGGCAAGCTGCCGCTGCCGATCACCACCATGATCGAGGGCGAGGAGGAGTGCGGCTCGCGCAACCTGTTCGATTTCGTCAAGAAGAACGCCGACGAGTTCAAGCTCGACCTGGCGCTGGTGTGCGACACCGCCATGTGGGATCAGGAGACGCCGGCGATCACCACCTCGCTGCGCGGGTTGGTCTACGAGGACGTCAAGATCACGTGCGCCGACCGCGACCTGCATTCCGGCCTGTTCGGGGGCGCCGCGCGCAACCCGCTGCACGTGCTGTCGCGCATCCTTGCCGACCTCCACGACGCGGACGGCCGCGTCACCATCCCCGGCTTCTATGACGGCGTGAAGGACCTGCCGGCGGACATCCTGGCCGACCTCAAGGGCCTGAACCTGACGGCGGAGGAGTTTCTCGGCCCCATCGGGCTGAAGCAGCCGGCCGGCGAGAAGGGCCGCCTGTTGATCGAGATGACCACCACGCGCCCGACCGCCGAGATCAACGGCGTTATCGGCGGCTATACCGGCGAGGGCGCCAAGACCGTCATCGCCGGCGAGGCCAAGGCGAAAGTGTCGTTCCGGCTGGTCGGCGAGCAGGACCCGCAGAAGATCCGCGACGCCTTCCGCGCCTTCGTGCGCGAACGGGTGCCGGCGGACTGCAAGGTCGAGTTCGGCAATTTCGGGCTGGCGCCGCCAATCCAGCTTTCCTTCGACAACCCCGCGCTGACCAAGGCGCGCGCGGCGCTGGCCGAGGAGTGGGGCCACAAGGCGGTGACGGTGGGGGCTGGCGGCTCGATCCCGATCGTCGGCGACTTCAAGGCCGTGCTGGGGATGGATTCGCTCCTCGTCGGCTTCGCGCTTGACGACGACCGGGTGCACTCGCCGAACGAGAAGTTCGACCTCAAGTGCTTCCACAAGGGCATCCGCTCCTGGGCGCGCATCCTGCACGCGCTGGCGGAGCAATCATAACCGTCATTCCGGGGCGCGACCGTTAGGTCGCGAACCCGGAACCAAGGGATATTTGGAGAGGCGTATCGCCTCAATACATAGCTAGAGTGCCCTTGCGGCGCGCCTTCTTGGCTGCCTTGCGGGCGGCATAGCGGGCATCGCGCGCGGCCTTCTGCTCGGCGGCGAGCTTGGTGGCCTTTTCCGCCTCCTCGGCGGCGAGCAAGGTGGCGAGCTCCTCGGCCTCCTGCCGCTCCTTTTCGAGGCGCTCGGCCTCGCGGGCGGCTTCGGCGGCGAGCTTCGCCTCGCGGGCGCGGCGGGCCGCTTCACGTTCGGCCTCGCGCTGGGCCTGGCGTTCGGCGCGTGCCTTGGCAATTGCCTCACGGGCGGCCCGCTTTTCAGCGAGCGCGGGATCTTCGACAGCGGTGCGGAATTTCTCCAGGAGGGCTTTCTTGGCGGCGGCGGCTTCGTTCTGACGGTCGTGCAGGTTAGGCGTATTGAAACTCATCGAATCTCCAAAAGGGTCCGGGACAGATTCTCGCGGGTGCGCTGAGGGTGAGAAGCCGTATATGGCGAAGGATCGCCGGAAATGCAAATGCATTGTCCACATGGCTGCGGTTCACGCAGCGGGGCCTCAGGTCTTTAGCCGGTAGCCAGTCCGGAACATCCACCAGATGATGGCGAGGCAGATGAACAGGAATGCCAGCGTCATGCCGAGGCTAATCTGCGGGCTAACGTCGGCGATCTCGAAAAAGCTCCAGCGGAAGCCGCTGATGAGGTAAACGACCGGGTTGAACAGGGTGACCTTCTGCCAGAGCGGCGGCAGCACGTGGATGGAATAGAAGGTGCCACCGAGGAAGGTGAGCGGCGTGATGATCAGCAGCGGGATGATCTGCAACTGCTCGAAGCCGTCGGCCCAGAGGCCGATGATGAACCCCAGCAGGCTGAACGTGAACGCGGTCAGCACCAGGAAGGTCAGCATCCAGAACGGATGCGCGACGTGCATTGGCACGAACAGCCAGGACGTCGCGAGAATGATCAGGCCGAGTATGATCGACTTGGTCGCGGCCGCGCCGACAAAGCCCAGCACGATCTCGAAATAGGACATCGGCGCCGACAGCAGCTCGTAGATGGAGCCGATGAAGCGCGGAAAATAGATGCCGAACGAGGCATTCATGGTGCTTTGGGTCAGCAGCGTCAGCATAATTAGCCCCGGCACGATGAAGGAGCCGTAGGCGATGCCGTCGATATGGGAAATACGCGAGCCGATCGCCGCGCCGAACACAACGAAATAAAGCGCCGTCGAAATGACCGGCGAGACGACGCTCTGCGCCAGTGTCCTGCCGGTGCGGGTCATTTCGGAGGCGTAGATCGCGTAGGCGCCGCGCCAATTCATGTTCGCCCCCTGACGAGCCCGACGAAGATGTCTTCCAGCGAGCTCTGCGTGGTGTGCAGGTCGCGGAAGCGGATGCCGGCATGGTTGAGGTCGTTGAGCAGTGCCGTGATGCCGGTGCGCTCGACCCGGGTGTCGTAGGTGAAGACCAACTCGCTGCCGCCGTCGGCGAGCTTCAGGTTGTGGCCCGCGAGTTCCTCCGGCAGCGTTTCGAGCGTCTTTTGGAGCTGCAGGACGAGCTGCTTGCGGCCGAGCTTGCGCATCAACTGGGTCTTGTCTTCGACCAGGACGATTTCGCCTTTGTTGATGACGCCGACCCGGTCGGCCATCTCCTCGGCTTCCTCGATGTAATGGGTGGTGAGGATGATAGTGACGCCGGACGCGCGCAGTTGTCGCACGACCTCCCACATATCCTGGCGCAATTCGACGTCGACGCCGGCGGTCGGTTCGTCGAGGAACAGGATCTGCGGCTCGTGGCTGAGCGCCTTGGCGATCAGGACGCGCCGCTTCATGCCGCCGGACAACGCCACGATCTTGGAATCGCGCTTGTCCCATAGCGACAGGTCCTTGAGAACCTTTTCGAGGTAGGCCGGCTTCTTTGGCTTGTTGAACAGCCCGCGCGTCATACTGACCGCCGCCCAGACGGTGTCGAACGGCGCCATCGTGATCTCCTGCGGCACCAGGCCGATCAGGGAGCGGGTGGCGCGGTAGTCCTTGACGATGTCATGGCCGTCGACAGTCACCGTGCCGGCGGACGCATTCACGATCCCGCAGGTGATGCCGATCAGCGTGGTCTTGCCAGCGCCGTTGGGGCCGAGCAGGGCGAAGATCTCACCGCGATTGATATCGAGATTGATGTCGTTGAGCGCCTGGAAACCGGTGGCGTAGGTCTTCGACAGATTTTTGATGGAGATAATGGGCGGCATGGATCCGGCGGCAAAGGGGTAGGGCGAAGCCGCATATAGGCGGGGGATGGCGGCCTCGCCACCCCGCCCGTCCACATTCCGCCAGGTGTTGCCGTCAGGCCGCGGCGACTAGTGGTCGATTTTGTTGAAGAAGTCGGCAGTTGCGGCGCAGATGATTTGCTGATTCAGTCGTGGTGATAGCCAGGACTGAAGATCATGATGGGACATCGGCAAGTCGATCAGGCTTCGTTGTTCTATGAGTTCTCGCTCGAAAAGCACGTTCCGCCGGATCACCTTTTGAGGTCGATCGACAGGTTTGTCGAGTTGGGCGAGCTGCGACGGGAGCTGGCCTCTTTCTACAGCACCATGGGCAGGCCTTCGGTCGATCCGGAGTTGATGATCCGGATGCTGATCGTCGGCTACAGCTTTGGCATCCGCTCGGAGAGGCGGCTTTGTGAGGAGGTTCATCTCAATCTGGCGTATCGGTGGTTCTGCCGGCTCGGGCTCGATGGCCAGGTCCCGGACCACTCCACCTTCTCCAAGAACAGGCACGGCCGCTTCCGCGAGAGCGACCTCTTTCGCCGCGTGTTCGAGACGGTCCTGCGGCGCTGCATCCGCGAGCGGCTGGTCGGCGGCGAAGGTTTCGCGGTCGACGCCAGCCTGATCAAGGCAGATGCTAATCGGCAAAAGGGCATCGAAGGTGACAAGGGGCTGCCACCGGACGCCGGCGGGCGGCCGGTCGAGGAGTATCTGGCGGTGCTGGACGATGCCGCCTTCGGGGCCGCGACCGAGGTTACGCCCAAGTTCGTGTCTCCGGCCGATCCGGCGGCGCGCTGGACCGGCGCCCACGGCGGGCAGGCCTTCTTCGCCTACTCCACCAACTATCTGATCGACGTCGAGCATGCGATCATTGTCGACGTGGAGGCGACCACCGCCATCCGGCAGGCCGAGGTTCTGGCTGCCAAGCGCATGATCGAGCGCTCAATGGACCGTTTCGGCCTCTATCCCGCCCGGCTCATGGGCGACAGCGCCTATGGCTCGGCCGAGATGCTCGGCTGGCTGGTCCATGAGCACGGCATCGAGCCGCATGTGACGGTGTTCGACAGGTCGGCCCGTAGGGACGGCACCTTCTCACGCGACGACTTCACCTACGATCATGTTGGTGATGTCTACCGCTGTCCGGGCGACAAGATGTTGACCACGACCGGAACGCTCGTAAACGATGGAGCGACGATGCTCTACCGCGCGAGCAAGTACGATTGCCAAGGCTGCGCCCTGAAGGCACGCTGTTGCCCAAAAGAAGTTGTCCGCAAGGTGCCACGCTCAATCCATGAAGGTGCTCGCGATATGGCGCGGCAGATAGCCAGATCATGGGAGGGCGGCACGTCTCGACGGCTGCGTAAGAAGGTCGAGATGCTGTTTGCCCATCTCAAGCGCATCCTCAAGATCGATCGGCTGCGACTGAGAGGACCGACCGGCGCTCACGACGAGTTCTTGCTCGCAGCCACTGCCCAGAACCTCAGGAAACTGGCGAAGCTGGTCCCGACACCGAAGCTCAAGCCAGCCTGAGATCAAGAAGAGACGATTGCGGCGCCTCAGCGCGACGTCATGCGCCCGACCTACTGCCCTCTATTGACGGACTTCTTCAACAAAA
>CAWGGL010000034.1:0-7066 GCA_963822085.1 uncultured Pseudomonadota bacterium
ATCGTCCGGAAAGCCGCTTCGTTCTTTTTCAGCAGCTCGCGCGTGGGCTCGTTGACATAGGTGACCACGAAATCCCGATTAATCATCATGAGGGCCGACGACACCTTGTCGACCATGCCCGCCTTCAGTTTGGCCACGTCGTGGCCGCGGGTTGCACTCAGCGCGCGCATTTTGGGGAGGCTAACCATATCGATCTCCTATGGATTCGAGCGGTTTTGGCGTAGACACCGTGACTATTCTCAGCTCCGTCTTTGACGGGCCGCGATCAGACGAATGACGAGATGAAGGGCGGCAGTGGACGCATGGAAGGCGGCTACGCGTCGAGCAGGACGGTCGTGGGACCGTTATTTCCAGCGTCTTCCGACAGCAGATGCAGCAGATCGATCAGCGCGATCATCGTGCCTTCGACCGTCACCAGCCCGGACAGGAACCGCGCGCGGTTCGACCGCCCGACCGCGGGCACTGGCTGGATTTCGCTTTGAGCGAACGAGACGATGTCGAGCACCTGGTCGGCCAAGAGGCCGATCTGGCGGTCTTCCAGATGCACGATGATGATGATGTGGGTCGGCGTACAGTCCGTCAGTCCCTGGCCGAACCGGCACCTGAGGTCGATGACGGGCACGACTACGCCGCGCAGGTTGAGCACGCCGCGCACGTAGTCCTCTTGTTTTGGCAGGTACGTGACGTTCGACCACTCGCGGATCTCACGCACCGACATGATATCGACGCCGTACTGATCGTCGCCGATGGCGAAATTGATGATTTCCATGTGCCCCGCAGCGAGATCAGGGTTGGCCGACACGGATTCAGCAAGATGCTGATTTGCCAGGCCGGCTTGGCTTTCGTTCTGGCTCGGGGTGGTAGCGATCTCTGTGTTCATGATGCCTCACGGCCTGCTGGCGTCTGAGCCAAGCAATTGAAATAGCGACGTAATTCTGCCGGTCAGCCGGCGCGCACACGCGCGGCGGGCGGCCGCAGGGCGTACTATGGTATGGTTTAGAGAAACGAAGTTGACCCGCGGTTTGTCCAAGACGTGCGCGCAATGCTCAAAACGTGCACGAGCCCCACATTCTTGACGCGGGAATGGGTCAAATAGGAAGCCACCGCGGGCTCAGGCAGACGCGACCAAGGAATTGCATCGGTCGTTGCCTCGCCAGCGTTTCGGACGGAAGCTCGCCGAATAACGCGCGATAATCGCGCGCGAAGTGACCCAGATTGTGGAACCCGCACGACAACGCAATGGCCGTCACTGAGATGCCGAGGTCACCGGACTGAAGCCTGGCGCGAGCCTGCTTGAGCCGCGTCTGTTTCAGGAACGCCTTCGGCGAGTAGCCGCGCGTGCGCTCGAACGCCTGATAGATGCTGCGTGCGCTCGCGCCGGCCATCTTGACCAGACTGAAGCATATCGATGGGCTGGTCCCAGTTGCTTTCGATATATTCTTCCACGGTGCGAACCTGCCAGGGCGCGGCGTCTTTCGGGTCGGCGCGAAGCGGATCGGAATAGTTGCTGTGGTTCGCGTATAAGAATGTCGTAACTATTGCCTGCTCGATTTCCGAGATCACCGGACAGAACACGCTGCACTGTTCCAGCCGCTCGATCTCCCGCGCAAAATAAAAGACCAGCTCTCGAAGCCTTGTCCGATCGTCGCTCGCCGGTTGCTCCCAACTAAATTCGATTGGCGCGGTGGGCTCTCGCCCCAGCAACGCGGTTAGCTTCTTGACCAGAGCCGCTTCATCGACCCGCAGAACGAGCTGTCGGAAATCTTTGATCCAAAGCGAAGCCTTTGCGGGCTGGCCGATCGGTATCGGCAAGGAGTGGTCGATCGGCAGGTAAGGGTTCGTCCTTCCGGACTGCACGACGCCTTCGCCGGCGATGCAAAACAGCTGGCGTGCAAGCCTCGCCTCTGGAAATTCCAATTCGGACAGCTCCGCCGACCGCGCAATAGGTAAGCGAGATATCCTTGAGCGGCTTATGGTTTAGTCTGTGCAATACAGAATTCCGATTTGTCGCCAACGACGGTCAGGTCCCGCAGTCCATACGCGCTGTGAAGCAGGTGCCGCGCCTCGTCCGGCGATTGAGTGAGGACAGCCGGATAGTGCTGGAGCTAGCGGCACTTCCACAGGTCGTTCCTGCGACGTCTCTGTGATCATCGTTGCGTTCTCACGGACCAATGCAGCCGCAAAGCTCCAGCACCCGCCTGATTTTCACGATTTTGGAAAGTCTCAGCCAATGCTCACTTTTGATTGCGCTGCTTCCCGGCAAACGCCGGACGCGAAAAACGATTCACAAAATTGCATTTATAAATCTTAGTTGGCAAAACTGTTTGTGCAAGAAGACGATCCGCGAAGCAAAGAGTGCGCGCAACCGCGCGTGGCGCTGCGCGGAGCGAAGCAGTCGCCTTAACAAGATTTTCGCTAATCTAGATTGTTAATCTCACACATGGATTTGAAATGCGAGCAGTTAGGCTTGCCGTGGGACGGGAAGGCCGGGCTTGAGGCGCAAAGGCGGCGGTTCAGATGCACAAGACGGCGCTTCGCGCCTCTTGCCGAACCATTGCAACGCAAACGCAAGCTCTCAATAATCCACGCGCATCAGATAAAGCCCATCGGGCGGGGCCACCGGGCCGCAGGCAGTGCGGTCGCGAGCGTGCAAGGCGCGTTCGAGATCGTCGGCGCTCCACTTGGCGTCGCCGACCAGCGCCAGCGAGCCGACCATCGAGCGCACCTGATGATGCAGGAACGAGCGCGCCGAGGCGATGACGTGCACCTCGTCGCCGTCGCGGATGACGTCGAGCTGGTCGAGCGTCTTCACCGGCGACTTGGCCTGGCATTCGGCGGCGCGGAAGGTGGTGAAATCGTGCTTGCCGATCAGGCGCTGCGCGGCTTCGTGCATGGCGGCGACATCAAGCGGGCGCGGCACCCGCCAGGCACGGCCGGCATCGAGCGCCAGATCGGGCCGGCGGTTGACGATGCGATAGAGGTAATGACGCTTCACCGCCGACGTCCGGGCGTTGAAGTCGTCAGCAACGCGTTCGGCGCAAGGACGGCAACGGGATGCGGGCGCAGATGCGCATTGAGCGCGTCGCGCACGGTATCCGTGTCCCAATCCTTGGCGAGATCGATATGCGCCACCTGGCCGCGCGCGTGCACGCCGGCATCGGTGCGTCCGGCGCCCTGCACCAGCGTGCTCTCGCCGGCAAAGGCTGCCACCGCGGCGGTAAGCACGCCCTGCACAGTCGTCTCCGTGGCCTGGATCTGCCAGCCGGAAAACGGCGCGCCGTCGTATTCGATGGTCAGCTTGTAGCGCGGCACGATTGATTCACCTCAAATCCGCCCCGGGGCGGGCCCCCTATACAGGAGGGAACAAGCGGGGTTTTAAGGCCATGAAGCAGGAATTCAAACGGCAGATCGTGGAGCTGCTCGACCGGCACCGGATCATGACCGTCGCCACCAACCGCGAGGACGGCTGGCCGCAGGCGACCGTCGTGAGCTACGCCAATGACGGGCTGATCGTTTACTGCCAGATCGCGCGCAACACGCAGAAATACACCAACATCTTGCGCGACCCACGGGTATCGTTGGCCATTGCGAAAGACGTGCCGCAGCCGTTGCAGATCAAGGGCCTGTCGATCGCCGCACGCGCCGAAGAGGTCACAGACCAGGCGAGCGCGACCACGCCGCCGAACTTATTCTGGCTCGCTATCCAGAATACAAAGTGATGCCTCGCCCCGACCCGACCGCGGTGCCGACGCTGCGGCTGACGCCCGAGATCGTCGCGGCGGTCGATTATTCGAAAGGCTTCGGCCACAGCGACCTCGTGAAGGTGACCGACGCCGACCTCGCCGAATTCGTCGAAGCGCGGCGGCACCACTGGGCGGGCTTCCACCCCGCGTAAATCGTCTACCGGGGCGGCGAAGCGAGCCTCGCGGTGACGCCCGCCGTCGCCCTTCGAGTCCTCCGCCACCTCAGGATACATCAGCGACGCGCGCGCCCTTCCCTACCTTCGTCCCGCGCAAGAACTCCTCCGCTGCCATCGGCTTTCCGCCGGCACGCTGCACCTGAACAAGCCGCACCGCGCCGTCGCCGCAGGCGATGGTGAGCTTATCGTCGAGCGCGGTGCCCGGCGCGCCCGATCCTTCCCCTCGCGTCGAGCGCAAGACCTTGATGCGCACGCCGTCCAATTCGAACCAGGCGCCGGGAAACGGCGACAGCCCGCGGATGTGGTTGTGCACGTCCTTCCACGGCTTCGCCCAATCGATACGGGTCTCGTCCTTGGAAATCTTTTCGGCGTAGGTGACGCCCTCGTCCGGCTGCGGCGTCAGCGCGAGCGAGCCGCGCTCCAGCGCCGACAGAGCGCGCGCCATCAGGTCGGCGCCGAGCGGCGCGAGCTTGTCATGCAGTTCGCCGGCGGTCATGTCGGGCGTAATCGCAATACGCTCGACCATCGCCATGGCGCCGGTGTCGAGGCCTTCGTCCATCTTCATGATGGTGACGCCGGATTCCGCATCGCCCGCCATCACCGCGCGATTGATGGGCGCGGCGCCGCGCCAGCGCGGCAGCAGCGAGGCGTGCACGTTGAAGCAGCCGAGCTTCGGCGCTTCGAGAATGGCTTTCGGCAGGATCAGGCCATAGGCGATCACCACCGCGGCATCGGCTTGAACCGCGCGGAATTGATCTTGCGCGTCTTCGGTCTTCAGCGTCTTGGGCGTGAGCACATTCAGGCCCAACGCCCGCGCCTCGCGCTCGACCGGCGTCGGCTTGAGCTCCAGCCCGCGGCGGCCGGCGGGCTTGGGCGCGCGGGTATAGACGCCGACGATCTCGTGCCCGCGCGCGGCGAGCTCGATCAGCGTCGGCACCGCGAAATCGGGCGTGCCC
The DNA here is from genome assembly GCA_963822085.1 of uncultured Pseudomonadota bacterium. Classification (GTDB taxonomy): domain Bacteria; phylum Pseudomonadota; class Alphaproteobacteria; order Rhizobiales; family Xanthobacteraceae; genus Pseudolabrys. Next base: position 4,876 of record CAWGGL010000034.1, read on the forward strand.
ATGAAGATGAGGCGGAGCGGCATAGAATCGAAACACCTTGATCCCGATCCGTCATCCTGAGGTGCGACCCTCGCGTAAGCGGGGGGAGCCTCGAAGGATGATCGGCCGCCACCCTTCGAGGGCCGCGCCTGCGCGCGCGCACCTCAGGGTGACGGAGAACGTCGCGCCTTACCCGATCCGGTGCTCGGGGGTGTCTTCCGTGTAGGCGGCGCGGGTGGTCTCGCCGCGCTTCAGCGCCTTCTGGAACTTCTTCGTCACCCTGTCGCGCTTGAGCTTGGAGATGTGGTCGATGAAGAGCACGCCGTTGAAGTGGTCGATCTCGTGCTGCAGGCAGGTGGCGAGCAGGCCATCGGCCTCGATCTCGTGCGTCTTGCCGTCGAGGTCCATGTATTTGACCTTCACCGCCGCCGGCCGCTCGACCTCCTCGTAGTATTCGGGGATCGACAGGCAGCCTTCCTCGTAGGTGGACCGGTCCTCGGAGGACCAGGTGACCTCCGGGTTGATGAACACCAGCGGTTCCTTGGGGTCGTCCTTCTTGGCGAGGTCCATGGTGACGATGCGCCGCGCGATGCCGATCTGGATGGCGGCGAGCCCGATGCCGGGCGCCTCGTACATGGTCTCGAACATGTCGTCGACGAGCGCGCGCACGTCGGCGTCGATTGCCGTCACCGGCTCGGATTTCAGCCGCAGTTTCGGGTCCGGGAGGATGAGAATGTCGCGAATGGCCATGGCAGGCGATGTAAGGGGTCGGCGGGCGGGGGTCAATGGAACCAATTACCGCCGCGAAATGCTCAAGAAATGCGCCCTTGAGCCGGCCGACGGACGGCCCTACCGTTCGCTCTTCGTTCGCGCCGCCCGAATCAGGCTAGAAGCGTCAGGCCATGCCGGAAACCGCTCTCCTCATCCTCGCCCTGGTGATCGCCGCCGGTGTCGCTGTCATCATCGTGCTGCTGCTGCGGCCGAAGCCGCCGGTCACCGATCCGGCCGCCGAACAGCGCATCGCCGAGCTCAACGCGCGCATGCAGGCCATGGGTGAGATGCTGGCCAACGCCCACACTCAGCTGCAGCAGGGGGTGAACCAGCGGCTCGACGCCGTGACGCAGAACCTCGGCGAGTTGATGAAGACCTCGACCAAGCACACCACCGAGCATCTGCAGCAACTTCACGCGCGGCTCGCCGTGATCGACAGCGCGCAAAAGAACATCGGTGAGTTGGCGACCCAGGTCACGACGCTGCAGCAGGTGCTGGGCAGCAAGCAGAGCCGCGGCGCTTTCGGGCAGAGCCGCATGGAGATCATCATCCAGGACGGCCTGCCCAAGGATTGCTACGAATTCCAGGCGACGCTGTCGAACAAATCGCGACCGGATTGCTGCATCTATCTGCCCAACAGCCCGGCGTTGGTGATCGACGCCAAGTTCCCGCTGGAAGCGGTGACCGCGTTCCGCGAAGCGGAAACCGACGAAGACAAGAAGCTCGCGACGGCGCGGGTGCGGACCGATGTCGGCAAGCACGTCACCGACATCGCCGGCAAATACCTGATCCCGGGCGAGACCCAGGACATGGCGCTGATGTTCGTGCCGTCGGAGTCGATCTACGCCGAACTCTATGACGGCTTCGACGACGTCTTCCAGAAGGCCTACCGCGCCAAGGTCATCATCGTGTCGCCGTCGCTGCTGATGCTGGCGATCCAGGTGATCCAGCAGATTCGGAAGGACTCGGCGATGCGCGAGGCCGCCGACAAGATCCAGGCCGAGGTCGGGCTGCTGGTCGCCGACGTCGTCCGGCTGCGCGACCGGGTGGACAACCTCGACAAGCACTTTGGCCAGACCAGCAAAGACATCGAGCAGATCAAGATTTCCACCGACAAGATCGTCGGCCGCGGCGAGAAGATCAAGGACGTCGAGCTCGAAGCCGACGGCGGCAGCGCCGAGGTGATCCCGGCGCCGATCGGCAAGCTCGGGGCGGCGGTGTGAACCTGCTAAACATTGTGGTCATGGCGGAGCGGCGCGGCGAACGCAGCGCGCTCCCTCTCCCCGCCTGCGGGGAGAGGGTTGGGGTGAGGGGCTCTTGCGACGGACTCAGACTTCGCGGAGACGCCCCCTCACCCGGCTTGCTCGCTCCCGCTCGCAAGCCGACCTCTCCCCGCGCGCGGGGAGAGGTGAAAGCGGCCACGCCCCGGAATGACAAGGAC
>CAWGGL010000035.1:0-28429 GCA_963822085.1 uncultured Pseudomonadota bacterium
CCCCATGAACGCCCCCACCAAATCCCCGCTGCCGCCCTACACCCACACGCCCCTGTTCCCGCTCGGGCCCGATGAGACTAAATACCGCAAGCTCGATGTCGGCGGGGTCCGCACCGAAAAGGTCATGGGCCGGGACGTGCTGGTGATCGAGCGCGAGAGCCTGCGGGCGCTGGCCGAGGCCGCCTTCACCGACATCAACCACCTGCTGCGGCCGGCGCATCTGAAACAGCTGCGCGCCATCCTCGACGACCCGGAGGCGACCGCGAACGACAAGTTCGTCGCCTATGACCTCCTGAAGAACGCCAACATCGCCGCCGGCGGCGTGCTGCCCATGTGCCAGGACACCGGCACCGCCATCATCATGGGCAAGAAAGGCCGCCACGTCTTCACCGACGGTTCGGACGAGGGCGCGCTTGGCCGAGGGCGCGCGCGACGCGTACCTGAAGAAGAACCTGCGCTATTCGCAGCTCGCGCCGCTCTCCATGTTCGAGGAGACCAACACCAAGTCGAACATGCCGGCGCAGGTGGAGATCTACGCCGAGGGCGACGACGCCTACAAGTTCCTGTTCATCGCCAAGGGCGGCGGCTCGGCCAACAAGACCTTCCTGTTCCAGGCGACGCCGTCGATCCTGTCGCACGACCGCATGCTGGCGTTTTTGAAGGAGAAGATCCTCACGCTCGGCACCGCGGCGTGCCCGCCCTATCATCTGGCGATCGTCATCGGCGGCACCTCGGCCGAGCTGAACCTGAAGACGGTGAAGCTCGCCTCCACCCATTATCTCGACACGCTGCCGACCAAGGGCAGCGAGGGCGGGCACGCGTTCCGCGATCTCGAGATGGAAAAGGAAGTGCACAAGCTGACGCAACAGATGGGCGTCGGCGCGCAGTTCGGCGGCAAGTATTTCTGCCACGACGTGCGCGTGATCCGGCTGCCGCGCCACGGCGCGAGCTTGCCGATCGGGCTCGGCGTGTCGTGCTCGGCCGACCGCCAGGCCATGGGCAAGATCACCAAGGACGGCGTGTTCCTGGAGGAGCTCGAGCATCATCCGGCGCAGTACCTGCCGGAGGTCGACCAGGAAAAGCTCGGCGGCGAGGTGGTGAAGGTCGACCTCAACAAGCCGATGAAGGACATCCTGGCGCAGCTTTCCAAGTATCCGCCGAAGACGCGGCTGTCGCTGACCGGCACCATCATCGTCGCGCGCGACCTGGCGCACGCCAAATTGCGCGAGCGGCTGGAAAGCGGGCAGGGGCTGCCGCAGTACTTCAAGGACCATCCGGTCTATTACGCCGGCCCCGCCAAGACGCCGGAGGGCCACGCCTCGGGCTCGTTCGGGCCGACCACGGCGGGGCGCATGGATTCAGTTACGTCGAGCAGTTCCAGGCGGCCGGCGGCTCGATGGTCATGCTGGCCAAGGGCAACCGCTCGGCGCAGGTGCGCGAGGCCTGCAAGAAGCACGGCGGCTTTTATCTCGCGTCGATCGGCGGCAGCGCGGCGAACCTCGCCGAGCACTGCATCAAGAAGGTCGAGGTGCAGGAGTTCCCCGAGCTCGGCATGGAGGCGATCTGGCGCATCGAAGTGCAAGATTTTCCCGCCTTCATCGTCATCGACGACAAGGGCAACGACTTCTTCAAGGAGCTGAATTTGGGGTGAGCGCCGCCGTACGGCCGGTGCATCCGATATAACAAATACTACATCTGCCTTTGTATGATGGATTAAGTGTCCGACGCGAGTTGCGTCGGCCACGAAGCGCCGTGTGACGGTCTGCCGGAGGTGGACGAGAAAACGCTCGGCGGCGAGGTGGTGAAGGTCGATCTCAACAAGCCGATGAAGGAAATATTGGCGCAGTTGTCGAAGTATCCGCCCAAGACGCGGCTGTCGCTCTCGGGGCCGATGATCGTCGCGCGCGATCTCGCGCACGCGAAATTGCGCGAGCGGCTGGAAAGCGGGCAGGGGCTGCCGGACTATTTCAAGGACCATCCGGTCTACTACGCGGGCCCCGCGAAGACGCCGGAGGGCTACGCCTCGGGCGCGTTCGGGCCGACCACGGCGGGGCGCATGGATTCATACATCGATCAGTTCCAGGAAGCCGGCGGCTCGATGATCTTGGTGGCGAAGGGCAACCGCTCGGCGCAGGTGCGCGAAGCGTGCAAGAAGCACGGCGGCTTTTATCTCGCCTCGATCGGCGGCAGCGCGGCGAACCTCGCCGAGCACTGCATCAAGAAGGTCGAGGTGCAGGAATATCCCCGAGCTCGGCATGGAAGCGATCTGGCGCATCGAGGTCGAGGACTTCCCCGCCTTCATCGTCATCGACGACAAGGGCAACGACTTCTTCAAGGAGCTGAACCTCGGTTAGCTGGTGGAGCCTCTCCTCCGTTCGTTCCCGTCCCCGCCTTCGCGGGGATAAACTCCCGCGGGACCCCAGCACTTTGCCAGTCCACCCTGGGTCCCCGCTTTCGCGGGGACGAACGGGTGAATTTCGACTAGCATGGGAAAAAATTAGCGAAGGGAGAACACAGCCCATGATCACCGCCGTCGTGCAATTCGCCCTGCCGAAGCCGATGAGCCTGGAGGAGGCGGCGCGCACCTTCGAATCGAGCGCGCCCAAGTACGTCAACCTGCCGGGCCTGATCCGCAAATATTATATCTTGAGCGAGGACGGCCGCCGCGCCGGCGGCGTCTATCTGTGGGAGACGCGCGCCGCGGCGCAAGCCGTCTACAACGGCGAATGGCAGGCGCGGGTCGAGCAGCTTTACGGCTCCAAGCCCGAGATCACCTGGTTCGACACGCCGGTCATCGTCGACAACCAGGCGGGCGGCGAAATCACCAAGGCAGCCTGATCGTCTGGCCACCGCTGCGGGCCGGTGATGACGGCGGCGAGAGCGTCATCGACGACAAGGGCAACGACTTCTTCAAGGAATTGAGCTTGGGCTGAGGCGAGATTTGCCTGTCGTGTCATGAAGCCCGTTGCGCGACGGTCGGTTCACGCGGCGCTTTTGGTATCGAAGTCATTTTGAAACTTATTGAAAATCACATGCGTATAAACCTCTCACAATGACAAACGCGGTTGCCTTAGGGGAAATGCCTTATGGCGAATCGGCAGGCACCATGGCACGTTTCGAAAGCTGCAGCGTTTAACGCCAATAATAACAAGATGCGGACGGGGGTTGCCTGGATGACAAGGAAGCGCGTCATGACAGCCACCATCGATTTCGACGCGCCGGACCTCGCAGGCGCTATCGAGCGTCTCAGCCAACACGACCTCGACCGGCTGCCGTTCGGCGTCATCCTCATCGAGCGCGACGGTACCGTGCTGTTCTACAGCGAGACCGAGATGCGCCAGTCCGGCTATCCCGGCCGGCCGTTGGGGCAGAACCTGTTCGAGATGGCGCACACCTTTGGCAACGACGCGTTCCGCGGCCGCATCAGGCAGGCGGAGGAGGCGGGCCCGGTCGATCTTGAGTTCGCCTGGCCGGGCGATTTCAACGACCGGTCGCGCGAGCTGCGCATCCGCGTCCAGTCGGCGCGCCGCGGCGGCTTCTGGCTGTTCATCGAGCGCGACATGGCGTCCGCTAAACGCGCCGCGCAAGCCTGACGCCGGCGATCGTTCGCAGACTCGAATTGCACCGCCGTTGCGCGTGTGCCGGCACGCGGCGTCCGGTTCATTATCCTTATCCTATAGTCGAGCATGCCCGGTCGTAACATCATGCGTCGCCAGCGCACCTGCGTGCGGCGCAAGCGGCGCTTTTGCTGCGACGCAACGCCATTCGTGTCGTTGCCACGCGGCGCAACGCGCCGCCGCCGCGCGTGCATGTTGCAGTGCATGTTGGGACAAATGTCAATGCCTGCGCCGCGCGCGCGGTGCCACCGTCGTCGCCCTCAACGAAAGTGGGATTGACGATCCTGTGGTCTCTTCGGCTATGGGTTAGAATAGGCGGAGAATTAAAAACCGGCAAGCGATTGCGGAACGGCTGGTGCGCGGCAACCGAACGCACACAACTCACCGCAACAAGATGCCAATTCCATTCGACATCGGAAAGCACATTCGAGGGGCGACTTCATGAATGAACTTCATCGGGAGGAATTAACATGGCTTTTTCCAAAGACGATCAATCCGTATCCCGCCGCACGCTGCTGCAGGTCGGCGCCGGCCTTGCCGGCGGCTCAGTGCTGGGCGGTTTCACGATGGCGATCCCGGTTTACGCCGAGGACAAGCCGCCGATCGGCACGTGGCCGGCCGGCTCGAAAGGTGACTCCGTCACCATCGGCGCCTCCGTGCCGCGCACCGGCGCCTATGCGGCGCAGGGCGAAGACGAACTCAAGGGCATGCAGCTCGCCGTCGAGCACATCAACGAAGGCAACGAGCTGATCAAGAAGATCGCCCCCAAGGTCTCCAAGGGCGTGCTCGGCAAGACAGTGAAGATGGTGGTCGCCAACTCGGGCGCCAAGCCGAACCGCGCAGTGCAGGCGCAGCAGCGCTTCATCAACGACGACAAGGTCGTGCTGATGACCGGCTCGACTTCGTCGGCGGTCGCGGTGGCCCTCAACAAGTTCGCCGAGCGCGAGAAGATCCTCTACGCGGTGGCGATCTCCGGCTCCAACGACACCACCGGCAAGGACTGCTCGCGCTACTCGTTCCGCCAGTGCTTCTACGGTCAGACGGCGGCCGCGGCGATCGGCCCGGTGCTGATCAAGAACCTGGGCAAGAACAAGAAGGCGGCGTTCATGACGCCGGACTACACCTACGGTCACACCGTGACCAAGTCGGTGAACGACTATCTGAGCGCCCACGGCGGCTGGAAGATGGTGACCAACCAGGTCTCGCCGCTCGGCACCTCGGACTTCAGCCAGTACCTGACCAACATCGCCAACTCCGGCGCTGACGTCATCGTCAACGTCAACTGGGGTCGCGATGCGGTGCTGTCGATCCAGCAGGCCAAGCAGTTCGGCCTCACCCCGAAGATGACCATGGTGGTGCCCTACCAGATCCCGTTCCTGGCCAAGGAAGTGGGTGCGGCGCTCACCGAGGGCGTCTACGCGGCGACCGACTTCTGGTGGACGCTGGAAGACAAGTATCCGCTGGCGAAGATGTTCGTCGAGGCCTTCAACAAGAAGTACGGCTACCGGCCGGAGTGGGGCGCCGAAAACGCCTACATGCAGTTCGCCATCTGGGCCCGCATGGTCTCGGAGGCCGGCACCTTCTATCCGCCGGATGTCATCAAGCAGTACGAGAAGGGCGAGACCTTCAACTCCATGGTGGGTCCGGTCCATTTCCGCCCCGAGGACCATCAGCTCGTCCGTCCGGTCGTCATCGTCCGCGGCAAGAAGCCGTCCGACATGAAGAACAAGGAGGACTACTGGGAGGTCGTCGAGGTCGTGCCGGGTGCCCCGTTGATGCAGAAGCCCGACGCGTTCGGCTGCAAGCTCGGCTCCTACACCTGACGGTCGAGACCAGAGTTGCCTTCTCCGCATCACCGGTGCGGAGAAGGTGCCCCAATTCCTCATGGCCCGGCTGGAAGGGTCGCGAAGTTTCGTCTTCGCGACCCGGAGGCCGGCCACTTTCCGATTGCAAGTTGATGTGGATGCCCGGCATATGGCCGGGTGTGCATGTGACGAATGTCGGGTTAGAATTCATCGTGGCAGCTCGCGGGCGACAGCGTGATCAACTGGGCTAACTTTATCTCTCAGCTGTTCAACGGACTGGTGCTCGGCGCCTTGTTGGCGCTGATCAGTTCCGGATTGACCATCATCTACGGCACGCTCGGTGTCCTCAATCTCGCGCACGGCGCGCTGTTCATGCTCGGCGGCTACGCCGGCTGGGTCGCCTTCAGCTATACCCATTCCTTCATTGTCGCCGTCATCGCCGGCTCGCTGTTCGTCATGCTGGTGGGCATCGTGGTCGAGCGGGTGATCATCCGCTCGTTCTACGGCCGGCCGCACGAGGACCAGTTGCTGGTGACCTTCGGCCTCAGCATCGTCTTCGTCGAAGCGGTCCGTTTCTTCTTCGGCAGCCTGTCGAAGATCACGCCGCCGCCGCCGGGGCTCGGCGGCATCATCAATCTCGGCTTCATGTTCTATCCGACCTATCGGCTGGCGCTGCTCGGCATCGTTACGGTCGCGTTGCTCGTGCTCTACATCGTGCTCTACCGGACCCGCATCGGCATGATCGTGCGCGCAGGCATCGAGGATTCGGTCATGGTCGATGCGCTCGGCATCGACGTCTACAAGGTGTTCATGCTGGTGTTCGGCATTGGCGCTATGGCCGCCGGTTTCGCCGGCATCATCAACGCGCCGGTGGTTTCGATTTCGCCCGACGTCGGCGAGGCGATCCTGGTGCAGACCTTCGTCGTCGTCGTCATCGGCGGCGTCGGCTCGTTTCCGGGCGCGGTGCTCGGCGGTCTGATCGCCGGCGAGATCATCAGCATCACCTCGATGTTCAATCCCGGTTATTCCTACGTCATGCTTTTTGCGGCGATGACGCTGGTGCTCGTGCTCCGTCCTTACGGTCTGCTCGGCACGGCAGGCCGCGAATGAACGCGGTCGTCTGATGTTCAAGCAACGAGCCTTCATTGTCGAACTGCTAACGGCCGCCGGGCTGATTGCCGCTCCGTTCGTGCTGCCGCACCTCGGCTTTTCGCCGACCACGATCAACCGAATCCTGATCTGGGGCCTGTTCGGTATCGGCTTCGATATCCTGTTCGGCTTCACCGGCCTCTTGTCGTTCGGCCAGTCGGCCTTCTTCGGCACCGGCGGCATGTTCGCCGCCTATCTGCTCACCGAGGCCGGCTTTCCGCACGTCATGATAGCGGTCTTCATCGGCACGATCGTGGCGGGGGCCGTCGGCTACCTGATCGGCTTCATCGCGCTCAAGCGCACAGGCATCTATTTCGCCATGATCACGGTGGCGATTTCGGAGGTGTTCTATTTCGTCGAGTTCAATCCGCTGTCGCATTTCACCGGTGGCGAGAATGGGCTGCCCGGCGTGCCGACTCCGTCGCTGTACCTCGGCTTCACAACCATCAAATTCGATACCGACTGGTCGATGTACGTGTTCCTGGCGTTCTGGTATTTCATCGGCATGGTGCTGGCGCTGCGCATCGTGCGCTCGCCGGTCGGGAATATTTTGCGCGCCATTCGCGAAAATCCGCTGCGGGCGCAGGCGGTCGGTCACAACATCCAAGGCTACAAGCACACCGCCTTCGTCATCGCCGCGGCCTATGCCGGTTTTGCCGGCGGCCTGCTCGGCCTGATGCAGGGCTTCATGCCGCCCGACGCCTTCACGTTCGACACGTCCGGGCAACTGGTGATGCAGACGGCCATCGGCGGTGCCGGCACGCTGTTCGGGCCGTTGGTCGGCGCCACCGTCTGGCTCTACTTGAGCGACTTCTTCCAGTCGACGCTGCATCTCGGCGCCACCTGGAAGCTGGTGCTGGGCATCGTGTTCGTGCTGCTGGTGGTGTTCCTGCGCCACGGTATCGTCGGCGGCCTGGTCGATCTCGCCAGTTGGCTGCGGCGCGGCGGTCGTCCCGAGCAACCGGCCGAGCCGGATTTGGATGACGAGGACAACGAGATCGGTTCCTCGGCGGCGCCGGCGGCGCTCGGTTCCGCGGTGGCGAAGTCCGACGTGGTCCTGAAGGCAACCGGTTTGAGCAAGCGTTACGGCGGCGTGGTCGCCAACGACGATATCAACTTTGCGATTGAGCGCGGCGAGTTGCGCGGCATCATCGGGCCGAACGGGGCCGGCAAGTCGACCTTCTTCAAGATGCTGACCTGCGAAATCCATCCGACCTCGGGCCGGATCGTGTTCGAGGATCAAGACATCACCGGCTTCGACGTCACACGCGTGTGCCAGCTCGGCCTGACCAAGAGTTATCAGGTCAATCAGCTGTTCAACCGGTTGAGCGTGCGCGAGAACATCACCATCGCGGCGCTGGCGCAGAAGCGTGGCTCGTTCAAGCTCGACCTGCTGCGCGACCTGTCGAAGGTCGAGGGCCTCGAACGGCGCGTGGAGGAGACGCTGGCGCTGGTCCACCTCACCAAGCGCGCCGAGCGCAAGGTGTCCGAGCTTGCTTACGGCGAGAAGCGGCGGCTGGAGATCGGGCTGGCGCTCGCCACCTCGCCCTCGCTGCTGCTGCTCGACGAGCCGCTCGCCGGCATGAGCCCGCGCGAGCGGGTCCAGACGGTCAAGCTCTTGAAGGCGATCGGCCGCGGCCGCACCATGATCGTGATCGATCACGACATGGACGCGATCTTCGAACTGGCGGAAAAGATCACCGTGCTGCGCGAGGGCTCGGTGCTGGTGGAGGGGACGCCGGAAGAGATCAAGGCCAACGCGACGGTCCAGGAAGCCTATCTCGGCGGAGTGCACGAAGCATGAGTCTGCTCGAGGTCACAGGACTGAACAGCTATTACGGCGACTCGCACATCCTGTTCGACGTCGCCTTGCGCGTGGAAGCGCACGAGGTGGTGGCGCTGCTCGGGCGCAACGGCGCCGGCAAGAGCACGACGCTTAAGAGCCTGATGGGCCTGGTGCGGCCGCGCTCGGGGAGCGTGAACTTCGATGGCCGCAACGTCGCGGGCAAGCCGGCGCACGCCATCGCCCAGGTCGGCATGCAGCTCGTGCCGGAGGAGAGGCGCATCTTCGGCAGCCTCGACGTCGAGGAGAACATCGTGCTGGCGAGCCTGACGGCGTCGAACGCCTGGCCGCTGGAGCGCATCTACCAGATCTTCCCGCGGCTCGCCGAGCGGCGCCGCAGCCGCGGCACCGACCTTTCCGGCGGCGAGCAGCAGATGCTGGCGATCGCGCGCGCGCTGGTGCGCGACCCCAAGATCATCCTGCTCGACGAGCCGTTCGAGGGGCTGGCGCCGGTGATCGTGCGTGACCTGATGCAGGCCTGCCGCCAGCTCGTGAAGGAAGGTCAGACCATCGTGCTGGTGGAGCAGAACCTCGCCGCCACGCTGGCACTCGCCAACCGCGCCTACATCATCAACAACGGTCACATCGTGCACGAGGGCCCGGCGGCCGAGATCAAAGCCGACCCGGAAGTGCTGCAGCGCTATCTGTCGGTGTGACGCTTAACCGTCAAAACCCGGTGGCGAAGCGCGCCATCACCACGATGATGGCGACCTGCAGACAGCCCTGAAACGCCACCACGCGGACGTAGCCTTTCATCCAGCGCGCGATCTTGGGGCCGTCGGGCGAGGGCTTCTGGATTTCGAAATAGAGCTTGAGGTTTATCGGCAGCAGATAGCCGAGGCCCTGGATCGTGAGCACGGTGATGATGGTAAGCGCCGCGATCACCCACCAGAATTGCGGATAGCCGAGTTCGAGGAACCCGAGCCGCTTGGCCAGGAACCAGCCGGCGGTGCCGGTCATGATGGAGAGCGTCGGCATCAGCACCAGCATGCGCGGCATCAGGCCGGCGACCATGGCGCGCCGGGTATCGAGCGAGACACCGCGCATCACCCGGCCGACCACGAAGCCCATGAACAGGTCGATGCCGGTCCACAGCGCGCCGCTCATCACGTGCACGAAATTGAGGAACCAGAGGCTCGGCCCGAGCACCGCCACCACCATCACGGCCAAGCCGGCGACGCCGGCCATGACATAGGCGGGCCGCAGCGGCGACGCCACGGGAGCAGTCGACGCGCCGACGATAACGGAGTCGGTCATAAGGCTTTCCAGGTCAGCAAATCACCCCGTGGCGACGCTAACCACGCCTCGTCGGCTTGCCAAGCCCGCCGCCGCCGGCGACGCTATATCGTGTTGATCGGGGAAGGCGACCACCAACCGCCGGCCCCGTCGCGCTCGCCCTCAGGCCGCCGCTGCTCGGTGGTCGCCAGCGTACGCACGTGCCGCAACACGAACACGCGGATCGCCGACGACATGTTGGCCTGGTTGCGTTCGGCGTCGACCTTGCGCAGCAAGGCCGAGGTGCTGACCCGCTCGCTTTCGGCGATGTCGCGGAAAGCGTCCCAGAACGGCTGCTCCAGGCTGACACTGGTCTTGTGGCCGCGGATCACGACCGAGCGCTTGATAATCTGAGATTTCATAGGGCTACCCCCGTTGTCGGTTCCCGGATTGGCACCAGGGCAGCGACGACGTGGCAACGACGTCATGGTGCCGGCGCCAATCCGGCGACGACCTAACGCGCAAGAGCGGCATCGGTTCCTGGAATTTCGCTCAATTGTTGGAGGGGGGTGCGGATCTGTCGGCCGACGCCGTCTCGAGGATGGTGGTGTGACAGGTCAGGCACCGGAAGGTATCGAAGTGCTCCAGGACTTCCCGCGATTTACTGGCCTGCATGGCAATGCCGCAGAGCGGGCAATGGCGGATGGCGGGAACGGATCGGCGTGACAGCATTTTACCTTTGAAAGGCGGGAGGCACCGCCCGGCCTTGATCCAGGTCAAACCGGCCTTGATCCAGGTCAAAATGATGCGGCCGATCCAACCCACAGTTCTTGAGCGCGATCTGATCTATCTCAATGTCGCGACGGTTGGATTGCTTCAACCTATATAGAATGTGGCAGGATATCTCGACAGCACCCTTCGACCGGGATTTGGAGTTGGCCGTCCTCGACGCTGAGGGGCCGCACGCCCTGGTATTTTCCTGCCGGCGTATCGTCGGTGGCTGGATGAAGGCGGAGACGCGCGAGCGGATCGACGTGCACCCGACCCATTGGCGGGAATGGCACGGGCGCAGCCTGTTCGACAGTCACGGCGCGCAGGACAAGGCGAGCGATTGAAAAGGCCGGCGCAGCTACGGAAACCGTCGTAATCGGGGGTGCCTGACGCGGGCGTTCAAACGCGCCTGCGTTTGCGTTCGTTGGGACCAGGGTCGGCGAGTTTGGCCTCTTCCTCGGCCAGCAGGCGCTGCAAGATGCTGCGGCGCGTTTCGTCGGTTTCTTGGGCCAGCAGCCGGCGAAAATGTTCGACGTTCAGCCGGGCGACGGTGCGGTCCATGGCGCCGTTAAGCTCCCTTCCTTCTTCATCTTCTTAGGCAGCTACATTAACGAAGCGCGCGCGCGGCGGAACCCCTTTTCTTGCGCCGACTTATGGCGTTGCGGGGTCGGGCGTCCTGGGGGGTGGCTGTCGGTGTTGGAGGTGCTATTCGGCGGACGCAGGCGTCGCTTCGGCGGTGAGGACCTCGCCGCAGGCTCCACATTTGAAGCTGTGCAGCTCGGGATGGCCCGCGACGGCGGGCGTCACGCGGCTCAATTGCATCGGGCTTTCGCAGGCCGGGCAGGGCGGCAGGGCAGGTTCTGACATACCGCTACTAGGCGGTGGTATGTGGTGCCCGACAACTCAGTAATTTCCCGTAGTCGGTGGCGGGGCCTTTCGCGAATGCGGCCTCAGGCTTCCAGGGCAAACCGCAGGCGCGCCGGCCGGTCGTAGCGGATGGGGGCGAATTCGCTGGCGTCCTTCACGCGGGCGCGCGCGCTCCTGACCGGCAACTGCTGAGGGGTCATCCAATCGACGGTGCCGCACAGCGTGCAGCGGAAGATGGCGAGCGAGGACGCGCCGCGCGCGGGCGGCAGGGTGGCGATCATTTTCGCCGGCCCGCCGCACGCGGCGCAATCGCGCAAGGCGGCGCTCAGTCCTGGGTTGATGTCGGTCATCGCCGTTGATTCCTCAGCCAGCGCCACATTGCCGGCGAGGCTTAAAAATTTGGTGATGACGACCTGTGAAATCTTAATGGATTCCGTCGCTGGCGGCCGTCTCCCGCCCGCCGGCGCCGCCTGTCACGGCTCCGGCCGCGGACCGAGCGCGACCCAGGCGAGGAAGCCGCAGCCAACGCACCGGAAGATGTCGTAGGCGGGTTGCCCGATTCGTTCCGGCAGGTGCATGACCGCCTGCAGCGCCTCGCCGCAGCGGGGGCAAGGACCTTGGGGCGGGCGCCAAGGCGGGCCGGTCTGGTCGCTGAACACGAGATCCCGTCGCTCCAATGGCAATCGTCCCCTCGCCAGCGGGCCGCGGCGCGGGCTTCCATGCATTCGGCAATGCGCCACAACGCGCTACCGCTGCAACAATCTGTAAGGTTTGCTGATCGTTCCTGCCGCAACCGAGAAAATTTCTCCGGTTGTTATTTTGCCGTGGGAGGTGCCCATGGCCGGCTCGCGCGAGGCCTCTTGCCGCCGGGTGATCATCACAAAAAAACCTCGGCGCGGGGAACGCCGAGGTCGGTCATTATCGTCAGTTGGGCAGGCAGGTCGCCCCCGCCGGGTTCAATTACTATAGGCCGATGCGGCGGCCGGCGGCGTAACGATGTCATAAATTCCGCGCGGCGCCGTATTCATGAAGGAATGGCGCTCCACCCGCCGTAACGGGCCAGCGCCTTGAATTTGGGTCCGCGGCGTCAAGAATACGGCCGTTTCCTCGCCCGCGAACGCGGCCCGCATCGGCCATTGGCTGACAGAGGCCGCGGGCCGCCGCTGGTATCGGCGGTTGCGTTAGCAAAATCCTCATTTGTTTGCGCGAGATTCGTACGGAGCAAAGAGAGAGGACGCGTGATGGAAATCCGGGTCCAATTTCCGCGGGAGCGCGCCGGTCCCACCGGCTCGGTGCGAAAAGTGCGCCCGGCCGGGGGCCACGAGGTCGATCCCGGCGAGCATGCGAACGACCGTCGCCAGAACGACCGTCGCGAAGACGATGGCCGCGAGCATCAGCCGTCGCCAGATGCGGATATCGGCGGGCACGTCGACAAGATGGCGTGAGGGGCCGCGCCCGCAAAGAAATCCGACGCTTCGAATGAAAGAGGCCGCCACTAAGGCGGCCAAGAAAAAACCTCGGCGCGGGAAACGCCGAGGTGTAGGCAGAAGCTTGATGGGCATATCCGCCCATCGGGGTATCCTTTACATAGGAACTCCGGTCAGAATTGCCATTAATGGCCCGTTAATTTTGTTCCCGTCGGTACCAGGCAAAGAGAGCCTGAACTCTTCCGACGAACCGCGCCCCTGGTTCTTCGGAGGCCCCAACGCCTGAGAGGATGGGGCTGTGACGAGCACGACGACGAAGAACAGGAAACTAGAGACGTATTTAAATGCAAGAGGCCGCCAAGTGAGGCGGCCTTTCGTTTCGACCTCGCCGCCGGGCACAGGGGAAGCGGGAGTCAGGGGGAGCATGTGCGCGGCAACGAGGTCGGAACGAGATCTATCGTTCACGCCGCCCATCAAAAAGTCTGTTCAAAACAGACCACTTTTGAAATTAGGACACCGCCGCCCACAAATGAGGACACGGGGCCTTAAACAGGCCAGTGCCCAAAGCCTGGAAATGAAAGAGGCCGCCAACTGAGGCGGCCTCGGCTGCTGATGCTAACTACCGTTTGCCTCCAAATTCCTTACACGCTCTTTTGTGCCTAACGACGTGTCCGCTCTTGCAGCGATAGACGGCGTGGGCGTGTTTGTGGCCGAAGTTCCCTACTGCCAATGCGGGTGCCGACATGCCGACGAGCATCCCGCCTATGCCAATGAAAACAAACAATATTTTCATCTCTCGCTCCCTGCTCAGCCCCCACAAAAATTTACCCGCTGATTTAAAGTCGTGCCAATCCCAAATTCAAAGCAGGCCACTCATTATTTCAAAGTAGGCCACTGAGGGTCGAAACAGGCCAATACCAGCGGCCGCCAACTGAGGCGGCCGAAAGAAAGAAGCCCCGGCGCAATGACCGGGGCCTCCCTGTTTTGCCCGAGGCTCAGACGTTATCCCGGACGGTTTCACCGTACCCGTCGGTAATTAGAGAAGCCTGAACCGGGAACTTCGAAATTAGGACACCTGATTCAGCAAATTTGGACATGGGGCCTTAAATGCGGACAGTACCTATCCCCCGAAAAGAACATATTGCGAACTTAGAACAAATGAGGTACATTGCCTTCCACAGTCGATTCCGGCGCGGGGCCCAGGGCCGCGTTGTCGGTAAGCGGAATCCCGGCCATAAGGAGCGCGAACGATGAGTCAGCCAGCCCTGCGTGTCGTTGAAGGATCGTCCATGGACAAGTCGAAGGCCCTTTCCGCCGCGCTCTCCCAGATCGAGCGCCAGTTCGGCAAGGGCTCGGTCATGAAGCTCGGCAAGAACGACAAGTCCATGGATGTCGAATCGGTATCCACGGGCTCGCTCGGGCTCGACATCGCGCTTGGCATCGGCGGCCTGCCGCGCGGCCGGGTGGTCGAAATCTACGGGCCGGAATCCTCCGGCAAGACCACGCTGTCGCTGCACACCATTGCCGAGGCTCAGAAGACCGGCGGCATCTGCGCCTTCGTCGACGTCGAGCACGCGCTTGACCCGATCTATGCCCGCAAGCTTGGCGTCAATGTCGACGAGCTTCTGATCTCGCAGCCGGACGCTGGCGAGCAGGCGCTGGAAATCGCCGACACCCTGGTGCGCTCCGGCGCCATCGACGTGCTGGTGGTGGATTCGGTGGCGGCGCTGGTGCCGCGTAACGAGCTCGAAGGCGAGATGGGCGACGTGCAGCCCGGCGCCCAAGCGCGGCTGATGAGCCAGGCGCTGCGCAAGCTGACCGCCTCGATCTCGAAATCGCGCACCATGGTGATCTTCATCAACCAGATCCGCATGAAGATCGGCGTCATGTACGGCTCGCCGGAAGTCACCTCCGGCGGCAACGCGCTCAAGTTCTACGCCTCGGTGCGTCTCGACATCCGCCGCATCGGCGCCATCAAGGACCGCGACGAGGTGATCGGCAACCAGACCCGCGTCAAGGTGGTCAAGAACAAGCTGGCGCCGCCGTTCAAGCAGGTCGAATTCGACATCATGTACGGCGAGGGCGTCTCCAAGCTCGGCGAGTTGATCGACCTCGGCGTCAAGGCCGGCGTGGTGGAGAAGTCGGGCGCCTGGTACTCTTACGACAGCCAGCGCATCGGCCAGGGCCGCGAGAACGCCAAGACCTTCCTGAAGCAGAATACCGACATGGCGGCCAAGATCGAGGCGGCCGTACGCCAGAACGCCGGCCTGATCGAAGAGGCGATCATGACCGGTGAGACCGCCGAGAGCGACGACGACGAGGCCGCCGAAGCTTGAAAGGGTCAGGGCGTAACGGACGCCGGCGCGCCAGCGCTGCCGTCCGGCGCCGGCATGGCCGAGGAGGGGGCTCCCTTCCTCGCTGTCATCCCGGCGCAGGAGATTGAAGCTCCTGAAACGTCCCAGCCTGCCAATCTTGAAGCTACCAAGAATCTTGAAGCTACCAAGACTGAAGCTGCCAATCTTGAAGTTGCCACTCCTGAGCTCGTCAAGCGCGAAGAGTCCAACGCCGAAGCGTTGAAGTCGGAACCGGCTGCGCCAGCGTTGGCGGTGACCGCCGGGGGCCAATCAAGCATCGAGCTGCAGGAGGTCGAGCCGAAAGAGATCGAGCCGAAAGAGGTCGAATCCAAAGCCGGGGGCAAGTCCCGCGCCGTCCGCACGGCGTCACGGAAGGCCGCTGCCAAGGGGTCTAAGGGGTCCAAGGGGTCCAAGGGGCCCAAGAAGGCGGCAAAGCTGCCGGCTGAGGCCAAGGCCAGATCGGCTGGGACCAAGGCGGCCAAAGGGACCAAGGCGGCCGGCGCCAAAGTCGGCACCGCCAAAGTCGGCAGAGCCAAGGCGAAGGGATCGTAAGCGTTTTTTGTAGACGTTGCGTACAGCGTTGAGTGACCACCCGGCGCGTACCTGCCGGGACCAATTCAGGTCGAGGCCTGATCGTATTCGCCCCCGTCGGCACCCGGCTGCATAACGTGGCCGCCACCGAGGACGGGGGCGAAACGCGTTTTTGCCGCCCGGCTTTTGCCGCCCATATGGTTGCCTTCCATGTGGTAGCGTTGGAGCATTCGCGAGGGCCGCTCATGTTTGGCATTCAGGGCTTTTTGGGCATCCACGACTTTGCGCTGTTCTTGGGCGTCGGCATCCTGCTCAATCTGACACCGGGACCGGACACCGCCCTGGTGGTGAGCCACAGCCTGCGCCAGGGAGCGCAGGTGGCATGGTGGCGCGCGCGGCGGCGTGCTGGCGGCGCTGGGGGTCGGCACCGGCTGTTTTGTGCATATCGCCGCCGCGACGCTGGGGCTCTCGGCATTGCTGGTAGCATCGGCGACGGCCTTTACCGTGCTCAAATGGGTTGGCGCCGCCTATCTCGCCTTCATCGGTTTGAGCATGATGTTTGGCGCGCCTGCGCCCACGCCCGACGCCGCGCCGATGCGGGCCGGCGCAGCGAGCGGCCGCTCCGCCTTTCTGCAAGGCTTCCTCACCAATGCGCTCAATCCCAAGGTGGCGCTTTTCTTCCTGGCTTTCCTGCCGCAGTTCGTCTCGGCCACCGCGCCCGGCAAGGCGCTCGGCTTTGCGCTCCTCGGTGTCATCTTCGACACCACGGGCACGATCTGGCTGGTGATCCTCGCGGTCGCTGCCGCGCGCTCGGCGCGGCATTTTGCCGGAAGCGCCGCCTGGCGCAGGTGGTCGCAGCGTCTCATCGGGGTCGTCTTCGTGGCGCTGGCTGGGAAGTTGGCGGCGGCCCGGGCGCCTTGAACGTCCTGGACTCCGCTTCCTGGACTCCTTGCCCCCCCACCGCTAAATAGCAGCCGGATAAAATCCAAGCCGGATGGGCATTTATGGCCGTCGGCAGGGCCCTCGGTTTGACCTTTGGGCGGCCGCCCGCCGGGGCCGGACCGCAAGGGGGGCCAACCAGGGTGGCCCAAACGGGCGACAAAGGGACGACGGCGTTTTCATGAGTGGCGTCAACGATATCCGCAAGAGCTTCCTGGACTACTTCGGACGCAACGAGCACGCCGTCGTGGCGTCGTCACCGCTGGTGCCGCGCAACGACCCGACGTTGATGTTCACCAATGCCGGCATGGTGCAGTTCAAGAACGTGTTCACGGGGCTGGAAAGCCGGCCCTACAACCGGGCGGTGACCTCGCAGAAATGCGTGCGCGCGGGCGGCAAGCACAACGACCTCGATAACGTCGGCTACACCGCGCGCCACCACACCTTCTTCGAGATGCTCGGCAACTTCTCGTTTGGCGACTACTTCAAGGAGCACGCCATCGAGCTCGCCTGGAACCTGGTCACCAAGGAATTCGGGCTGCCCAAGGAGCGCCTGCTCGCCACCGTCTATATCGACGACGACGACGCCTTCAATCTGTGGAAGAAGATCGCCGGCCTGCCGGACTCGAAGATCCTGCGCATCGCCGGTTCCGATAATTTCTGGGCCATGGGCGACACCGGCCCGTGCGGGCCGTGCTCGGAAATCTTCTACGACCACGGCGACCACATTCCCGGTGGCCCGCCCGGCTCGGCCGAGCAGGATGGCGACCGCTTCATCGAGATCTGGAATCTCGTGTTCATGCAGTACGAGCAGCTTGCCGAGGGCCAGCGGCTCGAGCTGCCGCGGCCGTCGATCGACACCGGCATGGGGCTCGAGCGCATCGCCGCCGTGCTGCAGGGCACCCACGACAACTATTCAATCGACCTGTTCGCGACCCTGATCCGCGCCATCGCCGACCTGACTAATGTCGACTCCGAGGGCCCGCAGAAGGCGTCGCACCGGGTCATCGCCGACCACCTGCGCGCCTCTTCGTTCCTCATCGCCGACGGCGTGCTGCCCTCGAACGAGGGCCGCGGCTACGTGCTCCGCCGCATCATGCGCCGCGCCATGCGCCACGCCGAGCTGCTCGGCGCCAAGGAACCGCTGATGTTCAAGCTGGTGCCGTCGCTCACCCGCGAGATGGGCCAGGCCTATCCGGAACTGATCCGCGCCGAGGCGCTGATCACCGAGACGCTGAAGTTGGAAGAGACCCGCTTCCGCAACATGCTGACGCGCGGGCTCGCGCTTTTGGAAGAGAAAAGCGGCGGCCTGAAGCAGGGCGACATGTTCGACGGCGACACCGCCTTCACGCTCTACGACACCTATGGCTTTCCGCTCGATCTCACCCAGGACGCGCTGCGCGCGCGCGGCATCGGCGTCGATCTCGCCAGCTTCAACGACGCCATGGAGCGCCAGCGCGAGAAGGCGCGCGCCTCGTGGTCGGGCTCCGGCGAGGCGGCGCAAGAAGCGGTGTGGTTTCCCTTGCGCGAGAAGCTCGGCGCCACCGAGTTCCTCGGCTACGAGACCGAGAGCGCCGAGGGTATCGTCACCGGTCTGGTGCGCGACGGCCAGGAAGTCGCCGAGCTCAAGGCCGGCGAGAGCGGCGCCGTCATGGTCAACCAGACGCCGTTCTACGGCGAGAGCGGCGGCCAGGTCGGCGACCGGGGCGAGATGCGGCGCGAAGGCGTCACGGCGCTCGTTACCGACACCCAGAAGAAGGCGGGCGACATGTTCGTCCACTTCGTCACCGTCACGGAAGGCGCGCTCAAGGTCGGCGATCCGCTGCTGTTGGAGGTCGACCACACACGCCGCGCGGGCATCCGCCAGAACCATTCCGCCACGCATCTGCTGCACGAGGCGTTGCGCCAGGTGCTCGGCGATCACGTGGCGCAGAAGGGCTCGCTGGTTGCGCCCGATCGGCTGCGTTTCGACATCTCGCACCCGAAGCCGATCTCTGCTGACGAGCTCTCGCGCGTCGAAGACATCGCCAACGACATCGTGCTGCAGAATGCGCCGGTGACGACGCGGCTGATGGCGCAGGACGACGCCATTGCCTCGGGCGCGCGCGCGCTGTTCGGCGAGAAATACGGTGACGAGGTGCGCGTGGTGGCGATGGGCGAGCCCACCGGCAACGCAATGGGCTGGTCGGTGGAGCTGTGCGGCGGCACCCACGTCAAGCGCACGGGCGACATCGGTTTGATTTCGGTGCTGGGCGACAGCGGCGTTGCTGCCGGCGTACGCCGTATCGAGGCGCTGACGGGCCGTGCGGCGCGCCACGCCGCCAACGATCAGATCCATCTCTTCAAGACCGCGGCGGCCGAACTGAAAGTGACGCCCGACGATATGCCCGCGCGCATCGCGGCGCTGCTTGAAGAGCGCAAGAAGCTCGAGCGCGATCTCTCCGACGCGCGCAAGAAGCTCGCCATGGGCGGCGGCGGTGGCGGCAAGGCCGACGGCGCCGACGAGGGCGTGCGCAAGGTCAATGGCGTGCAACTAATGGCGCGCGCGGTCTCAGGCATCGGCGTCAAGGAGCTGAAGGGCCTTGCCGACGAGGGCAAGAAGCGTCTTGGCTCCGGCGTTGTGGCCCTGGTCGCCACCAGCGAAGACGGCAAGGCCAGCATTGTCGTCGGCGTTACCGCCGATCTCACCGATCGTATTTCGGCCGTGGATCTGGTGCGTAAGGCCTCCGAGGTTCTGGGCGGCAAGGGTGGCGGTGGCAAGCCCGACATGGCCCAGGCCGGCGGTCCCGACGGCGCCAAGGCCGAGGATGCCCTGAAGGCGGTGGAAGCCGCGCTTGCGGGATGACCGCGGCGGCGGGTGTGTTCGCCGTCTCGCGTTGGACCTCCACGAACCGGCTCGACGAGCTTCTAGAGTTGGTGCATGGCGCCTTTGCCGGCCTCCAGCCGCCGTCGAGCGTGCTCAACGAAACCGTCGACGATGTCGCGCTGCGCCTGCGCGATGGCTTCGCGCTGGTGGCCGAGGCCGACAGCCGGTTCATCGGCAGTGTCTTTGCCGCGCGGCGGGACGACGCGCTCTATCTGGCGCGGCTGGCGGTGACGCCGGCCTGGCGGAAGCAGGGCGTCGGCCGCGCGCTGGTCGATGCCGCCGCCGACGAGGCGCGGGCGGCGGGCCTTAAGCGGCTGAGCTTGCGCGTACGCCAGAACCTGCCCGGCAACCGCGCCTATTTCGAACACCTGGGCTTTGCCGTCACCGGCCAGGGGCAGGACCCCGGACGTCCGCCCTACGACGCGATGGAACGGCGGCTGGCCGGTTAGTGCGGCGATTTGCGGGCGCGCCCTGACTCTGGCAGTGAATCCAGGCCGCCGTCGCAAACGTAAGCCGAGGCGCAAATGCTGCACGCGGAAGGCCTCAAGGGCCTCATCATCTTCCTGGTGGTCGCCGGCATTATTGTGCCGCTGTTCCACCGCGCGCGCATCGGCACCGTGCTCGGCTTCCTCATCGCCGGCGTCGCGCTGGGGCCGCACGGGCTCGGCCGTCTCGCCGGCGCGCACCCGTGGCTCGGCTACGTCACCTTCGACAATCCGGACCAGGCCGCGGCGTTGGCCGAGTTCGGCATCGTCGTGCTGCTGTTTCTGCTGGGGCTGGAGCTATCGCTGCAGCGCCTCTGGCAATTGCGCCGCTACGTGCTTGGCGTCGGCTTGGCGCAGGTCGCGCTCGCCACCGTGGCGATCGGCGGCGGCATCCGGTTGTTCGGCGGTATACCACCGGCCGGCATCGTGCTGGGCCTTTGTCTCGCGCTGTCGTCGACCGCGATCGTTATGCAGCTCCTGATCGAGCAGCATCGCACCGCCAATCAGGCCGGCCGCATCGCACTCTCGGTGCTGCTGTTCCAGGACCTGATGGTGGTGCCGATCCTGTTCGTCGTCGATGTTCTGGGCGGCAACAAGGAAATCGGCGGGGCCGGCATCGTCCCGCTGATCCGGCCGTTTGCCGAAGCGCTCGCTGCGGTGATCGCCATCCTGTTCGTCGGCCGCTACGTGGTGCGGCCGCTGTTGCGGTCCGCATTGCGCACCGGCAGCCGCGACCTGATCATGGCGATCACCTTGCTGATTCTGGTGACGTTCTCGGTCGCCACCGGCCTTGCGGGATTGTCGGTGGCGCTCGGCGCCTTCCTCGCCGGCCTGCTGCTCTCCGACAGCGAGGTGCGCCACAACATCGAAGTCGACCTTGAGCCGTTCAAGGGGCTCCTGCTCGGCATCTTCTTTATCAGCGTCGGCAGCAATATCGACGTGGTGCAGATGGCGCCCGATGCCGGCTGGATCGTCGGCGGCGTTGTCGCGTTGATGACGGTGAAGGCGGCGATCCTTTATGGCGTCGCGCGTGCCTTTCGTGTGCCGCGCCCTGACGCCGCCGAGGTGGCGCTGTTGCTGGCGGAGGCCGGCGAATTCGCCTTCGTGGTAATCGCGGTGGCGGGCCCGCTGTTGCCGGCGCGGCTTGCTGCCGGTGCCGTCGCGGCGGTGGGCCTCAGCATGCTGGCGACGCCGCTGGTCGCCGCCGCCGCGCGCCGGGTGGCGGCGCATCTGGCCGAGGCCGAACACGGCGAGCACGCACCGGGGCCGCATCTCGCCGAATTCGACAATCACGTGGTGGTCGGCGGCTTCGGCCGGGTGGGGCGGCTCGTTGCCCAGGCGCTCGAGGCGGAGAACGTTCCTTACGTCGGCCTCGAAACCAACGGCGAACTTGTGGCGCGCATGCGGCTCGAGCACCGGCCGGTGTTCTTCGGCGATGCCGGGCGGCCGGAGCTGCTGGAACGGGTGGGCGCGCGCCGCGCGCGCGCCTTCGTGGTGACGCTCAACAACCCGCTCGCCGCCGAGCGCATGGTGGCCGCCGCGCTCAAGCTGAACCCCAAGGCGATGATCTTCGCCCGCGCGGCCGACCCCGCCCATGCCATCCGCCTGCTCGACTGTGGCGCCGTCAGCGTCATTCCGGAAACGGTGGAGGGTGGCCTGCAGCTCGCCGCCCGTCTGCTGGAGGGGCTGGACCTGCCCGACGAGACGGTAATCGAGCGGGTTGCCGCCATGCGCGCGGCGGAACTCGGCCGGCTGGTCAAAGATACCGCCAAGAACGCGGTCAAGAACGCGACCAAGAACGGGGAAGAGGAGGCCACCGGGCGCCCTCCGGACGACTTGACCGAGCGCAAAGGCGCGGAGCGCGATCTGTCCTAGAGTATTTGCCGTTAGGATAAGGACCGATGGCAAGCGACCCATTCAAGGAGATGCGACGGCGCGTCTACCAGGTGCTCGAACAGGGCCCGGTCGGCGACCGCATCAGTGTCGTCGTCGACCGCGCGCTGGTAGCGCTTATCCTGGCTAATCTGGTTGCGGTCGTGCTCGAATCCGAACCGCCGATCGAAGACCGCTACGGCTCGCTATTCCTGGTCATCGAATACTTCTCGCTGGTGGCCTTCACGGCCGAATATTTCCTGCGCATCTGGTGCGCGGTCGAGCACGGTCCCAACGTGCATATGTCGCCGGTCAAGGCGCGGCTCAAATACATGCTGAGCCCCGCCGGCCTCATCGATCTCATCGCGGTGTTGCCGTTCTGGTTCGCGCCGCTGCTGCCCGCCGACCTGCGCGTGGTGCAGGTGTTCCGCATCGTGCGCTTCTTCAAGATTACGCGCTATTCGCCGGCGATGCGCTCGCTGCTCGACGTGCTCTACCGCGAGCGGCGCGGGCTGTTCGGCTGCCTGGTGATCGCGCTCGGCATCGCGCTGGTGTCGGCTGCGGCGATGCATCTCGCCGAAGGCAAGGTGCAGCCGGACAAGCTCGGCACCATTCCTGACGCGCTGTGGTGGGCGGTCGTGACGCTGGGTACCATCGGCTACGGCGACGTGGTGCCGATAACCGCGCTCGGCAAGCTGATCGCCAGCGCCACCATCTTCGCCAGCGTCATCATGATCGCGCTGCCGGTCGGCATCATCGCCACGGCGTTTGCCGAGCATGTGCACCGTCGCCAGTTCGTCGTGACCTGGGGCATGGTCGCGCGCGTACCGCTGTTCGCCGAACTCGATGCCGCCGAGATCTCCGACATCATGGGGTTGCTGCGCGCGCGAGTGGTCGAAGCGGGGCAGGTGATCGTGCACGCCGGCGATCCGGCGCACTCGATGTATTTCGTCGCTGCCGGCGAGGTGGAAGTGGCGCTCAAGAAGGAGAAGCTGCGGCTCGGGCCGGGTCAGTTTTTCGGCGAGGTGGCGGTGCTGCGTAAGGCGCGCCGCTCGGCCACCGCCACCGCGCTTACCCGCACCAATCTGCTGGCGCTCGACGCCCAGGACCTGCATGCGCTGATGGAGCGCGACCCGCGTATCGCCCAGCGCATCAAGGAAGTCGTGGAGAGCCGCGTCGCCCGCGACACGGTGACGCCGAAGGGCGATATCGTGAAGGAAGAGATCGAGACTGCGGCGGAGAAGTAGTTTTCTTTATCCCTCCCCTTAAAGGGGAGGGCTCAGCCCATCGCTTTCTGCAAATTCTCGTCGACCTTGTCGAGGAAGCCGGTGGTCGACAGCCACGCCTGGTCGGGCCCGACCAGCAGCGCCAGGTCCTTGGTCATGAAGCCGGACTCGACAGTGTCGATGCACACCTTCTCGAGTGTCGCGGCGAACTTGGCGAGCGCGTCGTTGTTGTCGAGCTTGGCGCGGTGGGCAAGGCCGCGGGTCCAGGCGAAGATCGAGGCGATCGAGTTGGTCGAGGTTTGCTCGCCCTTCTGATGCTGGCGGTAGTGGCGGGTGACGGTGCCGTGGGCAGCTTCCGACTCCACGATCTTGCCGTCCGGCGTCATCAGCACCGAGGTCATCAGGCCGAGCGAGCCGAACCCCTGCGCCACGATGTCGGACTGCACGTCGCCGTCGTAGTTCTTGCAGGCCCAGACGTAGCCGCCCGACCACTTGAGCGAGGACGCCACCATGTCGTCGATCAGGCGGTGCTCGTAGGTGAGCTTCTTCTTCTCGAACGCCTCCTTGAACTGGCTGTCGAAGACTTCCTGGAAGATGTCCTTGAAGCGGCCGTCATAGACCTTGAGGATGGTGTTCTTGGTCGAAAGATAAACCGGGTAGCCGCGCGTCAGGCCGTAGTTGAACGAGGCCATGGCGAAATCGCGGATCGACTGGTCGAGATTGTACATCGACATGGCGACGCCGGCGCCCGGGAAATCGAACACCTCGTGCTCGATCTTCTGCCCGTCGGGCGTGACATAGCTGAGGGTCAGCTTGGCGCCCTTCGGTACTTTGATGTCGGTGGCGCGGTACTGGTCGCCGTAGGCGTGGCGGCCGATGATGATCGGCCGCGTCCAGCCCGGCACCAGGCGCGGCACGTTCTTGCAGATGATCGGTTCGCGGAAGATCACGCCGCCGATGATGTTGCGGATGGTGCCGTTGGGCGAGCGCCACATCTTTTTGAGGTCGAATTCCTTCACCCGCGCTTCGTCCGGGGTGATGGTGGCGCACTTCACCGCGACGCCCACTTCCTTGGTCTTATTGGCGGCGTCGATGGTGATCTGGTCGTCGGTCTCGTCGCGCTTCTGGATGCTGAGGTCGTAATAGAGCAGATCAATGTCGAGATGAGGGTGGATCAGCTTGTCCTTGATGAGCTGCCAGATGATGCGGGTCATCTCGTCGCCGTCCATTTCGACGACGGGGTTCTTCACCTTGATCTTCGCCATTTTAAGCAGTCACCTATTGAGAGCCGGCATTGGAAACGGGCATCGGGTCGGCGGAAAATTCGGCGCGCGCGTAGACATCGCCGCCCGCCGCAGCCGCGGCGGGCTCTATAGCACCGACTTTCAGGCCGTGAAAGCCGCGCGCGTCAGAGCGCGGCGATCGCGGCGTTCAGCGTGGCGCTCGGGCGCATCGCGGCCGATGCCTTGGCGTCATCGGGCAGGTAGTAGCCGCCGATGTCGACCGGCTTGCCTTGCGCGCCGATCAACTCGCCGTTGATCTTGTCCTCGTTCTTGGCGAGCGTCTCGGCCAGCGGCTTGAAGCGGGCTTGCAGCTCCTTGTCCTTGCTCTGCGCGGCCAGAGCCTCAGCCCAGTAGAGGGCGAGGTAGAAATGGCTGCCGCGATTGTCGATGCCGCCGACCTTGCGCGCCGGATTGCGGTTGTATTCGAGGAACTTTCCGATGGCCGTGTCGAGCGTCTCGGCGAGAACTTGCGCCTTGGCGTTCTTGTAGGTCTGCGCCAGATGTTCGAGCGACGCGCCGAGGGCGAGGAACTCGCCGAGCGAATCCCAGCGCAGATAGTCCTCTTCCAGGAACTGCTGCACGTGCTTGGGCGCCGAGCCGCCGGCACCGGTCTCGAACAGACCGCCGCCCGCCAATAGCGGCACGATCGACAGCATCTTGGACGAGGTGCCGAGCTCCATGATCGGGAACAGGTCGGTCAGATAGTCGCGCAGCACGTTGCCGGTAACCGAGATCGTGTCCTGCCCCTTGCGGATGCGATCGAGCGAGAACTTCATCGCGTCGACCGGCGCCAGGATGCGGATGTCGAGCCCCGCCGTATCTTCGTTCTTCAGGTACTTCTCGACCTTGGCGATGACCTGGGCGTCGTGTCCGCGCTTGGCGTCGAGCCAGAACACCGCCGGGGTGTTGGTGAGGCGCGCGCGGCGCACCGCGAGCTTGACCCAGTCCTGGATCGGCGCATCCTTGGTCTGGCACATGCGGAAGATGTCGCCGGTCTCGACCGGGCGCTCCAGCAGCACCTTGCCGTCCGCGTCGACGCAGCGAACCGTGCCGGCGGTGGGAATTTCGAACGTCTTGTCGTGCGAGCCGTATTCCTCGGCCTTCTGCGCCATCAGCCCGACGTTGGGAACCGTGCCCATGGTCTTGGGGTCGAACGCGCCGTTGGCCTTACAGTCTTCGATGACCGCCTGGTACAGTGTCGCGTAGCAGCGATCCGGAATCACGGCCATGGCGTCGTGCGCCTTGCCGTCGGCGCCCCACATCTTGCCGCCTTCGCGGATCATCGCCGGCATCGACGCATCGACGATCACGTCGCTGGGCACGTGCAGGCAGGTGATGCCCTTGTCGGAATTGACCATGGCGAGGCCCGGCCGTTTCGCATACTCGGCCGCGATGTCGTCCTTGATCGCCTTCTTTTCGGCTTCCGGCAGCGTCTCGATCTTGGTCAGGAGATCGCCGAAGCCGTTGTTGAGATTGACGCCGAGTTTCTTCAGCGTGTCGGCGTGCTTTTTGATCACGTCGGCGAAGAATTCGGAAACGACATGGCCGAACACGATGGGGTCGGCGATCTTCATCATGGTCGCCTTGACGTGCAGCGAGAACAGCACACCTTCCTTCTTTGCGGCTTCGATCTGCTCGGCAAAGAAGGCGCGCAGCGCCTTGCGGCTCAGTACCGCCGCGTCGATGATCTCGCCGGCCAGAAGCGGCAACTTTTCCTTCAGCACGGTGACCTTGCCGTCGGCGCCGACCAGCTCGATGCGGGCGTTGGTTGCCGACGCGAGGGTGGTCGAGACTTCCGAGCCGTAGTAGTCGCCGTCCGACATGTACGAGACATGCGATTTGGAGTCCTTGCTCCAGGCGCCCATCTTGTGCGGGTTGTTGCGGGCGTATTGCTTGACGGCGCTCGCCGCGCGGCGGTCGGAATTGCCTTCGCGCAACACCGGGTTGACGACACTGCCGAACACCTTGGCATAGCGGGCCTTGATGTCTTTCTCGGTGTCCGTCGTCGGGTTGTCCGGATAGTCCGGAACGTCGTAGCCCTTGCCTTGCAGCTCCTTGATCGCGGCCCTGAGCTGCGGGATCGAGGCGGAGATGTTGGGCAGCTTCATGATGTTGGCTTCGGGGCGCAACGTGAGCTCGCCGAGTTCGGTGAGTTCGTCGTTGATCCGTTGCGCCGGGGTGAGCTTCTCGGGGAAGGTGGCGAGGATGCGGCCGGCCAGCGAGATGTCCTTGAGCTTCACGGACACACCTGCCGCGCCCACGAAGGCTTCGACGATCGGCAGCAGGGAATAGGTCGCGAGCGCCGGGGCTTCATCGACCTTTGTCCACATGATTTCGAGATCTGGCATGCTTCACCACCTCCGGTCGCCGTGCTTGTTTGGGCCGAGCGGAAACTGACCATTGATGGGCGCGGCGGAATGGCTTCTGCCTCGGGCCCTCGAATGAATTGTTCTCGGCGGGACACCGCCAGCCGGGAATCCGGCCGACGGCGAATTCGACGCGCGCCCTATAGCACCCGCATTAGGCCGGTGAAAGCCGGCTTCCTCCGTTCTTCCCCGAGCGCCGGGGGCCCGCTATAGAGCCCCGGCAACGGAGGATTTCATGCCTGGAGCCGGCACCGACAAGACCCGCCGCTGGATCGAGACGCCGGCCCCGGTGGTGGTCCTGGTCGAGCCCCAATTGGGCGAGAACATCGGGGCGGCGGCCCGCGCCATGGCCAATTTCGGGCTCGCCAAGCTGCGCATTGTCAAGCCGCTGCAGGGCTGGCCCAACGAGCGGGCGCGGGTGATGGCGTCGGGCGCCGACCGCATCCTGGACAATGCGGTGCTCTACGAAAGTCTTAAAGATGCGATCGGCGACTGCACCTACGTGCTCGCCACCACCGCGCGTGTGCACGATCAGGCCAAGCCGGTGATGGGTGCCGACCAGGCCGCCGCCGCGCTGGCGGAGCGGGTCGCTTCGGCTGAGACCGTGGCGCTGGTGTTCGGGCGCGAGCGCATCGGGCTCGAGAACCACGAGGTGGCGATGGCCGACGCCACCGTGACCCTGCCGGTCAATCCGGCCTTCGCCTCGCTCAACCTGGCGCAAGCGGTGGTGGTCGTCGCCTACGAATGGTTCAAGCTTGCCGGCGGCGGCGAGTTGCCGATCAGCGGGCGGGAGAAGTCGCCGCCGGCGGCCAAGCATCAGTTGCAGGCGTTCTTCGACGATCTCGACCGCGAGCTGGAGAAGGTCGAATTCTTCCGCCCGGAAGAAAAACGCGGCACCATGACCATCAACCTGCAGAACATCTTCCGCCGCATGAACCCGACGCAGCAGGACATTCGCACGCTGCACGGAGTCGTCACGGCGCTTGTGCAGGGGCGCAAAGGCCCGGCGCGCGGCGGTGTGCTCGACAGCGAGGAGGCGCAGCGCCTGCGCGATCTCATAGCCGAGCATGGTTCGGGCCGGGTGCCGGGCGGGCGCGGGCCGGTGCGCGGCCTTGCGCGGCTCTTGCGGCGGAATCCGACCGAAGCTGAGCGCGTCCTCTGGCAGGCATTGACCAACGACCGGCGCTTTGCCGGCCGCGGCTTCAAGCGCCAGGTGCCGGTCGGTCCGCACATCACCGATTTTGTCTCGTTCCCACTTAAGTGCGTGATCGACCTGGTGCCGGTCGAGGAAACCGACGAGGCTACCAACGGTCGCGCCGAGATGCGCGCTTACCTGGAGCAGCGCGGCTATCGCGTCGTGGAAGTGCAGGCGGCGGCGGTCGAAAAGGACTTGGCGCCGGCGCTGGAGGAACTCGTGGCGGCGATTGGTTAAGCCGTCATTTCTTTTTCAAAGTCTTCATCTGCGTGGCGATGCCCTCGCGCAGGAAGCCGAGGTCGCTGCCGATGGTGATGAACTTGAAGCCGCGCTTGGCCATCGCCAGCGCGCGCTCGGCGTCGCGGCAGTAGATGCCGGGGATCTTGCCGGCTTTCACCGCGGCCGCGCAGATTTGGTCGATAGAGCGTTCCACTTCCGGCGCCGTGACGTCCTGGGCGGTGCCGCCGGAGAGCGAGGTGGCGAGATCGTAGGGGCCGATGAACAGCGCGTCGATGCCGTCGGTCTGCGCGATATTGTCGACGTCGTTGAGCGCGGCAGGCGTCTCGATCATGGCCAGCGTCAGCGTGCCTTCGTTGGCCTCGCGCAGGTAGTCGGTGG
>CAWGGL010000036.1:0-82064 GCA_963822085.1 uncultured Pseudomonadota bacterium
GTCTTCTTGATGTCGTCATAGACCGCGCGCACCTCCGGCGAGGCGTCGGCGTATTCGATCGGCGGCGGGGTGGCCATGGGGTTTCGGTCTCCTCCCGTTCGGTTGTGGGCCTCACCCACTATAATCGCACCCGCTACCCTCTGGGGGAAGCCATTTGCCTGCCCGCGGGCGCCTGCTACAAAGCCCTGCCAATGGAAACTGAGGGACAATGTCGATGCCGAAAACGCCGGACTATTTCAACGGAAAGACCATCGTCATTACCGGCGCCGGCAGCGGTATCGGCCGCGCCACCGCCCTGATCTTTGCGCGCGAGGGTGCCAACGTGGTCTGCGCCGACATCGACGGCAAGGGCGCGGCCGAGACGGTGGAGCAGGTCAACAAGATCGGCGCCCAGGCGCTGGCGCTCGAGATCGACGTGACCAAGCGCGCGGCGGTGGAAGACATGATCCAGCTCGCCATCAATGATTTCGGGCGGGTGCATTTCCTGTTCAACTCGGCCGGCTCGGCGCTACGGCGCTCCGCGTTCCTCGACATCGACGAGGACCTCCTGGACCGCACCTTCAACCTCAACTTCAAGGGCACCTTCTACGCCATCCAGACCATCCTGCCGCACATGCTGGAGAACGGCGGCGGGGTCATCGTCAACGTCGCCAGCATGGCGGTGAAGCGCGGTGGGCCCGGCACCTCGGTGCACTACGCCGCCGCCAAGGGCGCGGTGAACACGCTGACCATGGGCGTCGCGCGCGAATTCGCCACCCGCAACATCCGCTGCCTGTCGATCTCGCCCGGGCCGATCGACACCGCGTTTGCCGCCGCGGCTTCGACCTCTCCCGAGCTCAAGCAGAAGATGCTGGATGACATTCCGATGAAGCGCTTCGGCCAGGCCGACGAAATCGGCGAACTGGTGCTGTTCATGTGCTCGGACGCCTGCGAATTCATGACCGCCGATACGGTCTATGCGAACGGCGGTGGCGGCTGGCGCTAGAGCGTTTCCAGGCGAAGGGGGAACCGGTTCGCCGTCCGGAAACGCGATAAGACGTAGCCGATCACCCGTTTCCCACGATTTCGTGAAGCCGCGCGCGGCGAAC
Source organism: uncultured Pseudomonadota bacterium (assembly GCA_963822085.1). Lineage (GTDB taxonomy): Bacteria > Pseudomonadota > Alphaproteobacteria > Rhizobiales > Xanthobacteraceae > Pseudolabrys. Next base: position 1,089 of record CAWGGL010000036.1, read on the forward strand.
GTGACCCCCGGTGAACGGCGGGCTTGCTAGAAAACGACCACTCGAAATGCTTTTTGAGAGGTCGTTACCATGCTCAACCGCCGTCACATGATGGTCGCCGCCGGCGCGCTGGCGTTTGGCGCCGCGCTCACCTTCGCGCCGTTCGCCCAGGCCGCGCCGCAGGTCTACAGCCAGCAGGCTTTCGCCGCCGCGCAAGCCGCCGGCAAGCCCATCCTGCTGCACATCACCGCGCCCTGGTGCCCGACATGCAAGGCGCAGAAGCCGATTCTCGGCAAGCTCGAAACCGAGCCCAAGTTCAAGAACCTGGTCGTTCTCAAAATCGACTTCGATTCCCAGAAGGCGCTCCTGCGCAAGCTGCACGTCGTGCAGCAGAGCACGCTGATCGCTTACAAGGGCAAGACAGAGGTCGGCCGCTCGACCGGTGACACCAACCTTGCTTCGATCGCGGCGCTTCTCGGCAAGACGCTCTAAGGCGGGCCAAGCCGATGGGTACGATCGTCCTCGCACTGCTGTCGGGCGCGCTGTCGACGCTGTCGCCTTGCGTGCTGCCGCTGCTGCCGATCGTGCTGGGCGCTGCGCTGACCGAGCACAAGTTCGGCCCGGCCGCGCTCGCCGCCGGCGTCGCGGTGTCGTTCGTGACCATCGGGCTGTTCGTTGCCACCATCGGCTTCTCGCTCGGCGTGGGTCAGGACATCTTTCGTCTGGTCGCCGCCTCGCTGATGATTGCCATCGGGGCCGTGTTGCTGCTGCCACGCTTACAGGGGCAGCTCGCGGTCGCCGCCGGGCCTTTCGGCAACTGGGCGCAGGCCCAGGCCGGCGACTTTTCGCGCGCCGGCCTCACCGGCCAGTTTCTGCTCGGCCTGCTGCTCGGCGCCGTCTGGAGCCCCTGCGTCGGGCCGACGCTGGGCGCCGCCTCCGTGCTGGCGGCGCAGGGCAAGGATTTGGGAACCGTGGCGCTGACCATGTTCGCCTTCGGCATCGGCACCGCCGCCCCGCTCCTGTTGCTGGGGTTGTTGTCGCGCGAGGCGCTGATGCGCTGGCGCGACCGGCTGATGTCGGCGGGCAAGACCGGCAAGATAGCGCTTGGCCTCCTGCTGGTGGCCGTCGGGCTGATGATCGTCACCGGCCTCGACAAGATGGCGGAGACGGTTCTGGTCAACGCCTCGCCGGCCTGGCTCACGACCCTGACGACGCGATTCTGACGCGCGTCAAAATAAGGCACGCCTCTCGGGATCGTGCGCTAAGGCAGCACCCCCGCCGCCGATACCAGCAACACCAGGAACGTCGCCGGAAAGGCCAGCGCAAAGGCGAGCGCGGCCCGCGGCGCGCGGTTCGTGACGACGAGCGCCAGCGCCGGCAGGCCGGTCAGCACGAATAGAAAAGTAATGGAATAGCCACCGAGCTTATCGAGGCTCTGGGTAGCCGGGTCGCCATCGGTCATCAGCAGATTGAACGCCGCCAGGCTCCAGCCTATGGCATCCAGCACGGCGATCATGACCGCCGTCAATCGTATCGTCACGTGCGCCCCCGCGAAAATCCGTGGCGTCACTATGGCACGGCCGGGGCCTGCGCGCCATCTTGCGCGCGTGGCGCGATGTCCGGATACTCCCTCGCATAACGAGAACACAACCGGAGGAGGCGATGGCAACCTGGTGCCGCTTCAGTAAGGACCGGGCAACTCATTTCGGCGTCGTCGAGGGCGACCAGGTGACGGCGATCACGGGCACGCCCTGGGGCGATCACGAACGCACCGGACAGAGCATCCCGCTCAAGCACGTGAAGCTGGACGTGCCGGTCATCCCCTCCGTGTTCTATTGCGTCGGCGTCAACTACGCGGACCACGTCCGCCGCATGGCGCAAAAGCGCGGCACCGAGCCGGTGTTCCCCAAGAAGCCCGACATCGGCTATCGCACCAACAACGCGCTCATCGCCCACGAAGAGGATATCGTGAAGCCGAAGGACGCAAGCGAGGCCTTCCAATACGAGGGCGAGCTGGTGGCGGTGTTCGGCAAACGCGCGCGCAATGTCAGCAAGGAGAACGCCCTCGACACCGTGTTCGGCTGGACCATCGGCAACGACGTGAGCGAGCGCACCTGGCAGAAGGAAGACCGTACGCTATGGCGCGCCAAGAACGCGGACACCTTCAAGCCGATGGGACCGTGGATTGTCACCGGGCTCGACCCCAACGACATGCGCACCACGATCCGCGTCAACGGCCAGGTGACCGACGACTTCGCGACCAACAACATGATCTTCGACGCCGCCACCTATATCGCCGAGGTGAGCAAGTACTGCACCATCGAGCCCGGCGACGTGATGTGGATGGGCACCGACGGCGTGCCGCAGAACATCAAGCCGGGCGACACCGTGGAGATCGAGATCTCCGGCATCGGCGTACTGCGTAACCAGGTGGTGGCGGGGACGTGAACCGCGCGGGGCCCTTATGCGCTGCGCTCTTCGGCCAAGGTGACCTTGTCCCAGGTGCGGGCAACCCCCTCCGGCCATGAACGGTCGAAGTCGGCGACCAGGTCCTTGAACTCGTCACGCGCGAGGCCGGCCTCGAGCGCCGCCATGTCGGCAAACTGGTAGATGGCGTAGTGCACGCCCGGCTCCACCGCGCTCCACAGGCGCCAGGCCTTCTCGCATTGGAAGATCTTGAAAGCCCACGGCAGGTGGTCGGTCGAATACCAATGATCGAACGTGTCGCGCACGTTATCGGCGACAACGGCGCGGACGATGAACATGGCTTTGGGCATACTGGTCACGGATTGAGGGTTACGGATTGAAGATGAGCACGACGAAGGTGGCGAACAGCACCAGATGAACGCTGCCCAGAAGGATGTTGGTGGGCGCGCCGGAGAACGTCATCTGCGCGATGAACAGAGTCAAGACCAGCAGGATCGCCTCCGCCGGCACCAGACCGAGCTCCAGCGGCGTGCCGGTGATCAGGCTGATCGCCAGCATGGAGGGAATAGTGAGACCGATGGTCGACAGCGCCGAACCCAGCGACAGGTTGACCGAACGCTGCAACTGGTTGCGGCGCGCGGCCTGGAACGAGGCGAGCCCCTCCGGCGACAGCACCAGGACGGCGATGATGACGCCGCCGAGCGCGGTCGGCGCATGCAGCACCTCGATGCCGTAGTCGATGATGTGCGCGAGCGGCTTCGACAGCAGCACCACCGGCAACAGCGTCAGCAGCAGCAGCACCGCGTGATAGGCAAGCGAATGCGCGGGCCCGTGGCCCGGCCCCTGGCTGGCCTTGGCGTGCGCGCCATGCCCGGGCTCCGTCACCGCCTCCGTCTCCATGAAGAAGGTGCGGTGACGCATGGTCTGGATCAGCAGGAAGCCGGCATAGAGCGCCGTGGTCAGCACGCCGAAGACGGTTTCCTGCAGCCGCGACAGCGTCGGGCCCTGGGTCGAGGTGGTGAAACTCGGCAGCACCAACGCGATGATGGCCAGGCACGAGATCACCGCCAGGAACGCGACCGCGCCCTGCAGGCTGTATTGCTGCTGGCGGTGGCGCCAGGCGCCGAGCATGACCGAGACGCCGACCATGCCGTTGAGCACGATCATCAGCACGGCGAACACGGTGTCGCGCGGCAGCGTCGGGTTGGGCCCGCCGTGCAGCATGACGGTGGCCATGATGGTGACCTCGATGGAGATCACGGCGATGGTGAGGATCAGCGTGCCGTAGGGCTCGCCCAGATATTCGGCCAGCGCCTCGGCGTGGCGCACGACGCCGAAGGCGCACCACATCATGGCGGCGAACAGCCAGACGAAGATGCCGACGGTGAACGCGGGCTGGCCGAAGGTGTCGGCCCAGTCCTTGCCCACCGTGAAGAAGATGGCCGTCGTCGCCGCCCCCACCAGCACCGGCGCCTCGGCGCGCAAATCGGCGAGGAAGGAGTTCGATGATTTCGCCATGAAACGCGCGCAAGCCCCCAAGCTACGACCGACCGTCGCTGACGGGCGGCAGCTTACAAGGCAAATCGCCTGGGACGAACCCTTCTTTCCCCTCCCCCCTTCGCGGGGCGAGGGAAACGAGCGTGCCACGCCGTCGCGTACCGCCGCCTACTTCCGCACGTATTTCTGCACGCGCCAGTTCAGCGTGTCGGCGACGAAGATCTCGTCGCGCGGGCTGACCGCGATGTAATGCGCCTCGCCGTATTTGCCGAGCGCCTTGCCCTGCCCCGCGCCCTTCGATCTTGCCGACGACGTTGCCTTGCAGATCGAGCTTCATGATCTCGCCGCAGTGGCCGTGCGCCAGCCAGATGTGCTGGTCGGCGCCCATGAACAGGCCGCACGGCGTGCCGGGATGCGACGACTCGCGAATGTAATTGCCCTCGGCGTCGAACACCTGGATGCGCGCGTTGTTGCGGTCGGCGATGTAGAGCAGGCCCTCGGCGTCGAACACCAGCGAATGCGGCAGGTCGAACTGGCCCGGCCCCTTGCCGGTGCCGCCCCAGGCCTTGATGAAATTGCCCTCGCTGTCGAACTTGAGCACCAGCGAATTCGCCTTGCCGTGCCCCTGCAGCACGAACAGGTCGCCGGTCGGCCCCACCACCGCCTCGTTCGGCTCGTGGAACAGGCGCAGGTGGCCGAAGGGATGCCACTCGCCGCTGTGGCCCTTGGCGCCCAGCACCATCACCAGCCGCCCTTGCAGGATTGAACTTGTAGACCAGGTTCGACGCCACATCGGTCGCCCAGATGTTGTCGTCCTTGTCGATGCGCAGGCCGTGCGGCCGCTCGAACAGGCCGTCGCCGAAGCCGCGGATGAAAGTTGCCGTCGGCGTCGAACTCCATCAGCGGCATGGGCCCGCGATGCAGCACGAAGATGTGGCCCTTGGAATTGAACGCGATGCCCGACGTGCCGCCGAAGTTCATGCCGGGCGGCAACTGGAAGGATTCCGGGACGGCGACGTAAGGGAGCGGTGGGGGTGACATGGTGGATATTAGCAGGAGCCCCGCGCCGCTGCCTAGCGGTGACCTCAATCGGCCTCATCCTGAGGAGCATCGCGCTAGCGATGCGTCTCGAAGGATGGGGCCGCCCTCGTCCTTCGAGACGCGCTCCTTCGGAGCGCTCCTCAGGATGAGGGCGGAGGAGATTCAGCATAAACGTATCTGAACTACCGGCACCCCGGATTGGGATGATCGAAGCGGCAGCCGGCGTCCTAAAGATTCCGCAGAGTGAAAGTGTTCTGCGGCGAGGGCTTCAGCGTGCAATTGACGAACACGGCCTTGAGGCCGGAGAAATCGTAGGGCGAGTTCTGGCAAAGGGATTGTTGCTGGGGCGTGAGGGGCATGGCGGGGGTCCTCCGTGGCGCGGGAGGAGTGTAGCAAGGATGAAGGGGCGAGGTCTTGGCGGAGGCGGGATGCAATGGAGACGGCTCCATCAGAGGTATCAGCCCCCGATTACGACGACGCGAAGAAAAGGCGTGCGTTGCACGGTAGAATTTACACGCGCTATGCACACACAAAAATTAGCCGACGGCCATCGCAATACTCAGCCGCAAATTGCTGAGGAGTTGGTTGGCCTTCACCGGAACAAGCGACTTTGGCGCCTTCAGCCCAATGTCACTCTCCAGGTGATTTTCAATCGTCTTATAATTGAGACGGTCAATTCCAAAGACACTAGCCATAACAGCGCGGGCGTTTGCCCTTGCTCGGCCCACACCGGGCCTAAACAACGCAAGATTTTGCTGATGAAAGCCAAATCCAAGAAATATTACGAGACTTGCGGCCTCAATAACGTCGTCTATCAAAGACGATATTTCGAGATCCTCTGACTGCTCCGTAAATGTCTGGATATTCTTCGCTATTAAAAACAAATCGCTTCTGCGCCCTCCACCAAAAGGCACCGCATCTTTCGCGATTCCACCAGCCAATTCGATGTTAAGCGGACCAATTGAGCCGTACGGTCTTATCATCTTCAGATTAGAAATGGCGCTTGCAGCCGCCTCCCCGTTGACGCCAGCCAGTTGCTGAAGCCCCCAATAGAGATATTGTTCAATGATCCGATCGTAATTGAAATTTATAAAGGTCACATTTTGAAAAATATCGCCAACTCGATCACGATCATTTGCAGACACGGCCATCGACAAAAAAGTCTCGAGCCACGTCCCGCTCGCGTCTCGAACATTTATCTGACCAACTTTAGCTGCCAGAGGGCTCTTCCGCTCCGCCTCCAAGATATAATGCGCGATCGCAAGCTTTCCAAGCTCGACAATTTCAGGTCGCGCCCTCCACCAGTGGAGCGCTTCATCTATGGAAGGAAAGGTAGAGATCGTTTCAGACAGATCGCTTCCAGCTTGTGTAAAGACATTCACCTTATCGTTCTTGTTATCAAAATGCCGCTTAAGCACGTCAAGAAGATCGAAATCACCATCAATTTGGCTCCCAATCTGAAATCTAAAATGAACACCTCTTGCGATTTTTTCTTTCAGTTCAGCCCCGGCCGGCAAAGAAAATTCGGCACTTGCTCCTGCACCAACGACGAAAACGGCGGGAACATTGAACATTAGCCAGCCCTCAAACGAAATACAATTTTTGACATTTTCCCCTACACCGGCAAATTATCGTGCTTCCGCACCGGCCACTCCACGTGCTTATTCCTCAGCATCGCCAGCGCGCGCGATTTTTCGTGCGCAGACTGCGTAAACTTGTCTGCGCGGCGCTTGCGGGTGGCGTGCGGCATGATAACGTCGTCGATAGTGCCGCGCTCGGCGAGCAATCGATCCAAGAGATCACCACCAAGTGCCGCGGCTCACTTTCCGCCGCGTGGATCGAGACCGATGATCTAGGTGCCGCTCCTGCGTTCTATGAGCGGCGCGCGAGCCGATAGGCGCGGATCCAGTCTGATCCCGCAACGAGATCGTCCGGCCTAGGCGTGCGTCGCCGACCTGCTCGTTCGCGGCAAACTCGGTACGGCTTCTTATACCCGATATGCATTTCCAGCGTGCTCATTCTCGTCAGGGGCGCTCTGCCAAGCCGTCGCCAATTGCGCGCACATCGGCTTCGATGCGTGAATGCTATCGCCGATTGCGTCAGTACGGAAAGCCAGCGTGAAGGCCACGGCACAGGCCAGCAGCCGAAATCTTGGCATCTTGAGCGCCGCCCACAGGTGACGACTGTTCGCCGGCTCGACCCGTTGCGCCGATAGAGAAGGCGCGATCGGCCCTGCGCGACGGTCGGCTCAATTGCCCCTGGCTCGCCATCGCTCGACAATCGTTCCGACCGGGCACATCTCCACAGCGCAGAGAAGCATGCGAGCGCCGAAGCAGGTCTACACCGGCAAATTATCGTGCTTCCGCGCCGGCCACTCCACGTGCTTGTTCTTCAGCATCGCCAGCGCCTTGGCGATGCGCTTGCGCGTCTCGTGCGGCATGATCACGTCGTCGATATAGCCGCGCTCGGCGGCGATGAACGGCGACAGGAAGTGCTCCTCGTACTGCTTGGTTTGCGCCGCGATCTCCTCGGCCGAACGCCCGCGGAAGATGATCTCCACCGCCCCCTTGGCGCCCATCACCGCGATCTGCGCGGTCGGCCAGGCGTAGTTGACGTCGCCGCCGACGTGCTTCGAGGCCATCACGTCATAGGCGCCGCCGAAGGCCTTGCGGGTGATGATGGTGACGAGCGGCACCGTGCACTGCGAATAGGCGAACAGGAGCTTGGCGCCGTGCTTGATCAGCCCGCCGTATTCCTGGTCGGTGCCGGGCAGGAAGCCGGGCACGTCGACGAAGGTGACGATCGGGATGTTGAAGGCGTCACAAAAACGGACGAAGCGCGCGGCCTTGCGGCTGGCGTCACTAGTCGAGCACGCCGGCCAGCACCATCGGCTGGTTGGCGACGAAGCCGACGGTGCGGCCCTCGACGCGGCCGAAGCCGGTGACGATGTTCTTGGCGAAGCTCTGCGAGATCTCGAAGAAGTCGCCCTCGTCGGCGACTTTGTGGATCAGCTCCTTGATGTCGTAGGGCTTGTTGGGGTTGTCGGGCACCAGCGTGTCGAGGCTGTCGTCGACGCGGTCGGTGGCGTCTTGCGTCGGCCATGACGGCACGCCGGCCTCGTTGTTGGACGGCAGGAAGTCGATCAGCCGGCGCATCTGCAACAGGCACTCGACGTCGTTCTCGAAGGCGCCGTCGGCGACGCTCGACTTGGTGGTGTGGACGCTGCGCGCCGCCGAGTTCTTCCGCGGTGACCACTTCATTCGTGACGGTCTTCACCACGTCCGGGCCGGTGACGAACATGTAGGAGGTGTCGCGCACCATGAAGATGAAGTCGGTCATGGCCGGCGAATAGACGTCGCCGCCGGCGCACGGGCCCATGATGACGCTGATCTGCGGAATGACGCCCGACGCGATGACGTTGCGCTTGAACACCTCGCCGTAGCCGCCGAGCGCGGCCACGCCTTCCTGGATGCGGGCGCCGCCGGCGTCGAACAGGCCGATGATCGGCGCCCTCGCCTTCAGCGCCATGTCCTGGACCTTGATGATCTTCTGGGCGTGGGTCTCCGAGAGCGAGCCGCCGAACACCGTGAAGTCCTTGGAGAACAGGTAGACCGCGCGGCCGTTGACCGTGCCCCAGCCGGTGACCACGCCGTCGCCGGGGATCTTCTGCTTGTCCATGCCGAAGTCGGTGGAGCGGTGCTCGACGAACATGTCGAACTCCTCGAACGAGCCCTTGTCGAGCAGCAGCGCGATGCGCTCGCGGGCGGTCAGCTTGCCGCTCTTGTGCTGGGCCTCGATGCGCTTTTCGCCGCCGCCCAGCAGGGCCTCGGCCCGGCGCGTGTCCAGTCTGTCGAGGATGTCCTTCATTTCGCGTCCTGATTCCCTGCCCTGCGTCGCAATTCCGGGTTCCCGGGTTGCATAGCACGGCGGCCCGGGACCGTCATTCCGCGGCCGGCGCCGCCCGCCCCGGCCCAAGGCAGCGGCAAGACTTGGCTATGCCCCCAAACCCTGCTTAGACCTCTCCCATGACCAATTCAGCCGCCCCCGCCGATCAGCTCCTGCAACAGGGCCTTTTCCACCATCGCCAGGGCGAGATCGCCCGCGCCATGGACCACTACACCCAGGTCCTGCGCAACGACCCCACGAACACCGAGGCGCTCTATTACGTGGCCCTGGTGGCCTGCCAGGAGGGCCAGTTCCAGCAGGGCATCGACCTCGCCAAGCGGGCGCTGTCGCTGGGCGAGCCGCAGGCGCGCATGCACAACCTGATCGGCAAGGCCCACGAGCGCCTGAAACAGTTCACCGAGGCGGCCCGCGCCTACGACGCGGCCATCGCGGTCGACCCCAATTTCGCCGAGGCGCACGGCAACCGGGCCAACCTGGCGGCGCAAGCGGGCTTCCCGGAGGAGGCCCTGAAGAGCTTCGACCGGGCGCTGGCGCTCGATCCCAAGGCGGCAGAGGACTGGGTCAACCGCGGCGCGCTCCTGCACGAGCTCGGCCGCTACACGGAGGCGCTCGAAAGCTTCGACAAGGCGCTGATACTGTCGCCCGACGAGCCACACTTCCTGATCAACCGCGCCAATACGCTCGTGATGCTCGGCCGCCTGGAAGAGGCCGACACGGTCTACGAGCGGGTGATCGTGCTCAAGCCCAAGATGCATCACGCCTATCTGCAGAAGGGCCTGACGGCGAAATATCGCTGCCACTTCGACGAGGCGCGCACACTGATCGAGCACGCGTGCACCCTGGCCCCCGACGAGCCGGCCCCGAAGGCGGCGCTCGCCGAGATCATGCTGCTCACCGGCGACTGGCGTGCGGGCTGGCCGCTCTACGAAGCGCGCGACAACCGCCCGCAGTTGCCGGACGTGCCGCCATGGCAGGGGCAGCCGGCGGGGCCGTTCCGGCTGGTGCTGCTGTCGGAGGGCCGCGTCGCCGACGCCGTGATGTTTTCACGCTACGCCGCGCTCATGGCCGGCCGCGGCTATGACGTGACGCTGCTCACGCGCCGCGAACTCGTGCCCCTGCTCTCCTCGCTGCCGAAGGTGGAACTGGTGAGCGATAACGCCGCCGCGCTCGCCAACGACAAGCGCCCGATGATGCAATTCCCGCTGCAGTCGGTCATGGGCCGGCTGCACCTCACACCCGACACAGTGCCGCAGCAGTGCCCATACTTAAGCGTGCCGCAGGACCGGGTCGCCGCCTGGGCGGAGAAGCTCGCCGGCATGGACATGAAGGTCGGCATCTGCTGGCAGGGCGAAACCGCCGGCGTGCCGCTCGCCGACTTCGCGCCGCTCGCCCATTTGCGCGGCGTGCGGCTGATCGCGCTGCACACGCAGGGCGTCCTGCGCGCCACCACGCCGGTGCCGTTCGCCGCCCACGTCGAGCGTCCGCTCGCCGAGGCCGACGTGAGCGCCGACACCATGCTCGACATCGCCGCCATCATCGCCAACCTCGACTTGGTGATCGGCATCGACGCGCTGCCGATCCATATCGCCGGCGCGCTCGGCAAGCCGGCCTGGCTGGCGCTGCCGCAGGTGCCGGAATGGCATTGGCTGACGGAACGCAGCGACAGCCCGTGGTATCCGGACCTGCGCCTGTTCCGGCAGGACGAACCCGGGCAATGGGCGCCGGTGTTCGCCGACATCGCCCACGCGCTGCGCGAACGGCAGAGCGAGCGCACGGGCGAGCATACGGACACCAGCAAACCCGACGAGCATTAGCTCGCCGCGCAACGCGCCAGGGGCCGCCGATGAAGAAGAGCTGGGTCCGCTGATCGAGGCGCTGGGTGTCGAATGGTGACTGTGATGGCCGGGCTTGTGCCGGGCATGACGACGGAGAGGTCGTCCTTGTCCCTCACCTTAACGCGTCGAGCACCCTGACCGCGGCTTCAAGCTCGGCCTGGCGATAGGCGCGGCGTTCGAGCGCGACATCGTCGCGGCCCCATTGCGCCATCTGCCAATCCTCATCGACATGCGCGGCGGCCCAGGCCGCCTCGGCGTCGAGGCGGCCATGCAGCAGCGCCAGCGCCAGCAGCGCCGAGCCGGTGAGCGTGGTGATCGAGGACACCGCGCCGAGCCGCCAGGGCTCGGCCGGAATGGCGCCGCGCGCGGCGGCGATGGCCTCGACCGGCTGCGCAGCGTGGATGACACCTTCGACCTGCACAAAGCGGGCGCCGAGCGCCTCATGCGCCCAGGCCAGCACCGGGTCCCAGGCCTGCGCCTGCATCTCGATGAGCCTGGCGGGCGTGTCGGCGCGATAACAGACGAGATCGGAACCAAGGTATTTTTCGACCTCCGCCGCCACCGGGCCGGGCGCGTCGGCGACCGCATCGATCACCGCGTTGGCGAGCCGGGTGAGCGGCATGCGGCCGGGGTCGATCTCCTTTTCCTGCGCGTTCCACTCGGCCGCAATGGCCTCCGCCAGCGTCGGCGTCGGCGCCGCCAGGAGCCTTCTCAGCGGCGTGCGCACCGGCTTGTCGTCGAGGGTGACCGGGACCCCTTCCGCCCCGCCCTCGCCGGCCGCCGCACGCTCATAGAAGCGCTTGCGCAACGGCGGGCGCATGGCGCGCCGGGCCGCCTCCATGGGGTCGGCGGTCTGGTTGTCGTAGAGCTCGTCGAAGATCTCGCGCATGGAACTTGGGTCGGGACTTGGGTCGGGTCGTGGGTACCGGGGAACCCGGCGGCAGCCCCTATATGGGCTTAGCCTGCCGCTTCGTCCACTGAGCGCCGTCGCGCGACTGAGAGCAACAATCTGCTGCGAAATTTGATCGCAGCGTTAAGAGCTGGCGGCCTTCAGAACCCCGTGATGGTGCGGCGCAATAGGCACCCCAGGGGCGCGGGTCATGTGCCGGCCGTGGCTCCTTACCGCCCCCTTGGCGCCGCCATCTTGCCCGCTTGGCGTCGCAGAAAGCCGCTTCTATCGCGTACCGCGCGGCGAGACGCCGCCCTGGTATACATGATGCACCGTGCGTCGCCTGTTTCACAGTGCGGGAAGATGCGAACCGCGGCATGCGGTTGATCGGAGCCGGCCCCGACGGAAGGATAGGTAGCCTTAACGCCTGGTAAGCCATAGTATCGCTCTCGGAATCGAGCCGGGAACAAGGCCGATCCGGGGAGACCAGCCGCTGGCGGCTGCGGCGCACCACCGTCGAGTACCGCGTAGCGGAGGGGCGTTTCGAGGAGTCAATGAAGAATACCAACATTGCGGCGCCCGACTACTTCCACAAGGTCGTCGATTGCCAATGGGCCTGTCCGGCCCACACACCGGTCCCCGAATACATCCGGCTGATCGCGCATGGGCGTTACAGCGACGCCTACATGATCAATTGGAAATCGAACGTGTTTCCGGGAATCCTCGGACGCACGTGCGACCGTCCATGCGAGCCGGCATGCCGGCGCGTACGCGTCGAGAACGAACCGGTGGCGATCTGCCGCTTGAAGCGCGTCGCCGCCGATTACAAAGACGACGTGCACGATCGCATGCCGAAGCCGGCGGCGCGCAATAACGGCAAGCGCGTGGCACTGGTCGGCGCCGGCCCGGCTTCGTTGACGGTGGCGCGCGATCTCAGCACCCTCGGTTACACCTGCGTCGTGTTCGACGGCGACCCTAGAGCCGGCGGCATGATCCGCACGCAGATCCCGAAATTCCGTCTGCCGGATTCGGTGATCGACGAAGAGTGCGGCTACATCCTCGACCTCGGCGTCGAATTCCGCGGCAACACCCGCATCGACAGCCTGAAGACGCTGCTGGCGGAAGGCTGGGACGCGGTGTTCGTCGGTTCCGGCGCGCCGCGCGGCCGCGACCTCGACATCCCCGGCCGCCAGGAAGCGGCGGCCAATATCCACATTGGCATCGACTGGCTGAACTCGGTGTCGTTCGGCCACACCACTAAGATCGGCAAGCGCGTGGTCGTGCTCGGCGGCGGCAACACCGCCATGGACTGCTGCCGCTCGGCGCGCCGCCTTGGCGGCGAAAAGGTCGACGTGGTGGTGCGCTCCGGCTTCGACGAGATGAAGGCGTCGCCGTGGGAAAAGGAAGACGCTCAACACGAGGGCATCCCGATCCATAACTTCCTCGTGCCGAAGGAATTCACCCACAAGAACGGCAAGCTTACCGGCGTCACCTTCGAGAAGGTGAAGGCGAAGTACGACGCCGACGGCCGGCGCAGGCTGATCCCCGCCGGTGAGCCCGACCAGCACTTCCCCTGCGACGACGTGCTGGTGGCGGTCGGCCAGGAGAACGCCTTCCCCTGGATCGAGCGCGACATTGGCATCGAATTCGACACGTGGAACATGCCCAAGGTCGATCCCAACACGATGGTCTCGACCAACCCGAAGGTGTTCTTTGGGGGCGACGCCGCCTTCGGGCCGAAGAACATCATCTGGGCGGTGGCGCACGGCCATGAGGCCGCGGTGTCGATCGACAAGCTGTTGAACGGCGAGGACATCGCCGACCGCCCCGCCCCGGCCGTGGACATCATCAGCCAGAAGATGGGCATCCACGAATGGTCCTACGACAACGAGATCGAGCCCGATAAGCGCTACAAGGTGCCGCACCGCGACACCGTGATCGCGCTGAAAGATATCAAGGCCGAGGTCGAACTCGGCTACGACGAGATGCTGGCCTGGAAGGAAGCCGGGCGCTGCCTGAACTGCGACGTCGAGACGGTGTTCGCAGCGCCGCTGTGCATCGAGTGCGATGCCTGCGTCGACATCTGCCCGATGGACTGCATCACCTTCACGCCGAACGGTGAGGAAGCCGAGCTGCGTGAGCGCCTCACCGCGCCGTCGAAAAACCTCTCGCAAGACCTCTATGTGCAGGACGGCCTGAAGACCGGGCGCGTGATGGTGAAGGACGAGGACGTCTGCCTGCACTGCGGCCTGTGCGCCGAGCGGTGTCCGACCGGCGCCTGGGACATGCAGAAATTCATGTTGGAAATGACCCAAGCAGGGAATTCATGCCGACCGCAACGCCGCTCAGCCGCGTAAACGACTTCGTCGTTCGCTTCGCCAACGTCAACGGGTCGGGCTCGGCCAGTGCCAACGAGATGTTCGCCCGCGCCATCCTGCGCATGGGCATTCCGGCGGCGCCGCGCAACATCTTCCCCTCCAACATCCAGGGTCTGCCGACCTGGTATGAGGTGCGCGTCTCGGAGGAAGGCCATCTCGGCGCCCGCGGCGGCACCGACCTGATGGTGGCGATGAACCCGCAGACCTTCGACAAGGACATCGCGGACATCGAACCCGGCGGCTACCTGCTCTACAACTCGACCAAGCCGCTGCCGAAGTCGAAATTCCGTGAGGATATTACGGTCATCGGCGTACCGCTGACCGCGATCTGCAATCGCGAGTACAACGATCCGCGCCAGCGCCAGCTGTTCAAGAACATCATCTATATCGGTGTCCTAACCGCCCTCCTCGACATGGACGTCGCCGTGGTCGAACAGCTCATCGGCGAGCAGTACAAGGGCAAGGACAAGCTGATCGCGCCCAACGTCAAGGCGCTGCATATCGGCCGCGACTACGCCACGCTCAACCTCAACGGTCCCATCGGCCTCAAGCTGAAGACGAGCGACAAGGTCGGCGACCGCATCTTCATCGAGGGCAACTCGGCGGCGGCCTTGGGCGCGGTCTACGGCGGCGCCACAGTGTGCGCCTGGTATCCGATCACGCCCTCCTCCTCGCTCGCCGACGCCTTCACGCGTCACTGCGCCAAGCTGCGCGTCGACAAGGAAACGGGACAGGCCAAATACGCCATCGTCCAGGCCGAGGACGAGCTGGCTTCGATCGGCATGGTGATCGGCGCCGGTTGGAACGGCGCGCGCTCCTTCACCGCGACCTCCGGCCCGGGCATCTCGCTGATGCAAGAGTTCATTGGGCTCGCCTATTTCGCCGAGATCCCGGCGGTGCTGTTCGACGTGCAGCGCGCGGGGCCCTCGACCGGCATGCCGACGCGCACCCAGCAGTGTGACGTCATGGCCTGCGCCTACGCCTCGCACGGCGACACCAAGCACGTACTGCTGTTCCCGGAAGACCCGGCGGAAGCCTTCGAGTTCGGCGCCGAGGCCTTCGACCTCGCCGACCGGCTACAAACGCCCGTTTTTGTCATGCTCGATCTCGACATCGGCATGAACCACCGGCTGTGCCGGCCGCTCAAGTGGGACGATTCACGCGTCTACGACCGCGGCAAGGTCATGACCGCCGAAGAGCTGGAGGCCGGCAAGGAATTCGGCCGCTATCTCGACGTCGACGGCGACGGCATCCCCTACCGCACCTATCCGGGCACGCACCCGACCAAGGGCTCGTTCTTCACCCGCGGCACGTCGCGAGACAGATATGCGCGCTACACCGAGGACGGCGCGGCCTACGTCGATAATATGCAGCGGCTGATCCGCAAGTTCGACACCGCCAAGGACCTGGTGCCGCGGCCTTTGCAGGCAAACGCCGACAAGCCGACCAAATACGGCGTGATCTATTACGGCTCGACCGCGCCGGCGATGGACGAGGCCATCCATATGATCGAGGCGCGCGGCCACGCCGTCGACCGACTGCGCATCCGCGCCTTCCCGTTCCATTCGAGCGTGGCGAGCTTCGTCGCCGACCATGACTTCGTCTACGTGGTCGAGCAGAACCGCGACGCCCAGCTACGCTCGCTGATCGTCAACGAAATCGGCATCGATCCAGTGCGGCTGGTGCCGGTGCTGCACTACGACGGCGCGCCGATCACCGCGCGCTTCATTGCCGAGTCGATCGGCGACCATCTCGACCAGATGGCGGTCAAGCCCGCCAAGGTGACGTCATGACCTATCTCGCCAAGCCCAAGTTCCATCACCCCGGCCTGCCGAAGAACGAGCTCGGCTATACCCACCGCGATTACGAGGGCACGGTGTCGACGCTGTGTGCCGGCTGCGGGCATGACTCGATCACGGCCTCCATCATCCAGGCTTGCTTCGAGCTCTCGATCGAACCGCACCGCGTCGCCAAGATCTCCGGTATCGGCTGCTCGTCGAAGACGCCGACCTACTTCCTCGGCAACTCGCACGGCTTCAACTCGGTGCACGGCCGCATGCCGTCGGTGCTGACCGGCGCCAACCTGGCGAACCGCGATCTCATCTATCTCGGCGTTTCCGGCGACGGCGATAGCGCCTCGATCGGGCTCGGCCAGTTCGCGCATTGCCTGCGCCGCGCCGTCAACATGACCTATATCGTCGAGAACAACGGCGTCTACGGCCTCACCAAGGGGCAATTCTCGGCCACCGCCGACCGCGGCTCGAAGTCGAAGCGCGGCATGATCAACACCGACAACTCCATCGACCTCGCGGCCATGGCGCTGCAGATCGGCGCCAGCTTCGTCGCCCGCTCCTTCTCCGGCGACAAGCAGCAATTGGTGCCGATCATCAAGGCGGCGATCGCCCACAAGGGCGCCGCCTTCATCGACGTCATTTCGCCCTGCATCGCCTTCAACAACCACGTCGGCTCGACCAAGAGCTTCGACTTCGTGCGCGAGCACAACGAGGCGGTGAACCGGCTCGACTACATGTCGAGCCGCATGCCGATCGAGGTGCAGTACGAGCCCGGTTCTGTCGAGGTGGTGCAGCAGCACGACGGCTCCAAGCTCACCTTGCGCAAGCTCGCGGCCGACTACGACCTTCATGACCGAACGGCAGCTCTTGGCTTTCTCCAACACCATGCCGCGAGAGGCCAAGTCGTCACCGGCCTGCTCTACATGGAGCCGGAGTCGGAAGACCTGCATACGCACCTGCACACGGTGGACACGCCACTCAATACGTTGGGCGAGAAAGACCTATGCCCCGGCCAAGCCGCGCTCGACGCGATCAACGCCAGCTTGCGGTAGTTACTGCGCGAGCACCATCCCCACGGCCGTAGCCGGGCTTGATGCGGCGAGCACCTAACCTGCCAGTGCGATGTCCCGTGCCGGCGCCAGTTGAACGACCGGACGCTGCCCCAGCATCCCGCTCATCAGGCTGTCGCGTCCGGCATCCTTGGCCGCATAGAGCAGTCGGTCGGCCAGCGCCACCAGGGCGTCCGGGCCGCCGGAGAACACCTCGGTGGTCGCGACGCCGACGCTGATGGTCAGCCGCCCCGACGGCGCGCGCGGATGCGCGATGGCGGCGGCCCGCACCGTATTCAACAGCCGCTCCGCCACGGCGCGCGCGCCGGCTGCGTCCACCGCCGGCAACAGGCAGATGAACTCCTCGCCGCCGTAGCGCGCGACCAGATCGCCCGGGCGGCCGGCAGCGGCGACCAGAAGCCGCGCCACACGGCGCAGGCATTCGTCGCCACGCTGGTGGCCACAATAGTCGTTGAAAGCCTTGAAATGAGTCGACGTCGATCATCAGCAGCGAGAGCGGCAGGTGCGTGCGCGCCGCAGACGCCCACTCGCGCGCCAGCGCCGCATCGAAACGGCGACGGTTGGCGATGCCGGTCAACGCATCGGTCGACAGCAATTGCTGTAAGACCAGGCTCTGCGCGTATTGCATGCGCTGGCTGCGTTGCAGGGCATTGGCGGCGGTGAAGCCGAGCGCGTTAGCGAGCAACAGCCACATCATGCCGCGGTAGATTTCCGGGCCATTCAGCACCCCGTGCGGGGCCAAGGCCCACCACAAGGGTGCCACGGTAAAAAGGACGGCGGCGAGCCCCACCGACACGACGAAACGGACGGGTAGATAGAGGTAGATGACGAACAGGACAGTCACGATCAGCGGCAGCCACATGGCGAGCAAGTTGGGCTGAACCGACAGCATCAGCAGCCGCAAGATAACGCCCGCGCTGCCCATTATCACCACCGCCAATTCGAGCGATTGCGGCGTGCGTCGGGTGCGGAAGACCAGCGCCGCCACGGCGGGAATTGCGATCGACACCAGCGCCGGAACGAGGATGACCGCGCGGCCATGGTCGAAGAGATACTCATAGAAGCGGCCGAGAAAGATCATCAGGCCGGCGACCGCCACCAGCGCCATCAACATTAGCAGCCGGCGTTTATCGCCGCCGAAGCGATCCCGTCGGTAAGCGCGCTCGCACGCCGGATCGACGAGCTGCGCGGTCCAGCGCGTGACCGCCACCGGCCGCAGGAGCAGCGGCAAATCCGGTGACGCGGCATCGAAGGTGGTGAAGGGACGGTCGGGCTCGATGGTCATGCGGGCGAACGGGTGGGAGGGCGAAGGTCACCTCTATAGACCCGCAGCCGTTGACAAACCCCTAGCGCAACAATGTGAATTAAGGCGGTTTCGCAGACCGCGTTGAGGGACTGCTAACCATCCCGCAGCGTTATTGATTGATGCAGGAATTGATGTAGGCGCTGCGGTTGCCGGCGGCATCGCCGTACATACCGGCTTGATGCGCGCAGCGTGCGGCGCGATCTTGGAAGCTCTCGGTGCCGTGCGGACCGGAAGGCGACAGAGCCGGCAGGTTGGGCAGCACGCGGCCGGTTTCCGGCACCATGATCGGCGGCGGCACCTTGGGCGGCGTCGGCGCTTTCGGTGCCGTCGGGTGCGGCACGCGGATGTGCTGGCGGGTGCCGCGCGGCGATTTGTACTTCGGCGCCAGCCAGGGCTCGGGTTTTGGCTGGGGCGGGTGCCGTCCCAGTTCCGGCACCATGATGCTGTAGGGATCGTCCTTTGATTGGGCGTGCGCCGGCAGCGCCGAACCCCAGAGGGTCAGCACCAATAATGCCAGAACAAACGGATCCAAGACAACCTGATAAGCGCGCGGCATGAGACTCAGATAGGAAGCGCGCGGTTGCGCGGCTACTCCTCCGGGGCATCCTCGATCGGGTCGTAGCGGCTGGTATCGAAGCCGAGCAGGTTCCAGCTCTGCTGCATGTGCGGCGGCAGCGGCGCGGAGACATCGATCACCCCGCCGCGCGGATGCGGGACGGCAATACGGCGCGCCAAGAGATGCAACTTTAGCTGAAGACCGCCCGGCACTTCCCAATTCTCGATGTTGAAGTACTTCGGATCGCCGACGATGGGGTGGCCGATGTGCGCCATGTGCGCGCGCAGTTGATGAGTGCGCCCGGTCACTGGCTTCAACGAGAGCCAAGCGAGGCGTTGCGCCGCCGTCTCCACCACCGCGTAATAGGTGACCGCGTGCACGGCATCCTTCTCGCCGTGTCTGGCGACGCGCATGAAGCTGTCTTCCTCGCGTTCCTCCTTGGCGAGATAGGTGGAGACGCGGCCCTGGCGCGGCTTCGGCACGCCGGCGACCAGCGCCCAGTAGGTCTTGCGCGTCGAGCGCGCGCGGAAGCTCTTGGCAAGCGCGGCGGCGGCAAAGCGGCTCTTGGCAATCAGCAGACAGCCAGCGGTGTCCTTGTCGAGCCGGTGCACCAGGCGCGGGCGCTGGGCGTCGACGCCCGGCCCGCGCAACGCGCCCAGCATACCATCGACATGGCGCGTCGTGCCGGAGCCGCCCTGCACCGCAAGGCCCATGGGCTTGTTCAGCACCATCACGTCGTCGTCTTCGTAGAGCGTGATGGATTTGAGGAAGTCGCGGTCCTGCTGCACGCCCGGCGTCTCGGCGCGGGGCGCCGGCGCTTCCAGCTTGAGCGGCGGAATGCGCACCGACTGGCCGGCGGAAAGGCGCGCCTTCGGCTCGGTGCGCTTGCCATTCACCCGCACCTCGCCTTTGCGGATGATGCGCTGGATGTGACTGAACGACAGCCCCGGAAACCGCGCCTCGAAGAAGCGGTCGACGCGCATATCGTTTTCGTCCGGGCTGACGGTGACCGTTTGCACACTGGCCGGCAGCAGCGGCGCCGGCTTCGTCTCCTTGGCCTCCTCCCGAGGCGCGCGCAGCGGACGCGCGGCTTTCACGCCCTCGTCCCGAGGCGACCGGCGGGACCGCCCCTCGGCGGACGACGGACCCGCTCTTTTGCCCTTCGCGGCCTGCTTGGCGCGGGTGCCGGGGTGACGGTGAGACTTCTCTGGCGCCTCGCGATCCTCGCGCCGCGGACCGGCCTTGGATTTGCCGGCGCGCACGCCCGCGCGGGCCCCGCCCGGCCGCTGCCGCGGGCCCGCCGTCTGCTTGCCCCCACCCGGCTGGCGCGGGCCGTTTCGTCCGCGGCTCATGGTGACTTAAGTCCTCGTATCTCTGCCGATGCCTTCTTGCGCCGGCGCTTGTCGCACGGTTTGCCGACAGGGTCACCCATTTCCGGGCCGCAACAGCCCGGGTGAACTGGAGGCCGGTTTCGGGCTAACGTGGCTTGCCAAAACCGCCGGGAGACCCCTGTTGCCATGAACGCCCTGCCACCCGATCTCGCCAGAAGCCTCGCTACCATCGGCCGCGTCATCGACCCGGCGAAGACCGCGCCGCTTCTTGCGCCCCTGCACGGTCCGATGCCCGGCCCGGGCGTTAAGGTCGAGCGCGACATCCACTACGGCCCGGCGGACCGCAACCGGCTCAACGTCTTCACCGCCGAGCCGGCTGCCGCTGCGGCACAGCCGGTGCTGTTGTTCGTCCATGGCGGCGGCTTCGTCGGCGGCGACAAGCAGGTCCCCGGCACGCCCTTCCACGACAATATCGGCGCCTGGGCCGCGCGCCACGGCATGGTCGGGGTCACCATGACCTACCGGCTGGCGCCGCAGGCGACTTGGCCGGCGGGCGCGGAGGACGTCGCCACCGCCGTGCGCTGGGTGCACGAGAACATCAGCGCGCATGGCGGCGATGCCGCCCGCCTCTACCTCATGGGCCATTCGGCCGGCGCCACCCATGTCACCACCTATGCAGGCCGGCCGGCGCTGCACCGGCCGGACGGTTCCGGCCTCGCTGGCCTGATCGTCTCGTCCGGCATCTACGACCTGACCACCTTTGCGTTGACCGACCCGCGCTTTCGCAGCTATTTCGGCGAAGACGAAAGCCTGTATGCCGGGCGCTCGGCGCTGCCGGGGGTGGCGCAGAGTGCGCTGCCGATCCTGATCTTTCACGCCGAGCTCGATCCGCCACCATTCGTGCAACAGGCGGAGCGCTTGCGCGATGCGCTCACCCAAGCCGGCCATGCGCCGCGCTTCGTCAGCCTCGCCGGCCACAACCATCTGTCGGGCTGCTATTCGATCGGTACCGCCGATACCGCCATGAGCGGCGCGATATTGGATTTCGTCGGCCAGAAGTAACCGCCACTACGCCTTGCCGCCCCGTTCCTTCCGGAGCTTCGCCCAGTAATCCAGCCGCTTGCGGATTTCGCGCTCGAAGCCGCGCTCGGGCGGGTCATAGAACTGCTGGCGCGGGAGGGCGTCCGGAAAATAGTTCTGGCCGGAGAAGGCTTCTTCCTGGTCGTGATCGTAGGCATAGCCGCGGCCGTAGCCCTCGTCCTTCATCAGATTGGTCGGCGCGTTGAGGATGTGCTTGGGCGGCAGCAGCGAGCCGGCCTGCTTGGCGGTGCGCATGGCGGCGCCGAAGGCGGCATAGCCGGCGTTGGATTTGGGCGCCGTCGCGCAATAGAGCACGGCCTGGGCGATGGCCAGATCGCCTTCCGGCGAGCCCAGGAAGTCGTAAGCATCCTTGGCGGCGTTGGCGACGATAAGCGCCTGCGGATCGGCCAAGCCGATATCCTCGATCGCCATGCGCACCACGCGGCGCGCGACATAGAGCGGCGGCTCGCCGGCATCCAGCATGCGACAGAGATAATAGAGCGCGGCGTCGGGATCGGAGCCACGCACCGACTTATGCAGGGCACTAATGAGATTGTAATGGCCGTCCTGGCTCTTGTCGTAGATCGGCGCGCGCCGCTGCACGATATCCTGCAGCTTGGCGGCGTCGAACACCTCGCCTTCGCGCGCGGCGCGCCAGACTTCTTCGGCGAGCGTCAGCGACGCACGGCCATCGCCGTCGGCCATGCCGACCAATGTCTCGCGCGCTTGATCGTCGAGCGGCAGCGGCTTGCCTTCGATCTTTTCAGCGCGCGCCAGCAACTTTTCGATTGCCGCGGCATCGAGCGACCTGAACACCAGCACGCGCGCGCGCGACAGCAGCGGCGCGTTGAGCTCGAACGACGGGTTTTCGGTGGTGGCGCCGACCAGCACGATGGTACCGTCCTCCATCACCGGCAGGAACGAGTCCTGCTGCGCGCGGTTGAAGCGATGGATCTCGTCGACGAACAGCAGCGTGCCCTGCCCCAGCTCGCGGCGGCGGCGCGCCTCCTCGAAGACCTTCTTCAGATCGGCGACGCCGGTGAAGATCGCCGAGATCTGGTCGAACTGGAGATCGGTCGCCTGCGCCAACAACCGTGCCACCGTGGTCTTGCCGGTGCCCGGCGGGCCCCAGAACACGAGGCTGCCGAGCGAGCGCGTCGCCAGCATGCGCGTCAGCACGCCGTCGGGGCCGAGCAGATGGTCCTGCCCCACCACCTCGTCGAGCGCTTGCGGGCGCAGGCGATCGGCAAGCGGCCGCGGCGCGTCACGCTCCAGCCCGGCGGCGGCGAACAACGTCGGTCCTGTCGACTTGGCGCGTGGGGTCATGGCGAAAGTGCCCTCACCCGCTGAACTGCACCCGGATATCGCGTCCGCCGCGCCGCACCACCATGCGCCAACTGTAAGACGTCCGCTCGGTGACGCGCGCCAGTTCGCGCGTGTTTTCGATACGCTCGCCGTTGACGGCCACGATGATATCGCCGCGCCGGAAGTTGAAGCGGGCGGCGTAGGAACCGTCCTGGATGCCGACGATGACGACGCCGCTTTCGTTGGTGTCCAGCCCCAGTTCGTCGGCGAGCGCTGGAGACAGGTTGGCGACCTTGGCGCCGCCGAGCGGCGAGCGCGAGTTGATCGTGAGTTCGTCGCGCGGACGGCTGGGTGCCGTCTGCAAGGCGACATTCGCGCTCATGGTGCGGCCGTTGCGCAAGAGCTCCAACTTGGCCGTGCCGCCGAGCGGCTTGGTAGCAAAGCGGTAGTCGAAGGCCTTGGGATCGCCGACTTCCTGGCCGTCGACCGCCGTGATGACGTCACCCGGCTTGAGGCCGGCCTTCGCCGCCGGGCCGTCGCGGTAGACGTTGGCGATCAGCGCCCCGGTCGGCCGCTTGAGCCCCATGCTGTCGGCGATGTCGGCGGTGACCGTCTGCAGCTTGGCACCGAGCCAGGGCCGCCGCACCTGATGGCTGCCCGCCTCGGCGGACGCCACGACCACCTTCACCATGTTGGACGGTATGGCGAAGCCAATGCCCTGCGATCCGCCCGAGCGCGACAGGATCATGTTGTTGATGCCGACCAGCTTGCCTTGCAGATCGACCAGCGCGCCGCCGGAATTGCCGGGGTTGATGGCGGCGTCGGTCTGGATGAAGAACTGGTAGTTATTGGAGCCGACGTCGGTGCGCGCCACCGCCGAGACGATCCCGTGGGTCACCGTCTGCCCGACGCCGAACGGATTGCCGATGGCGAGCACCACGTCGCCGACCTGCAGGGAATCGGAGTCGGCGAACTGCAGGTACGGGAAACGCTTGTGCCCGTCCTTGATGCGCAGCACGGCGAGATCGCTGCGCTTGTCCTCCAGCACGACCTTGGCCTCGAACACCTGCTTATCGGCGAGCGACACCTTGATATCGGTGGCGCCGCGGATCACGTGCACGTTGGTGACGATGAGGCCGCGCGGATCGACGATCACGCCGGAGCCGAGCGAGCGCTGCACCTGCGCGCCGCTGCCGCCGGGAATGCCGAAGAAGTGGCGGAAGACGGGATCGTTGAACAGCGGATTTTGGTTCCGCACCACTTTTGCGGCGTAGACGTTGACCACCGCCGGCGCCACCCGCTTCACCACCGGGGCGTAGGAGAAGATGAGCTGCTGCTGATTGCTCGGGACGATGCGCATCGGCCCCTCGGCCCGCGCCGGCCCGGCGCCCGGCAGGGCCAGGAGGCCGGCTAGCGTGAGGGCGGCGAAGGCGGCAGTCAGGCGCGATGTCAGGGGCATGAGGCAATTATCCCGGCTCGGCTGGTGTCAGGACCCGGCGGCCGGAGGCCCCCGGCCGACGAAGGAAGAGTCGCACCTAGATATAGGCCGCCGGGCGGACCAAATGAAGGCGACCTCCTGTCCCGCCCAAGGGGTCGCCGAAAGGGCCGCGCCGCCTTGCCACGCGGCCGCGGCTGGGCGACAGGAGGGCGCCCGCACACCGTTCCCGGAGATCCCCATGAAAGCCGTCGGCTATCTGAAATCCCTCCCGGTCACCGCACCGGATTGCCTCACCGATTTCACCGCGGAGACCCCGGCGCCCGGCCCCCGCGACCTGCGGGTGGCGGTCAAGGCGGTGTCGGTCAATCCGGTCGACACCAAAGTGCGCATGCGGGCTGCGCCCACCGAAGGCGAACCGCCCAAGGTGCTCGGCTATGACGCCGCCGGCGTGGTCGAGGCGGTCGGCCCCGAGGTGACGCTGTTCAGGCCGGGCGACGAAGTCTTCTACGCCGGCTCCATCGCCCGCCCCGGCACCAATTCGGAGCTACACTTGGTCGACGAGCGCATCGTCGGCCAAAAACCGAAATCACTCTCCTTCGCGCAGGCCGCGGCGCTGCCGCTCACCAGCATCACCGCCTGGGAGATGCTGTTCGACCGCCTCGCCGTCGCGCCCGACAAGAAGGACGAGGACCGCGCGCTCCTGGTGATCGGCGGCGGCGGCGGTGTCGGCTCGATCATGATCCAGCTCGCGCGCAAGCGCACACGCCTCACCGTGATTGCCACCGCCTCGCGCCAGGCGACGCGCGACTGGTGCCTGAAACTCGGCGCCCATCACGTCATCGATCATGCAAAGCCGCTCGCCGATCAGCTTAAGGCGATCGGCCACGCCAATGTGGCGCTGATCGCCGGCGTGACCGGCACCGACCAAAGCGGTCCGCAGATCGAGGGGATCATCGCCCCGCAGGGCAAATTTGCCCTGATCGACGACCCCAAGACCTTCGATATCATGCCGCTCAAGCGCAAGGCGGCCTCGGTGCATTGGGAATCGATGTTCACGCGCGCCATATTCCAGACGCCCGACATGATCGAGCAGCACAACCTGCTCAATGCCGTCGCCGAGATGGTCGATGCCGGCGAAATCGTGACCACGGCGGCGCAGGAGCTGTCGCCAATCAACGCCGCCAACCTGATCAAGGCGCACGCGCAGGTCGAAAGCGGCACCACCATCGGCAAGGTGGTGCTCGCGGGGTGGTGATGGCCCGCCGTTCATGCCCGCTTGCGCGGGCATGAACGGCGTTCCCTGTATCGTCCCTACTCCTTCGCCGGCAGCGTGCGCAGCCAGGCGATGATGTCGTCGATATCGGACGACTTCATTTGCGCGTACATGGCGAAGCCCATCGGCGGCTTGAGATGGCTGCCGTCCTTGGCGACGCCCGTGGTGATAGCACGCTTAATCTCGGCATCGGTCCAGTTGCCGATGCCCTTATCCTTACTCTCGGTGATGTTACGCGAGACCGAGACGCCCCACGGCCCCGGAAACTTAAAACCGCCGGTGCCCATCTTGTCCCAAGGGTGCCGACCCCTCACCATCGGCGTGTGGCATTCCATGCAATGGCCGATGGTGGTGAGATAGAAACCATTCTTGACCTTATTCTCGAGCATCGCCTCGGTGTAAGGCTTCTCGGACCCCGGGTAGATCTGCCGCACCTGCTTCATGCGGTAGACCGGGTCCGGCACTTTGTTCTTGATCGGCTTGAGCGTGCGCAGATAGGCGATGATCGACTTCATGTCGTGATCGGTGATGATGCCGTAGAAGCCGGTCGGCATGACGGTGGCGATCGGCGTACCGTCCGGCTTGACCCCCTTACGCAGCAGGTTCTCGATGTCGGCGTCGGACCAGGTGCCGATGCCGGTTTCCTTGTCCTGCGTGATGTTGGCCGCAGTCACCTTGAACGGCGGTTCATCCCAGGAGAGCCCGCCGGAAAAGGCCTTGGCCATGATCGGCCCTTTGGGCCCCTGCGGCGTGTGGCAGTTGCCGCAGGTCATGATGGTGTTGACCAGATAGCTGCCGCGCTCAACGAGCGCCGCGTTGTCGGCGGCCTGCGCATGCGTGACGGCGGTCAGCGCCGCGGCGAGCGCCAACCCCAATAGTCCGTTGCGGATCATTGTCGTGTTCCCCTCCGCCTGCCTGGCTTCGTTCGGTCACGTGCAGACGTGCCGCGATGCTAGCGCAGCCGGAACCGGCCAGCCACGGAATTCACATGCCCTGGGCCGGTTTTGCGCAGTCGATAGCGCTGGGTCGCCAGTCCGACATAATGAAAAAGGCGGCGCTATCGCGCCGCCTTTTTGCAGAATAGTGAACCGGTCTGCTGACGTTACATAATCGGGGGCGGCGCCTCTGCCGCGACCCGCTTCTCCTGCACCGGTCCCGAATCCTGGCCCTTGGCGTCGACGTCGCGGTCGACGAACTCGATCACCGCGCGCGGGGCATTGTCGCCGTAGCGGAAGCCCGCCTTCATGATGCGGGTGTAGCCGCCCTTGCGCTCTTTGTAGCGGGGGCCGAGCACGTCAAACAGCTTCTTGACCTGGGCGACGTCGCGCATCTCGGAGATTGCCTGGCGGCGGGCAGCGAGATCGCCCTTCTTAGCCAGCGTCACCAGCTTCTCCACCACCGGGCGCAATTCCTTGGCCTTCGGCAGCGTGGTGACGATCTGCTCGTGCTTGATCAAGGCGGCGCACATATTGGCGAACATGGCCTTGCGGTGCGCGGGCTTGCGGCCGAGCTTACGATGAACCTTTCCGTGACGCATTGAACTGATCCTTCTCTTTTCTCTGTGTCACGACGGTTCGTCGGACGCTTGCGCTCAGGTGGGCTTCCTGCGTTCGCCCTGAAAGCCGCGGCCGATGATGCTGACCGCGGTCGAAACTCAAACTCAGTAATGATCCTCGAAGCGCTTGGCGAGCTCTTCGATGTTCTCCGGCGGCCAGCCCGGCACTTCCATGCCGAGATGCAGGCCCATCTGCGCCAGCACTTCCTTGATCTCGTTGAGCGACTTGCGGCCGAAGTTCGGCGTGCGCAGCATCTCGGCTTCCGTCTTCTGAACGAGATCGCCGATGTAGACGATGTTGTCGTTCTTCAGGCAGTTGGCCGAGCGCACGCTGAGCTCGAGCTCGTCCACCTTCTTGAGGAAGGCCGGGTTGAAGGCGAGATCCGGAATGGTCTCGGCGGTGGTCTCCTTGCGCGGCTCCTCGAAATTCACGAAGACGTTGAGCTGGTCCTGCAGGATGCGCGCGGCGTAAGCGAGCGCGTCGTCCGGCGACAGGCTGCCATCGGTCTCGATGGTCATGATCAGCTTGTCGTAGTCGAGGATCTGGCCCTCGCGGGTGTTCTCGACCTTGTAGGAGACCTTGCGCACCGGCGAATAGAGGCTGTCGACGGGGATGAGGCCGATGGGCGCGTCCTCGGGGCGGTTGCGCTCGGCCGGCACGTAGCCCTTGCCGGTGTTGACCGTGAACTCCATGCGGATCTCGGCACCCTCGTCCAAGGTGCAGAGCGGGAGATCGGGGTTGAGCACGACCACGTCGCCGACGGTCTGGATGTCGCCGGCGGTGACGGCGCCGGGACCCTGCTTCTTCACCACCATGCGCTTGGGGCCTTCGCCCTGCATCTTGATGGCGATGTCCTTGATGTTGAGCACGATGTCGGTCACGTCCTCGCGCACGCCGGCGATCGAGGAGAACTCGTGCAGCACGCCGTCGATGTGGACCGACTGCACCGCGGCACCCTGCAGCGACGACAGCAGAATGCGGCGCAGCGCGTTGCCGAGCGTCAGGCCGAAGCCCCGCTCCAGCGGCTCCGCGACCATGGTCGCAAAGCGCGACGCATCGCTGCCCGGAGTGACCTGGAGCTTGTTCGGCCTGATCAATTCCTGCCAATTCTTCTGGATCACGTTTTCCATCGAAGCGCTTGGCGAGCTCTTCGATGTTCTCCGGCGGCCAGCCCGGCACTTCCATGCCGAGATGCAGGCCCATCTGCGCCAGCACTTCCTTGATCTCGTTGAGCGACTTGCGGCCGAAGTTCGGCGTGCGCAGCATCTCGGCTTCCGTCTTCTGAACGAGATCGCCGATGTAGACGATGTTGTCGTTCTTCAGGCAGTTGGCCGAGCGCACGCTGAGCTCGAGCTCGTCCACCTTCTTGAGGAAGGCCGGGTTGAAGGCGAGATCCGGAATGGTCTCGGCGGTGGTCTCCTTGCGCGGCTCCTCGAAATTCACGAAGACGTTGAGCTGGTCCTGCAGGATGCGCGCGGCGTAAGCGAGCGCGTCGTCCGGCGACAGGCTGCCATCGGTCTCGATGGTCATGATCAGCTTGTCGTAGTCGAGGATCTGGCCCTCGCGGGTGTTCTCGACCTTGTAGGAGACCTTGCGCACCGGCGAATAGAGGCTGTCGACGGGGATGAGGCCGATGGGCGCGTCCTCGGGGCGGTTGCGCTCGGCCGGCACGTAGCCCTTGCCGGTGTTGACCGTGAACTCCATGCGGATCTCGGCACCCTCGTCCAAGGTGCAGAGCGGGAGATCGGGGTTGAGCACGACCACGTCGCCGACGGTCTGGATGTCGCCGGCGGTGACGGCGCCGGGACCCTGCTTCTTCACCACCATGCGCTTGGGGCCTTCGCCCTGCATCTTGATGGCGATGTCCTTGATGTTGAGCACGATGTCGGTCACGTCCTCGCGCACGCCGGCGATCGAGGAGAACTCGTGCAGCACGCCGTCGATGTGGACCGACTGCACCGCGGCACCCTGCAGCGACGACAGCAGAATGCGGCGCAGCGCGTTGCCGAGCGTCAGGCCGAAGCCCCGCTCCAGCGGCTCCGCGACCATGGTCGCAAAGCGCGACGCATCGCTGCCCGGAGTGACCTGGAGCTTGTTCGGCCTGATCAATTCCTGCCAATTCTTCTGGATCACGTTTTCACCTTTTGAGCGGCGCGGGTTCAAAGCCCATGCAACCCCACCCGCCGCATGGGGACCAGCTCGGCGGAAGCGGATGCGCGCGCTTTTCGCGCTTCCGCTCGATAAATACCAATCAAACGCGGCGACGCTTACGCGGACGGCAGCCGTTGTGCGGTATCGACGTCACGTCACGGATCGAAGTAACAGTAAAGCCGGCCGCCTGCAGCGCGCGCAGCGCCAACTCGCGGCCCGAACCGGGACCGGAGACCTCGACCTCGAGAGTGCGCATGCCGTGCTCCTGCGCCTTCTTGGCGGCGTCCTCGGCCGCAACCTGCGCGGCGTAGGGCGTCGACTTGCGCGAGCCCTTGAAGCCCATGGTGCCAGCCGACGACCAAGCAATGGCGTTGCCTTGCGCGTCAGTAATGGTGACCATGGTGTTGTTGAACGAAGCGTTCACGTGCGCGACGCCCGACGCGATGTTCTTGCGTTCGCGCCGGCGGACGCGGGTGGCTTCCTTGCCCATTCCTCAATTCCTTCTGGGGGCCAGCGCGGATCGCGCGCGCGGCCGACAAACTGCTATCACTTAAGCTTTCTTCTTGCCGGCGATGGCCTTGGCCGGCCCCTTGCGGGTGCGCGCATTGGTGTGCGTGCGCTGCCCGCGTACCGGCAAGCCCTTGCGGTGGCGCAGGCCCCGGTAGCAGCCGAGATCCATCAGCCGCTTGATGTTCATCGCCGTCTCGCGGCGCAGATCGCCCTCGACCATGAGGTCGCGGTCGATGATCTCGCGAATTTGCAAGACCTCCGCGTCGGTGAGCTGCGCCACGCGCCGCTCCGCCGGCAGGTTAACCTTGCCCATGATATCGCTGGCGATTTTCGGCCCGATGCCATGAATGTATTGCAGCGCGATGACGACGCGCTTGTTGGTCGGAAGATTGACGCCCGCGATACGAGCCACGGATTGCTCTCCTGCTTATTGGCCGGCGCCGCCCGGCGCGCCAAATCTCTGTGTTCCCACAAGGGGATAACGCAAAGCGTAACACGACACCCGTCCCCGTCGGCTTGGGGCCCGGCATCGCGTTAGACTTCTGAATGCAATGTTTATTAGGGGATTCATCGCCGCTTAGTCAACCTCCGACTGGTGCGGGATTTGCTTTTCGGAGATTTGGCAGTGGACTTTTTGGCTCGGCGGCCGGCGGCGACCCGCCGCTTGGTCCCACTGGTCCCTTTCGTCCCCTTGCTCCCCTTCCTGGTGGCCTTGGCGAGGCCGCGACGGGCGGTCGCGGCCTTTTTCGAGGCCTTCCCGCCCTTGGTTCGGGCTTTGGCCGGGGCCTTTCGGGCCTTCTTCTTGGCCGTCTTCACGGCTTTCTTGGTAGTCTTCTTGACGGTCTTCTTGGCCGCCTTTTTGGCAGTTTTCTTGGCGGCCGGCTTCTTGGCGGTCTTCTTCCGCACCGGACGGGCCGAATCGGCGGGTTCCAGCGCCCGGGCTGGGGCCTCGAAAGGCGCGGCAGCGGGCGCTGCAGGCTTCAGGGCGGCATCCAGCGAGGCGGCCACCTCGTCCACCGGCGCCATGCCGTCCACGCCGCGCAGCGCGCCCTTGGCGGCATAGTAGTCGACCAGCGGGGCGGTCTGGGCCCGGTAGGCGGCAAGCCGCCCCCGCAGCACGTCGGCGTTGTCGTCTGAGCGGACCGCGTCCCCTCGGGCAATGGCCTCAGCCGCGCGCTGCTCGATACGATCGAGCAGGATGCCCTCATCCACCTTGAGTTCGAGCACGGCGTCGAGGTCGATGCCGCGCTCCGCCAGCAAGTGGTCGAGCGCCTCGGCCTGCGGCACCGTACGCGGGAAGCCGTCGAGCACGAAGCCGCGGGCAGCGTCCGGCTGGCCGATGCGGTCGGCGATGATCGCCACCACCACCTCGTCCGGCACCAACTCGCCCCGCTCCATCCGCTCCTTGGCGCGCAGGCCAACCGGGGTGCCGGCGGCCACCGCCGCGCGCAGCATCTCACCGGTCGAAAGCTGGACGATGCCGTACTTGGAAACCAGTCGCTGCGCTTGCGTGCCCTTCCCCGCCCCCGGCGGGCCGAGCAGGATCACCCTCATCTATTCCGTCCCCGCAATTTCGAGCGCTTGATCAAACCTTCGTATTGGTGCGCCAGCAGATAGCCCTGGATCTGGGCAACCGTGTCCATCGTGACGCTCACCACGATGAGGAGCGAGGTGCCGCCGAAATAGAATGGCACCGCCGCGTAGGAGATCAAAAGTTCCGGGATCAAGCACACGATGGCGAGATAGAGCGCGCCCACCACGGTGATACGCGACAATACATAATCGATATATTCCGCTGTCCGCTCGCCCGGTCGGATGCCTGGAATGAAGCCGCCGTGTTTCTTCAGGTTGTCGGCGGTCTCGGTCGGATTGAACACGATCGCCGTATAGAAGAAGGCGAAGAACACGATCAGCCCGATGTAAAGGGTCAGGAACAGCGGCTGCCCGTGGCCGAGCAGCGTGGTGACGGTGGTCAGCCAGCTCGGCCCCGAGCCGGCGTTGAAGTTGGCGACCGTGGTCGGCAACAGCAGCAGCGACGAGGCAAAGATCGGCGGAATGACGCCCGAGGTGTTGAGCTTGAGCGGCAGGTGCGAGGACTGGCCCTCGAACATGCGGTTGCCGACCTGGCGCTTGGGATACTGGATCAAGAGCCGGCGCTGGGCGCGCTCCATGAACACGATAAAGGCGATCACCGCCACGACCATCACCATGACGGCGAGGATCAGGCCGGTGGACAGCGCGCCCTGGCGGCCGAGCTCGAGGGTGCCGGCGATGGCCGCCGGCAGACGCGCCACGATGCCGGCGAGGATGATGAGCGAGATGCCGTTGCCGATGCCGCGCGAGGTAATCTGCTCGCCCAGCCACATCAGGAACATGGTGCCGCCGGTGAGCGTGAGGGTGGTCGACATCAGGAAGAAGAAGCCGGGATGGCTGACCACGTGGCCGGTGCCCTGCAGGCCGACGGCGATGCCGTAGGACTGGAACGCAGCCAGCGCCACCGTGAGGTAGCGCGTGTACTGGTTCATGGTCTTCTGGCCCTGCTCGCCCTCTTTCTTGAGCTGCTCGAGCGTGGGCGAGACCGTCGTCATCAACTGTATGATGATGGAGGCGGAGATGTACGGCATGATGTTCAGGGCGAAGATCGCCATCCGCTGGATTCCGCCACCGGAGAACATGTTGAACATGCCGAGAATGCCGCTCGACTGGGTATTGAAGACCTGCTCCCAGGCGGCCGGGTCGATGCCAGGCAGCGGAATATAGGTGCCGAGCCGGTAGACCAGCAGGGCGCCGACCGTGAACCAGATGCGTTTTTTGAGTTCGTCGGCCTTGGCGAGCGCCGAGAAATTGAGATTGGCCGCCAGTTGTTCCGCTGCGGAAACCATCAGTCGCTCCTGCCCGCCCTGCCCTCGCGCCCCTTATCGGAGCCTGTCGTCGCCGCCGGTCCTCATCTAGGCACCGGCACCCGGCTTCGGTAGCCAAAGGCCGCGCTGCAATTCGCGCCAGCAAGCCGGCACGATTGGCCAATTCGACGCAACCCCCAGACGGTTACGCCTCCTTGCCGGCCTTGCCCTTGCCTTCGCTCTTGCCGTCACTCTTGGTGGCCGCAGCCAGGGCCGCGCGCTTGTTCTTGCCGCGCGGCTCTTCGTCTTCTTCCTTGGGCTGGGCCAGGATGGTGACCGACCCACCGGCCTTCTCGACAGCCGCAACCGCCGACTTGGAGGCGCGGTAGACCGAGAACGATACCTTGGCCTTGAACTCGCCGCCGCCGAGCAGCTTCACGCCGTCCTTGGCGCGCCGCAGCAGGCCGGCCTTGACCATGGTATCGACGTCGACCGGCGCCTTGGCGTCGAGCTTGCCGGCGTCGATCGCCGTCTGCACGTTGCCGAGATTGATCTCGTTGAGCGCGAGCGCGAACGGGCTGTTGCGGAAGCCGCGCTTGGGCAGCCGCCGGTGCAGCGGCATCTGGCCGCCTTCGAAGCCCTTGATGGCCACGCCCGAGCGCGCCGTCTGGCCCTTGCCGCCGCGGCCGCCGGTCTTGCCCTTGCCGGAGCCGATACCGCGGCCGACGCGCATGCGCTTCTTGCGCGCGCCCGGTTTGTCGGCGATCTGATTGAGTTTCATCGCACGTCCTCGTTACTTCGCTTCGCCGACCACGCGCACTATGTGCTGCACCTTGCGAATCATGCCGCGGGTCTCCGGCGTGTCCGGCAGTTCACTCACGCGCCCGATCTTGTTGAGGCCGAGCCCGACCAGTGTGGCGCGCTGATCGCTCTTGCGCCGCAAGGCGCTGCCCACCTGCTCGACCTTGATGGTCTTATCTGCCTTCGCCATGGATCAGGCCCTTTACTCTTTCCCTTCGCGCATAATCTTGTCCGAAAACCGGTTCCCGCTTTCCGGGATCATGCGCTTGCTCTTGTCAGTCGGCCGCCTGCTCGGCCTCGCCGCCTTCGCGGCGGCGCGCCTGCAGGGCAGAGACCTTGATGTTGCGGCGCGCGGCGACCGAGCGCGGCGAATCCTGGTTCTTCAGCGCGTCGAAGGTGGCGCGCACCACGTTGTACGGGTTGGCCGAGCCGAGCGACTTGGCCACCACGTCCTGCATGCCGAGCGTCTCGAACACCGCGCGCATGGGTCCGCCGGCGATGATACCGGTACCGGCCGGCGCCGCGCGCAGGAACACCTTGCCGGCGCCGTGACGGCCAGCGACATCGTGATGCAGCGTGCGGCCCTCGCGCAGCGGCACGCGCGTCAGCCCGCGCTTGGCGGCCTCGGTCGCCTTGCGGATCGCCTCCGGCACCTCGCGCGCCTTGCCGTGGCCGAAGCCAACGCGGCCCTTCTGGTCGCCGACCACCACCAGCGCGGCGAAGCCGAACCGGCGGCCGCCCTTGACCACCTTGGCCACGCGGTTGATGTGCACCAGCTTGTCGATGAACTCGCTGTCGCGGTCATCGCGGTCGCGGCCGCCGCGCTCACGATCTCGTCGAGGTTCATGTGCCATGAGATACCGTTCCGATTAGAAGTTGAGGCCGCCTTCACGCGCGGCATCCGCCAGCGCCTTGATGCGTCCGTGATAGAGATAGCTGCCGCGGTCGAACACCACGTCCTTGATGTTCTTCTGCTGCGCGCGCTCGGCGATCAGCTTGCCGACCGCCTTGGCGGCGTCGATGTCGGCGCCCTTGGTGCCGGCCCCGCGCATCGCCTTTTCCAGCGTCGACGCCGCGGCCAGCGTCGTTCCCTTATCGTCATCGATAAGCTGGACGTAGATATGCTTCGAGGAGCGGAACACCGTCAGGCGCGCGCGCCCGCGGGCGGCCCGCCTGATCTTGCGCCGCACCGAGGCCCTGCGCCGCGCCGTCCTGTCACTCAGCTTCGACATGGCTCTCTCGTCCTTTACTTCTTCTTGCCTTCCTTGCGGAAGATGTACTCGTCGGCGTACTTCACGCCCTTGCCCTTGTAGGGCTCAGGCGGGCGCCAGCCGCGAATCTCGGCGGCGACCTGGCCGACCAGCTGTTTGTTTATGCCGGAGATCACGATCTCGGTCGGCTTCGGCGTCGCGATGGTGACCCCCTGCGGGATCGAGTAGCTGACGTCATGCGAAAAGCCGAGCTGCAGGTTCAGGTTCTTGCCCTGCACCGCGGCGCGATAGCCGACGCCGTTGATCTCCAGCTTCTTCTCGAAGCCCTCGCTCACGCCGGCGACCAGATTGGCGACCTGCGTGCGCGCGGTACCCCACATCGAGCGGGCGCGCTTGCTCTGATCGCGCGGATCGACCTTGATCGCACCGTCCTGCATCTTGACGGTCACGTCGTCGAGCAGCGTCAGTTCCATGGCGCCCTTGGGGCCCTTCACCTTGACGGTCTGACCTTCCACGCTGGCGGTGACGCCGGCGGGGACCTTGACCGCGCGAATACCGATACGAGACATCAGAACACCGTGCACAGAACTTCGCCGCCGACATTGGCGTCGCGAGCGGCATGATCGGCCATCACGCCCTTGGGCGTGGAGACGATGGCGACACCCAGACCGTTGTTGATGCGCGGCAACGTCTTCACCGAAGCGTAGACGCGCCGGCCGGGCTTGGAGACACGTGCGATCTCGCGGATCACCGGCGTGCCGTCGAAATACTTCAGCTCAATCTCGAGCTCGCTGCGGCCGTTGGCGTGGGCGACGCTGGCGTAGCCGCGGATAAAGCCCTCGGCTTTCAGCACCTCGGCCACGCGCTCGCGCTGCTTGGAGCCCGGCATGGACACCTTGGGCTTGTTGCGCATCTGCGCGTTGCGGATGCGGGTGATCATATCGCCGATCGGATCGTTCACGGACATACTCGATCCTCCCTCACCAGCTCGACTTGACCAGGCCCGGGATCAGGCCTTTGGACCCGAGCTCGCGCAAGGCGATACGGCTGAGTTTCAGCTTGCGGTAGAACGCGCGCGGACGACCGGTGAGCTCGCAGCGGTTGCGGATGCGCGTGGTCGAGGAATTGCGCGGCACCTCGGAAAGCTTGAGGGTGGCGGCGAACCGCTCCTCCATCGGCAACGACTTGTCTTGCACGATCGCCTTCAGCCGGGCGCGCCGACCGGCGAATTTCTTCGCCATCTTGCGCCGCCGGTTGTTCTTCTCGACAGAACTCTTCTTCGCCATTCTTTATCGCTCCTTGCGGTTCCGCGTATGAGGCGCGCTTAACGCCGCCTCACTGCCGGAACGGAAAGTTGAATGCCGCGAGCAAGGCTCGCGCCTCGTCGTCGGTCGGCGCGTTCGTACACACGGTGACATCGAGGCCCCAGGAATCGGTGACCTTGTCGAAATCGATCTCCGGGAACACGATGTGCTCGCGGATGCCGAGGCTGTAGTTGCCGCGGCCGTCAAAGCTCTTCGGGTTCAGACCTCGGAAGTCGCGGACGCGCGGCAACGCGATCGTCACCAGCCGGTCGATGAAGTCGTACATCCGGGCCTTGCGCAGCGTGACCATGCAGCCGATCGCCTGGCCGTCGCGCAGCTTGTAGTTCGCGATCGACTTGCGCGCCCGGGTGATCACCGCCTTTTGGCCAGCAATCAGGGACAGATCGCCGGCGGCGTTCTCCACCTTCTTGCGGTCGGCCACGCCCTCGCCAATGCCCATGTTGAGCACGACCTTGGTGATGGCCGGCACCTGCATGGGATTCTGGTACTCGAACTGCTCCGTGAGCTTGCCGCGCACGACAGTGTCGTAGTGGGTCTTCAGGCGTGCGACGTAAGGCGCGCCGGCGGGTTTCGCCGCCTTCGGCGCCTTGCCCTTGCCGCCCTTGGTCTCTTCGTTCGTCTGCGTATCAGCCATCGATCTCGACTCCGGAACGCTTGGCAATGCGCACCTTGCGGCGCGCGTCGCCCTCACCGACGAACTTGAAACCGACGCGGGTCGGCTTGTTGTCCTTGGGGTCGGCGAGCGCCAGGTTGGACAGGTGGATCGGCCCCTCTTTCGAGATGATGCCGCCTTCCTGCTGCGCGGTCTGGCGCTGATGGCGCTTGACCATGTGGACGCCGCGCACCAGGGCGCGGCTCTCGGCCGGCTGCACCGAGATCACCTCGCCGGTACGGCCCTTGTCACGGCCCGTCAGCACCACGACGGTATCGCCCTTCTTAATCTTGGCGGCCATCACAGCACCTCCGGCGCGAGCGAGATGATCTTCATGTGGTTCTTGGCGCGCAGCTCGCGCGGCACCGGCCCGAAGATGCGGGTACCGACCGGCTCGGCCTGCGCGTTGATCAACACGGCGGCGTTGCGGTCGAAGCGGATGACCGAACCGTCGGCGCGCTTGATGTCCTTGGAGATGCGCACCACCACGGCCTTCATCACGTCGCCCTTCTTGACGCGGCCGCGCGGGATCGCCTCCTTCACCGACACGACGATGACGTCGCCGATGGTGGCGTATTTGCGCTTCGAGCCGCCCAGCACCTTGATGCACATAACGCGGCGCGCGCCGGAATTGTCCGCCACGTCGAGGTTTGTCTGCATCTGAATCATGACGCGGCTCTCACTGTCTTTGCGTCCGGTTTATTGACGTCCATGACGCTCATTGAACTCTCTGGCGCTTCTCGCCGCGAACGACTTCCCAGTTCTTGAGCTTGGAAATCGGGCGACGTTCCTCGATCCACACCGTGTCGCCGACCGAGTATTCGTTGGTCTCGTCGTGGGCGTGGTATTTCTTCGAACGACGGATGGTCTTCTTCATCACCGGATGGGTGAATCGCCGATCGACGCGGACGACGACCGTCTTATTCTCTTTGTCGCTAACGACGACGCCATGCAGCGTACGCTTCGGCATCTCTCTCGTTCCCTTTACTTCGACGTGGCGCGCTTCTGCGCCGCAATGGTCTTCAAGCGCGCGATGTCGCGGCGGATGACACGCACCCGCGCGGTATTCTCGAGCTGCCCGGTTGCCCGCTGGAAGCGCAGGTTGAACTGCTCCTTCTTCAGCTTGAGCACTTCGTCGTCGATCTGGTCGGTCGTCATTGATCTTGCGTCGGCGCTTTTCATGACCATCACTCGGCGATGCGTTCGATGAAACGGGTCTTGATCGGCAGCTTGGCCGCGGCCAACGTCAGCGCCTCGCGCGCGATATCGTGCGGGATGCCGTCGACCTCGAACAGAATCTTGCCGGGCTTGACGCGAACCACCCAGTATTCCGGCGAGCCCTTGCCCTTGCCCATGCGCACTTCGATCGGCTTCTTCGACACCGGCACGTCGGGGAACACGCGGATCCAGACGCGGCCGGCGCGCTTCATGAAGCGGGTGAGCGCGCGGCGAGCGGCTTCGATCTGCCGTGCGGTGACGCGCTCGGGCTCCAGCGCCTTGAGGCCGTACTGGCCGAAGGCGAGCGTATTGCCGGTTGCGGCAACGCCGTGGATGCGGCCCTTGTGCGCCTTGCGAAACTTAGTGCGCTTCGGTTGCAGCATGACTTATTACTCTCTCGTCCCTCAGGCCGCGGTTTCGCGGCGCGGGCGGCCCTGGTCGCCCTCCGCCATCTTCTTGTCCTGCGCCATCGGGTCGTGCTCGAGGATCTCGCCCTTGAAGATCCAGACCTTGACGCCGCAGGTGCCGTAGGTAGTGAAGCCGGTAGCAACGCCGTAGTCGACGTCGGCGCGCAGCGTGTGCAGCGGCACGCGGCCCTCGCGGTACCACTCCATGCGCGCGATCTCGGCGCCGCCAAGCCGGCCGGAGCAGTTGATTCGGATACCCTCGGCGCCAAGGCGCATGGCCGACTGCACCGCGCGCTTCATGGCGCGGCGGAAGGCAACGCGGCGCTCAAGCTGCTGAGCGATGGATTCGGCGACGAGCTGGGCGTCGAGCTCGGGCTTGCGAATTTCGACGATGTTGATGACGACGTCGCTGTCGGTGATCTTCGCCACCAAGCGGCGCAGCTTCTCGATGTCGGCGCCCTTCTTGCCGATGACAACGCCCGGCCGCGCCGAATGAATGGTGACGCGGCACTTCTTGTGCGGACGCTCGATCACGATGCGCGACACCGCCGCCTGCTTGAGCTGTTTCATCAGCTCCCGGCGGATCTTGATGTCCTCGTGCAGCAGCGTGCCGTACTCGGTCTTGCCGGAGAACCAGCGCGAATCCCAGGTACGGTTGATGCCGACGCGAAGCCCGACCGGATTGACTTTCTGACCCATACGTCTCTCCTCAGGCTCGTTAAGAGGCCTGCGCCTCGACCTGACGCACCACGATGGTCAGGTTCGAGAACGGTTTCATGATGCCGCCCACCCGGCCGCGGCCGCGAGCGGTGAAGCGCTTGATCACCATCGCCTTGCCGACATGGGCCTCGGCGACGACCAATTCGTCGACGTCGAGGTCATGGTTGTTCTCAGCATTGGCGATCGCCGATTCCAGGCACTTGCGCACGTCCCTTGCGATGCGCTTGCGCGAAAACTCCAAGTCGGCGAGCGCGCTCGCGACCTTCTTGCCGCGGATCATCTGCGCGACCAGGTTGAGCTTCTGCGGCGAAACTCGCAGCATCCGGCTCACCGCCTGGGCCTCGTTATCAGAGAGGCTTCGCTTATGTGCGCTCTTGCCCATGACTTCTTCTTCTCTCGATCCTGTCGCCTGAGCCCTGCTCAGCCCTTCTTGGCCTTGCGGTCCGCGGTGTGACCGTGGAACGTGCGGCTCGGCGCGAACTCGCCGAACTTGTGGCCGACCATTTCTTCGGTCACCAGCACCGGAATGTGCTTGTGACCGTTGTAGACGCCGAAGTTCAGACCGACGAACTGCGGCAGAATCGTCGAACGCCGGGTCCAGATCTTGATCACGTCGTGACGACCGGACGCGCGCGCGGCTTCCGCTTTCTTCAGCATATAACCGTCGACGAACGGACCTTTCCACAATGAACGGGACATGGTGCTGATCCTTAACCCTTCTTCTTGCGGACGTGACGGCTGGCCACGATGAACTTCGTGGTGCGCTTGTTCTTGCGGGTCTTCTTGCCCTTGGTGGGGAAGCCCCACGGCGTCACCCAGTTGCCGCCGCCGTTGGTACGGCCGCCGTGCGGATGGTCGACCGGGTTCATACTGATGCCGCGCTGGTGCGGCCGACGGCCCATCCAGCGCTTGCGGCCGGCCTTGCCGATATTGGTATTCATGTTGTCGGGGTTCGAAACCGCCCCGACAGTCGCCATGCAGCGGCCGTGCACCAGGCGCTGCTCGGCAGAGGAGAGCCGCATGATGACATAGTCGCCGTCGCGGCCGACGATCTGGGCGTAGGAACCCGCGGAACGCGCGATCTGCCCACCCTTGCCGATCTTGAGCTCGATATTGTGCACGATGGTGCCGACCGGGATGCTGGCAAGCGGCATGGCATTGCCCGGCTTCACGTCGACATGCTCGCCGGCCACCACGCTGTCGCCGGGCGACAGCCGCTGCGGCGCCAGGATGTAGGCGAGCTCACCGTCCTCGTACTTGATGAGCGCGATGAAGGCGGTGCGATTCGGATCGTACTCGAGCCGCTCAACCGTCGCCGGCACATCGAACTTGCGGCGCTTGAAATCGACAATGCGGTAGGCCTGCTTGTGGCCGCCGCCGCGGAAACGCACGGTGGTGCGGCCGGTGTTGTTGCGCCCGCCGCTCGAGGTCTTGCCCTCGGTCAGCGCCTTGATCGGCGCACCCTTATGCAGCGCCTTGCGATCGACGATGATCAGGTGCCGCTGGCCCGGCGTGGTCGCATTGTAGGTCTTCAAAGCCATGACAACGCTTCCTTACAATCCCGTGGTCACGTCGATGCGCTGACCCTCTTCGAGGGTCACGATTGCGCGCTTGAAATCGGACTGGCGGCCGAGGCGGTTCTTGAACACCTTGACCTTGCCCTGCCGGGTCAGCGTGTTGACGCTCTTGACCTTGACGTCGAACAGCTTCTCGATCGCTTCCTTGATCTGCGGCTTGGTCGCAGTCTTGGCCACCTTGAAGATGACCTTGTTGTACTCGGACGCCATGGTCGCCTTCTCCGTGATCACCGGAGACAGGATGACGTCGTAATGGCGGGGGTCGCTGGTGCTCATTTGAAGCGCGCCTCCAGCGCATCGAGCGCGGCCTTGGTCAGCACCAGGGTCTTGCGCCGCATGATGTCGTAGACGTTGATGCCCTGCACCGGCAGCACGTCGATATTCGGGATGTTGCGCGCCGCGGTCTGGAAGTTCGCCTCCACCTCGGCGCCGTCGATGATGAGCGCGTTCTCGAGCCCGAGCTTGCCGAAACTCTTGGCGAGCGGGCCGGTCTTCGCTTCCTTCACCGTGGCCTTGTCGAGCACGACGATGCCGCCGTCCTTCGCCTTGGCCGACAGCGCGTGCTTGAGCGCGAGCGCGCGAACCTTCTTGGGCAACTCGTGGGCGTGGCTACGCACGACCGGACCGAAGGCACGACCGCCGCCGCGGAACTGCGGGGCACTCGCGGCGCCGTGCCGGGCTTGGCCCGTGCCCTTCTGCGCATGGACCTTCTTGCCGGTGCGGGCGATCTCGCCGCGCAGCTTGGTCTTGTGCGTGCCGGCCTGGCGCTTAGCGAGCTGCCAGTTGACGCAGCGCTGCACCAGGTCCGAGCGCGGATCCAGGCCGAAAATGGCATCCGGCAAATCGACCGAGCCAGCGGCCTTGCCTTCAAGGGTGGTGATCTTCAATTCCATCTCACGCGCCCTCTTGCACGGTGGGGGCCGCCGCTTCCGCCGCGGGCGCCTCGGCCGGCGCCACATCGGACGCCGGCGCTTCTTCAGCGCCGCTCACGCGGAACTTGCCCGGCATGGGCAGATCCTTCGGCAGCGGCTTCTTCACCGCATCGCGCACCAGGATCCAGCCGCCCTTGGCGCCCGGAACGGCGCCTTCGACCAGGATGAGGCCGCGCTCAACGTCGGTGGACACCACCTTGATGTTGAGCGTGGTCACCCGCTCGTCGCCGAGGTGGCCAGCCATCTTCTTGTTCTTGAAGACCTTGCCGGGATCCTGGCGGCCGCCGGTCGAACCATGCGAACGATGCGAGACCGACACACCGTGCGAAGCCCGCAGGCCGCCGAAATTCCAGCGCTTCATGGCGCCAGCAAAGCCCTTACCGATCGAGGTGCCGCAGACATCGACAAACTGGCCCGGCAAGAAATGATCGGCCGTGATCTCGGCGCCGACCGGGATCAGCGCATCCTCGCTCACGCGGAACTCGGCGAGCTTGCGCTTCGGCTCCACGTTGGCCTTCGCGAAATACCCGCGGTCGGCCTTGTTCATGTTGTTGGTCCGCCGCTCGCCCGAACCGAGCTGCAAAGCGACGTAACCGTTCTGGTCCTTGGTGCGGTGCGCGACCACCTGGCACTGCGCCAGCCGCAGCACCGTGACCGGGACGTGCTCACCGGCCTCGGTGAACACCCGGGTCATTCCGACCTTTTGCGCGACAACTCCGGAACGCATGGCTTTTCCCCATTACCCTCTAGAGCTTGATCTCGACATCCACGCCGGCGGCGAGGTCGAGCTTCATCAGGGCGTCCACGGTCTGCGGCGTCGGATCGACGATGTCCAAGAGGCGCTTGTGGGTGCGCATCTCGAACTGTTCGCGGCTCTTCTTGTCGATGTGCGGCGAGCGGTTCACCGTGAATTTCTCGATCCGCGTCGGCAGCGGGATCGGACCACGGACCTGGGCGCCGGTGCGCTTGGCCGTGTTCACGATCTCGCGGGTCGACGCATCGAGGATTCGATGATCGAACGCCTTGAGCCGGATCCGAATATTCTGGCCGTTCATTTGTTTGTCTCTCTCGACTGCCATCGTCCGCGAAAACGGACGATCCAGTATTCGCCATTCAATCAGCTAGCCCGCCGAACCCAGCGGGAAACTGGGCGCCCCCGCTTTCGCGGGGGCGCGACAGGTCATTACTCGATGATGCTCGCCACCACGCCGGCGCCGACCGTGCGGCCGCCCTCGCGAATGGCGAAGCGAAGCTTCTCCTCCATGGCGATCGGCACGATCAGGTGCACTTCCATCGCCACGTTGTCGCCCGGCATCACCATCTCGGTGCCCTGCGGCAGATGCACGACACCGGTCACGTCGGTGGTGCGGAAGTAGAACTGCGGGCGGTAGTTGGTGAAGAACGGGGTGTGACGGCCGCCCTCTTCCTTGGTCAGGATGTAGGCCTCGGCCTTGAACTTGGTGTGCGGCTTCACGGAGCCCGGCTTGCACAGCACCTGGCCGCGCTCGACGTCCTCGCGCTTGGTACCGCGCAGCAGCGCGCCGATGTTGTCGCCCGCCTGACCCTGATCGAGCAGCTTGCGGAACATTTCGACGCCGGTGACCGTGGTCTTGACGGTCGGCTTGATACCGACGATCTCGACTTCCTCGCCGACCTTGACGATGCCGCGCTCAACGCGACCGGTCACCACGGTGCCACGGCCGGAGATCGAGAACACGTCTTCGACCGGCATCAGGAACGGCTGGTCGATCGGGCGCTCGGGCTGCGGGATGTATTCGTCGACGTTCTTCATCAGCTCGAGGATGGCTTCCTTGCCGAGCTTGTCGTCCTTGCCCTCGAGCGCCATCAGCGCCGAGCCCTTGACGATCGGAATGGTGTCGCCCGGGAAGTTGTACTTCGACAGCAGCTCACGGACCTCGAGCTCGACCAGTTCCAGGAGCTCCGGATCGTCGACCATGTCGCACTTGTTGAGGAACACGACGATCGCCGGAACGCCGACCTGGCGGGCGAGCAGGATGTGCTCGCGGGTCTGCGGCATCGGGCCGTCGGCGGCCGACACGACCAGGATGGCGCCGTCCATCTGAGCAGCGCCCGTGATCATGTTCTTCACGTAGTCGGCGTGGCCGGGGCAGTCGACGTGCGCGTAGTGGCGGTTCGCGGTCTCGTACTCGACGTGCGCAGTCGAGATGGTGATGCCGCGCGCCTTCTCTTCCGGCGCCTTGTCGATCTGGTCGTAGGCGGTGAAGCTCGCGCCGCCGCTCTCCGACAGAACCTTGGTGATCGCCGCAGTCAGCGTGGTCTTGCCGTGGTCGACGTGACCGATCGTGCCGATGTTGCAGTGCGGCTTGCTGCGGTTGAATTTCTCTTTGGCCATGGATCTCTCCGTTCAGACTGTCACGTTGCGAACGATCGCAATCACGCGAACTTCTTTTGAACCTCTGCCGACACGTTCGCGGGCAATTCCGCGTAGTGATCGAATTGCATGGTGAATGTGGCGCGCCCCTGGGACATGGAACGCAGGTTGTTGACGTAGCCGAACATGTTCATGAGCGGCACCATTGCGTCGATCACGTTGGCGTTGCCGCGCATGTCCTGACCCTGGATCTGGCCGCGCCGCGAATTCAGATCGCCGATGACCGAACCGGTGTAGTCCTCCGGGGTCACCACCTCAACTTTCATGATCGGCTCGAGCAGCACCGATTTGCCCTTCTGCAGGGCCTCGCGGAACGCCGCACGGGACGCAATTTCGAACGCCAGCGCCGAAGAGTCCACTTCGTGATACGCGCCGTCGATCAGAGTTACCTTGACGTCGACCACCGGGAATCCGGCAACAACACCCGAGTTGAGCACGCTGTTGAGGCCCTTCTCGACGCCGGGGATGTACTCCTTCGGCACGTTGCCGCCGACGATCTTGGAATCGAACGCGAAGCCCTCGCCCGGCTCGGTCGGCTCGACGACGATCTTAACGCGCGCGAACTGGCCGGTACCGCCGGTCTGCTTCTTGTGAGTGTAGTCGACTTCGGCCGACTTGGTGATCTTCTCGCGGAAGGCCACCTGCGGCGCGCCGATGTTGGCGTCGACCTTGTATTGACGCTTGAGGATGTCGACCTTGATGTCGAGATGCAGTTCGCCCATGCCCTTGAGGATGGTCTGGCCGCTCTCAAAATCGGTCGACACACGGAACGACGGATCCTCGGCCGCAAGCTTGGCGAGCGCCACACCCAGCTTCTCCTGGTCGGCCTTCGACTTCGGCTCGATGGCGATCTCGATCACCGGATCGGGGAATTCCATCTTCTCCAGGATGACCGGATCTTTGGGATCGCACAGCGTATCGCCGGTGCGCACGTCCTTGAGGCTCGCCAGCGCGACGATATCGCCGGCATAGGCCTCCTTGACGTCCTCACGATTGTTGGCGTGCATCAGCAACATACGGCCGATGCGCTCCTTGCGGTTTTCCTTCGTCGAGTTGATGACGCCAGTACCGCTGCTCAGGACGCCCGAGTAGATGCGGCAGAAGGTGATGGTGCCCACAAAGGGGTCGTCCATGATCTTGAAGGCGAGCAGCGCCAACGGCGCCTCATCGCGCGGCTCGC
The DNA here is from genome assembly GCA_963822085.1 of uncultured Pseudomonadota bacterium. Taxonomy (GTDB): domain Bacteria; phylum Pseudomonadota; class Alphaproteobacteria; order Rhizobiales; family Xanthobacteraceae; genus Pseudolabrys. Next base: position 45,686 of record CAWGGL010000036.1, read on the forward strand.
GCACGACGTCCTCACCCTTCTCGTCAAGACCGTGGATCGGCGGCACGTCGAGCGGCGACGGCAGGTAATCGACCACGGCGTCGAGCAGCGTCTGCACGCCCTTGTTCTTGAAGGCGGACCCACACAGCACCGGGAAGAAGGCGGCCGTCAGCACGCCCTTGCGAATCAGCTTCTTGAGGGTCGCCTCGTCGGGCTCCTTGCCCTCCAGGTAAGCGGTCATGGCATCGTCGTCGAGCTCGACAGCGGCCTCGATCATCGCCTCACGGTATTCCTTCGCCTGCGCCTGCAGGTCTTCCGGAATGTCAGTGTCCTCAAACTTGGCGCCGAGCGACTCGTCGTCCCAGATGCGCGCCTTCATGGTCACCAGATCGACAAGGCCCTTGAAATTGCTTTCGGCGCCGATCGGGAGCTGGATGGCTACCGGCTTGGCGCCGAGACGGGTCTTGATGTCCTCGAGACACTTGAAGAAATCCGCACCGATCTTGTCCATCTTGTTGGCGAAGACGATGCGCGGGACTTTATATTTGTCGCCCTGACGCCATACGGTCTCGGTCTGCGGCTCCACACCCTGGTTGCTGTCAAGCACGCACACCGCACCGTCGAGCACGCGCAGCGAACGCTCTACCTCGATGGTGAAGTCGACGTGGCCGGGGGTGTCGATGATGTTCAGGCGCTTGCCGTTCCAGAACGCGGTGGTCGCGGCCGACGTAATGGTGATGCCGCGCTCCTGCTCCTGCTCCATCCAATCCATCGTCGCGGCGCCTTCGTGCACCTCGCCGATCTTATGGCTCTTGCCCGTGTAGTAGAGGATCCGCTCGGTCGTGGTCGTCTTGCCGGCATCAATGTGGGCCATGATGCCGAAGTTACGATAGTCCTCGATGGCGTGGAGACGTGGCATAACAAATCGTTCCTGGGTAAATTCGGCCGCTATTACCAGCGATAATGCGAAAAGGCGCGGTTCGCCTCCGCCATCTTGTGCGTGTCCTCACGCTTCTTGACGGCGTTTCCCCTGTTGTTCGACGCGTCGAGCAGTTCGGCCGACAGCCGCTCGGTCATGGTCTTTTCGTTGCGGCTGCGCGCGGCAATGATGATCCAGCGGATGCCGAGCGCCTGGCGACGCGAGACCCGCACCTCTACCGGCACCTGATAGGTGGCGCCGCCAACACGGCGCGAGCGCACTTCGATCGACGGCATCACGTTGTCGAGCGCCTGCTGGAATATACCGAGCGGGGCCTGCTTGGTCTTGCCCTCGATGATGTCAAAGGCGCCGTAGACGATGCGCTCGGCGGCCGACTTCTTGCCGTCGTACATGATGGCGTTCATGAACTTCGAAACGACGACATTGCCGAACTTGGGGTCCGGAATGATCTCGCGCTTCTCTGCGGCGTGGCGGCGGGACATAACGCTGATCCTCGATTATTTCGGACGCTTGGCGCCGTATTTCGAACGGCGCTGCTTGCGATTCTTGACGCCCTGCGTGTCGAGCACGCCGCGCAGGATGTGGTAGCGCACGCCCGGCAGATCCTTCACGCGGCCACCGCGGATCATCACCACCGAGTGCTCCTGCAGGTTATGGCCCTCGCCCGGGATGTAGCCGATCACCTCGAAGCCGTTGGTCAGGCGCACCTTCGCCACCTTGCGCAGCGCCGAGTTCGGCTTCTTCGGCGTGGTGGTGTAGACGCGCGTGCACACGCCGCGCTTCTGCGGCGAGGACTGGAGCGCGGGCGCCGTGTTGCGCGCCTTGAGCGGCTGGCGCGGCTTGGCAATCAGCTGGTTGATCGTCGGCATCGTCGATCGCTTACCTTCGGTTTGGGCGTTGCCGCCCCTTTTCACGTCTTTTGCCCGGACGTCACCGTCCGCGCGCTATTTCGGGCCGTACGCCCCGGCACCGCGCACGAAGAACATATCCGCGCGCGCAAAACGAAATCGCGCCATCCGCCTCAATGAGCGGGGGCGCTCTTCCGTTCGGACGGCCACGTTACGGTTAAAGGCACCGCGGCCGGTCACAATCCAAGCCTGACATCGGCTGTCAGAGGCAGCGTCTGAGCTTCATCGTCGAGGCGTTGCGCCAACCGAGCCAGAGAAAAACGCTATATTTCTCATGACTTTGCCGGGCGGGCCGTACCGAACAAGCGAAGCTCACCGCCTGCCTAGAGTGTCGCGTATGTATCGGCGCGAATCCCCTGAGTCAAGGCGGAAAGCGCTGGAAACTAGCGGTTTTAGGCGCCCTCGCCGCTTTCGCTCTGGGGCGGGCCGCCCCGACAGACGTTCCAACGCGAAGGGGCCGCCCCACCGGGGCGGCCCCTTCGATTTTCAAGAGCCACAGGGCGGCTTATTCCGCCGCCGGCAGCGCCGGTGCCTCAGCGGCCTCAGCGGCCTCAGCCGCGGCGGCGGCCTTGGCGACGGCTTCCCTCTCGCGCTCCTCGAGGATGAGGGCGTCGCGCTTTGTCGCCACCTCGCGCAGCTTGTTCATCATGGCGCCGGTGCCGGCCGGGATCAGCCGACCGACGATGACGTTCTCCTTGAGGCCGTCGAGGGTGTCGATCTTGCCGTGGACGGCGGCCTCGGTGAGCACGCGCGTGGTCTCCTGGAACGATGCCGCCGAGATGAAGGAGCGGGTCTGCAGGCTCGCCTTGGTGATGCCGAGCAGCACCGGATGGCCGGCCGCCGGCTTCTTGCCCTCCTCGATGGCGCGAACGTTGATCTCGTCCATCTCGCTGCGGTCGACCTGCTCGCCCTGCAGCAGCTCGGTCTCGCCGGCGTCGTCGATCTCGACCTTCTGCAGCATCTGGCGAACGATCACCTCGATGTGCTTGTCGTTGATCAAGACGCCTTGCAGCCGGTAGACCTCCTGGATTTCGTTGACCAGGTAGGCCGCCAGCTCCTCCACGCCCTTGACGGCGAGGATGTCGTGCGGAGCCGGGTTGCCGTCGACGATGTAATCGCCCTTCTCGATGACGTCGCCATCCTGCAGATGGATGTGCTTGCCCTTCGCGACCAGGTACTCCATCGGTTCCTCGGACTTGTCCGTGGGCTCGATCGAGATGCGCCGCTTGTTCTTGTAGTCGCGGCCGAAGCGCACGGTGCCGCCGATCTCGGCGATGACCGCCGCATCCTTCGGCTTGCGCGCCTCGAACAGTTCCGCCACCCGCGGCAGACCGCCGGTGATGTCGCGGGTCTTGGCGCTTTCGGTCGGGATACGCGCGATGACGTCGCCCGCCTTCACGGTGCTGCCCGGATCGACCGAGAGAATGGCCTCAACCGCCAGCAGATAGCGGGCATCGCCGCCGCGGGCGACCTTGAGGATATTCCCGTCGGCACCCTTGATGACGATGGCCGGGCGCAGGTCCTGCTGGTTGCGGGACGAACCCGTACGCCAGTCGATGACCACGCGCTTGGCGATGCCGGTCGACTCGTCGAGTTGCTCGGACATCGACAAGCCGTCGACCATGTCCTCGAAGTCAATGGTGCCTTCCACCTCGGTCAGGATCGGCCGGGTGTAGGGGTCCCACTCTGCGATGCGCTGGCCGCGCTTGATGGTCTCGCCCTCGTCGACCTTCAGCCGCGCACCGTAGGTCATGCGGTGATGCGCGCGCTCGGTACCATCCGGATCGACGACCGCCACCACCATGTTGCGGGCCATCACCACCACGTCTTTATCCGAGTTGCGCGCCACGTTCTTGTTCATGAACTTGATCGTGCCCTCGAAGTTCGACTCGATGAACGACTGCTCCGAGATCTGCGCCGCGCCACCGATGTGGAACGTGCGCATGGTGAGCTGGGTGCCCGGCTCGCCGATCGACTGGGCGGCGATGACGCCCACCGCTTCGCCCATGTTGACCGGGGTGCCGCGGGCGAGATCGCGCCCGTAGCAGGCGCCGCAGACGCCATGCTTCGACTCACAGGTGAGCACGGAGCGAATCTTGAGCTCCTGCACACCCGCCATGACGATCTTGTCGACTTCGGGCTGGTCGAGCAGCACTCCGCCCGGGATCACGATGTCGCTCGACGACGGACTCTTGACGTCCTCCGCCGTGGTGCGGCCGAGAATGCGGCTGGCGAGCGAGGCCACCACGGTGCCGGCATCGATGATGGCGCGCACCGCGATGCCACGGGTGGTGCCGCAATCCGGCTCGGTGATGATGCAGTCCTGCGCAACGTCCACCAGGCGCCGGGTCAGGTAACCCGAGTTCGCCGTCTTCAAGGCGGTGTCGGCGAGGCCCTTGCGGGCGCCGTGAGTCGAGTTGAAGTACTCGAGCACCGACAGGCCTTCCTTGAAGTTGGAGATGATCGGGCTCTCGATGATCTCGCCCGACGGCTTGGCCATCAGGCCGCGCATGCCGGCGAGCTGACGCATCTGGGCGGGCGAACCGCGCGCGCCCGAATGCGCCATCATGTAGATCGAGTTGACCTGCAGGTCGCGGCCGGTGTCGTCCTTCTTGGCGGCCGAGATTTCCTTCATCATCGCTTCCGCGATGGTCTCGGTGCACTTCGACCAGGCGTCGACCACCTTGTTGTACTTCTCGCCCTGGGTGATCAGGCCGTCGTTGTATTGCTGCTCGAATTCCTTGGCGAGGCCCTGCGTCTGCTCGACCGTCTTCCACTTCGACGACGGCACCACCATGTCGTCCTTGCCGAACGAGATGCCGGCCTTGAAGGCGTGGTGGAAGCCGAGCGCCATGATGCGGTCGCAGAAGATGACCGTCTCCTTCTGACCGCAGTGGCGGTAGACGGTGTCGATCATCGACGAGATCTCGCGCTTGGTCATCAGCTTGTTGACGATGTCGAACGAGATCTTGCGGTTCTCGGGCAGCACGTTGCCGAGCACCACGCGGCCGGGCGTGGTCTCGTAGATGCGCTTGACCCGGTTGCCGTCGGAGTCGAGGCCTTCCCAACGGAACCTGATCTTGCTGTGCAGGTCGATCGCCTTCACGTTCAGCGCGTGGTCGATCTCCGACAAGTTGGAGAACGCCATGCCGTCGCCCTTACTGCCCTCGCGCATGACCGAGAGGTAGTAGAGACCGAGCACGATGTCCTGCGACGGCACGATGATCGGCGAGCCGTTGGCCGGGTGCAGGATGTTGTTGGTCGACATCATCAGCACGCGCGCCTCGAGCTGCGCTTCCAGCGACAGCGGTACGTGCACCGCCATCTGGTCGCCGTCGAAGTCGGCGTTGAAGGCCGCGCACACCAGCGGGTGAAGCTGGATCGCCTTGCCCTCGATCAGCACCGGCTCGAAGGCCTGGATGCCGAGGCGGTGCAAGGTCGGCGCGCGGTTCAGCAGCACCGGATGCTCGCGGATCACCTCGTCGAGGATATCCCAGACTTCCGGCTTTTCCTTCTCGACCAGCTTCTTGGCCTGCTTGACCGTGGTCGACAGACCCTTGGCGTCGAGCCGCGAATAGATGAACGGCTTGAACAGCTCGAGCGCCATCTTCTTCGGCAGGCCGCACTGGTGCAGCTTCAGTTCGGGACCGACCACGATCACCGAACGGCCCGAATAATCGACGCGCTTGCCGAGCAGGTTCTGGCGGAACCGGCCCTGCTTGCCCTTGAGCATGTCGGCGAGCGACTTCAGCGGACGCTTGTTGGCGCCGGTGATGACGCGGCCGCGGCGGCCATTGTCGAACAGCGCATCAACCGCTTCCTGCAGCATGCGCTTTTCGTTGCGGATGATGATGTCCGGCGCGCGCAACTCGATCAGCCGCTTCAGGCGGTTGTTACGGTTGATGACGCGGCGATAGAGGTCGTTCAGATCGGAGGTCGCGAAGCGCCCGCCGTCGAGCGGCACCAGCGGCCGCAGGTCCGGCGGAATCACCGGCACCACGGTCAGGATCATCCACTCCGGCTTATTGCCGGAGGTGAGGAAGGCCTCGATCAGCTTCAGCCGCTTGGCGTATTTCTTCTTCTTGATGTCGCTTTCGGTCTCGCCCATCTCGATGCGCAGATCGACCTGCAGCTTGCTCAGATCCATCGCCTTGAGCATCTCGCGGATCGCCTCCGCGCCGATCATGGCGGTGAAGCTGTCCGCGCCGAACTCGTCCTGCGCCTTGATATACTCGTCTTCCGACAGCAGTTGACGATCCTTGAGCGGGGTCAGGCCCGGCTCCAGCACGACGTAGTATTCGAAGTAGAGGATGCGCTCGAGGTCCTTCAGCGTCATGTCGAGCAGCATGCCGATGCGGCTCGGCAGCGACTTCAGGAACCAGATATGCGCGACGGGCGCCGCGAGCTCGATGTGGCCCATGCGCTCGCGCCGCACGCGGCTGAGCGTCACTTCCACCGAGCACTTCTCGCAGATGATGCCCTTGTACTTCATGCGCTTGTACTTGCCGCACAAGCACTCGTAGTCCTTGATCGGCCCGAAGATGCGCGCGCAGAACAGGCCGTCGCGCTCGGGCTTGAAGGTCCGGTAGTTGATCGTCTCGGGCTTTTTGATCTCGCCGTAGGACCAGGACAGGATCTTCTCCGGGCTGGCGATCGAAATCCGAATCTGATCGAAGACCTGCGCTGGCGCCTGCGGGCTGAAAAGATTCATCACGTCTTGGTTCATCGTATTCTCTCCGCTTGCCGACCTCGGCCGGCCGCTCTCTCAATTCGCTTTCCGCCACCACGCCCGGCGGCTTGCGCCGGGCCTCTCGTGTCTCTGGGGCGCCCTCTTGCGAAGGCGCCGCCGGCCGGGCCCTTGGGCCCGGCCGTGACGCGGATTATTCGGCCGCTTCCGCCGCTGGCGCGTTGCCCTGCCGGTCCTGCTTGGAATTGTGCAGGTCGACGTTGAGGCCGAGCGAGCGCATTTCCTTGACCAGCACGTTGAAGCTTTCCGGAATGCCCGCCTCGAACGTGTCGTCGCCGCGCACGATCGCCTCGTACACCTTGGTACGGCCGGCGACGTCGTCCGACTTCACGGTGAGCATCTCCTGCAGCGTGTAGGCGGCGCCGTAGGCTTCCAACGCCCAGACCTCCATTTCGCCGAAACGCTGGCCGCCGAACTGCGCCTTGCCGCCCAGCGGCTGCTGGGTGACCAGCGAGTACGGACCGATCGAGCGGGCGTGGATCTTGTCGTCCACCAAATGGTGCAGCTTGAGCATGTAGATGTAGCCCACCGTCACCTGGCGATCGAACGCGTCGCCCGTGCGCCCGTCGTAGACGGTCGACTGGCCGGAGTGGTCGACGCCGGCGAGATCGAGCATCTGCTCGATGTCCTTCTCCTTGGCGCCGTCGAACACCGGCGTCGCGATCGGCACGCCGTGCGCCAGGTTGTGGCCGAGCTCCACGAGCTGGTTCTCGTCGAGCGCCTTGATGGTCTCGTCTTCGCCGTAGACCTTCTTCAGCATCTCTTTGAGCGGCTTGACGTCTTTCTTGTTGTCATAGGCTTCGACCGCCTCGCCGATCTTGATGCCGAGGCCGGCGCAAGCCCAGCCCAGATGGGTCTCCAGGATCTGGCCGACGTTCATGCGGCTCGGCACGCCGAGCGGGTTGAGCACGATGTCGACATGGCGACCGTCCGCCATGAACGGCATGTCCTCCACCGGCACGATCTTGGACACCACGCCCTTGTTGCCGTGGCGGCCGGCCATCTTGTCGCCGGGCTGGATCTTGCGCTTCACCGCGACGAAGACCTTGACCATCTTCATCACGCCGGGCGGCAACTCGTCGCCGCGCTGCAGCTTCTCGACCTTGTCCAGGAAGCGCTGTTCCAGGAGCTTCTTCGACTCGTCGTACTGCTTGCGGATGGCTTCGATCTCCGCCATCAGCTTGTCGTTGGGCGAGGCGAACTGCCACCACTGGGCGCGCGGGTATTCGTCGAGCACCGCGCGGGTGATCTTCGAATCCTTCTTGAAGCCCTTCGGGCCCGCGATGCCCTGGCGCCCTTCCAGCAACTCGGCCAAGCGGCCGTAGACGTTGCGGTCGAGGATCGCCTGCTCGTCGTCGCGGTCCTTGGCGAGACGCTCGATCTCCTCGCGCTCGATGGCGAGCGCGCGCTCGTCCTTCTCGACGCCGTGGCGATTGAACACGCGCACCTCGACGACGGTGCCCTGCACGCCCGGCGGCACGCGCAACGAGGTGTCGCGCACGTCGGAGGCCTTCTCGCCGAAGATGGCGCGCAGAAGCTTTTCTTCCGGCGTCATCGGGCTTTCGCCCTTGGGCGTGATCTTGCCGACCAGGATGTCGCCGGCATTCACCTCGGCGCCGATGTAGACGATGCCCGCTTCGTCCATGTTCTTGAGCGCCTCTTCCGAGACGTTCGGGATGTCGCGGGTGATTTCCTCGGGACCGAGCTTGGTGTCACGCGCCATCACCTCGAATTCCTCGATGTGGATGGAGGTGAACACGTCGTCCTTCACGATCCGCTCGGAGAGCAGGATCGAGTCCTCGAAGTTGTAGCCGTTCCACGGCATGAACGCGACCAGCACGTTGCGGCCGAGCGCGAGCTCGCCGAGATCGGTCGAGGGACCGTCGGCGATGATGTCGCCCTTCTCGACCATGTCACCCACCTTCACCAGCGGGCGCTGGTTGATGCAGGTATTCTGGTTGGAGCGCTGGTACTTCATCAGCCGGTAGATATCGACGCCGGGCTTGGTCGGGTCGGTCTCACCGGTGGCACGGACAACGATACGGGTCGCATCGACCTGATCGATGATGCCGGTGCGCCGCGCGCCGATGGCGGCGCCCGAGTCACGCGCCACCACGCGCTCCATGCCGGTGCCTACGAACGGCGCCTCGGCGCGCACCAGCGGCACCGCCTGACGCTGCATGTTCGAGCCCATGAGCGCGCGGTTGGCGTCGTCGTTTTCCAGGAACGGAATGAGCGCCGCGGCCACCGACACGAGCTGCTTGGGCGACACGTCCATGTAGTCGACCTTCTCGCGCGGCACCATGTGCACGTCGCCGGCCTGGCGGCAGACCACCAGGTCTTCCGTCAGCTTGCCCTTGTTGTCGAGCGACGCGTCGGCCTGGGCGACCGCGTAGCGGCTCTCTTCCATGGCGGAGAGATAGACCACCTCGTCGCTGACGCGGCCGTCCTTCACCTTGCGATAAGGCGTCTCCACGAAGCCGTACTTGTTCACCCGCGCGTAGGTGGCGAGCGAGTTGATCAGACCGATGTTCGGGCCTTCCGGCGTCTCGATCGGGCAGATCCGGCCATAGTGGGTCGGGTGCACGTCGCGCACCTCGAAGCCGGCGCGCTCGCGGGTCAGACCGCCCGGGCCGAGCGCCGACAGGCGCCGCTTGTGGGTGATCTCCGAGAGCGGGTTGGTCTGGTCCATGAACTGCGAGAGCTGCGACGAGCCGAAGAACTCGCGCACCGCAGCCGCCGCCGGCTTGGCGTTGATCAGGTCCTGCGGCATGACGGTGTCGATATCGACCGACGACATGCGCTCCTTGATCGCGCGCTCCATGCGCAGCAGACCGATGCGGTACTGGTTCTCCATGAGCTCGCCGACCGAGCGCACCCGGCGGTTGCCGAGATTGTCGATGTCGTCGATCTCGCCCTTGCCGTCGCGCAGGTCGACCAGCGTCTTGATGACCGCCAGGATGTCTTCCCTACGCAGCACGCGCAGGGTGTCCGGCGCGTCGAGGTCGAGGCGCATGTTCATCTTCACGCGGCCGACGGCCGACAGGTCGTAACGGTCGGCGTCGAAGAACAGCGAGCGGAACATCGCCTCGGCAGTGTCCACCGTCGGCGGCTCGCCCGGACGCATGACGCGGTAGATGTCGAACAGCGCGTCCTCGCGCGTCATGTTCTTGTCGACGGCGAGCGTGTTGCGGATGTAGGCGCCGACATTGACGTGGTCGATGTCGAGCAGCGGCAGTTCCTTGTAGCCTTCCTCGATCAGAACCTTGAGGTTCTTCTCGTCGATCTCCTGACCGGCTTCGAGATAGATCTCGCCGGTCTTGTTGTTCACCAGATCCTCGGCGAGGTAATGGCCGATCAGCTCCTCGTCGGCCATGCGCAGCGCCTTGAGGCCCTTCTCGGCGAGCTGGCGCGCCTGGCGCACGGTCAGCTTCTTGCCGGCCTCCAGCACCACCTTGCCGGTGTCGGCGTCGACCAGATCGTGGACCGCCTTGTAGCCCTTGAGCCGGTTGGCATCGAACGGCACGCGCCAACCGTCCTTGGCGCGCTTGTAGACGATGTGATTGTAGAAGGTGGACAGGATCTCTTCGCTGTCGAGGCCCAGCGCATAGAGCAGCGACGTCACCGGAATCTTACGGCGACGGTCGATGCGCGCATAGACGATGTCCTTGGCGTCGAACTCGATGTCGAGCCAGGAGCCGCGGTACGGGATGATGCGGGCGGCGAACAGGAGCTTGCCCGACGAATGGCTCTTGCCCTTGTCGTGGTCGAAGAACACGCCCGGCGAACGATGCATCTGCGAGACGATGACGCGCTCGGTGCCATTGACGATGAAGGTGCCGTTGTTGGTCATGAGCGGGATGTCGCCCATGTAGACATCCTGCTCCTTGATGTCCTTGACCGACTTGGCGCCCGTCTCTTCATCGACGTCGAACACGATCAGCCGCAGCGTCACCTTCAGCGGCGCGGCGAAGGTCATGCCGCGCTGGCGGCACTCGTCGACGTCGTACTTCGGCGGCTCGAACTCGTACTTGACGAACTCCAGCATCGAGGAGCCGGAGAAATCGGAAATCGGGAAAACCGATTTGAAAACCGCCTGCAGGCCCTCGTCGGGACGGCCGCCTTCGGGCTCGTCGACGAGCAGAAACTGGTCGTAGGACGCCTTCTGAACCTCGATGAGGTTCGGCATCTCAGCGACTTCCCTGATTGATCCGAAAAATTTCCTAACGCGCTTGCGACCCGTAAACGTCTGCGCTATCGCCATCTCGTCTCTCTTTCGATTCGATTGTGGCGGCCAGCATCGGGCGCCTCTCCGGAAAGCCGCCATCCAATCGCGACTATCCGGACAGGCGTCGGAAACTGTCCGTTACTTATGTGATTCGGGCCTCGCCCGAACCGCCGCACTCTTCACATTTCATCGTGACCAGGGCTCTGCCGTTCACGACTGTCTCTTGCTATCTCTTGCGGGGACCCGCCGGTAGCCGGCCACCGCCCTGCCGAATTGCTATCCCGCCGTCCAATTCGCCAACCTTGCGCCCGATCCGACCGAATATCTGGTGCGATCAGGCCGCCGCCTCACCCTATCTGGGAAGCCGGATGCCATCCGACCACCCCTCTTACATTTTCGCGGGTTATCCGCGTTATCCGCCTTGTTCGCCTCGGGAGGCGGCCTCAACAGACCGCATCCGGAGCCGAATTCGGCCCCGGACCCGCCAAAACGGGCCCGGGAACCAGTTTCGCTAGCAATCCCCGGGTCTCGCTGACGCTCGCCCGGGGATTTCGCTCGAATAAGCTTTGCTTATTTGAGCTCAACCTTGGCGCCGGCCTTTTCGAGCTGGGCCTTGACCTTGTCGGCCTCTTCCTTCGGAACGCCTTCCTTGACCGGCTTGGGCGCGCCCTCGACCAGATCCTTGGCCTCCTTGAGGCCGAGGCCGGTGATCGCACGCACTTCCTTGATGACCTCGATCTTCTTGTCGCCGGCAGCCGCCAGCACGACAGTGAACTCGGTCTGCTCTTCAGCAGCGGCAGCGCCACCGCCCGCGGCCGGACCGGCGGCCACGGCCACCGCGGCGGCGGCCGAGACGCCCCACTTTTCTTCCAGCATCTTGGCGAGGTCCGCCGCCTCGAGGACGGTCAGGCTCGACAATTCGTCGACGATCTTCTGCAGGTCAGCCATTGTTCAATTCCTATCGGTTCGAACCAGTTTGAGACGTTGTCTTGAGCCGTCAGGCCGCTTCGCTCTTGGAGGCATAGGCCTGGACCACGCGCGCCACCTTGCCGGCCGGCGCATTGGTGAGCTGGGCGAGCTTGGTCGCCGGAGCCTGAACCAGGCCGACGATCTTGGCGCGCAACTCATCAAGTGACGGCAGCGAGGCGAGTGCCTTGACGCCGTTGGAGTCCAGAGCCGTCTTGCCCATCGACCCGCCGAGAATGACGAACGCTTCGTTCGCCTTGGCGAAGTCGACGGCCACCTTCGGCGCCGCCACCGGATCGCCCGAGAAGGCGAGCACGGTCGGCCCCTTCAGCAGGGGCTCGATGGAGGCGGCATCGGTGTCCTTGAGCGCAATCTTGGCGAGACGGTTTTTCGCGACCTTCACGCTGCAACCCGCCTGCTTCATCTGCTGACGCAGAGTCTGCATTTGGGCAACAGAAAGGCCGGAATAGTGAGCCACCACCACCACTTCGGAGGCCTTGAAGGCCCCGTTCAGTTCGGTAATGGACTCCTGCTTTTCCGCTCGGTCCACTGCAAGCTCTTTCCGGTTTGACGGCCGCCCGCGTCGAGTTTGCGGGAAAGGCCGTCGGGTTAGTGACCCGCCATCCCCCAAACCGCTCACGCGGGAACAAGTCCGGGCAGGACGACGTCTTCGCTAATGCCTGCCCCCCGTTTCGCGGGCTTTCACCGCTAGCGGGTCTCCGAGGTTCGAACCAAACCGGCGCATTCATGACCGAGTGTCATGAATGCGCAAACTCGGGTCGCGTCCCCGTCTATGCTGGCCCCGTTTGGCATGCCCACGCCGCCAGGCGGCGTGGACCGGGATTAAGCGTCAGCCCATTGGACATCCCTTGGGACATTCCTTTGGGCATCGGCGCCGGCAGTCTTGGACAGGTGGCCTTCAAGCCCGTTTCCGGACCAAAAGACCGCGCGCCATCACAAAAAACGCTGAAAACCCTGCCCTTTCCTCTCAGATGTCCCGCGGGGATGTCCAAAAGGCTGTGGCCGAGCTCACCATTGTTTGTATTGTAAGGACGCGCAAAGGCGTGCCGACAAACGGGCCGGCACGCCCAATGCGCTTAACTAGACCTTTACGGCCCGCTTGCCAAGCCCCTTTTAGGGCCCGGCAGGGCCGAAAACCTACCTCCGGGGGCCCATCAGGGGGCTGCGGCCCCTACCCCGTCGGCCGCAACGTCTGCTGAGCCGCGCCTTGGACCATGAACCCGTCAAAGTAGGCGGTGAGCTCGCCATAGGCGTCGAGCGGCAGCACATGCGCGACGTACTGGTCCGGCCGTACCACGACCATGCAGCCCTGCGCGCGGTCGATGCCGCGCAGCGCGAAGATGTCCTGCCCGCTCTTCAGGTCGGCGGCGAACACCTTCTCGTAGTCGTGCAAGCCGAAACTCCCCTTGCGCGGCAGCAGCAGCGCCGGCAGCGACTGGATCGCGATGTCCCGATGGCCCTGCTGGAACACCGCGCGGACGTCGATCACCGCGTCTATGTCCGCGCCCGCCGGCGTGTATTTGCGCACCGGCGAGGTCGGCGCGTCGGCCAGGAAACCGCACAAGCCGCGCAGGCTTCGAATCCGGCGCCGCCGGATCGCCTTCGCCGGCAAAGGCGAAGATGCGCCAGCGTCCGTCCGCCTTGATCGGCATGGCCGAGATGCATGGGCTTGGCGTCAGCAACGCGGATGACCGGCGCCGAATGGAAGCGCGCGCCGATGGGCAGCCCCGTCGCCAGATGCTGATGGGTAGCCTCGCCGGTGAGCAGCGCCGGGCGATAGCGGGTCGCGGTGCCCGCGGTGTAGCGGCCGTGCTGGACGAAATAGCGTTGCGTTTCGGCGGGATCGGCCACCCGCGTGGACGAACTGATGACCTCGGCCCACTCGCGGTCGAAATCGATGAGCTCCTTGGCGACCGCCTGACGTTCCGCCGAATAGGTCTGCAGCAGGTGCGGTGCGGCGCGCCCGCGCAAAACGGCCGCCAGCTTCCAGCCGAGATTGAAGCCGTCCTGCATGGACACGTTCATGCCCTGCCCGGCCTTCGGGCTATGGGTGTGGCAGGCGTCGCCGGTGATGAACACGCACGGCACCTGGTCCGGGACGTCGCCTTCCACGTCGTCGAACTTGTCGCACAGGCGCTGGCCGATCTCGTAGACCGACCACCAGGCGACCTCTTTCACGTCGAAGGTATAGGGGTGGAGGATACGCCGGGCGCCCGCGATCACGTGATCGACCGTGATATTCCGGTCGGCGACGCGTTCGCTCGGATTGAGCTTGTCCATCTCGACATAGACGCGGAACAGATAGCCGCCCTCGCGCGGGATGATGATGATGCTGCCGTCCTTGGCCGACTGGATCAGGCATTTCATACGCACGTCCGGGAAATCGGTTACCGCCAGCACATCCATCACGCCCCAGGCGTGATTGGCCGAATCGCCACGCAAGGCGCGGCCGAGGGACTGGCGCACGGCGCTGCGCGCGCCGTCGCAGCCGACGACATAGCGGGCGCGGATGGTCTCGGCCTCGCCCTCACTCTTGACCTCGCGCGCGGCATCGACGCGCTCGAGCCGCGCCGTCACACGATAGGGATCGGAATCGGAGGTCGCAGCGATCTCAAGACCGGCGAGGCGCCGCGAATAGAACGGCGCGAGCTTGGCCGGCGAGCGGCGCATGGTGTCGAGATAGCAATCATGCACCCGCGCCTGGTTGAGCACGACGTGGGGAAATTCCGACAGGTCGTCTTCGACGTCCTGCACCCGGCCGCTGCGCACGATATTCTCGGGCTGCTTGTCGTCCGGCTTCCAGAACGTGGTCTCGTTGATCCAGCAGGCTTCCTTGAGCACGCGCTCGCTGAAACCGAAGGCCTCGAACATCTCCATGGTGCGGCAGGCGATGCCGTCCGCCTGCCCGCGCAGGATCGGGCCGTCCTTCTGTTCGACGATGCAGGTCTTGATGTCGCCAAAGGCGGCAAGCTGGGTGGCGAGCGTCAGGCCGGCCGGCCCGCAGCCCACGATGAGGACATCGACTTCCGCCGGCAGCGGCCCGGCGGCGCCCGGGGCGGGATGGCGCTCTCCCGGATCGGCAATCTCCGGATCGCCCGGCTGGAAACCGTTGAGATGGAATTGCATGAAACCTCCCCGGCCCTTGCGGGCCTTGCGCAACCGTGAAGGCCGCCCAACCCGGCGACTGTCCGTCCGTTTCTTCTTTCTGCGCCATCCAAGACCGAAGATCCCGAGACGGCAGCGTGGAACGGCTTTCCTTATTGCACACAATACTGATCATCAGTATACTTGTCAATTACTGACACAGCTGCGCGCAACGGGGACACATCGGTGAAGGATCTCAACGACAAGCCGGGCCATCTGGCCCGCCGGTTCCAGCAGATCGCGGCGGCCGTTTTCCACGCCGAGGTCGAGGACGCGGGCTTCGACCTCACGCCGGTGCAATATGCGGCCCTCGGCGCCGTCGCGACGCATCCCGCAATCGACCAGGCGACGCTCGCCGGCCTGATCGCCTACGACCGCACGACCATCGGCGGCGTGGTCGACCGGCTGGTGCAGAAGGGCCTGGTGGCGCGTGAGGTCAGCAGCCGCGACCGGCGCGCGCGCACGTTGCAGATAACCGACGCCGGCAGGCGCACGCTGCGCGACATCGAGCCGGCGGTCGAGGCCGCGCAGGGGGCCATGCTGCGCGGGCTGACGGCCCCCGAAAAGAAGGAATTGATGCGCCTGCTGCACAAGGCCATCGCCGCCGGCAACGAGCTCAGCCGCGCGCCCTTGCGCGAGACGGTCATCCCGGTCACCAAAAAGGCATGAGACGAAGGCATGAAAAAAGGCCCGGGCGCTTTGCCCGGGCCTTCAATCCATTCGCGGCTTGAATGTTTACACCTTCGGCGCAAACAGCGTCCCCATGTCCACCTTCACGCCTGGGCCCATCGTCGAAGAGACCGCGACCCGGTTGATGTAGTGGCCCTTGGCGCCGGGCGGCTTCGCCTTCTGAACGGCGTCCGCGAACGCCATGACGTTCTCGACCAGCTTATCCTCGGAGAACGAAGCCTTGCCGACGCCGGCATGGATGATGCCGGCCTTCTCGACGCGGAACTCGACCGCGCCGCCCTTGGCGGCCTTCACCGCTCCGGTGACGTCCATCGACACGGTACCAACCTTCGGGTTCGGCATCATGCCGCGGGGGCCGAGCACCTTACCGAGACGGCCGACCAGCGGCATCATGTCCGGGGTGGCGATGCAGCGGTCGAAGTCGATCTGACCGCCCTGCACCTTCTCAACCAGGTCTTCCGCGCCCACCACGTCGGCGCCGGCGGCGGTCGCTTCCTCCGCCTTGGCGCCGCGCGCGAACACGCCGACGCGCACGGTGCGGCCGGTGCCGTTCGGCAGGTTGACCACGCCGCGCACCATCTGGTCGGCGTGCTTGGGATCGACGCCGAGATTCATCGCGATCTCGATGGTCTCGTCGAACTTGGCCTTGGCGCGCTCCTTCACCAGCTTGATCGCTTCGTCGATCGAATACAGGTGCTCTCGCTCGATGCCCTCGCGGGCGGACTTCACGCGTTTTGCGATCTTCGGCATGTTTCTTACTCCGTCACCGTGATGCCCATCGAACGGGCGGAGCCTTCGACCATCTTCATGGCCGCCTCGATCGAGTCGCAGTTCAAGTCCTTCATCTTCTGCTCGGCGATTTCGCGCACCTGCGCCTTGTTCACCGAACCGGCGAAGTCGCGGCCGGGGTTCTTCGACGCGCTCTTCAGGTCCGCCGCCTTCTTCAGGAAGTACGACACCGGCGGGGTCTTCATCTCGAAGGTGAAGGAACGATCCTGATAGGCGGTGATGACCACCGGGATCGGGATGTTCTTTTCCATCTTCTGGGTCTGCGCGTTGAACGCCTTGCAGAACTCCATGATGTTGAGACCGCGCTGGCCCAGCGCCGGGCCGATCGGCGGCGACGGGTTGGCGGCGCCAGCCGGCACCTGCAGTTTCAAATAGCCTGTGATTTTCTTAGCCATCGCTTTACTCCGTTAGTGGTGCGGATCTCGACGGTTGGCGACCGCCTCACCTCCCACGTCTGCAAACACCCCCACCCTTGCGGGCGAAGGAACTCTATAGCTTCTCCACCTGGCCGAATTCCAGCTCCACCGGAGTGGCGCGGCCGAAGATCGACACCGCCACCTTCAGCCGCGAGCGGCCTTCGTCCACTTCCTCGACGGCACCGTTGAACGAGGCGAACGGCCCGTCCGACACCCGCACCTGCTCGCCGACCTCGAACGAGATCGAAGGCTTCGGCCGCTCGATGCCCTCCTGCACCTGCTGCAGGATGCGATCGGCTTCGGCGTCGGAAATCGGCATCGGCTTGTTGTCGGCGCCCAGGAAGCCGGTGACCTTGGGGGTGTTCTTGATCAGATGGTAGACGTCGTCGGTCAGGTCCATCTTCACCAGCACGTAGCCGGGAAAGAACTTGCGCTCGGCCTCAACCTTGCGGCCGCGGCGCACCTCGGTGACCTTTTCCTTCGGCACCATGATCTCTTCGAAATGGTCGGCCAGCCCGCGCTGCTTGGCCTGCTCGCGGATCAATTCGGCGACCTTGTTCTCGAAGTTCGAATAGGCGTGCACGATGTACCAGCGTTTGGGCCGGGTCGAGGTTGTAGCAGTCGCGATGTCGCTCATCGTTTCAGCCTTGCAATTCAGCCAGCGTGATGTCGGTCGGTTTCGTTCTTGACGAAGGTTGTCGCCGGTTTCGGGATCAGGTCCCGATGCCGAGCACGAAGGTCACAACGATGCGGATCGCCTGATCCGCCACCATGAAGAACACCGCCGCGATCGCCACCATGATGAACACCATGCCGGTGGTAATCGCGGTTTCCTTCCGCGAAGGCCACGTGACCTTACGGGTCTCCTCACGCACTTCCTGCAGAAACTTGAACGGAGACGTTGCCATTCAACTAAGCCTTGTCAGTCCTGTTCGCCGCTTGATCCATCAAGTCGGCCTATCGAAGTCGGTCTCTAACGCCCGCTATGTAGTCACCGCCGACGGGTTTTGCCCGACTTTTCGCGGCCCGGACTACGGGAAACTCGCCGCCTGGCAGGAGTGGCAGGACTCGAACCTGCAACCCCCGGTTTTGGAGACCGGTGCTCTAGCCATTGAGCTACACTCCTCCGGAAGCGCATGCGGCGGACCATACAGGGTCCGCCGCGCGGATGTCATGCATTATACCGGGGGCCATTGCAAGCACGATGAATGGGGTTAGCGACCCGGAATCAGGCGGTTTTTCCCGAAAATCCCGCCCGGGCCCCGCGGCGCGCCCCCACCCCGACCCAGCCAACGCCCGGTGGGCTTTGACCGCCGACCGATCCGGCTGCTAGGCGAACCGCTGCCCCGGCACGGCCGGCCGCCTCCGCGGCGCGCTCCCTATATAAAGACAACATATCTAAAGGCGACATGGCCCCTCCTCTCATCCAGCTCAAGGACATCGCGCTCACCTTCGGCGGCACGCCGCTGCTGACCGGGGCCGAACTGTCGGTCTCGACCGGGGAGCGGGTCTCGCTGGTCGGCCGCAACGGTTCCGGCAAGTCGACGCTGCTGAAGATGGCCGCCGGGCTGGTGGAACCGGACCGCGGCACGATCTTCGTGCAGCCCGGCGCGCTGGTTCGCTACCTGCCACAAGAGCCTGATTTTTCAGGATTTTCGACTACACTTGGCTATGTCGAGGCAGGGCTCGCGGCAACTGATGACCCGTACGTCGCCCACTCCGTGCTGGAGGAGCTCGGGCTTTCCGGCGAGGAAGACCCCAACCACCTCTCCGGCGGCGAGGCGCGGCGGGCCTCGCTCGCCCGCGTGCTGGCGCCCAATCCCGACATCCTGCTGCTGGACGAGCCGACCAACCATCTCGACCTCACCACCATCGAGTGGCTAGAGCGGGAGCTCGATTCCCGCCGCACCGCCCTGGTCATCATCAGCCATGACCGGCAATTCCTTTCCAACCTCACCCGCCAGACGGTCTGGCTCGACCGCGGCGAAACCCGGCGCGTCGAGCGCGGCTTCGCCCATTTCGAGGAATGGCGCGACCAGCTGCTGGCCGAGGAAGAACGCGAGCAGCACAAGCTCGACCGCAAGATCGCGGCGGAAGAAGACTGGATGCGCTACGGCGTCACCGCGCGGCGCAAGCGTAATGTGCGCCGGGTTGGGGAATTACAGGCGCTGCGCGAGGCGCGACGGACCTATCGCGGCACTGCCGGCAACGCCGTGATCACCGCCGGCGCCGCCGAGGCGTCCGGCAAGCTGGTGATCGAGGCCAAGCACCTGTCGAAGAGCTACGCCGGCCGGCCGATCGTCAGCGACTTTTCGATGCGCGTCCAGCGCAGCGACCGCATCGGCATCGTCGGGCCCAACGGCTCGGGCAAGACCACGCTTATCGGTCTGCTCACCGGCACGCTCGAGCCGGACGACGGCACGCTCAAGCTCGGCGCCAATCTCGAAATCGCCAACCTCGACCAGCACCGCGACAGCCTCGATCCCAATACCACCGTGGCGGCCGCGCTCACGCGCGGCGGCGGCGACACCGTGATGGTCAACGGCAAGCCGAAGCACGTCGTCGGCTACATGAAGGACTTCCTGTTCGCGCCCGAGCAGGCGCGCACGCCGCTTTCGAAGCTCTCCGGCGGCGAGCGCGGCCGGCTGATGCTGGCGCAGGCGCTGGCGAAGCAATCGAACCTGCTGGTCCTCGACGAGCCCACCAACGATCTCGACATGGAAACCCTCGACGTGCTCGAGGAGATGCTCGCCGATTACGCCGGCACCGTGCTGCTGATCAGCCACGACCGCGACTTCCTCGACCGGCTGGTGAGCGGCGTCATCGTGCCGGAGGGCGACGGCAGCTGGACCGAATATGCCGGCGGCTATTCCGACATGCTGACGCAGCGCGGCTCGGATCTCACACGCGCGAAGCGCATAGCCGAGCTGGACAAGGCAACCAAGGCGACTGCAAAACCCGCCGCGCCCTCTGACTCCAAGCGCAAGATGACCTTCAAGGACAAGCACGCGCTGGAGACGCTGCCGAAGACCATCGCCAAGCTGCAAGCGGAAGCCGCCACGCTGCAGGAGAAGCTCGACGATCCGGCGTTTTATACCCGCGACCGCGCCGGCTTTGAAAAAGCCACGACCAAGCTCGGCGAATTGCAGCACAAGATCGCCACCGCCGAAGAACAGTGGCTGGCGCTCGAAATCCAGCGCGAGGAGCTGGCGGGGAGCAACTGACCCGCGCCCGCCCGCGCCGAGGATCGACTGCAACGAGCGTTGTCCTCACATGGCTTTTGGAAATGTCCCGCCCGGCGAAGATGCTTTGCGGGCAAGAACTTCGACGGCCCCTACGGACTCAATTGCCGTCGCAAACTAGAGCCCGCTCTGGGCCACCAAAGCCACGCGCGTCACACCTTGCCCAAGGTGCCGCACCTCGTCGATCACGCGCTGCGCGACGTCGTCCACGACCGCCGCCACCGCTGCCGTCATTGGTGCGCCCGTCTCGAACGTTGCCCCCTCGATGGCGTAGACGACGATTTGCGCCGGCGCGCATTGCAGGGTGCGCGCGAGTTGCACCGCTTCGGCCAGACCAAAGGCGTGACTCGAGGTAACGCCCACGTCCACCGGCAACGTCTCGCGCGCGAGATCGATGCGGCGGATATGGCCCGGTGTTCCAGCCGCGGCAGCCGCATCCACGCACACGACCGCGTCGAAGCCGGTCCACTCGTCGATCAGCGCCAGCATGTCGCCGCTGCGCACGACCAGCGCCGCACCGTCGCGCAACCGGCCGGCGAGCGCCCGCGCCACCGCCGCGCCAACTCCGTCGTCGCCGCGATCCGGATTGCCCAGGCAGGCAACAAGAACCTTGCACGCCGTGCGTCTCTGTTCGTCGCTACCGCTCATTCCCGGTTGACCGTCAGCTTGAGGAAATGCGTCGAACACGAGATGCACGGATCGTAATTGCGAATGCTCTGCTCGCAGCGGTCGCGGATGACGTCGTCCGGCTGGTCCAGAACCATAGTGGCGACCCCGGCCAGATCCGCTTCGATGCTCGGCTGGTTCTGCGAGGTTGGCGGCACGATGCGCGCTTTACGGATCGTGCCCGTCTCATCGAACTCATAACGATGCCAGCAGATGCCGCGTGGCGCCTCGGTGCAGCCGAAGCCGACGCCCGCGCGCGGTTCGATCGGCACCGCGGCGGCGTCCGGCGGCTCGTAGTCTTCGATAATGCGCAGCGCTTCCTCGCAGGCATAGGTGATTTCCAGCGCCCGCACGACGATGCTCTGGAACGGATTGTTGCACACGCGTCCAAGCCCCGCCTCCGCGCCAGCCCCTGCACCGAGGCCGGCAGCTTGTCGTAGTTCAACGCATAACGCGCCAGCGGCCCGACCAGATAGGCGCCGCGCCGCTTCACCACGGAATGCAGCGCGGTCGAATGCGCCACATGGCGTTCCTCGAACTCGCTCTCGTAGTCGGCGATATCGATGTCGATGTCACGATTGGAGACGAGCCGCCCCTCGTTGAACGGATATTCGTCCGGATGGCGCAAGGCGACGAATTCGTAATCGCGCTGGTAATCCGGAAACGGAAACGTCGCCACCCAGCGCACGAGACCGACGGCGAGGTCACGCGCGCGTTTTAGACTCTCCGCAGCGTCTGCCATTTCCGCCCGCGTCGGCACCCGATAGAACCCGCCGGGCTTCACGTTGACAGGATGCACCTCGCGCCCGCCGATGAGCCGCATCAGCTCGTTGCCGGCCTTCTTCAGCGCCAGCCCGTTGCGCACGGCGTCGCCGTGATCGTGGGACATCCGAATGGCGTCCGGGAAACCGAGAAAATCAGGCGCGTGCAGCATCACCACATGCAGACCGTGGCTTTCGATCCATTCGCCGCAGTAGATGAGCCGCCGCAAGGCCCGCAATTGCCCGTCGACCTTGGCGCCGAAGGCGTCCTCGGTCGCATGCACCGCGCTCATCTGATAGGCGATCGGGCAGATACCGCAAATGCGCGCGACGATGTCGGGCAGTTCGGCATAACTGCGGCCGGGCAAAAACGCCTCGAAGAAACGCGGCGGCTCGAAGATGTTGAGCCGCGCCGACGCCACGCGCCCGTCGCGGATATCGAGGTCGAGCGCGCCCTCGCCTTCGACGCGGGCGAGATAGTCGACCCGGATGGTCTTAGTCGCCATGGGCCTCGCTCTCCTTCCGGAATGGTTCGGCGGCAACGTTGAAGGTACTGAAGGCGCGTCGGATATCGCGCGCATCGGCGCCGAGCGCCTGCCATTCGCGCGCCAGCGAGCCTGTGTTCGGCGTCTCCATCGGGCCGTAGCAGCCGTAGCAGCCGCGTCGGTAGGCCGGGCAGATGGCACCGCAGCCGGCATGGGTCACCGGACCGAGGCACGGCGTGCCCTGCACCATTACGCAGACATTGCCGCGCTGCTTGCACTCGACGCAGACGCTGTGAGCGGCGATTGCCGGTTTGCGTCCGGCGAGGAAGGCCGAAATCACCTCGAGCAATTGCGCCTTGTTGATCGGACAGCCGTGCAGTTCGTAGTCAACCGGCACGTGCGCCGAGATCGGCGTCGAGGTGGCGAGCGTCGAGATATATTGCGGCGAGGCATAGACCGCGGCGATGAAGTCGTTGACATCGGCGAAATTGCGCAGGGCCTGGATGCCGCCGGCGGTGGCGCAGGCGCCGATGGTCACCAGATGCTTCGATTGCGCGCGTACCTTCAGAATACGCTCGGCATCGTGCGCCGTGGTCACCGATCCTTCGACCAACGAGAGGTCATATGGACCGTCGACGACCGCGCTCGATGCTTCCGGAAAATTGGCGATCTCGACGGCGTCGGCCAACGCGAGCAACTCGTCCTCGCAGTCGAGCAGCGAAAGTTGGCAGCCGTCGCAGGAGGCGAACTTCCACACAGCCAATTTGGGTCGTTGCCCGACGCTCATGTCAGAGCTCCTTCACCGTAAGGAAATCCGCAATCCGATCGTAGCTTATTACCGGCCCATCCTTGCAGACGAAGGTCGGGCCGAACTGGCAATGACCGCACAGGCCGATAGCGCATTTCATGTTACGCTCCATCGACAGATAGATGCGCTCCGATGTCACGCCGGCATCGCGTAGCCCGCTCACGGTGAAGCGCATCATCACTTCCGGCCCGCAGACCAAGGCGACGGTCTTCTGCGGATCGAAGGCGGCGCGCGCAATGAGGTCGGGCACGACGCCGACATTGCCGTGCCAGCTGGGATCGGCATGATCGACGGTGACGTCGATGTCCACATCGAGACGCCGCCGCCACTCTTCGAGTTCCTCCTTGAACAGCAGGTCCTTGGGCGTTCGACTGCCGATCAAGACGACGATCCGGCCGTAGCGCTGACGGCTGGCCAGGATCTGGCGGATGGCCGGGCGCAACGGCGCCAGCCCGAGCCCGCCCGCTACGATAATGAGATCGGCGCCTTCGGCGGAGCGCACGGGCCAGCCGATGCCGAACGGGCCCCGCACGCCGAGCGTCGCGCCGGCTTCGAGCCGCGCGATGGCGCCGCTGACGGCACCGACATCGCGGACGGTATGGACGAACACGCCGTCGTCGGTGGCGTTCGCGCTCATGCTGATCGGCACCTCGCCG
Organism: uncultured Pseudomonadota bacterium; assembly: GCA_963822085.1. Lineage (GTDB taxonomy): Bacteria > Pseudomonadota > Alphaproteobacteria > Rhizobiales > Xanthobacteraceae > Pseudolabrys. The sequence continues at coordinate 69,132 of CAWGGL010000036.1, forward strand.
ATACCGAAGGCATAGAGCATGTTGAATTGTCCGGGCTCGAAGGGCGGGCGCGATCCCGAAATCGGGGTCAGCTCCAAGGTCACCGTGTCGGACAATTCGCGACGCACGCTCCTGACCCGATAAATCTCCGGCACGAATGGATCGGCAAGCGGCACCACGACCATGTCAGGGCTGCCCGTAGACGTCGAGGATCTGCAGCCGGGTCGCGTGCAGCCGTTTTACGAACACCGGCAGAAATCGCTTCATCATCTCGTAGCCGAAATGGTGGTCGGCGTCGCACTTGCCGCGCAGACATTCCGCGTTGATGCCGATGGCGCGCGTGAGCTCCAAAGCGCGCGCATCGAACATCCACCGATAAGGCGGCACGACCCAGGACGCACCGACGACCTCGCCCTCCCCAGCGTCGCGAAGATGATCGGCGGCCGCCCCGGCGCGGTGATTTCGAGCGCCACCTTGCCGTGCCGGATCAGAAAGAACTCGTTGGCCGGATCGCCCTCGTGGAACAGATACTGCTCCGCTTCGAAGCGATGATTGCGGGCGCAGCCGGCGACCAAGTCGCTGTATTGGCGGTCGAGCCCGGCAAAGAACGGGTGTTCGCCCACAACGTGCTCAAGCCCCGCCATGCTCTGTCCCTTTCGCAGGCCCTGGATTGGCCCGGATCGCCGCGGCTTCTTCCGTGATGTCGATGCCCACCGGGCACCAGGTGATGCAGCGGCCGCAGCCAACGCAGCCCGAGGTGCCAAACTGATCAATCCACGTCGCGAGCTTGTGGGTCATCCACTGCCGGTAGCGCGAGCGGGCGGCTTTGCGCACGCTGCCGCCATGGATGAAGGAGAAATCCATGGTGAAGCAGGAGTCCCACTTGCGCACGCGCTCTGCGGAGGTGCCGGTGAGATCGCTGTGGTCCTCGACCGTGGTGCAGAAACAGGTGGGACACACCATGGTGCAATTTGCACAGGCCAGGCACCGCCCGGCGACTTCGTCCCAGCGCGGATGGTTCAAGTTGCCGAGCAGCAACTCCTTGATGCCGTCGGTGTCCAGCGCCCGGCCCATCTGGCCTGCTGTGCGCGCCACGATTTTCTCGGCCGCATCGAGGTCCGTCTGCGTCGCGTCACGATGCGGCACCCCGCGCAGCATGTCGGCGCCCGCGTCGCTGCCGACCTCGACCAGGAAGTCGTGCCGGCTGTCGTCCAGGAGCTCGGTCAGCGCCAGGTCGAAGCCCGTCTCGGCCTTGGGGCCGGTCTGCATCGACACGCAGAAGCAGGTGCCGCCGGCCTCCCCGCAGTTCACCGCGACAATGAAGGCGTCGCGCCGCCGCCCCGCGTAGGTGACATCGGGATAGGGGCCGTCGCAGAACACCTTGTCCTGAACGGCGATTGCGCTGAGCTCGCACGCCCGCACGCCAATGAAAGCGAATTTGGGAGGATCGTCCGATGCGTCGATCGCGAAGTTGCCGTCGTCGCCTTTGCGGGCCGTCCACATCGAGATGACTGGCGGATGCAGGAATCGTTTCCACGACTGCGGGCCGACGGCAAAGCCGAACAGGGCGCCATCGTCGCGATGCTCCAAATGATACCGGCCGGCCTCCTGCCGCTCGGTCCAGCCCACCGGAAAATCCTGCGTGCGCGCGATATTGTCGTAGATGATGGCGCCGTCGCGGACGGTCGGCCCCAGAACCTGGTACCCGCGGCCGGAAAGCGCGTCGATCAGGGCCTGCAAGTCATCGCGCGCGATGACAGCGTGTACCCTTTGCGCCGGAGCGCCATCCATAACGCAAGCTCCCTGCAGCGCCCCACGATTACATCAATTTAATAAAGCCGGACTGCGCGCGTTTGATCTGCGTCAACGGCCCGACGCTCTCGCGACCGAGTATAACCACAGCCGAACGGAATTGAAGACCTCGCACCTGGCGATGGCGCAATTGTCGCGAACGAGCCGTTGCAGGCATCGCGACGACCTGCATGGCCTCCTGTCGGCTATCGTTGCAGACAACGAATGATGGAGGGGAATAGCCGAGATCGATCGCGAAACGCTGCGTCATCCGCCGCGCGACGAGATACTGGCACGCGCATTAGAGGTACGCGCCTTGTATATCGTGCAATTGAAGGACAACATCGCGGCGCACGTCGATGCCGTCTCCCGCCATGATCCCTCGAGTCACGACACGAGCGCGCGCAACGCCTCACCGCATTCGCCCGTCGCCGGGGCAACCGCCGCCAGAATGCTCTTGATGGAATCCAAGGCAAAGGGACGGTTGCCGCTTTCGAACATCGCGGGTCCGGGGCAGCGTCCGAGGTCCTCGATCAACTCCCGCTACAGAGCCCCGCGCAACAGCACGGCGTCCCTGAAGCGCTTCCCCTCGGGACGGATAAGCACCCGCGTGGGCGTTGGAACCACCCGCTCCGCAGGGGCCCATGAAGCCGCGCTTTCGACGTTCGATCAACGGGCAAACGCGGCCCCGGGGTTCGATTTATGGTGGGGTGAGCCACCAGAGAGAATGAGACCCAATGCTTGATACAAAACAGCAGCCCGCGCTGACACAAAACGCGCGCGAAAATTCATCTAAGCCATTGAAAAGATTGGAGCGGGTGAAGGGAATCGAACCCTCGTCATCAGCTTGGAAGGCTGTTGCTCTACCATTGAGCTACACCCGCGCCGGATCCGTCACTTAGTGGATTCAAGGCCGTTTGGCGAGGCTTGGGGCCCGTCTTTCGCGGGCAATCTTTGTGGGCGCGAAGGTTGGCTTGCCAACCGAAGCGGCGCTTGGCGGCGACGGTCGGCGGGGGACATAGAGCTCAAATAAATACACAATATCAAATGCTTATCTATAAGGTAGAAGGCTGCAGGTTCGAACTCCTGCTGCCCCGACTCGGCCGAAACGGCCGCCAAACAGACATCCGGGCGCGGATAAGCGCCCGGAAAGCCCGGCGCCTTGATCGGGACCCTTCTCAGGCTTCGGAGCCCGGTCTGCGGGATCGATCCGTCCGGACCCGCCGGCCTCGAGATCGGCCGGGATCGAAAGCCCGAGACATCAAACAGGCGCGCAGGAATAGCCAAGGCCACCTGTTAAGGCACCTCAGCCAGTCTGTAGCCGCCCCCTTCAACGGCTCTCGACGGCGCGAACAGGATTACGCCGCGACCGTGGCGGACGGTCGGTTCTTCACGCGCTCCTTCAGCGGATCGAAAACAGACGTGCGATCGATCGAACGCACCGTCATCGGGAAGTGCTCGCCGAAGTACTCGATCAGGACCTTGGCGCCCACTTCCGCGGCGCTCGGCGGCAGATACGCAAGCACGATCTGCTTGCCAACCGACGGGCCATAGCCGACCCGGCGCACCCGCGAGCGGCGGCCTTTGGCGTCGACGAAAACCTCTTTCGTCGCCGGATCGAGAAGCGGCCAGTTGTTGCCGACGATGAACCGGGGCGTGCCGTCCGACGCGATGTTGTTCTCGACCGTCAACGTGCACAGCACCGCCGCCGGCGGGCCCTTTTCGATTTCCGCCGCTAGCGCGTCCTTGCCGACGAAATCGGCCTCTTTGAGCTTCTTCGGCGCCATGCCCGATTCCACGAGCGTGTACTCGCTATCGAGCTCACCGCCTTGCAGAAGGTAATGTCCCTCGATCGGCGCGCTCGTGGCATAGACCTCGATGCCCACCGGAACGAGATTGGCAGGCCGCCCGGCCTGCTCGAGCGCCGACCAGAGCGCCGCGCCGTCTTCGTAGGCGCAATGCAGCTCCCAGCCGAACTCGCCGACATAGGAGAGGCGGCTTGCGAGCACCGGAAAATCCCCGACGCGGATTTCCTTGACGCGGCCGAACGCAAGCGCCTCCTGCGACACGTCCGCGTCCGTCACCGCCTGCAGCACAGCGCCGGCCGTCGGACCCCACAGACCGATGGTGATCTGCTTTTGAGTGAGATCCACGAACTCGACGCCGTCGGCAGGTAAGCGGTCGCGGATCCATTTGCCGTCCATGCCGCCCACGGATCCGCCGGTCACGACACGAAAATGCTCCGGCCCAAGCCGCATGATCGTCAAATCGGCGCGCACGCCGCCACGGTGATCAAGGAACTGCGTGTAGACGACCCGTCCGACCGCAACATCCATCTGGGCCACCGAGATGTATTGCAGCGCCGGCAACGCCTTCGGCCCGATGACATCGAAGATCGCGAAGTGCGACAGGTTGATCAGGCCGGCGCCATCGCGCATGGCCAGATGCTCGGCATAGGAAATCGGCGAATGCCAGCGGCTGTCCCACTCGTTCGGCCGCTCCGGAATCTGCGCGCCGTAGCGGTCGAGCAGATTCCGGTTCGATTCGTACCAGGGCGCGCGTTCCCAGCCGCCCGGATTGTCGGCCTGCCGGAACGCGCCGCCAAGCTCCAGCTCGCGCGCGTGGAACGGGCTCTTGAGAATGTCGCGGCCGGTTTCGTACGGCTCGCGCGGATGCACAATCCCATAGACCTTGCGCGCGATCTCGGTGCTTCGCCCGGTGACGTAAGCCGTCTCCTTCTGATGCGGATAGAAGCGCGCGATGTCGATCGGCTGTGGGTCGATATGCGGTTCGCCATCGACGATCCAATCGGCGACGAGCTTGCCCATGCCGGGGGCGTCCTTGACCCAAACAGCCTCGGCAAGCCAGAGATCCTTCACTTCCGGCAATTCACCGACGACCGAGTTGCCGTCCGGCGTGAACAGCAGCAGGCCGTTGAACGACTTCCGCCACAGGTATTCGAGCTCTCCGAAAATAGGAACGGCATCGAGAGCCTCCGTGAAGGCCTCTTCGAAATGTTCTTCGGGCAGTTCGCGCATGGAGGGCGACAGGTTGGCCAGCGTCGACTGGCCGACCTCGGCGATGTCTTCCGCCGCGACCAGGCGAGGCTCGTAGCGTTCGTAGTAGCCGAATTCCGCCTCGCCCCCCTCCACGCTCTCATGCCCGCCGGTATCGCGGACGTAGGCCGCGAGATCCTGGATGCGCAGCAGCGGATAGCACATGTCCTCGCGCGGCGAATGTTGCTTCAGGAGTTCATCAAGCTTTGCGCCGCGGAAGAACAGAAGCGGATGATCGCCGGCCGCGACAGGGATTGGCACGCCCGCGTTCTTGCCGACCAGCGCGCCCCAGATGCCGCAAGCGACGATCACCCGATCGGCGGCGATGTAGCCCTTCGGCGTCTCGACGCCGCGCACCCGGCCGTCCTGGCTGTCGATACGCTGGACGGGCGTATTCGGAAAGATCTCGACGCCACCGCCGGCGACGAGTTCGTCGACCATCTTGCCGGCGAACGCCTGCGAACGCGGAATCACCAGTCCGGCCTGCGGGTCCCAGAGTGCGCCACGGATCGCGTCTGCGGCCAGGAACGGGTGCCGGGCCGCCGCTTCGCTGGCCGACAGCATTTCCATCTCGAAGCCGTACGCCTTGCCGCTCGCTACCTTGCGCAGAAGCTCGTCCCAGCGATCGTCCCGGTCCTTCAGGCAGACCTCGAGGCCGCCCTTCTCCAGGAAGTGACCGCGCGCGTTGAAGAACTCGCGGCTGTAGGCGGTCGTAAAAGCTGACAGCCGGTCATGACCGGTGTTGAACAGGAAATCGCTGGCGTGGGCCGTGGAGCCGATATCAGTCGGAATCCCGGACTTGTCGAGGATGGCGATGTCCGTCTCGCCGCGCTGGCGGAGATGCCACGCCACCATGACGCCGACAATGCCGCCACCGACGATGACGTAACGTTTGTGCTTCGGAAGATCTGCCATCATGCCGCTCCTCTGCCAGGCATTGGCCGCTCCGGGCGACGCACCATGATGCCATGACCTCTAGTTTCGATGCGGTGTCGTCCGCGCCCGCCGTATCGACGATACGCGACGCCGGCGCCCAGCAGGCGCGCGAGATGCCCCGCGACGCCCTGCAACGCCGGTGTCAACTCGGTGGACGCGCTCAAGGCCAGCGAACGCACGGCCGCCGACACCCCGCTCTGGTCGATATTCATGACCGCTTCTCTCTCATCCACGTCCACACGCCGCAGACGCGGCAACCGAAATGCACCATGCCGGCGGTCAACGCCGAGGCCCGAGCGCAAACCCCTTGCGGACGGCACGCCCGCAAGCTCCGACCGTCAAGCACCCACTTGGCGTCGTCCCGTCCATCCGTCTTAGCGATCTCCCGGGCACCCGGAGTGACCGACGACCGGAACGACACCTCGACCACCCTGGCATCGGCGGACAATGTGATGCGATCCAATGACGGTCGCTTCACTACTTAAGAACTGTATTGTTCTGAAATCGACACGGGCGGGGGCACCCTGCCCTTTCGCGCCAAGCCCTGGCGGTACGAATCGCCCGCCTTCATGAAGGGACATCCGACCCGGCCTGCGGCGACCGAATGCCTGAGCGCGCGAGTGCAACGCATGCCTTAGACATCAAGGCCGACGAGACCGAAACCATGGAACCCTCGAAAAGCGACGTTTGTTAGCTTAAACCCGACACAAGACGACAGCGCCGGTGTCGTTTAAATCGCCAGTCTTTGTGCAGCCTTCGGCTTCTTGCGCACTTCGGTTTCCTTGAAAGGTGGGGGCACCACCTGTATATAGTGCCTCGTCGGGCGGTCATAGGAATTGGGCGCGATGGACATCAGAGCAGACGCATCCTTGGCCAAGGATGGGGATGTGTCGCCGCGGACGGTCGTCTTCGTACTCGTGCCGCGCTTCTCGATGATCGCGTTTTCGTCGGCAATCGAACCCCTGCGCATCGCCAACCGCCTGCACGGCTCCCAGCTGTATCACTGGGTCGTGCTGTCGCCCGACGGAAATCCGGCCCGCGCCAGCAACGGTATTGTCGTGAACGTCGACGGCGCCATCGGCTCCTATGAACTGCGGAGCAACGGCGGGCCCCAAACCGACATGGTCCTGGTGTGCGGCGGACTGGGTTCCGAACACTACAGAGATCCCTCTCTGTATGCGTGGCTGCGGCGCCAGGAGCGGCGAAGCGCCTACATCGGCGCGCTGTGCACGGGGGCCAGCGTGTTGGCCGGCGCGGGCCTTCTCAACGGCTACAAATGCGTCATCCATTGGGAAAGCCTCGACGGATTCACCGAGGCCTATCCGGAGATCGAGGTCTCAACCGACCTGTTCGTGGTGGACCGCAGTCGCGTCACCTGCGCCGGCGGCACCGCGGCGCTCGACATGATTCTCTACTTGATCGCCGAGCAGCACGGAAAGGCTCTGGCGACGGAAGTCATCGAGCAGTGCCTTGCCGACCGCATGCGCGATCCGCACGACCATCAGCGTCTCTCGCTTTCCGCGCGCGTGGGGATTTACAGCCCCAACGTCCTCAAGGCGATCGAGATCATGGAAGCGCATATCGAGGACCCGATCAGCCAGGAGGACATCGCGCTGCTGCTCGGCCTGTCGTGCCGCCAGCACGAACGCTTGTTTCGCCGGCATCTCGGCATGTCGCCCGCGCATTATTACCTGAAGCTGCGCCTGAAGAAGGCGCGCCATCTGCTGCTCCAGAGCGAATTGTCGATCCTGGAGATCGCATTGGCGTCGGGGTTCGTTTCCGCCTCGCACTTTTCGAAGTGCTATCGCGGCCTCTACGGCAAGTCGCCGCGCGACGAACGCCGGCCGCTGCCCGTCGATCGCATGGTGCCGCTCAAACGCAGCCTTAAGATAACCCCACCGGCCTCGCCCTAGCGAACCGCACCGCGAGGCCATCCGGCTGACGCGTTCCGTTCGCGGTCAGGGACCAGCGGACGGATTGAGCTGATTGCGTGAGGGAGAGGTTCGGGATCACCACCGCTGAGCCGCCCCGCGCCGGGCCGCAGTTCGCACAGCGAGCGAAGGGTGGTGGGGGAAGTAGAAGAACAATAATTCTGCTAAATCAATAGCTTATATGGAAGGTGCGGGCAAAATGGGCCCTTTGAAGCATAAAGGGAATTTTCAGCAACGCCCTCACCCTAGCGCCGCCGAGGAACCGATAGCATTGCCGGAGAAGCCGCGGATATTGCCTCGTCTTCGACCGAATAGATTACAAAAATAACCGTGCGCCGAGGAGGTCTTCGTTATGGCTCAAAAACTGACTACTGAAGCCCGAAAAAGCGCTCTCGCTAATCTTTCCGGCTGGTCGGAAGTCGCCAACCGAGACGCGATTACGAAGAAATACGTATTCAAGGATTTCAACGAGGCGTTCGGCTTCATGACCCGCACAGCGCTAGTGGCCGAGAAGCTGGATCACCATCCGGAATGGTTCAACGTCTACAAGACGGTAGAGGTCACGCTTTCGACCCACGATGCCGGCGGCGTGACCGAACTTGACCTGAAGCTAGCTGAGGCGATGGACGGGATTTCAGGCTAGAATACGGGACGAACTGCTAGCCTGGCTCGCTGAGAATGGGGAGAACGGTTGATGGGCACAGCGTCAGTACAAGGTGAACTCTGGAGCGGTTCGCCGCGCGACTGGGCCGAACTCCAAGAGCCGCTGTGCACTCCACTCTTCAATGCAGTGCTGCACGCCGGAGGCGTCGGACCTCACCCGCTACGGCGAGACGGGCGGCGGGCCCATGTACTTCACCAAGGCGCAGTATGCGATCTTCAGGGCGGCTGTTGAGAAGCAGGGAGCGAAGCCGAGCACCCGCGGCGGCCTGATCGGCAAGGAAGAAGCCCTGGTGAAGGCGCTCAAGCTGACGGCGAAGACCAAAATCTCCAGACTTGCGCGCCGACCTAACCGTACCCCCAACCCGATGAGTGCATGATCCGGGGAAGCGCGCACGGGACCTTTCCTAGCGCACCCGACACGTCGGCCCCGGCATGGGTGAGCGATGGTGTGCAATTAATTGCAAGACATACCGCCACAGATTTTGGACCATTGGGTGTCCGATTGCCTATCCAAAACTGTCCGCGTACACTTCCAGCGACAAGCGCATTCGCCGGGATATGCCTGTGCCGCAATGCTTTTCTGGAATTGCCAGGACAGTAATTCGATCCCCTCCCGGCAGGACGGTTTCGCTCGCCGTTAACGGCAGCGACCCGGCTCAAGGGGGTCAGTGGCGTGAGCCGTGTGTGAAATCCATTTCGACGTCGAACGCGAGCAGACGGTCAAACAGAGGGGCTTTGCGGTAGTAGTGCCGAGCTACAGACGGAGTACCGGGGTCCTTTTCGGAGCGGTGCTCAAGTAGCCCGAACCAGAACAAGGGACGCAGGATACGCGCCTGCATCGCATAAGGCGTCCGATCCCAGGTCCCGGACAACATGGCGGGCTCCGGGATCGTGCACAGACGGGTCAACTTCTCACCGGTCTGCCAGCCCGTCGCGGCAACCGATAGCGACCACAGCACGACCCCAACGTCCCTTTGCGGCCAAGAGCCCAGCAGGCCGCGGCCGAAATACTCCAGGTCCATGCGCCAGAACGCCAGGTGAAAAAGGATCGCCAGCAAGCCGCCTTGCCGCTCAACTTCCAGCATCGACTTCCCCAAGGGCGTCGCTATCAGCTTGCCCTTCCGCGGGCGCACAAATCTAGCCGCCTCCGCGAGCAGGCGAACGATGTGTAGTGGCAGGAAGTCCGGCTCGTTTATCACCTTGTTGAGGCGAAACGCCTCGGCCTGGTCGTAGTCCGGCCATTTGATGTGTTCGCGCATTTCGGCGACCACTGCCCGTGTCAGGTTGCCGGTCGCGGTCAGCGGAAGCCCGCCGTGCTCAACTGCCTGCCGCAGCAGGATGAGCGTGTTTCGGGCCACCGCCGAGATAACGACGTCGTCGGCGCTCAGGGCATTAGAAATTCGGATCGCGGCGTTATCAGCCGACGGCTCCTCGCGCAGGGCCAGGAGGCTGTCGAAGGTCAGCAGCGTCCAGGCGGGTTCAACCCCGTCCAGCCACTTCTGGACACGCTCGTCCTGCAGAAAATCCGCCGCCACCATGGATCAGCCCGTGAGCCCAATCGGCATTGATACGGGTGGGTTGGAACGCAACCACTCGCCCAGCTTCGACCAACGCCGCCGACCTGAGACGTTGCGCACCGCGATGGCAACAGCCTTCTTCTGCCCGACCAGCACGACCAGACGCTTTCCGCGCGTGACGCCGGTGTAGAGCAGGTTCCGCTGTAGCATTGCGTAGTGCTGGGTCAGGATCGGAATGATCACGGCAGGGTATTCCGAGCCCTGGCTCTTGTGGATGGTCGCAGCATAGGCCGGCACCAGCATGTCGAGTTCGCCAAACTCGTAAGTGACGGATCGTCCGTCGAAGCGGGCAACGATTTCGCCGGCCTGGGGATCGACGTCGTCGATATACCCGATGTCGCCGTTGTAGACCTCCTTGTCGTAGTCGTTCTCGATCTGCATGACCTTGTCGCCGGGCGCGAAGGTCCACCCGAACCGTTCGACCTTGCGATCGCCAGCAGGATTGAGCGCGGCTTGCAGCTCGATGTTCAGCGAACGCGCCCCTACACCGCCGCGGTTCATCGGGCACAGCACCTGGATATCGCGGATAGGATCAAGACCAAACCGTCGCGGGATGCGCGTCTTCACCAGTTCGATGATGCGCGACACGGCGGTTTCGGGATCGTCCGCCTGGACGAAGTAGAAGTCGCTTGCAGTTTCGGGTGGGCTGAGATCAGGGATCGAGCCCTGGTTGATACGATGGGCGCTGGTGATGATGCGGCTCTGCGCAGCCTGCCGGAAGACCTCGGTGAGGCGCACCACCGGCACGGACCCAGATGAGATGACGTCCGCCAGCACTTGACCAGGGCCGACGGACGGCAGTTGGTCGATGTCGCCAACGATCAAAAGAGCGGCCCTGTCCGGCACCGCCTTCATGAGCGCCTGCATCAGCATGACGTCGACCATAGACGTCTCGTCGACCACCAGCAGGTCACAGTCGAGCGGGTTGTCCTCACCCCGCTTGAAGCCGCCGCCCTTGGGGTCCACCTCCAATAGCCGGTGGATGGTCTTGGCCTCGAAGCCGGTTGCCTCGGTCATGCGTTTGGCGGCGCGGCCGGTCGGCGCGCACAGCAGGAGCTTCACTCCCTTGGCTGACAGGATGCGCAGAATGGCTTTAATGATCGTTGTCTTGCCGACACCCGGCCCCCCGGTCATGACCAGCACCTTGGACATCAGAGCCAGCCGGATGGCGGCGATCTGGCTTTCGGCAAGAGCAAGCCCGATGCGCTCCTCGACCCACGGCAAAGCCTTGTCCGGGTCGATCCAGGACCAAGGTAGTGTGCCGTTCGCAAGCCGTGTCAGGCGCTCGGCGATGGTGCGCTCCGCCCGATACAGGCCAGCCAGAAAGATGCAGGGTGTCTCGCCAACCCGGTCGGCGACCACCGTGCCCTCCTGCAGCTCAAGGTCGAGCGCGGTGCGGACGAGTTCCTGCGGTACCTCAAGCAGCTTCTCCGAAAGCGGCATCAGCTCTTCCGTCGGCAACCCGCAGTGGCCTTCATTCATGGCCTCGGCCAGCGCATAGGAAATCCCCGCGCGGACCCGCACCATGGCGGTCTTTTCGATCCCGAGCTTCATCGCGATGGCGTCTGCGGTCTTGAAGCCAATGCCGCGGATATCGCGGGCCAGCCGATACGGGTTCTGGGTCATGACCTGGATGGCGTCGGGCCCGTAGGTCTTGAAAATCCGCACCGCGCGCGCTGTGCCGACCCCATGGCTGTGCAGGAAGACCATGATCTCCCGGACCGCTTTCTGCTCAGCCCAGGCGGCCAGAATGCTGGCGGCACGAACCTGGCCGATGCCATCGACCTCGCGTAGCCGCTCCGGTGTCGCCTCGATGACGTCAAACACCTTCTCGCCGAATGCACGCACGAGCTTTTTGGCGTAGACCGGCCCGACGCCCCGGATCATGCCGGATGAGAGGTATTTCTCGATGCCGTCGGCTGATGTCGGGGGCGACGAGCGCAGAAACTGCGCCTTGAACTGTTGGCCATGGGTCCGATCGTTGATCCACTGGCCAGAGGCGGTGATCCACTCGCCAGCGGCAATGGTAGCGGCATGGCCCACCACAGTCACAACGTCACGATGCCCGCGCGCCTTGATGCGCAGAACGCAGAAGCCATTCTCGGCATTGTGGTAGGTGACGCGCTCGACGAGACCGGCCAAGACTTCCCGGGCTGATGGTTCCGGCTGTGGCTTCACGTCGAGACCCATTGCGGCGCTAACGACACGTGATGGCCCCTAGTAACGCGTCGCTATTGAAGTAGCCGTCATGTCACACCTCGTATTGACGGAAGGTGGCGTGAGCATACTACGTGGCCTGCTCGATCATTTTTTTGAAAGCATCGAGAAACATCGGATCGTGCGCCTCCTCAACATGCCGCTGGTTCCAAAGGCCTGAGCCGCGCACAAGGGGGCGATCCGAAAAGGCCCCTAGCCAACTTGTCGACGCTGGATCGACAGTAGGCCGCTCATAATTGCTGAGCAGCGCGATTGCATTACGCTCAATGACACCGCGCAGACTGCCAGAACCGGGCTCGTCTTCAATGCTGACCCAAAGGAACGGCATAGAGCCGATGTAATTTGTGACGGCCAGTTCAACGGGCGCTTCGGCCGCGACCATGGCGTCCCTGTTTATATATAGAGCAAGAGATGCTCGGTGAAAGCGCGATCCGCAAGCTCGAACAGGGAATAAAAACGCCCAACTGACCGCCCAACTGGTCCGCGATGTTCTGATGCGAAAGAGAGAAAAGCCTAGTTAAATCAATGGTGGCGCACAAGATGCGCAATAATTTTTTCTACAGATACTTAGATCCAAGGTGAGGGCGTAATGGTGCATTTGAAGCGTAACGGCAATTTTGGCTGGCGCCCTCCCCCATCCATCCCAGCGCCCATCCTCAAGACCCGCCCGGTGTCCCCGACCGGGCGAGTCGCATTTTTGATCGCAGTTTCGCCTTACTTTTCGCGGTGGCGAGATTTGGCAAGGGTTACCTTGTCACGGCTGCACCGATTTGCATTGATGTG
>CAWGGL010000037.1:0-176075 GCA_963822085.1 uncultured Pseudomonadota bacterium
GGCGGTCGAGCTCGGCCTGGATGTCGGCGGCTTGAAGCGGAATGCGCGGCGGGCAGCCGTCGACCACACAGCCGATCCCCGCCCCATGGCTTTCGCCGAAGCTGGTGAAGCGGAACATGTGACCGAAGGTATTGAACGACATGGGCCGGTTCGTACCCTGCGGGCAAACGGCGGTCAAATCGCCCCGTTACCTAGTGTAAAGGCACCCGCCTGAGCGGGGACGAACGGACATTAAGCATACCGCGTCAGCGTCTCGCCCTTGAACACATAGATCACGCCCTGCTCGATATCGATCATCGGCGCCGCCGCCGGCTTGGCGATGCCGAGCGCGGCCATCAGCCCGCGGGCGGTGCCACCATGGGCGGTCGCCACCGTGTCACGCGTGAGGCTCGTGTACCAAGCGCTCATGCGCGCCGACACGGCCTCGTAGCTCTCGCCGCCGGGCGGCAGGAAATGCCACTTGTCGTGCTCGCGGGCGGCGACGCCGTTGGCGTCGCGCGCGCGCATTTCGGCGATGGTGGAGCCTTCCCAGGTGCCGAAGGAGATTTCGGTCAATTCATCGAGAAGCCGGTAACCGTCCGGGCCGAGTCCCAGGACGCCACGCGCCAGCTCCATGGTTTCCCGCGCGCGGCCAAGCGGGCTCGAAACGTAATCGAGAGCGGTGGGGTCGATACCGTCGCGTGCGAACAGGTCGCGCAGCACTTCTCCGCAGTGACTCGCCTGTTCGCGGCCGCGCGCGTTGAGCGGGATGTCCCGGCGGCCCTGCAGGCGCGCTTCGACGTTCCAGTCGGTTTCGCCGTGACGGAGATAGTAGAGAACGGACGCGGGCATCGAACCTCGAAAGTCATGCCCAACCCGAGCGCCAAGCGCCAATGGAGCGGGGCCATATACCTCATACATCGGCGCGCCGCGACCGCAAAGGGGTTAGGCCCCATGACGGTTGTTTTTGAGCAACATTCACGCCATCATTTTTGCGGCGACGGCCGGATGCTGCGCAAGATAACAACAAAACAGTTAGTTATATGAATGGGGTCGGGAAATGCTCAATTCAATCGGCGAAGTCCTCCCGAACGCGGCGCGCCGCTTCGGCGACAAGACGGCGCTCGTCGCCGACGGACGCAGCTTCAGCTTCCGCGAACTTGATGGCCTGTCGAGCGCGCTGGCGGCGAGCCTCGTCAAACTCGGCATCGCGCCCGGCGATCGTGTCACGCTCTACGCGCCCAATTCCTGGGAATGGATCGTCAGCTATTACGGCGCGCTGAAGACCGGTGCGGTCATCAACCCGGTCAACGTGATGCTCACGCCGGCCGAGGTCGCCTACGTCACCAAGGATTGCGGCGCAAAGGCGTTGATCGGCAGTCCCGACAAGATCGCGCCGGTGCTGGATGCGGGCGTGTCGGGCCTCACGACAATCGTCTTCGGCGAGACATCCGTGCCGGGTGCGACCGCTTTCAACGAGCTCGTCGCCAAGCCGGCAGCTTTCGAGCCGGTCGCGGTCGACCGCAAGGCGGTGTCGACCATCGGCTATACCTCGGGCACTACCGGCCATCCGAAAGGCGCCATGCAGTCCCACGAAGCCGTGATGCTCAACGGCGCGATGACGGCGCAATTCCACGCCAAGTCGAACCTCGATACCGTGGTCACGGCGCTGCCCTGCCCACACGTCTACGGCAACGTGGTCTTCAACGGCGCCATGCTCTACGGGCTGACGCTCGTGCTGCACTCCCGCTTCGACGCCGCCGAAATCCTCTCAAGCATCCAGGCCCACAAGGCCACCATGTTCGAGGGCGTGCCGACCATGTATATGTACATGCTTGCGCATCCGGACTTCGACACATTCGACCTATCGTCGCTGACGCGCTGCACGGTCGGCGGCCAAACCATGCCGATCGCGAAGATGGCGGAGGTCGAGCAGCGCTTCGGCTGCCCGCTCATCGAGCTGTGGGGCATGACCGAGCTCGCCGGCCTCGGCACGACGTTCCCCTCCTACGGCCCACACAAGCTCGGCTCGATCGGCATCGCGCTGCCTTATGTCGAAGCCCGCATCGCCGACGTCGCCGACGCCGACAAGACGATGCCGCACGGCGAAGTCGGCGAACTCATGATCCGCGGCCCGATCGTCATGCAGGGCTACTACGGCAATGAGAAAGCCACGCGCGAGACCATCGAGCCTGACGGCTGGCTGCACACGGGCGATCTCGCCAGCATGGACGAGGACGGCGCGGTCTTCATCGTCGACCGCAAGAAGGACATGATCAACACCGCCGGTTTCAAGGTGTTCCCGGCCGAGATCGAGCGCGTGGTGGCCGCGCACCCCGACGTCGCCATGGTCGCCGTCGGCGGGCAAGCCGACGACATGAAGGGCGAAATCGCCAAGGCCTATATCGTGCTGAAACCCGGCGCGGCCGGTAACGCGGAAGAGATCATCGCGCTCTGCCGCAAGGAGCTCGCCGCCTACAAGGTGCCGCGGGAGGTGCAGTTCGTCGCCGACCTGCCGAAAACGTCAACTGGCAAGATCATGCGGCGTGAGCTGCACAAGCTCGACGGCTGAGGCCCGCCGCTATTCCTTGACCGCGATATCGGGCGCGTCGGGATGCTTCATGCCGACGACGTGATAGCCGGCGTCGACGTGATGGATTTCGCCGGTGACACCGCTCGCCATGTCGGAGAGCAAATAAACGCCGGTCTTGCCGACATCCTCCAGCGTCACGTTGCGCCGTAGCGGCGTATTGTACTCGTTCCACTTCAGGATATAGCGAAAGTCGCCGATACCGGCGGCGGCGAGCGTCTTCAGCGGCCCGGCCGAGATCGCGTTGACGCGGATGTTCTTCACGCCGAGATCGGCTGACATGTAGCGCACCGAGCATTCGAGCGCCGCCTTGGCCAGCCCCATGACATTGTAGTGCGGCATCCACTTCTCGGCGCCGTAATAAGTGAGCGTCAGCAGCGAGCCGCCGTTGGTCATCAGCTTCTCGGCGCGCTGGGCGACCGCGGTGAACGAATAGCAGCTCACCAGCATGGTCTTGCTGAAATTGTCGGCGCTGGTGTCGACATAGCGGCCGTCGAGCTCGTCCTTGTCGGAGAAGGCGATGGCGTGCAGGACGAAATCGAGCGAGCCCCAGGCCTGCTCGACGGCGGCAAAGACGGCGTCGAGCGTCGCCGGCTCGGTGACGTCGCAGTGGCCGACCACCAGCCCGTCCACCTCCTCCGCCAGCGGCTCGACGCGCCTCTTCAGCGCCTCGCCCTGGTAGGTGAAGGCGAGGTCCGCCCCGTGGTCGCGGCAGGCCCGCGCGATGCCCCAGGCGATGGAGCGGTTGTTGGCAACGCCCATGATGAGCCCGCGTTTGCCATGCATCAAACCTGCATTTTCAGCCATTTCCGTCCTCGGATCAGCCAGCTTCACGCCGGCCGCTTCCTATGGCACAGGGCCCTGGGGCCATCAAGCAAGGCCCCGCCCCGATCGCAGGCTCTGCTAATTCGGTTCTTTTCCGGGAGTGTGACCGTCCGCGCGCGGGCGCTCAGCCCAAGTCTTTGCGCGGATCGTAGGGACTCGCCTCGCGCAGCTTGGTCATCAGCGCCTTCAGCTCGTCGTCGGCCTTCTCCGGCAGCACGATGCGCGCGGTGGCGAGCAGGTCGCCGGTGACGGCCTTGCCCTTCTCCTTGCCCTTGAGGCCCTTGCCCTTGAGGCGGAAGGTGCGGCCCGAGCTGGTGCCGGCGGGTATCGCCAGCTCCACCGCGCCGTCGAGCGTCGGCACCCGCACCTTGCCGCCGAGCACCGCTTCGTAGAGCGTGACCGGGAGCTCGAGCCGCAGGTCGTGACCGTCGGGCTTGAACAGCGGATGCGCCGCGACGTTGACGGTGATCATGGCGTCGCCCGGCTTGCCGTGCGCGCTCGGCCAGCCCTGCCCCTTCAGGCGGATCTGCTGGCCGCTGGTGATGCCGGCGGGAATCTTGACCTCGACGTCCTTGCCGGTGGGCAGGTGCACCCGGGCGGTGGTGCCTTTGACCGCCTCCGGCAGGTTGATGGTGATCGACGCCAGCAGGTCCTGCCCCGAAGGCGGGGGGCCGAAGTCCTCCGGCTCGAAGTGCGCGCCGGGGCCGGCGCCGCCGCCGCGCGCAGCACCGCCGAACATGCCGCGCAGGATGTCTTCGAAACCGCCGCCGCGGAAACCGCCGGCGCCGCCGGCACGCTGGAACCCGTCGGGACCGAAATGGAAGTTTTCGAAACCGGCACCGCCCGGCCCGCGCTGGAAGCCGCCGGCCCCCGGGTGTGCGCCCGCGCCGAAGCCCTGGAAGCGCGGCTTGCCCTCGGCATCGATCTCGCCGCGGTCGAACGCCTTGCGCTTCTCGTCGTCACCCACGATCTCGTAGGCGGCGTTGAGCTCGGCAAAGCGGGTGGCCGCCTTGGGGTCGTGCTTATTGGCGTCTGGGTGATGCTTCTTGGCGAGCTTGCGGTAGGCGCTCTTGATCTCGGCCTCGCTCGCACTCTTAGGCACCCCCAGAACGTCGTAGGGGTCGCGCATTTGTCCTCTTTCTCCGTGACTTATTTGAGCATGATCTTTTCCGAAAATCGGTTCCTATCCCCGATCGAGCCGGGGACAGACATTTTTCGGGATCATGCTCCCCCAGCCTCCGGTCTTGGGCCGGAGATTCGTGATGTTCGGCCATTAATGTGGGGTTTCGGCCGCCTTAATTCAATTCCGGGCCGTTCCGAAGCTCCGGGCAGCGCTCAGGAGCTCGTCCAGGGCTTCATGGAGCGCACCACCCACGGCCCCGTGTGGTGCTTGCAGGCCTCGCCCTGCAGCCAGGACTGCAGACTGCCCTTGATGTAGCTCGCCAGGAAATCGCGGCAGGTCTGGCCGCCGTCTCCGGCGTAGGCCGAGGTGATCGGCGTGATGGTGCCGCGCGCGCCGGTCGTGGGATTTTCCCAGGGCAGGCTTGCGTATTTGCGCCCGAGCGCCAGCAGCTTGCTGACCGCGGCCTTGGCGTAGGCGAGATCGTCGGTGGGCGGCAGCTTGTCGGCGGTCTTGGTGCCCGGCCGTGGGGTGATCGAGCCGGTGATGTCGGACGTGTCGGCCTTGTGGCTGTTCCCGAAGAACGAGCTGAAGTCGTAGGAATTGAGCTGGTAGGACATGCTGCAGCCGCCGCTCGCCAGCGCCATGGCCAACAGGCCGATAACGGCGCCGCCCCGCCATAGGCGCAGGCCTCGGCATCCATTATATAGGCAGCAACGGAACTGACGGGTGAAACCCCAGGTCACGCAAGCACTCCAGAGCCAGCGAATGTCGGACACGACCTCAATTGAACACCCATCTTGGTTAACGTCTGGTGATTTTACGGCCGCCGACGAGCCGTTTCGGCTGTTCGCGGCTTGGCTCCAGGACGCCACGGGCGCGGAACCGCGCGACCCCAACGCCATGACGCTCGCCACCGTCGATGCAAGCGGCATGCCCGACGCCCGCATGGTGCTGCTGAAGGGCTTCGACGAGCACGGATTCGTCTTCTACACCAACAAGGACAGCCAAAAGGGGCAGGAGTTGGACGCGCAGGCGAAAGCGGCGCTGGTGTTCCACTGGAAGTCGTCGAACCGCCAAGTGCGCGTGCGCGGCCCCGTGCAGCCCGTGAGCGAGACGGAGGCCGATGAATATTTCGCCACGCGCGCCAAGCAATCGCAGATCGGCGCCTGGGCGAGCCAGCAATCGCGGCCGCTGGAAAGCCGCCTCGCCTTCGAGAAGGCGATCGCCCGCTACGCGGCCAAATACGCGCTCGGCACCGTGCCGCGCCCGCCCTACTGGTCGGGCTTTCGCGTCGTGCCGATCAGAATCGAGTTTTGGCAGGAGCGACCGTTCCGCCTGCACGACCGCATCGAATTCACCCGCGCCGGCGCAGGCGAAGCCTGGACCAAGACGCGGCTTTATCCGTGACCTAATATGCGCATGATCCTGAAAAGTGGATACCGGTTTTCGGACAAGATCATGCGCGAACGAAATGGGCGCGCAGAGCGCCGCGGGGGCAAGACGTAACCGACCATGCCGACCATGCCGAACACGCAGACCAACCAGCCGCGCCGCACGTTGCTGCTCACCGGAGCCAGCCGCGGCATCGGGCACGCCACCGTGAAGCGCTTCTCCGCCGCCGGCTGGCGGGTGATCACCTGTTCGCGCCATCCGTTTCCCGAGAACTGCCCGTGGGACGCGGGGCCGGAGGATCACATCCAGGTCGACCTCTCGGACGAAGCCAACACCGTGGAAGCGATCGAGGAGATCAAGCGGCGGCTCGACAACAATGAGCTGCACGCGCTGGTCAACAACGCGGCGATCTCGCCCAAGGGCGAAGTCGGCAGCCGCATGGGCTCGATCGAAACCGCCACGGAGGTGTGGCACCAGGTGTTCCAGGTCAACTTCTTCGCGCCCATCATGCTGGCGCGCGGGCTGATCGATCAGTTGCAGGCGGCCAAGGGCTCGGTGGTGAACGTGACCTCGATTGCTGGCTCGCGCGTGCACCCGTTCGCCGGCGCGGCCTACGCCACCTCGAAAGCGGCGCTCGCCTCGCTCACGCGCGAGATGGCGTTCGACTTCGGCCGCCTCGGCATCCGCGTCAACGCGATCGCACCGGGCGAGATCGACACCGCCATTCTGTCGCCGGGCACCGAGAAGATCGTCGAGCAGATCCCGATGCAGCGGCTCGGCACACCGGACGAGGTGGCCAAGATCATCTACGTGCTGTGCACGGAGACGAGTAGCTACGTGAACGGCGCGGAAATTCATATCAACGGCGGGCAGCACGTGTAGGGGCACATTGCCTCGCGCCATCCTCTGCCGTCATCGTCCGCGAAAGCAGACGATCCAGTAATCACGGCACGCTCAGTGTTTACTGGGTCCTCCGCCCGCGCGGAGGACGACAGCCGAATGTGTGGCACCCGCGTGCTCTCTCCTATTCTATTGTCAAACAGCCCTGCTCTCTCCTCATGCTGAGGAGGCGGCGAAGCCGCCGTCTCGAAGCATGAGGCCGCCTTCATCCTTCGAGACGCGTCGCTCACGCGACGCTCCTCAGGATGAGGCGGAGAGAAGCCATAGCTCCGCCGCCCGTATTCTTTGCCGGGCGCCGGGTTCGCCCGTATTCCCCTTGCCTCTTCCCCCTCCCGAAACGCGAGAGGGGATGGCGCGCCGATCGGCGCAGCCATTTCTTATGGGCACGCCTTCTTTTCGAAGGCGTGGCGCCTCTCGGCGCGCCACAAGCGGCTTTTCTGTCCCTGGCGCCGTGCTTCCGGGCTGCGACGGGATCCGAGCCGGATCCCCGATCCGGGCAGCTTCCGCCGCCCTTCGTCGCCGCCGCGTCCAGCCATTGAAGGCAGCCGGTCGTAATGCCGGCGGACGGCTGGCCAGGGCCTCCCGAGTGCGGGGTTACGAATCCCGCCCGCGGGCGCCGCATCGCCGATGTCAGGTCACCCCGATATCGGCCCCGTTAAGGCGGCCCCATCATCGTGACGTCTCGCGACGACGCCCTCAGTCGAGCCGGACGCGAAGGATGATAAGGGCGCAAAAGTGCGCGGGGATAAGTTTTTGTTTGGTGCGATTTCAAAGGTTTGCGTGGCGGCGCGCAGAAATTTTCAAAGATTTCCGTAGCCCGGGTAGAGCGAAGCGAAACCCGGAAACGGCTTTCCCGGATTTCGCTGCGCTTCATCCGGGCTACGATCCCGTCTCATCCTGCAGAGGCGCGAAGCGCCGTCTCACAGGATGGCCGCTGCGCATTTCTGATTATGACCCAGCAGCGACATTGTCCGGCGTTTTATGTTGCAGAGCGAAGCGAGTTTCAGCTCTATCAAAACATTTGCTCGAGCCGGTACGATGCAATCTCCTCGGCAGCTGAAGGGTAGTCCGTTAACGGTGCCCCTCCATTTTCCCTCCCGGACGCCGGCGACTGCACCGTGGTTCGTCTGTCAGCCTCCGGGGCCGTCCGTCATGATGTAGCCCATCAGGTCAGCCACGTTGTGCTCCAAATTTCGGATAACGTCCTTGACGACGTCTCCGATCGAGATCACGCCCACGACCTTGCCCGCGTCCAGCACTGGTAGATGGCGAAAGCCGCGCGCAGCCATCATTGCCATGCAGCCTTCCAGCTGGTCGTCCGGCTTGGCCGTCACCGGGTCGCCTGTCATCACTTGGCCCACCGGAGTTTGCTTCGCATCGAGCCCAGGCAGCAGCACTTTTATGGCGCAGTCACCCTGGGTCACGATACCGACAAGCACGTCGTCGTCGATGACCAGCACCGACCGGACGCGGTTGTCGCGCATCTTACGCAAGGCTTCGACGACCATGTCGCCGGAACGAACATGGATCAGGGCGCCACTCTTCTGGGCCAAAGCGTCTTTGACTGTGTTCATCGAGTTCCTCTCTTGAGCCCCGTCCTGGCCCGCCTAAGTGGTGCGCATTGAGGGTTAGAGCCGGCTCGTTCAGCGTCGACCATAATCTAGCTCACTACGCGGCTATTAATCGAGGGGCTGGTGGCGCCTTTTGGCCCGACTGGGACCTTCGCGAACCTCTTGCCGCGTCGACGGCACGCGTCGTCGGACTTGAACGCCAGCGAATGCCGGGGCCGCCTGCATCCTTCGAGACGCATCGCTTCGCGATGCTCCTCAGGATGAGGCGGAGAGAAGCTATAAAGACTGGGTCCCCGCTTTCGCGGGGACGAACGGAACATATGGCCCTGGATTCCGGGTTCGCGCGCCTTACAGCGACAAGACGCGCGTGAACGCGCTTATGGCGCGCGCCCCGGAATGACGGTTAGAGCCACTTCTTCCACTTGAAAAACATATACGGCAGGATCGCCGCAGCGACCATCGCCACCAGGGTGATCGGATAGGCGTAGTGCCAGTCGAGTTCCGGCATGTGCTTGAAGTTCATGCCGTAGATCGAGGCGATCAGCGTCGGCGGCATCAGCACCACCGCGGCGACCGAAAATATTTTAATGATGTTGTTCTGCTGGATGTTGACCACGCCCAGCATGGCGTCGAGCAGGAACGTCACCTTGTTCGTGATGTAGCTGGCGTGGTCGGTGAGCGAGGTCACGTCGCGCTGCATCGACTTCAACTGCGCGCGGATGTCCTTGGTCCACTTCAGGCCTTCGGATTCGTTGGTCAGGAACAGCACAAGCCGGCCGACCGACACCAGGCTCTCGCGCACCTTGGACGTGAGGTCGCCCTTGCGGCCGAGCTCCTTGAGCACGTCGTTGTAGGAGATGGGGCCGGCGCTGTCTTCGGGCTCGAAGATGGTGTGCGAGATATGGTCGACCTCGGCGCCGATGCGCTCGAGGATGTCGGCGGCGCGGTCGATCACCGCGTCGAGCAGGTCCATCAGCACGGTCTCGCCGGTGACGTGCGGCGGGCAGATGCGCGCCAGCTTGTGCGAAACGATGGCGAAGGGGCGCGGCTCGTCGTAGCGCACGGTGGCGAGCCGGTGGCCGGCGAGGATGAAGGTGACCGGCGTCGCCTTCGGCGTCGGGGTGTCGGAATGGCTCATCAGCATCGCGGTCATGAAGCGCGCGCCGTTCTCGATGTAGAGCCGGCTGGAGAGCTCGATCTCCTGCATCTCCTCGCGCGTCGGCAGCTCGATGCCGAGCGACTGGGTAACGATGCTGTCCTCGTGCAGGGTGGGCCGGATGAGGTCGAGCCACACCGCGCCGTCGGGCAGCGCCTCGCCGGATTCGACGGTGACGCGTTCGAGGCTGGTGCCGCGTGGGATGTAGACTGAGAGCATGGGCCCCACCAATTCTTGAGACGGTGAAGCCTGTCATGGCCCGGCCGGGCGGCCAAACGCAAGCGCCCAGGCGCCCCGGATGGATCGGGGCTTTGCGGAAACGGGCGCGCCGCTTATGCGAGCGCGCGCGAAACGCTCACGATCAGTCGGAGTCGGGCTGAACGTAGGACCGCCGGGGCGCGTTCGAATCACGCCGCCCGCCCTTGTGCCCCACCGCGCCGGCCACCGCCGAAATGCCGATCTTGCCGTAACGCTGGTCGAGATCGCCGAACTGTTTCTGGGGCTCTCTCTGGGACTTTTGGCTTTGACCCTGCTGGCGCTGCCCTGGCGCCTTGACTGCCTTCATCGTCGTCGGTCTCCAGACTTCCTTGGTGTTTCCCTGAGGCTTTCTTCGCCTTGCCACGCGGCTCTCGGGCGCGTCATCTTGTCAAGAACTGCGGCGGAATTGCGCGCCCTTTTCCGCCTTTCAATGATATTATTCGCGCCTTCCTCCGGCCCAGCCTTGATTTCGATCATGATTCCGCCCGTTATGGTAAACCATCCGTTAAGGTATTGGCGCCACTCTCCTTTCCGCATCGGAGAACGGACGATCGGAGGGCGACCCGAAAATCGGCCGCAACCGGTGCGGTATTCCTGCAACAGGTCCACAGCCGCTTAGCGGGGACCCAACAGATTCCGTGGCGCCGTCGCGACCTTTTCGGTTAATTGCTGAACAGGCGATTTCGCAGGTGGGCTCGGCGCCCGGGGGCAAAGAGGAAGTCACAAATGGCAAGGCGGGGTTTGCTCGTCGTTCTCGTTGGTGCCGGCATGTTGCTCGGCGGCTGCATGCAGGCGACGCTGTCGCCAGTGACGGATGCCCATTTCTCGGCGCGCGACAAGAAGCTGTTGGCCGCGGCGCCCTACGCCAAAGTCACGGTCCCGCAGCCTTACCAGCGCCACATCGTCACCTACCAGCGCAAGGAACAGCCGGGCACCATCGTCGTCGATACCGACCACCGGTTCCTCTATTACGTGCTGCCGCACGACAAGGCGATCCGCTACGGCGTCGCCGTGGGCCAGCAGGGCATGGACTGGTCGGGCGTGGCGCGGGTCGGCCGCATGACCGAATGGCCCTCCTGGACGCCGACGGCAGGCGAGATCGCGCGCCTGAACGTGCCGACCTATGTCGGCCCCGGACCGCAGAACCCCATGGGCGCGCGGGCGATGTATCTCTTCCAGGGCAACAAGGACACGCTCTTCCGCATTCACGGCACCAACCAGCCTGAATACATCGGCCAGGCGATCTCCTCGGGCTGCATCCGCATGACCAACGAGGACGTCATCGACCTCTACAAGCACGTCAAGCTCGGCACGGTGGTGGTGGTCCTGAAGGCCCACAAAGGCTACTCGCCCTTCGCCGTCGCGTCGCGCGGAGGCGTGGGAAATTTCTAGCCGCAGTTAGCCTGGATCGGAGTTTCGAACGGCGCCGGAAATTTCCGGCGCCGTTTTTGATTGGCTTCCCGTCATTCCGGGGCGCACGCGCCAGCGTGCGAACACGGAATCCAGAGCCAAACCGACGAAGCTGGTTGTTGTCGCCCCTGGATTCCGGGCCCGGCGCTAAAGCGCCGTCCCGGAATGACAAGCGGGATCAAACCCCGAGCGTCACGCGCACGATTTCCGGCGGCACGCCGAGGCGCAGCGGCACCTTGGAGCAGCCCAAGCCCCCCGAGACGATCATGTGCCGGTTGCGCTCGACGATGTGCCCGTAGGCGAAGCGGGCGCCGTATTTGGACGGCACCCAGGTCGGCGCTATCAGGGGAAAACGGATCTGGCCGCCATGGGTGTGGCCGGCGAGCGTCAGCGACACGCGCTCCGGCACATCAACGAAGATATCCGGCTCGTGCACCAGCAGGATCGCCGGATCGTCGGTGGTGAGACGGGTCAGCGTGCCCGGCAGATCGTCGACGCCGCGGAAATGGCCGGGCGAGATGTAATGGGCGAGCTGGTCGCCGAGGCCGGCGAGCCAGACGCGCCCGCCGGGCGCGTCGAGCAGCACCGCCTCGTTCTGCATCGCCGGGATGCCGACGTTACGCAGCGCGTTGCGCACGCCGGTGATGTCGTACCACCAGTCGTGATTGCCGTAGATGGCGTAGGTGCCGAGCGGCGCCTTGAGACGCGCAAGCTCGCCGGCCCAGGCCGGCGGCGGCACATGCTCGGTGACGAAACGGTGGGTGGCGAAGAAATCGCCCAGCAGCACCACGAGGTCGCTCTTGAGCGCGTTGCCGGCATCGACCACCTGACGCACGCGCGCAATGCCCATATTCGGGCCACCGGCGTGCAGATCGGCGATGACCGTGACGGTGAGCTTCTGGCCCTTGCGCCAGCCGGGCGGGGTCAACCGGTAGTCGGTGACCACGAGCTGATCGGCGGCTTCCGCGGCGGCGTAGGTGGCGGTGCCCGGCAGCGCCAGGCCGGCGGCACCGGCCGCGCTCAAGCCGCCTGTGATCAGGCGGCGTCGGGTGATGCCGCCGCGCGGCGCGGGCCCGGAGGGCGCGAATTCGCTGATGATATCGGCGCTCATGGCCCGGGGCGTAGCAGGGAACCATGAATGGACGATGGATTCGACCTCATAAAGTCGGGCCCTTCCCGGCGGGATTCGTGCCGGTAGGCGCGGCAGCCGCCGCCGGGCGCGGACGCGGCAGCGGAATCACCGGTACGAACACCTGCCACTCGCAGATGCGGTAGCCGTTGTGGCGCACGATGTCGTCGAGATGGACGTGGCCGGAATGATAGCGCTCGCCCGGACCGAGCACGGTGGTGAAGCGATGACAGGCGGCATCGCGCCAGGCGACGCGTAACGGCTTGTCCACCCTGGGATCGGTGAGGTCGAGACGGCGGCCGTCGGCAAGCACGAAGGCGCGCACGTCGATGGCGTCGCCGTGGGCATGCTCGCTGAGCTTGGCGCCGGGGATGCGGTTGCGCGTGCGGCATTCGTAGGAGTCGTAGTTCTCGAGGCCGGCGAGATGCGCGCCGCGCAATTTCCCGCCCGCCTTGGCCAGCGCCGGCACGACCGCCTCACGCACCCAGCCGGCCAGCGATTCCGCCATCGGGCAGGTGAGCATCGCCTTCGGTGCAATGGCGACTTGGCTGTTGTCCGGTAGCCGGATGGCCGCAATGCGCACCAGGTCGTGGCCGCCGCAGGCGCCGGGGCCGATCAGCCGCGGCATCAGTTCGATGGTGGCGATGCGCGCGAGGCGCCGGTCGCACGGCGTCGGCGCGCTGGTGATGGTGGCGGGATCGATGCCGAGCCCGGCGAAGGGATCGGCGAGGAGCCAAGGTGCGGGTGCCGCCGCCGGCGCGGGGCGCGTAATGGCCGGTGCCGGGCGCGGCCGCGGCAAGGGCACGGGCACGGCCGAGCCGCCGGCGGCCAGCGCCGGGCCGGAACCGATCGCAATTGCGAAAAAGACGAGAACGAGCCTCATTGAAGCGGTTTCCGGCAGGATTGCGGCATTTCTGGACATGGGTGGGCCGAGGAACCGTTGCGTTCGCCCGTGTGGCAGCTAACCTTGGCGGTAACAGCGGCTGGCGAGGGGCCAGCCAACAATGACCCGCGCCCCACCACGATATTCGCCACGGGGCCCACGGGCGAGAAAGACTAGAGAGGAATAAGAAATGCTCGGACTGATGCAAGATTGGCCGCTGCTCTGCCATCGCATCATCGACCACGCCGGCACGTTCCACGCCGAACGCAAGGTCATCAGCCGCTCGGTGGAAGGCCCGATCGTCGAGACCACCTACGCCGAGATCCGGACGCGCGCGCTCAAGGTTGCCAAGCGCCTGGAGAAGGACGGCATCAAGCTCGGCGACCGCGTCGCCACCATGGCCTGGAACACCGCCCGGCACCTGGAAGTCTGGTACGGCATCCTCGGGATCGGCGCCGTCTATCACACGGTGAACCCGCGGCTGTTCCCCGACCAGATCGCCTGGATCATCAATCATGCGGAAGACCGCATGATGATCGCCGACCTCACCTTCGTGCCGCTTTTGGAAAAGCTCGCCGATAAGCTGCCGACCATCGAGCGCTACGTCATCCTGACCGACGGCGCGCACATGCCGCAGACCAGCCTGAAGAACGCGGTCGCCTACGAGGACTGGCTGGCGGAAGTCGACGACGACTTCGCCTGGAAGGAATTCGACGAGAACACCGCCGCCGGCATGTGCTACACGTCAGGCACGACCGGCAACCCCAAGGGCGTGCTCTATTCGCACCGCTCCAACGTGCTGCACGCCATGATCGCCGCGCTGCCGGATTCCAAGGGCATCTCGTCGCGCGACGTGGTGCTGCCGGTGGTGCCGCTGTTCCACGCCAACGGCTGGGGGCTCGCCTTCTCCGCACCCATGGTGGGCTCCAGCCTGGTGATGCCGGGCGCGAAGATGGACGGCGCCTCGATCTACGAGCTGCTTAGTACGTACAAGGTCACCTTCACCGCCGCAGTGCCGACGGTGTGGCTGATGCTGTTGCAAGACCTGGAAAAGACTGGCGAGAAGCTGCCCTACTTGAAGCGCGTGGTGATCGGCGGCTCGGCATGCCCGCGCGCCATGTCGAAGACCTTCGAGGAGCAATACGGCGTCGAGGTGGTGCACGCCTGGGGCATGACGGAGATGAGCCCGCTCGGCTCGCTCTGCACCATGAAGCCGGAATACGCGGGGCTTACCGGCGACGCCCGCCTCGACATCCAGCAGAAGCAGGGCCACCCGCCGTTCGGCGTCGAGATGAAGATCACCGACGACGCCAACCACGAGCTGCCGTGGGACGGCAAAACCTTCGGCCGGCTTAAAGTTCGCGGGCCGGCGGTGGCGAAGGCCTATTTCAAGGGCGATGGCGCCGAGGCGTTCGATCAAGACGGCTGGTTCGACACCGGCGACGTCGCGACCATGGACCAGTACGGCTACATGCAGATCACCGACCGCGCCAAGGACGTGATCAAGTCCGGCGGCGAATGGATCTCGTCCATCGATCTGGAGAACCTGGCGGTGGGCCATCCGAAGGTGGCGGAAGCCGCCGTCATCGGCGTGACGCATCCGAAATGGGACGAGCGGCCGCTTCTGGTGATCGTGCTGAAGAAGGGCGAGACCGCGACCAAGGAGGACATCCTCGCCTACATGCAAGGCAAGATCGCCAAATGGTGGCTGCCGGACGATGTCGTCTTCGTCGACGAAATCCCGCACACGGCGACGGGCAAGATCCAGAAGCTCAGCTTAAGAAAGCAGTTCGAGGATTATCGGTTTCCGGGGGTGCAGGCGGCGGAGTGAGGGCGGCTTCCGTCTGCCTGTGGTCGACCTCATGCAATGCGGTAGACACAAAGACGCACTTAAGAGGATCTCCAGTCCGGATGCTGACCCGAGTTGGGGCACCAGCGCAAGCGACGTAAATTCAGATGCCTTGCGTAGCGGAAGTAGTGCCCCAACTGCATGAATATGCCGTCCGATACATGCCGCAAACGAAATACGGTGATGTGCTTACGGCCGCACTGAGGGCAGCGCGCGCGCATCGTATATTTGGCATCGAATTTTGGCGGCCTTGGCCACGCGAGCAGCAACGTCATATCCCCAGATTGTTCGCGGGTGATTAATTAATCCTGAGCTTTATGGCGCAGACGAGGCATTGCAGGACGGGCCGTTCGCTTTGTTGTTTACCAACTCTGCCGTAGCGCATTGTCGCGTGCCGTGGTCGCTCTTGTTTGACGCGCACGATATGGCGCCAATTGCATTGACAGTTTCTCGTTTACGGCCGCCTGCGCAAAGAGCACGCCAGAAGAAACTCTCGCCGGCGGGCCATAGTCTCGCCCACCTTCGCGCCACACTGAGCGCCAAGGGGGACTCGAAGCCATCTTGGACATTGAATGCCCCCGACATATGTGCTGCGGAAAGTACCGCAGATCACCGTTCTTTTTTGGATCGTGAAAATTGTGACGACGGCGCTCGGTGAGAGCACCTCCGACTATCTCGTCTTCTCGATCAACCCTTACATCGCTGTCTGCCTGGGAGCCCTGGGGCTGGCAATTGCCTTGGCGTGGCAGTTTTCGGTGCGCAAGTACAATGCCTGGGTCTACTGGTTTACGGCGACCATGGTCGCCGTCTTTGGCACCATGGCGGCGGACGTGGTGCACGTCGTATTGGGGGTGCCTTACCTCTATTCGACAATTTTCTTCACCGTCGCGCTCGTCGTTATTTTCACGCTTTGGTGGAAGGTCGAGAAGACGCTCTCGATCCATAGCATAACGACGTTTCGCCGCGAGCTCTTCTACTGGGCGACTGTGATGACGACCTTCGCCCTCGGCACCGCTGCGGGCGACATGACGGCGGTTACCTTGCATTTGGGCTATTTGGATTCAGGCATATTGTTTGCGATCGTCATCGCATTCATCGCTGCCGCCCATTACGTCGTGAAGGGACTCGTCAGCTTTGAGCATCGACAATTGACGCGCAATGCGGTGCTGGCCTTCTGGCTCGCCTATATCTTTACGCGCCCACTCGGCGCTTCCTTTGCCGACTGGTTTGGCAAGCCTGTGAGCTTCGGCGGCGTTGGATGGGGCGATGGCGTCGTCAGTCTCATTCTCACGGTGTTGCTCGTCGGCCTCGTGGCCTACCTTGCGGTTACGCACGTCGATGTGGAGCAGGAAGAAGATGCGCAAGCACATCGCTTCGAGAATCTCGCCGGAGCCAGCCGCGCTGGCCATCCCATCGAGAGGGCAGCAGGCATAGCCGCAGCAACGCCGTCGCAGCCGCTATCGGGACCCGACCCCATATGATAGGCCTGCGCCTCAAGGGCGTTAGCATCCAGCAGGCGGCGGCACGGCGAAAGGCTCATGACCAAAGTGAATTGCAGTGTAAGGAGTTAAAGACATGCGTCGCGGAACTCTCCTGGTGGCCCTCTTCTCCCTTGGCTCAGCGGCCCTGCTGCCGGCTGGCGCCTCGGCCGGCGGTTGCGGCTGCGGCAGTTACGGCTACAGCTACGGCTATGCGCCGCCGCCGGTCTATTACGCGCCGCCGACCTATTCCTACGCGCCACCGACGACGATCGTCGTGCCGCATTACATCGTGGAGCCGCGCTATATCGTGCGGCGGACCTACGTCGAACGCCCGACCTATTACGTCAGGGAACCTCGGATGGCCGCGCCCTGTCACTGCGGCCTGGACGACCACCGGTACCGCTACTATCGGGCGGGCTCGCGACATGACCAATGGTAGCCACGGCCATCGCCGCTGATCGTGGCATCCACGGCTTCGAGCAATAGCGGAAAACGATCTGGATCGATGGCCCGGTGAAGGGCGCCACCGGGCCATGACGAGGGAGTGGCTCGGCCGAGCGGCAGACGTGATGCTCCGAAGCGCGAGACGCGCGCGGAATTAACAGGTCCTCACACGCCGCCCGACTGCACGCTCGCGACCTGCGACGGCTTGGAGATGTCCTGGACGCTGCGCACGACGATTATTTGCTTGAACGTGCCGTCCTCGTAGGCCTGCAGGAACTTGTGGTAATCCTTCACCGAAACGCAGCCGTTCGACTGGCCGTCCGCGCCCAGCATGTATGAATGGGCCAGCATGCCGTCGCGCCCGTACATCTTGCCATCGCCGACCGGCGTCAGGCGCAACGCGCGCACGCCGTGGAACAGCTTCTCGCGGAAGGAGACGGCGTAGACGTTGGGCGGCGTCACGCCGAGGTTCTTGCGGTCGACCGAATCCGGATCGTCCAGCCACTTGCCGTAGCCGGAATGCGCCTCCAGCTTGTTGCCGTCCGGCAGATAGACGACGTGCTTCTCGATGTCATAGATCGCCGTCTTCGGGTTGGCGGCAAGTATCGCGTCGGCGGCGTGGTCCGGGTTACCGAACAGCTTGCGGAAGAAACCGAAATAGCCGGGCTCGGGCTGCTGCGGCGGCAGCGAGGCGACCTGCGGATCGATCTTCACCGGCTTGTCGCGGGCGACGGCCCGGTGATGCTCGGCGCCGCGCGCGACCGGTGCCGCCGGCGGCATCGGCACGGCCTTTTCATTGTCGGCGGTTTGCGTCTCGGCATCGACGGGGAAACGGTTCGCCAGCAGGATCGAGAGGCCACCGGCCGGCGCCCAGGCGTCGCGCCAGGCACCGCGCATGCCGGGATTGGCCACCGCATAGAGGCGCGCCCGTTCGTCGGCCCAGACCTTGCCGACATCGAAATCGGCGGTGAGCGGCGCCGCCGCGCGCACGGGAGCGGGTGCCGTTTCGGCCGCATGAACCAGGGGTGCTGCGTGGGCGGCAGGGGCCGCCGCATGCTCCGCGGGCGGCACGGACGAACTCGCCGGTCCCGACAGCACAGCACAAATGGCGAGCGAGGCGGCGGCGCTGGCGAGCACCGCGATACCCACGGCAAGAGGCCGGCCCGGAAGCGGGGGCCCCCCAAACGCCGACAAGAGGTTCGGCGCCAACTCATCCGGTGCCGTGACGACTTCTGTCATCCTACAACCCAGACGCACACCATTTTTTCTCGCGGCGGCGGGCTCGCAACGGCGACCCCACGCCAACAACGTCGAAACAACGATCAATCGGAAGATCCCGTTACGCCCTACCCCGGCGGCTCACGGGAGCCCCACCGAGGCCATTTTAAGCACGATGGCGCCCGCTTGGGAATTCCGTACCCGCCTACTCCTATCCACTTGGAGAAATAGGAGAAATTGTGACGGACCAGCCATTTGTGCACAAAACAAACGCAACTCGGGGTCGCGTGCCGCGGCCCGCCCCCTGACGCCAGACCCCTGTGGACGGCAGCCGGAGACCGGCCGGAATCGCTCTATAAGAGGCAACCGCCGCCGGCTTCACCACGCACGCCGGCCGCACGGGGGTCTCGATGCTGAACATCGCCGCGCTGAAGAAGGACTGGAAGACCCTCACGTCGCACGAGCGCTTCGAGCAAGTCGTCTCCCGCGTCATCATGCTCTTCATCGCGGTGGTGATCGTCTATTCGCTGGTGCTGGTCGGCATCGAGCTCGTCAGGGACTTCATCACGAGCCCCGACTTCCTGGGCGCCGAGGTGCTGCAGGACGTGTTCGGCTCACTGCTGACGGTGCTGATCCTGCTTGAGTTCAATCACTCGATCGCCACCTCGCTCGGCAACAGGTCGGGCATCCTGCAGGCGCGCGTGGTGGTGCTGATCGCCATCCTGGTGGTGGCGCGAAAGATCATCCTGCTCGATTTCAAGACGGCGACATTGGAAAACTTCGCCGGCATCGCCGGCATGGCGCTCGCCCTCGGCGTGCTCTACTGGCTGCTGAGCGTCAACGGCGGCGCGTCCTCGCCGAAAGCGCCGGGTTCCGACGCGGCATGAGCGCCGGCCACGAAAAGCGCCCCTTCCACACGAATTCAATTATTGATATGTGACTTTGGCCGGGAACGGGCGGCGCGTGCGCCACCGGCCAAGGATTTGCAACGTCAGGGAAGCAAGCGACATGACCACGAGCGTGAAAGACATGCTGGCGGCCGCCAACGCGGCGGTGCCGCGCATCACCTTCGCCGAGGCGCAGGACTTGATGGCGAAGGGCGACACGCTCATCGTCGACGTGCGCGACGCGCCGGAAGTGGAGAAGACCGGCAAGGTCGCTGGCGCCCTGCACGTCTCGCGCGGCATGCTGGAGTTCCGTGCCGATCCGGCCTCGCCTTACCACGACAAGACCTTCGCAAAGGACAAGACCATCATCCTCTATTGCGCCTCCGGCGGGCGCTCGGCGCTCGGCGCCAAGACGCTGAAGGATCTCGGCTTCGCGCACGTCTACAATCTCGGCGCCTTCAAGGACTGGGCCGAGAGCGGCGGCGCCGTCGAGCATCCGATCGACAGCGGCATGTGAGGCGGGGTTCACCGCGCCAGCTTCCTGGCTTATCTGAGGGCGTGAGGGCACAACCCCCGCCGCGAGCCGAGAGGAAGCCGACGCCATGAAGCGTTTCATCAAGACCCTGGTCCAGGACTACGGCTGGATCCACACCACGATCGGGGCGATCGGAAATTTCGTCTTCTTCATCGGCAGCATCTTCTTCCTGCCGAGCTTCCACGGCTGGCTGACAACGGGCGTGTGGCTGTTCATCTCCGGCTCGCTGCTGATGATGTTCGGCGCGGTCGGCGACATCTTCGTGCGGATCTACGAGGCGGAAGAGCGCAGGGCGACGCGCGACATGGTCCGTCGGATGGGCGGCTGAAGCGCCGCCGGCACGACGCGGCGTGACGATGCCGGCCGCGCATACGCGTGGAGACGGCCGAGAAGGATTTTCTTTGCCGGGAAGGCGCAGCGAACGGCTTATTCGAAATCTGCCTCAAAACATGGAATTCTAGTGTTATTTTTCCAAACCGCTTGCGATTTGGCGTCGAAAACGCACTTTTAGCGTCCGGACAGACCTCTTCCCCTCCCTGTCCGGCCCGGCTTGCCGGGTCGCTCGGACGCCGAAGTCATGGCCAATATCGCTCCCAAGATCATTCAGCTCGAGGCGGATATCGCGGCGGCGCCGCAGCTCGTCGAGGCCGACTTCGCCGAGGTCGCCGCGCGCGGCTTCCGCTCGGTGGTCAATATCCGCCCCGACGGGGAAGCGCCCGACCAGCTTCCAAGCGCGCAGGCCAAGCGCGCGGCGGAGCGGCAGGGCCTCACCTTCCGCCACCTGCCGGTGATGAGCCTCAACGCCACCGACGACGACGTGGTCGACGACTTCGCGCGGCTGATGGACGATCTGCCCGGGCCGATTCTGTTTTATTGCGGCAGCGCTACCCGCTGCACCACGCTATGGACGCAGGCCGCGGCCCCGCGCATCGGCGTCGATGCGGCGCTCGCGGTCGCGCGTGAAACCGGCCACGATCTCGACTTCCTGCGCGAGACTATCGAAGAGCGCGTCGACTGGCTCAACGACACCACCTCGGCTCGTGTGCCGGCAGCTTTGGCGGCGAGCGCCGCCGGCTAACCCCTTCGCTCCGCTCGTCCCCGCGAAAGCGGGGACCCAGAGCCGCTTGCACTGAATCAATTGCAAAGCCTGGATTCCCGCAAAGGCGAGCGAACGCTCGCCGTCCGGCGAGCTACGCGCGGGATTGAACGGGGTTTGTGTTGGCCGCTCTAACGCACCGCGTAGCCGCGGCGCTTGCGGTAGCGCCGGAGCGCCACCGGCAACAGCGCGGCGAGGCCCAGTGCCAATAGTCCGCCGAGAAATTGCGGCGTCACCGCCATCCAGATGCTGAACATAAGCGCGCAATCGTGGCCGCCGGCCGCGACGCAGGCGCGATAGCTTTCGAGCTCCGCGCCGAGCGCGCTGTCGAGGCCGGCGCCGAAAAAGGCGATCGCCAGCGTCATCGGCGCGATACCGAAGAAGGTGGCGGCGACGAACGGCAAGAGCCGCATGCCGCTCAGTGCCGGCAGCAGGTTGCCGAGCGTGAACGGGAAGATCGGTACCAAGCGTATGAACAAGAGATAGTTGAACGCGCCACCGCGGAAGCCGGCGGCGAAGCGGCGCGCCTGCGGCCCGAGCCGGCGCATGGCCGGGCGGCGCAACAGAGTCTTGCCGATCGCGAACACCGCGGTCGCGCCGGCGGTGGCGCCCACCATGGCGGCGAGCCCGCCGATGAGGCCGCCGAACACTGCGCCGCCGCCGATGGTGAGAAAGACCACGCCCGGCAGCGCCATCCCCGCGGCCAGCGCATAAATGACGACAAAGCTTGTCAGCGCCATAAACGGATGCGCGGCCACCAGTGCGATTAGCATGGCGCGATGGCGCACGAGGGACTCGAGCGAGACCTGGTCGCGCCAGCCGAGCGCCAGCAACACGACGACGACCGCCAGCAGCGCGCCGACGACCAAGCCCGCGCGCCAGAGCTTATGTATCGCGGTGTCGACGAGCGCCGATTCCCCCGCGTTCTCTTGGGCTTTGTCTTGTGCGCGCGGCATGTCGGCCGAATGACTCTTTTCGCGCCGCCCCGGCGCATTCGATCGCCCACCCTTCGGAAATTCCACCTTTATCATCGGGGAATTGAATTCGAAAACGCCAGCAAAGGCTTGCGCACCAATAGCAGCGCCACGCGCACACGGAGGGAGCGCCCCGGCGACAGCGCGATTGCCCCGCCCGCGGCTTCGGCCTATCCAGAAGCCCATGACCAGCGGGGATGGCGAGGAAACCGTGACGGTCGGCGCCGTGCGGTTCCTGGGGGCGCGTCGAAGCTATTGGCGGCTGCTCGTGCGCGGCGCCGTGCTGCTGATGCTGACGCTCGGCATCTACCGCTTCTGGCTGATGACCGACGTGCGCCGCTTCCTGTGGACCAACACGGAAATCGCCGGCGAGAGCCTGGAATATGCCGGCACGGCGCTGGAATTGCTGCTTGGCTTTCTGGTCGCGGTGGCGCTGCTGATCCCGCTCTACGCCGCCTTCTTCGTCGGCGCGCTCGAGCTCGGGCCCGTGGGCCAAGTCTCCGGGCTTATCGCCTTCCTGGCGCTGTTCGTGCTCGGGCAATACGCGATCTATCGCGCGCGGCGCTACCGGCTGACGCGCACCGTCTATCGGGGCCTGCGCTTTCATCAGAGCGGCTCGGCCTGGGGCTACGCCTTCCGCGCTATCGCCTGGTGGGCGGCGACCATCCTCACCTTTGGGCTCGCCTATCCGTTCCAGCTTGCGAGCCTGGAGCGCTTCAAGATGGAAAACACCTGGTACGGCGATCTCGCCGGCCGCTTCGAGGGTCGCGGCATCAGCCTGCTGCTGCGCGGTTTCCCGATCTGGCTGCTGGTGGTCGGGCCGTTGCTGCTGGCGGTTTACACGTTTGTCGACGCGGTCGACTGGAAGGCGCTCGCCGACACGCTGCACCAGGGCGGCGACGACATGTTGGCGCGGCTGGAAGGCAGCAATTCCGGTTTCGGCATGGTGGTCGCCTTCGGCATGTTGATGGCGGGCGTGGCGGTGACTGCCGCCGCCGTGCTCTACCCGGCGTTCCAGGCGATCGTGCTGCGCTGGTGGTCGTCGGGGCTGCGCTTCGGTGACGTCGAGCTGCGCTCGAAGCTGCGCATGCGCGACGTCTACGGCGCCTATGCGCGCTTTCTCGGTTATGCGCTGGCGTTCTCGGGACTGGTCGCGGTCGCCGCGCTGCCGGCGCTGGCCGCCATCGGCTGGCTGACCGAAGCCGGCCACGGCACCGGCGGCGAGCTTGCCGCCACCGCCATCCTGCTCGTCGGCTACGTCATCATCGCGCTCGGCTTCTCGACGATCTATCGCGCCACCGTGCTGCTGTCGCTCTGGCAGATCGGCATGGAATCGCTGCACCTGTCGGACCTGACGACGCTCGAGCGCGTAAAGGCAACCGGACGGCCGAGTTCGGCGCTGGGCGAAGGCCTCGCCGACGCGCTCAATGTCGGTGGCTATTGATGACCGAGGCCGCAAATAGCGCGGCAGCGAACGCCGGTCGCGGCATCTACTTCGACGGCGTCACTAGCGCACGTCACGAAGCCTGGGTGACGCTCGATGCCGACGGCTTGGCGATCGCCGACCGCGACGGCCGGCTGTTGGCGTACTGGCCCATCGACGAAACCGAAGGCCTGCCGGCGCCCGGCAAGGTGCTGCGGCTCGGGCGGCGCGGCAGCGACGTGCTGGCGCGGCTGGAAGTTTTCGATCCCGTCTTCGCCGCCGAGATCGACCGGCGCGCCAAATACGTCGACCGCACCGGCGCCCGCCAGCGCCGCCAGCGCTGGCGCGTGGTGGGCTGGACGATTGCCGCGACGGCGT
The DNA here is from genome assembly GCA_963822085.1 of uncultured Pseudomonadota bacterium. Taxonomy (GTDB): domain Bacteria; phylum Pseudomonadota; class Alphaproteobacteria; order Rhizobiales; family Xanthobacteraceae; genus Pseudolabrys. The sequence continues at coordinate 23,502 of CAWGGL010000037.1, forward strand.
CGCTGGTGGCGGTTGCCGTTTTCGGGGTGCCGGTGATCGCCGACCGGCTGACGCCGCTGGTGCCGCTGACGGTGGAGCGCAAGCTGGGCGAGGCGGTCGACGCGCAGATGCGTGGGCTGCTCGACCGCAAGAACTTAGGCACCGGCTTCGAGTGCGGCCATGCCGCGCGCGAGCAGGCCGGCGCAGCCGCCCTCGACAAAATGATGAAGCGGCTGAGCGCGGCCGCCGCCTTGCGGCTGCCGGTGACGGCGGTGGTGGTGCGCCGACCCGAGGCCAACGCCATGGCGCTGCCGGGCGCGCGCATCTACGTGTTCCAGGGGCTGATCGCCAAGGCCGACGACCCGGACGAGCTCGCCGGCGTGATCGCGCACGAGATCGGCCACGTGGCGCATCGCGACGGCACGCGCTCGGTGCTGCAGGCGGGCGGGCTGTCGCTGATGTTCGGCATGCTGCTCGGCGACTTCGTCGGCGGCGGCGCGGTGGTGATCGCGGCGAAGAGCGTGCTGCGCTCGTCCTATTCGCGGCGGGTGGAGACGGCGGCCGACGCCTACGGCGCGCACCTGATGAACAAAGCCGGCGGCGACGCGCGGGCGCTGGGCGTCATGCTCGGCAAGATCGGCGGCGCCACCGAGCCGGGCATGGACCTGCTGCTCGACCATCCCGAAACCAAGGCGCGCATCGCCGCCATCGACAAGATCGCCGCGCCGGCCCGCGGCCGGCCAACGACACGACCCTGGCTGACGACGCACGAGTGGGCGGCGCTGAAACGGGTTTGCACCAGATAACCGCCTACGCCATAAGACAAGCATGTTGCGTCTTCCCCTCCTCCCCGAACTGCCGATGTCGCGGCTGGCCATCTGGTCGTGGCGCTTCGCGCTGTTCGCCCTAGTGGTGGCGGTGCTCTCGATCATCGTGGTGCGCACCGGGATATTGGAGGTGCTGCCGGCGCTGGCGACCTTCGGCGCCGCGCTCGTCTTCGCGCTGCTGGCGGTGCTCACGGCCTTCCTCGCCTTCGTGGTGATCTGGCGGCAGGGCCTGCTCGGGCTCGGGCGCGCGGTCGGCGGCCTGCTGCTGAGCCTGCTGCTGCTCGCCTATCCCGGCTATCTCGGCTACCGCGCCTATAAGCTGCCGGTGATCAACGATATCACCACCGACCCCGCGCACCCGCCGGCCTTCGGCAAACTCGCGACCTTGCGCCGGCCCGGCACCGACAGCTACCCGGCGAAGTTCGCGGCACTGCAGGAACAGGCCTATCCCGACATCGAGCCGCTCGAGTTCGACGCGTCGCCGCAGGTCGCCTACAGCACAGTGCTGAAGCTGATCGAAAGGCGCAAGTGGCAGGTGGTCGACGAAATGCCGCCCATCGGCAACCGCGACGGCGTGATCGAAGCCGTGGCGCGCACGACGATCATGGGCTTTCCCGACGACGTGGTGATCCGGGTGAGCGCGGACGGCGCCGGCTCGCGCGTCGACGTGCGTTCGGCCTCGCGCTACGGCCTCGACGATTTCGGCACCAACGCGCGGCGCGTGCTGGCGCTGCTCAACGACATCGAAAGCGCGGTGAGCGCGGCGCCGCCGGAAACCGCCGCGCCGCTGCCGGCGACGACGGCGCCGCCGAAACGCAAGCCGAAGCGGAAGCCGAAGAAGCAGTAGTCGGCCGTCACCGCGCCAGCCGGTACGTGCCGTCGATTGCCGGCTCGCCGTCGGTTTCGACCAGGCCACGCGCGACCAGGTCCTCCATATGCGCCAGCACCGACATCCCGGCAGCGCCGGTAAGGCGCGGATCGAGGCCGATATAGATCGCACGCACGATCGATGGAATGTCGGCCTCGCCCTTGCCGAGGCGATGCAGGATGGAGTCTTCGCGCGCCTTGCGGTGCAGGATGTAATAACTGACGAAGCGAAGCGCGTCGGGAATGGCGGGCCCGTGGCCGGGCAGATAAAGCGTTTCGCTACGCTTGGTAAGTTTGTCGAGCGAGGCCATGTAGTCGCTCATGGCGCCGTCGGGCGGCGCCACGATGGTGGTCGCCCAGCCCATGACGTGATCGCCGGCGAACAGCACGTTCTGTTCCTTCAAGGCGAAGGCCATGTGGTTGGCGGTGTGGCCCGGCGTCGTCACCGCCTCGACGGTCCAGCCGTCGCCTTTCACAACCTCGCCGTCCTTCAGTCGCACGTCCGGCATGAAGTCGCGGTCGCCGCTGGAATCGAGCAGGTTCATCTCGCCGATGTGCAGAGGCCGCGCGGCGCGGTGCGGGCCTTCGGCATAAACGGTGGCGCCGGTGACCGCCTTGATCGCCGGCACCGCCGGCGAGTGGTCGCGGTGGGTGTGGGTGACGAAGATGTGGGTGACGGTCTCGCCCTGCACCGCGTCGAGCAGTGCGCCGATGTGGCGCTCGTCGGCCGGTCCCGGATCGACGATGGCGACGTTACCGCGGCCGATGATGTAGCTCATCGTGCCCTTGAAGGTGAACGGGCTCGGGTTGTCGCACATGATGCGGCGCACGCCGGGCATCGGCTCGTCCACGGTTTCCGGGGCGAGATCGAGTTTCTTGTTGAAGGGGATGTCGTCGCTCATACTGTCGCGGTTCTTTCGTCGCGCGCGTGATGCGCGGGCCACACTTCTGTTCTCGGTCATGTCGGCCGCGGAACTATCATCATTTCGGCCAAGTTGCACCCTAGGTAAGTTCCATGGACACCTCCTACCATGCCCTCCTGCCCGTGACCTGGGTGTGCTGGGCGCTGTACTGGGGCTTCGCCGCCATCGGCGCCAAGCCTGACGCGCGGCGCGAGCCGCGGGCCTCGCGGCTCGGCTACAACGTGCCGATCGCGCTCGGCGTGGCGGCGATGGCGGTGCCCAACGTACTCGGCGCGGAACTCGAACGGCACTTCGTGCCGGCGACGGAAGTCTGGTTCCGGGTCGGATGGGGCGTGACGTTGGCCGGCATGGCGCTCACCGTCCTGGCGCGCATGTGGCTCGGCCGCAACTGGAGCGGCACGGTCACGCTGAAGCAGGACCACGAACTGATCCGCAGCGGGCCCTATGCCTATATGCGCCACCCGATCTACACTGGACTGCTGCTGGCGCTGATCGGCACGGCGATCGCCATCGATCAGTGGCAGGCGCTCATCGGCGTCGCCTTGGTCGCGGCCGCCCTGGTGCGCAAGATGGCGATCGAGGAACGCTTCATGCACGAACAGTTCGGCGAGGCCTACGCCAATTACCGCGCCAAGGTGCGGGCACTGGTGCCGTTTGTGGTGTGAGGCACACCCAGGCTCCGCCCACGCGCGGCTATTTGCCGAAGCGCTCTTCGGTTTCGTCGGGTAGGATATCGTCGCGCGTGATCCGCTCGCCGGGTTTGGCACCCTTGAGCACGATGAGCACGCAGACGGCGCTGACCGCAAGCAGGGCGACGATGAACGCATCAAAATGAATGAGGTGCAGCCGCTTGTCGCCGGCGACCCACAGGCCCGCCCAGACCAGGACCAGCAGCAGCCAGTGCAGCGGCTTGCCGAGAAAGAAGTCGTTCATGCCGCCTGCCCTTCCGTCTGCGCGGTCAACGCCTTCACGATCCGCGGGGCCAGCACGACCACCGCCAGCGCAAGGCCGGTAGCGTCGGCGACATAGCCCGGCAAGTCGCCGATATACTCAAGTGGCGGCAGCAGGATCAGAAGCGCCGCCACCAGAGCCGCCGACCGCTGAACGACGCTCAGCGCGCCCCGATACCAGCCCTCAAGCCCGATCGACAGCACCCAAAGGCCCGTCATGGCCAGCGCGGTCGAGACCACCGTCTGCCAGAGCGGGCCGACGAACAGCAGGGACGGATCGTAGACGAAGATGAGCGGCACGATGTATTTCGCGATGCCGATGCGGGTCGACTCCACCGCGGTCGCCATCGGCGGCGACTTGGCAATGGCCGCGGCGGCAAAGGAGGCGAGCGCCACCGGCGGGGTGATGGCAGAGACGACGCCGAAGTAGAAGGCGAACATGTGCGCGGCGATCGGCACGATGCCGCTCTTGACCAGCGCCGGCACGATGAGCGCGGCGACCGTGATGTAGACGGCGGTCGTGGTGATGCCCATGCCGAGGATGATCGCCGACACGCCGGTCAGCGCCAGCAGCACCAGCAGGTTGCCGTGAGAGAGTTCGATCACGGACTGCGTGAACTTGAGCCCCAGGCCCGACACGAACACGGAGCCGATGATGAGGCCGGCGCAGGCGCAGGCGATGGTCACCGGCACGGTGGCGCGGATGCCGGCTTCAAGCGCCGCCAGCAGGTCGACCGGGCTCATGCGCGTGCCCTTGTTGACGAAGCTCAGCGCGAAAAGTGTGCCGAGGCCCCAGATCGCCGACTTCATCGGCGTGTAGCCGACGAGCAGGAAATAGACCAGCACCGCGAGCGCGATCAAAAGATGCCAGCCGCCGGCCAACGTCTCCCCGACGCGCGGCAGGCTTGCCTTGTCGACGGCGCCGATACCGTGCTTGTCGGCCTCCAAGTGCACCATGAAATAGATGGTGATGTAGTAGAGGAAGGCGGGGATGGCGGCGGCGATAATGATCTCGCTGTAGGGCACCTCCAGGAACTCCGCCATGATGAAGGCGGCGGCGCCCATGATCGGCGGCATGATCTGCCCGCCCGACGACGCGCAGGCCTCGACCGCGGCTGCGAACTTGGGGCGGTAGCCGAGGTTCTTCATCAAGGGAATGGTGAACGAGCCGGTGGTGACCACGTTGGCGACCGCCGATCCCGACACGGTGCCCATGAAGCCCGAGGCCACCACGGCCGCCTTGGCCGGCCCACCGATGCGGTGGCCGGTCAGGGCGACGGCGAGATCGATGAAGAAGCGGCCGGCGCCGGAGCGGATCAGCACCGCGCCGAAGATGATGAACAGCACGATATAAGTCGCGACCACGTGCAGCGGGATGCCGAACAGGCCGTCGCTGGCCATGAACAGGCTGTCGATGAACTTCGGAAACCGCACCGGCGGGCCGAAAAAGAAGCCGTAGAAGTGGTCGGAAAACAGCGTGTGAATGATGAAGAAGCTGGTCACGAAAACCATGGCCCAGCCGACCGCACGGCGGGTCGCCTCGAGCACGATGACGATCAGGATGCCGCCGACGATCAGGTCCGGCGGGTATTTGTCGCCGAGGCGCAACTGGAACGCGTCGATGTCCCAGATCGTATAGACCTCGATGAACATCACCAGCGCGACCAGCGCGAGATCGATACCGAAGCCGAGGATGCGCAGGTTGTTGCGCGGATCGCCCGGCGCCACCAGCGGCTCGCGGATCGAGCTGCGGAACAGCGGAAACATGAAGATCGCCAGCGTCAGCATGACGGTCAGGTGCACGGAGCGGAACGAGCGTCCTTCCGGCGTACCGAACGCGGCGACGTAGAGATGGAAGATGGCGAGCGCGATGGCGAGGATGGTCGAGACCAGCAGCACCGCCTTGACGACGCCCTGGACGTTGCCGAGCAACAGCCGTTCGAGAAAGCCGAGTTCGTGCTGCTCGTGATAGATTATCTTGGGCGCTTCAACGCTCGTATCAACGCTCATCGTCCACGCTCATGGCAAGGGTCTCTGGGACACGATCGCGACGCCGCCGCAACGCCATTGCGACGGATCAAGACATGCAGCCAAGCGATCGGTGAAATGGATGCCGGCGCATGTCGCCGGCATCCGCGTGCGTTTTCTCAACGGCGCGTCGTCAGCCTTTGACGCCGAGCTCGTCGTAGCACTTCTTCGCGCCCGGATGGATCGGAATGGACGCGCCATTGAGCGCATTCTTGAGCGTGACCTTGTTCCAGATCTTCTTCACTTGCGCGAAGTCGTCGTGGTGCGCCCAGAACACCTTGCACATCTTGTAGACGAGGTCGTCCGGCAGGTCCTTGCTCACCACCATGTCGGTGACGATGCCGAGCGTCAGAATGTCATGATCGACGCTCTTGTAGACGCCCTTGGGCATGACACCGGGGATGTAACCGGGGTTGGCCGCGATGATCTCGTCGAGTTTCTTCTTGGACAGGCCGATGAAACGGATGCCAGGGCTCTGCTCGAGTTCGATGAAGGAAGCCTGCGGCATCGACGTCGAGGCCATGTACACGTCGATGTGCTTGTCCTTCATCAGCGCCACGGATTCGGTGTAGTCCACGTGATAGACCGCGCCGCCGTTCTCCTTGATGCTGGCAAAGCTTATGCCGAAGGATTTGAGGATCGATTCCGCGAAAGCGGTGCCGGTCCATTTCGCCTTGCCGGGACTGATGCGGGCGGCCTTCATGTCCTCGAAGGTCTTGATCGGCGAATCCTTGCGCACCGCGACCTGAAACATCGCCGGATAGAGCGTGGCGAAGTAGCGCACGTTCGGGTTCGCCTTCTTGAATTTACCCTTGCCCTTGTAGCCGTTGTAGGTCGTGTGGCCATAGGACCAGCCGATCTGGGCGTCGCCGCCGTTGACCGCCAGGATGTTGGAAATGCCGCCGCCCGGCTGGTTCGACGTCGAGATGCCTTTGATGTTGTCCTGGAACGTTTGCATGATCTTGGCGCCGAGCGGATACCACGATCCGCCGGACGGCCCCGACACCATGCGCACGAAAGTCTGCGCCTGCGCGGCGGGCGCGAACAGCACCGCCGCGACGGCAATACCCGCAAGCTTATGGATGAGTTTCATTGTCGCCTCCCTATCCAACTATTCTTATTTTCTTGTTGGTCGGGACAGTTTGACCGCAATCCCACCGGCAATCAAGCAGTCAGGAACGGCGATCCCCGAGGCTCGTCATGCCGCAATGCAATGCGGCGTGACGTGGAACGCGACGCGGCTGCCGCCGACGGCACGGGACACCGACGGTGCGCAAGCCTCGGGGCCCTGAAGCCGCGGGCGCGCACCTGGGGCTTGTCGTCGAACGACGTCAATCCGCTGGGCAGCTATACCACCGGCGTCACCACGGACCGTTGGCTGGTACATGCCAAGCTGAACGAGCGATAAGATTTCGATCGAGAGAAACTGGCGGCGCTCACCCGCGCACCGGTCAGGCGTTTCACGCCCAAGCGCAGGCTGGCCGCATGGTGCGTCGGCCGGATGGCATCTCGATGCACTTCGTCACCAGCCACTTCGTCGCCAGCTATGACGGCATCGGTGATGACAGCCTGCACACCTATGGCGGCCAACTCCGGCTCAGCCCGACGTTAAACTGACAGCCCGTTTCACGCCGCGCCGGCGGTGCGCTGTTGCGCGGCCTGCGTCATGGCACCGAGTGTTCGAACGCCTCCCCTGTGCGCATGAGGCCGAACCGGCAAACGAGCACGATGTCTCAATCGCCGCAACGCGCGCAGGTTCCAAAACAAAGTTCCCAAACAAAGTACCGCAACGATGCGGAAACTGCGAACATGCCGGGTAGAACTAATTTAACCCGAGCCCGCTAGGCTCGATGCTGCCTCAATTAAACGCGTGCGAAACAGAGACAATACGCGCACCGCGAGAACGAGTGTCATGGCATCGCAGGCTTCACATGGGCGTCGGACGTTACGCGATTGGCGAATGTCCCGAATTGCGCTCGCCGGAATCGCGATAAGTTTAATCGCATTTTTCTATCTTCTTAGCGGCTGGGCGCAGCCGTGGCTTGGGCACGTAAGCTGGCTGCACATGAACGGCGCGGCGCACGTTCGCACCCAGAAGACCGACCCGCAGGCGCACTATATCGGCTCGATCATCGTGTCGCCCAGGCGCGGCGACAAATGCCGCGAGGTCGGCCTCGACAACCGTACCGGCGCCATGTGGGACAAAGGCTACGTCAATTGCGACGTGGTGCCGCCGCTGAGCATGCTGCAGGACCAAGCCAGGGGATTGGCCGCCCGCCGGCTGAAGGCGATCGGCAAGGCGTTCTCCAGCGACGGCCACTGACCGGCTCCCTCGCGGCACGAGGCGCGCGCGGCCCCGCGGGCGCTGGCCCGCGCCGGCGGCTTGCCTATCAGACCCGAATTGTCGGAAGAAATGGTCGGAGTGGCAGGATTTGAACCTGCGACCCCCACGTCCCGAACGTGGTGCGCTACCAGACTGCGCTACACTCCGACTGGTGGGCGGTCTTATAACCACGGCACGCGCCCGCCCGCAAGCCAAACGAAACCGGAGAAATCCATGACCGCCGAGCCGGGAACACGGGTACTGACGGCCGGTTCCGAGACCATTCGGGCGGCCGTGGCCTGCCTGGCGGCCGGGGGGCTTGTCGCCTTCCCGACCGAGACCGTCTATGGGCTCGGCGCCGATGCCCGCAACGGCGAGGCGGTGGCCCGGCTCTACGCCGCCAAGGGGCGGCCGGCCTTCAACCCCCTGATTGCCCATGTGGCCGATATCGCCGCCGCCCGGGCCCTGGGGCGCCTCGATGAGGCCGCCGAGCGGCTCGCGGCCGCCTTCTGGCCGGGCCCGCTGACCCTGGTGCTGCCCAAGGCCCCGGGCTGCCCGGTATCCGAGCTGGCGCTGGCCGGCCTCGACACCGTGGCGGTGCGCGTGCCGGCACACCCGCTGGCGCACGCCCTGCTCGCGGCCTTCGGCGCGCCGGTGGTGGCGCCCTCCGCCAATCGCTCCGGCCATGTGTCGCCGACCACCACCGCCCACGTGCTCGGCGACCTGCGCGGGCGTATCGACCTCGTTCTCGACGGCGGCCCCACGGCGGTGGGCGTGGAATCGACCATCGTCGCCTGCCTCGGCCGCCCCACCCTGCTGCGGCCTGGCGGCGTGCCGCGCAGCGAGCTCGAACGCGTGCTCGGCGCGCCGCTCGCCTCACCGGCACACGATGCCGGCGACAAGCCTGCGGCGCCGGGCATGCTCGCCTCGCACTATGCGCCGCAGGCGCGGGTGCGGCTGAACGCGGTGGCACCGCGCGACGGCGAAGCCCTGCTCGCCTTCGGCCCGGCGCCAGCCTGGCCGGCAGACAAGACGCAAAATCTGTCGCCGCGCAGCGATCTCGTAGAAGCCGCGGCCAACCTGTTCTCGCACCTGCGCGCGCTCGATGCCTGCGGCGCCGAGACCATCGCCGTCATGCCGATTCCGGTCGAGGGCCTGGGCGAGGCCATCAACGATCGGCTACAACGGGCGGCCGCGCCGAAAGACTGATTGAAATTTAAGACGTGAGTAAATTGACATGAACCTGCACACCAAGCCGACCTTGCTGCCGCCGCCCGCGCCCGAATTGCTGGCGCGTTTCGTCAAGATCGTCGGCGAGAAATACGCCATCACCGATCCCGACATGCAGGCGCCCTATCTCACCGAACAGCGCGACCTGTGGCACGGCGTGACGCCGGTGGTGCTGCGGCCGGGTTCCGTTGAAGAGGTCGCGGCCATCGTCAAGCTCGCCAATGAAACGAAAACCGCCATCGTGCCGCAGGGCGGCAACACCGGGCTGGTGGGCGGCCAGGTTCCGCACAACGGCGAAATCGTGCTCTCGCTGAACCGGCTCGACACGATCCGAGAGGTCGATCCGGTCTCCAACACCATGACGGTCGAAGCCGGCGTGACCCTGCAGCGCGCGCGCCAGGCGGCGAGCGACGCCGACCGGCTCTATCCGCAGCTGCTGCCGTCGGAAGGCAGCTGCACCATCGGCGGCAATCTCTCGACCAACGCCGGCGGCACCGCCGCGGTCGCGCATGGCGTCACGCGCGCCCATGCGCTCGGCCTCGAAGTGGTGCTGGCGGACGGGCGCATCTTGCACAATCTCAACAAGCTCAAGAAGGACAACACCGGCTACGACCTGAAGAACCTGTTCATCGGCGCGGAAGGCACGCTCGGCATCATCACCGCGGCGGTGCTGAAGCTGGTGCCGAAGCCGCGTTCGGTGGAGACGGCCTATGCCGCCGTAGCCTCGCCGCAGGCGGCGGTCGACCTGCTCAACCTGGCGATCGCGCAGTCCGGCGGCGGCGTCACCACATTCGAACTGATGACGCGCGACGGCGTCGACGCGGTGTTCGAGCACGATTCCGACAGCCGCAACCCGCTGCAGCAGACTTATCCGTGGACCGTGCTGTTCGAATTGTCCTCGCAGGCGGAAAGCGGCCTACGCGAGACCATGGAACAGATCCTCAGCGACGGCCTGGAGCGCGAACTGGTGCTCGACGCCACCATCGCCGACAGCCTGGAGCAGGCAAAATCGTTCTGGCGCATCCGCGAAATGATCGGCGAGGTGCAGCGACACCTCGGCGGCTCGATCCGGCACGACGTCTCGGTGCCGGTCGCCGCGGTGCCGGCCTTCATCGAGGACGTGAACGCCGCCGTCATCAAGGCCGTTCCCGGCGCGCGGCCGATGCCGTTCGGGCACGTCGGCGACGGCAACATCCACTACAACGTCTGCGCGCCGCAGGGCGAGGACCGCCGGGCGTTCCTGGCGCGTTGGGACGAGGTCAACGACATCGTGTTCGCGGTGGTGAAGAAATACGGCGGCTCGATCTCGGCCGAGCACGGCGTCGGCGTGGTCAAGCGCGACGCGCTGCCCGCCTATAAGGACCCAGTGGCGCTCGGCTTGATGCACGGCATCAAAACGTTGCTCGATCCGAACGGGATATTGAACCCAGGGAAGGTTTTGTAGCGTTTGCCAGGCGCCGCTAGAACAAAGCCCCCTGCCCGTCGTTCTTTTTGTCCTTGACGCGCTTGCCGCGCGCCGGCTTCGCCGCCGCTTGCGGCGCGGGCTCGGCGCCCAAGTCGACGGGCTCCAGTAGCTTAGCGTTATCATTCGCGGTGCGGTTGACCGCGGTGGCGACCGGATAGGCTTCAAGCAAGTCTTCCGGCGCCGGCGCGATCAGCGCCGAGGCGGTCGTCGCATCGACGTTGGCGCAGTCGAGCCACAGATCGAACGCGTCCTCCGGCACGATCACCGGCATGCGATCGTGGATGTCGGCGAGCAGCCGGTTGGCGCGCGTGGTGATGATGGTGGCGCTGTCGATTTCCTCGCCGTTCGGACCTTCCCAGGTCTCCCATAAGCCGGCGAAGACAAGCGGCGCGCCCGCCTTGGCGCGGATGTAATAAGGCTGCTTGCGCCCGCCCGCCGGCTGCCATTCGTAGAAGCCGTCGGCGGGGATAAGGCAGCGCCGGCGCTTCATGGCGTTGCGGAAGGCCGGCTTGTCGGTGACGGATTCGCCGCGCGCGTTGATCAGCAGCGCGAAGTCGTTGGGGTCCTTGACCCAGGACGGAATGAGGCCCCAGCGCACCAGCGCGAAATGGCGCTCGCCTTGCTCAAGGCGCACGATGGGAATGGGCTGGGTCGGCGCGACGTTGTAGCGCGGCGGGAAATTGGGCTGCTCGGCGTAGCCGAACAGCACCCGATAGGCTTCCGGCGCCGAGGTGATGGTGTAGCGGCCGCACATCTTGCACGCTCGTCATGCACGCGTTCGCGAACGCATATAATGCAGTTCACGCGACAATTATAGCCGCGATTGCCCGAAGACGAAGCCCGGCACCCCGGCGACATCGCAGCGCAGTCGCAGCACGGCACCCGAAAGCGGCGCATCGACGCGCTGTTCGGCCGTCAGGACGTCGCGCCGGCTGGTGACGAACAATGTCTTCATGTCCGGACCGCCGAAGCAGGGCATCGTCGGGCGCGGCACCGGCAGCCGGATTTTTTCAAGCAGGCGGCCGGAGCGCTCGTAGCGGTTCAGCACACCGGCTGACGTTCCCGCGCTCCAGTAGGTACCCAGCATATCCGTCGCGCCGCCGTCGGGCCGCCCCTCCGGCTCGCCGGGCCGCGCCACACGCTGGCGCCCGGATATCTCCCCCGTTTCCGGGGCGAAGCGCCAGCGGTCGATCCAGGGCCCGCATGAATCGGAATGAAACATCTCAGTGCCGTCGGCCGACCAGGCAAGACCGTTGGACGCCTTGAGCCCGCTCACCTGCGTCGTCGTCGAACCATCGGCGCCGACACGGTACAGCGCGCCGATCGGCTGCATCTTGTCGAGATCGACCTCATGAACGCTGCCAACCCAGAAGGCGCCGTCCGGACCGACCTTGCCGTCGTTGAGCCGCAGATGCGGCGAATCGAAATCGAACGCGGCAACCAGCTCGATATCGCCGGTGACGGGATCGAACAACACGACCTTGCGCCGGAGCGCGACGACAAGCCGTCCGCCGGCCGCGAGGCCAAGGCTCCCCACGCACGTGTCGAAATGCCAGGTCCGATGGCCGCCGTCCACGGGATCGACGGCGTGAACGGCGCCGACATGCACGTCGCAGCAATAGAGCCGGCCGGCGGCGGCATCCCAGACCGGGCTTTCGCCGAATGTGCAACGCACGCTTCCAAGGCTCTCGGCGGCGTATTCCACGGGCAGGCTCAGTGGCTGAAGGCGAGATTGGGCAGCCACATCACGAGGCCCGGCAAATAAACAAGCGCCGTGATCAGTGCGATTATTGTCGCCAGGAACGGCAGCGCCGCAACCGTATAGTCTTCCACCTTTACGTCCATCAGCGAGCAAATGGCGAACATCGCGACCCCCATCGGCGGCGTCATGCCGCCCAGCGTCACGATGCTCATCATCAGGATGCCGAAGTGCACCGGGTTGACGCCAACGTGCGTGACGATCGGCACGAAGATCGGCGTCAGAAGCAAGACCAGCACCGTGCTCTCGATGAAACAGCCCGCAATGAGCAGGAAGAGCAGGATGATCAGGACGATGGCCTGCGGATTGGAGATACCCAGCAGCATCCACGACGAGATCGCCTGCGGCACCTGCAAGAAAATGATAGCGAAGCCGACCATTCCCGACATCAGGATGATGAGCATGATCATCCCGATGTCGGAGATCGTGTCTTCGAATGCACGCCGGATGCCGGCGAGCGTCAGATCCCGATGCAGGAAGAGGCCCACGAGAACGGAATAAACGACAGCGAAGGAGCCGACCTCCGATGGCGTGAAGACGCCGCCGCGGATTCCGTAGACGAGGGCCACGGGGAAAATGAGCGCCCACTTGGCGCCCCAAATAGCCGAGAGAAGCTCCTTCGGCGTTGGCTTCCGAGCGTCGGCGACGACATAGCCGCGCCGCTTGGAGATGACGTAGGTCGTCGTCATCAGGCAAACCATCATCAACAGGCCCGGGATGACCCCGGCGATGAACAGCTTGCCGATCGAAACGTTGCCGATATAGCCGTAGAGGATAAGACCGATGCTCGGAGGGATCGTCGCGGTGATCAGCGAGCCAACGGCAATCGCCGCCGCCGAAAAGCTCTTGCTGTAGCCTTCCTTGACCATGCTCGGGCCGAGGATGCGCGCTTCCATCGCCGCGTCCGCGACCGCCGATCCGGAAACGCCCCCCATCACGGTTGACAGGAGAATGGCGACCTGCGCCAGGCCGCCCGCCATCCAGCCGACCGCTACATTCGAGAACTTGAACAGGCGCGACGTGATGCCGCTCTCGTTCATCAAGTGGCCGGAGAAAACGAAGAACGGTACGGCCAGCAGCGGAAAGCTCTGGCTCATCGAGGCGATCTTCTGCACGCCGATCGATGTCGGCATCGTCGGATCGGTGACGAAGAACAAAAAGCCGGAAATTCCGATTGCAAAGGCGACCGGCGCTCCGACTGCCATCAAGACAGCGAAGACAAGACCGAGAATCAGCATCTCGTTATAGCTCCGAAGCAGGCACGTCCTCGGTGGAGGCACGTGTGTAGACGAGCGTCACACCGTCGTTGCGCCTCTGCCAGGCGATCAGCATGTTGCGGCCGAGCGCGATGGCGAGCATCACGCAGCCGGCCGGAACGGCCGACGTCACCCAGGCATAGGGAATGCCGCTGTCTCCGAACAGACGCTCCCGATCGAGAAACGCCAGTTCGATCCCCTTGTAGGTAAGAGCCAGCAGGAAGACGAGGATGACGAGCGAGACGATCATCTCGCATCCGAACCGGTAAGGACGCGGCAGCAGGCGCACCAGGAGATCGATGCCGATATGGCTCCTCTGCCGCATGGCGCGGGTAGCGCCGAGAAAGCAGAGCCAGATGAAAAGCAGTCGCGCCATATCGACCGACCAGATGAGAGGATGGCCGAAGAAGCGCATGATCGAGGCGGCAAAAACCAAAGCAACGATCGTTGCCAGAATACCCGCCGCGACGAGGAATTCGAGCTGCGCAAGCCGCTTCAACATGACGTGGGGTCCTTGAGCCGGCCTGCGTGGAGCGTCGCTCCACGCAGCCGCGGGAAAGAAGCTACTCAGCGAGCATCTTCGCCAGCTTCTTGTGAAGCGCCGTGAAGCCGAGCTTCCCATAGACGCCTTCGGTGGCGTCCTTGAACGGCGTCACATCGATGCGCTCGATCGTCATCCCGTCCTTCTTCAGCTGCACGAGGATTTTCTCACGCGCTGCTTCGGTGCCGTATGAGGCAACGTCACCGGCCTTCAACGCTTCTTCGCGCACGATCTTCTTGAAGTTCGCTGGCAGGCTGTCATACCAGGCGGCGCTCGCCACCAAACCCGTAATCAGATTGATATGGTGCGTGAGGGTCAGGTACTTGGTCACCTCGTAGAGCTTCGAGTTGTAGCCGGCCGACAGTTGCGCACCGACACCGTCGATGACGTGCTGCTGCATGGCCGAGTAAACCGAGGACCAAGGCATCGGCGTCGGCGTCGCGCCCATCCCCGAGAGGGTGTAGTTCCAGACCGGCGCCCCGGGGATGCGGACGCGCACGCCATGCAGATCGGCCGGCGTCCGGATCGGCTTGTTCGTCCACATCTGTCGCTCGCCCTGCCACCAGTTGAAGGACAGCACCTGAAGTTGCGCCTTGTCGTGCAGCTTCTTGGCCCAGTTCTCGAACATCGGCGACGTCACCACTTTGCGGATGCCCTTGTAGCCCGACGCAAGATAAGGCGCGGCCAGAACGCCGAACTCCTTCACGTAGGCCGCGAGCCGCCCCCCATCGACGACGTCGGCCACCGGCGCGCCGGCACGCGCCTGCTCGATCACGTCCTTGTCGGAGCCGAGTTGCGAGTTGGGAAATAGCTTGACCTTGATCGCGCCGTGCGTGCGCTTTTCGACATTGTCGCGAAAGCTCTCCAGCCCTTTGAAGAGCGGATCGTTGGTGGTCAGCGCCGAGTTGACGCTCAACGTATATTTCGCGGCCGCGGCAGGCTGCGCCGTCGTTGCAATGGCCGCCACCGCCAGCGACGCCAGCAAGATCGACTTCATGTGAATCCTCCCATGCTCTTATATATTTGAAGATGGAACGCTAGTATTGTAATATATTATTGTCAAGTTGAGCTCTCCGTTGGTTGAAGAGCACCCGAAGTTCAGCTCAGGGCGCCGGCCTGGAAGTAGTCGGGATAGGCCGCGCCGATGCTGTCGACGGTCGCCAGCGTGCCGGAAAGGTGGCGCCGCACCGCCGCGGTCACGGCCGTTTCGTCCGCCCCCGCAATGCTGTCGAGGATGGCCGCATGCTCGCGCAGCACACGGGTCGTCTTTCCCGGGTTCGGCAGATCAAGCTTTCGCAGCCGGTCGATATGGCCGGACCGCGACATCACGAGCTCCCACAACGCCGACTGCCCAACGGCGCTACACAATGTCAGGTGGAATTCCCGGTCGAGGCGATCAAACAGCCGCAGATCTCCGCTCTCGTGCGCACGTTCCTGGTCTTCCAGCGTTCGGCGGGCGAGAACGAGCACCCTTTGGCTGCTGCCCTGGATGAGCGCATGTGCCACTTCCAGTTCGATTGCCGTGCGCAGGAATTGCGTCTGACGCGCCTGCGCCAGATCGATGCGCGCGACCAGCGTCTTCGACTGCGGATAGACCTCGACCAGCCCCTCTTCCTCGAGCCTGAGGAGAGCCTCTCGAACCGGCGTCTGGCTTACGGTATAGAAATCGGCGACAGCTTGCCGCGACAGGCTGACACCGGGCTTCAGCTCCAGCGTCACAATCCGTTCGCGAAGATTTTCGTAGACCTGCTGGGCCGCCGGACGCTTGCGGTCCAGGCTGAAAGCCACGCCGCTTTGAAGCGTCTCGCCCAGGTCGCCGGACTCAATGGCCAATTTTCGCCTCCAGACTATCGAATCACAAATTTATCCTTGAGAAGGTAACATTAATATATTAGCACAACCCAAGGGAATATAGAACTTTCTGCCCAACAGTTTTCTGCCCAACAGTTTAGAGAGCACAGCCTCGAAAATGCCAAAACGGAACAAGGCTCCCGAGAACCTGCGCAGCGCGCGCTGGTTCGCGCCTGACGACCTGCGCAGCTTCGGCCACCGTTCGCGGGCGATGCAGATGGGCTACGCGCCGGAGGAATGGACGGACAAGCCGGTCATCGCCATCCTCAACACCTGGTCGGACGCCAACCCGTGCCATGTCCATTTCAAGCAGCGCGTCGAGGACGTGAAGCGCGGCGTCCTCGAAGCCGGCGGGTTCCCGATGGAACTGCCGGCGCTGTCGCTCTCGGAAAGCTACGTCAAGCCGACGACCATGCTCTACCGCAACATGCTGGCGATGGAAGCCGAAGAGCTTCTGCGCTCGCATCCGGTCGACGGCGCGGTGCTGATGGGCGGGTGCGACAAGACCACACCGGGCCTGATCATGGGGGCGGTCTCGATGGGCCTGCCGATGATCTTCATGCCGGCGGGGCCGATGCTGCGCGGGAACTATCGCGGCGAGGTGCTCGGCTCGGGCTCCAACTCCTGGAAATACTGGGACGAGCGCCGCGCCGGCAATCTCAGCGCCAAGGAATGGGAGGAAATCGAAGGCGGCATCGCCCGCTCCTACGGCCATTGCATGACAATGGGCACGGCGAGCACGATGACGGCGATCGCCGAGAGCCTGGGGCTGACGCTACCCGGTGCGAGCTCGATCCCCGCCGCCGATGCCAACCATATCCGCATGGCCTCGGCCTGCGGCCGGCGCATCGTCGACATGGTCTGGGAAGACCTGAGGCCGGAAAAAATCCTGACCCGCGCGGCCGTCGACAACGCCGTCACCGTCTCCATGGCGACCGGCTGCTCGACCAATGCCGTCATCCACCTGATCGCCATGGCGCGCCGCGCCGGCATCCCGCTCACGCTCGACGACCTCGACGCGGCAAGCCGCACGACCCCGGTGCTCGCGAATATCCGCCCTGTCGGCAAGACCTATCTGATGGAGGATTTCTACTATGCCGGCGGCCTGCGCGCGCTGATGGCGAAGCTCGGCGATCAGACTCGACCTCTCGGCGATGACGGTCGCCGGCGTCTCCCTCGGCGAGACGCTGGAAGGCGCGCGCTGCTTCAACGACGACGTCATTCGCGGCCTCGACAACCCGATCTACGCGGAAGGCTCGCTCGCCGTCCTCAAGGGCAACCTCGCGCCGACAGGCGCCGTCATCAAGCCGGCCTCGTGCGATCCGAAATTCTACCGCCACGAGGGACCGGCGTTGGTCTTCGACAGCTATCCCGAGATGAAGGCCGCCGTCGACGACGAGAACCTCGACGTCACGCCGGATACAGTGATGGTGCTGCGCAATGTCGGCCCGCATGGCGGCCCCGGCATGCCGGAATGGGGCATGCTGCCGCTTCCCAAGGCGCTGCTCAAGCAAGGCCACCGCGACATGCTGCGCATTTCCGACGCACGCATGAGCGGCACCAGCTACGGCGCCTGCGTCCTGCACGTCTCGCCCGAATCGCATGTCGGCGGCCCCCTGGCGCTTCTGAAGACCGGCGACATCGTCCGTCTCGACCTGCCGGCCCGCCGCCTCGACATGCTGGTCGACGACAAAGAACTCGAGCGCCGCCGCGCCGAATGGGCAGCGCCGCCGGAAAAACTCGGCCGCGGCTATGGCTGGATGTTCGCCCGCCACACCGGACAGGCCGACACCGGCGCCGATTTCGACTTCCTCCAAACGGATTTCGGCCCTGCACCCGGCGAGCCCGACATCTATTGAGCGAAAGGAATAAGCGATGACGGATTATGTCCTGAGCGCGGAAACGCGCGGGAAATTCATGACCGTGGCAACGCCGACGATCGCTACCGCTCTGTTCAAGCGCGGCCTGCGCAACCAGTTCATCCAGGACGTCCGACCGCTCGCGCCGAAGCCGCAGAACATGGTCGGCCAGGCCTTCACCCTGCGCTACATCCCGGCGCGCGAGGACCTCAACACGATCGACGTCTTCCGCAATCCCGACCATCCCCAGCGCGCCGCCGTCGAACGCTGCCCGCCCGGCCAGGTGTTCGTCATCGACAGCCGCAAGAACGCGCGCGCCGCCTCGGCCGGCTCGATCCTTGTCGCGCGCCTTCAGGTGCGTGGTGTTGCCGGCGTCGTTACCGACGGAGGCTTCCGCGACAGCCCCGAAATCGCCGAGCTCGACATCCCCGCCTATCACCACCGCCCGGCCGCGCCGACCAACCTGACGCTGCACCAGGCCCTCGACATCAACGTGCCGATCGGCTGCGGCGACGTGCCGGTGTTTCCCGGCGACGTCGTCGTCGGCGACAATGAAGGTGTGATCGTTGTTCCGGCCCATCTCGCCGACGAGATCGCCGCCGAAACCGTCGAGATGACCGCCTATGAGGACTTCGTCACCGAGGAAGTCCTTGCCGGCCGCTCGATCATTGGCCTCTACCCGGCGACGCAGCAGACCTCGCTCGACGACTTTGCCAAATGGCGCAAGGCGAAGGGACGTTAGCTGGGGCAGTCGACCACGAGGCGGACGTCTCGTGGACTTGACATCCGGCTTAAGCAACCATGCCCGAGCCGCAGATAGCGGTCGACACGGGCACCACAGCAGCGCCCGCCAGCTTCTTCGAAAATCCAAGTCCGGACGGGCAGTTAGCCAAGATCTTGTGCGTCAGGTCGCGCGTACGATGACGCCGAATGGTCTGATAAGTAATCACAACTTAACCCGCGCGCGGGATATCAATCGCCAGCCGTGCATTCGAATTTCGGTATCATCGGGCATGGGACAGCGAAGCGGCGTGGCAGCGGCGGCAGCCGACGCGGACCCGGCCGATCAGGCCGGCGACGCCCCGCGTCTGGTCGCGGCCAGCATCAACCCGGCGACGGGGCTCGCTACCGACTATCTCAATCATTTCAACGAAGCGATCATGCTGCTCGAGATGCTGCCGAGCGCGGCCGAGTTCCGGGACGATTTTCTGCGCTGGCAGCCGGTGAGCTACCGCGAGCATTTCGCGGGCTCCGGTTTCGAGATCCGTGACGCCGCCATCGCCGCCTATGACCGTGCCGATCCGCGCCTGCGCGCGGAGTTGGAGGCGCTGACCGACGCCATGACCGTCATGCTGGAGGCGGCGCGCTCCGCCCTGCGCGCCGACCTGCCGCCGGCCCACGTCGACGCGCTCGCGCGGCGGACCGTCGCCGCCTTGAGGCCACTGGTGGTCCTCGCCGGCGCGCTGATTAACGGCGAGACCCGCCATGGCCAGACGCCGGCGGCGCAGGCCGCGGTCGACGACCTGATGAGGTCTTGAGACCCGTGACCGATTCCCGCCGCTACCCGAGCCGCCCTTTTCTCGCCGTCAGCGCGGCGATCGTACGCGACGGCAAGGTGCTGGCGGTGCGCCGCGCGCGAAAACCAGCGCTCAATCTCTACACCCTGCCAGGCGGTGGCGTCGAAATCGGCGAGACGCTGCACGAGGCAGTCATACGCGAAGTGCGCGAGGAAACCGGGCTCGACGTCGAGCCGGTCGCGCTCGCGGGCGAGCGCGAGGTGATCGTGCGCGACGCGCAAGGACAGGTGGAGCGGCATTTCGTGATCCTGTGCTTTGCCGCGCGCTGGCGCGCCGGCGAGCCGGTGCTGAACGACGAACTCGACGATGCACGCTGGATCGACCCCGCCGAGATCGGAAACCTGCGCACCACCGAGGGCCTCGCCGACATCGTCGCGGCGGCCCTGGCGCGGCTCGCCGGAGGGGCTTGAGATTACGGCAAAGATTCAAGGTGAACGCGGGACGCGGCGGCCACCGCCTTGCGGTTGCCCAAGAGCCGGCGCATATGGGACGACACCAGGGAAGATCGCCCCGTGAAGAAGCCATTCGCCATCGCCGCCGTGCTGCTCTGCTTTTCGGTTGCGCCGCTGCACGCGGAAAACCAGCCGGCGCCGCCGCCGCCCAACCGCTCCGCGCCGTTCGATCACGACCTGGAGCGGCTCGCCGAGATTCTCGGCGCGCTACACTATCTGCGGCCCATGTGCGGGGCCCATGACGGGCAGCGCTGGCGCGCCGAGATGCAGGCCCTGCTCGCGGCCGAGGCGCCGAGCGGCGAGCGGCGGCGCAAGTTCGTCGCCAGCTTCAACCGTGGCTACCGCGGCTATCAACAGACCTATCGCACCTGCACGCCAGCCGCTTCCATCGCGATCCGCCGCTATCTCGAGGAAGGCGCACGCATCGCCCGCGATATCGGGGCGCGTTACGCCAATTAGGCGCTGCTTGCGCGCGGTATTTGCCCACACCGATTAACCTTTCCGCAAGAACTGAGAGGCCGGGCGCCACGAACGCGTGCTAGCGTCCTTCTCACACAT
This sequence comes from uncultured Pseudomonadota bacterium, assembly GCA_963822085.1. Classification (GTDB taxonomy): domain Bacteria; phylum Pseudomonadota; class Alphaproteobacteria; order Rhizobiales; family Xanthobacteraceae; genus Pseudolabrys. The sequence goes on from CAWGGL010000037.1 coordinate 43,947, forward strand.
TGACGAATTGGGGGCCGGCATCCGGGGGATGCCAAGGGGTGACGATGGATACCACAGGCCGGACGAGCGAGCCGCACGAGCCGCCGAACGACCGCGAGCAGAAGCGGGTCGCGCTCGGTTACCTGCAGGAAGCATGGGCCGAGGCGCGGCTCGACGGCATCGACGGCGATTGCCTGGCGCAAGCCTGTCTGTTCGCTGCGCTCGCCGAATTCGTCTCCACTTACGGCGAGGACGCCGCCGCCACCTTCACGGAAGGCCTCGGCACCCGCATTCGCAACGGCGAATTCTCGATTGAGACGCAGCGCCAATAGGCGCCGCGCACCGTCCCTTTCGTTACCTTCATATTAATGGTCGAACGCGCGACGCGTATCAGTCGGACGCGGCCTGCAGACCGTAATGGCGCGCCAGGATCTCGTCGATGTCGGCGGGATAGAACGGCTTCTTGAGGAAGCCGGTAGCGCCGGCGGCGCGCGCGCGCTCGGCGACGTCGTCGTCGAGGGCGGACGTGATCATCACTACCGCCGTGCGGGGATGGTCTCGCTTGATCATGGCGAGTGTCTCGAAGCCGTTGAGGCCGGGCATGTTGTAGTCGAGGAACACCATGCCGAACTCGCCTGTGCGCAGTTGCACCAGCGCGGCCTCGCCTTCGCTCACTTCATAAATGTCGAGCAGGAAACGGCTGGCGGTCAGGATCTTGCGCACGATGCTGCGCATGGTGCCGGAATCGTCGACGATGAGCACACGGTTGGGAATCCGCGCTCGCACGAAGCTGTCGACCAGCTTGCGCGCGGCGTCAGGGTTCACCGGCTGGGCCAGCGCGACATCGGTGCCGCCGCCACTAGACGCACCCGCCGGGGCCGCCTCGATGGTGAAGGGCGGCGGCTGCGCGCGATTGGCCGCTTCCATGACGGCGATCTTCTCGTTAGCCGGCAGTGTCCCATCCAGCACGCAGATATCGACACCGCCCTTCTTCAGCGCGGCCGCCGCCGCCGGCGCGTCATGGGCGGAAAATTCGATGGGCACCGAAGCCATGGCGGCACCTTGCCGCCAGTACTCGTGATCCGGCTTCCAGAGTTTGCCGCCGGGCTCCTTGGCCGCGACGTAAACGATGCGGAACGATATGAGGTCGCCGCTCATGATCTCTCGCCTTCGCATGACGGCCCGGTCCAGCCGGACGAGAAGGGTGGCCGCCTACCGTTGATAGCGATTCGCGCAAAGATTGTAAAACATCAACACGTCGCGCCAACTTGCTTGGGGGCGAAGCCGGCACGGGCGCCAGGAGGCGACTTTCCATACACACGAGCCGCCGCTGCAACAACAGGCCTTAACGGCCGAGCGTCTCCAGGAACCGCACCCGCTCGCCCTGCCCCGGCGCACTCAAGGCGCCCTCCCACATGACCTTGCGGCCGCGGACGAAGGTGCCAACCGGCCATCCGGTCACCGTAACGCCATGATACGGCGACCAGCCTGCGCGCGACGCGATCCAGTCGTCGGTGATGGTTTCGCGCCGCTTCAGGTCCACCACGGTGAGGTCGGCGTCGTAGCCGGCGGCGATGCGCCCCTTGGCGGCAATGCCGAAGACGCGCGCCGGGCCGGCGCTGGTGAGGTCGACGAACCGCAGAAGGGAAAGCCGGCCGGCGTTGACATGATCGAGCATGATCGGAACCAACGTCTGCACGCCGGTCATGCCGGAATGCGTCTTCGGATAAGGCTGCGCGGTCTTTTCCTCGCGCGTATGCGGGGAATGATCGGAGCCGACGCTGTCGATCACCCCTTGCGCCAAAGCGTGCCAAAGCCCGGCACGGTGAGCGGCATCGCGCACCGGCGGGTTGAGCTGGGCGAAGGTGCCGAGCCGTTCGTAGCAATCGGGCGCTTCGAGCGTCAGATGCGACGGGCGTGGCTTCCGCCGTGGCGACGTCCTTGTGATCGGCAAGAAAGGCCGCTTCGTCCTTGGTGGTGACGTGCAGGACGTGGATGCGCTTTCCCGTCTCGTGCGCGAGCGCGACCAGGCGCTGCGTGCACATGAGCGCGGCGGTGGCGTCGCGCCAGACCGGATGCGAGCGCGGATCACCCTCGACGCGCAGGTTCATGCGCTCGCGCAGGCGATACTCGTCCTCGGAATGGAAGGCGGCGCGGCGGCCGATCGTCTTCAGCACGGCGCGCACGCCCTCGTCGTCCTCGATCAGGAGCGAGCCGGTGGATGAGCCCATGAACACCTTGACGCCGCAGACGCCGGGCAGCCGCTCGAGCTCGCCCAGGTCCTGGGTGTTCTCGCGGGTGGCGCCGACGTAGAAACCGAAATCGCAATGCATGCGGTGGTGCGCGCGCTTGACCTTGTCGGCGACGGCTTCCGCCGTGGTGGTGGTCGGATCGGTGTTCGGCATTTCGAACACGGCCGTGACCCCGCCCATGACCGCCGAGAGCGAGCCCGACTCCAAATCTTCCTTGTGGGTCAGGCCCGGCTCGCGGAAATGAACGTGGCTGTCGATGACGCCGGGCAGAACATGCAGGCCCTTGCAGTCGACGACCTCGCCGGCCGCGGCGCGCGACAGGTCGCCGATGGCCGCAACGCGGCCGCCGCGGAGGCCGAGATCGCGCAGGCCCTCGCCGTCGTGGTTGACCACGGTGCCGCCCTTGAGGATCAGGTCGTAGGTTTCGGCCATTTTTGAGCGCTTTTTGGAACGTTTCCGAGTTAAGGCCAGGGGGCTTGCCGCCACCGCCCCAGCGCTTACGTTTTGCGGCGGGTTCTGGCAAGAGTTCCAGCAAGACCAGGGCCGACAGGCTCCAGGCAAAGACGACGGCAGAGTTTCCCAATATGAAGGCAGCGCTTCTTTCCGACCGTGGCGTGGTCAAGGTTTCCGGTGAGGACGCCCGCCATTTCCTCAACGGGCTTTTTACCAACGACATCGGCAAGCTCGCGCCGGGGGCCCCGCGCTTTGCCGCGCTGCTGACGCCGCAGGGCAAGATCATTGTTGATTTCATCGCCGTCGAAGCCGCCACAGAGGACGGCGGCGGTTTCTTCCTCGATTGCCCGCGCGCGCTTGCCGGCGAGCTCGCCAAGAAGCTCGCGTTCTACAAGCTGCGCGCCAAGGTCACGGTCGAGGACCTTTCGGACGCCCTCGGCGTCATGGCGATGTGGGACGGTGCGGGCGACACCGAATACGGCCTCTGCTATCCGGACCCGCGGCTCCCGGCGCTCGGCATGCGTGCGATCCTGCCGCCGGAAAACGCCGCGAACGCGGCGGCCGATCTCGGCGCCGCGCTGACCGACGAAGCGGACTACGAGGCGCACCGCATCGCGCTCGGCGTGCCGAGCGGTGGCCGCGACTTCGCCTATGGCGATACCTTCCCGCACGAAGCCGATATGGATCAGCTCGGTGGCGTCGATTTCGAGAAAGGCTGCTATGTGGGCCAGGAGGTGGTTTCGCGCGTGGAGCACCGCAACAGTGCGCGGTCGAGGCTGGTGCCGGTCACCTATGACGGCGCCGCGCCCGACGGCGGCGTGGCGGTGATGGCAGGCGACAAGCAGGCCGGCACCTTCGGTTCGGCCGCCAAGGGTCGCGGGATCGCGCTTCTGCGCCTCGACCGCGTGGCCGATGCGCTCGCATCCGGCACGCCGCTGACCGCCGGCCGCATTCCCCTCACGCTGGCGAAACCGGACTGGGCGAAATTCACCTGGCCCGGCGAGGCGAAGGCGGCGGAGTGAGCGCCAGCCTCAGGCGACATTTCGAGCACCAACCGCTATATCATCGCGGTCATGCCGAAGCCCGCCCCGATTCTCGTTGACGACGGTCTCATCCGCTGCTCCTGGCCCGGGCAGGACCCGCTCTATGTCGCTTATCACGACGAGGAATGGGGCGTTCCGGAATACGACGACCGCGCGCTCTACGAGAAGCTGGTGCTCGACGGCTTCCAGGCCGGCCTTGTCCTGGATCACGATCCTGCGCAAGCGCGACAACTTCCGCAAAGCCTTCGACGGTTTCGCGCCGGAAAAAATCGCGCGCTATACGCCGAAGAAGATCGAGAAGCTGATGAACGACGCCGGCATCGTGCGCAACCGCTCAAAGATCGAAGGCGCCATTTTGTCGGCGCGCGGCTGGCTCGACATCATGGAGAACGGCCCGGGCTTTTCCGCGCTGTTGTGGGACTATCTCGACGGCAAGCCCAAGCAGAACCAATTCCGCAGCAAGGGCCAGGTGCCGGCGGAGACCGCGCTGTCGCGCGCGATCTCCAAGGACCTGTCGAAGCGCGGCTTCAAGTTCGTCGGGCCGACCATCGTCTACGCCTTCATGCAGGCGGTCGGCATGGTCAACGATCATCTGGTGAGCTGTCATCGCCATGACGCGTGCGCGAAGCTCGCCAAAACAGCCAAGAAGACAACAAAGAAAACAATCAAGAAGAAATGAGCAAGACGCCGACCGCAAAGAAGGGCGCAAGCGCTGCCCCGCGCGCCTGGCAGCGCATGCTGTCGGGGCGGCGGCTCGATCTGCTCGACCCCTCCCCGCTCGACGTCGAGATCGAGGACATCGCGCACGGTCTCGCGCGCGTGGCGCGCTGGAACGGGCAGACCGAGGGCGCGCACATCTTCTCGGTGGCGCAGCACTCGCTGCTGGTGGAAGCGCTGGCGCGCGCGAAGACGCCGCGGCTCGACGCCAAGGGCCGGCTCGCCACGCTGCTGCACGACGCGCCGGAATACGTCATCGGCGACATGATCTCGCCGTTCAAGGCGGTGATCGGCGATCGCTACAAGGCGGTGGAACGCCGCCTGCTCGCCGCCATCCACCTGCGCTTCGGCCTGCCGGTCAAGCTGACCGACGAATTGCAGACCTTGATCAAGGCCGCCGACCGCAACGCCGCCTATCTGGAAGCGACCAAGCTCGCCGGCTTCGCACCCACCGAAGCGCGCAAGTTCTTCGGCGCGCCGCCCAAGTTTTCCGCCACCATCGAGCGCGACTACCTCACGCCCTGGCCGGCAGGCACGGCGGAAGCCCGCTTTACCGAGCGGATCGAGAAACTGCTGCGCGGATGAGGCTTTTCATGGCCGGCAACCTTTTGTTTGCGCGTGATCTTTTCTGAAAACCGGTTCCCACTTTTCAGGATCACGCGCGGGTCATAGATATGACGCAAGAATCTCCACTTGATAAGGCCACCATGATCCACGTCTGCTCGCTCTCGCGCCTCTACTCCACCATCGACGAAACCGGCGCGCGCCACCTCGTCACACTTGCTGCGGCTCACCGACCGCGTGGAGCGGCCGCGCCATATCGCGCCGGAAAACCACCTGGTGCTGGCGGTCGACGACATCAGCACGCCGATGGAAGGCTACAGCGCGCCGGGCGAGGAGCACGTGGCGCGGCTGATCGACTTCGCCGGCGCCTGGGACCGCTCCACGCCGATGGTGGTACATTGCTTCGCCGGCATCAGCCGCTCCACCGCAGGTGCCTTTGTCGCGGCGTGCGCTATCAACCCGGACCGCGACGAGCGGGAGATCGCGCAGGCGATCCGTAACGCGTCCAGCACCGCGCAGCCGAATGCGCGCATCGTCTCCATCGCCGACCGCCTGTTGAAACGCGACGGCCGCATGGTGCGCGCCGTCGAAACCCTCGGCCCCGCGGAATTCGCAAGCGAGGGCATCCCCTTCCGGCTCGATCTCGCCTGACGGTTTCGGCTACACTGGCACTCTGTCGCGAAGGGGTATGGTGGTGGACGAAACGACCTATGGCGTGGCCTCGGCCGAGACGATCCGGTCCTATGATGGTCTCGGCTTCCTGAAAGCAATGATCGCCGGCGTCGTGCCGCAGGCACCGATGTGCGAGTTGCTCGGCATGCGGTTGATCGAAGCCGAGGACGGGCGCGCGGTGTTCGAAGGCAACCCGACAGCCGAGCACTATAATCCGTTCGGCGTCGCGCACGGCGGCCTGGCCGCCACCATGCTCGATTCCGCGCTCGGCCTCGCGGTCTATTCCACGCTGCCGGCTGGCGGCGCCTTCACGACGCTCGAGCTGAAAGTGAACCTGGTGCGGGCCATCACCAAGGACACCGGCCCGTTGCGCGCCGAAGCGCGCATCCTGCATCGCGGCCGCACGGTCGCCACCGCCGACGCCGACATGAAGGACGAAGCCGGCAAGCTCTACGCCCACGCCAGCACGACCTGCATGATTTTCCCGGCGCAAAGCTGATCGATTTCGCACCCCGCGGCGCGCCCTCGCCGCCCAAATTGCATGCAGGAATTGCTCAACCATATCCGCAGCTTGCGGCCCAGAATGTTGTCCACAACGCGTCGACTTTCGGAACTTCCTTCCTATATAGAGGCTGTAACCCTGCTCTCGCACCAGCCAGAGCATGTCACGACGATAAAATCGCCCGCAATTTCAGCTAATTGCGCGATTTTGTCTGGCACGGATCGTGCCTTGAGTTCCGCATGGGACTCATCCATCCCCGCGGCCATCGGCTCGCCGCTATGGGACTTCAAGAATTCACACGACGGAGGTTCAGCAGGGGCGCATGTGCGGACTTTGCGGAGAAATGAATTTCACCGGAGCGGCGGCTTCCACGCGCGCCGTCTCCGCCATGATGGATACGATGGCGCCGCGCGGACCCGACGGCGCCGGATTGTGGGCCAACCGCGCCATCGCGCTCGGCCATCGCCGCTTGAAGATCATCGATCTCAGCGAGCGCGCGCAGCAGCCGATGGTCGATGCCGATCTCGGTCTTTCGGTCGCGTTCAACGGCTGCATCTATAACTACAAGGAATTGCGCGCCGAGCTCGAAGGCAAGGGCTACCGCTTCTTCTCCGACGGCGACACCGAAGTCGTGATCAAGGCCTGGCACGCCTGGGGCAAGGACGCGCCCAAGCGTTTCCACGGCATGTTCGCCTTCGCCATCGACGAACGCGACAGCGGCCGGCTGGCGCTGGTGCGCGACCGCCTCGGCATCAAGCCGCTTTACTATTCCGAACACGGCGACAGCATCCGCTTCGCCTCGACGCTGCCCGCGCTGCTCGCCGCCGGCGACGTCGATACGTCGATCGATCCGGTCGCGCTGCACTACTACATGACGTTCCACGCGGTGGTGCCGCCGCCCAACACCATCATCAAGGGCGTTCGCAAGGTCGAGCCCGGCACCGTCACCGTGTTCGAGCCGGACGGCCGCCGCACGACCAGCCGGTTCTGGTCGCTGTCGTTCGCGCGCACCTCGGAAGAAGCCCGGCGCTCGAGCGAGGAATGGCGCGACGCGGTGCACGCGGCGCTGCGCACCGCCGTCGACCGCCGCATGGTCGCCGACGTGCCGGTGGGCGTACTCTTGTCGGGCGGCCTCGATTCAAGCCTGATCGTCGGCCTGTTGGCGGAAGGCGGCCAGCAGCACCTCAAGACCTTTTCCATCGGCTTCGAGTCGGTCGGCGGCGAACAGGGCGACGAGTTCCAGTATTCCGACATCATCGCCAAGCATTTCGGCACCGAGCACCATCAGCTGTTCATCGAGTCGGAGAAGCTGATCGCCAGCCTGCCGGAGACGATCCGGGCCATGTCCGAGCCGATGGTCTCCTACGACAATGTCGGCTTCTACCTGCTGTCGAAGGAAGTCGCGCGCCACGTCAAGGTCGTGCAGTCCGGCCAGGGCGCCGACGAGGTGTTCGCCGGCTATCACTGGTATCCGCCGCTGATGGATTCCAACGATCCGATAAGCGACTACGCCGCGCATTTCTTCGACCGCGATCATGCGGAGTACGCGCAGATCATGGAGCCGGGCGTGGTCGACGGCGATCACGCGCTCGATTTCGTGCGCGCGCATTTCGAACAGCGCGGCGCCGACGACGCCATCGACAAGGCGCTGCGTATCGATTCGACCGTCATGCTGGTGGACGACCCGGTCAAGCGCGTCGACAACATGACCATGGCCTGGGGCCTGGAGGCGCGCGTGCCGTTCCTCGATCACGACCTGGTGGAACTCGCGGCCAAGGTTCCGGCGACGGAAAAGATCAAAGACGGCGGCAAGGGCGTGCTGAAGGACGTCGGGCGCCAGATCATCCCGTCCGAGGTGATCGACCGGCCGAAAGGCTATTTCCCGGTTCCCGCGCTCAAATATATCGAGGGGCCGGTGCTCGATTTCGTGCGCAACGCACTCGACGCGCCGGCTGCGCGGCAACGCGGGTTGGTCAAGCGCGAATATATCGATACCCTGCTGGCGAGTCCCAAGGAGCACATCACGCGGCTCAGGGGCTCGAAACTATGGCAGGTGGCCCTGCTCGAGCTTTGGCTGCAAGCGCATCACATCTAACCGGAGGCGCTTAACATGCAGACGAAACCACGCATTCGTGAGGCCGCCGAAGACATGCTCTCGCTCAAGAGCTGGGGCGAGCGGCCGGAATACAGCGGCATCCCGCAGGAGGTCTCGGTCGATTGCGGTTGGGGCCGCCTGATCTTCGGCCAGACCTTCCAGGAGCCGGCGGCGCTCGCCGCCACGCTCGACGAGGAAACCAGCGGCGAGCGCGATGTCGCGCTCTATGTGCACGAGCCGCAGGTGGTGCTGTCGGAGGCGCCGCAGGCGCTGTTCCTCGATCCCTCGCACACCTTCCGCCATTACCTCACCGGGCCGCGCGCCGTCACCCGCCCGCAGACCATCGCCATCCGCGAGGCGACCGCCGACGACTCGGCGGACGTGAACCGGCTTTATCTGTCGCGCGGCATGGTGCCGCTGCGCGAGGGCTATCTCGACGAGGACGGCCATCCCGACTGTATCACCGTGCTGGTGGCGGAGGGTCCGGAAGGCCAGCTCGCCGGCGTCGTCATCGGCGTCGACCACCGCGTCGCCATCAACGATCCCGACAACGGTTCGAGCCTGTGGGCGCTCGCCGTCGATCCGCAGGCGCAGATGCCGGGCGTCGGCACGGCGCTGGTGCTGGCGCTGGCCGAGCGCTTCCGCGGGCTCGGCCGCGCCTTCATGGACCTGTCGGTGATGCACAACAACGAACAGGCGATCGCGCTTTACGAGAAGCTCGGCTTCGTGCGCGTGCCGGTGTTCTGTATCAAGCGCAAGAACGCTGTGAACGAGTCGTTATTCGTCGGCCCCGCGCCCGAGCATGAGCTCAATATTTACGCCAAGATCATCGTCGACGAAGCGCGCCGCCGCGGCATCACGGTGGAGGTCGAGGACGACGAAGCTGGGCTGTTCAGGCTCTCCTTCGGCGGGCGTGCGGTGTCCTGCCGGGAGTCGCTCTCCGACATGACCAGCGCGGTGGCGCTGTCGCGCTGCGACGACAAGGCGCTCACCCGCCGGCTCTTGAAGAAGGCGGACCTGCGCGTGCCCGAGCAGCTCAGCGTCAGTCGCGCGCACGAGGTTTCCGCGTTCCTCGAGCGCCACGGCCGGGTCGTGGTCAAGCCGGCGCGCGGCGAACAAGGCCGCTCGGTATTCGTGGATCTGTCGACCGAGGACGAGGTGACGCGCGCCATCGAGCAGGCGCGCCAGGTCTCGGATGATGTCCTGGTGGAGGAATACGTCACGGGGCAGGACCTTCGCATCATCGTTATCGACGGCGAGGTGGTGGCAGCCGCCGTGCGCAAGCCGGCGACCGTCATGGGCAACGGCCGCCATTCGATCCGCGAACTGATCGAGACCCAGAGCCGCCGCCGCGCCGCCGCCACCGGCGGCGAAAGCCGCATCCCGCTCGACGCCGAGACCGACCGCGCCGTGCGCGCCAGCGGCCGGACACTCGACGACGTGCTGCCGGAGGGCGAATGCCTTGCCGTGCGCAAGACCGCCAACCTGCACACCGGCGGCACCATCCACGACGTGACCGACGACCTGCATCCGACGCTCGTCGAGGCCGCCATCGCTGGCGCCAAGGTGCTGGATATTCCGCTGGTCGGCTTCGATTTTCTGGTTCCCGACGTCGCCGGACCGGATTATGTCATTATCGAAGCCAACGAGCGGCCCGGCCTCGCCAACCACGAGCCGCAACCCACCGCCGAGCGTTTCGTCGACTTCCTGTTCCCGCACAGCCGTACGCCCGCCTGACGCAACACCGAAAGCCGGAACTCCGATGCACGACCCTGCCATCGAGGACGCCTATCTCCTGGACGTCCTCAAGCGCCTCTTGGACACGCCCAGTCCGACCGGCATGACCGACGCGGCCATCGCCATCGTCTGCGGCGAACTGGAGGTGCTCGACATCCCGTTCGAGCTGACGCGCCGCGGCGCTATCCGCGCCACGCTATCCGGCGCCACGTCGGTGCCCGACCGGGCCATCGTCAGCCATCTCGATACCCTCGGTGCCATGGTGAAGAATTTCTACGACACCGGCCGGCTGGAGCTGGTGCCGATCGGCACCTGGTCGGCGCGCTTCGCCCAAGGCGCGCGCGTCACCGTGCACAGCGAACACGCGCTGTTCCGCGGCACCATCCTGCCGCTGAAGGCCTCGGGCCACGTCTACAACGAGGAAGTGGACACGCAGCCGACGGCCTGGAGCAATCTCGAAGTGCGGCTCGACGCGCAGACCGCGTCGGCGAAGGAAACGCAAGCGCTCGGCATCGCCATCGGCGACACCGTCTCCATCGACCCGCAGCCTGAGTTCGGGCCCAACGGCTTCATCAATTCGCGCCATCTCGACGACAAGGCCGGCGTCGCCAGCGTGCTGGCAGCGGCGCGCGCGATCCGCAAGGAAAACCTGACTCTGCCGATCGACTGTCATCTGCTGTTCACGCTGTCGGAAGAAGTCGGCGTCGGCGCCAGCGCCGTGCTGCACGGCGACGTGGCCGAGTTGGTTTCGGTCGACAACGGCACCATCGCGCCGGGGCAGAACACGTCACAGTATGGCGTCACCATCGCCATGCAGGATTCCTCGGGCCCCTTCGACTGGCACCTGACGCGCGCCATGCTCGGACTCGCCGCCAGCTACAACATCGAACATACGCGCGACGTGTTCCGCTATTACCGCTCCGACGCGGCCTCGGCGATGGAAGCCGGCAACGACATCCGCGCCGCGCTGGTGTGCTTCGGGCTCGACGCAAGCCACGGCTGGGAGCGCGTGCACGAGCAGTCGCTGTTCGCGCTGGCGCGGCTGCTCGCGCTTTACATGCAGAGCGACCCACTGTTCAGCCGCGACCGCGACGCGCTCGGCCCTGTGGGCGACCTGCCCGCCGGCGATATCGGCGCGCAGAGCTGAATGGGCTATTTATTCTCGGCGGTCAGCGACGGTCTGAGCGCGACCGGCGTATCCTTGCTCGCATCGTTATGCGCGACGCGCGCGTGCTGGCGCTTGAAGGTGCACGACGCAAAGCCGAGGCCCGAAATCGAACCGACGAAGGACTCGCCGCTGGTCTTCTCGAGATTGAAGCAGGGCTGGAACGGCAGACCGCGCAGGTGGGCGCAGACCTTCTTGCCCTCGACCCGCAGCGTGCCAGCGGGCAACGCCGCGTAGCGGACGCGACCCCCGCCCTGGAACTGGACCGAGCCGACCACCGCACCGTTGGAGAACACCCGGCCCTGGCCGCGCGTACCCTCGAAACACGAATAGCTGAAAATCTTGCCGATGACGAAATGCCGGGCCTCTTGGGCGGACATTTCTCCGGCCATGGCCGGGACGGCGACCGACACGCCGATCAGCACCGCAACCACACGCAACATTCCCGCGACTCCAACTGACGCCACACAGACTGACACGTTTCGGCACGCCGAAACACCGGCCTGATCGTTAAGCCTAACAGTTTATCCCACGTGTTCGTCGACAAAGTCTGAACGCGTTTACCCGACCTTGACCACGATCCGGCCGCGGACCTGGCCGGAGAGGATGGCCGGGGCCGCCTCCAGGACCTCCGAAAGCGGAATTTCCGTAGTCATCGAGGCCAATTTCTGGCGGTCGAGGTCGTTTTCCAGACATTTCCACGCCTCTTTGCGGCGCTCCAGCGGACACATCACGGAATCGATGCCGTGAAGACACACCCCGCGAAGAATAAAGGGCGCAACCGAGGTCGGCAGGTCCATACCCCCCGCCAGGCCACACGCGGCTACCGCCCCGCCGTAGCGGGTCATCGAGAGCAGATTGGCCAGCATGGTGGAGCCGGCGACATCCACCCCGCCGGCCCAGCGCTCCTTGCCAAGCGGCCTGACCGGACCGGTGAGCTCGGCCCGCTCCACGATCTCCGCGGCGCCCAGACCCTTGAGATAATCCGCCTCCTGCGGGCGGCCGGTGACGGCATGAACCGCGAACCCGCGCTTGGCGAGCAGCGCGGTGGCGACCGAGCCCACCCCGCCGGCGGCGCCGGTGACGGCGATCGGGCCATTGTCGGGGGTGAGGCCGTGGCGATCGAGCGCCAGCACGCAGAGCGCGGCGGTATAGCCGGCGGTGCCGATGGCCATGGCTTCGCGGGCGGAAAGGCCCGCCGGCAGCGCCACCAGCCAGTCGCCCTTGACCCGCGCCTTCTCGGCATACGCGCCGAGATGGGTCTCGCCCATGCCCCAACCGTTGCCGATGACCTTGTCGCCCGGCTTCCAGGCCGGATGGCTGGAGGCCTCCACGGTGCCGGCGAAATCGATGCCGGCGATCATCGGAAAACGGCGCACCACCGGCGCCTTGCCGGTGACAGCGAGCCCGTCCTTGTAGTTGATGGTGGAATATTCGACCCGGACGGTGACATCGCCGTCCATCAGATCCGCTTCGTCGAAATCGGTGAGCGCGGCCTTGGTGGCCTTGTCACCCGCCTTCTCGATCACGATTGCCTTGAAGGTACCCACGCGCGGCCTCTCCCGTTGCTCTTATCCGGCCCCTTCATGGCGCGATGGGCGAAGACGTGCAAGAGGCCCGCCGCGGAGCCGGTGCGTAGGGGCTGCATGAGCGCGGACCGGCGCGCGACAAGGCCGAGCGGCTAAACAGCTGCGATGAGACGAAGCGCGGCCGGATCCAGAATCGTCAATAGGCGTCCGCTGACACTCAGGATATCGCGGCGACGCAGCTCCGAAAGCACCTTCGTGACATGCTCAGAGCTCAACCCAGTGGCATCCGCGATTTGACGATGCCGCAACGGAAACGCCACCTTCTCCACCCCGGGCGTCTCCAGCTCGCGTGCCTTAAGTCGCTCGACCAGACGCAGGATCATTCGTGTAACGCGGCGCTCGGCCGAACGCCGGCCGAGATCGACGATCAACTGGTCCGACCAGTTCCGCTCCTCGATCCAGCCACGCACGACCAAATCCAGCGCGTCGGGACAATCAAACAGCACCTTGCGAAACGCACTGCGCTCGAAGGCACGATAACGAATGCCGGTGATCGCTTCTGCGTAGCTGTCGCTTCGCGGCTCGATAAACACCGTGTCGCCCATCAATTCACCGGGCAGGAAGAACGACAGGATCATCCGGCCACCGCCAGGAATACGGGTCACACGAGAGGCCCAGCCGTCGCAGATCACGGGAACGAAATCGCGCAAGTCCCGATAGCGAAAGATCACGCGGCGCGCGGCGACGGCGTGGCCCGTCTGGTCAATGAATTCACGCACACGAGCGCCATGAATTTCCGCGGCGCTGCGACATATCCTGAGCTCATATGCCGGGCACTGTAAGCACGCGCTTCCCATCGATCGCGAAGCTCTATTTTCGATTACATTTTGTGCAGACGTAGGCCGGCAACGATACAATCAACGGATGTGCAAATGCCGCGCTCGCCTCACCATTCTTCCAAGTAAATTCTTCCAAGCGACCGTTGCTCATATGCGAGCAAAAGGTCACATATTTCAAAACGAATTTGAAGACTAGAATGCGGAATATTGCCAAATTTAATATGCGCAAACCTGTTGCCGCGGGCGGCACAAAATTTCAGCCGCCCAACTGGCATTCCATTTTCACCAATACAAAATACTAATCTGCATCATACTAGTCTGCGTCACGGCTTTTCCTACGGATCACAAGCCGTGATTGCTGTTCGAATCAGCTTCATCTGTTTCAGGCTGCGAATGGTGACGTCGACGCAAGGCAGAGGCCGCCGCGCCCGACCGCCACGTACAGATGGCAAAGAACCATGCAGACGATCGACCGCTTAATCGAATTCCTGGAAATCGACACGGACACGATGGCAGCGGCGGAACTCTTATCCGACCTTCTCGTTCCGCAGCTGGATGATATTATCGACGGCTTCTACGATCGCGTGCGACGATACGAAATCAACGTGCTCGTTACCGACGACATGATCCCCAGGCTAAAGCAGAAACAGAAGCAGCATTGGATGGCACTGTTCGAGTCAGGTTTCGGACCCGACTATTGCGCCGGCACGCGGCGCATCGCCATCCGGCACCGCGACATCGGGCTTGACCCGGCCTGGTACGTCGCCGGATACACTCATGTGAAGCTTGCCCTTATCGAGGTCATCATCCGGTCCGATTTTGCCCCCGCCGCCAAGGGGCGGCTCGTCAAGACTCTCGAGAAATATCTCGCCATCGACATGGCGCTCGCGTTATCGGCTTACGACGTCGTCGTCCTGACGTAGCGTCGGCAGACGACTACGCCGCACTGGCAGACACCGGGCGTGTCCGAACGCCGTCCGCGCCGCGCACCTTGGTTGCATCGGCGCGGAAGAATGCAATCCGATCACCCATGACTTTCGCCTGCTCCTCGAGCGTCCGCGCGGTCGCGGCGTTCTCTTCCACCAGAGCCGAATTCTGCTGGGTGACTTCGTCCATTTGCGTCAACGCCTTGTTGATCTGCTCGATGCCGATCGCCTGCTCGGCACTGGCCGAAGCGATCTCCTGAACAATATCGGCCACCCCCTTGATCGAGGTCACGATCTCGTCGAGCGAAGCGCCCGTGCGCCGGACCAGGTCGGCACCGCTTTTGACCTGACCATCGCTGGTGGTGATGAGGTCCTTGACGTCCTTGGCCGCCTGCGACGAGCGTTGCGCCAAGCTGCGGACCTCGGAGGCCACGACCGCAAAGCCGCGGCCGGCGTCGCCTGCCCGCGCCGCCTCAACCGCGGCATTGAGCGCCAGCAAATTGGTCTGGCGCGCGATCTCGTCGATAACGCCGATGATATCGGATACTTTTACCGATGATTGCTCGATCAGCGTCATCGCCTCAATGGCCTGGGCCACGACTTGACCGCCCCGATCGGCCGTGCCGCGCGTGCTACCGGCCGCGTCGCTGGCCTGCTGTGCGCTTTCGGCATTCTTGCGAACCGTCGCCAGCATCTGCTCCATGCCGGCGGAGGTCTGCTCGAGGCTCGCCGCCTGCTCTTCGGTGCGTTGCGACAGGTCGGTCGTGCTGAGCGAGACTTCGGCAGTCGCGTTCGATACCTCCCGCGTCGCTGCCGCAATGGCCCGCACCGTTTCCTGCAGTTGCGTCACAGCCGCGTTGAAGTCGTCGCGCACCTGGGCGTAGGCTTCGGGAAAGTCGCCGATGCGGTGCGTCAGGTTGCCTTCGGCCAGGTTCTTGAGGCCCTGCGCCAGCGTGCCGACGATTTCCGCCTGCTGTGCGGCGGCCTCGGCGCGCGCCTTCGTTACCGCTTCGGCCTGCGTCTCGATTGAGCCGTTGATCATGTCCGCCGCGACACGGAAGGAGCCTTGCAGGCCGCCCGGCAGAATGCGCCGGTAATAGATGTTGCGGCAAACCGCATCCAGGCTGGCAGTCGCCTCGCGCACGAAGGCGTCGCAGCAATCGATCATGTCGTTCAACTTGTCCTGAACGTCGGCCAACGCGCCCACTTCCTCGACATTCGCGATGCGCGCCTCGAAATTCCCCTTGCGAACCTCCTGGCATACCGTCGCGATCTTGTTGATCACGTTCTCGAAGCGCGCTTCCGCCTCGGCAACGCGGGTGCGGCAGCAGTCGACCAATTGGTTCACCTGCACTTCGACATCGGAAAGGGCACCGCCATCTCCGCTCGCGATCTTCATATCGCTATCGCCGCTCCTGATCGCCTCACAGAGGGCGGCGATCTTGCCGGCCACGCTCGTCTCCGAATCATCCGCCTGTCGCCGAGGATTTCGTCCGAGACCGGCCAGCAGCACCGCACCGGCGACGATCGACATCGTCAGTGCGCCGAGCGCAACATCGCGATAACCGCCGTAGACAGCAGCGACGGCGCACACCGACGAAGCCAGCACGACCGCGGTCAGGAGTTTGAGGCTGACGCTAGAAAGCAAAGATGAGTTCGTCATAGCTTGCGTTCTTCGTTTTGAGAAAATTGGTGAGGTGATCAAAGCCGGCCGCGAGGGCCTGCTGCCCGTTCTTGTGCCGGCACTCTTCTTGCAGCAGCTCGGCATAGAGAGGAACGATGGTGTTCTTGATGACGTCGCGATTCGGGACGCGGCGATTTGAGTGGTAGCCGACGATATTCTTGTTCTGGTCGTACGAAGGTGTGACGTGCGCGAACACCCAATAGAAGTCGCCGCTCCGCGTCATGTTCTTGACGTAGGCGAATATCTCCTCGCTGTCGGCGATCGTATCCCACAAAAGCTTGAACACCGCCCGCGGCATGTCGGGATGACGAATGATGCTGTGCGGCTTTCCCAGCAAGTCCAATTCGTCATAGTCGGCGATCTGGCAAAAGAGCCGATTGACGTAGGTGAGCCGTCCTTTGAGATCGGTCTTGGATACGATCAGCTCGTCTTCGGAAAAGAAGACTTCGGTGTCTGTCGGCGTAATGGCCTTTGTCATGGGATACCTGCCGCTAAAAAAAGAAATGCTACGCTGTGGCAACCGAGGCGCACGGAACCCTGTGGTTGCGAACCTTGCGCGCGGCGCATTTTCAGTTGGTTAATGAAAAGAAAAAACAAAATGAGCCGCGACAGCAAGGCAGCGCGTTTATCTGAATTGTTGATCTCGCATAGCATTTCCAGCGATGGATCAATGCGCCGCAACGAAACTGTCGCGACACGACGCGGCCATGCTCAGGTACAAGCGGCACAAGACAAAAAGCGACGGCCGCGACCTCGTTCCTGAGTTCGCGGTCGCCGCCCCATCAAATGATCCGACGCCAAAAATCCTTCCAGGCGGTCGCCACGGCGTTCTGCATGCGGCGGATGGGATTGCCCCCTGCGCCACCGCTGGCACGCGCCGGGGCGGCGGGTTGCAAGTCCGGCGCCTCGTGCTCGGGAAGCGACTGTTGGGCGCGCGCCGCCGCGGCGACGGGCTTGCCCACATTCGCGCGCGCCTGGGCCCCGCTCTCGGCGATGCGGAAGAACGCGATGCGCTCGTCCATGGCCTTGGCCTGGCTCTCCAACGTCTTGGCGGTGGCCGCGTTCTCCTCGACCAAGGCCGAGTTCTGCTGCGTCACCTCGTCCATCTGGGCGAGTGCCTTGTTGACCTGGTCAATGCCGGTCGACTGCTCGGCGCTCGCCGCCGCGATGTCGGACACGAGATCCGCCACCTGCTTGATCGAGTCGGTGATCTCGGTGAGCGCGGAGCCGGCCCGGTTGACGAGCTCGACGCCCTCCTTTACCTGGCCGCCGGAGTTGACGATCAGGTCCTTGATGTCCTTGGCCGCCTGCGACGAGCGCTGCGCCAGGCTGCGCACCTCGGAGGCGACCACCGCGAAGCCACGGCCGGCGTCGCCCGCCCGCGCGGCTTCGACAGCCGCGTTGAGTGCAAGAGATTGGTCTGGCGCGCGATCTCGTCGATGACCACGATGATCTCGGAGATGTTGCGCGAGGACTCCTCGATCTGCGACATGGCGGTCACCGCCTGCGCCACCACCTCGTTGCCGCGGCCGGCAACCTCGCGCGTCGAAATGGCCGACTGGTTGGCCTGTTGCGCATTGTCGGCGTTCTTCTTCACGGTGGAGGCGATCTCCTCCATGGACGCCGAGGTCTCCTCCAGACTGGCCGCCTGCTCCTCCGTGCGCTGGGAGAGGTCGGTGGTGCTGGTGGTGATCTCCATGGAGGCGTTGGTCACCTCGCGCGAGGCGCCTTTGATATCGCCAACGATGCCGCCGATCCGCTCCGCCGTCATGTTGGCGTTGTCCTTGAGCAACGCGAAGCTGCCCTCGTAATCGGCGGTGATACGCTGGGTGAGATCGCCGGCGGCGAGCGCGTTCAGCATGCGCACCAGATCGTCGAGTGCCGTAGCGACGTTCCCGCACAGCGAGTTGATGGCGGTGCCGACGTTGAGCACCAAGCCGGTCTTGCCCTCCAGATCCACGCGCTGCGAGAAGTCGCCCGCGACCGCCGCGTTGACGATGCCGCCGATCCAACTGCTTGGCGGCCTTCGCCTGCCGTCACGCGTCGCGCTCGGCAGCGGCGCGCTTTTCCTGCTCCTCCTTTTCGCGCCGGTACGCGACGCATCTGCTCGGTTTGCAGTCGCGCCTTCTCCTTGTCTGCGCGGCCTTTTCCTCCGCCTCGCGGCGCGCCTTCTCGGCCAGCATGACGCTGATCTCGTTGACCGCGCGGGCGGTCTCGCCGACTTCGTCCTTGCGCTCGGTGCCGGTGATCTCGACATGCTCGCCGGTCGCCATGCGCTGCAACAGCCCGACCAGCGCACGCATCGGCTTGGCGATGCCAAACTGGCCGACAAAGAGCCCAAAGCCGAGACCGAACACGATGCCGATCGCCGCTGCGATCATCATCAGACTTCGAGGTCTGGAGGTATTCGTTCGTTGCCGCAGCCGACGCTTGCGTCACTTCTTTGTCGAGGCCACCCGACAGCGCGCGCAGCTTGCCGCGCACCTTCTCGGCGACTTTTGCGCTGGAGAGAGCTTCGTTCCGCACCCGCGCCATCTGCGGGTTGTCCTGGAAACTGGTCACTGCATTTGCCGCGGCGACCGTCTGGCTCAGTTCTTTTTGATAAGCGCCCCAATCGGACTCGATGTCGGCGACGCTCGCCTTGAGGCCCGAGGTCAGGTTCTCGCCCTTGAGCCAGTTCAACTCCTCGACGAACTGTTTGCTCTCAGAGTCGAATACCTTTTGGGCGGCCTGCCGGCTCGCCGGCCGCGGATCGGTGGCGAGTTGAAACTCCGCGCGATTCATCGCCAGCAGATTGACGACGAGATGCTGCGCGGCCGACGACAGCTTGGCCGTCGTTTCCATGTGGTCGGTCGCATCGCTCAGCGACTTGAGCGAGTTGACGCCGAGCCAGGTGATGCCAGCAGCGACCATCGACAGCAGGACGACGATAGCGCCGAGTTTGGTCAACACACGAAAGCGGGCGAGGAAGGACATGAAGAGCTCCGTTTCAAAGAAAATGCACGATGAAGGGGACGACAGCGAACGCAAACCAGGCGTCTAGGCGTCGAGCACGTAGGCGGAATGATCGTCGTCGTCCGACAGCAGGCGCACGAGGTCGATCAACGCGATCATGGCGTCTTCGACAGTCACCAGCCCGGCGAGAAAGCGAACGCGTGACGAACGCGCGACCGTCGGCACCGGCTGGATCGCGCCCTGCTCGACCGATACGATGTCCAACACGCGGTCGGCCAGGAGACCCATCTGACGGCCCTCCACATGGACGATGATGATGATATGCGTCGGCGTGCAGTCCGTGAGGCCCTCCCCGAAACGGCAACGCAGATCGATGATCGGCACCACGACGCCGCGCAGATTGAGCACGCCGCGTACGTACTCCGGCTGCTTCGGCAAATGGGTGACGTTCGACCATTCCTTGATCTCGCGCACCGACATGATGTCGACGCCGTACTGGTCGTTGCCGATGGCGAAGTTGATGAACTCGACCGAACCGTCCGCCGGCTCGGTATCGGCCTGCGGCGGCGTAGCGGCAGGCCGAGAGTCGGAGGCCGACGAAAGTGAAGCTGATGTCATCAGAGGTGCTCCGGAAACCTGTTGCGTGGACCGTTCGTGGCGCAACGAAAACAAAGCGGCGAAACCGCAGAACGCGGCGCAATTAAAATCGTTCGCACCCGCTTAGTGGGTGGTTAATGGCGTTTCGCGTTCTTGATCGGTGGCGTGTCGGTATGGATTTAAAAGATATTTGATAAAATCGGACGCCGCGGTGAGCGCCGATAAAAAGTGCGCGCGCCTTCGCGGCCGCACGTCAATTCACGGCGGCCGGCCGAAACCGTCGCCGCGGGAACGGTGCGGGGGCAACCGTTACCTGCGAGATTGCAAAATCTCGCCGGGGCAGATTACGCCGCAGGCATTGCGTAGAAGGAGGGGTTTGCGCATGTCCTGCGCGCATGGAGATTGGCGCGACGGCGAAGCCCCTCAAGATCGAGGAGCGTCAACGAGCGCTGACGAAATTCGACCAGACCGCTGCGGCGAAAATCCGAAATCACACTGCTGACGTGAACCTGGGTCAGCCCGGTGGCGTCGGCGATGTGATGCTGACGCAGCGGGAAATCCATGGTGGTGGCGTCCCGCAGCATATCACGGTCCTTCAGCCGCTGGGCCAGGTTCAAGATCAGGCGGGCGATACGCTCCTCGCCCGACCGCCGCCCCAGATCCACGATCAACCGGTCGGCGCGCGCCTGCTCCGCCAGCCAGTTATTCAGGAAACTGTCCAGAAAGTCGGTCCGCTTGAACAGAAGGTTCTTCAACTCACGGCGCTTAAAGTGCGGTAGCGAACGTCGGTAATGGCCTCGATCACATGCTGCGGCTTCGGACCGAACAGCAAACCCGTCGAGACGATATCGCCAGGCAGCAGGATCGACAGAATCTGCCGGCGACCGTCGGGCAGCAGCTTGATGGAGGCCGCCCAACCGCTGCAGATGATCGGTACCGCATCATGAAAGTCCTGCTCATGAACGATGCAGCCGGCGAGCCTTGGTCGTGTGGGTCGATTGCGGAATGAACATCCGCTCCAGCTCAGTCGACGGCCCTTTATCTATCTCCGTTGCAGTACACAGATTATGTTCGCGCGCCGGGCATGCGGCACAACCGAACGATGAATTCACATTCGCAACGATCTTCCGGAACTCAAGCTCCGCAGGCATATAGACGTTCCGCTGGTTGAAAGCTGTCGCCCCCCAAGACAACAACTCGCCCCCGCGAATGGTGACGGCCCGACAACGAATGAACGCACTAACGACGCCTGCTCTCGCGACAATCCGAAGCTTCAATATATATATTACTCAAACCATATGTGATTGACCATCGACTAAAGTCGTAAACAGCAGAACAATCTTTATAGTCTTTTTTATAATTCTAGATTCTGCAATCACTACGCGTTCTGCCAAATTTATTCTTGCAATAGGACACGAGTTCGTTCGATCGAAACGATCGACCCATTCGGCGCTGCCCCTCTATTATTGAGTTGAACCCGTTGCGCAACGGACGCGACTGCTACTCCGCCGGGATCGGCGCCAGCCGCTCGATCGGCTTTTCGATGATCGGCAGATTGATAATGGCCGAGATCACGCCGAGCACCACCGACAGCCACCACACCACATTGTACGAGCCGGTGACTGTGTAGAGCAGACCGCCGAGCCAGACGCCGAGGAAGCCGCCGACCTGGTGGCTGAAGAAGGCGAAGCCGAACAGCGTCGCCATCCAGCGCGTGCCGAACATCAGCGCCACCAGACCGGAGGTCGGCGGCACCGTCGACAGCCACAACAGGCCCATCACGCCGGCGAACACCAGGGTCGAGACAGTCGTCACCGGCAGGGTGACGAAAGCGATCACCGCGATCGACCGCA
Organism: uncultured Pseudomonadota bacterium; assembly: GCA_963822085.1. Classification (GTDB taxonomy): domain Bacteria; phylum Pseudomonadota; class Alphaproteobacteria; order Rhizobiales; family Xanthobacteraceae; genus Pseudolabrys. Next base: position 65,509 of record CAWGGL010000037.1, read on the forward strand.
GCGTATAGATGATCGACAAGAGGTAACGCTTGGGCATGCGGTCGCCGAGCCAGCCGGACAGCACCGAGCCGATGATGTTGAACAGGCCGATGACGCCGAGCGCCCAGGCGCCGACCTCGACCGACAGCCCGCGGTCGACCAGATAAGCCGGCAGGTGCACGGTGATGAAAAGAAGCTGGAACCCGCAAGTGAAAAAGCCGAGCACCAGCAGGATGTAGGACCGATGGCCGAAGGCTTCGATCGTGGCGTGGCGCAGCGACTGTTTGCTGCCCGCATCGGTCTTGGCATGCGCGTCCATCGGCGCCGTGCGCAGCGCGGTGGCGAGCGGAATGATGCTCAGCGTGATGACGCCGAAGGCGACCAGCGCGTGCCGCCAGCCGAGCGTTTCGATGAAACCGATGGCGAGCGGCGAGAACAGGAACTGGCCGAAGGAGCCGGCGGCGGTGCCGGCCCCGAACGCGAGCGAGCGCATGTGCGCCGGCATCAGCTTGCTGAAGGCGGCGATGACGAGCGTGAACGAGGTGCCGGCAATGCCGAGTCCCATGAGCAGACCGGCGGTGAGATCAAGCATGCCGGCCGTCGAGGAATAGGCCATCAGCGTCAGCCCGGCGGCATAGAGCAGCGCGCCGACGATGAACACGCGCACCGTCCCGAAGCGGTCGGCGATGGCGCCGGCGAAGGGTTGCGCCGTGCCCCAGACGATGACCTGGATCGCCAGCGCCAGCGAGAACACCTCGCGGCTCCAGCCGTTGGCAGCCGACATCGGCGTCAGGAACAGGCCGAGCGCGGCGCGCGGGCCGAAGCCGATAGCGCCGATCAGGCAGCCGCACACCAGGATCACCGTGGCTGTGCGCCAGCCGGCGGACGCCGGCTTGCCGGTCGTGGTCTCTGTCATCGTGTCGCCCCCCGGCTCCGACGCCGCGGCGCCGAAGGGCGTCGCAGGCGGCGCCGGAACCATATAGGCCCCACGAACCCTGTAAAACGAATATTGCTGATCGACCCCATTTGCGGCGTGCATGACTTGCGGGTCGCCACACGCCGGGGCAGCCCTGCCGCGCGGCACGGCCGGGCGCTACATCGCCTTGATCAGCTTGGTTTCGCGCGCGGTGGTCTTGGGGTCGCTCCAACTCGGCTCGTCAGCGCCGTCGCCCCATGCGCGCGGCCGGTAGAAGGTATGCACGCCGATCTTGTCGATCTTGCGCATCTCGTGCACCCAGCTCGGGTGCACCCAGTAGGCGTGATAGTGGGTGGACTTGGCGATCTGCGGCAGCCACAGCTTGCCGCCGAGCATGTCGTGGGCGATGCGCTCGGCGCGCTTCCAGGCGTCGGGCTCGGTGACCACGTCGGGGACGCCGTCGCAGGCGAAGGTGAACTGGCAGGCATTGTGGCGCCAGGCGTTCTGATAGACCACACCGCAGACCTTGTCGGGATAGAACGGCGAGAACACCCGGTTCATCACCACCTGCGCCACGGCGATCTGCCCGACCACCGGCTCGCCGCGCGCCTCGAAATAGACGGCGTTGGCAAGGCACTTCTCCGCCTTGGCACGGCTCTTCCCGGCAAGCTTGAGCCGCGCAGCCGGCGACTGCGGATGGCTGTCGACGCCGGTGACCTCGCCCTTGTTGGCGACCGTCTCGCCGCCTGTGTCGGTCCCCGTCACGACCGGCGCATAACCGGGCGCCCAGGGCCTGATCTCTTGCTGCTTGCTGACCAGCGGCGCGGTGGCGAAATAAACGCGCACGGTGTCCTGGCCGAGCAGACGGTTGGTCGACACGGCGTGCGCGTCCGCCGGCTTGACCGGCGCGAAATCGTCGGCAAGGCCCGGGATATCCTCATGCCCGAACGGCGCGTCGGCTTCGGCCGGCGGCATTGGCGGCACCGACAAGAGCGGCGGCATGGGTGGCATCGGCGCCCGCGCGCGCGGCTCAAGCGCGTCACCCTTGTCCTTGCGGTTGACCGTGGGGAATTGCACAGGGGCGTTCGGGTCGCCGAGGAACACCGCGCCGATCGAGCGGGTGATGTCGCCCGGATCGAAATTGGCGAGCGCATAGACCGGCGGATGCGGAATGCCGGTGCCGATCGGACGCGGCAGACTGAAGGTCGCGGCATGGATGGCGCCGACGAACGGCTGGCCAAGAATGAAGCGATGCGCGCGTGCGCTGACACCGGGCTGGCGCGCGAGCAGCGCGCCGAGGTCGCCGAAGGCCGCCTGCTTCGGAAACGCAATCACGACCAACGCGATCAAACCGACCCGCGTCAATCTTCGCCGCAGCGCTCTATGGGATCCTCGAAACTGCACGCCCAAACGCAACCCAAAAACGATACAACCGGTGCCCCACCAGCCGTGGCTAGAATGCGACACGTTTTCTTATGAGCCGGTTAACCTTGCGAAGGCCTTAAAGACCCGCCGCGGAGCCCGTTTGGCGCGGGCCCAGTCATGCCGCCAATCCGGCCGCCGGCCAGAAAACGGCGATTCGCAGGGCTCTTAATCATTGTGGCGGCAACGACGAGTACCCGGTCGGCACCTGGTAAATCGTCACAGTCGTTAACCATATGGAAATGGCTGCCACACAGAATCCCGGCGTCCTCAAGCAACGAGCCGGCATGCTTCCCTTGAACCTTCCATCGACCGACGGGGGCACTCTTGCCCTGCTCATCGGCCTGGCGGTCGTCGCTCTCGGAACCGCCGTGGTCGTCTATCAGCGCCTGCGCAGGCAGAACCGCCGCCTGGCCGAAGCGATCGAAAATATGTCGCAAGGCCTCAACATGTTCGACGCGCAGGGGCGGATCACCCTGGTCAACCGGCGCTATATCGAGATGTACAAGCTGTCGCCCGACATTGTGAAGCCGGGCTGCACGCTGCGCCGGCTGATCCAGCATCGCAAGGATACCGGACTGTTTTCGGGCGACGTCGAGGAATACTGCGAGCGCATCATCAAGAACGCCAGCGAGCGCACGCCGCATTACGTGAAGGCCAGCGACGGCCGTATCGTGTTCGTCAAGAATGAGCCGCTCGTCGATGGCGGCTGGGTCTCGACCCACGAGGACGTCACCGAGCAGCGCCGCGCCGAGGAAGAGCGCGCCGCCCTCCACAACCAGGAGCAACGGCGCGCGGCAATCGACCACGCGATCGCGTCGTTCCGGCCGCAGGCCGAGGCGCTGCTGTCGAGCGTCAGCGAAAGCGCTACTGCCATGAGCGCCACCGCTGCCACTTTGTTCGGCTCTTCGGAGCAGACCAGCCAGCGCGCGCAAAGCGCGGTGGAAGCGTTCAACGCCGCTTCGGCCAACGTGTCCACCGCCGCAGTGGCCGCCGACGAACTGTCATACTCGATCGCCGAGATCAGCCGCCAGCTCACGCGGACCAACAACATCGTGGGGCTCGCCGCCGACGAGGCGCGCACCACCGACGGCGAGATCGCCGGACTTTCCGCCGGCGCGCAGAAGATCGGCGACGTGGTGAAGCTGATCCGCGACATCGCCGAGCAGACCAACCTGCTCGCGCTCAATGCCACCATCGAAGCCGCGCGCGCCGGCGAATCCGGCAAGGGATTTGCCGTGGTGGCCTCCGAAGTCAAATCGCTCGCCGTGCAGACCGCCAAGGCGACCGAGGACATCGCCAGCCACATCCAGGCGGTGCAGGACTCGACCTCCGGCGCGGTCGACGCGATCCGCCAGATCGCCGAACGCATGCAGGAGATCAACGAATATACGTCCGCGGTGGCGGCATCGGTCGAGCAGCAGAACGCGGCGACCGGCGATATTTCCCACAACGTCACCAGCGCGGCCACCAGCACCGGCCAGGTTGTCGCGGTGCTCGGTGAGGTCGCGGGCGCGGCCACCGAAACCCGCGGCTCGGCGGAAGTGGTGCGCGACGCCTCGGCGTCGGTGGAGCAGGCGGTGGTCAACCTGCGGCTCGAGGTGGAAGACTTCCTCGCCAAGGTGGCGGTGTAGGCACACCGGTCATTCAGGGGCGCCGCGAAGCGGCGAGCCCGGAATCCAGAGCGATATCCTGAAAAATCTGGTTGTTTGGCTCTTTATTCCGGGCTCACGCGCCATTTGCGCGTGCCCCGGAATGGCAGATGATCAAGCCTGGCTCGCCGCCGTCTTACCGAGCGCCGCTTGTGCCGCCGCCAGCCGCGCGATCGGCACGCGGAACGGCGAGCACGAGACGTAGTCGAGCTTGGCTTCGTGGCAGAAGGCGACGGACGCCGGATCGCCGCCGTGCTCGCCGCAGATGCCGACCTTCAGCTTGCGGCGCACGGCGCGGCCGCGCTCGACGCCGATCCTGACCAGTTCGCCCACGCCCTGCTGGTCGATCGACACGAAAGGATCGGCCGGCAGGATGCCGCGCGCGGTGTAGATGCCGAGGAAGCTCGCGGCATCGTCGCGTGAAATGCCGAAGGTGGTCTGCGTCAGGTCGTTGGTGCCGAACGAGAAGAACTCGGCGCTCTCGGCGATCTCGCCGGCCATCAGACAGGCGCGCGGCAACTCGATCATGGTGCCGACGTCGTAGTCGAGCTTGGCGCCGGTCTCGCTGCGCACGGCCTCGGCCATGGCATCGATGTGCGCTTTCACGAGATCGAGCTCGGCCTTGGTGGCAATCAGCGGCACCATCACTTCCGGCACCACCGGCTTGCCGGTGCGGCGGGCGACTTCCACCGCCGCCTCGAAGATGGCGCGCGCCTGCATCTCGGCCACTTCCGGATAGGCGATGGCGATGCGGCAGCCGCGGAACCCTAGCATAGGATTGAACTCGGCAAGCTCGCGTGCGCGGTTGGCGAGCTTGGCCGGATCGGCGCCCATGGCGGCGGCGACCTCGGCGATCTCCTCGTCGCCGTGCGGCAGGAATTCATGCAACGGCGGATCGAGCAGGCGGATCGTTACCGGGCGCCCGGCCATGATCTCGAACAGCTCGGCGAAGTCGGCGCGCTGCATCGGCAGCAGCTTGTCGAGCGCGGCGCGGCGCGAGGCCTCGTCGTCGGCGAGAATCATCTCGCGCACGGCTTGAATGCGCCCCTCGTTAAAGAACATGTGCTCGGTGCGGCACAGCCCGATCCCCTCGGCGCCGAAGCGCACGGCGGCCTTGGCGTCGGCCGGCGTGTCGGCATTGGCACGCACGCCGAGCTTGCGCACTTTGTCGGCCCAGGCGATCAAGGCCGCGAATTCGCCGGAGAGCTGCGGCTCGATCATGTCGACCTTGCCTGCGAGCACCTGGCCGGCAGCGCCATCGATGGTGATGAACTCGCCCTTCTTGAAGGTCCGGCCACCGGCGGTCATGGTGGCATTGGCGTAATCGACACGAATAGAGCCCGCGCCGGAGACGCAGGGCTTGCCCATGCCGCGCGCGACCACGGCGGCGTGCGAGGTCATGCCGCCGCGGGTCGTGAGGATGCCCTCGGCGGCGTGCATGCCGTGGATGTCTTCCGGCGAGGTTTCGATGCGCACGAGGATGACCCGCTTGCCCTCGGCCCTCAGCTCCGCGGCTTCGTCCGAAGAGAACACGATCTCACCGGAGGCGGCGCCGGGCGAGGCCGGCAGGCCGGTGGCGATCACGTCGCGGGGGGCATTCGGATCGATGGTCGGGTGCAGGAGCTGATCGAGCGACAGCGGATCGACGCGCAGCACCGCCTCTTCCTGGGTGATCAGCTTTTCCTTGGCGAGCTCGACCGCGATGCGTAGCGCCGCCTTGGCGGTACGCTTGCCGTTGCGCGTCTGCAGCATCCACAGCTTGCCCTGCTCGACCGTGAACTCGAGATCCTGCATGTCGCGGTAGTGCTTCTCGAGCGCGTTGTAGATGCGCTTGAGCTCGGCGTAGGCCTTGGGCATGGCCTTTTCCATCGACGGCTTGTCGGAGCCGGATTCCTGGCGCGCCGCCTCGCTGATCTCCTGCGGCGTGCGGATGCCGGCGACGACGTCCTCGCCTTGCGCGTTGATGAGGAATTCGCCGTAGAGCTTCTTCTCGCCGGTCGACGGATTGCGGGTGAAGGCGACGCCGGTGGCCGACGTCTCGCCCATGTTGCCGAACACCATGGCCTGCACGTTGACCGCGGTGCCCCAGCTTTCCGGAATGCTGTGCAGGCGGCGATAAGTGATGGCGCGCTGGTTCATCCAGGAGCTAAAGACAGCGCCGATGGCGCCCCAGAGCTGCTGGTACGGGTCCTGCGGGAACGGCGTGCCCAACTCATCGAGCACACGCTTCTTGTAGCGCTCGACCAGTTCGGCCCAGTCGTCGGCGTCGAGATCGGTGTCGAGGGTATAGCCCTGCCGCTCCTTATGGTGGTCGAGCAGTTCCTCGAAATGCTCGTGGCCGACGCCGAGCACCACGTCGGAATACATGGTGATGAAGCGGCGGTAGCTGTCGTAGGCGAAACGGCGGTCGCCGCTTTTCGCGGCCAGCGCCGCCACGGTCTCGTCGTTGAGGCCGAGGTTCAAGACGGTGTCCATCATGCCCGGCATCGAGGCGCGCCCGCCCGAGCGCACCGAGACCAAGAGCGGGTTATGGGTGTCGCCGAATTTCTTGCCGGTGATGCGGCCGACCTTGTCGAGCGCCTTCTCGACCTGCGCTTTCAGGTCCTTCGGATATTTCTTGCCGTTGGCGTAATAGAACGTGCAGACGTCGGTGGTGATGGTGAAGCCGGGCGGCACCGGCAGGCCCAGATTGGCCATCTCGGCCAGCCCCGCGCCCTTGCCGCCAAGCAGGTCGCGCATGCTGGACTTGCCCTCGGCGCGGCCGTCGCCGAACGAATAGACCCACTTGTTCTTTGCGGGGGCTTTGGCGGGCGCCGATTTCTTGGCTGCCGCTTTTTTGGCCGTGGCCTTTTTGGCGGCAGCCTTCTTCGCAGGGCGCCTGCCGGTTTTCGCCTGCTTTTCTTCGTCGCCTTCTTGGCGCTGGCGCGCGAGGACGTGCGTTTAGCCGATTTGCGTTTCGCCATAGGACGTTGTGCCGTGGGTCAGGAAAATTCGGTTGGGTGAGCGGTCTTTACAAACACTGCCGAACTCGGCAACGCAAGCCCGGGTTCCCGCGGATGAGACTATATGCCTTAAGGGCTAGAAGTGGACGATGCCGAGGCCCATCAGACCGACCAGGATCAGGTAGATCGCGACGATGTAGTTGAGCAGGCGCGGGACGACGAGAATCAGGATTCCGGCGCCGAGTGCCAAGATCGCCGGCAGATGCGTGAGACCGATGTGCATGGAAGTCTCCCCTCAAGTTAATGTTGAAAACGTGCCTGACTGGCCCAGGTTCCATTAGCAGAGTCGCCGGCGGCCGGAAGCCCTGCCGGCCAGAAGGCACCTAGCCCTCGATCCTGGAAAAATCCGCCACCGCGCGGGTCGCTTCACGGATCTCGTTGAGCAGCTTGAGGCGGTTTTCGCGCAAAGCTTTGTCGTCGACATTGACGGTGACCTTGTCGAAGAAGGCGTCGACCGTGGGCCGCAAGCTCGCCATGGCACTCATGGCGGCGGCAAAATCTTCCATGCCAATGGCCGCCGTGGCGTCCGTCTTGGCCGCGGCGATAGCGACGGCCAGCTCCTTCTCTTCCGCTTGGGCATAAAGCTTGGGATCGGGCGCCGCCGTATAGGCGCGCTTGTCCTTCTTCTCCTCGATGCGGATGATGTTGGAGGCGCGCTTAACGCCGGCAAGCAGGTTCTTGCCGTCGTCGGTGTCGAGGAACGCGGCCAGCGCCTCGATGCGCCGCACCGCCATCAAGAGATCGTCCTGGCCTTCGAGCGCGAACACCGCGTCGACCAGGTCGTGGCGCGCGCCCTGCTCGCGCAGGCGCACCTTCAGCCGGTCGGCGAAGAAGGCGAGCAGTTCGTGGGTCTGCTTGAGATAGGAATGAGCCTGCACCAGAGTGCGGCCCGCTCAGCGTCGCGTCCTTCTGCGACACCAGCACTTCGAGCTTCATGGCAAGCTCGACGTCGCTTGCGCTGATGATTGACGATCTGCGCGTGGAGCGGACGCAGCACCGCGATGGCCTCGTGCAGCGTTTCGTCACGCGCAACCGCGCCGAAATGGTGCCACAGCAGCATGGCGAGCGGCAGCCGCAACTCGTTCTCGATCACGATGCGGATGACGCCGAGCGCGGCACGCCGTAGCGCAAACGGGTCCTTGGAGCCGGTGGGCTTCTCGTCGATCAGCCAGAAACCGACCAGGGTGTCGAGCTTGTCGGCGAGCGCCACGGCAATCGCGACGGGATCGGCCGGCACCATATCGTCCGGCCCTTTCGGCTTGTAATGGTCTTCAAGCGCGTGGGCGACGCTTTCGTCCTCGTTCTGCGCCTCGGCGTAATAGCGGCCCATCAGCCCTTGCAGGTCGGGGAATTCTCCCACCACTTCGGTCAGCAGATCGGCCTTGCAAAGCTGCGCGGCGCGCTGCGCCTTGGAAACGTCGGCGCCGACCATGGGCGCAAGCTCGGCCGAGAGCGAACCGATGCGCGCGATACGCTCGGCCATGGTGCCGAGCTTCTCGTGGAAGATGATCTGTTCGAACTTCGGCAGACGGTCTTCCAGCTTGGTCTTCAGGTCGGTGTCCCAGAAGAACTTGGCGTCGGAAAGCCGCGCGCGGATGACGCGCTCGTTGCCGGCGACGATGGCCTTGCCGCCGTCGGTCGCTTCTTCGTTGGCAACGAGGATGAAGCGGTTGACGAGCTTGGCGGTCTGCGGATCGCGCAGCACAAAGCATTTCTGGTTGGCGCGGATGGTGGAGCGGATCACCTCGTCGGGGATCGAGAGAAACGCTTCGTCGAACGAGCCCATCAGCGTCACCGGCCACTCCACCAGGCCGGCGACTTCAGCGAGCAGCCCTTCGTCCTCGACCAGCTCGAAGCCTTGCGCAAACGCAAGATTGCGAGCGTCGTTGGCGATCATCTCGGCGCGGCGCGCGGGATCGAGCACCACCTTGGCGGCTTCGAGCTTGGCGACGTAGTCGTCGAAGCGGCGCACCTTGAAGGCGTCAGGCGCCATGAAGCGATGGCCGCGGGTTTCGTCGCCGGATTTGATGCCGTCGATCTCGAAATGAACGATCTCGGGTTCTTCGGTCTCGGGGCCGAAGGTGGCGATGATGGAATGCAGCGGGCGCACCCAGGTAAGCCGGCCCGAACCCCAACGCATCGACTTCGGCCAAGGGAAGCCGCGCACCACTTCAGGGATCATCTCGCCGATCACGTCGAGCGCCGGGCGGCCGGCCTTCTCGATGACGGCCACATAGAAGTCGCCCTTCTTCGGATCCTTCTCGACCTTGGCCTCGTCGATGGAGCCGAGCCCCGCCGCTTTCAGGAAGCCGGCGATGGCTTTCTCGGGCGCATCGACGCGCGGGCCCTTCTTCTCCTCGCGCTGGTCGGGCTGGCGCGCCGGCACGCCGTGCACCGTCAGCGCCAGCCGGCGCGGCGTGGCGAAGGCCTTGGCGCCCTCGTAGACCAGGCCGGCGTTGACCAGCCGGTCGGTGACCATCTTCTTCAGGTCATCGGCGGCGCGCGCCTGCATGCGCGCGGGGATCTCTTCGGACAGGAATTCGAGCAGAAGGTCGGGCATGACGGCCGGCGGATGAAGGACAGGATACGCGGCGTCTGCCTAGCAAGGCGGCCGGGGAATGTCACCTTCTCGTGGCGCGTGATCTTATCCGAAAACCGGTACCCACTTTTCGGGATCACGCGCTACCAGCCGCCACCCCCACCACCGCCGCCACCGCCACCGGAGCCGCCGCCTCCGCCGCTCGAGAAGCCCGAGGAGCCGGACGATACCGGTATCGAGCTCACCAGCGCCGAGGTGGCACCGGCCACGGTGGCGCCGATGGCGCTGCCGAAATTGGCGCCCGACCAGACCTGCCCGGTGTGCCAGGTCGGCTGGTAGTAGTGTCCCAAGGGGTCGCTGTCGCCCGGGTGCGCGCGGGCGAGCGCGGCGGCGAAGGCATCCGCCCAGGGCTTTTCCACATCGAGCGCCACCGCATAGGGCAACAGCGCCTCGAAGTGCGCGGTGCTCATCTCCGGCGCCTGCATGTTGAGCCGGTCCTTCTCGGCGGTCTCCATGTAGAGCTTGAAGCCCTCGAGCTGGTCCATGATCGGCCGGCCGAGCTCGGTCGGCGCCCGCATCAGATAGAGGAACAGTCCGTTGATCGCGGCGAAGGACGTCACCAGCACCGGCGAGAACGGATAGGCCTCCAGGAACTTCACGATCGTCGGCAGCACGCTGCCGCCGCCGCGCGGAAAGAAAAACACCACGAAATTGCTGGCGAGCGAAAACAGGATGCTGACCACGAACAAAAGCGCCAGGGTGCTGACGATGCGCTGGAAGCCGCGGCCGCCAAAGATGGTCGTCAGCAGCGGCACGCCGAAGCCGCCGATCATGGCGCCGCCGAAGGCAAAGGCCGCCAGGATGAAGATGTCGGTATCCTGCAAGCCCCCAAGGACGACCGCGCCGAAAACGACGGCGATGGTCAGGAACATGCCGATCAGGACGAAGCCGAAATTGCGCCTGAAGAAGCGGTTCTTGCTCTCGCCTTCGATGCTGCTGGTGAAATCGAGACCGACCGATTGGACCTGGGCGCCGTTGTCGCGGTCGATCTTGGCAGTGCCGCCCTGCTGCTTCACCCAGTCGTAGATGGCGCGCTCGCCGGGCGGCAGCGCTCTTGCTCCGCCTTCCGGCTCCTTGTCGAGCGCCTTCAGGGTCAGCGACTTGTCACTGTCGTCGAGCTGGATCAACCCGCGCACGCCGAGCGACAGCGCGGCGGCGGTGAAGGCGCGCCATTTCTCGCGGCCGAAGCCCCAGCGGTGGATGTAGTTGGCGAGCGCCGGCGAGATGCCTTCGGGCGGATGGAACAGCGGGATGACAGTGCCACGCGCGGGATCGCGGCCGACCGCGCGCCAGGCGATGAAGTAATAGCCGAGCACCAGCAGGAAGCCGACGCCGGCAATGATCCAGCGCAGGTTGTCGCGCAGCGACCACCAGAAGAGCTGCGACTGGGTCGGCGGCGAGATCGCGGCCGGCGGCAGCGCGGCCACCACGGTGAGCCCTTCGCGCGGTGCCAGGCGCTTGGTGGTCTGGATAGTCAGCGTGCCATCGTCGGCAAGCCCGCCCTGCCAGTCATGGCCGCGCGCGCCGCGCGGACCGGTGAAGGCGATGAAGCGTTCCGGCCGCGCGCCGCCGACGAGATGCAGGTGATAGGTGGCGGACAGGATCGGGAATTGCCAGAAATTGCCGGTGACGTTCCAGTTCAATTCCGCCTTGCCGTCGAACCAGCGCACCTCCCGGCCGACACGGTAGCGGAACACGTAGGTGTGCTCGCCGTGGCTGACGTAAGTGTCCTTGTTGCCGGCATAGATGCGGATGGCGTTGTTCATGCGCTTGGTGAAATAGGGCTCCGCCTTGCCGTCGCGCATGACGCCGAGCAGCGTGAAGGTGACTTCGTGCACGACGCCCTTCGCGTTCTGGAAGAACAAGGGGAAGTCGCGATAGATGCCGTGGCGGATTTGGCGGCCTTCGGCATTGACGCGGAGGGTCTCGGTGACGGTGAGCTCGCCGTCCTTGGCGAGATGCACGTCGGAGACGAAGGACTGGATGGCTTCGGCAGCGACGGCGTGGGCGGCGGCGCCGAACGAGAGCGCGATTGCGAGCGCGGGGAGCGCCGCAAGGCGGAGCAGGCGTTTCATGGGGGCAAGTCTCACGATTGGGCGGGATTGAGCGAGACGCGCGGCACCGCGCGCTCGGCTTCGTCGGAGATCTCGAAGAACGTGCGTTCGGAAAACCCGAAACTGTGGGCGACGATGTTGCTGGGGAACGACTGGACCAGCGTGTTGAGGTTGCGCACCGTGCCGTTGTAGTAGCGGCGCGCCATCTGCAGGTCGTTTTCGAGGCTGCTCAGTTGCTGTTGAAGCGCGAGGAAGTTGGCGCTCGCCTTCAGGTCGGGATAGTTCTCGGCGACCGCGAACAGCTTGCCGAGCCCGAGCGACAACGCGCCCTCGGCCTGCGCGCGGGCGGCAACGTCGCCCGCCGGCACCGCGCGGGCGGCCCCGCGCAGCTTCGTCACTTCCTCGAGCACGTTGCGCTCGTGGGCGGCGTAGCCCTTCACGGTGTCGACCAGGTTGGGCACGAGGTCGGAGCGCCGTTTGAGCTGCACGTCGATGCCGCTCCAGGCCTCGTTGGTCATCTGGCGCATGCGCACCAATTTGTTGAAAAGGACGGCGGCGTAGACCGCCACCGCCGCGACGACAATGAGGATGATCCAGGTCAACATGTTGGTTTGTCGCCCCCGCCCCCGAAAAGGTTCAGATCAAAGTTTCAAATGGCTGTTGTCGCAGAAAGGCGGGGTCTTGGTGCGCTTGCAGGTGCAAAACTGGCGCTTGCCCGACCGTTTCGCGGTCCATTCCAACGGTTCGAAGTCAGTCACTTCGTGCGAGCCGTCGCAGAACGGCTGGCTTTGCGAGCGCCCGCAGCGGCACCACCAATAGGTCTCGCCCTCGACCACATCGACCGTAATGGGCTCGCGGCCGCCGATTTCGGGTTCGCTCTTTGCGCTCATGGCGTGGCCCTCCGTCCTCGTCCCCCGAGGCGAAGCCTACAACGATCTCACGCCAAAACGAATACGCCTACGCGGCACCGCCGCCTTCCGTCGCGAGCCAGGCCTCGCCGCAGGCTTTCGCCAGTTCGCGCACGCGCAGGATATAGCTCTGCCGCTCGGTCACCGAGATGACGCCGCGAGCGTCGAGCAGGTTGAACACGTGGCTGGCCTTGATGCACTGGTCGTAGGACGGCAGCGCCATGAGGTGGCGCCGCTTGGCGGGATCGTCCTTATCGCGCCAGCCGTCGGCGAGGTACTTCTTGCAAGCGGCTTCCGCCATCTTGAACTGCTCGAACAGCATCGTGGTGTCGGCGTATTCGAAATTGTGCCGCGAATACTCCTGCTCGGCCTGCAGGAAAACATCACCGTAGGTGACCTTGGCGTCACCCTCGCCGCCGTTGAAGTTGAGATCGTAGACGCGGTCGACGCCCTGCACGTACATGGCAAGCCGCTCGAGCCCATAGGTGAGTTCGCCCGAGACCGGCGAACATTCGAAGCCGGCGACCTGCTGAAAATAAGTGAACTGCGACACTTCCATGCCGTCGCACCAGCATTCCCAGCCGAGCCCCCAGGCGCCCAGCGTCGGGCTCTCCCAGTCGTCCTCGACGAAGCGGATGTCGTGCACGCGCGGGTCGACGCCGATCGCTTTCAGCGAATTGAGATAGAGGTCCTGCAGATCCGGCGGCGACGGCTTCAGGATGACCTGGAACTGGTAGTAGTGCTGCAGCCGATTGGGGTTCTCGCCGTAGCGGCCGTCCTTGGGCCGGCGCGAGGGCTGCACGTAGGCCGCCTTCCAGGGCTTGGGCCCGAGCGAGCGCAAGGTGGTGGCCGGATGGAAGGTGCCCGCCCCCACTTCCATGTCATACGGCTGCAATATCACGCAGCCCTGCGCCGCCCAGTATTGCTGCAGGGTGAGGATAAGCCCCTGGAACGAGCGCGTCGGGTCGAGATCGACTTGACGCGAACTGTCCCGGGCGAGAAGATTTGCTTCGGTCATTGGCTGATGACGGCGTGGCCCAATCACTGCGAATAGTGACGGCTTGTTAAGTACAAGGAATGCGCCGGACCCTATCGGCGCCCCTGGAAGGGGTCAAGCAGCGGCCGGCTTTACTGAAATTTGAACTGAAGGGACTATTGAACCGAAAGGACTGGGGACTCGACCAAACAAGATCAACAGCAACGGTCGAAATGGGGAAGGGTCAACTCACATGCTCGTATTCGAACTGGTCGGGATGGCGCTGGTCAGCCTGTTCTTCGGCGCCATGGTTTCCGGCAGGCATCCGAGCGCCGGCCGCTGAGCGCGGCGGCAGCACCTTCAGCGCTCGTTAGGGTTTAGAGCCGGTATTCGCCGGTCGCGGGATCGCGCCTGAGCGTCGGCCGCCGCTCCTGGTCGCGGATGCGCGCGCGCGCCTTCTGCGCGTCCAGTTCCTCGTTGATGCGACGCACCTCGCGCACCACCCAATGCACCACCATGGCGCCGCCCGCGGCGGCGAGCGTCCATTTCACCAGAGGCGACATCACAAACGGCGACATGACGGCTCCTTCCTCGGTATCCAGCACCCCTAAGTAAGCCGCGCAATCGCGGCGAATTCGGGGCTGGTACCAACGTACTGTTATCGCAAGGCTATCACAAGCCGTAGCGGGCCCACAACGCCCGCGCTTCCAGCGCCGACACCAGATCGTCGGCAAGGCCGGAACGGCCCTCGAGCGCATCGGCGAACGTCACGCCGGGCGCCCGGCGGCCCCAGAAGTTGCGCGCGCCCCGGATCAGCGGCGTACGCACCTTGTCACCGTAGCGCGCGCGCAAGGTGGCGCGCAGATCGCCGGTGCTATCGGCAAGCCCCAGCTCGATGGCGCGCCCCGCGGTCCAGAACTCGCCGGAGAACAGCGTCTTGTCCGGGCCCTTGAGATGGCTGCCGCGGCGCTCCTTGACCAGCGTGATGAAGTGCTCGTGGATGTCCTTCTGGACCGCCTTGATGCGTTTGACATCGTCGGGCTTTTCCGGCTGGAACGGATCCAGCATCGCCTTGCGGTCGCCCGATGTGTAGAGCCGACGCTCGATGCCGAGCTTCTCCATCGCCTTCGGAAAGCCGAAGCCGCCGCCGACCACGCCGATCGAGCCGACGATGGAATACGGATCGCAAATGATCTCGTCGCCGGCGCAGGCCAGCATGTAACCGCCGGACGCGCCGACATCCTCGATGAAGGCGAGCACGGGGATGTTCTTTTCGCTCGCAAGTTGGCGGATGCGGCGGTGGATGAGATGCGACTGCGTAGGCGAGCCGCCGGGCGAATTGATGATCAGCGCCACCGCGCGCGCATTGCGCACCGCGAAGGCGCGCTCGAGCGAACGCGCGACGGTCGCCATCATCAGGCCGGGCCTGAGCGGCGTCGCCACGCCGATCACGCCGGACAGGCGTACCACCGGCACCACCGGAATGTCGGGGCGGAAACGCGCCGGCAGGATTGGGCGCAGCACATTGAGCACGGGTGCAAAAATATCGGGCATGGGTCCTATTGCAGTTTTGGTCATGACGGCCAGTTAGGCAGCCAGGGCGCTTCGAGTCAAAGCCCCGCCAGCGGCAGCGCGCTGGCGTGACGCAGCACCGCCTCGGCTTCGGCGCTCGGGCGGCCAGCGGCATCGTTGAGCACGAGCGGCGGCAACTGGGAGAAACCGCCCTGTTCACCCTTCACCGCGCACGCCAGCACGCGGATCGCCGGACGGTCGGGGCCCGGCAGCACCGGTAACACCGTGATGGCGCCGAATGCGCCGCTCAGCGCTGCCAGCACGTTGTCCAGTTCGTCGGCTCGCCAGATCAGGGTCAGCACGCCGCCCGCCTTGAGCAGGAATGCCGCGCTCGCGACCCAGCGCTTGAGCAGGCCCGGCGCCGCGGCGTGCGCGCGCCGCCGGCGCGGATCGGGCGACGCGTTCTGCCGGCGCGTGTCATGGAATGGCGGGTTCATCAGCACGCGGTCGATTGAGCCCTGCACGAGCCCGGCGCGGGCAAGCGCTTCGGTATCCTCGGCATCGCAAGCGTGCGCCTGGATGCGATCGTCGAGCCGGTTGAGCCGCGCATTGTCGGCGGCGAGCGCAGCCAACGCCGGATCGATCTCGACCAAGTCCACTTTCAGTCCCGGGACGCGCACCGCGAGCGCGAGACCGGCGCCACCGACGCCGGCGCCGAGATCAATCGCCTGTTCGCCGCTCGCCGCGCCGGTCGCCGCCGCCAGCAGTATGGCGTCGTGGCCGACGCGATGGCCGCGCAAGGGCTGGCGCAGGCGCAGGCGGCCACCGAGCACGGCGTCTTCGCTGGTTTCGAACGCAGTTGTATCAGGAGTCATCGGACCTGAGTTCGTGCCCAAGGCCAGCATCGACCAAGAGTCGACGCGCGGCGGCAAGATCCTCGTCGGCGACCAGCATGCGGCGCGGCAGAATACCGAGCGAGCCTTCCAGCACGCTCATGTTCTGGTCTAGCACCACGTGCGGAATCTCGGCGCCGTCGAGCAGCGCGCCGATCGCCGAGACCAGGACCATGTTGTTGGTGCGCACGAGCTCTCGCAAAACCGTTTCACTCCCTGTCGCAGCGTCTGCGGTGTTCCCGCGCAGCGCGGCCACCGTTGCCTCCGGCACGCATTGCCCCAATGGGCACCGGCCGATAGGATACCTTACAGTTCCTTCGGGTGCTTCGCACCTCTCCCCCTATCGGGCCCTCCGCTTTTCAAAATGTCGTTCAGAAGCACCCTTTCGCGCGTCCTGACCTGGATGCTGGGCCCCGATCAGCCGTTCGAGCAACTCATCCTGTTCAGCTGGCGCGGGGAACTCATCGCAATCTGCGCCACTATGGTGGTTTCGTTCCTGGTCGCCGGCTTCTGGTTTCCGTATTGGCGCGTCGCCGATATGGATTTCTGGATCGTCTACAACGCCTTCCTGCTCAACGCCCACCTGCCGCAGGAATATTTCGACCATCCCGGCTATCTGACCATCCTGTTCCTGAGCGAGTGGCTGCGCGCGCTGCACGGGCTCGGCCTCGTCAAGGTGATCTCGTTGACCGCGTTGCCGCCGGTGTCGCACCTTGCCGCCTTCAACGAGGCCTGGACGGCGGCCACGCGCGCCGGGCGGGTACTGTCGCTGGTCTATGCGTTGTCGTTCGTCGTGGCGTTCGCCTACCTGCTGCGCGCGCTGGTGCGCGACTGGCGCGTCGCGCTTCTGGGCGCGATCTTCTTAGGCTTCTCCGGCGGCATGGCGATGCAGATGCGCATCCTGCGCACGGAATTGCTCGCCTCCGGGTTCTTCTTCTGCGCACTGTTGATGCTGCTCATCGTCGCGCGGCGCGGCGCCAGTGCCTGGCGACCCGCCGTGGTCGGGCTCGCGAGCCTGCTCATTACGCTGGCGATGTTGAACAAGATCCAGATCATCTTTCTGATCTGCGCGCTGCCGGTGATCCTGCTGCCGTTCGGGACTTTGCCCGAGACGAAGAATGACTTCTGGCAGACACCCGGCCGCGCGGTCGTGGCGCTGATCGCGGCCGCCGCGCTGGCGGGCCTCGGCGTCTATCTCGCCTGGGGCATCCTGTCGTTCGGCTTCACCACCACGTCGACGCCCACCTTCAGCGTGCCCCGGCTGACGCTCGGCGCCAGAACCTATTGGACCATGATCGCCGTCTGGTTCGGCCTCGGCATGGCCGCGTACGCCGTGCGCTGGAAAGTGAGCGCGCTGGAGGCGCTGACCACGGCCCTTGCCGTGGTCGCCGGCTGCGCCATCGGCCTGCTCGCGCTCTATGCGCGTTACAATCCGAACGATGTCGTCGTGGTGTTCCACCCCTTCGAGCAGATGTTCAAATGGGCGTCGGGCTCCGAACCGGGTCTGGCGCGACAAGGCCTCGGCTACGACATCAAGTTCCTGTTCGAGTCGATCGGTCACGTGATCCTGCGGCGCACCTTCTTCCTGGAATCGTCGCCGCGCCCGGCGATGTTCCTCGAATGGTTCGTCATCGCCGCGACGGTGGTCGCGATCCGGCGGCGCGACTGGCCGCTCGTCGCGCAGGTCGCTGTGCTGATGCTTACCGACTGGGGCGTCGACACGCTGGGCATGAGCCGTGGCCTGAAGCAGGAATACTTCCTGCTCACCGATCCGCTCGCCATCGTCGCCGCCGCGCTGCTGATCGCCAAGCTCACCGATCTTAAGCGGCACCGCTGGGCCTATCCGATCGGCATGATCCTGATCGGCGCGCACCTGGTCATCAGCCAGGCCGAGCCGGTCAAGCACGCCTACTTGAAACACGGCGGACCGGACGTGCTGTGCGGGCTCTACCACAACGCCAAACGGGTCCAGCACCTGCCGGTGTGCAAGACTCGTTAGGTGCTCAGCGCTGGCGGCGTTCCTCGCCGGGGGCGCGGTGGCTGAGATAAGCAAGCAGCTTCACCTCCTGGCGACCGCGCGTCACGGTGTCGAGCACCAACCCCGCCACGCCCGACAAGAACGCCAGCAGCATCAGACCCGTCGACAGAATGGCGGTCGGCAGCCGAGGTACCAGGCCGGTCTGCGCGTAGGTGATGAAGATCGGAATAGCGAAGCCGAATGCGGCGATGGCAAGCGCGATTCCGATGGCGCCGAAGAACGCCAGCGGGCGCTCAGTGCGATAGAGTTTGACGATGGTGCGCAGGATGCGAAAGCCGTCGCGCCAGGTGTTGAGCTTGGAGGTGGAGCCTTCCGGCCGCGCGTAATACGGCGTCTCGATCTCCTCGACCGCGAGGCCCAGCTCGAGCGCGTGAATGGTGAGCTCGGTCTCGATCTCGAAGCCGCCCGACAGCACCGGGAACGACTTCACGAAGCGGCGCGAGAACACCCGATAGCCCGACAGCATGTCGTTGAAGGTCGGCCCGAACACGGTGGCGACGAAGCCGGTCAGGAGCCTGTTGCCGGTGCGATGGCCGCCGCGGTAGGCGGCCTGCTCGCTGTCGACCCGGGTCCCCACCACCATGTCGAGGCGCTCCGCCAGCAGCCGCTCAATCATGCGCGGGGCGCTCGGGGCGTCGTAGGTTGCATCGCCGTCCGCCAACACGTAGACGTCCGCTTCCACGTCCGTGAACATGCGCCGCACCACGAAGCCCTTGCCCTTGTGCTGGACCCGGAAGACCTCGGCGCCAGCGCCGCGCGCCACGGCCGCAGTGTTATCCGTGGAATTATTGTCGAAGACGAAGACGGTGGCCTCCGGCAGCGCGGCGCGGAAATCGGCCACGACCTTGGCAATCGCCGCCTCCTCGTTGTAGCAAGGGAGCAGGACGGCGATCTTATACGGGGCGAACCGCCCGCTTTGCGCGCCGGCCGAAGTCGTGCCTGATGTCGTCAATCGGGGCCCCCTTGCCCAAGCGCCGCGTCGATAGGAAGATATCGCACTCTACCGCGCCAGTGGTCCGATTCCGACGTTTGCCCCTGTTGCTGCAAGGTCCCGAGCAAATGTCGGAATCAAAGGACCACTAGCAACTATCTGATTCTAGTGGAGCTTTGAATTTGACATTTGATCAGCAACTCGCCGCAAATGGGCATCAAATGTCAAATTCGCTCCACTCGCCGCGTTGATATACCGTTTCTGTTGCCGCATGAATTGACGCCGGAGAACACAATTGGCTGTCATCGTCCCGTTTGAGAGTCCCGGCGCGGGCTCGCTTGCACGCCTCACCGACCTGGTCGCCGCCGACATGGAGCGCGTCAACGCGACCATCCTGGCGCGCACGGGCTCCGACGTCACCATGATCCCGGAAGTCGCCAACCACCTGATCGCCTCGGGCGGCAAGCGCCTGCGGCCTATGCTCACGCTGGCGATGGCCAAGCTCGCCGGCTACACCGGCGACGGCCATATCAAGCTCGCCGCGGCGGTCGAGTTCATGCACACCGCGACGCTCTTGCACGACGACGTGGTTGACGAGAGCGACATGCGCCGCGGCAAGATGGCGGCCCGCATGCTGTGGGGCAACGAAGCGAGCGTGCTGGTCGGCGATTTCCTGCTCGGCCAGGCCTTCAAGATGATGGTCGAGGTCGGTAGCCTGCACGCGCTCGACATCCTGTCGATGGCGGCGACCGTCATCGCCGAGGGCGAGGTGATGCAGCTCGGCGCCGCCAAGAACACCGCCACCAACGAGGACGAATACCTCGCGGTGATCCGCGCCAAGACCGCGGAGTTGTTCGCCTCGGCCTGCGAGGTCGGTCCTGCGCTGGCGGGTAAGGACAAGGCGGAATTGGCCGCCTGCCGCTCCTACGGCATGAACCTCGGCATCGCCTTCCAACTCATCGACGACGCCCTCGACTACGGCGGCAAGTCGGCCAAGCTCGGCAAGAACGTGGGCGACGACTTCCGCGAGGGCAAGATCACGCTGCCGGTGGTGCTGTCGTTCCGCCGCGGCGACGCCAGCGAGCGCGCGTTCTGGAACCGCACGCTGGCCAAGGGCGAAGTGCACGACGACGATCTCGACACCGCGATTTCGCTCATCGCAAAGCACAACGCCATCGAGGACACGGTCGGCCGCGCGCGCCACTATGGCGCCATCGCTACCGACGCGCTGGCGCTGGTGCCGCCGTCCGACATCAAGATCGCGCTGGAAGAGGCGGTCGATTTCTGCATCGGCCGCGCCTACTGAATTAGCGCAGGTTTGAGGTCCAGTAGCCGGTCTCCGGATGGAGCGCCAACTGCTGCCGGATGAAGGGATCGGGGTCCTGGCCGACGTACTTGTCGTTGACGTAGACCGGCGGGGCGCAACCGTTCGGCTTCGCCGCCGGGTGGAAGAACAGACCGTACCAGGAGAATTCGTAAGGCCGGTCGACGCAGCGCGGCAGCGGGCGATGCTTGCCGCGCGCAAACGCCGGGCTTGAAGCGACGACGAGCGCCGCGAGGGCGACGACGATCCAGCTCGATTTCATGAATAGCTCCGGTTTGGCCCCTTCGCCTGGAAACACTCCAGCAAATCACCGCCGGCACAATCTCCGGCAAAACCGGCATTTTCAAGGGGCGCGGGCGATCAAGCCAGCACTTGAGCGTCAGGAAAGCACTTGGGCCGTCAAGATAGCACTTGGGCGGCGCTGCCGAGGCGGGTGGCTTCGATCCACCAGTCCGGGCGGGCGGCCTTGAGTTGGCGCGCGGCAGCTTCGGCCTGTTCGGTGCCATCGAACAGGGCAAAACATGTCGGCCCCGAGCCCGACATGCGGGCGCGCCGCACGCCCGGCAATTGCCCGAGGGCATCGAGCACGGCGCCGACCGCCGGTTCGCAGGCGACGGCCGGGGCGGTCAGATCGTTGCCGTGGGTGTCCAGGAAGGCGAACAGCGCCTCCGCCTCGTCGGGCACGGCGCCGAGGGCCAAGTCGCTGCCGCCCATTCCCGCAAAAGCCTTGAACACGTCGCGGGTGGCGAGCGGCACGCCCGGATTGACCAGCACCACCGGCAGCACCGGCAAGGCCACCGGCGCGGACAGGATTTCGCCGACGCCGCGCATGACGCGCGCCGCGGACGCCAGACACACCGGCACGTCGGCGCCGGTGGCGAGCGCCGCCGCGGCCAGCGCCGGATGATCGGCCGGCAGGCCGTTGACGCGCGCCAGGAGCCGCAGCGCGGCCGCGGCATCGGCCGAGCCGCCGCCGATGCCGGCGGCCACCGGCAGGTTCTTCTGTAGCCGGAAATGCCCGCCCCTGAGACGGCCGATGTCCGCGCACAACGCGCGTTCGGCCTTCAGCACCAGGTTGTCGGCATCCGGCCCGCAGGCCGCGGCGTTGGGCCCTTCCATGACAAGCGTGGTTTCCGCGGCCGGCTCCAGCGAAAGCGTGTCGGCGACGCCGGCGAACACGACCAGGCTTTCCAGCTCATGGTAGCCGTCGGCCCGGCGGCCGACGACGCGCAGGGTCAGGTTGATCTTGGCCGGAGCCTTTTCGGTGAGCGGCGCAGTCACGCGGAATGTATCAGCCGCCGTCGCCGGGCTTCTTCTTGGTCGTGGTCGCCTGCGACGATTTCTCCTCGGGGAGCCCGTGCTTCAGCTTGGCCTCGATCTTGATGAGCTCATCGGGGTCCGGCTTCATGTCACGCGCGTGGATCCACTGGTAATGGGCATCGAGCTTGCGCCCGACCCGCCACAGCGCGTCGCCGTAGTGGTCGTTAATGGTCGGGTCTTCCGGCTTGAGCTCGATGGCGTGCTGAAGCTGCTTCGCCGCCTCGTCGTACTTGCCGAGCTTGTAGTAGGCCCAGCCGAGCGAATCGACGATGTAGCCGTCGTCCGGGCGCTGCTCGACGGCCTTCTTGATCATGGCCATGCCTTCGTCGAGATGCACGCCCTTGTCGATCCAGGAATAGCCGAGATAGTTCAGCACGTGCGGCTGGTCGGGGAACAGCTTGAGCGCTTGCTTGAAGTCGGCTTCCGCCTTCGGCCACTCGTGCGAGCGCTCGTAGCAGATGCCGCGGAAGTAGAACATGACCCAGTTCGACTTGTCGGGGTTTTTAAGCGTGGCGATCGCCTTGGAATAGACGGGGCCACACTTGTCGAACTCCTTGTGCGCGCGCAGCAGGTTGCCGAGCGCCATGATGGCTTCGACGTCGTCGGGCGCCTTCTTCAGCACGCCCTCGAGCTGGGCCTTAGCCTCGGCCGTGCGGTCGAGCGCATCGAGATCTGAGGCCATCTGGATGGCGGCGTTGCGATGCAGCGGCGAGTCGGCCGGGACGCGCTCGTAGGCGTTGAGCGCCAGCGCCGGCTTCTTGATCGTGTCGTAGAGATCGGCAATCGACAACAGCGCCAGAGAATGGTGCGGCTCGAGATAAAGCGCGAGCTGGAGATAGACCAAGCCGAGGTCCTCGCCGCCGCGGCGACCGAGCGAGGCGCCGAGGCCGTAAAGCGCCTCCGCGGCGCCGGCCTGCGCCGACTTCACCACCAGCGGCAGCTTCTTGCCAGCCTTGAGCTGCTTCATCGCCGCCATCACAAGCGGGTGGTTCGGCAGCTTGGCGTTGAAAGCCTCGAACACCTTGATGGCGTCGGCCGGCGACTTGTTGCGCGACAGCCAGCTGCCATAGGCCTCGACCACCCGTAGCGCCGAGGGGTCGAGCTTGTAGGCCTGCTCAAGCCGCTTGCCGGCGTCTTTCTCGTGGCGGCCAAGATCGAGGATCATGCCGGCGTGCAGGTCCTTGAAGATGGCATACCAGTCCGGTCCGCTGAGGCGGTCGATCAGCTTGACCGCGCTGCGGCTGCGGTGCTCGCCTTCCAGGCTCCAGGCGGCCAGCAGCGTCCCGGTCAGATCGGTGATGGGGCCACGCACCGACCTGGTCAGGTCGTGGCGCGCGGTGCGGTAACGCTTTTCCTTGAGCGCGTGCACGCCCAGCACCAGCCGGCTGATGCGGTCGTTCTTGTCGGCCCGCACAACGCGCTCGGCAAAATGCACCGACGACTTGATCTCGCCGCCGATGACCAGCGACAGGAAAACGCGATTGAGCAGATCAAGGTTCTTGGGGTCGCGCTTGAGCGCATCGCGATAATACTCGGCGGCTTTCACCGCGTCGCGCATCTGGCTGGCGTGGCGGGCGGCGAGATAGCTGCCCGCAGCCGTCATGCCCGAACCGTCATCGGCCGGATTAGGCTGGGCGGAAACCTCGATCGGTGCCGCGGCGAGAAGAACGGTGAGCACGGTGCCGACGATGCACCGGGCGAGGCTCGAAGAGGTCACGGGCATGCTCCAATGGGGCGGCTCGCAGAGGGTCCCCACGCTGAGCCGCCAAGGTTGCGCCGAGAATGGCCTTTTTGCGTCGCCCCCGCAAGAACGGCGCCGACAGGCGGACCGTCCCCCGTTTGAAAACCCGGATATAGGCGGCATCGTGGCCAGCGGCGGCGCCGGCCACTTACATATTGGGATAATTCGGGCCGCCGCCGCCCTCGGGCGGAACCCAGTTGATGTTCTGATTCGGGTCTTTGATGTCGCAAGTCTTGCAGTGGACGCAGTTCTGCGCGTTGATGACGTATTTCTCGGAACCGCCCGCTTCTGAAGATTCTTGCACCCACTCATAGACCCCCGCCGGGCAATAGCGCGACGAAGGCCCGGCGAAGATGTCGTGCTCGGAATGCACCTGCAGGTCCATGTCCTGGACCTTGAGATGCACCGGCTGGTCTTCCTCGTGGTTGGTGTTGGACAGGAACACCGAGGACAGCCGGTCGAAGGTGAGCGTGCCGTCGGGCTTGGGGTAGTCGATCTTCTTGCATTGCGCCGCCGGCTTGAGGGTGGCGTAGTCCGGCTTGCCGTGCTTGAGGGTACCGAACAACGAAAAGCCGAGCGTGTTGGTCCACATGTCGAGGCCGCCAAGCGCGATGCCAGCGAGCGTGCCGAACTTGGACCAGAGCGGCTTGGCGTTGCGCACACGTCTAAGGTCCTTGCCGATGGGCGAACCGCGCCAGGCGGCATCGTAATCGGCAAGCTCGTCGTTGCCGCGCCCCAGGCTAAGCGCGGCGGCGACCGCCTCCGCGGCCATCGCGCCCGACAGCATGGCGTTGTGACTGCCCTTGATGCGGGGCACGTTCATGAAGCCGGCGTCGCAGCCGACCAGCGCGCCGCCGGGAAATACGAGCTTGGGCACCGACTGATAGCCGCCTTCGGTAAGCGCGCGCGCGCCGTAGGCGAGGCGTTTGCCGCCGGCGAATGTGTCGCGCACCAGCGGATGAGTCTTGAAGCGCTGGAACTCCTCGAACGGCGACAGATATGGGTTGGTGTAGTTGAGATGCACCACAAAACCGACCGACACCAGGTTGTCGTCGAAATGATAGAGGAACGAGCCGCCGCCGGTCGAGCCGTCGAGCGGCCAGCCGAAGGAATGCTGCACCATTCCCTTACGGTGCTTGTCGGGCTGAACCTGCCACAGCTCCTTCAGGCCGATACCGAACTTCTGCGGCTCGCTGGCGTGCGCGAGGCCGTAACGCGCAATGAGTTGCTTGCCGAGGCTGCCGCGCGCGCCTTCGGCGAACAACGTGTACTTGGCGCGCAGCTCCATGCCGGCCGTGAACGAATCCTTGGGCTCACCATTCTTGCCGACACCCATGTCGCCGGTGGCGACACCCACCACCGCGCCATTGTCGTCGTAGAGCACTTCCGCCGCGGCGAAGCCCGGATAGATCTCGACGCCAAGCGCTTCCGCCTTTTCCGCCAGCCAGCGGCAGACGTTGCCGAGGGATACGATGAAGTTGCCGTGATTGTTCATCAGCGGCGGCATCATCAGGTTCGGCAGCCGCATCGCGCCATTGTGGCCGAGATAGTAGAAGCGATCGTCGGTCACCGCGGTCTTGATCGGCGTCTCCTCGTCGCGCCATTCCGGCAGCAGCGCGTCGAGGCCGACCGGGTCGATCACCGCGCCGGAGAGGATGTGAGCGCCGACCTCGGAGCCCTTCTCCACCACCACCACGTTGATGTCGGCATTGATCTGCTTGAGGCGGATTGCGCTGGCGAGGCCGGCTGGGCCGGCGCCGACGATCACCACGTCGAATTCCATCGCCTCGCGTTCGACTGATTGCATGTCGCTCATGCGCTTTCCCGCTTGAATTGGGGCCTGGACCGCAATCCGGCCGCGTAAGGTCTAGCAATAACTTTCCACGTCACCCCAGCAACGCAGGATGTCTTCCACGATTTTAGCCCTCTGACAACGCGGATCGTCTGCACATCAGCCTTCACTGAAGTGTGAAGGCACGACGCTGGCCATGAAAGGCTCGCGACCGATAAGAACTGCCCCAGGCCCCCTCCGGAGTCGTCGTGCGATCACTTGATCAGAAAGGTTTTCCCATGTCCGATATCACGCCGCTCGTGCCGCGTCAGCCTGTCCCGCCACTCTCGGTGCCGCTCGCAGGCGGCGGCAAATTCGACCTCAACACCGAGAAGGCGGAGAAATTCACCCTGGTCGTGTTCTATCGTGGCTTGCATTGCCCGCAGTGCCGCAAGCAGCTGACCGACCTCGAAGCCAAGTTGCCGGAATTCGATAAACGCGGCGTTTCGGTGGTGGCAATTTCTGCTGACGAGCCGGAGCGCGGCGAACGGACCAAGGCCGAGTGGAGCCTGCCCAACCTGCGCATCGGCTATAGCCTCGACCTGAACACTGCCCGCGCCTGGGGCCTGTGGATTTCCGCCAGTCGTGGCAAGACCTCCGCCGGCATCGAAGAGACCAGCCTGTTCAATGAGCCGGGCCTGTTTCTGGTCAAGCCGGACGGGACGCTCTATTGCGCCAGCGTGCAGACCATGCCTTTCGCACGACCTCAGTTCGCGGACCTCTTGGCTGCGATCGACTTCATTGCCGAAAAGAACTACCCGCCACGCGGCGACGTGGTGAGCCTGGCGCAGGCGGCGGAGTAACGCTGGCGTCCACGAACATCCTCGCGCCGGCTTGCGCTGTCGGCGGGGGAGGTGTTTGGTCGTGAGGCTATGACCCCCGGCCAGACCTCCGATCGAGCCCATTCCGCGCGCGACCTGCTCGACTTCTACCTGGAAGCCGGCGTTGACGCGCTGGTCGGCGAGATGCCGGTGGACCGCTTCGCTGCCGACGAGATGCCGGCGCCGGCCAGACCCGGTCCGCCGCCAACTGTCCGGCGCGAAGGGATCGAAGCGCCGGCACCGCCGCGCCCCGGTGGCGGACGCGTGCGGCCGTCGGCGGCCAGCGCGCCGCCGGCGCCCGAAGAGGCGGTGATGGCCGCGCGCGAGGCGGCCAAGAGCGCCGGGTCGCTCGCGGAGCTGCGTGCCCTGCTCGAGCGCTTCGAGGGCTGCGCGCTCAAGGCCACCGCCACTCAACTGGTGTTCGCCGACGGCAATCCGGAGGCGCGCGTGATGTTCGTGGGCGAAGCGCCCGGCCGCGACGAGGACATCGAAGGCCTGCCCTTCGTCGGCCGCTCCGGCAAGCTGCTCGACCGCATGCTGGCGGCAATCGGCCTCGACCGCAGCCAAGTCTACATCGCCAACATTGTGCCCTGGCGGCCGCCCGGCAACCGCACGCCGACGCCGCAAGAATCACAGATTTGTTTGCCGTTCATGCTGCGACAAATTGAACTGGCCAATCCCGACATCCTGGTCTGCCTCGGCGGGCCGTCGGCTCAGACGCTGCTTGGCGTCAAAGAGGGCATCACCCGCATTCGCGGACGCTGGTTCTCCTTCGATTCGGGCAAGCGCGAGATCCGGACGATGCCGACCTTCCATCCCGCCTTCCTGCTGCGCAGCCCGCTGCAGAAGCGATTTGCCTGGCGCGATTTTCTGGCGATCAAGAAAGCGCTCGGCGGCTGACGACACGGCGATGCAGGCACCCGTTCGGCGTTTGTTTGTTGACGATCCGCGTCGTTGCGGCACGTGAATACCGAAAAAAGAGACTTTCATTGATCTATCTCATAGAACGTACACAATGCACGCTTAAGAAATCCTCCTGAAGGCACTTTCGTTCGAGCGGGCGATTCCGGCTGGAGTTTTGTCTATGCACTTCGATCCCATCCTGCTCTCACGCCTGCAATTCGCTTTCGTCGTTACATTCCACATCATCTTTCCGACATTTACGATCGGCCTCTCGGCCTACATCGCCGTGCTCGGCGCGCTGTGGGTGAAGACCGGCCACGAACGCTTCCTCCACATCATGCGCTTCTGGACCCGCATCTTCGCGGTGTCGTTCGCGATGGGTGTGGTGTCGGGCATCGTGATGTCCTACCAGTTCGGCACCAACTGGAGTCATTTCTCGCACGTGGTCGGTAACGTGGTCGGCCCGCTGATCGGCTACGAGGTGCTCACCGCTTTCTTCCTGGAAGCGACTTTCCTTGGCGTCCTGCTGTTCGGCTTCAACCGCGTGCCACCGTGGCTTTACGCCTTGTCCGGCGCAATCGTCGCCCTCGGCACCGCGTTCTCGGCGTTCTGGATCCTGTCGGCCAATAGCTGGATGCAGACGCCAGCCGGCTACGTGATGAAGGACGGCATTGCCTATCCGACAGACTGGCTGGCGGCGATCTTCAACCCGAGCTTCCCCTACCGCTTCGCCCACATGGTCAACGCCGCCTATCTCACCACCGGCTTCGTGGTGCTGGCGGTGGGTGCGCGTCTGCTGCTTACCGGCCGCCACATCGAAGCGAGCCGCACCATGATGCGCATGGCGATTGGGCTTGTCGTGATCCTGGCGCCGCTGCAGCTCATCATCGGCGACCAGCACGGCCTCAACACGCTCGAGCATCAGCCGATCAAGGTGGCGGCGATGGAGGCGCATTGGGACAGCAACCAGGCCGGCGTGCCGTTCGAGATATTCGCCTGGCCGAACGAGAAGACCCAGAGCAACGACTACTCGATCTCGATCCCGCACGCCGCCTCGCTGCTCTTGACCCATAGCTGGGATGGAAAGTTCAAGGGCCTGGACAGCGTGCCGGCCAAGGACCGGCCGCCGGTGGCGATCGTGTTCTTCGCCTTCCGCATCATGGTCGGGCTCGGCTTGCTCATGATCCTGGCCGCCTTCGTCGGTGCCTTCCTGTGGTGGCGCGGTACGCTGTTCGAGACGCGCTGGTATTTGCGCATCATGTCTCATGCCTGGTGGATCGGCTTCGTCTCGGTGATCAGCGGCTGGATCACCACCGAGGTGGGGCGCCAACCGTGGATCGTCGAAGGCGTGTTACGCACCTCGGACGCGGTGTCACCGGTACCAGGGAGTAGCGTGCTGGCGACACTGATCCTATTCGTGCTCGCCTATGGCGTCGTATTCTCCTTCGGCATCTACTACATCAACCGCCTGATCAAGCGGGGGCCGGAAGGGCCATCGGAGCCCGCGCCGTTCGCGGCAAGCCCGATCGCCGCCGCTGGCCCGCACGCGGCGCAGGGAGGCTAGGCCATGGATTGGTATCTTCCCGTCATCTGGGCCGGCCTGATCGGCACCGCGGTTGCCATGTACGTCATCCTCGACGGCTTCGATCTCGGCGTCGGTATCCTGTTTCCCTTCGCCGACAACGAGCGCCAGCGCGACCAGATGATGGCGTCGGTGGCGCCATTCTGGGACGGCAACGAGACCTGGCTGGTGCTGGGCGGCGGCGGCCTGTGGGTGGCGTTTCCGCTCGCCTATTCGGTGATCATGCCGGCGCTCTACCTCCCGGTGATCGTGATGCTGCTGGCGCTGGTGTTCCGCGGCGTGGCGTTCGAATTCCGCACGGTGTCGCGCAGCAAGACCTGGCTCAATATCGCCTTCACCATCGGCTCCGGGCTCGCCGCCTTCGCGCAAGGGGTGATCCTCGGTGGCCTGATCCAGGGCATCAAGGTCGAAAACGGCGCCTTCGCCGGCGGCCCGTTCGACTGGGCGACGCCGTTTGCCTTCATCTGCGGCCTGGCGATGATCATGGGCTACGGCCTGCTCGGCGCCACCTGGCTGGTGATGAAGACCGAAGGCCCCGTTGCCGTGCGCGCGCGGCATCAGGCCAAAATACTGCTCGGCGCCGTGCTGATCTTCATGGGCGCGGTGAGCTTGTGGACGCCGCTCCTGGAAGCACGCGTCGCCGCGCGCTGGTTCTCGCTGCCGAACTTTTATTTCCTGTGGCCGATACCGGTGCTGGCCGTGGTGGTCGCTTATTTCTGCTGGTGGTGGCTGGAGAACGGCCGCGAGGTGCCGCCGTTCCTGGCGACGATTGCGCTGTTCCTGCTCGGCTATATCGGCCTGGTGATCTCCAACTTCCCGTATCTCGTGCCGCCGTCGCTGACGGTGTGGGCGACGGCCGCCGCGCCCGCGAGCCAGATCTTCATGCTGATGGGTACGCTGGTGCTGCTGCCAATGGTGCTGGGCTACGTCGCCTTCGTCTACTGGCTGTTCCGCGGCAAGGTCGCCGAGGGCGAGAGCTATCACTAGGCGCTAGGCTCGGGCTGGCCCCCTTGCGAGGAAGGTCTGGGCGGGCTATATATGCGTTCATGCGCATAGGCATATTAGGGCATAACCCCATGAATTCAGTCGCACTCCTCTCCGCGCTCGCCGAACCGACCCGGCTCGAGGCCCTGCGCCTCATCTGGGACGGCAATGAGCACTGCGTCTGCGAGCTCATGCAGAAGCTAGGCGCGACGCAGTCCCGCATGTCGCGGCACATGACGACGCTCAAGCTCGCCGGACTCCTGACCGACCGTCGTGACGCGCAATGGGTGCGCTACCGCCGGGCGCCCGGCCTTCCCCAGGAGGTCGTCGCCCTCGTCGACGCCGCGCTGGCGCTACCCCCCGATCAGGAAAGGAACGCGGCATGAGCGTGCAAGCCTGCTGCAAAGGCCCCACGACGCCCGTCCTCGCGCCCGGGCCAAATCCAGCGACCGGCAAATGGCTGGGGTGGACGGCGGTTGGGCTTGTCCTATGGGCCGTCGTCTACAGCCAGCTCGTGCCGTTCTCGGCCTGGGTGACCGCGTCGCTGCCGGTCAAAGCCGACAGCCATCTCGGCGGCGCCATCAGCTTCTTCGCCTACGACACGCCCAAGGTGCTGATGCTGCTGACACTCGTCGTGTTCGCCATGGGCGTGGTGCGCAGCTTCTTCTCGGCGGCCAAGACGCGCGCGCTACTTGCGGGAAAACGCGAAAGCGTCGGCAACGTGCTGGCGGCCGGGCTCGGCATTCTCACGCCCTTCTGCTCCTGTTCGGCGGTGCCGCTGTTCGTCGGCTTCGTCAGCGCCGGCGTGCCGCTCGGCGTCACCTTCTCGTTCCTGATCGCGGCGCCGATGGTCAACGAAGTCGCGCTCGGCCTTCTGTTCGGCCTGGTCGGCTGGCAGGTCGCGCTCACCTATCTCGCCTTCGGTCTCGGCATCGCCATCGTCTCCGGCTGGGTGATCGGCCGGCTGCATCTCGAGCACTGGCTGCAGGATTGGGTGCGCGACCTCCGCACCACCGCCTCCGATCTGCCGCAGGAAACCGTAACCGCTGTCGACCGCATCAAGGCCGGCATCGACTCCGTGCGCGATATCGTCGGCAAAGTGTGGCTGTGGGTCATCGCCGGCATCGCGGTCGGCGCCTTCATCCACGGCTACGTGCCCGCCGATCTCCTGACCACGATCATGGGCCGCGGCCACTGGTGGTCGGTGCCGGCTGCGGTGCTGCTCGGCATCCCGATGTATTCGAACGCCGCCGGCATCATTCCGGTGGTCGAGGCGCTGGTCACCAAGGGCGCCGCACTCGGCACCGTGCTCGCCTTCATGATGTCGGTGATCGCGCTGTCGCTGCCGGAGATGATCATCCTGCGCAAGGTGCTGACCGTGCGCCTGATCGCCGTGTTCATCGGCGTCGTCGGCAGCGGCATCCTGGCGGTCGGCTTCCTGTTCAACGCGCTGTTCCAGTAAGGAATACGGAGACAATCCATGAAAGACATCAAGGTGCTCGGCCCGGGCTGCAAGCGCTGCGTCGAAACGGTCGACATGGTACAAGCGCAAGCCGACAAGCTCGGCGTGCCGGTGGCGATCGAGAAGGTGACCGACTACGCGGCGATTGCCGGCTACGGCATCGTCGCCACGCCCGGAATCGTCATCGACGGCAAGGTGGTGCACGCCGGCGGTCTTCCCAAGCCGGACGATCTCGCCCGCTGGCTCACAACTTAAGATATCGCCAATGTTAGAATATCGCGTCAGCGCCCGTCGAATCGATAGCCACGGCGGCGTCGCCACGACAAAAGACGCAGAGATAACTCTTGATACGGATGTCAATGGCCGGTCGGACGCCTTCAATCCGGCCGAGCTGTTTCTTGCGGCCATTGCCGCTTGCATGATCAAGGGGATCGAGCGCGTAACGCCAATGCTTCACTTCGACCTCCGTGGCGTCGAGGTTCACCTCCGTGGCGCCCGCCAGGATAGTCCGCCCAGGATGGTCTCTGTGGACTATGAGCTTATTGTTGATACGGATGAAGACGATCGACGCCTCGAACTCTTGCATGAGAACGTTCGCAAGTATGGAACAATCTTCAACACCGTGGCGACTGCGCTGGCGCTTGAGGGCGTGATCCGGAGAAAGACATGACCAGACCGGCATCCGGGCGTATGCCGAAAGGCATACTGGTTGACTTCGCTGGGCTGTGGCGAGCCGCAAGAGATAAAGCTGGAAGCTGAACCGTGAATATTGCAATCTACCACAATAACGACTGCGGAACCTCTCGCAATGTCCTCGCAATCATTGAGGCCGCACGCTATAGACCGACAGTGATCGAATATTTGAAGACCGGCTGGACGAAGCCCCAGCTTCTTGGCCTCTTCGCGGCAGCGGGGTTGAGCCCGCGTACGGCATTGCGCGAAACGAAATCCCCCGCAGCAGAGTTAAGTCTCCTGGACTGCGGCGTGTCTGACGAGATCATCCTCGACGCCATGATCGAACACCCGATCCTTGTCAATCGCCCGATCGTCTGCACGCCCAAGGGCGTTCGACTTTGCCGCCCGAGTGAAGCCGTGCTTGAACTTCTGGACCGCCTGCCGCCTGGGCCGTTCCACAAGGAAGACGGTCAACTGCTCGTGAATGAAGTGGGGCGCCGCGTTGTCTGATCCGCTCGACACCTTTCCGAATCTGGACGAAGCTTGCTTTCAACCGATCGACCAGGCACGTCTCTTTAACACGTCGCGCTCGACCCATGCCCCGAAAATCCTGCTGCTCTATGGGTCGCTGCGCGAGCGCTCCTACAGCCGTCTCGCCACGCAGGAAGCCGCGCGCATCCTGCGGCGCTTCGGCGCCGAAACCAGGATATTCAATCCTAGCAATCTGCCGTTGCCGGACGATGTAAACGCCTCCCATCCGAAGGTGCGCGAGCTGCGTGAGCTGGCCACGTGGTCCGAGGGCATGGTCTGGTGTTCGCCCGAGCGGCACGGATCGATGACGGGCATCATGAAGGCACAGATCGACTGGATTCCGCTTTCGTCCGGGGCCGTGCGGCCGACACAAGGCAAGACTCTTGCCGTCATGCAGGTGAGTGGCGGATCGCAGTCCTTCAATGCCGTCAATCAGCTTCGAATCCTGGGACGGTGGATGCGAATGATCACCATCCCCAACCAGTCGTCGACTCCGAAGGCCTTTCTCGAATTCGACGAAGCCGGCCGAATGAAGCCCTCGCCATACTACGATCGCATCGCCGACGTGATGGAGGAGTTGACGAAATTCACCCTGCTGACCCGCGACGTTTCCGCGTATCTCGTCGATCGTTACAGCGAGCGCAAAGAGAGCGCGGAGGCACTTTCGGATCGTGTCAACCAACGCGCAATCTAGATCCGCCGGATCATGCGGCCCGCAAGGTCAGCGATTTGCAGCCCGCGCGGATCGGACCGAAATCAATAAATGGTCTCCACCGCCGCGCTGACATCGATCAGGGTTTGGGCCGGCTCTGCGGCCTGAGCACCGCCCAGCCGAGGCGGATGGACGGCAGGAAGCCCTGCACCGGTCGCTCGAACGACTGCGGCACTTCCGGCACCAGCGTCGGAAACTGCCGCTTCAGACGCGCCGGCGGCGCGGTGCGGGCGGCGGTCACCGTCCAGACCAGCACGCCACCTTCCTTGCGCATGTCCGCGGCGCTCGCCCAGGGGCTCCATTTCGGCGCCCAGTCGAAATAGACATGCGGGCGGCTCGGCGCCGCGAGCGCGACGAGCGGCGCCAGGGTGCGGTCGCCAGCGACGTATTGCGGTGGTTCGCCGGTGCGGCGCTGAAAAGTCTCGGCGAAAAAACGACCTTCGGCATTGGCCGGCTGCGCCACACGCGGATCGACCGAGGCCACCCACGGCATCACCGCGATGCCGACGACGGCGACCAGCGGCGGCGCCACCAGGATGCCGAGCCAGGCCGAGGAGACCAGCCGCTCGCGATAGAGCAGCACACGGTCGCCGGCGGCAGTAATGACCGCCAGCCCCGATAACACCAAGAGCGGCGCGGCCCCGTCGAACGGCCCCAGCCGCCCGCCCGCCGCCGCGACGGCAATAGCGGCGAACGCGGGCGCCAGCGCGAACACGTAGACGTAGGCGCGGCCGAAGGCCGACGCGGGCGCGCGGTCGATCTCCGGCGCGCGCGCGCGTTCGCGCCGCCCGCGCGGCCAACCGGTCGCAAGCGCGACCAGCAGCACCAGCCCGAGATGGCTCACCAGCCAGGAACGCCGCCAGCCACACCCAGGCCGGCACGCGGCCGACCGTCGCCGCGCTCGCCTGCCAACCGGAGATGACGAGGTCACTCTGATGCGCCAACCACCACGCGTGCGGAAACACGACGATCGCCAAGAGCAGCGCACAGACCCAGGGCTCGGCATGCGTGAGCGCGCGGCGGCCGTGTGAGGTGGCGACGGTGAACAGCACCAGCAGCACAAAGCAGGATAAGCCCCACATAACTCGTCAGCAGCAGCAGCCCCAGATCCAGCGCCAGCAGAAACCAGGCGCCGCGTTGCTCCTCGCCGAGGGCGCGCCAGTAGTGCAGCAGCGCCAGCGCCCATAACGGCGCGGCCAGAACCGCCGGGCCGAAGTCGACGCTCGGCACCGTGAAGGCGGCAATGCCCACCATCAGCAGCACGGCGAGCGCCGCGTGGCGGACGCCGACAATGGCGCGTCCGAGGGTGAACACCGCCCAATAGGTGACGACGATGCAGACCTGCGCCAGCAGGTAGACGCCGACGATGCCGGCGATGCGGAAGGCGAGCTCGCCCAGCCAGAAGGCGAGCGGCGGGCCCAGATAGCTGCCGAGCATGAATTCGTGGCCGATGGCGAGCGTGGTCGGCAATTCGCCCGGCGGCGCGCTATAGAACAGCGCCGGGATCGCGACCCACAGAAAGCTTTGCGTCAGCGCCGCGGTCCAGAACACCAGCCGCGGGCGTCCGCGCAGGGCTTCGACGATCAGGGAGACGTAGTGCATGGTCCCGCATTTCCGATCCCTCCCCATGGGTCGGAGGGAGGAAGAGCGAGCAGCAATAGAGAACGCACGCTAAAGAGGCAACAAGGCGACCGGCTCGTCGACGGCGTCTTCCAGGGCGGCGAGCCGGGCGGCGACCGGGGCGAACGACCGGCGGTGGTGGATGGTGGGGCCGAGCGCGTCGAGCGCTTCGGAATGCGCCGGCACGCCATAGCCCATGTGGCGCTCGAAGCCGTAGCCGGGATGGGCCAGGCCGATCCGCGCCATCAGGCGGTCGCGGGTGACCTTGGCGACGATGGAGGCGGCGGCGATCGACAGCACCAGCGCATCGCCCGAGACCACCGCCTCGCAGCCGCAATCGCAATCGATCTTCATATTGCCGTCGACGAAGACGAGTTGCGGACGGACCGGCAGCGCCTTGACGGCGCGACTCAACGCCCACAATGAGGCACGCAGGATGTTGTCGCGGTCGATACGCGCTGTCGAACCGAACGCCACCGCCACTTCCGCCGTGGCGCAGATCTTGGCGTAGAGCTTTTCGCGCGCTGCGGCGTCGAGCTTCTTGGAATCGTTCAAACCACGCGGGATGCGCTTGGGATCAAGCACCACGGCAGCCGCAACCACGGGGCCGGCGAGCGGCCCCCTGCCCGCTTCGTCACAGCCGGCCACCGGCCAGATGCCCTTGTTGAGCGCGCGGCGCTCGCGCCGGAAGGTCGGGCGCAGGGGCTGCTCCTTCAGCGGCAGCCGGCCATACGATTTTCGAGCGCGAGCCATGCGCGATTGAGTGCGCGGCGGCGGCATCGAAGTCAATGAGCGGGACAGTGAGTGTGGACGAATCGACTTGCCGGCTAATCCGGCAGCAGCAGCCGGCCGTCGTCGCTCAACGGAAAGCCGGGATTGTGCGCCACTTCCCAGAGATGGCCGTCGGGGTCGGCGAAATAGCCGGCATAGCCGCCCCAGGGTGTTTTTTGCGGCGGCTTCGTCACTTTGGCGCCGGCGGCGCGGGCCCGCTCGATGGCAGCGTCGACGTCGCCTTCCGATCGGCAATTCCAGGCGAGCGCTACGCCGCGAAACGCCGGCGCTTCGGCCATGCCGGCGTTCGCATCCTCAGCGAGTTCGTCAGCTGGCCAGACCGAGAAGGCTATGGCGCCAGCGTTGAAAAATCCGACGCCCTCGGCGTTGACTGCCTTCCGCCGGAAGCCGATCGCTTCATAGAACGCAATGCTGCGCGCGAGATCAGAAACGCCGAGCGTCACCAAAGTTAAAATCGCATCGGGGCCGGTCATGCGTCGAACAGGCTGAGCTGCGCATTGTTACGCTTGGGCGCACGGAAGTCCTGGGTCGAGAGCGTGAGCTTTCTTTCGTTCAAGCCGAATTTCTCGCACGCCAATTCGAAGCGGCGCCCGATCATCCAGGCGTAAGGGCCGGAACCTTTCATGCGCTCGCCCCACTTGGCGTCGTAATCCTTGCCGCCGCGCATGTCGCGGATCAGCTTGAACACGTGCTCCTCGCGGTGCGGGTAATTGGCCTGTAGCCATTCGCGGAACAGGTCGCGTACTTCGAGCGGCAGCCGCAGCAGAATGTAGCCGGCCTCCTTGACACCGGCGGCGGCGGCACAATCGAGGATACGTTCGATCTCCTGGTCGTTGAGCGCGGGGATGACCGGCGCCACCATCACCGCGGCCGGCACGCCGGCATCCGACAGGCGACGCAGCGCCTCCAGCCTGCGCGTCGGCGTCGCCGCCCGCGGTTCCATGGTGCGCGCGAGGCCGGCGTCGAGCGTCGTCACCGACAGCGCCACCTTCACCAAATTGCGTTTCGCCATGCGCGCGAGAATGTCGATATCGCGGGTGACCAGCGCCGACTTGGTGACGATGCCGACCGGATGGTTGGCGCGGTCGAGCACTTCGAGAATGCGGCGCATCACCTGGTAGCGGCGCTCGATCGGCTGATAGGGATCGGTGTTGGTGCCGATGGCGATCACCTTCGGCTGATAATTCGGCGCCGAGAGTTCGCGCGCCAGCAGATCGGCGGCTTCCGGCTTCACCAGCAGCCGCGATTCGAAATCGAGCCCGGGCGACATGCCGAGATAGGCGTGGGTCGGCCGCGCGAAACAATAGACGCAGCCGTGCTCGCAGCCGCGATAGGGATTGATCGAGCGGTCGAAACCAATATCGGGAGAATCGTTGCGCGTGATGATCTTGCGCGTCGAGTCCACCGCGACCGTGGTCTTGAACGCCGGCAGTTCGTCGAGGCTCTGCCAGCCGTCGTCGAAGGCGACGCGCGCCATCGGCTCGTAGCGGCCGGAGGCGTTCGACTGCGCCCCGCGCCCGCGGCGGCGCTCGAACTCGACCGCCACGCCGAGCAGTTCGCTGATGCCGTCATACGTGTCGGCGCCTCGGGCGTCCGCCGGCGTGGAGGGCAGCTCCTTTTCCGGCGGACGCTTGCGGGCTGCGTGTGGTCGAGCCATGGCCGGCAACCTAGTGGCCAATTGTGAACATAACAAGAACATTTTGCAGAAATCACGAATTTGAGAAATTCCCGCCGGATGTCGTAGGGATCGGGCCGAACCCTGCATGATATGGTGGGGCGGACTTCAGGGGCCGGCACCGCAATGCTGAGCGCGATCATCGACACGCACGAATCGGAGCGCGCGCTGGTGCGCACGCTGGCCGCCCTCGTGCCCGGCGCCACCGCCGGACTGCTCGCCGAGGTGATCGTGGCCGACGCCGGCTCGTCTGACGACACCGAGGAAGTCGCCGACATCGCCGGCTGCCGCTACATGCGCTCCAGCGCACCGCAGGGCGCGCGCCTGAAGGCCGCAGCCGAGACCACGCGGACGCCGTGGCTGATGTTCCTGCGCGCCGGCTGCGTCCCCGAGCCGGGCTGGATCACCGCCACCGAGCGCTTCATGCAGATGAACGATCTCGGAGAGGGCGCGAGCCGCGCAGCCATGTTCCGGCCGGCCGGCGTGGCCGATCCGCTGCGGCCGGCCTTGAGCGAGCTCTTCAGCGTGCTGCGCCTCGCCTGCGGCGGGCGGCCGGGGCCCGAGCAGGGCCTGCTCATCCCCACCCGGCTCTACCGGACGCTCGGCGGTCACCCGGAGGGCGCCGAGGCCGACGTCGCGCTGCTGCGCAAGCTCGGCCGCCGCCGCATCGCCATGTTGCCGGCGGTGGCGACAGCGACGCGCTGATTTTCCTCACTTCGTCATTCCGGGGCGCCGAGCCGTAGCCCGAAGGGCCAAGGCGTGGCGAACCCGGAATCCATAACCCCTGTCCTGCCGAATCTCGACCGCTGCGGCGTATGGATTCCGGGTCCGCTTGCTTCGCTCGCGTCCCGGAATGACAAATAGATATACTTGACTTAGTCAACTAATGGCGCGACGCTCGCCGTCATGCCCGGGAGCACGCCGCAACGCATCGCCGCGGTGCGCCGCTTCAGCCGCTTCTACACGCGGCAGATCGGCGCGCTGCGCAAAACCTTCCTCGACACCCCCTACTCGCTCGCCGAGATGCGCGTGCTCTATGAGCTCGCGCAAGGCGCCAGCGGATAGCGACGGCCCCACCGCCAGCGACATCGCCCGCGCGCTCGACCTCGACGCCGGTTATCTCAGCCGCGTACTGCGCAATTTCGAAAAGCGCGGCCTGCTCGCGCGCAAGACCTCCAAGCAGGACGCGCGGCAGAGCCATCTTTCGCTCACGGCCAAGGGCCGCAAGACCTTCGCGCCGGCCGAGCGGCGATCGAACAAGGACGTGGCCGACATGCTCGGCCGATTGGGGAGCGACGAACAGGCAAGGCTGGTGAACGCCATGGAAACGATCGAGACGCTGCTGGGCGGCGAAAACGACGGCGAGAAAGAACGCAGCTATACCTTGCGCGAACCCAAGCACGGCGACTTCGGCTGGATGGTCACCGCCCACGCCAAGCTCTACGCAGAGGAATACAATTGGACCGAGCCGTTCGAGGGCCTGGTCGCGCAGATCGTCGCCGACTTCGTCAACAATCACGATCCCAAACGGGAGCGCTGCTGGATTGCCGAGATGGACGGCGAGAATGTCGGCTGCGTCATGGTGGTGAAGGATTCCGACGAGGTCGCGCGCATCCGCCTGCTGCTGGTCGATCGACAAGCGCGCGGGCTCGGCCTCGGCACAAAGCTGGTCGACGAATGCATCGCGTTCGCGCGCGCGGCCGGCTACAAGAAGATGACGCTGTGGACCCACAGCGTGCTCACCGCCGCCCGCCACACCTACGAGAAGGCCGGCTTCACGCTGACGGCGAGCGAACCGCGCCACACTTCGGCGAGGACGTGGTGGCGGAGTACTGGGATATGGAACTCTAAACCGTCGCGCCTTTCGCCTTTTCGCGGCGCAGATGCTCATCGAGCCGCGGCAATATCTCCACGAAATTGCAGGGCCGGTAGCGGTAGTCGAGCTGGTGCACCAGGATGTCGTCCCAGGCGTCCTTGCAGGCGCCCGGCGAGCCGGGAACGCAGAAGACGTAAGTGGCGTTGGCGACGCCGGCGGTGGCGCGGGTCTGGATCGCCGAGGTGCCGATTTTGCCATAGCTGACCATGAGGAACAGCGTGGCAAAGCCCTCCATGCGTTTCTCGAACAAAGGCTCCACCGCCTCCGGCGTCACGTCACGGCCGGTGAAGCCGGTGCCGCCGGTGGAAATCACGACGTCGATCGCTTTGTCGTCGATCCACTTTTTCACCTGCGCGCGGATGGCCTCGACCTCGTCTTTGACGATGGCACGATCGGCGAGCTGATGGCCGGCCGCTTGCAGGCGATCGACCAGCGTCTGGCCCGACTTGTCGTCGGCCAGATCGCGGGTGTCGGAAACGGTCAGCACCGCGATCTTCAGCGGCACGAACTGTTTGCTTTCGTCGATCCCGGGCATGATGGAAATCCCTAAAGCGAGGCGGCGGAGAAGGTATCGCACGCCTGAAGCGTGCCCTCCTTCAGGCCGCGGCTGAACCAGCGCTGGCGCTGCGCCGAGGTACCATGGGTGAAGGAATCCGGCACCACCTGGCCGCGCGCGCGCCTTTGCAGCGTGTCATCGCCAATCGCGGCCGCCGTCTGCAGCGCAGCGGCGACGTCGCCCGGCTCGATCGACTTCCAGCGCTGGTCCGAACGATGCGCCCAGATGCCGGCGAAGCAATCGGCCTGCAGCTCCACGCGCACCTGGATGCGATTGGCCGCCGCCTTGCTGCCGGCGGCGCGCTGCGCGGTTTGCGCTTTCGGCAGGATACCGATCAGGTCCTGAACGTGATGGCCGACCTCATGGGCGATCACGTAGGCCTCGGCGAATTCGCAGGCCTTGCCGCTGCAGCCGTGAAAGCGCGCCTCGATCTCGCGGAAGAACGAGGTGTCGAGATAGATGCGCTGGTCGCGCGGGCAATAGAATGGCCCCATGGCGGCCTGCGCGAAGCCGCAGCCGCCCTGCTCGCCGCCGCGGTAAAGCCTGAGCGGCGCCGCGCGATATTGTCGACCCTGCTTGCGGAATACCTCGGTCCACACGTCCTCGGTATTGCCAAGGATGGCGGCGACGAATTGTCCGGTGTGATCGGCGGGCGTGCCGGTGCGGCGCGTCGATGGCTGCAAAGGCTGCTGGTAGGACGAACCGCCACCGCTGATGAGCTCGGCACCGCCGATGAGCACGGACGGATCGATGCCGAGCGCCCAGCCGATCAGGCCGAGAACGATCACCGCGCCGATGCCGATATGGCCGCCGCGCAATGCGGAAGCCGCCGCCGGGCGCGCCCATCGCCGCCACTGCTGTCGCGGTCGTCCTCGACATTGTCGCTGCGGCGGAAATCATCCCAACGCATTCAAAGGTCTCCCCCAGTTGTCGCCACCATACTGTCATTCCGTGACGCAGGCACGTGGCGCCAGCGTCTTGCAGCATTGCGCGTATCGATCATGACGGCACGCTTGCGGCGTCTTCGAGGCGTCCCATTTCGGTACGCCGATAGGGCGTAAACACCTGTGCAATAGGCAGAAATTGCCCACCACATCGCATTGTTCATAAACCGTTTTTTCACCTTGCCTAGCCATGATGCAGAAAGTCGGTTGTAGGTCCCGCGTCGCCGACCGCGTTGTCCTTGAGTCAGAGTTCTGAGTCATGGTTGTCTCGCGTCGCGGGGCGCCCTCACGGGCGCCCCGTGGAGTTTCAGGCTCCACCCCAGATTACCGCGTTCTGTCCGGCGATTGCGTCGCCGCCATGGAAACGTTGCCGGCGGAATGCGTCGACCTAGTCTTCGCCGACCCGCCCTATAACCTGCAACTGCAGAGCGACCTCAAGCGTCCCGACAATTCGCGCGTCGATGCCGTCGACGACGACTGGGACAAATTCGAGAGCTTCAAGGCTTATGATACCTTCACCCGCGACTGGCTCGCCGCCTGCCGCCGCGTGATGAAGCCGGCCGCCACCATCTGGGTGATCGGCTCCTACCACAACATCTTCCGCGTCGGCGCCATCATGCAGGACCTCGGGTTCTGGATCCTCAACGACGTGATCTGGCACAAGACCAACCCGATGCCGAATTTCCGAGGCCGCCGCTTCACCAATGCCCACGAGACGATGATTTGGGCGGCGCGCGAGCCCAACGCCAAGGGCTACACCTTCAATTACGAGATCCTGAAAGCCGGCAACGAGGACGTCCAAGTCCGTTCCGACTGGACCATCCCGCTGTGCACCGGCGAGGAACGGCTCAAGGGCAAGGACGGCAAGAAGCTGCATCCGACCCAGAAGCCGGAGGCGCTGCTCTCCCGCGTGCTCTTGTCGTCGTCGCGCCTTGATGACCTGGTGCTCGACCCGTTCTGCGGCACCGGCACTACCGGCGCGGTCGCCAAGCGCCTGAGCCGCAAGTTCATCGGCTGCGAGCGCGACCCGGCCTATGCGAAAGCGGCGGAAAAGCGCATCGCCGCGACCGAACTCATCGAAGCGCCGGCTTTGGCGCCCTTCGTCACCGCGCGCGAGGCGCCGCGGGTGGCCTTCGCGAGCCTGGTCGAGCGCGGACTGGTGACGCCCGGCGAGGTCCTTACCGACGCCAAGAAACGCCACAAGGCGCTGGTGCGCGCCGACGGCGCGGTTGCCATCGGCGACAAGGTCGGCTCGATCCACAAGATCGGCGCGCTGGCGCAGGGGCTCGACGCCTGCAACGGCTGGACCTTCTGGCACGTGGAGACCAAGAAGGGCCTGAAGCCCATCGACACCTTCCGCGCAAAGGTGCGCGCCGAGATGGCGGAAGCGGCTGAATAACTACTTCGCTATTTCTTCGGCGAACAGCTCCAGCGCCCTTAGCGCAAACGCGCGCATGTTGGCCTGCCGGTCGCTCACACCCGTCTCCAACGTGATCGCGCGCTCGACTGAAGATCCCACCACCGCGATGCAGCTATGGCCGGCGGCGTCGCCATAGCGGTTGCCGGTCGGCCCCGTCGCGCCGGTCTCACCGATGGCCCAGGTCGTGTCGTGCTTTTCGCGCATGCGGCGCGCAAACAGCAAGGCGTAAGGCTCGGTCGACGGACGCATGCCCGCCATGTCGGCTTCGGTGATGCCGAGCAGCGCCGCGCGCGATGTGTAGGTGTAGACCACCGCGCCGCCGACGAAATAGGCCGAGGCGCCGGCCTGCGCCAAGAGCGCTGCCGAGATAAGCCCGCCGGTGGAGGATTCCGCCACGGCGATGGTCTCTTTGCTCTGCTTCAAGAGCGCCGCGATTTTCTCGGCCAGCGGCAACAAGGTTTCCATGATCGATCCCTATAGATCGCCGCGTCCGATCTGGCAGAGGACTCGGAAGACGCCGATCTCGGTGCCGGAAAAAGTCTTGGCAAGCATCGCGCCGATCTTTTCAGCATCGGCCTGGCGCAGCGTATCGACCATCAGGCAGCCGGCGATCTTCTTGTCGCCGCCGCGCAACTGCTCTTCCTTCGACACCGGCATGTCTTTCGGGTCCAGAGCGATCCAGATTTCGCCGCCGGCAACCGCCGTCGGATCGGCAATCAGGCGGTCGAGTTCGCCGGCGAGCACGGCTTCGTCCGGCGTCTCATTGAATCGCACCGTCACCGTATAGGCACCGCGGAACGCGCCGCGCCGCACCGTGCGGTGGCAGACGGTGCGGTTCATGTTGATGAAGACCTCAGACATGACCGTGTGCGTCATCGGC
This sequence comes from uncultured Pseudomonadota bacterium, assembly GCA_963822085.1. Lineage (GTDB taxonomy): Bacteria > Pseudomonadota > Alphaproteobacteria > Rhizobiales > Xanthobacteraceae > Pseudolabrys. Next base: position 108,040 of record CAWGGL010000037.1, read on the forward strand.
GTCGGATTGTCGAGCCGCTCAAGGTAAGCCTTGGAGGTCAGGACGGCCGGCGACTCGGTCAAATAGAAATTGAAATAAGCGTTCGAACCCGAGATTGCTTCGTGCCGGCGGCCGAACAGGAAGCCAGGCACCGCCAGCCGCTCCAAGAGATGCTCGACCTGGAACCAGGCGTCGAACTCGGCCTCGCGACCTTCGACGCAATCGTTCCAGATCGCCAAAATGCCTGGCTCAACCATGTCTCACGCCTTCTCAGCCCGGGCGACATTGGCGCTACGCGTCGGCACACCGAATTCCTTGTTACAGACGTCAGCCAGCAGCGCGATGCCGGCGCGGATATCCTCGTGCGAGGGACTGGCGAAGCAGAGCCGCATGCGGCTCCGGCTCCAGGTCGGGTCGGCGGACCAGTTCGGCCCTGGATTGATCGCGACGCCGGCGGCGAGCGCGGCGTCATAGAGCTTCATGGTATCGACGTTGTCCGGCAGCTTGACCCAGAGGAAGATTCCGCCGGGCGGATAGTCGAACTCCGCCGCCGTGCCAAACTGTTCGCCGAGCGCGTCGACCAGGGTGTCGAGCTTCTTCTGCAAACGCTTGCGCAAAGCCGGCACATGGGTTTCGAAATGCGCCATGCAGTATTCAGAGAGCACCATCTGCTCCAGCGCGCCTGAGCCGGCATCGGTCTTGAGCGCGAGCATCCGCGACAGAATCGGCCACGGCGCGACGATGAACCCGACGCGCAGCGCCGGCGCGATCGATTTCGAGAACGAGCCGATGTGGATGACATTCTGCGCCTTGCTCAGGGCATGCAGCGCCGGCGGCCGCTCGCCGCTCCAGGTGAGATCGGAATAGCAGTCGTCCTCGAAGATTGGCACACCATGGGCCTCGGCCAACGCCAGCATTTGATGGCGCCGTTCGATACTCAGGATCGTGCCGGTTGGGTTCTGCACGGTCGGGATGGTGTAGATGAACTTCGGCCGAGCGCCCTTGGCCTTGAGCTCGGCCAGCGCGACCTCGAGTGCATCCATCTTCATGCCGTCCTGGTCGAGCGGGATGGCGACGACGTTGACACCCAGTCTCTTGTAACGGTTGAGCGTGCCCTCGTAGCAGTCGCGCTCGCAGATCACGGTGTCGCCGCGGGCGAGCAGCGCGCCGTTGACGAGATCGAGCGCCTGCAGCGAGCCGGAGACGAGCATGATATCGTCAAAGCTCGCTTTGATGCCGGCGTCGCGCGCGAGCTTCTTGACGAGAAACTCGCGCAACGGCTTGTAGCCCTGGGGCCCGCTGTTGAGGCCGTAGGTCGCAAGGTCACGGCCCTCGCGCGCGAGCACCGCCTCAGCCGCCGCCGTCAGATCTGCCACCGGGACGCCGTCAGGGTCGTTGTTGCCGCCGATGAAGTGGTAGCGCGCGAGGCCCTTCCATTTCGCCGCCGGCGCCGGAGCGTCGGCGGGAACGAGTGGCCCGAAATCGAACGTCATTGAGACCTCCCCTGCGGCGCCACCTATTCGCGGCACTACTTCGCCGCTTCCACCATGATTTCGACCGTGTAGTCGGGCGTCGCGAGCTTCGCTTCGACGCAGGCGCGCGCCGGCGTGTTGCCGGGCGAAACCCAGGCGTCCCACACCGCGTTCATCTCGCCAAAGGTCGCCATGTCGGTGATCCAGATATTGGCCTTCAACAGCTTCGACTTGTCGGTGCCGCATGCGGCCAGAAGGCCGTCGATCTGCGCCAGGATATCCTTGGTTTGCTCGGTGACGTTCTTGCCTTTCGGCTCGTTGGCGACCACGCCGGCGAGATAAACGGTATTGCCGTGCACCACCGCCTTGCTCATGCGCGGGCCGACATCCTTGCGTTCGATAGCCATCTCTCTTCCTTCTCCTTTTGTATCAGCCGCCGGCCACGCCCTGCGTATTGACGTATAGCGAATACAGGGAATGCCCGGCCGCCATGAACAGGCGGTTGCGTTTCTTGCCACCGAAACAGACATTGGCGCAACGCTCCGGCAGTGAAATATGCCCGATCGGCTCGCCCTGCGGCGAAAATATGCGCACGCCATCGAGCTCAGGCGTCATGCCCCAGCCGCACCACAGGTTACCGTCAATGTCGAGGCGAAAGCCGTCGGGCGTATTCGGTCCGGCGTCGATCAGCATCTTGCCGTTGGCGAGCTTGTCGCCGTCCGCAACCACGTCGTAGACACGGATCATGCGCGGCTCGCCGCGCGACGCGACGATGTAGATCTTCTTCTCATCGGGCGAGAAGGCGAGCCCGTTCGGCCCCTCGACGTCGTCGGCCACCACCGTTACCGCGCCGGTTTTGCCGTCGACGCGATAGACGTTCATCGGCAATTCCGCTTCCGCCTTGCTGCCTTCGTAGTTGCCGAGAATTCCGAATTGCGGATCGGTGAACCAGATCGAGCCGTCCGATTTGACCACCAGGTCGTTCGGCGAATTCAACCTCTTGCCTTCGAAGCTGTCGCAGATCACGGTGATCGTGCCGTCATATTCGGTGCGGGTGACGCGGCGGGTGAGATGCTCGCAGGTGACGAGCCGTCCCTGGCGGTCGCGGGTGTTGCCGTTGGCGTTGTTCGACGGCTTGCGGAACGGCGTGACGTTGCCGGTTTCCTCGTCCCAGCGATACATGCAATCGCCTGGCACGTCGCTCCAGATCAGCGAGCGGGTGTCGCCGAACCAGACCGGCCCTTCGCCCCAGCGCGTCCCGGTATAAAGCCGTTCGACGCTCGTCACCGGCAAGTGATATTGCTTGAAGCGCGGATCGAGCGCGGTGATCAGCGGATCGGGATAACGCAGGCTGGGCGCCCATTGCCCGGACATGACGGCCGATTTGCTGTCGGATGACATTGAACGCTCACTCCCCAAGTTTCTTGTTGTCAGTCTAGCGCGTGACTTAGCACCTTGCGCATCACCTTGGGCAGGGCCTCGCCGGCCAGATCCGCGCGCTTGACCCAACGCGCTCCTTTCGGGGCGCGGGTGCCGCGCGGCACATGCGCGACAAATACCGTGAGCTCGAGTGGGAAATGGGTGAAGACGTGGGCGACCACGCCCGGCAGGTGGCGCCACTTGATGCCGTCATGCAAACGCGGCGCGCTCTTGCGTGCTTTCACCACTTTGAAATCGTGGGTCCAGTCGCTGCCCGGCACTTCCGTCATCTTGGCGAGCAAGCCCTTGTCCGGCCGCCGCTGCAACAAGACAGAGCCGTCTTCGCGCAAGGCGACGAAGGCGGCGCCGCGCCGCAGCCGGCCTTCGCGCTTCGGCGCCTTGCGCGGAAACGTCTCCTGGTTGCCTTGCGCACGCGCCGTGCAGCCGTCGGTCCACGGACAGAGTGCGCAAGCCGGCTTCCTGGGCGAACAGAGCGAGGCGCCGAGGTCCATCAAGCTTTGCGCGAAATCGCCCGTGCGGTGCGGCGGCAGCAGCGACGCCGCCAACGCCTTGATCTCAGGCTTGGCCTTCGGCAGCGCGTCCTCCACGGCGAACAGCCGCGTCACCACCCGCTCGACATTGCCGTCGACCGGCACGGCGCCGAGATCGAAGGCGATCGCGCCGATGGCGGCGGCGGTGTAATCGCCGATGCCGGGCAAGGCGCGTAAAGCGCACAGGTCGGCGGGGAATTCACCGCCATGGCGCGCGACCACAGCCTGCGCGCAGGCGTGCAGGTTGCGCGCGCGAGCGTAATAGCCGAGCCCCGCCCAGGCGCGCAGCACGTCGTCGAGGCTAGCCGCGGCAAGCGCTTCTACCGTCGGCCAGCGCTCCAGGAAACGCGCGTAATAGGGCCCGACCGTCTTCACGGTCGTCTGCTGCAGCATGATCTCCGACAGCCACACGCGGTAGGGATCGGGCCTTTCGCCCGCCCGCGCCCGCCAGGGCAGCACGCGCGCGTGGCGGTCGTACCAGGCAAGGAGATCGGCCGGGTCCGGCAGGGGGGGCGCTTTCTTTCGCGCCGCGGCGCGGACTGCTACGGTCATGGGCAGACGTTGGCACAAGAGCCCGGCGCATGATCCCGAAAAGTGGGTACCGGTTTTCGGATGAGATCATGCGCCAACAAAGAGACGACATGAATAAGCCCGCGAAGAGTTTTCCCCGGCCGCTGTCGGCCTTCGCCGGCGCCACCCTGAACGGCGCGCTCAAGGCCCAAGGCTTCGCCTCGGCCGAGATCGTCGCCCGCTGGGCCGACATCGTGGGCGCGGAAGTCGCCGCCCACAGCGAGCCGCTCAAGATCAACTGGCCGCGCCGGGCCGACGAGGAGACCCCTGAACCCGCCACCCTGGTGTTGCGGGTGGAGGGACCCGCGGCGATCGAGATCCAGCACCTCTCGGCGGTGATCCTGGAGCGGGTCAACCGCTTCTTCGGCTGGCGCGCCGTCGGCCGCCTAGCGTTGCGCCAGGCCCCGCTCCGCCGCCGGGCGCCGAAACCGGCCCCGCCCCCGCCTGATCCGGCCGTCGCCGCCCGTATCGCCGAAGGCCTGCCGCAGATCGAGGACGAGAGCTTGCGCCAGGCCCTCGCCCGCCTGGGGGCCGCCATCAAACGAAAGTGAGCCTTCGAGATGCCCGCCTTGGCAGGGCGGCCCGCGATTGCCACAATCGTCCTGTCCAGCTAGGCCAGCCTTGGGCGCACCGTTTGTAAGCCATTGAGGAGTTTCCGTTGCCAATCGATCTGCCGATCAATCGTCGCGATTTTTGCCGCACCGCCACCGCCACGGCGCTGGCCACCGCAGCCTTCGGAAGCCTTCTGCTGGCGCCGCCGGCACTAGCCGAAACCGTGTCGATGACCGAGTTGATGGCACCGCAGCCGCTGCCCGACATGGTGCTGGGCGCGAAGGACGCGCCGGTCATCGTGGTCGAATACGCCTCGATGACCTGTCCGCACTGCGCCCATTTCGACGAAACGACATATCCGAAGGTCAAGAAGGACTACATCGACACCGGCAAGGTGCGCTGGATCCTACGCGAGTTCCCGCTCGACCCGCTGGCCGCAGCCGCTTTCATGATGGCCCGCTGCGCCGCCGACGGCAGCGCGCCCAAGTACTACGACATGGTCAACACGCTGTTCCACCAGCAGGACGTCTGGGCGATCCAAAAGCCGATCCCGCCGCTGCTCGCTATCGCCAAGCAGGCCGGCATGACCGAAGAGAAGTTCAAGGCCTGCCTGTCGGACCAGAAGGTGCTGGACAAGGTGCAGGCCGAGCGCCAGCGCGCCATCGACCAGTTCAAGGTCAAGGCGACGCCGACCTTCTTCATCGACGGCACCTCGGTCGAGGGCGCCCTCGAGTACGCCGGATTCGCCAAGCTCTTGGACGCCCAGCTCAAGAAGAAGAAATAGGCCGTTTCGGCCCGGCGGCCGCCCACTTGGGGGCGGCCGGCCCTTATTTCGCCACCCCTTACGTCGAAACATTGGGAAAACCGCCGCGCGGTGGCGCTTCGTCATTGCCCCGGCGCACGCGGCTGTCCATTCTCCCGCCAAATGCGGCGCCTGAGGACAAGATTCCGGGCAAGCCCCGGATCGGTCAGCGAATCTGGTATTGAAAAGACTCGGTGGCAGGGGGCGCTGCCAGCCTGCCGGGATGAGGCCTGAAAACATATGAAGCTCACACGGCTGCGGCTGCTCGGGTTCAAGTCGTTCGTGGAGCCCACCGATTTCCTGATCGAGCCGGGACTGACCGGCGTGGTGGGGCCGAACGGTTGCGGCAAATCCAATCTAGTGGAAGCGCTGCGCTGGGTTATGGGAGAATCCTCCTATAAGTCCATGCGCGCCTCCTCCATGGACGACGTCATCTTCTCCGGCAACACCTCCCGGCCCGCGCGCAACAACGCTGAGGTGGGGATTGCGATCGACAACACGGATCGTTCGGCGCCGGCCGCCTTCAACGATCAGGAATCGATCGACATCGCGCGCCGCATCGAGCGCGAGTCGGGCTCCACCTACCGCATCAACGGCCGCGAGGTGCGCGCCCGTGACGTGCAGATCCTGTTTGCCGATGCCTCCACCGGCGCGCGGTCGCCGGCGCTGGTGCACCAGGGCCGCATCGGCGAGATCATCCAGGCCAAGCCCGAGCAGCGCCGCCGCGTGCTGGAAGAAGCCGCCGGCGTTGCCGGCCTACACGCGCGTCGGCACGAGGCCGAGCTGCGCCTGAAGGCGGCCGAATCGAACCTGCTGCGGCTGGAAGACGTTATCGGTCAACTCGCTTCCCAAATGGACGGCCTGAAGAAGCAAGCCCGCCAGGCGGTGCGCTACCGCACCGTCTCTGCGCAGGTGCGCAAGAACGAAGCGACGCTCTATCACCTGCGCTGGAGCGCGGCCGGCATCGAAGTGGCCGACGCCGAGAACGCCAAGGACGTCTGCCAGCGCACCGTCGCCGAGCGCACGGGCGAACAGGCGGAAGCCTCGAAACGGCAGGCGACCGCGCAAGCCGCGCTCCCCGAATTGCGCGACGCGGAAGCGCGCGCCGGCGCCGCCTTGAACCGCATCAATACCGCCATGGCCGAGCTCGAGCGCGAAGAACAACGCGCGCGCGACCGGCTGACCGAGCTCGAGATGCGGATCACACAATTCGCCGCCGACCGCGAGCGCGAGCAGAAGCTCGCCGCCGACGCGCAGGAAGCGCTCGCCCGCATCGCCGAGGAAGAAGAGACCATCCGCCGTGAGGCACACGACAACGCCAGCCGCCGCAGCGGCGCCGAAGCCAGGGTGGCAGAGGCCGACGGTGAGCTGAACGCGGCCGAAAAGGTGTTCTCCGACCTGACCGCCAAGCACGCCGACCTCACCGCGCGCCGCAACCAGCTCGAGGGCGCCGTGCGCCAGCACACTGAGCGCGCCGCCAAGCTCGATGTCGAACTCGCCGAAATCGAGCGGGAGCTCGCTACATTGCAGGCGAGCGACGGCCCCGACCTCGCCGCGCTCTCCGCGGCGGTCGATGCCGCCCAGGCTGCGGTCGCCGCCGCCGACACTGCCGCCGTCGATGCCGAGGTCGCCCACACCGTGGCGCGCCAGAAGCTCGAAGCCGCGCGCGGGCCGCTCAGCGACACCGAACGCAAGGTGCAGCGGCTGGAGACCGAGGCCAAGACGCTCTCGAAGGTGCTGGCGGTCGAGACCAAGAACATGTGGCCACCGGTGATGGACGACATCACGGTCGAGAAGGGATACGAAAAAGCGCTGGGCGCCGCGCTTGGCGACGATCTCGATGCGCCGATCGATCCGTCGGCGCCCATGCGCTGGATGGGCTCGGCAGCCGATCCGGCGGATCCGAAACTGCCTGAAGGTATCGAGCCGCTTTCGGCCTTTGTGCAGGCGCCGACCGAGCTGGCGCGCCGGCTGCAGCAGATCGGCGTGGTCGACCGCGACACCGGCAACCGGCTCGCGGGCTCCCTCAAGCCGGGCCAGCGGCTGGTCGCGCGCGATGGCGACCTGTGGCGCTGGGACGGCTTTGCCGCCGCCGCGCACGCGCCGACCGGCGCTGCCCGGCGCCTGGCCGAGCGCGCGCGGCTTGCCGAGATCGAAGCCGAATTGCAGATTGCGCGCGCCGAAGCCGAAACCGCGCGCGGCGTGGTGGAAGCCGCTCAGAGCACGCTCGAAGCCGCGAGCCAGGCGGAAACCGACGCGCGCAATGCCGCGCGCGAGCGCCAGCGCGAGGCCTATGCCGCGCGCGACGCCCACGAAGCCGCCGAGCGCGACGTCAACCGCAACGCGGCACGTGTCTCGGCGCTGTCGGAAGCGCGCGTGCGGCTCACTGCCAATCGCGACGAAGCGACGGCCGCCAAGGCGGAATCCGAGCGCTTCCTCGTCGAGCTGGCGCCTGCCGCCGAGCTCGAAGCCGACATGGCCGCCGTGCGCGACGACATCGCGGCCAAGCGCAGCAAGCTTGCCGAAGTGCGTGCCGAGCAGCAGGCGATCGTGCGCGAAGCCGAACTCGCCGACCGCCGGCTGGCGACGCTCGCCAACGACCGTGCCGGCTGGCAGCAGCGCCAGGAAGGTGCGACCGCCCAGATCGCCACGCTGGAGCAGCGCAGCGCCGAGGCCGAACGCGACCGGGCGGAGCTGCAGAACGCGCCCGAGCAGTTCGCGCAAAAGCGCAACGCGCTGATCAGCGAAGTCGAGCAGGCGGAAGCCGAACGCCGCGCCTGCGCCGACCGCCTGCAGGAGGCCGAGAACGCGCTGGCGCAAGCCGACCGCGACGCCCGCGCGGCGCTGGAAGCGGCAAGTTCCGCGCGCGAGGAACTGGCGCGCGCGGAGGAGCGCTTCGAAGCGGCCAAGCGGCGCCACGCGGACATCGAGCACGAAATTCGCGAGATGCTGGAGGTCGAGCCCGCGGCGGTCGCGGAACTTGCCGAGATGAAGCCCGACCAGGCGCTGCCCGACGTCGCCGAGATCGAGGCGACCCTGGAGCGGCTGCGGCGCGAGCGCGAGCGCCTCGGCGCGGTCAACCTGCGCGCCGACGAGGAATTGCAGGAGGTCGAGGCCCAGCACACCTCGCTCACCACCGAGCGCGACGACTTGGTGGAAGCCATCAAGAAGCTGCGCCAGGGCATCCAGAGCCTCAACCGCGAGGCGCGCGAACGGCTGCTCACCTCATTCGAGCAGGTCAACAAGCACTTCCAGCACCTGTTCACCCAGCTGTTCGGCGGCGGCACCGCGGAGCTGCAGCTCATCGAGAGCGACGATCCGCTGGAGGCGGGGCTGGAGATTTTGGCCAAGCCGCCCGGCAAGAAGCCGGCGACCTTGTCGCTGCTTTCGGGTGGCGAGCAGGCGCTGACCGCGCTGGCGCTGATCTTCGCCGTGTTCCTCACCAATCCGGCGCCGATCTGCGTGCTGGACGAGGTGGACGCGCCGCTCGACGATCACAACGTGGAACGCTTCTGCGACATGCTCGACGAGATGACCCGCTCGACCGATACACGCTTCGTGATCATCACCCACAACCCGATCACTATGGCGCGGATGAACCGGCTCTACGGCGTCACCATGGCCGAGCGCGGCGTATCGCAGCTTGTGTCTGTGGATCTGGAAGTCGCGGTGCGCTTCCGCGAGGCGAGCTAAGCCGCCTCACTGCCCTTTGGCAGCATCGCCGCGCTGCTGACGGCGCACGGCGCATCGGTGAGCCACGCCGCGCGCACCGCCCAGACGTGCTCCTGCCCGCAGGCAGGACAGCGCATGCGCCCGGTCAGGTCCGGCAACCTGTTGAAAACAACCGGCTCCATTTCGACCGCAGTCGACACCGCGCGGCCGGTCGTTGGGCAGTTGATCATCACCGCGCTCATAGCCAGGCGCTCCGAATGGGGTTGATCGTCCCCGTCGGCGTCCATGGAACCCCTGGAACATGGCCGCGGTAAGACAGGACCGCCCTTCGGGCGCCACACCGCGGTTAAAAATAATTCAGGCGAGCCCGCCGCAGGATCGGAACCAATCCCGCAAAGGGGCGTTGTTGCGGCGAATGACTTCTGTCGGGCGGCTTCCCCCCTTACCCCCCGAATAGCCGTCTGGCGAAGGACCCCAAGCTTCGGCTTGGGGTCTTTTTTCGCGTGGCGGCAAGGGCTTAGCGGGCCCGGCGGCAGTCCGCCCGCGGGCGGGCCACGCCGCGCGAAGCCAGCTAAGTCTTTGTCTTATCGCGTTTCCGGACGGCGAGGCGGTTCTGAACTTCGCCCGAAACGATCTCTTGCCCGTTTTTAGCCGTCTCCCCATCTAAGATAGGCTGGTTCCATTCAAGAATCGGTCTTTCAGGAGCTTTTCCCTATGTCCATTACCGCCTGGGTCGTCATCGGCGTGATCGTGCTGCTCGCGATCTGGATCATGACGATCTACAACGGCTTGGTCGCCATGCGGCAACGCGTCAACCAGGCCTTCGCCGACATCGATGTCCAACTCAAGCAACGCCACGACCTGATCCCCAACCTGGTGGAGACGGTGAAAGGCTACGCCGCCCACGAGCGCGGCACCCTGGAAGCGGTGATCCAGGCGCGCAACGCGGCCATCGCCGCCCCCGGCGTCGACCAGAAGGTGAAGGCCGAAAACATGCTGAGCGGCGCGCTCCGGCAACTGTTCGCGCTGTCGGAGAGCTATCCGAACCTCAAGGCCAACGCGAACTTCCAGCAGCTGCAGAGCGACCTCTCGGACATCGAGAACAAGCTCGCCGCCTCGCGCCGCTTCTTCAACAACGCGGTGCAGGAATACAATACCGGCATCCAGCAGATGCCGGCCAACCTGTTCGCCGCAAGCTTCGGCTTCCAGCCGCATGCCTTCTTCGATCTGGGCGAGCAGCGGGCCGCGCTGGAACAGGCGCCGGAAGTGAAGTTTTAAACACTAGTCCCGTGTCCCGGATGCGGTGCAGCGCGCGAGCAGTGCACCGCAGATCCGGGACCGTGGGTATCTCTGTCGATCCCGGGACTACAGCGCACCATTTCGTGCTGTGCTGCGCCCGGGAAAAGTAGCAATCACCATGGCCGCCTACGGTCTCTATACGCACATCCAGTCCAACAAGCGGCGCTCGGTCGCGCTGCTGATCGGGCTGTTCGTGCTGGTCTACGTGATGGTGTTCGCGGGCGCGCTGCTCGCCGAGGCGCTGACGGTCAGGGCCCCGCTCGACTACCTGATGCGCGCCGCCATCTACGACTGGGAGATGGCAGCGCCCTGGGCCACCGTCGGTGCCGTCGTCTGGATCTTCATCGCCTACAAGTTCCACCAGTCGATGATCGACGCCGTCACCGGCGCCCATCCGGTCACGCGGCAGGAAGAGCCGCGGCTCTATAATTTGCTCGAGAACCTGTGCATCTCGCGCGGCATCACCATGCCGACCTTGCGCATCACCGAAGACAGCGCGCTCAACGCCTTCGCCACCGGGCTCAACGACAAGCAGTATTCCATCACGGTCACGCGTGGCCTGATGCAGCGCCTGAACGACGCTGAGTTGGAAGCCGTGCTCGGGCACGAACTCACCCACATCCGCAACGGCGACGTGCGCATGATGGTGATCGCGGTCGTCATCGCCGGCGCGCTCTCGTTCTTCGGCGAGATGATCTTCCGCCTGTTCTTCCAGGCCACCTTCTTCGGCGGTTTCGGCGGGCGCCGACGCCGCGGCGGCGACGGCGAAGGCGGCGGCAACGGCGCTGCCATCGCCATCGTCATTGCCATCGCGCTGATCGTGGTGTCGTGGCTGCTGTCGGTGGTGATCCGTTTCGCGCTATCGCGCCGGCGCGAATTCCTCGCCGACGCCGGCTCGGTGGAGTTGACCAAGGACCCGGACGCCATGATCTCGGCGCTGCGCAAGATCGAGAACCGCGGCGAACTGCACGCGGCCACCTCGGCGGTGATGGAGATGTGCGTCGACAACCCGCGTGTCGGCTTTTCCGACCTGTTCGCCACCCATCCGTCAGTTGACGCCCGCGTCGAAGCGCTGGTGAAATATGCCGGCGGCCACGATCCCGGCCCGCTGAGCCTGCCGGAGCCGGAGGAGCAAGATGCCCAGGTCGGCTATGATGAAGGCACCGAAGGTCCGTGGGGGGAGCCGCAACAACCGCCGCCGCCGGCACCGCAGGGTCCGTGGAATCCCGCACCCACGCCGCCATTACCCGGCCAGGTGGGCCCGTGGGGGCCGAAACCACAGTAAATTTCTCTTTTTCTCTTGGAAGGATTACGTCCCGTGCCATGGCCCGAACCCGTCACCCTCGATGGCAAGCATACGCGCCTCGAGCCGCTCTCGCACACCCATTGCGCCGGTCTGATCGAGGCCGCGAAAGACGGTGAGTTGTGGCGGCTCTGGTACACTGCGATACCCTCGCCCGACGGCATGGCCAAAGAGATCGACCGGCGACTGTCGCTTCACGCGGCAGGATCGATGTTGCCGTTCACCGTTTTCGATGCGACGGGCACCGTTGCCGGAATGACGACCTACATGAATATCGATGCGCCGAACCGGCGCGTCGAGATCGGATCGACCTGGTACGCACAGCGCGTGCAGCGCACAGCGCTCAACACCGAATGCAAGCTGCTTCTGCTGACGCACGCATTCGAGCGCCTCGATTGCATCGCGGTCGAATTCCGGACGCACTTCTTCAATCGCGGGAGCCGACAAGCCATCGAGCGACTCGGCGCAAAGTTGGACGGCATCCTGCGCAACCACCAGATCGGGCATGGCGGCACGATCCGCGACACCGTCGTCTACAGCATCATCGCCGGCGAATGGCCCACGGTGAAGCAGCACCTGACCTTTTCGCTAACCCGCTAGGCCGGTCGTTCCGATCCGAGTTAATGCCCCTCGAACGACACCAGCGTCTGCACCGGCACACCCATCTTGCGCAGGCGCTCGGCGCCGCCGAGCGCGGGCAGATCGATGACGAAACAGGCGGCCAGTACCTCGGCGTCGAGCTGGCGCAGCAGCTTCACCGCCGCTTCCGCGGTGCCGCCGGTGGCGATCAGATCGTCGACCAGCACCACGCGCTCGCCGGCGACCAGCGCGTCGGCGTGCATCTCGATCTCGTCCTCGCCGTATTCCAACGCGTAGGTCATGCTCACGCGCTTGTGCGGCAGCTTGCCCTTCTTGCGGATCGGCACGAAGCCGGCCGACACCTGGTGCGCCACCGCGCCGCCGAGAATGAAGCCGCGCGCCTCGATGCCGGCGACCTTGTCGATCTTCATGCCGGCCCAGGGCTGCACCAGCTCGTCGACCGCGCGGCGGAAGGCGCGCGCGTTGCCAAGCAGCGTGGTGATATCGCGGAAGATGATGCCCGGCTTGGGATAGTCGGGGATCGAGCGGATGGAATCACGCAGGTCAGCTTCGGTGTCGGTCGAACTCATCGGGCCATCTCTTCAGTTCTCGCTCACGAATATGCTCGCGGAAAGCGGGCATCGACTATGCCGCAGTCTTGCGCGCGGCACTCCTTTTACCCGTTCAGCACCCGTCCCGCCACTGCGTCGAGCTTCTTGATGAGCGCGGGATCGCGCGCCTCCGGTGCCGTGATGATGGCGGTGTCGAGCGCGCGATCGGAGCCGATCGGGCACGGCTCGTGCTCGCGCGGGAAATCGCGCGCCAGCCGGCCCACCAGCGTCTTGGCGCGCTCGGCGTTCTCGGTCAGAACCTTGATGATGTCCTGCACCGTCACTGCGTCGTGGTCGGGATGCCAGCAGTCGAAATCGGTGACCATGGCGACGGTCGCGTAACAGATCTCCGCCTCGCGCGCGAGCTTGGCCTCCGGCATGTTGGTCATGCCGATCACCGAATAGCCGAGCTGCTTGTAGGTCATGCTCTCGGCCAGCGTAGAGAACTGCGGGCCTTCCATGCAGACGTAGGTGCCGTCGCGCACCACGTCGATGCCTTCGGCGCGCGCGGCTTCCGCGATGTGGATGCGCAGACGCGGGCTGACCGGGTGCGCCATCGACACGTGCGCGACGCAGCCCTTGCCGAAGAACGAGCTGGCGCGGCCGAAGGTGCGGTCGACGAACTGGTCGACCAGCACGAAGGTGCCCGGGGGTAGATCTTCCTTGAACGAGCCGCAGGCCGACAGCGACACGATGTCGGTAACGCCCGCGCGCTTCAAGGCGTCGATATTGGCGCGGTAGTTGATGTCGGACGGCGACAGGCGGTGGCCCGGCTCGTGGCGCGACAGGAACACCACCGGCAGACCGGCGATCTCACCCCGCCGCAGCGGGTTCGACGGCTCGCCCCAGGGGCTCTCGATGCGCTCCTCGCGCACGTTTTCCAGACCCGGCAGATCGTAGATGCCGCTGCCGCCAATGATTCCGAGCACCGCATTGGTCATGACCAGCCCTGATCCTTCACTGTCGTGGTCGTTTGATGGATTTCCCGCATTCGTAGGGCATCGCCAGCCCAAATACAAAGGGCCCCGAAACCGGGGCCCTTCGGGATTTAGCGATCCAATGGCACGGCTTACGCCGTCTTGGAAGCGTCTTCTTCTCCCTCGTGATGCACGTCGTGCCACACCTTCTTCTTGGTGAAGTACAGCAAGCCGGCGAACACGATCAGGAAGATCATCACCTGGAAGCCGAGGCGCTTGCGCGCGACCATGTGCGGCTCGGAGGCCCACATCAAGAAAGAGGCGACGTCTTTGGCGTACTGATGCAGCGTTTCCGGGGTGCCGTCGGTGTATTTCACCTGGCCGGCCGTCAGCGGCTGCGGCATGGCGATGTTATGGCCGGGGAAATACTCGTTGTAATTGCCACCGGGCGGCACCTTGAAGTCCTTCGGCGCCTTCACGTAACCCTGCAGGATCGCCGCGATGTAGTCCGGCCCCTCCTCCTGGTATTGCGAGAAGATATCGAAGATGAACCAGGGGAAGCCGCGCTCGTATGTACGCGCGTCGGCGAGAGACGACATGTCGGGTGGGGCGACGCCGAAGGCCGCCTTCGCCGCCAGCTCGTTGGGGAACGGCGCCGGGAAATGGTCGGCCAAGCGGCCGGGCCGCTCAATCGGATTACCCTTATCGTCGAGGTCCTTGATCTTGTATTCCGACGCGATCTGCTTGGCCTGCGCTTCGGTGAAGCCGGGGCCGCCCGGCTCCGCCAGATTGCGGAACGCAACCAGGTTCAGCGAGTGGCAGTTGGAGCAGACCTCGCGATAGATCTTAAACCCACGTTGGAGCTGGGCCGGATCGTACTTGCCGAACGGGCCGGAGAACGACCACGATTCCCGCGGCGGCGTCACCTGCTCGACCGCCCACGAGGGTACAGCGAGCGCGACCAGCGAGCCGGCAAGGACAAGCGCAAAGATGGGGGTTTTGAATTTCATGGCTGTCCTCCCGCTCACGCCTTTGAGCCCAGAACCGATTCCGAAATCGAGTTCGGTAGCGGTTTGGTTTTTTCGAATATCCCGAGAAGCGGTAGGATGACCACGAAGAACCCGAAGTAATAGGCGGTGAAGATACGCGCCAGGATCAGGTAGGTGCCGGTCGGCGGCTTGGAGCCGAGCCAGCCAAGCATGACGCAGGTGATCACGAACAGCCAGAAGAACTGGCGGTAGAGCGGCCGGTAGCGCGCCGAACGCACCCGCGAGGTATCGAGCCAGGGCATGAAGGCGAGGATGGCGATGGCCGAGAACAGCGCGGTCACACCGAGCAGCTTGTTCGGGATCGAGCGCAGGATCGCGTAGAACGGCAGGTAGTACCATTCCGGCACGATCTCCGCCGGGGTCACCGCCGGATTGGCCGGGGTGAAGTTGTCGGCTGCAAGCAGGTAGTGCGGGATGTAGAACACGAACCACGCGAACGCGATGCAGAAGACGACGATGCCGAAGCTGTCCTTGATCGTGGCGTAGGGCGTGAAGGGCACGGTGTCTTTGTCGGACTTCGGCTCGACGCCGGTCGGGTTGTTCTGGCCGACAACGTGCAGCGCCCAGACGTGCAGCACCACCACGCCGGTGATCACGAAGGGCAGCAGATAGTGCAGCGAGAAGAAGCGGTTGAGCGTGGGATCGCCGACCGCGTAGCCGCCCCACAACCAGGTGACGATGGCGCCGCCGACACCGGGGATGGCCGAGAACAAGTTGGTGATCACGGTCGCGGCCCAGAAGCTCATCTGGCCCCAGACCAGCACGTAGCCCATGAAGCCGGTGGCAATCATCAACAGGAGCAGGATGACGCCAAGGATCCACAACACCTCGCGCGGCTCCTTGTAGGAGCCGTAGTACATGCCGCGGAACATGTGGATGTAGACGGCAAAGAAGAAGAACGAGGCGCCGGTGGCGTGAACATAGCGGAGCAGCCAGCCGTAATTGACGTCGCGCATGATGGCTTCGACTGAATTGAAAGCCATCGCATCATTCGGCGTATAATGCATCGCCAGCACGATGCCGGTGATGATCTGCACGGCGAGCATGAAGGTGAGGATGCCGCCGAAGGTCCACCAGTAGTTAAGATTACGCGGCGTCGGATAGGAGACGAAGGAATCGTACATCAGGCTGACGATCGGCAGCCGTTTCTCCAACCATTGCAGAACTTTGTTTTGAGGCTGGTAGGTCGATTGTCCGCTCATGGTCGAACCTTCAAATAAGCAATCGGATCGGAAGATCAGCCGATCCGGATCTTGGTGTCGGTGAGGAATTGATAAGGCGGCAGATGCAGATTCAACGGCGCCGGACCCTGCCGAATCCGGCCCGCGGTATCGTACTCGGAACCGTGGCAGGGGCAGAACCAGCCACCGTAATCGCCCTGGTGGGCAAGAGGGATACACCCGAGATGGGTGCAGATGCCGATGACGACCAGCCACTGCTCGTGGCCCGGCTTGACCCGCGCCGAGTCGGGCTGCGGATCGCGCAGGTCGGCAACCTGTACGTTCTGGGAGGCCTCGATCTCTTTCTTGGTGCGGTGGAAGATGAAGATCGGCTTCGACCGCCAGAACACCTTGACGATCTGGCCTTCGGTAATCGGGGCGAGGTCGATCTCGACCGGCGCGCCCGCGGCGATGGTCGAGGCGTCCGGATTCATCTGTGAAATCAGCGGCGTCAGGGCCGCCGCAACGCCCACGGCGCCGACGGCACCCGTGGCTATATAGAGAAAGTCGCGGCGAGTATGAGCCACCGAAGACACGGTCGTCACTTCTCTAGTCCCCTCCCCGTGGCTTGGACCCGGCGCCCGCGGCTGGCACCGGCAGGACCAAGTCCTACGGAACGGCGGGCGCACCGACCGGCGGCTGCCCTGGCGGACAGTGTGGCGTATCGGTGGCGTTCTATTGGCACCCTTGTGAAGCAAGCGCAAGCCCAAGAACGCCGAAGTACAGCCCTGTGCCCCGAGGAACCGCCCGCTTTTGCGCGGAAGCGGGCAATTGTTGATAAATGGCAACGCGGGCTCCGCCGCGGTCGGCCGGTTTCCTCCGGCGCCGATTCCGGCGCAGCACGCCCGCGCCAAAGCGTCGCATAAAATGGGTTCGGCGAGCGCTATTTCCCGCCCTGCCCGCGGCGACCGAAACGACCCCTGAAGGCAACCCCCATGCGACTCGCGCTCTACGAGCCGGACATCCCCCAGAACACCGGCACGATCCTGCGGCTGTGCGCCTGCCTCGGCCTCGAGGCCCACATCATCGAGCCGGCCGGCTTCCCGGTCTCCGACCGCGCCTTCCGCCGCGCCGGCATGGACTATCTCGACCGGGTGGCGCTGACCCGCCACCCCTCGTTCGCCGCCTTCGAGGACTGGCGCCGGGGCGCCGGGCTCACGCTCACGCTCCTGACCACCGCGGCAACTCATTCTTATCTCGACCACAGCTACGGACCCGACGAGGTGCTGCTGTTCGGCCGCGAGAGCGCCGGCGTGCCCTCGGCCGTGCACCAGGCGGCCGACGCGCGGCTGAAGGTGCCGATCCGGGCGGACTTACGCTCGCTCAACATCGCCATGGCCGCCGCCATGGTGGCCGGCGAGGCGCTGCGGCAGACAGGCGGGTTTCCGGCGTAGCTTTCGGCCGCCCGACACAATAAGCCTAGACCCATGACCGCTGACGACATCGAAACCCGCAAAGCCCGCGCGCGCGCCTGGTTCGAAGCCCTGCGCGACGATATCTGCGCCGCCTTCGAGCAACTGGAAGACACCCTGCCCGCCGCCGCGCCGCTCGGCGACGCCGCGCCCGGGCGCTTCGTGCGCACGCCCTGGCAGCGCACCGACCATACCGGCAACCAACCGATCGCGGGTTCGCCCGAGATCGGCACTTCAAGTGCCGGGTCGGCAAAAGCCGACCCGGATGGTGGCGGCGGTGTGATGGCGATAATGCGCGGGCGCGTGTTCGAGAAGGTCGGCGTGCACTGCTCGACGGTCCATGGCGAGTTCGCGCCGGAATTCAGAAAAGAGATCCCCGGCGCCGCCGACAACCCGAATTTCTGGGCCTCCGGCATTTCGCTGATCGCTCACCCGCAGAACCCGCACGTGCCGGCGGTGCACATGAACACGCGCTTCGTCGTCACCAGCAAGGCCTGGTTCGGCGGCGGCGCCGACCTGACGCCGGTGCTCGACGCCCGCCGCCGCCAAGAAGACGCCGACAGCCTCGCCTTCCATGCCGCCATGAAAGCGGCGTGCGATGCGCACGGGTCGATCGCGCCTTACGACAAATATAAGAAATGGTGCGACGACTACTTCTTCCTCAAGCACCGCAACGAGCCGCGCGGCATCGGCGGCATCTTCTACGACTGGCACGACAGCGGCGATTGGGAGGCCGATTTCGCCTTCACGCAAGACGTCGGCCGCGCGTTGCGCGACGTTTATCCGCAACTGGTGCGCAACAATTTCGGCAAGCCGTGGAGCGAAGCCGAGCGCGACGAGCAGCTCGTGCGCCGCGGTCGCTACGTGGAGTTCAACCTGCTTTATGACCGCGGGACAATTTTCGGCCTGCGCACCGGCGGCAATGTCGACTCGATCCTGTCGTCGATGCCGCCGCTGGTGAAGTGGCCTTGAGGCAGGTGCGGCCACACCTGCTCACGCTTGCGCGCGCGGCGCCACGATGCGCGTACCGGCGAGCAGCAGCAACGCGAGCGCGCCGAGGATAAGCGCGAGCCAGGTGCCGGCAGCGGCCAGCGCCGCGGTGCCCGCCCAGGTGATCGACGAAAAGGCCTCCGCAAAGGTCGCCATGCGCGACGACGTCTGCCGGCGGCGGAATTGGCTACGCTTGGCCTGGGTGCGGAACCAGAGCTGGATGGCGGTCGCCGAGCCTGCGGCAATGAGGATGCCGGCGCCGGCCACCAGCGCGAAATAAGGCGCGACCCAGGCAAGCGGCAACAGGAATATCCCAAACACGCCCGCAATCACCATCATCACCGCCTCCACCTTGGCGCGGACGATGGCGCCGGCCGGCACCGGCGCGGTCGCCACCAGGTCGGGGGCGTCTTCACCCGAAATTGCCAGCCAGGCCAAACCGCCGGCGAGTTGGCCGGCTGCCATGACCAGCACCGGCACCAGCAGCATCAGGGCGCCGTGGCCGTGCGCGAAACCCTTCCACAACAGCAGCGCCGGCGGCAGCAGATAGAGAAGCTGCATCAGCGTCTGCGACACCAGCCAAGGATCGCGCTTGAGCAGCATCCACTCCTTGCGCCGGAGCGCACCGCGCGGCGAGCCGCCGCGGAACACCCTTGCCGTCCTTTGGCGCCGTTGATCGAAGGCGACGCCCGCGGCCGCCACCACGTGGTCGCCGAACGAACCGGAAAACACCGCGATGGCCAGCGCCGCCGACACGAGCCCGATCCCGACCACGACGGCAAGCGCGCCCGCGTCACCAAGCGCGGCGCGCGCCGGCCACCAGAACCAGCTGGCGAGCGCCGGCGCATGGCCTACCACGGCGGCAAACTCCAGCACGGAGAAACGGGAGATGGTGCCGTATGACAGAATGGCCGCCACCTGCAGCCCGATGACGAAGGCGGCGCCGATCACCGCCGCCACGATCTGCGCCACCAGCCGCGTGCGTTTCGGCCCGATCGAGCGGAACAACGCCACCGTCACCGCCACCGCCAGGGCCGAAGCGACCAGACCCATGGCCGCCACCACGCCATAGGCGGCGAGCCAATGGGCGCCGCCGAGGAAGGCCAGCACGTTGATGACCGGCGCCGCCAGCACCAGGCCGAGCAGCGCGGTCGAAGCCGAAAGCGCGCCGATGCGCACGGCGAAGACGCGGACGGTCGCGACCGGCGACGACAGGATCAGTTCCAGATCGGAGCGCGCGTAGAACGCGCGCGTCACCGATTCCATTGCCTGCGACAGCATCAGCGAGAACGAGAGCAGCAGGCTGCCGGTAATGCCGATGAGCGCGGCCTTGTCCGGATGCGCGCCAATGTCAGCGACGCGCGCCACCATCGACCAGGCGAAGAGATGCATCAGCGCGATGAAGATGACGAGCACGACGGCGACCACGCGCTCGCGGCCGCGCTTGCCCGCGGTCATCATCGACAGCCAATCGCGCCAGGCAAGACGAAATTCGTGGCTGGCGAACCAAGTGAGGGTTGCGGTATCGTTCACGCCGCCGCCACCTCTGCCGGCATATCCTGCTGGGCGACCAGCGCCAAAAACGTGTCCTCGAGCGAGGCATCGCCGTCGCCGACCTGCCGGCGCAACTCTTCAAGCGTGCCTTCCGCGACCAGCCGGCCGGCGTTGATGACCCCAATCCGATCGGCCATGCGCTCGGCGATCTCCAGGATATGCGTGGTCATGATCACGGTGCCGCCGGCTTCGACGCGCTCGCGCAACACGCTCTTCACCTGCCGCGCGGAGGCAGCATCGAGCCCGGTGAGCGGCTCATCGAGAATGAGCAGGTCGGGCTCGTGCACCAGGGCGCCGGCGAGCGCCACCTTCTGGCGCATGCCTTTCGAGAGGCCTTCGCAGCGCTGGTGCGCGAACGGGGTAAGTTGCAGCCATTCCATCAGCGTGTGCGCGCGCGTCTTGGCGGTAACGGCGCCGACGCACCACAACTGCGCAACGAAATCGAGATATTCGAGCGGCGTCAGCTTGTCGTAGATCATCGGCTCGTCGGACACCCAGGCCATCACCCGCTTGGCGGCGACCGGATCGGCGAGCGCGTCGATGCCCTCGACGGCGATGGCGCCGGCGTCGGGCTTCAACAATCCGCTAACCATGCGCAGCGTCGTGGTCTTGCCGGCACCGTTGGGGCCGAGCAGCGCGTAGAACTCGCCCTTGCGCACGGTGAGATCGAGATGATCGACGGCAGGGCGCTCGAAGCGCTTGCACAGATTGAGGATTTCGAGGGCGGCGCAGGAATGCGGCATCGGCGGCGGCCTTCAGTTGGGGAAGACCCGGGACGCTAGCCGCAAACAGGTTTCGGTGGGGTGAATCGCGCGCCAGAAAGGAGACGCTCGAACTTGGGCTTATCGCCGCCCGGCCAAAGCCGAATGGCCACCGGTTTGATAGCAGCGAGGAAGTCTACGGCGCGCTTCTCATGGCGCGGGGCGATGAGGCAACCGCGCTCGATCCCTGCTTTCTAGATCCAGACATCGTTTTCAGCCGTTCGCTCTCCACCGGCGTTGCCTGTGTTGAGAACGCCGCGCGGCTCGATCAGCATGAGCTGAACCTCTTTTTCGGCGTACGGTTTGTGCTCCACGCCTTTGGGCACAACGTAGACTTCGCCAGGCCCGACGGTCACCGAGCCATCCCGGAAGTCGATACGAAGCTGCCCATCGATGACCATGAATGTCTCATCGGTTTCCGGGTGGTCGTGCCAAACGAAGTCGCCTTCGAGCTTTACGACCTTGAATTGATAGTCGTTCATCTCGGCGATCACACGCGGCGTCCACTGATCGTGCACCAGAGACAATTTCTGCTTGAGATTGATGGGCGCGCCGGCCCTTGCCGTGCTCATCCGAGGTCTCCTCTGCGGTTGGTTGGGCGTTCTTGACACGGGTGCGGGGCCCATGCGGCTCATCTCCGATCAGCCGCGTACACGACCTAGTCCGCACTCGGCAACCGCCGCACGGTGAACTCGATGCGGTCGTCCGGCAGCACGCGCCAGCTTTCGACCTCGGTCATGTAGGCGGCTTTCGGAAAGCGCGCGAACATCTCACGCGCCTTGGCCCGCGCGGCTTCACGCGGCAGCGCGAAGGTTTCGCGGCGGAAGGAATCGCACTTACGGCGGGCGCCTGCTTGCGCCATCCGCTCGGCCAGATCCCTGGGACGGTCGTTACGTTGCATCATCGCGTGTCCAACCCGTGATCGCTTCGAATGATCGCCTTAGTTGGGAACGTCCACTTCCACTTCAAAGACCGCAAGTCGCATCATTGTAAGCGGCAACGATTTGCACATGTCGAGTAGTACCGTACCATGGTCGCTTTGACGCCAGTAGAAATCTACCACAAAAGTTGCCGCTTTGCCACGCGCGCAAAATTCCAGCGTAAAAACGTGATTATTTCGACAAACTAGACTTGAGTTCACACGGCCCACTTCTCTTTACTTCGAGCCATCGAAAGAAGCCGGCAGACGAACGCAATCGCCCTTGCGGTATCGAGGCCATGCCAAACCGCGATCGTCACGGCATGCATTACGTCGTATCGAAGCTGAGGAGGAGACCAATGCGTCGTTTCGTTGTTGCATTGTTGAGCGTTGCGGCGATGAGCGTCGCCAGCGCAAATGCCGCCGATATGCCGGTGAAGGTGCCGATGATCCAACCGCCGCAGCCCATCGCCTACGATTGGTCCGGTTTCTATGTTGGTGGAGACATTGGCGGCGGCTGGGGTCATCACGACCGTTCAGTGGTCCCTCCCGGGTTCCAGAACAGCTATGACTCGAGCGGTTTCATCGGCGGTGGCCACCTCGGCTACAATTATCAAATCAGCAGCTTCGTGCTCGGCATCGAAACCGACTTTAATGGGACCACGATCAAAGGCGACGATGGCAGCGCCGGCGGCACCTTGGATCAAACGCAGTTCAATTGGCTCGGATCGACGCGCGGCCGCGTCGGCTACGCGTGGGATCGCTTCCTGGTGTTCGCAACCGGGGGCTGGGCCTATGGTGAACTGGAGCATTATAGCAACGGCGGGGCCGGCCAGAGCTTCACCAGCACGCGCAGTGGTTGGACTGTCGGCGGCGGCCTTGAATATGCCATCGACAACAACTGGCTGGTTCGCGTCGAATACCTCTATTACGACCTCGGCACCTACCAGAACCTAGCGCCAACCAATGGCCTGTTCCCTTACGAAGTCAGCAATACGCTGAACACCGTGACAGCCGGCTTTAGCTACAAATTCTGAAACCAAATACGGCTTGCGCGCAAGAGCCCCGGAGTGAACCTCCGGGGCTTTCCGTTGCGGCTCAGCCGCGTGTCAGCTCAACGACTCGATGATCTCCGTCAGCGCCGCCGCGTCTTCCGGAAAATCCGCCCGGATCCACGCCTCTTCCGCCGCACGCATGGCGACGCCCAGCGCCGGGCCCTTCTCCACACCGCTTTCCATAAAATCCGCCGCCTTGATCGGGAAAGCCGGCGCCGTCCAGCGCTGCGGCAATGTCACGAGATCGAGCCAAGCCTTGTCGTGCGCGCCAGCCGCGGAACGCGACCAGGCAAGCAGCGCGCGATCGGTGTAAGTCACCGGCTTCAGCCGATAGACCAGCGCACGCCGCTCGGCCGCGCCGATATCGGGCGACATCAGCCGCCAGCCCTCGCCCATCGCCATCAGCCGCGCCTGCTCGACGTTGCTCAATCTGAGTTTCTGCCACAGCCGTTCCGCATCCTCGACGATGGCGACACCGAGCGCGCCCAACCGGCGCACCGGATCGGCATTGAGGCCCGCCGCAGCTTCCACCTTGGCCATCATCTCGAACGAGCTGAGATAGCCGACGCCGCCGAGCACGCGCAGCAGCAATCCGCCGTCGGCCATGGAGATGAGCGACGGCAGCGCGTGCGGCGCCACCAAAAGCTTCATCAGTTCTTGCCGCACGCGCTCGCGCGAGAGCCGGTCGAACCCGTCGCGGCCGGCGATGCAGGCGGCGATGCCTTCCGCGTAAGGATGCTCGCTGGTGCCGTAAGCAGCGTCGAAACGGAAGAAGCGCAGGATACGCAGGTAATCTTCTTCGATGCGCTTCTTGGGATCGCCAATGAAACGCACGCGCCGCGCATCCAGATCATCAAGCCCGCCGACGTAATCGTAGACCGTGCCGTCGGGGCTCACAGAAAACGCGTTGATGGTGAAGTCGCGCCGCTCGGCGTCGGTGCGCCAGTCGCGGCCGAACGCGACCTTGGCATGGCGGCCATAGGTTTCGACATCCTGGCGCAGGGTGGTCACCTCGAACGGCGCGTCGCCCACCACCACGGTGACCGTGCCGTGCTCGATGCCGGTCGGCACCGCCTTGAAGCCGGCGGCGGTGACGCGGCGCGTAACCTCGTCCGGCGTCGCGGTAGTGGCGACGTCGATCTCGTGGCTGGGCAGATCGAGCAGCGCGTTGCGCACCGCGCCACCGACCACGCGCGCCTCCTCGCCGTCGCCATTGAGCACGGCGAGCAGTTTCGGCAGGGCGCCGCCGGCGAGCCAGGGCACGCCGACAAGCTTGCGTGCGGTTTCGCCGTCGCGCGTCATTTGCTGATCGTCCTGCCCGGCACGAACTTGCCGTCCTCCATGTGCGCGGGCACGTACCTCGAGCCCGGCGGCGCGCCACTGTAGTTGGCGAAATAGAGGAAGCTGCCGATCACCAACAGGAAGGCGACGATCGCCAGCCAGACGACGCGCGACAGCGGCCACCCCTTCGGTTCCATGATGCCGGCGCGCGTCGCCCACAGGAACACCGCGTAGAGCACGAACGGCGTCAGGAACAGGGCGATCTCGGTAAAGCCGACGCGCAGCATGGTTCAATCCCGATAAATCCGGTCGTACATGTTGCGCAGGATGCCGGCGGTCACGCCCCAGATATAACGTTCGCCGAAGGTGATGGCGTAATAGTGCCGGGTCATGCCGTTCCAGTCGCGCGAATGGCGCTCGACGTTGTCGAGGTTCATGAGGAACGACAGCGGCACCTCGAACACCGCGTCGACCTCGCCGGTATTGAGCGTGAGCGAAAAGCCCGGCTCGAGGCGCGCCACCGTCGGCACAATGCGGTAGCCCAGCGTGGTCATGTAGAGATCGAGATAGCCGAGCGGCTCGACAAGCGCGCGCTCGAGGCCGATCTCTTCTTCCGCCTCGCGCAGCGCCGTGTCGAGCGGGTTCTTGTCGGTGTCGTCGATCTTGCCGCCGGCAAACGACACCTGGCCCGGATGGTGCGGCAGGTGCTGCGCGCGCTGGGTCAACAGCACCGTCGGCTCGTCGGGGTGGTCCACAATCGGCACCAGCACCGCGGCCGGACGGATGGGCCTGACCTCGCCGATCTTCTGCATCACCGGATCGGCGTCGTGGTCGCCGCGCTTGGGCGTGATGCTCGGATCGGTCAGCCCCGGCGGTACGTCCAACGTCAGCCGCGCCTTGACGCGGTCGAAGAATTCCCCGGCCGACATCGCCGTCTCGCTCGCCTGCTCCATCAAGCGAGCTCCTTGAGCGCGTCGGCGTCCGCCATCGCGAAGAACTGACCTCCGGTCATGACGCCGAACTTGGCCACCCCGTCGACCACGCGCTCCTCCCCGGCCTCCACCAGGTCGTAGAATAGCGCCCGCGTCACTTTGGCCCACAGGTTCCGGCGCACCAGGACGTAAGGCTTCAGGCCGCCGGTCTGCGGTTCCGGCTCGAACCGCAAGGGGTGCTCGGGGCCGGCATCGATCCATTCGTCCATATTTGTCCTGAAGCTCAAGTTTCCGTCCCCCCGGCGCATTTCGACCGCAAGAAAGGGCGCGTCTTCAACGACGATCCCGACTTTTTCCACCGGGGTGACGAGAAAGTACTTATCCCCCTCCCGTTTCAGCACGGAGGCGAACAGCTTGACCAGAGCGTGCCGACCGATCGGGGTCTTTTGATAGAACCAGGTGCCGTCCGTCGCGATTCGCATATCGATATCGCCGCAAAACGGGGGATTCCACTGCTCCACGGGCGGCGGACCCCGCTTTCCACGAGGGAGCGACGCGGTAATCGCATCGAGTGTGCCCTGCCCTTCCTTCGCCATTGTTTCCCTACGATATGCGTGAAGCCTCATGGCTGTTCACAGGGTCGCAAATGGCCCCTGGCGCCAGCAAGCAAAGGATAGCGTAAGCTGGTCCGTTAATTGAGGCAAATTCGGCCCGCCGGGCGGCACAAATTCGGGCTGGTTCATTTGTTGCATAGCTGCATGTGAGCCCGAAATGGGTGTGCCGCGGAGCAAAAGCGGAGCCTTGAACTCGCGCGAACGAAAGGATCTGGACGTCATGGCGTCGGCAGGTGGTGAAAGCCTCGAAAAGCTGGAAGATATGATCGTTCGCGCGGCCGAATCGACGGCAGCCCATGTGCGCGCCGCCAAGTCCGCTATCGGCGAAGTCATCTTTGGCCAGGACGTGGTGGTGGAGCGCGCGCTGGTGACCGTGCTGTCCGGCGGCCATGCGCTCTTGGTCGGCGTGCCCGGCCTCGCCAAGACC
Source organism: uncultured Pseudomonadota bacterium (assembly GCA_963822085.1). Lineage (GTDB taxonomy): Bacteria > Pseudomonadota > Alphaproteobacteria > Rhizobiales > Xanthobacteraceae > Pseudolabrys. The sequence goes on from CAWGGL010000037.1 coordinate 133,980, forward strand.
AAGCTGGTGGAAACCATGGGCACAGCGCTCGGCCTCGATGCCCGCCGCGTGCAGTTCACGCCCGACCTGATGCCCTCCGATATTCTCGGTTCCGAGGTGCTGGAGGAAGGCGCGGGCGGCAAGCGCACGTTCCGCTTCATCCAAGGGCCGGTGTTCGCCCAGCTCCTGATGGCCGACGAGATCAACCGCGCCAGCCCGCGCACCCAGTCCGCGCTGTTGCAGGCCATGCAGGAACAGCATGTCACCGTTGCCGGCGCACGCCACGACCTGCCCAAGCCGTTCCACGTGCTGGCAACGCAGAACCCGCTCGAGCAGGAAGGCACCTATCCGCTGCCGGAAGCCCAGCTCGACCGCTTCCTGATGGAAGTCGACGTCGATTACCCCGATCTCGAATCCGAACGGAAGATCCTGTTCGACACCACCGGCGCCGACGATTCCAAGGCCAAGGCCGCCATGACGGCCGAAGAGCTGATCGCGGCGCAGCGGCTGGTGCGCCGGCTGCCGGTCGGCGAATCGGTGGTGGAAGCGATCCTCAAGCTGGTGCGCTCTGCGCGCCCCGACAGCGAGGCCGGCGACATCTCCAAGTCGATCGCCTGGGGCCCGGGCCCGCGCGCGAGCCAGTCCTTGATGCTGGCGGTGCGCGCCCGCGCCCTGCTCGATGGCCGCTTCGCGCCGTCGATCGACGACGTGCTGGAGCTCGCCGACCCCGTGCTCAAGCACCGCATGGCGCTGACCTTCGCCGCCCGCGCCGAAGGCGAGACGGTCGGCAACATCATTGCGCAACTGAAGGCGCGCATCGGATAGGGGCGATGGCCGAGCCGCGAGCGAGCGACAACGAAAAGGCAGTTCAAGCCGCGGTCGGCAAGAGCCGAAAGCTCGCCGCGCGCGTGCCGCGGCTCATCCTGGAAGCGCGCCGCGTCGCCTCGACCATCATCCACGGCCTGCACGGCCGGCGCCGCGCCGGATCGGGCGAGAATTTCTGGCAGTACCGCCATTTCATATCGGGCGAACCGGCGCAGAACATCGACTGGCGGCGCTCGGCACGCGACGACCATCTCTATGTGCGCGAGCGCGAATGGGAAGCCTCGCACACCATCTGGCTCTGGGCCGACCGCTCGCCGTCCATGGAATTCTCCTCGAACATGACGGAATGGAGCAAGCTCGACCGCGCGCTGGTCGTCTCCTTCGCGCTCGCCGAAGTGCTGGTGCAAGGCGGTGAGCGCGTCGGCATTCCGCAATTGATGCGGCCGACCGCCAACCGCAACGTCATCGAGAAGATGGCGCAGACGATCGTGCACGACACCAGCGAGCAGCCCAGCCTACCGCCGGACTTCGCGCCGGCGCCGTTCTCGGAGATCCTGTTGCTCTCCGACTTCTGGAGCCCGGTCGCCGATTTCCGCCGCATGGTGGGGCAACTGGCGGCGAACGGCGCGCGCGGCCACGTGGTCCAGGTAGTCGATCCGGCGGAAGAGGTCTTTCCCTACGGCGGCCGCGTCGAGTTCGTCGAGCCGGAAGGGCTCGGCAGCGTCACGGCCGGCCGCGCCGAAGCCTGGCGCGCCGACTATCAGACCTTGCTGGCCAGACACCGGGACGGCCTGCGCGACGCCTGCGAGCAGTTCGGCTGGAGCTTCACCGTGCATCGCACCGACCGCGGACCGACCGAGCTCCTGTTCGCGATCCATGGCCGCATGGGCGCCGGTGCGCACGCCATTACCCCGAAACGCAAACCGCAGCGCGCCGACGCGCAAGGTTCGCCATGATCCCGTCGCTGCCGCTCGCCTTCGCACAGCCGCTGGTGTTGCTCGGCCTGATCAGCCTGCCCGCGCTGTGGTGGCTGTTGCGGCTGGTGCCACCGCGCCCGCGCGTCATCGACTTCCCGCCGACGCGGCTATTGTTCCAGATCGCGCCCAAGGAAGAGACGCCGTCGCGCACGCCGTGGTGGCTGACACTGCTGCGGCTGACTCTCGCGGCCATCGTCATCATCGCCGCTGCCGGACCGATGTGGAACCCGCCGATCGCCGCCGGCGACCGCAAGGCGCCGCTGCTGATCATGATCGACGACGGCTGGGCAGCGGCCGCCGCCTGGCCGCAGCGCCTTCGCACCGCCGACGAATTGATTACGCGCGCCTCCGCCGACAATCGCGGCGTCGCCTTGCTGCCGCTGTCGCGCCCGACGCGCGACATCTCGCTGCAAGTCGCCGACGCCGCGCGCGTGGAAGCGCGCGAGCTCAAGCCCCGTCCCTACACCGTCGACCGCAGCGCGGCGCTACCGGCGCTCAAGCGCTTTCTCGAGCAGACGCCCAAGGTCGATATCGTCTGGCTGTCGGACGGCGTCGATATGGGTAACGGTTCGAAATTCGTCGCCAGCCTGAAGCAGGTCGTCGGTGACCATGCGCTGACCGTCATCAACGGCGGCATCGCCATCCCGCACGCGCTCGCCGCCGCCGACAACGCGGCCGGCGCGCTGACGGTGAAGGTGCTGCGCGCGCAAACCGGTCCCGCCGAGACCGGCATCGTGCGCGCCATCGACCTCAAAGGCCTGCCGCTCGGCGACGCGCGCTTCGCCTTCAAGGGCAGCGAGCGCGAGACTACGGCCTCGATCGACCTGCCGGTCGAAATCCGCAACCAGGTGGCCCGGCTCGAAATCGTCGGCGAGCGTTCGGCCGGCGCGGTGCAACTGCTCGACAAGCGCTGGCAGCGGCGCACGATCGGCATCGTGTCCGGCACCGACGCCGACCAGTCGGCACCACTGCTCGGCGCCGCCTATTACCTGACGCGCGCGCTCAACCCGTTCGCCGACGTGCGGACGGCCGGCCCGGTGGCGCCAGCCGAAGGCGTCGCGCGCTTTCTCAATCAACATCTGCCGATGCTGATCCTCGCCGACGTCGGCAACGTCGCCGAGGCGCACGGCGCGCTGGTCAAATGGATCAATGACGGCGGCGTGCTGGTGCGCTTCGCCGGCCCGCATCTCGCCGGGCTCGAGGACGACGACCTGCTGCCAGTGCGCCTGCGCCGCGGCGGGCGCACGTTGGGCGGCACGCTGAGCTGGGACAAGCCGCAGCATCTCGCCGCCTTCTCGGCCGACAGCCCGTTCGCCGGCATGAAGGTGCCTGACGACGTTACCGTACGCCGCCAGGTGCTGGCGGAGCCGGACGCGACGCTCACCGACCGCACCTGGGCGAGCCTCAGCGACGGCACGCCGCTGGTGACCGCGCAGAAGCGCGGCAAGGGCATGATCGTGCTGTTCCACGTCACCGCCGACACGCGCTGGTCGGACCTGCCGCTGTCGGGCACGTTCGTCGAGATGCTCAAGCGCATCGTGTCGCTCGCCGGCGCGACGCCGCGACCCAGAGCGCGGACAACGCCGGCACCGCCAAAGCGGCCAACCAGACCGCGCAGGTGGTGCCGCCGACCCGCATCCTCGACGGCTTCGGCGCCTTCTCGTCGCCGCCGCCGGACGCGCGTCCGCTGCCGGTCAATTACAAGGGCCACGGCACCGCCGACCATCCGCCCGGCTTCTATGGGCCGCCGGAAGGCCTGGTCGCGGTCAATACGCTTAGCCCCACCGACCGTCCGGCGTCGCTCGATTTCGCTGGGCTGAACGCCACCTTCGATGTCTATCGCCATGGTGAGCCGCTCGACCTGCGGGGGCCGGTGTTCGTCGCCGGCCTCGCGCTGCTGATGCTCGACGGGCTGCTGGTGTTCTGGCTCTCGGGCGGCTTCGGCGCGCTATTGCCGCGCCGGCGCGCCACCGCCGCGCTGCTGGCGTTCGGCGTCGCTGCGGCGTTGAGCCTGCCGCAGCAAAGCCACGCGCAAACGACGGCCCCGCCGGCGCCGCTGACCGCACAGCAGCAAGCCTTCGCGCTAAAGGCGACCCACAAGACCCACCTCGCCTACGTCATCACTGGCGACCCCGAGGTCGACAAGATCACCAAGGCCGGCCTCGAAGGGCTCTCGATGTTCCTGGCGCAGCGTACCGCGCTCGAGCCTGGCGATCCGATGGGCCTCGATCCGGCGCGCGACCAGCTCGCCTTCTTCCCGCTGATCTACTGGCCGATCTCGCTGAAGGCGCCCAAGCCTTCGCAGAAAGCGCTGGAGCGCATCGACACCTATATGAAGAACGGCGGCACTGTGCTGTTCGACACCCGCGACGCCGTCGAGGCGCCGCCCGGGCCCGACGGCGCCAACCGCACGCCCGGCATGCTGGCGCTGCGCTCGATCCTGTCGTCGCTCGACATTCCGGAGCTTGAGCCGGTACCGCGCGACCACGTGCTGACCAAGACCTTCTATCTCCTGCAGAGCTTCCCCGGCCGCTTCGAAAGCGGTCAGATGTGGGTGCAGGCGCTGCCGCGCGAGAAGCCCGGCCAGGCTGAGCGTCCGGTGCGCGCCGGCGACGGCGTGTCGTCGATCCTCATCACCTCCAACGATCTCGCCGGCGCCTGGGCGATCGGACCGGACGGCCAGGCCATGCTGCCGATGGTGCCGGGATCGCCGCGCCAGCGCGAGTTCGCCTTCCGCGCCGGGGTCAACATCGTGATGTACGCGCTGACCGGCAACTACAAGGCCGACCAGGTGCACATCCCGGCGCTGCTCGAGCGGCTGGGGCAATAGGAGCTAGCCCGTGAACCTCGGCGTCTCATTCGCTCCCCTGGTGCCGGCCTACGTGGTGTGGGCCGCGTTCGCGGCGGCGATCGTCATCTCCGTGCTGCTGTTGTTAACGCGCGGGCGTGGCGCCGTGGTGCGCGCCATCGCCATGGCTCTGATGATCCTGGCGCTCGCCAACCCCTCCTTCACGCGCGAGGACCGCCAGCCGATCCCGTCGGTCGCCGCCGTCATCGTCGACCAGAGCCCGAGCCAGAGCTTCGGCGACCGCGAGAAGCAGACCGCGGAAGCCGCCGCCGCCATCACCAAGGAACTCAAGCGCATCCCGGGCCTCGACGTGCGCGTCGCCAACGCCGCCCAGGCCACCGGCGACAACGACGGCACGCGGCTGTTCTCGGCGCTGTCGTCGACGCTCGCCGACGTGCCGCCCGACCGCGTCGCCGGCGCGATTCTGATCACCGACGGCCGCGTGCACGACGTGCCGGCCGACGCCAAGGCGCTCGGCTTCAACGCGCCGGTGCAGGCGCTGATCACCGGCCACGCCAACGAGATCGACCGCCGCGTGGTGCTGACCGAAACGCCGCGCTTCGGCATCGTCGGGCAGTCGCAGACCATCGGCTTCCGCATCGAGGATCATGGCGCCAAGGTCGGCGCAGCCGAGGTGACCGTGCGCCGCGACGGCCAGGTGCTGGAGAAGCGTGTCGTCACCGTGCACACCGACCAAAAGGTCGATGTGCCGATCCCGCACGCCGGCCCCAACATCGTCGAGATCGAGGCCGCGCCGCTCGACAACGAGCTGACGCAAGTGAACAACCGCGCCGTGGTGTCGATCGACGGCGTGCGCGACAAGCTGCGCGTGCTGCTGGTGTCGGGCGAGCCGTCGCCGGGCGAGCGCACCTGGCGCAATCTGTTGAAGTCCGACGCCTCGGTCGACCTCGTGCACTTCACCATTTTGCGGCCGCCGGAGAAGCAGGACGGCACGCCGATCAACGAGCTGTCGCTGATTGCGTTCCCGACGCGCGAGCTGTTTCAGCAGAAGATCTCGCAGTTCCAGCTCATCATCTTCGACCGCTATTCGCGCCAGGGCGTGCTGCCGACGCTCTATTTCGACAACATCGCCCGCTACGTGCGCAACGGCGGCGCGCTGCTGGTCGCCGCCGGGCCGGGCTATGCCGGTCCCGCCAGCATCTGGCGCACGCCGCTCGACGTCATCCTGCCGGCGGAACCGAACGGCGGCGTGACCGAGACTCCCTTCCGCCCGACGCTCACCAAGCTCGGCGACCGCCATCCGGTGACGCGCGGCCTCACGGGCGCGCAAGCTAACCCGCCGCGCTGGAGCCAGTGGTTCCGCGTCATCGACACCCGCCGCAACACCGGCACCACCCTGATGCAGGGCCCCGACCACAAGCCGCTGCTGGAGCTCGCGCGCAAGGGCAAGGGCCGCGTCGCCATGCTCTTGTCCGACCAGATCTGGCTGTGGGCGCGCGGCTACGAAGGCGGCGGCCCGCAGCTCGACCTGTTGCGGCGGCTGTCGCACTGGCTGATGAAGCAGCCGGACCTCGAAGAGGAAGCGCTGCGGCTGACCGTGCAGGGCCATAACCTCATCATCCACCGCCAGACCATGGCCGACAGCGTCTCGCCCGTGACGCTGACCTCGCCGACCGGCAAGACAGAAACGGTGACGCTGAAGCCCGACAAGCCCGGCCTGTGGCAGGCCGCACTGCCCGTGAAAGAGCTCGGGCTGTGGCGCGCGAGCGACGGCAAGCTCACCGCGCTCACCAATGTCGGGCCGGCCAATCCGCGTGAATTCCAGCAAGTGACCTCGACCACCAGCGTCTTGCAGAAGATCGCCGAGGCGACCGGTGGATCCGCGCGGCGGCTGATGCACGGCAGTTCGCTCGACGTGCCGCGCGTGGTGCCGGTGCGCAGCGGCACGCGCTTTGCCGGCGACGACTGGATCGGCCTCAGGATGCGCGACGTGTCGGTGGTGCGCGGCATCGGCGTGCTGCCGATCTTCGCCGGCCTCATCGGTCTGTTGCTGCTGCTCGGCTCGCTGGCCGCGACCTGGGCGCGCGAAGGGCGCTAAGACTTAATCACTCGCCCATCACATCATCGGCGGCAGCGACCAGGTTCGACTCCGGATTATCCTTGCAGTAGGCGTCGAGTTTGACGACGTCCGCATTGATCTTGTCCGGGTCGACGATGCGCGGCTTGCCTTCCAGCGAATAGAAACCCTGCAGCCAGGTGACGATCTGCTCGACCTGCGGCTTCGGCAGGCCGGGAAGTTCCTTGCACAGGATACTCGACAGATCGCGCTTGTAGGTGAGCTTCTGGGATTGGCTTGGCGCTTCGGTCTGGGTCTGACCATCGGTCTGAGCCAAAACCTGAAGCGGCGCCAGCGCGACAAACGCCACGCACACCGTCGATAACACGAAACATTTCATCGCACCGCCTCGCCAATGATACACGCGCTACCCTGCGCAAGGACAAAGCTTCGCGCGGACGACGTACGCGGACAAGCGTCGCGATGCGTTGAGTGGTACGATCGTGTCAGGCGTTACGCGGTTTCTTGCCAGTCCGGCAAGATCATACCCGACACGGTGTCGAAGGCACCCGGCTGAAGCTCGACGACCAACATGCGCGCGGGGTCGACCGGACCCGGCATCTTCACGCGATCCTTCTCGACGCGCGTGAAGCCGGACTTGCCGTAGTACGGCTCGTCGCCGACCAGGAACACGAGCCCGTGCCCCTGCACCTTGGCTTCCTCGAGCGAACGCTTGATCAACGCGGCGCCGATACCGCGCTCGCGGAACGGCGGCTCGACTGTGAGCGGCCCGAGCAGCAGCGCCGGCGTCTCCCCCACCCGCACGGGCGTCAGCCGCACCGAGCCGACCATGAGCGTGCCGATGCGCGCGGTGAACGACAGCGCGAGATCGTGCGCCCGCCCCTCGCGGATCCGGTAGGCGCTACGCGCATAACGGCCGGGCCCGAAGGTGCGCTCGTGCAGGCGCTCGATGGCCTCGGAGTCGGCGGCCGTTTCCGGCCGGATGGTCAGCGAGAGTTCGCTCATGGCTCTTAAGACGTAGTCCAAGGCCGGCAGTCTGCCGGGCGACAAGCGCTTAGCACCTCGCCCGATTCCGGTCCATCGGTGGCATCGGTCGGCGTTAACGCCTAAATGTGTCGGGGCGACCAAGCGAGACGGAGAGCGGTATGGGACTTCTGGTTGACGGCATCTGGCAGCAGGACGGGGCTCGCACTAAGGACGGCCATTTCATCCGGCCGACCACGGCCTTCCGCAACTGGGTCACCGCCGACGGCAGCGCCGGCTCCTCCGGCGAGGGCGGCTTCAAGGCCGAGGCAGACCGCTATCATCTCTACGTTTCGCTGGCCTGCCCTTGGGCGCACCGCACCGTCATCTTCCGCAAGCTGAAGGCGCTGGAGAACGTCATCGGCCTGTCGGTGGTTTCGCCCGACATGCTCGACGACGGCTGGACCTTCAACACCGAGGAAGGCTCGACCGGCGACAGCGTCAACGGCAAGACCAAGCTGTCCGAAATTTATCTACTGGCGAACCCGACCTACACCGGCCGCGTCAGCGTGCCGGTGCTGTGGGACAAGGAGCGTCGAACAATCGTCAGCAACGAGTCGTCGGAAATCATCCGCATGCTGAATACGGCGTTCGACTCCTTCACCAACGAGCACAACGACTACTACCCGCAGGCCCTGCGGGCCGAGATCGACCGTATCAACGACATGGTCTATCCGAACGTCAACAACGGCGTCTATCGCACCGGCTTTGCCACTTCGCAGAAAGCCTACGAAGAAGCGTTCCGTAACCTGTTCGACACGCTCGACGAGCTCGAGATGATCCTCGACCGGCAGCGCTACCTCGTCGGCGCGCAAATCACGGAAGCAGACTGGCGGCTGTTCTGCACGCTCATCCGCTTCGACGCGGTCTATTATTCGCACTTCAAGTGCAACTGGCGGCACATCACCGAGTATCCCAACCTTGGCAACTACGTGCGCGATCTCTACCAGGTGCCGGGCGTGGCCGAGACCGTGAGCATCGCGGAGATCAAGCGGCACTATTACCATAGCCAGTTGAAGGTGAACCCGACCGGCATCGTGCCGGTGGGCCCGCAACTCGATTTTGCCGCGCCGCACGACCGGGGAAGGTTTGGGTGACGGACTTCCGTTCGCGCTGCGACGTGCCCAACAAAATCGCCGGGCACCAGGCCCGGCGATTGAATTTGTCGGTCGGGACGGCGCCTGCCGCTTTTTTTATTTTTTCGCGTTTCCGGACGGCGAACCGGTTCCCACTTCGCCTGGAAACGCTCTACGCGCCGATATCCTTCTTCTTCTCGAGATATTCCTCGCGGTTGATCTCGCCCTTGGCGTAGCGCTCTTCCAGGATGTCGAGGCCGGACGAGCGGCGGGGGCCCGGCGGCGGCGGCCCCATCAACGGATGATGGTGGTGGCCGGCGCCAGTGGCGGCCCGCAACGCCCAGATGACGAAGAACACGATGGCGACGATAACCGCCACGCTGATGGCGGTGTGCAGGATGCCATAGCCCCAGCCGTAACCGTAGCCACCCATCATGCCGTAGCCGGAGCCCGGTCCATAGCCCCACATCACTGTGCCTCCGGATGGAAGAAGCCGGTGTGGCGATTGACGACGAGCTTCTGCACCAAGTCACCCTTCTCCTTGGTAACGATGGTGGCGACGATCTCGTCGTCGCCCTGCTGCTTGACCTCGCCGACCTTGAGGTTCGGGTTGCGGATCGTCTGCTCGAGATATTTCTTCACATTGTCGGTCGTGAGATTGAGATCGCGACCGTAGCCGGGACCATAACCGGCTCCGTAGCCCGGACCCATCATACCGGGGCCGTACCCGGGACCCATCATGGGGCCGCGGCCCCAGCCGGGGCCATAACCGCGCATCATGCCGGGACCGTAGCCGGGGGCCATCATGTAGCCGCGGCCGTAACCGGGACCATAGCCACCCATCATGCCCGGGCCCATGCCGTAGCCGGGGCCGTAGCCACCCATCATGCCGTAACCGCCGCCATAACCGGGACCGTACCCGCCCATCATACCGCCGTAGTAAGGCTGCGCCTTGGTGGCCGTGCTGATAACAGCCGTCGCGGCCAGCACGCCGGCGAGCATCGCCGTTACTTTCAGAAACTTGCGCATGGCAAGACTCCGCGAAAAGGGTTCAGTCACGGGGCGGACGTTGCGCCGCGCCGGACGACATGGCTTTGATCGGTGTCAATCGCCAGTGGGGGGCCGCCTCCGGGAAAATACTGATCGGCGCGGGCGCCTTGCCACTTGCTACGGGGCTTCAGCCCCACCCCGACCCGTCCCCACCACGCGCTTCGCGCGCGGGAAAAGGGAAAAGTAAGAGGTCACCAGAGCTCGCTCACCGTCACGCCCTTGAACACCTCGTCAATGCGGGCGCGGGTGGCGCGGCCGGTATCCGGAGGCAGCGCGTCGAGCGGAAAGAAGGCGTGGTCGACGATCTCGCGGTTGGGCTTGGGCGGCTCCGCCTGGTGAAATTCGCGCACAATGAACAGCGCCACGTGGTCGCGCCGCGAGATGCGCTTGTTGAAGAACACGCCATGCAGCACGGGCGGGGCGGTGAGCTTGATGTTACCTTCCTCGACCAACTCGCGGGCGAGCGCGGCCTGCACGCTCTCGCCCTTCTCCACCCCGCCGCCGGGCAGGTGCCAGCCGTCGACGTAGGAGTGCTTGACCAGGAAGACGCGGTCGTGGCCGTCGACCACCAAGGCGAAGGCGCCGAGCGTCATCGGCCGCTTCCAGCGCCAGACCAGGTGCAGAATCGGGTGGATCACCGGTTTGAACAGGCGGCGCAGGCGGGGCAAATTCATGGTCCTCTGCTGGGCTAGACGGTTATACGCGACCCCGGCATCAAGCTATCAAACGGGGCCGATTTTCGTTTAGAATTGTTCCAACATAAGATCCCTCCCTGAGCCCGACCCAGAGGCCCCTTGTGAAACGATTTTCCGACCTGACCGAGCAGGAAGTGCTGGCACTGGCCATCACCAACGAAGAAGAAGACAGCCGCATCTACCGCGGCTTCGCCGAGGGCCTGCGCGAGCAATTTCCCTCGTCCGCCAAGGTGTTCGACGAGATGGCCGACGAGGAGGTCACCCACCGCACAAGGCTTTACGATCTATATCGGCAAAAATTCGGCGATTATCTGCCCCTGATCCGCCGCCAGGACGTGAAGGGCTTCATCCACAACAAGCCCTCGCTGTGGCTGGTGCGCCCGCTCCGGCTCGACGAAGTCCGAAAATACGCCGAGAGCATGGAGTATGAGGCCGAGCGCTTCTACCGCAAGGCGGCCGAGAACGCCCGCGACGCCTCGGTGCGCCAGCTCCTGATCGAACTCGCCGAAGCCGAGGCCGACCACGAGCACCTGGCCGGCAAGCTGCAGCGCTCGATCCTGACCGAAGGCGCGCGCGAGACAGAGGACGAGACGGCGCGGCGCATGTTCGTGCTGCAATACGTGCAGCCAGGGCTCGCCGGGCTTATGGACGGCTCAGTCTCGACGCTGGCGCCGCTGTTCGCGGCTGCCTTCGCCACCCACGCGACCTGGGCAACCTTCCTGGTGGGCCTTGCCGCCTCGATCGGCGCCGGCATCTCCATGGGCTTCGCCGAGGCGCTGTCCGACGACGGCTCGCTGACCGGGCGCGGCACACCCTGGATCCGCGGCGGGGTGTGTGGGCTGATGACCACGGTCGGCGGTTTGGGCCACACCCTGCCCTATCTGATCCCGCATTTCTGGACCGCGACCAGCATCTCCATCGCCGTGGTGGTGGTGGAGCTGTGGGCAATCTCCTGGATCAGGACGCGGTACATGGATACGCCATTCCTGCAGGCGGCGTTCCAGGTGGTGGTCGGCGGCGTGCTGGTGTTCCTGACCGGGATGCTCATCGGGAGTGCGTGACGCACGGGCTCTCATCGCCGACCTCTGTCCTCGTGATGTGTAACGGCTAGGGTAGTGCCCATGTTCACCCTCGCCCATCTCTCCGATCCGCATCTGGCGCCGCTGCCGTCGCCGCGCCTTGGCGCGCTCATGAGCAAGCGCCTCACCGGCTGGATCAACTGGCAGCGCAAGCGGCGCTTCGTGCACGTGCGTGCCGTTCTCGACACGCTGGTCGCCGACCTGAAAGCGCAAGACGCCGACCACATCGCGGTGACCGGCGACCTCACCAACATCGCCTTGAAGGAAGAGTTCGCGCGCGCGCGCGACTGGCTCAATGCGCTCGGCAGCCCTGAGAACGTCAGCGTCATTCCCGGCAACCACGACGTTTACGTGAGCCAGGGGCTGGCCTATGCGCTCACGCAGTGGGGCCCGTACATGGGAAACGACGACGGCACCGTCGGCTTTCCCTATCTGCGCCGGCGTGGCGATCTCGCGCTGATCGGGCTGTCGAGTGGCGTCGCCACCGCGCCGTTCATGGCCACCGGCCGCCTGGGCGAAGCGCAACTCGCCAAGCTCGGGCCCCTGCTCGACGCCATGAAGAAGGAAGGGTGCTTTCGCGTGGTCATGGTGCATCATCCGCCGATCAGCCAGGCCAAGTCGCACAAGCGGCTGATCGACGCCGCCGCGCTCAAACAGGTGCTTGCCGAACACGGCGCCGAGCTCCTGCTGCATGGCCACGATCATCTCGCCATGCTGAATTGGCTCGCCGATCCCGACAGCAACGGCGTACCGGCGGTGGGCGTGCCATCGGCATCGGCCGCGCCGGGGATGAGCCACGACGCGGCGGCGTATAATCTCTACACGATCGGCGGCGCGCCGGGCGCCTGGACGTGCGAGATGGTCGCGCGCGGCGTCACGCCGTCAGGCGATGTGGTCGAGCAAAAACAGGTGGTGCTTTAGCGTTCAGCTATTACCGCTGAGCAGCGCCAGGATGAACAACAGCGCGACGCCGGCGATCAGCCCGTAGATGAACGTGCCGATGGCGTGCCGGCGGCGACGCCGGCGCTCCTGCTGCATGACCTTCTGCGCGCTGGCGATGCCGGCGGCGGCATCGTCGGCGAGCGCGCGCTCGCGCTCCACCAGCCGCTGCGCCACATAGCGCGTGACGGCCTGCACCATCTCCGGCACGTCGTAGGTTTCCGCCAACACGGCGCGGCCGTAGCGGGTGTCCTGCACGAAGCGGTACTGCCGCTTGTCCTTGCCCATCTCGATATGGGCGATGACGTCGACCCACAGCCGCGGCACGTCGCCTCGGCTGACGCCGCGGTCGAACAGCTCGACGTTGTCGGGCACCTCGTTGAACAGCGGATTGAGCGCTTCGTTGAGCAGGTCGAGTCGGGCGACGTCGGCATCGCGCAGGTCGACGACGACGCCCGAGCGCTCGGCCGCCTCAATGCGCGCCTCGCGCACGGCGTCCTTCAGCGCAGCCGCACCCGCGGCCGGCGCGGTCTCTTCCGCTGCAGCCCTTTTACCCCGTCCAAACATAAGGTTAATTTACCACCCCCCGGGCCGGGGGCAAGGCCGAAAAACTGTTCCATTTCAAGATGATTGCTGGTTAACCGCGAGGGGTAACCCCGTAGGGGCGGGCCCAGGCAAGACCCTCCTCGGTCGTGCCCCGGGGCCGGTACTCGGCCCCGATCCAGCCCCGGTAGCCCAATTTATCCACGGCTTCGAACACGGCCGGGTAGTTGATCTCGCCCTCGTCCGGCTCGTGACGGCCCGGCACCGCGGCGCACTGCACATGGCCGACCACCGGCAGGTACGTCTCGAAACGGGTGATCAGGTCGCCGCCCACGATCTGCGCGTGGTAGAAATCGAACTGCATACGCACGTTGGGCTTGCCGACCTTGGCGATGATGTCGGCGGCGTGCTCGACGCGGGTGAGGAAATAGCCGGGCCGGTCGCGCGGATTGATCGGCTCGACCAGCAGGATGATGCCGCGTTCGGCCGCCCGGTCCGCGGCGCGGGTCAGATTGGCGACGAAAGTGCGCTCGGCCTCGCCGCGCGCCTCCGGCGCGACAACGCCGGCCAGGCAATGGATGGCGCGGCCGCCGATGGCGGTGATGTAATCGAGCGCCGTGGTGAAGGCGGCCTCCCAATCGCGCTCACGGCCGGGCACCGCGGCGAGGCCGAAATCGCCCTCGCCCGGACCACGCGGTGTGTTGACCCCGAGCATGGTCAGATCCGTTGCGCTCGATGGCGGCCTTCACGTCGGCGGCCGGCACGTCGTAGGGATTTTGCAGCTCGATGGCCTTGAAGCCGGCGGCGGCGGCGGCATCGATGCATGCCGGCAGCGGATGCTCGGTAAACAGATAGCCGAGATTGGCGGCAAAGCGCGGCATCGGTGTTTCCCCCAACATACTTGCGCGCGGGCGCGCGGACGTATTGATTAGCGGTCCGTCCTGCCGAACGCCATCCCCGGGAACCATGCCATGTCCGCCAATTCCGCTTTTCACATTGCCGTACTGCCTGGCGACGGCATCGGCCCCGAAGTGATGCAGCCGGCGCTCGACGTGCTGCGCCGCATCGAAGAAACCACGCCCAGCCTCACCTTCCGCTTCACGGAAGCCGCCGCCGGAGCGGAGGAATATCGCGCGACCGGCAAGTCGATGTCGGAGAAAACCATCAAGCTCTGCGAGGAGGCCGACGCCATCCTGCTCGGTGCCTGCGGGCTGCCGAGCGTGCGTTATCCGGACAACACCGAGATCATGCCGCAGGTGGAACTGCGCTTCATCTTCGATCTCTACGCGGGCGTGCGGCCGGCGCGGCTGGTGCCCGGCGTGCCGAGCCCCATCGTTGGGGCGCAGGAACACGGCATCGACTTCGTGCTGGTCCGCGAATCGACCGAAGGCCTGTTCGCCTCCATGGGCAAGGGCGTGACCACCGAGACCGAAGCGCGCGAGACGCTCGTCGTCACGCGCGATAAGACCGAACGCCTGTTCGATTTCTGTCTGCGCCTTGCCGAACGGCGCAAGCAGCGCGGCAAGCCGGGCCGGCTGACACTGGTCGACAAGGCCAATGTGTTCAAGGCTTTCAACTGGCAACGCGCAATCTTCGACGAACGCACCGTCAAGTTCCCCGATGTGGCGACCGACAAACTCTATGTCGACGCCTGCGCCGCCATGATGGTGCGCAAGCCTTGGGACTTCGACGTCATGGTGATGGAGAACATGTTCGGCGACATCCTCTCCGATCTCGCCGCCGGGCTGATCGGCGGCTTGGGGATGGCGCCGTCGGCGGACATCGGCGATACCCATGCGGTATTCCAGCCCTGCCACGGCACCGCCCCCGACATCATGGGGCAAGGTAAGGCCAATCCGAGCGCGACGATCCTGTCGGCCGCGATGATGCTCGACTGGCTCGCGGACAAGCACGATCATCAGCCGGCGGCGGAAGCGGCGCTTCGCATCGAAAGCGCGGTCGACAAAGCGTTTGCAGATGGCCTCAAGCCGATGGAATTCGGCGGCGGCGACGGCACCGCGGCGATCGGCAAGGCGGTGCTGGCGGCGCTGGGCTGAGCAGGCGGGCGCGATCGCGCGCAAGAGCGGTATGCGGCTGGCTCAGACAGCGCTGGAATGTCGCGGCATTGTGAGACGACGGCACGCGTCGGCCGGTGTCATCGGCCGCCGATCTAGGCTAACATGCCGTCATGCACGAGCCGCTGCCGAACCCGGCGCGCGAGGCGCTTGCAGAGGAAGGCCCGGGGGCGCGGCCACGCTCGCGGGCGCTCGAAACGCTACGGCTGGTGCTGTCGTCGGGCGGACCGGGGCGCGCCGAATTCGCGCTCAATAACGCCTGCAACGCCAATTGCGGCTTCTGCAGCTTCGCGCGCGACGCCCTGCCCAAGGAACGCTGGGAATACGCCCCGCGCCAGGGCGCCTTCGACGCGATCGACATCCTCTACCGCAACGGCATCCGCTACCTGATCATCACGGGCGGCGAGCCGACGCTGCATCCCGACGTGACCGACATCATCGCCCATGCCTCGGGCAAGGGCATGAAGGTGATGATGGTGAGCAACGCCGGCCTCTTGAAGCCACGGCGCCTGCAGGAATACGCCGAAGCCGGCCTGTCGAGCTTCGTGATCTCGATCGACGCGGCGAGCGCCGAACTGCACGAGGAAAACCGCGGCCTGCCCGGCGTGTGCGAGAAGATCCGCGAGGCCAACAAGGAACTGACCGACCTCGGCATGATCGCCACCGCCTCGGTGACGCTGAGCCGGTTGCTCGATCTCGACGCGCTGCCGGATTTCCTGAAAGATCTCGGCTTCCAATCGGTGACGTTTTCCTATCCGCTCACCAACCTCAACTCGAGCTTCCTCGGCTACCGCGAAAGCAGCCTGGTCGATTTCACGCATGAGGAGCTGATCGCGCTCTACGACAAGGTCAAGACCGTCAAGTCGCACATGCACGTGGTCAATCCCACGCGCTCACTGGAGGAGATGCAGCGTTTCGTGCGCGGCGAGCCGCAGCATTTCCCCTGCCTCGGCGGTCACCGCTATTTCTATCTCGACTGGCATCTCAAGCTCTGGCGCTGCCACTACTGGGAAGAGCCGCTGTGCTCGATCTACGAGTTCGACGAAACGAAGCTGGTGCGCGACGGCTGCACGCGCTGCTCGATCGACTGCTACCGCGACGCCAGTACCATGCAGCACATCGCCGTGTCGGTGCACGATGCGGCACAAGCGCTCAAGCGCGGCGATCTTGTAAGCACGGCCAAGGCGCTCGGGCGCAAGGGCAACGGCGGCTCGCTGCACGCGGTGTTCGAGCAAATTCCATGGCTGATGAAGTTTTAGAGGCTTTCCATCAACCGCTCGCCCCCCGCGAAAGCGGGGACCCAGTGCGACAATCTCAAGCTCTGAAGCTCTGCACCTGGATTCCCTCTTGCGCGGAAATGAGCGGAGTTTGCCGCACCGACTTACAATTCAGCCTGCCGTCGCCGCCTGAGCTCTTTGGCTTCGTGCGCGTGCCAGATGAACAGGAAGGGCGGACCGAGGACGAGCTCCGGCACGCGCTTGACCAGCGAGAGCGCGAGCGCCGGCGCGGCTGGAATCCCAAATGCCGAGCAGATGGCGACGAAGCCTGCCTCCTGCACGCCGAGCGCGCCCGGCACCAGGAAAGCCGCCGCTCGCACCGCCTGGCTCAGGCTTTCGATCACCAATGCTTCGCTAAATGAAATGTGAAAGCCCATCAGACGCAGCGCCACCAGGATCTCGAACACGCCCACGAACCAGACCCCGACGTGCACGACGAGGCTCATGGCGAGCCGCGGCACGTCGGAATAGATGCGCATCAGGTTGTCGTGCAGGCTGGCCACATTGGCGAGCGCGGACCAGCCGGTGCGCTCCGCCATCGCCATCAGGGCGCGATCGAGCAGCTTGGCGCCGCCGAAGCGTTGCGCGACGAAGAACCCCGCCAGCGCCGCGCCCATGATACCGGCGCCCATGAGGATCGGCCCCAGCATGGCGCCGTCGGCGCCGTCGAGCGCGAAGAGGCCGATGCCGACGAGCACGAACAGGAACAGCGCCACCACCTGCATAAAGATGTCGACCAGCACCGTGGCGCCGGAAAGAGCCGCCGGGATGCCGGAGAACGTAACGACGCGCGCGCCGGCGATCTCGCCGCCGACCTGCGCCACCGGCAGCAGCATGTTGATCGCCTCGCGGATGAAGCGCACCCAGATGCAAAGGCCCGGACGCGCCTTGGCCTCCGGCGGAAAAATGATCCACCAGCCGATGCCGGCGCCGACAAGCTCGACCACGCGAACGGCGATGACGACGATGAGCCCGTAGCCCACCGCCGCAAAGGCTTTAGTCACCGCGCCGACGCCTTCATGGACGATGAAGGCGACCGCCAGGATGAGACCGAGGCCGGCCGCGACGAGAAGCAGACGTTTCATATCGCCCCTTTGATCAGGATTTGAAGAAAACCGCCAGCCGTCAGCGTTCGATGAACTCTTTGATGGCGCCGAGGAAAGCCTCCGGCTGCTCGAGCGGCGGGCAATTCGGTGTCGCGCGCCTCCTTCACGTGCTCGGCGACCTGTCTGTTGAGCGCGGGCGGCGTCGCCTGGTCCATCTCGCCGCAGACGACGAGCGTCGGCGCGCGCAGGTACGTGAGCAGCGGCACCAGGTCGGTTTCCTGCAGGATGCGACAGGCGGCGAAAAAGCTTCCGGTTGTATGGCGAGCAGCGAATGCAGGATCACAAGGTCGGGGCAGCTGCCCGTGCGCACGGCAGCAAGCGCACCGTGGCCGGCGCTGAGCTGTTCGAGTTGCATCCGTGACCGTCCTCTTGGAACCTCGATCCCCATTTTAGCGGGATGAAATCGGTCGGCACACCGAGTTGTGGGCCGGATCGTGGGCCGATATCGATATCAACGCTCAAATAACCAGCGAAGCGTACACCCCGTTTCTTCCCTGACCGCTGGTCCTGTGCAAATATCACGAACAAGGCACGAGGTTACGGGGGCGGAGCCGCGGGCCAGCGCAAGCCGTGCACGCGGGCGGCCTGCGGCACATAGACGCAAGAACAAGCCGCCGTCCAGAGGCGGCAACAGGGAGGAAAATGCCATGTCCAGCCTTACGCGAGGCCGAATGCTGCGGTCGCTGAAACTGCTGACGGCCGCGGTGGCGGCGATGAGCCTGAGCGGCGGCATGGCCGCGGCGCAGACCTACGCCTTCGCCACGCTGCCGCCCGGCACGCTGAACTACACCACGGCCTCCGCCATCGCCAAGGTGCTGAAGGAAAAGGCCGGCATGAACGTGCTGGTGCGTCCGACCGCGGGCGACGCCGCGATCCTGCCGATGGTCAACAACAACGAGGCGCAGATCGGCATTTCCAACATTCTGGAAGTCGCCGACGCGCTCAACGGCGTCGCCAAAGAGGGCAAGCAGCCGAACCTGAGGTTGATCGGCTCGCCGCATACCTTCCGCGGCACCTTCTGGGTGAAGAAGGGCTCGCCGATGAAGACCATCGCCGACCTCAAGGGCAAGCGGGTGCCCATGGGCTACACCGCCATGCCGACCATCCAACTGCTGGCGAACGCGATCCTCGCCACCGGCGGGCTGACGCCGAAGGATGTCAAACCAGTGCTCGTACCCAACGTGGTGCGCGGCGCCGACGCCTTCGCCAACGGCGATGCCGACATGCTCTTCTTCGCCTTCGGCGCGCCGAAAGTGCGCGAGGTCGACGCCACCGTCGGCGGCATCCGCGCCCTCACCATTCCGGCGAGCGGGCTGCCGGCGGCGCAGAAGATCTTCCGCTACGGCTATCTGACCAAGGCGGTGCCCAATCCCTTCTTCATCGGTGTTACCCATCCGATGGACGTCTATGCTTGGGACAACTTGCTGATCACCAACGACAAGGTGCCGGCCAAAGTGATCGAAAAGATCATCGCGACGCTGGTCGCCAACAAGAAAGACCTGGTGGCGGTGCAGCCGGCGCTGCGCGAACTGTCGGCGCAGAATATGTACAAGAACTACGGCCTGCCCTACGCCAAGGGTGCACTGGCTTATTACAAAGCGCACCACATCGAAGCCAAGGCCGATAAGTGAGCGAACACGAGCCGTCCGTCGAAGGGGCAGCGCCACAGGAGAAGCCGTCAGCCACAGTCAGGTGGCTGACGGACATCATCCAGGCGCTGCTTCTCATTTGCGTCGTGGGGTGGGTGCTCGACCTGCCGCGGCGTCTCCTGAACATGAGCTTCTACACCGAGCAGATGCTGGCCATCTGCCTCGGGCTGTCGCTCGCGCTGATCTTCATTGCCGGCAAGAGAAACAAGCCGCCGAACTGGTTCGACTGGACCGCGGCGGCGCTGTCGATCCTGCTCTGCTGCTATGTCGCCTTCCGCTACACGGAAATTACCTTCAAGATCTACAGCCTGCCGACCGATCTGGTGGCTGGCGCCGCCATTCTCGTTCTTTTGGTGCTCGAGGCGACCCGCCGCACTGCCGGCGGCGTGCTGGTGGCTATCATCCTGGTGCTTTCGGTCTACGTCTTCATCGGACCGCACATGCCGGGCAACTTCGCCACGCTGCCGGTGTCGCTGCCGCGACTGGTCACCTATCTCGGCTTCGACACCAATGGCATGATCGGCATCATTCTGCAGGTGGCGGTGCTGATCGTCATTCCCTTCACGCTGATGGGTCAGGTGCTCGGCCGCACCGGCGGCGCCAATTACTTCGCCGACCTCGCCATGTCGGCCATGGGGCGCTACCGCGGCGGGGCCGCCAAGATCGCGGTCGTGGGCTCCTCGCTGTTCGGCATGATCTCGGGCGCGGCGGTGAGCAACGTGGTGGCGGTCGGCGTCGTCACGATCCCGCTGATGTCGCGCTCGGGCTTTTCGCCGACGCGCGCGGCGGCGATCGAATCGGTGGGCTCGACCGGCGGACAGCTGATGCCACCGGTGATGGGGGCGGCGGCCTTCATCATGGCCGAGTTCCTGCAGGTGTCCTACGGCACCGTTGTGATCGCGGCGATTATTCCGGCCGTACTCTACTATGCCGCGCTGTTCATACACGTCGATCTGGAAGCGGCCAAGCAGCGCATCGGCGCGGCCCAGGTCGAAGAAATCCCACGCTTCAGCGAAGTGCTGAAATCGGGCTGGCATTTCCCCATCCCGCTGATCTTCCTGATCGTGGTGATCGCCTATCCGCAGGTGTTCCAGATCCCGATCGAGCGGGCCGCGATCTACACCACCGGACTGCTGATCGTGTTCAGCATGATCTTCGGCTACCGGGGCCAGCGCGTCACGGCGCGCGAGATGGTGCGGGCGGTGCTCGACACCGGCCGCGCGGCGCTCGACATAGTGTTGATCGGTGCTGCCGCCGGCATGGTGGTGGGCGCGCTCAGCGTGTCCGGCATCTCCTTCGGGCTGACGCTGCAGCTCATCACGTTGAGCGGCGGCAACCTCGTCCTCCTGCTGATCCTGACCGCGATCATCAGTATCATCCTCGGCATGGGTATGCCGACGGTGAGCGTCTACGTGCTGACCGCGACCCTGCTCGCGCCATCGCTCATCAAGCTCGGCGTCTGGCCGATGGCCGCGCACATGTACGTGATGTATTTCGGCATGCTGAGCATGATCACGCCGCCGGTGGCGATCGCGGCCTACGCCGCCGCCAACATCGCGCGCACCTCCGGCTGGACCACCGGCTGGCACGCGGTGATCGTGGGCTGGAGCACGTTCTTCATCCCGTTCCTGTTCGTGTGGGAGCCGAGCCTGCTGATGCACGGCAGCGCCGGGCTGATCGTCTGGAACCTTGCGCGCAACCTGCTTGGCATCTTCATGGGCACGGCGGCCATCGTCGGCTTCGCCTGCGGGCTCTTATCAACGCCGATGCGGATCGCCTTCGCCGTGACAGCGCTGGTGATCCTGCTCCCGGCGCACGCCTTCGACGGCGCCGAGGTGCTGGACTGGATCGGACTCGGCGGGTCGGGGGCGCTCTTGGGCTTCAACTACATGCAGGTGCGGCTGCAAAAGCAAACGGCCCCGCAGGCGGCGGGGCCGTAAGGCGGTTTCGCGCGGCGGCCTCTTTCACCTCTCCCCGCGTGCGGGGAGAGGGAGGAAGCGTCACTCCCCTTCCCGCCAGATACCGAGAGCTTCCTGCGCCGGCTTGTCGGAGATCGAGAACAACACCGCCTCGTCGTCGGCCTCGTGCTGATAGCGCTTCCACGGCGGCACCACGAACACGTCGTTGACACCCCAGTCGAACGGCTTGCCGTCGATGACGGTGCGGCCTTTGCCTTCCGCCACCGCGAACACGGTGCCGTCGGTCGAGCGGTAGGGCTCACCCTTGAAGCCCTTGGGCAAGAGCGAAAGCCAAGCACCCATCGTCGGCAGCACCGGGCCGCCGTTGATCGGATTGGCGTAGTGCACGCGCGCGCCGTGGCGCTTGTCGATATCGCCGGTCTTCTTCAGCCGATCAAGGATCGGCTTCATCTTGGCGTAGGGATAATTGATCACGGGCGTGCGGTTGGTCACCGCCGGCATGCCGTCCGGCAGCACGCCCATGGCGTAGCGCTCGAACGAGTCGCCGTCCTCGTGATTGACGTTCTGCATCTTCTCGTCGAAATGGTGCGCGAACGACGTCTGGAAGTGATTGATGGTCGGCATGTCGAGCACGTCGAGCCACATCACCGGCTCCTTGCCCGGATTGCCGTGGTCGTGCGGCGCCCAGTTGGCGGTGATGATGAAGTCGCCATGCTCCATCATGGCCTTTTCGCCTTCGACCGCCGTGTAGGCGCCCTTGCCCTTCAAGACGAAACGGATAGCGGAGGCGACGTGCTGGTGCGCTTCCGCGATCTCGCCCGGCATGATGAGCTGGATACCGGCGAACAGCGTGTTGGTGATGCGCGACTTGCCGCGGTCGCCGGGGTTTTCGAGTACCAGCACGCGGCGCTCGGCCTCCTCGGCAGTGATGACGTCGCCCGCCTCGAGCATGAACTTCTCGACCTCGGGAAACTTCCACAAGGCCGGCACCATCTGGGTCTTCGGCTCGGGCGTGACCAAGCCTTTGAGCACCTCCCACAAGGGCGCCAAGTGGTGCTCGGAAATCTTGTCGTAATAGGCCTGCCGGGCGCCTTGGATGTTGTGCTTCTTGTCGGCCTGAGCTTCGGCGACCGCCATGGTTTCCTCCGTTGCGAACGTTATTAGTTGGATTTGTAACCAGTATACCCGGTTCGGGGCCCGCCGGATATGCCGGATTGGGCCTAGGTTACTCTGCCGCCTGCGGCGACGGAAAGCGCATGGTCTCGAGGCCATCGGCGGCGGTGGCCGAGATGGTGGTGCGTACCATATGGCGGGCCTCGTGCGCCGGCCACGGCCGGCCGCGGTGCATGGTGGCGCGGTTATCCCACATCACCACGTCGCCCGGGCGCCAAGCGTGGACGTAGCTCGTTGCCGGCGCGGTGGCGGCCGTCATTAACTCCGCCAGGAGCTTGCTCGCCTCGGCCGGCGTCATGCCCTCGATGGCGTAAGCGTGGGAGGCAAGATAGAGCGCCGGCCGGCCGTTGACCGGGTTTTTCCACATCATGCGCCAGCGCTGCGCCGGCAATGCCGCGCGCTCCTCGGGACTGGCGAGACCGGGAGCGATCTGCCCGCGCGAATGGGCGTAGTCGTGCCAAGCAAAGGAATTTTCCAGCTTCGCGCGCAACGCAGGATCGAGCGTGTCCCACAACAACCGGGTCGAGACGTATTCGGTTTCGCCGCCGGCGGCCGGGATGATGCGCGCCGACAGAACGGAAGCGAGCGCCGGCACCGCCTTGAAGGTGGAGTCGGTGTGCCAGAGCTGGTTGGCCTTGTTGCGCATGGCGAGACGATGATCGGCCGGCACCACCTTGCCGTTCTCGTCGATGGTGGAGAGAATCACCAGGTGCGTGCCGTGGCCTTGCGAGCCGACCTTTGTGATTTCGAGCGGACCGAAGCGGCGCGAGAACGCGATCTGCAGGTCGTCGGTGACGTCCTGGCCGCGCAACACCAGCACCGAATGCTCTTCGAAGGCGGCACGCACCGCGTCATAAGCGGCGTCATCGTTGGCGACGTCGGCGAGCGTGACGCCGCGCAATTCGGCGCCAAAACCGGGACCGAGAGCAACGACATCCATGGCGAACCCTCCACCGCTTCTTTCGTCCGGTACTTTCGCCACCGTACGCGAGGCCGCAAGCGTAGGCGATATGGGCCGGCGCGTCGATCAGGTCCGCGCCGGCTCCTCGCCGGCAACCTTGACCCTAAAGGGCACTTCCAGACGGCGCGCGGGATCGAACTCGGAGCGGCCAGTGTGGTTGATGTGCCGGCCATAGGTGTGCAGCGACATGGAAATGTCCTTGCCGACGTTCCAGACACTGTGGATGTGCTCTGGATAGCAGCGCGCCACATCGCCGGCGGCCATCACGTGCTTGTCGCCGAGCTTGAGCTCGGCGTGGCCAGGCTTGCTGCCGTCATCGAGCCGCTCCCAGTTGGCCTCCTGCTCCTGCCCTTCCATTCCGACCACCACCGCCCAGGTCTTGTGGTTGTGCGGCTTGGTGCCACGGTTGGGCAGCCAGGAGATCAGGAACACCGCCAGGTCATGGTTCGGCTCCTCGTGCAGCAGGTGCACGCCGAAACCCTGCTCCTCGTCGCATTCGCGGTATTCGGGGCGGAACCAGCCAGGCGCGTCGGCGAACTTCTTGGCGAGCGGCGCAACGCGCTCGGTGATCTCTTCCAAATCGGTTTCCTGCGCGGCGATGGCGCGCAGGTCCCCGACGTATTGGTCGAGGGTGTATGGGCTGGTCATGGCAAAACGTTCTCCCCAATCGGCGCGAGCGACAGAATTATTCTGCCATGCTGGGGAATAAAGAACAATATTGCCTTAGTTGTTGACCGAGCCACCGTCCACCACGATGGACTGGCCGGTGACGAAATCGCTGTCGTTCGAGGCCAGATAGACCAGGGTACCGGTAAGGTCTTCAGGATAGGCGTCGCGCTTAAAGGCGCGAGAATTGCGCACGGGGGAGCGCTCCTCCTCGACGTGGGTCGCGTTTTCGAGGCCGGTGTCGCTGAGGATATAGCCCGGCGACAGCGAGTTGACGTTAATGCCGTAGTCGCCGAGCTCGCGCGACAGCGCGCGGGTAAAGGCGATGATCGCGCCCTTGGAGGTGACGTAGGGCAGCATGCGCGGCACGCCCTTGTAGGGGGCGCCGGAGGCAATGTTGATGATCTTGCCGGAGCGGCGTTCTTTCATGTGCGGCGCCACATATTTCACCATGAGCCAGGAACCGCGCACGTTGATTGCCATCACCTTGTCCCAGGTCGCCATGTCCCACTCGTCGTAGTCGCGGGGGTTAAGCTTGGCATAGAGCGCGGCGTTGTTGACCAGGATGTCGATCTGGCCGAAGCGCTTGAGAGTCTCGGCGACCAATTTCTCGACCGCCCGCTCGTCGCTCACATCGGTGGTGGCGCTCGCCGCCGCATCGACGCCGTGGCGGCCGGCGATCTCGTCGGCGAGCGGCTTGCCGTCGGCGATGTCGGCGATCATCACCTTGGCCCCTTCCGCGGCCAGCGCCAGCGCGTAATGGCGGCCGATACCCAACGCACCGCCGGTGACGATGGCGACTTTTCCGGTAAGCCTTGGCATTCGTTCTTTCTCCCTCCCGCAATCCGCGCGGTGACGGCGGATTCCATATCAGCTATGAGAGCATAAACCGAGAGGCTCTCCATGACCGACACCGCCGACCGCCTTGCCATCCGGGACATCGTCGAGAACTGGGTGCTGTGGCGCGACGCGCGCCGGTGGGACCGCTTCCGCACGCTCTGGCACCCCGAGGGCGCGATGTGGGCGACCTGGTTCCAGGGCGGCTACGAGGATTTCATCAAGGTGAGCCAAGAGGGCTTCGACCGCGGCGCCCGCATCGTGCACATGCTCGGCGGCCACACCGCCGACATCGTGGGCAACCGCGCCATTGGGCAGACCAAGCTCACCATCACCCAGCGCGCGCCCGTGGAAGGCGCGCTGTGCGACGTCGCCTGCATGGGCCGCGCCTACGACTTCCTGGAAAAGCGCGATGGGCGCTGGGGCATCGTGCTTCGCCGGCACATCTACGAGAAGGACCGGCTCGATCTTGTCGAGCCCGGCGCGAAGATCACGCTCGATCCCGCCCTGCTGGCGCAGTTTCCGGAAGGCTATCGCCATCTCGCCTATCTGCAGACGAAGGTCGGCTATGACGTCAAACGCGACCTGCCCGGCCTCGAAGGCCCGGCGCTCGACGCGCTCTATGCCGACGGCGCTCGGTGGCTGAAGGGCGGTCCGTTGTGAGCCCTAAACTTTCATCCGCCGGATGAACTTGGCGAAGTTTTCGAGCTGCAATTTGACGATGTCCATGGTCGGCTGATCGGTCAGTTCGAGCGTCTTCTCATCGAACTTCTTGGCCGCGAAGTTGATGAAGATTTCCGGCTTGCCGAGCACCAGCGCGTCGAGCGTGCCGAGCGCCATACGCAGGTGATACTGCATGCGGCCGCCGCCCATCTGGCCGGTCGAAGCCGACTGGATCGCCACCGGCTTGTCCTTGAACGGCTGGTCGGGAAGCTTCGAGACCCAGTCGATGGCGTTCTTCAAACCGCCGGGGATCGACCAGTTGAATTCCGGCGAGACAATGATGACACCGTCGGCAGCGTGGATGGCATCATTCCAGGCCACCACATCGGCAGGCGGGCCGGACTCGACGCGGGTATCGTCGTTGTAGATCGGGAACCCGGCAAACGACGGCGCGTCGGTGAATTTCATCTCGGGCGGTGCCAGCCCCGGCAGCGCGCGCGCCAGCGCGGCGTTGTAGGACTTCTTGCGCAGCGAGCCGCGGATGACGAGTACGTTGAGCTGGTCGGCCATATCGCTCCCTTCTCCAATCACTTCAAATCGTTCGCCGGTAACGCCGCCACCGCGGCTCCGGTTCGGTCGCGCCGCTTCAGATCTTCTCGTCCTCGATCGGATTGACCAGCGTGCCGACGCCCTCGATCTCGACCTCGACCTTGTCGCCCGCCTTCATCCACACCGGATTGGGCTTGCGCGCGTGGCCGACACCGGAGGGCGTGCCGGTGAACAGCATGTCGCCCGGCTCCAACGTCATGCCTTCGGTGAGATAAACCAGCGACTCAGCCACCGGGAACATGAAATGCTCGGTATTGGACGACTGCATGGTGTTGCCGTTGAGCCGGGTCTCGATCTTGAGGCCCTTGCCGCCCGCCGACAGTTCGTCGGCGGTCACCATCCATGGACCGACACTGCCGGTCTGATCGAAGTTCTTGCCCATGCCCCACTGCGTGGTGTGGCGCTGATACTCGCGGATGGAGCCTTCCATCCCGCAGCAGTAGCCGGCGACGCAGTCGACCGCGTTCTCCATGGTGAGATGCTTGGCAGGCTTGCCGATGATGACGACCAATTCACCTTCGTAGTCGAACTGGATCGACTTCTGCGGCCGCATCAGCGGCTGCAGGTGCGGCGTCAGCGAGGTGAGCGTGCGGAAGAAGATCGACTGGAATTTCGGGATGTTGTCCTTCTGCGGGCCTTCCTTGACGTGGTCGAGGTAGTTGAGGCCGAGGCAGATGATCTTGCCCGGGGTCCGCACCGGCAGCGAAAATTTGAGCCCTGCCAGCGGGCGGCGGGCGGCAGCGGGCGCCTTGGCCGCCAGTTCTTCGAGCGCCTTGAGATCGCCGTTGCTGCGGCGCAGCCAGTCGCCGAGCCCGGTGGGCGCGCTGGCGTCGGCCGCCTGCAGATCGATGACGTTGTCGCCCTCGACCACGCCGAGATGCGGGCCGCGGTCCTCAAAACTCACGATCTTCATGGGCCTGTTTCCTGCCTACCTTTTCGCGCCGCGCAAACATTCGATTGCGGCTAACTAAACGCGCGCACAACCGGCCGTGGGGCGGTCGCAGCGCGAGCGGCAAGGCTTAGCGCGGGAGGCTGCGGGAATCCAGGGGTCGGGCGGGCCGGTATCAGGGGGTGAGAAAAAGGCGTCTGGGCGCCGTGGCAGGCCGTTCCGGGACACACGCCACAAGCGCGTAGAAGACGCGCGTAAACGCGCTTTTCGGCGCATGGACCGGAATAACGGAAAAGTTGTCTACCCCTTGCGCGTGTCGGCCTTGCCGCCGGCGCCTTCGGGCTCGAGCTTGAAGGCCTGGATCGAGAAATACTTGTCGGGGTCGGTCCATACCTTCAGCGGCTGCCAGCCGACGCCACGCGCCAGCGCCGACAGCGACTCCACGCTGTACTTGTAGCTGTTCTCGGTATGGATGGTTTCGCCGGCGCGGAAATCGAAGCACTCGCCGGCCACCTTGACCTTCTGCCGCTTGAGACTGGCGAGATGCATTTCGATGCGATTGCGCTCGCGGTTGTAGATCGCGTGATGCTCGAAGCCACCGAGATCGAAGGTACCGCCGAGCTCGCGATTGATGCGCTTGAGCAGATTGAGATTGAACTTGGCGGTCACGCCCTGCTCGTCGTTATAGGCGGCTTTCAGCACCTCGACCGGCTTGATGAGGTCGACGCCGATGATGAGAATGGCATCGGGCCCGAGAATCTTGGCGACGTTATTGAGGAACGCCGCCGCCTCGTGCGGCTCGAAATTGCCGATGGTCGAGCCCGGGAAGAAGCCGATCCGCGCGGGCGCGGTTTTGGCTTCCGGCGGAAGCTCAAATTCCTTGGTGAAGTCGGCGGTGACCGGCGCGACCTTGAGCGTGGAAAAATCGTGACGCAACTCCACCGCCTCACGTTCGATCATCTCGCCGCAGATATCGACCGGCACATAGATCCCGATATGTGGCGCGGCCTTGAGCAGGATGCGTACCTTCTTGTTGGAACCAGCGCCGAGCTCGACCAGCGCCGCGCCCTCCGGGATGAGCTTGCAGATTTCTTCCGCCTTCGCCTCGAGAATGCCCATCTCGCAGCGGGTCGGGTAATACTCCGACAGATCGGTGATGCGGTCGAACAGCAGCGAGCCGGCATCGTCGTAGAAATATTTCGCCGGAATGCGCTTCGGCGTCGCGTGCAGGCCGCGCAGAACGTCGGCGGCAAAGGCCTGCTCCTCTTCGCTCGCCGAATGCGAATGGGATGAACGTGCAAGGGCGACCATCGGTCCTCCTGATTATGACTTTCTGCGTCGACCGTCCGAAGACCGGATCAGGCGCCGAATGCGGCGAGCCTTACGCCGCTGAACTGCCAACGCGAAGGGGGATAGAAGAAGTTGCGGTAGCTCACGCGCTCGTGACCCTCCGGCGTCGCCAGCGACGAGCCGCGCAAGACCATCTGACTGACCATGAACTTGCCGTTGTACTCGCCGAGCGCCCCTTCCGCCGCGCGGTACCCTGGATAGGGTAGATAAGCACTGCGGGTCCATTGCCAAGCGATACCGAAGGCGTCGGCCAGCAGCCCGGAACGGGCCGAAACCTCCCATTCCGCCTCGCTCGGCAGGTGTTTTCCGGCAAAACGCGCGAAGGCATCCGCTTCGTAATAGCTGACATGCATGGCAGGCGCGGCTGGATCGATGGGTTTGAGGCCGGCGAGCGTCATCGAATGCCAGGCCCCGTCCAGAAGCCGCCAGTAGCCCGGGGCCTGCCAGGCTTCCGCCTGGACGATGGCCCAGCCCTCCTGCAGCCAGAGCGAGGGCGTCGCATAGCCGCCCGCGTCGATGAATTCAACCCACTCCGCGTTGGTGACCAGATGGCGGTTAATGCGCATCGGCGGAATCAATTCATCGTGGCGCGGCGTCTCGTTATCGAAGAAATAGCCCTCACCGACGTGGCCGACCGGGTGAATGCCCGCCGGCACGTCGACGAAGCCGCGTGGGCCCTGCGCCGGTTGCGGCGGCCGCCAATCGGAATCGTAAGCCGGGTCGGTCGGGTTCTGCGCGAAGGCGTGCAGGATGTCGGTGATGAGCAGTTCCTGATGCTGCTGCTCGTGATTGAGGCCAATCTCCAGAATACGGAACACCTCGTCGGTCTTCGCTGCGGGCACACTCCCAATCAGCTTTTCCACCGCGGCGTCGACGTGAGCGCGATAGCCGGTGACGTCGTCGTGGCTGGGTCGCGTGATCAGCCCACGCTGTGGGCGCGCGTGGCGCGGACCGGCGGCGACATAATAAGAATTGAACAGGAAGGGAAAGCGCTCGTCGTAGATCTTATAGGTGGGCTCGTTGGGCACCAGCAGGAAGGTTTCGAGGAACCAGGTGACGTGGGCGCGATGCCACTTGGTTGGGCTGGCGTCGGTCATCGACTGCACGACCTGGTCTTCCGGCGACAGATGCGCGGCGCGCGCTTCGGTCTCGCCGCGCACGCGGCGGAATGTGGCGAGCCAGCGCGCACGGGTCGCGTCAAGCGACTCGGCCGACGATGCGCCGCCGGCGGTCTCGCGCGGAAGGGATGAGGTTGCGGTGCGCGCCATCACGGCCTCCATTGCTCTTGTTGGGGAAATGGCGGTTTCTGAACTATGGCGGTTGTCGGGAACTTGTTGCGGCGCTCGCGGGTATGACGAACGAGCGCGCGAATTGTTCCACTCCGCTCACGCCGGAGCAACCTCGAACCGGAGCTTCGCTTGTGGACTGACGGCTTTGTGATGAACCCGCCACGGTGGCTCGGCGGCGCATAGCCCATTCAAATCGTTCGATTAAATTCCGCAATGAAAGAGGCCGGCCGCCCGGAGCGCCCAACCTGATGACAAAATTGCTGCATCACCAATTCAGGCGTCACATTGTTTCAAAATCGCCCCCTGCGGTCCGCTCAATCCAGCGCCAGCAGCGAAATGCCGAGCCGCGCGCGGCGACGCAGCCAGGTGGTGGCGCGGTATTTGGGATCGTGCGTGATGGCGTGCATGCCGTCCAGCACCGCGAGCACCCGCGCGGGCCCCAGCGCATCGCCGAAGGCGAGCGGGCCCTTCGGATAATTGAGGCCGAGTTCCACCGCGGTGTCGATATCGGCGGGCGCCGCGATGCGCAATTCGGCAATGCGCGTGCCGATGTTGACGATCATGGCAAGTAGCCGCTGCACCACGAAGCCGGGGCTATCCTTGATCACAGTGACCGGCGCCTTGGTGGCGGCGAGTGCCGCATAGGCCGCGCCCAAGGTTTCCGGCGACGTGAGCGGATTTTTCATCAGCGTGCGCCGGCCCTGAAAACCGCCGAACATATCGACGGCGACGGTCCTGGCCGGATCGAGTGTAAGGCGCACGGCAGCGCCTGAGCAATCCTCGCCCAGCGGCGTGACCATGCACACCGGATGCGCGCCCGGCGCGCCGCCAAGCTGCGTCTTGACGCCAGCGCCATTGAGCAATTCGGCCAGTGCCGCGCCGCCCTCCTCGTCAGCGACCCAGGCCGACGCCGGCTTTGGCTGTTCGGCAACCGGCACGCTCGGCGCCTCACCTGCCGGCGGGCCGGCATAATCGTAGAAGCCGCGCTTCGACTTGCGCCCGAGCAGGCCGCCGGCGACGCGCACGGTCATCTCGGCGGAAGGCTGGTACATCGGCTCGTTGAAATACTGACTGAAGATGCTCACCATCACCGCGTGGGTGACGTCACCGCCGACCAGGTCGAGCAACTCGAACGGCCCCATGCGGAAGCCGGCGGCCTCCTTCATCAGGATGTCAACCTCGCGCGGGGACGCGATGCCCTGCGCCATGATGCGCAACGCCTCCGGCCCGTAGGCGCGGCCGGCATGGTTGACCACGAAGCCGGGCGTGTCGGTTGCGACCACCGGATGCTTCCTGATGCGCTTGACGAAGCCGACCAGCGCCTCGACCAGCGCCGGCTCGGTATTCAAGCCCCCGATCACCTCGACCAGCTTCATCACCGGCGGCGGATTGAAAAAATGCAGGCCGGCGACGCGCTCCGGCTTGTCGCAACCGGCGGCGACTTCGGTCACCGACAGGGAGGAGGTGTTGGTGGCGAGCACGGCGTCAGGCGCGACCAGCTTTTCCAGCGCGCGGAACAGCTCGCGCTTGACCTCGAGCTTTTCGACGATGGCCTCGATGACGACGTCCGACACCGCCGCCTCGTCGAGCGAGCTGATTGGCTTCAGATGCGCCATGACGTCCGCTTTCGCCTCGTCCGTCATGCGGCCCTTGGCGACCTGACCGTCAAGCCCCTTGTTGATCGCGGCGAGCGCTTCCTGCACCGCGCCCTCGCGGGTGTCGAACATCAAGGCGTTGAGCCCGGCCTGTGCGCACACCTGCGCAATGCCACGGCCCATGGTGCCGGTGCCGATGACCGTCACCGTCAGCTCCGGCGTCGAAAGATCTCTTGCCACGCTCACTTCCCCTCGTACTCTATTTGCCTTCATATTTGGGCTTACGTTTTTCCATGAAGGCCTTCATGCCTTCCTTCTGGTCCTGCGTCGCGAACTGCAGCTCGAAGGCCTTGCGCTCCAGCATCAGCGCGGTCTCGAGCGGTGCGTTCAGCCCCGCGTTGACGATTTCCTTGATCTGCTTGACCGAGACCGGCGGCATGGCGGCGATCTCGCGCGCGATCTCGAGCGCGCGGGGGAGCGCCCCGCCCGCCGGCGCCACCTCGCTGGCGACGCCCATGGCGAGCGCTTCCGCCGCGCCGAACATGCGCCCGGTCATCAGCAGCAGCATGGCGCGCTGGCGGCCGACGAGCCGCGCCAGCTTCTGGGTACCGCCGCCGCCCGGCAGGATGCCGATCTTCACCTCCGGCAGGCCGAGCTTGGCGCCCTCGCCCGCCACGATGATGTCGGCGCACAGCGCCATCTCCAGCCCGCCGCCGAGCGCGAAACCTTCGACCGCGGCGATCAGCGGCTTAGGGCACTCCATGAGCACGCGCCAGTATTGCTGCACGTTGCGGGCCATCGCCTCCATCGGCCCGGCCTTGGCCATTTCGGTGATGTCGGCGCCGGCGGCGAAGACCGTGTCCGAGCCGGTGATGATCAGGCAACGGATCGCCGGATCGGCGGCGTGGCGCGCGACCTCGGCGGAAAGCCGCTGGCGTACGAGGAGATTGAGGGCGTTGCGCACCTGCGGCCGGTTTAGCCGGAAGACGACAATGTCGTCGGACGGATATTCAACCAACAGCGGATCGGGCTCGGTCATCGTCTGGCATCCTGTGTCGACAAAACGGCGGCGGGAGGATCATGGGGCGACAACAGGCCGAGCCGCCGGCCCTTCCGATCCGTTCACGGCCGGACGCGCGTGTAGCATATAACGAGGGCTTCGGGACCAGGGCAACTAGTGGTCGGAGTCCGACATTTGCCTCTCGTTGCCGCAAGCTCCCGAGCAAACATCGGGATCAAAGGATCACGAGCGACTATTTGATTCTAGTGGATCTTTGAATTTCACATTCGACGCGTAGCCAACTGCGA
The DNA here is from genome assembly GCA_963822085.1 of uncultured Pseudomonadota bacterium. Taxonomy (GTDB): domain Bacteria; phylum Pseudomonadota; class Alphaproteobacteria; order Rhizobiales; family Xanthobacteraceae; genus Pseudolabrys. Next base: position 166,418 of record CAWGGL010000037.1, read on the forward strand.
TTGGCTTTCAAACGTCAAATTCGCTCCACGAGTCGGCGCAACATAACTCCAATCGCGGCAAACGCGCATAGCTTCTTGACGAGGGCACGCGTGTTGGCGAAGGCGGCGCCGCCCGTCGCGAGCGCGGCAGCACCGGCTTCACGCCGCATGCCGCCGCAAAAAACCGCCCTGCCCCGCGGCGCTACGTAATGCCGCGAAGCCTATCGCTGCGCCGCCGCATAAATTCGAGACTGCCCAGGAGGGTGATGGCAAACAGCAGGATCAGCGTGGCCACCGACAGGATGGTCGGATCGATCGTATAGCGCAGGTTGGTCCACATCTGCAGTGGCAAAGTCTTCTGCTCTGGGCCTGCGATGAAGAGCACGATCACCACTTCGTCGAACGACGTCATGAAGGCGAAGAGCGCGCCGGAGATGATTCCCGGCAGGATCAGCGGCATGACCACCTTGAAGAACGCCCGCCGCGGGGTGGCACCGAGACTCAAGGCCGCGCGATAGAAGCGGTCATCGAGACCGCTGAGCGTGGCCGTAACCGTGATCACCACGAACGGCGTGCCGAGAATCGCATGGGCGATGATAATCCCGACATACGTGTTCACGATGTGCAGATACGAGAAATAGAAGAACAGCGCCGTCGCGGTGATGATCAGCGGCACAATCATCGGCAGGATGAGGATGCTGGTGATCGCCGTACGAAACGGCATATGGGGACGCGTCAAGCCGAGCGCGGCAAGCGTGCCGAGTGACGTCGCGAGAAGGGTCGCGATCGGCGCGATAATGAAGCTGTTCTTGACACCGTGGAGCCAGACGGGATCGGTGAAGAACTTACTATACCACTGCGACGAGTAGCCTGCCGGGTTCAACGTCAGCATATCATGCGTGAAGGTGAAATACGGCGAGGCGTTGAACGACAGCGGGACGATGACGATGAGCGGCACCACCAGGAACACCAGCACGACGAGCCCGTAAAAACGGAATGCGTAGTACCAGCCATGCTCGGCGGGACTCATATAGGCGGGGAGCTTGTTTCTCATCCGAATGAGACCTTCCCGGCGCCGGCGATAAAGCTGTAGATCGCAAACAGACCCAACGTCAGCCCCGTCAGGATGGTGCCTAGCGCGGCAGCCAAGCCCCAGTTCAGCGATTGCTGGACGTTATAGGCGATGCGATTACTGATGAATTGGCCGGTCTGACCGCCCACCAGTTCGGGCGTGATGTAGTAGCCGATCGACAGAATGAAGACGAGCAAGGCGCCAGCGCCGATGCCGGGCAATGTGAGCGGCGCGAACACGCGCCAGAAGGCGCGCCACGGATGCGAGCCCAGCGAGACGGCGGCCCGCACGTAGAAGTCCGGAATGCCGCGCATCACGCTGTAAAGCGGCAGCACCATGAACGGCAGCAACACCTGCGTCATCACGATGACCGTCCCAAGACCGTTGTTGATGAGCTGCGGTCTGTGGGCGTCGGCAACGAGGCCGGAATTCACCAGAGCTGAATTTATCACGCCGTGCGACTGCAGGAGCACGATCCACGCGGTGATGCGAACGAGCAGCGACGTCCAGAAAGGCAGCAGGACGGCGATCATCATCAGGTTCGCCTTGCTGTCGGGCATGCGCGAGATCCAGTAGGCGAGCGGATAGCCGAGCACCAGGGTCAGCACGGTGACGAGCAAGCTCATCCATATGGTGCGGATGAAGAGCGGAATGTAGACCCGCGCATAGGCCGGGACACGCTGGATGCTACCATCGTCTCCGTACTGCAAGTCGACCGCGGCGAGGTAGAAATCGGCCGTGAAATAATTGCTCTCGCGCTTGAGCAGCCGCCAGATCGGCATCTTGCCCCAGGCGGGATCGATCTTTTCCAGCGTCGTCTTCCACGACGTCGGCGGCGCCAGATGCGCCGTGCGGAAGGTCGACTTGTTGATGAGGCCGAAGGAGCCGGGCGATTCCTCGTTGAGCCGCTTGCCAATGCGGCCGAACGTATGGTGCTTGAAGGCTGCCTTCAAATCCGCCGCGACGGCGGCGTAGGCCGTTTCCGGCGGCAGTGTTTTGGCGTCCCAGCCCGATAGGGCCGCGACCGTTTTCGGCATGTAGGACGGTATCGTCAGGTTCGACACGCTCAGCCAGAACATGCTGACGAGCGGAAGCAGGAACATGACGCCAATAAAAAGGAGCAGCGGCGTCGTCAGAAGGAAGGCGCCGCGGCGCTTTTTCCGTTCCGCTCGCCGCAGACTGGCTTTCAGGGTGGAGGAGCCGATTTCCATCGGCTCCTCCGTGGCTGAAACGACAGCGCTCACCACACAATTCCTAGCTAGCGAGCCAAGCCTGGAAGCGCTGGTTGAGCTGCGGCCCGTAGTTGGACCAGAACGCCGCATTCTTCGGAATGGCGACCTTCAGATGCTCAGGCGACGTCGGCATGTACGCCATCATCTTGATCTTCGGGTTCTTGTAGTAGGTCAGATCCGCCATCTGCTTGAAGGACGACTTGCGCGACGGCGAATAGGCGATGTAGCGCGCCTGGTTGAGTAGGCTCTCGGTGTTGGTCGAGAACTTCAGGAAGTCCATCGCCAACTTCAGACGGTCCTTCGGCAACCCTGCCGGGATGCACCAGCCGTCCCATTCGTAGAGGCCGCCGTCCCAGATGAAGTCGAGGGGCTGATTGTCCGCGGCGATCGCGTTGAAGATACGGCCGTTATAGGCCGACGCGATGACCGCGTCCTTCTGCGCCAGCATCTGCGGCGGCTGGGCACCCTGGCTCCACCAGATGGCATGCGGCTTGAGTTCGTCGAGCTTCTTGAAGGCGCGGTCGACGCCGGCCTTCGTCTTCAGCGTGTCGTAGATCTTGTCCCGCGGCACGCCGTCGGCGTAGAGGGCCCATTCGAGATTGCCGGCCGGGATCTTCTGCAGCCCCCGCTTGCCCGGGAACTTCTTGACGTCGAACACGTCCTTGATCGACTGCGGCGCCCCATTGGGGAAAGCCTGTTTGTTGTAGCCGAACATGGTGTTGTACGAAATCTCGGGGACGAAGCCGCCCTTCTTGCCGTCGCCGCCCAGCGAACCCTCGATGAAATCCTTGGTGGCGGGCGTTCCGTCGGGCGCCGGGGCGAGATCCTTGTCGTAGTCGATCTCCTGCAGCAGGCCCTGGTCGCTGAGCCGCGCCGCCGGCGCCTGCAGAATGTCGACGATGTCCCAGGTGATGTTGCCGCTCTGCTCCTGCGCCGTGATCAGCGCCGGACCATTGCCCGCCTTTTCGATGTTGTTGAACTTGATGCCGGTCTTCTTGGTGTACGGCTCCTGATAGCCCTTGATCTGACTCATCTGGTAAGCGCCACCCCACGACACGAGATTGATCGTCGTGTCAGCGGCCATGGCAGCGCGGCTATCCAGCAGCGTGCCGATCGACGACAGGGACACGAGACCAAACGTCGTCGCTCCCAGGCTCATCATATCGCGCCTGGTCAGCGGGAAGTGCTCGTGATCGCTATGAGATTTCTTTGTCATGGTAATCCTCTCTTTCCCTAATCCGTGATGCAACAGGCAGCGCCCGGCGGTCACATTGGCTTAATCGGTTGCAGGACATGGAGCCCATGATCAGACCGCATCCTCCAGCGCGCGGCGCCAATCAGAGCCAAGATGCGTCGATTCAGCGCAAAATGCGCATCATTTAGTCATTCATTGATCTCGCACCGCACGGCGCGCCCCATTGGTCCGAGATGCATTTCACACTGTATGGCTCATTCATTCAAGGCCAGTGATTCAGCTCGAGCCAACTATCTCATTTTAGGGCGGAAATCCGACATGTAACAGCGTGAATCCGACTCTGCCGGCGCCGGATGCAGCATTGTCATCGCGACGCGCGTACAAATTATTGGGTCCGCTGCGGCGCAATCGAGAGCCGGGTGAGCAAGCCTCGCCTAATAATGTTGCACTGCAGTTCTCCGCTCGGACATGAGCGCGTGCGAGCGCCGGATGCTTGCTGACGCGAAAATTGCGAATGACGGCGAATGACGGACGATGAGGGACTAATGGACGAGAACGCGGTAGAAGTGAAAAATTGCGAATGGACGCGAAGCATGAGAAGGTTGACGGTAGAGGCCTCGATCGGAAATTCTGTGGGTTGAAGCGCGCGATGGAGAGGCCGGCGGAGTTGTGTTTGCCCTGTACTCAATTATAAAAACAAGATTTGCAGGGGAAATTAAGACAATAATGGTAGGGGAAATCAGTGATGGCGGAAGAACGGGGTGCCGAAGTCCGATTCGAGAAAGTTCAAAAGAGCTACGACGGCGAGACTGTCGTCGTCAAAGAACTCAATCTCGATATCAAGGGCGGTGAGTTCCTGACGATGCTGGGGCCGTCCGGCTCCGGCAAGACAACGTGCTTGATGATGCTGGCCGGCTTCGAGACGGTTACGTCGGGTGAAATCTACCTGAACGGCAAACCGATCAACGACGTGCCGCCTCATAAGCGCGGCGCCGGCATGGTCTTTCAGAACTACGCGCTGTTTCCGCACATGACGGTCGCGGAGAACCTGGCGTTTCCGCTGCAGGTGCGCGGGATCGATAAGGATACGCAGCAGAAGAAAATTCAGCGGGCGCTGGAAATGGTCGAACTGCCTCAGTTCGGAAACCGACGCCCAGGACAGCTCTCGGGCGGCCAGCAGCAACGCGTCGCTGTCGCCCGGGCACTCGTCTTCGATCCCGAGCTCATCCTGATGGACGAACCGCTGGGCGCGCTCGACAAGCAGCTGCGCGAGCAGATGCAGTACGAGATCAAGCACATCCACGAGAACCTCGGCGTCACCGCGATCTATGTCACCCACGACCAGACCGAAGCGCTGACGATGTCGGACCGCGTGGCCGTGTTCAACGAAGGCATCGTGCAGCAGCTTTCGACGCCCGACGAGCTTTACGAAGACCCGCGCAATTCGTTCGTCGCCCAGTTCATCGGCGAGAACAACAAGCTGACGGGCAAGGTCGAGGCGATGAACGGCACGGTGTGCGACGTTCGCTTGGCGGACGGGACGCAGCTGAAGGCCGAGAAGGTCAACGTCGACGGCGTCGGCGATACGACTACGCTGTCGCTACGGCCCGAGCGTGTCGAGTTCGACAACCCCGAAAGCCTGGACAACGTCGTGACCGGGCGCATCGAAGAGTTGATCTACCTCGGCGACCACATTCGCATTCGCATGACGGTCGCGGGCAATTCCGAGTTCATCGCCAAGGTGCGCAACCGCGGCCAGAAACGGCAAATGAGCGAAGGTCAGATGATCAAGATCGGCTGGGCGGCCAGCGATTGCAAGGCGCTGGATCCGGTCGCCTGACAGGCTGCACGACGACCCGATCGAGAGCGTCCGGGACTTGAGTCCCGGACGCGACGACGTTTACCGCACCACACTCATGTGATTTTCGAGCGCGCCCACGGCGGCTGAGAACTCCTCGCGCAACGCAGCGACGATATCCGACACGCTTGCCACCGACCCGATCGCGCCGACGCCCTGGCCGGCGCCCCAGATGTCGCGCCAGGCCTTGGTGCGGCCCGAGCCGAAATTCGCCTGATCTTTGGTGACATCCGGCAGCGCGTCCGGATCGAGGCCGGCGGCGCGGATGCTCGGCTTCAAGTAGTTGCCGGGGATGCCAGTGAAATACGGCGTGTAGAGGACGTCGCCCGCCCCGCTCTCGACGATCATCTCCTTGTAGGCCGGCGGGGCATTGGCCTCGTCGCTGGCAATGAAACGCGTGCCGATATAGGCGAGGTCTGCGCCCATCGCCCGCGCCGCGGCAATGTCGCCGCCGCGCGTGATGCCGCCGGCGAGTACCAGCGGGCCGTCGTAGCGCCGACGCATCTCGCCGACGAAGGCGAACGGGCTGAGCCGCCCGGCGTGGCCGCCCGCCCCCGTGCACACCAGGATCAGCCCGTCGGCGCCGCCTTCGAGCGCCTTCTCGGCGTGGCGCATCGTCGTCACGTCATGGAGCACGAGCCCGCCATAGCTATGGACGCGCGCGACCACGCGCTCCGGCGCTCGCAGCGAGGTGATGACGATCGGCACGCGGTGAGCGACGATGGTCTCGATATCCGCATCGAGGCGGTCGTTGGAGGCGTGCAGGATCAGGTTGACGGCAAACGGCGCGATCGGGCGCGCCGGATCGCGCGTCTTGGCCTCGGCCAGTGCCGCCTCGATGCGCGTCAGCCAGCCATCGAGCGTGTCGGGGGCCCGCGCGTTCAAGGCCGGAAACGAGCCGATCACGCCAGACAGGCATTGCGCGACGACCATCTCCGGATTGGAGATGATGAACATCGGCGAGCAGAGCACCGGCAGGACGAGATCGCGCGACAGAAGCGACGGCAGCGCCGTGCGCGCGCCATGCATTTCAGCACTCATAAGGTTTCGCCCTCCACCTGCCAGACGCAATAGCACGCGGTCGGCATCTTAGCGTCCTTTGAAAACCGGTTGTCGTTTGCTCAGGAAGGCCGCGCGGGCCTCCTTGTGATCCTCGCTGGTAAACAGCCGCATCTGGGTCTCCATCTCCTGGGCGAGCACCGCATCGAGACCGGCCGCGAGGGCTTTCTTGGTAGCGGCGATCGACAGCGGTGCGAGCGACGACGCGTTGAGGGCGGCGCGATGCGCGGCCTCGAGCAAGCCTTCCTTCTCGACGACGTCGTCGACGATGCCGAGCCGCTGCGCCGCTTCGGCGTCGAGCACCCGAGCATCCATGATGAGTTGGCGAGTCAGCGCGGGACCGATGCGTTGCGGCAACGTCCATAGCAGTCCCATGTCCGGGAAGAGCCCGACGCGCGCAAACGACGTGGAGAAGCGCGCGCTCCGATCCGCAATGACGTAATCGGCGGCCATCGCCAGGCTCAGGCCGGCGCCGAAGGCGGGCCCCGACACCGCCGCCACCACCGGCTTGCGGCCGGCAATGAGCAGGCGGATCGCCTCGTGCAGGATCGCCAGGCGCCGCCGCCAGTCGCTATCGTTGCCTTGGCCGAACAGCGTGATGTCGCCACCGGAACAGAAGATGTCGTTGGCGCCGGTCAGGATAATGGCCCTCACCGCAGCGTCGCCCTCGTCCCGCCGAAGCGTTTCAAGCAGGCGCTCGCGCAAGTTCATGGACAGCGCATTGCGCTTCTCGGGAACGTCAAGCGTCAGCGTGACGACACCATCACGTATATCGCGATGCAGCGGCGCGCTCATCGGCGACAGACCGTTGCGCCGGTCCGCAGGGGCGTCTCAAATTCTTCGAATTGCCGCATCGTGGCGAGGGCCCTTTGATATCGCGTCGCTGTCGTCTTCACAGCGCCGGAAAGCTGTGTTATCAGTATTCTTTATTACGAAAGCCATTCTGGCATGAGAAATAGTCTCGATCAAGCAACGGGCGCCAAGTTCGTCGGCGCCGTCGAAAGTGCCGTCACCGTGCTGCGCTACCTGGCGCACGCGGCAGCGCCCGCCGGCGTCGCGTCGATCGCGCGCGAGACCGGCCTCAACGTCAGCACCACGTTCAACATTCTGAGGACGCTGGCCAAGGAAGGTCTTGTCGCCTTCGAGACGGCGACCAAGACCTACAGCATCGCTCTCGGCATGCTCGAATTCTCGGCGCCGCTGCTGGGCACCAACCAGGTCGATCTCATCCGCCCCGAGCTCGAACGGCTCTCTACCGAGCACAATTCGCTGATCGGCCTGTGGAAGATCGCGCCCAACGACCGCATCGTGCTGGTCGACCGCGTCGCCGGCATCAACGTGGTCAGGGTCGACATGGCGATCGGCACGCGCTTGCCGGCCTTCATCGGCGCCGTCGGCCGCTGCATCGCCGCGACACGCAAACTTTCCGCCAAGGACCTCGAGGCGCGTTTCCGCCGGCTGCGCTGGCAGGCGCCGCCGCGCTTCGAAGACTATGCCGCCGACGTCATCGCGGCCGGCAAGCGCGGCTACGCATTCGACTACGGCCAGCTGTTCAAGGGCGTGGATACCGTCGCCGCGGTGATCCGGGATCATGCCGGCGAGGCGCGCTTCGGCATCAGCGGCGTTGTCATCGCCGGACAGTTGCCGCGGCCCGCGCTCGCCGCCCTCGGGCGGGACATCCACAAGACCGCCGACCATATATCGGCCAATCTCTATGGCCGCGCGCTCGAAAGCATTCGCCGGAAAGAAACGAGACCGGCGGCGCGTACAACGAAAAGGTTGGCCGCCAAGGCCTGACGGGAGGAACGACATGCCGGAAACGCCCCGTGACGAGCGTTGGCGCAGCGGGATCGAGGCGCTGCTGGCGCCGCGGTCTGTCGCCATCGTCGGCGCCTCCACGGATCCCACGCGTATCGGCGGCCGGCCGATGGACTATTACAATCGCGCCGGCTTTAAGGGTGCGCTCTATCCGGTCAACCCGTCGCGCAAGGAAGTGCAGGGCCATGCGGCCTATCCCGACATCGCCTCCCTTCCCGGCCCAGTCGACTTCGCGCTGCTCGCCATTCCCGCCCCCGGTATTGCCGATGCCATCGACGCCTGCGCTCAGAAGGGCGTCAAGGCGGCGCTGATCTTTTCCGCCGGCTTCGCCGAGGTCGGCGCCGAGGGCGCTGCGCTGCAGACCGACATCGTGGCGCGTGCACGGCGCGCCGGCATTCGCATTCTCGGGCCCAATTGTCTGGGGATGTTCAATGGAGAAATCGGCCACTGCCCGACCTTCTCCTCGGCGCTACAGGAAGGGCCGCCGGAAAAAGGGCGCATCGCCATGGTCACCCAGTCCGGCGCCTACGGCACACACCTGCTCAACATGGCACGCGCGCGGCGGATGAAGGTCGGCACCTGGATTTCCACGGGCAACGAGGCCGATATCACGCTGGCCGAATGTCTCGAGTACCTCGTCGATTCCGACAGCGTCGACACCATCGCCTGCTACATGGAAGGCGTGAACGACCGCGACCGCTTCTTCCGTGCGCTGGAAAAGGCGCGGGTAAACCGCAAGCTGGTGACGGTCATCAAGGTCGGCACTTCGGCCGCCGGTGCGGCGGCGGCGCAGTCGCACACCGCGTCGCTCGCCGGTTCCGACGAAAGCTTCGATGCCGTGCTGCGGCATTTCGGCATTCCGCGCGCTCGCACCACCGAGGAAATGCTCGACATCGTCTATGCCGCCAGCCTGTCGCCGCTGCCGAAAGGGCGCAAGCTCGGCATCCTCACGATTTCGGGCGGCGCCGGCGTCCTCATGGCCGATGCCGCGGAGACCGCCGGCCTCGCCACGCCGCCGATGCCGGAAGCCGCCCAGCAAAAGCTGCTCGCGCGCAATCCGCTGTCGTCGCCGCGCAACCCGATCGACATCACCGCCCACGCACTCAACGATTTTTCCCTGGTCTCGGAGAACCTGCTGTCGATGTCGACCGACGGCGGTTACGACATGCTGATTTCGTTCTTCACGTCGTGGACCGCCTCGCCCGTGCTGGGGCCTAAGATACAAAAAGCGATCCTCGACGGACTGGCCGGCCAGCCGAAGAAACCGGTCGTCGTCGTCTGCCAGGGCAATGATGACGTGATGGCCTCCTACGAGGCGCACGGCATCCTGACCTTCGAGGACCCGTCGCGCGCTATCGGCGCGCTGGGGCATCTGGCCGATTTCGCCGAAGCCACGAGAGCCGCGCCGAGCGATCCGCGCGACCTGCCGGCAATCCCCACCGACG
>CAWGGL010000038.1:0-112386 GCA_963822085.1 uncultured Pseudomonadota bacterium
AGGGCCTGGTGCGGGACCTCGCCGAGCACATGGCGGAATGGGACGACTCGTTGCCGCTCGAACGCCGCCTCATGCACGTCGCCGCCACCATGGCCTGCCACGGCTCGGTACGCGCCGGGCGGCGGCTCAAGCCGGAAGAGATGAACGCGCTGCTGCGCGAGATGGAAGCGGTGCCCAATTCCGGCCAGTGCAATCATGGCCGGCCGACGTATGTGGAGTTGAAGCTGGGGGATATCGAAAGGTTGTTCGGCAGGCGTTAGTTGGGCACCCGCAAGAACACCAACTCCGTATCGTCGTAATCGCGCCGCTCCAGTTCGCCGAAACCCTCCGGCGAGGTGAAACCGGCGTCGGCGGCTTCTTCCACCACGACCAAAGCCTCCGGCTTCAGCCAGCCACCTTCGCGCGCCGACACCAAGGCCTTCTCCGCCAGCCCCTTGCCGTAGGGCGGATCGAGGAAGACGAGCGAGAATGGCTCAAGCGGATGCGCCGGCCCGAGCTTTGTAGCGTCGCGGCGGAAGATGCGGGTGACGCCACCCAGACCCAGCGTCTCGGTGTTCTGGCGCAACAGTGCGCGCGCTTGCACGCCGTCGTCGACAAACAGTGCAAAGGCCGCGCCGCGCGACACCGCCTCGATGCCGAGCGCGCCGGTGCCGGCGAAGAGATCGAGCACGCGCGCGCCGGTGACCGGATCGCCATAGCCGTGCATGAGGATATTGAACAGCGCCTCGCGCAGGCGATCGCTGGTCGGGCGTACCGCGTCCGACTTCGGCCCGGCAATGGGGCGCGAGCGCAGGCGTCCGCCGACCACTCTCATTTCGGCATTTTTCTTTTGCGCATGATCTGATCCGAAAACCGGTTCCCATCCCGGGTCAAGCCCGGGACAGGCATTTTCGGGATCATGAGCGGGGCCTCGACGGGCGCGGTCCGCTTGAGCGGTCGGCGCGGCGCTTGCGGGCGTTGAATTTCTTTTTCGTAGCGCGCTCGCGCTCCCCCTTTGCACCGTCATCCTGAGGTGCGCCGCCCCGCCGCGCCTCGAGGGATGATCGGCTGTCACCCTTCGAAGCGGGCTTCGCGCGCGGATCAGGGCGGCGGGCCGAGGCGGGTTCGTCCTCTAGCGGCCCCTCGAAATCCGCGTTGGCCGTCTTACTGATCTCCGGCCCCAAGGTGTCGCGCAATTCGGACGTCTCGATTTCCCGAACCGCGCCTTCTTTCAGTTCGCCCAGTTCGAACGGCCCATAGGACAGGCGGATCAGCCGGTTCACCTGCAGGCCGAGGTGTTCCAAGACTTTGCGCACCTCGCGGTTCTTTCCTTCTTTGATGGCGAAGGTGAGCCAGACATTGGCGCCCTGTTCACGGTCGAGCGTGGCTTCGATCGGCCCGTAGCGCACGCCGGCGATGGTGACGCCGGTCTTCAGCTTGTCGAGCACATCCTGGCCGACGCGGCCGAGCGCGCGCACGCGGTAGGTGCGCAGCCAGCCGGTCGCCGGCAGCTCCAAAACGCGCGCCAGTCCGCCGTCGTTGGTGAGCAGCAGCAGTCCCTCGGTATTGATGTCGAGGCGGCCGACGCTGATCACCCGCGGCAGGTGCTTGGGCAGGGCGCGGAACAGGGTATCGCGCCCCTGCGGGTCGGCGTGGGTCGTCACCAGCCCGCGCGGCTTGTGGTAAAGGAAGAGCCGCGTGCGCCCGCGGCCAGGCAGGGGGGTGCCGTCGACCGTGATGCGGTCGCGCGGGCCGATATTGAGCGCCGGCGAAGCGATCGCCTGGCCGTTCACCGCCACCCGGCCGGCGGCGATCCAGGCCTCCGCCTCGCGCCGCGAGCCGAGCCCGGCGCGGGCGATCACCTTGGCGATGCGCTCGCCCTGTTTGTCATGCATCCCTTTTTCAGGCATGAGCAGCATTTATGGCATCGCCCTCATTCATGCAAATGGCCCTGGAGGAGGCCCGCGCGGCGGAAGCGCGCGGCGAGGTGCCGGTCGGCTGCGTCGTCGTGCGGGACGGCAAGGTGATCGCGCGCGCTGGCAACCGCACGCTCGCCGACAAGGACCCAACGGCGCACGCCGAGCTACTCGCCATCCGCCAAGCCGCGGCCGCGCTCGGCTCCGAGCGGCTCACCGATTGCGATCTCTACGTGACGCTGGAGCCCTGCACGATGTGCGCGACAGCGATGTCGTTCGCCCGCATCCGCCGGCTCTATTTCGGCGCGGCCGATCCCAAGGGCGGCGCGGTCGAGCACGGCGTGCGCTTCTTTGCAGCGCCCACCTGCCATCACCGGCCGGACGTCTATGGCGGCATCCATGAGAGCGAGAGTGCCGCGCTGCTGAAGGAATTTCTTTGAAGCGCGGCGCGCGTGAATCGTTCGCCGCCGGGGCAAGCCCCGGCCGCGTTTCGTCAAAGACGTTGTCGTCCTACCCTAAGCCGACTTGTCGACCAGCTTGCCCATGCCCTGAGGCGGTGGCGATTTCTGGGTCACCGGTTCTGAGGTGAACGCTGCGTTCTCGCGCGCGCGATCCTGCGGCGACGACGATGGCGTCGACTTCGACGACGTGGCTGTCTGCGGCTCAATCATCTGAATGCCGATACTGCTGACGCTCATGTGTGATACTCGGTTACGTACGAGCGAGAGTGTACCGGCGAGGTGTCAACGCAACGCGACGCCCGGTTGTGAAATCGGGGTGGTATCGGAAACCACTTGTTGACTCTGTTTCGCCGCGTCCCGCGTTGGCGGGGAGAGGGAAAAGACTTACGCCTGCTTGGCGAAGTCCCACGCTGTGCGCGCGAGCGGCCTGATCATCTCGGCTTTCGCCGGCGCGAACTCGCTCGTTGCAGTGCCGTCGCGCACGCGGCCGATGATGCCCTGCAGGATGGCGGCGATGCGGAAGAAGTTGTAGGCGAGATAGACCGCGAGATAGGGTCGCGGATCGAGTCCGGTCCGCGCGACGTACAAATCGACGTAAGCGCCCATGGACGGAATGCCGAGTGCGTCGAGATCGTGTCCGGCGAGCGTCGCCGTGCCGGCTGCGCTTTCCGAATGCGGCATATGCCAGGCCATCAAGTGATAGCTGAAATCGGCGAGCGGATCGCCGAGCGTCGACAGTTCCCAGTCGAGCACCGCGATCACCTTGGGCGCGTCCTTGGCGAGGATGAGGTTGTCGATCCGGTAGTCGCCGTGCACGACACGGATCGGCCCCGACGGCGGCAGGTGCTGCGGCAGCCAGTCGATCAGCCGCTCCATCTCCTCGATCTTTTCGGTTTCGGAAGCGCGGTACTGCTTCGACCAGCGCGCGACCTGGCGCGCGACGTAGTTCTCGCCCTTGCCGAAGTCGCCGAGGCCGATCTGCGCGGGATCGAAGCCGTGCAGCTTGGCAATGGTGTCGTTCATGGCGTCGTAGACGGCGGTGCGTTCGGCCGGGTTCGAGCCCGGCATCTGCGGCTCCCAGAACACGCGGCCGTCGGCGTAGTCCATGACATAGAACGGAGTGCCGGCCACCGTTTCGTCGGCGCAATAAACGAATGGTTTGGCGACCGGGAAACCTTGGGCATGGAGCGCACTGATGACGCGGAATTCGCGATCGACCGCATGCGCCGACGGCAGCAGCTTGCCCGGGGGTTTCCGCCGCAGCACGTAATGCCGCGATGGCGTCTCCAACAGATACGTCGGGTTCGACTGCCCGCCCTTGAACTGCCTGACCGTCAGCGGCCCGGCGAAGCCTTCAACGTTCGCAGCCAGATAAGCTTCGAGCTGCGCCGCATCGATGCGGAGCGCGGCACTCACTTCCTTGGTGCCGGAGAAGGCCTCTTGGCGGTCGACGGTGGTCATGGCCGCGCCTTGCTACTTCTTTGCCCCGAACGAAATCGGCGCATCGGCGTAAATCTTATACGTTTGCGTCTTCGGCTTATCCTGGTCTTCGTCCTTGACGTAGCGGATCGAGCTCTGCCCCTGCAGCGCGCGCGGCAGGATCATCACGCGGATGAAGCGGGTGGGGCGGTCGGCGGCAGCCTGCGCGAAGACGGGATCGGGCCCGGTCTCATACCAGGCCGCGCCGGGCCCATAGGAGGTCGAACGCCCGTCGGTGTCGATGCGTAGCGCGCCCTCGATCACGCAGCGGATGCCCGGGCCCTGGTGCACGTGGGTGTAGGCGCAGCCGCCGGGCGGAAAGGAGACGCTGTCGCCGCGCATCAATAATTCGCCCTTGGGGATGGTCTCCAGGAACGCGGTGAGCTTCTCGTGCGTCATCATGCCGGGCGCGGCGGCGACCGTGCTGCCCTGGTCGCCGCGGGTGAGTTCCCAGCGCCAGCAGGTGACGCCGTACGGCCCCGGCTTGATGGTGACGGCGCGCTCGCCCTGCCAGGTTTCACCGTCGTTCAGGCTCTTCTCGCCGATCGTGGCGCTGCCGTGCACGACGAAGATGAAACGCGGCAGCGGTGGCAGATTGAATTCGACGGTCTCGGCGTTGGACAGCACGTCTTCGTAAAGACGAAGCACCGGATGCATGGACGCGAACCTCCGCTTACACGTTACACTTATCGTCGCCGGGCTTGCGCCGGGCAGGTCATGTTAGAGGGACTATTGCTCTCGTTCCACCGCCCGCCAGCCGATGTCGCGGCGGCAGAAGCCCTCCGGCCAGTTGATACGGTCGATGGCTTGGTAGGCCCGAGCCTGTGCTTCCCGCACCGTCTTGCCGAGCGCGCACACGTTCAGGACACGGCCCCCGTTCGCCAGGATGCGGTCGCCGTCGGCCTTGGTGCCGGCATGGAAGACTTCGACGCCTTCGACCTGCGCCGCATCATCCAGCCCCTCGATCACCGAACCCTTGCCGTATAAGCCGGGATAGCCCTTGGTCGCCATCACCACGGTGAGCGCCGTTTCCGGAACCCAGCGCAAGTCGAAGCTCTTCAACTGGCCGTCGCAGGCGGCGATCATCGCCGGCACCAGGTCCGACATCATGCGCAGCATCAGCACCTGGCATTCCGGGTCGCCAAAGCGCACATTGTATTCGATGAGCTGCGGGCCGTCCTTGGTGATCATCAGCCCGGCATAGAGTACGCCCTTGTAAGGCGCGCCGGCTCTCTTGAGCGCGGTTACCGTCGGCAGCACGATCTCGTCCATCACGCGCTGGTTCATCGCGGGCGTCATGATCGGCGCCGGCGAATAGGCGCCCATGCCGCCGGTGTTGGGGCCGGTGTCGCCGTCGCCGACGCGCTTGTGATCCTGCGCCGTCGCCAACGGCAATGCGGTCTCGCCATCGCACAGCGCGAAAAACGAGGCTTCCTCGCCGACCAGGCAATCCTCGATGACGATCTCCCAGGCGCGCTCGCCCAGCCCGCCGTCGAACATCATATCGATGGCGGCCTCGGCTTCGTCGATGGTCTCAGCCACCACCACGCCCTTGCCGGCGGCGAGCCCGTCCACCTTCACCACGATGGGCGCGCCGTGCTCGCGCACGTACGCTTTCGCTGCGTCTGCGCCCTTGAAGCGTCGATAGGCGGCGGTTGGGATGTTGTTGGCCTTGCAAAGGTCCTTGGTAAAGCCCTTGGAGCCTTCCAGCCGCGCCGCCCAGCGCGTCGGGCCGAAGGCCTTGATGCCGGCGGCGTCGAGATCATCGACGATGCCGGCGCAGAGCGGTGCCTCCGGGCCGACTACAACGAGGTCGATCTTCCTGTCGCGGCAGAACGCGGTCACCGCCGCGTGGTCGCTGGCGTCGAGGCTGACGCATTCGGCCTCGTGCGCGATGCCGGCATTGCCGGGCGCGCAGAAGAGTTTCTCCGTCAGAGGGCTGGCGGCGATCTTCCAGGCGAGCGCATGCTCGCGGCCGCCGGAACCGAGAATGAGGATATTCATAACTAAATCCGCCCGCTTCCCGAATGGGTTAGCGGGCGGGGATGGCCAGGACAAGGGGCCTGGGGCCCTTGTGGACAGGTCTTGCGCTCAGTCGCTGTAGAAGTGGGGACGCCTGGTGTGCTGTTCCACGTGGTGGATGAAGTCGGCCACCGTCTCGTGCTCGTGAATGTGGCCGATGTTGTGGAAACTCATCTCATTTTCGCAGGTGGGGCACATGATCACGTCGCCGTGGATGACCCGGTTCATCCGCGCGTGGAACATGGTCCGGCATTCCGGGCAGCGGACCCGGACCTTGATGTTCTCGACCTCTTTCTCGTGGGGATTGTGCATGCTGCTCGCCTCCAACCGCAGCATCTAGGCAGAGAATGGTTGATGGGCCGTTGTGGGGGCCGGCGCCCAGTTCCCCCGCTGGCGCACAGGTCGTATAGGGTGGCGTCATGGCTCAAAGCAGAATCAGCGCCGAATCCGAGGGGCAGGCCGCCCCCAACATCGCCGAATGGACCGTCACCGAGCTCTCGGCGGCGCTCAAGCGCACCGTGGAGGACGCCTACGGCTACGTGCGGGTGCGCGGTGAGGTCTCCGGCTTCCGAGGGCCGGCACCCTCCGGCCACTGCTACTTCCGGCTGAAGGACGACCGCGCCGTGCTGGAGGCGGTGATCTGGAAGGGCGTGTTCGGCCGCATGCGGGTGAAGCCGGAGGAGGGGCTCGACGTAATCGCCTCCGGCAAGCTCACCACCTTTGCCGGTTCGTCGAAATACCAACTCGTCATCGACAGCCTGGAGCCCGCCGGCGTGGGCGCGCTGATGAAGCTGCTCGAAGAGCGCAAGAAGAAGCTCGCTGCCGAGGGCCTGTTCGACGAAGCGCGCAAGCAATTGCTGCCGTTTATTCCCGACGTCATCGGCGTGGTCACGTCGCCGACCGGCGCGGTCATCCGCGACATCCTGCATCGGCTGCAGGACCGTTTCCCGCGCCGCGTGCTGGTGTGGCCGGTGCGCGTGCAGGGCGAGACCTCCGCGGCCGAGGTCGCGGCGGCCATCAAAGGCTTCAACGCGCTGCCGGAGAAGGGGCCGATCCCGCGGCCCGATCTCATCATCGTCGCGCGCGGCGGCGGCTCGCTGGAAGACCTGTGGTCGTTCAACGAGGAGATCGTGGTGCGCGCGGCCGCTGACAGCATGCTGCCGTTGATCTCGGCCGTCGGCCACGAGACCGATTTCACACTGATCGACTTTGCCTCCGACTATCGCGCGCCGACGCCCACCGCCGCGGCCGAGCGGGCCGTGCCGGTGCGCGCCGAGCTGCTGACGCGGCTTGCAGCCCTCGAAGCGCGCAAGCGCTCGAGTTGGCAGCGCAGCATCGAGCAGCGGCGCAAGGAACTCGGCCTGCTTTCGCGTGCGCTGCCGAAGGACATTCTCGCCGGCCCGCGCCAGCAACTCGACGGTCTGGCGGAACGACTGCCGCGCGCTTTGCGTGCCAACGCGCAGATCCACCAGACGAAGTATTCGCGCGTCGCCGGCCGGCTGGCGCCGCAGCTTCTGCGCAATCAGATTGAGCGTCGGCGCGAGCGCTACGAGGGCTTGAACCGGCGCCTGCAGACCAGCCTGGTCGCTAACGCCCAGGCGCACCGCGCACGGCTTGCGCGGCATCGCGACCGGGTGACCGCCTTCGGCGACCGCGCCCGCCGCGCCGTCACGAGCCTTCTCCAGCAGCACGGGGCGCGCGTGGAACGGGCCGAGCGCCTGCTGGCGGCCTTTTCATACCGCGAGGTGCTCAAGCGCGGCTTCGCTCTGGTGCGCGACGGCGAGGGGCGGCCCCTGCGGGCGGCCGCCGGCGTTTCGAGCGGCATGCGGCTCGATATCGAGTTTGCCGACGGCCGCGTGGCGGCGGTGGCCGACGGCGAGGCCACTGTAGAGAAACCCTCGCCGACACGGGCGAAACCGAAGCCGCGCGGCGGTGACGGTGGCCAAGGGCCGGGCGGCGGTCAGGGGAACCTATTCGGCTGATGTCTTATCTATCATGGTGGGCATGACGGCGGAACCGCGCCCGGGAGCCTTCCGATTCCTGCCCGAAATGACTATGTTGCGGTAATCCTGAAGTCCCACGGAGGCCGCCTGTGCTCAATCGCTACGATCGCTCCTCGCCCATGAACGGCGAGGCCGAGGTGCGCTACCTCGACGGCGATTTCCGCGTGGTGCGGCCAGGCGCCTTTGTGCGCTGCGCGGTGACCGGGGTGCCGATCCCGCTCGAGGAGCTGAAATACTGGAGCGTCGATTTGCAGGAAGCTTACGCGTCACCGGAAGCGGTCCTGCAGCGCCACCTTGGCGACTATCCCGCTAAGGCGAAATAGAGCGTTTCCAGGCGAAGTGGGAACCGGTTCGCCGTCCGGAATCGCGATAAAACAAGAAACCCAGACACGCTGGTCGCTTCCGTGAAGCGGTGAACGTGTCTAGCGCTAGCGCTGCAGCGCGCCCATCACCAGCTTCCCCAGCATCTCCGGCTCATCCAATTCCAGCGTCACCGGCAGCACGTGCACTTGTGTCGCCAGCGCATGCAGCGCGGGATCGCCGGTCATGCGCGCGCGGTCCTTCTCGGTGGTGAGCAGCGCCAGCCCCTCGCTGTCGGCGTCCATCTCGAGCTTGGCCGCTTCCTCGGCGGTGAAACGGTGATGGTCCGGGAACGCCTGGCGTTGCGTGACGGCGATGCCGGCATCGGCCGCGCTCTTGAAGAATTTTTCCGGGTTACCGATGCCGGCGAAGGCCAGAACCTTGCGGCCCTTCAAGGCTTCCACCGCGCCATGGTCGGGGATCAGACGGCCATGCAGCACCGGCAGTCCGCGCTTTTCAGCCAAAGCCACGACATCGCGCGCGCCGTCCGGATCGCCCATGACCAGCAATGCATCGGTGCGCGCAAGCTGCGCCCGCAGCGGCGCCCGCAACGGACCCGCCGGAAACACACAAGCGTTGCCGATGCCGCGCGTGCCGTCGATCACGGCAAGCGTAAAGTCTTTCTGCAATGACGGGTTCTGCAGGCCGTCGTCCATGACGATGACGCTCGCGCCTTGCGTCTTCGCCAGCGCCAGCGCCGGCTACGCGGTCGCGCGAAATGATGGTCGGCGCAGCATGCGCCAGCAGCAGCGCTTCATCGCCGACCTGCGACGCGGGGTCGTGATGCACGTTCACCAGCTTCGGCCCGGTGACGCTGCCGCCGTAACCGCGACTGAGGCAGAACGGCGTCTCACCCGCTGCCGCCAGCATTTGGGCGATCGCGATCGCCGTTGGCGTCTTGCCGGTGCCGCCCAGTGTGAAATTGCCGACGCACAGCACCGGCACGCCGGCGCGCGCCCCAGTCCGGGCCATGCGGCGCGCGGCGATAAAGCCATAGCCGGCGGCCACGGGTGCGAGCAGGGCCGCTTGCAGCCCGGCCTTCCGCCACCAGAAGCCCGGCTCGCGCATGGTCGGTTCACCGCTCCAGTCGTAGCTGCAACAGATAAGGTTCGAGCGCCGACAGCGTGCGCTCCAGCGCGCCGCCGAGGCCCCGCATCGTATTATAGGCATTGGTCGCCGCCCGTTCACGCGCTTCCGGGTGGGCCAACAACATGCCGAGCACGCCGGTGAGCCGGCTTTCGTCGGCAACTATTTCGGCACCGCGCGCTTCGTCGAGCGCGCCATAGACCTCGGCGAAGTTCCAGACATGCGGCCCGTGCACGATAGCCGTGCCGAGCTTGGCGGCCTCGATCGGGTTCTGTCCGCCGTGGCGGATCAGCGAGCCGCCGATGAACACCACCGGCGCCAGCCGATAGATGAGGCCAAGCTCGCCGAGCGTGTCCGCGATGTAGATGTCGCACGCCTTGTCGGGCCGCTCGCCGCGCGAGCGCAGGCGCGCCGTCAAGCCGGCGGCGGCGACCTCCTCGGCGATCGCGGGCCCGCGGTCGGGATGGCGCGGGGCGATCACCGTCATGAGCCCCGGGAAGTTCGACGCCAGTCGCCGGTGCGCCTCGACCATGGCGGCTTCCTCGCCCTCGTGGGTGGATGCCGCGGCCACCAGCGGGCGCTCGCCGATCACCTGCTTCAGCCTCGCGAGCTCGCGCTCGTCGCAGGGCGGCGCCGGCACGTCCAGCTTGAGGTTGCCGGCGGTGAGCAGGCGCGGCGCGCCGAGCGCGCTCAAGCGTTCGGCGTCGGCCGGCGTGCGTGCCAGGCACAGATCGAAGCGGTGCAACAGGTCGGTGATCGCGGCCGGCAGCCGCCGCCAGCGCCGGTACGAATTCTCCGACAGCCGGCCGTTGATCAGGATCATCGGCACGCGCCGCGCCGAGGCCTCGATGATCCGGTTCGGCCACAGGTCGGATTCGACGAAGAGCGCGAGGTCTGGCTGCCAGTGATCGAAGAAGCGCCGCACATAGGCCGGGATGTCGAGCGGCGCGAACTGGTGGATGACCCCCGCTGGCAGCCGCTGTGCGGCGAGATCGCCGGAGGTCACCGTGCCGGAAGTCACCAGCACGTTGACGTCGCGTCCGCTGATACGCTCGATCAGCGGCAGCACGCTCATCAACTCGCCGACGCTCGCCCCGTGGATCCAGATGACCGGACCCGGCGGGCGCGGCACGGCCGCGGCGCCGCGCCGTTCGGCGATCCGGCCGCTGGGCTCCTTGCCGCGCCGGGCACGCGCGGCAAGCGCCAGCGGTGCCGCCGGACGCGCGAGCCGCGAGAACAGTCGGTAGGCCCGCAGCGTGGGCGGCAGTCCCTTACTCACGATGACGCGTTCCCCTTCCGGTCGGCGATTTCGTAGGCGCGTGCCGTTATCCGGTTGAGCTCTTTTTCCAACATCTGGCGGGCGCTTTCCAGGGCCGTGTCGTCGGCGTCCGGTGCCACCGTGATGCCCTCGGCGGCCACCAGCGCCACCCGGCCGAACGGCAGGTTGATGGCGGTGCGGTCCCAGTTGTCGAGCACCCTGCGCCGGCTGCTGGCCATCGCCACCGGATAGATCGGCCGGCCAGAGAGCTGCGCCAGCTTGATGATGCCCATGCCGGCCACGCGCGAAACTTTGGGCACATCGGCGGTGAGCGCGACGTTATAACCCTCTTTCAGCGCGTCGACCATCTCGCCGAACGCGGTGACTCCGCCCTTGCGGTAGAACTCGCCGTTGTGGGCGCCGGAACCGCGGATGGTGGCGATGCCGAGTCGGTGCGCCGCGCGGGCATTGATCTCGCCGTCGCGGTGACGCGAGATCAGTACCTTGGCGCGGTCGCCGGGGCGCTTGATGAACGGCGTCAGGAAATGCTGGCCGTGCCACATGGCCAGGATCGCCGGCATATCGACCTGCTCATGAAGCGTCGCCGGCTCGTAGATGTGCCGGCTGGTGCGCCACACGAACGTCAAATACCAGGCGCCCAGAGTCCCGACGACTTCCTGGAAGGCGGATAAGCGCGTGATCCGGGCGAGTGGCCGCATCGGCTAATGAAGGCTCAGCGCGACGGCTGAGCCGTCGCCTCCGGGTCGAGCAGGCGGTGCAGGTGGACGATGAAATAGCGCATGTGGGCGTTGTCGACGGTCTGCTGCGCCTTGGCTTTCCAGGCGGTATAGGCGGTGGCGTAGTTCGGGTAAACGCCGACGATGTCGAGCGCATTCAAATCCTTGAATTCGGTGTCGCCGAGTTCGGTGAGCTCGCCGCCGAAAACGAGATGCGGCAATTGCTTCGGTTTTCCGGGTTGGGACATGGCTTAGCCCTTCAAGACAAAAATAGAGGACCCGGCGGTGGCATCGGGTGAGACAGATAGCGTCTAGCGCGATTCTACGCGAACTCGGCTTGGCGGTCGCGCACCAGCCCGATCAACGCGTCATGGCGGGCGGAACCGGCGGCGACCAGCGCGCCGTGCACCTCGTGCGGTCGATTATAGCTGAGCGGCCGGCCGGCGAAGTCGGTCATCACGCCGCCGGCTTCGTGCACCAAAAGATCGGCCGCTGCAAGGTCCCAGTCGTGGCTGCCGCCGGACGAAAAAGCGGCCTCCAACGCCCCTTGCGCCACCCGCGCCATGCGCAAAGCCAGCGAATTCAGCCGCGGCTGGGGCTGGAGATTGGGCTCCAGGTGCGACAGGCGCTCCAGATAGCGCTTGGGGCCGGCGAGCCGGGCGCCGTCGAGCGCCGCGCCGACGCTGACGCTCATTTTGGTGCCGTTCAAGGTCGCGCCGCCGCCGCGCGCGCTCAGGAACATCTCGTCGGTCACCGGCGCATAGAGTGCGGCGAGCAACGGACGGCCGTCGGCGACCAGCGCCACCGAGATGGTCCAGTCCGGCCGGCCGGCGACAAAGCCGCGCGTGCCGTCGATAGGGTCCACCACCCAGTTACTGCGCTTGAGTGCATCGGAAGGCTCGCTTTCTTCCGATACCCAGCCGGCGTCGGGCGCAAGTTGCGTCAGCCGTGCCAGCAGCAACTCGTTGACCGCGATGTCGCCTTCCGTGACCGGCGAATTCTCCGGGCCCTTGGTCCAGTGCTTGAACGGCCGTTGGGCGATGTCGCGCGCCAAGCTGCCGGCTTCACGCATCACCGCTTCGAGCGGCAGAAGAAGTTTCGCGGGATCACTGGCCGGCAACGGTCAGGCCCTCCAGCCGCACGGTTGGTGCATTGGTGCCGTAACGGAATTCGAGATCGTTGGCCGGCGTCAGGTTGCGGAATATGTCGAGGAGATGGCCGGCGATGGTGACTTCGCTCACCGCATAGGTGCGCTTGCCGTTCTCGATCCAGAAGCCGGAGGCGCCGCGGCTGTAATCGCCGGTCACCATGTTGGCGCCGTGGCCGATCAGGTCGGTGACGTAGAAGCCATCCTTGATGTCGGCGATGAGATCGTCCGGGCTGACGCTGCCGGGCGCGAGATGAAGATTGCTCGGGCCGGGCGACGGCACCGACGACACACCGCGCTGGGCGTGTCCTGTGGTCGCAAGGCCCAGTTCGCGCGCGGTCGCGCAATCGAGCAGCCAGGAACGCAACACGCCATCCTCGACCAGCGCCAGTTTTCTGCCCGCAACGCCTTCGCCATCGAAGGGATGCGAGCGTAAGCCTCGCTTACGCAAAGGATCGTCGATGATGCTGACGTCGTCGGCGAACAGCTTCTGGCCCATCTTGTCGCGCAGGAAGCTGGTCTTGCGCGCGACCGAAGCGCCATTGGCGGCGCTGGAGAGATGCGAGACCAGCGAGCCCGCGATACGCGGATCGAAGATGACCGGCACCTTGCGCGTCGAAACCTTACGCGGGTTGAGCCGCGCCACGGCGCGCTCGCCAGCGGTGCGGCCGATTTTTTCCGGGCTTTCGAGATCAGAGCCGTGCAGCGCCGACGAATAATCGTAGTCGCGCTCCATGGCGGTGCCTTCGCCCGCAATCGCCATCATGGAGACGCCTTGGCGCGAGCCGAGATAGGCGCCGCGGAAACCGTGGCTGGTTACCAGCACCATGCCGCCGATGCCGGCGGATGCCGAAGCGCCGCCCGACTTGGCAACGCCCTTCACCGCGAGCCCGGCCTGTTCGGCGGCGCGCGCCAGCTCTTCAAGCTGAGCGACCGTCGGCAGTTCGCGGTCGATCAGGTCGAGATCGGGGATGTCGCGCGCCAGCTCACTCTCGTCGGCGAGCCCGGCGTATTTGTCTTCCGGCGCCACCCGCGCCATCGCCACCGCGCGCTCGGCGAGCGTCGCGATATTGTCGGCCGCCATATCATTGGTGGAAACCACCGCCTGCCGTTTGCCCACCAGCACGCGCAGGCCCAGGTCGTCACCCTCGGCGCGCTCGGATTCTTCCACCGCGCCGTCGCGCACCTCGATCGACAGCGACATGGAGCGCACCGCCACCGCGTCGGCAGCGTCGGCACCGGCCTTGCGTGCGGCCGCGACCAGCCGTTCGGCACGGTCGAGGAGGGCGGTCTGGTCGAACAGGGATTTGGCGGGAGCGTCCATGATTCAGGCTTTCATAATCGATTCGTCATTCCGGGACGCGCGCCAAAGCGCGGGCCCGGAATCCAGGACTGCACGCAAGGAAGACTGCACGCAAGGAATATGTCGCTCTGGATTCCGGGCTCGCTCGCCATAGCGCGTCAAAGACGCGCGTAAACGCGCTTATGGCTCGCGCCCCAGAATGACTGGGTATTTGTTATCAAATGGCGCTTTATGCGCGCTGGCGCAACCGCCAATTCCTCGACAATTTGAGGCGAGCGCGCAACGTCTCGTCAATCATGCCCGGCAACGCCGCGTCAATCATAGCGCGCGAAGTCCGTGCGGTGACGCCCGGTTAACCGCGAACTTTAAGCGATTTCCGAAGCCTTTGCGGCATCATCTCGCCTGTGACCGGACGAAAATAAGTCCGGCGCGGGAGAGTTTTGAGGCGTCAGATGCGAAGTGGCGGATGCCCCGCCGGGTCGAGCCGTGTGCAGCGGCTCGACCCGTTTGCCCTGCCTGTGCGTTTCGCGGCGAGCGATGCCGCCGCCGACGAACGGGTCAGGGATGTAGAACTGCACCGGGAACGCGTGGTCGTGCGGCGCTCGGTCGCCGGCATGCGCATGGCGCTCAACCTGCCGCTGTCTTCCTTTTCCGGCATTGGCCTTCAGGTGCGGACGAGCGCCGCCGGCGCCCATTGCGCGGTGGTGCTCGCCCATAAGGATCCGGGGCTGGTCCTGCCGCTGTTTCTCAGCCCAGAAGCCGACGACGCCATGGCAGAGTGGCGCAGTTGGGCCGCCGTGCTCGGGCTGCCCCTCTTGCTGCACGACGAGGATACCGGCTGGCGCGATGCGTTCGCATGTATGGGCCGGGTTCGCATTTCTCCAACACGGCCGCGTCGGCGTCGCCGCAACGTGCTGAAGCAGCGCCGGCCGTCGCTCCTGATGCACCGGCAGCCGGGCAGGATCGAAGCGAGCTCGCCGGTCCATCGCGGCGAGCACGAGATCATCGCGCGGAATTAGCCACTACTTACACCGCTGCAGTTTGAGCGTGTGGCCGCCCTGCAGGTCGAGCACGATGTGATCCGCGTCGGTCTTGGTCAGCGTGAGACTGGTGGTGGCGGCGCTGATCTGTCCGTTGCTGAACTGATCGACGATGCGCCACTGATCGGCGCCGTCGGTGTGCACCGACTTGTTGTGATAGGCCGGCACGCCGCCGCCGGTATCGAAGCGCTGCTCGCCCTTGAAGGTGATGACGCGCTTGCCCGTGCAATCGATCGGGCCCTTCTTGCTGCTGTCGCTTTGCCCCCAGCGGCCGGACACCGGATAGCTGTCGGCGACCGCCGGCGCGGTGAGCGCGGCGATGAGGAGGAGGGCGGTGCCGGTTCGCAGGATCATGTCGCAAGCCTCATCGTTGTCGCGAACAAAGGCAATCGTGCTGCGAGACGATGCTTAACGTTCGTTACTTGGCCCGATAGGCGGCCATGAACGTGCGCACCGCGATACCGACCACATGGTCGATACGTTCTTGTGTTGGCGGCGGCGCGAAATTGAACAGTACCGGCTTGAACATGGTGGCATGGCAGGTCTCGATGAACTGTGCCGCCGCCACTTCGCAGTCGTCGACCGCGAGCACGCCGGCGTCGACCTGGGCCTGCAGGTAGGCGGCGACCTTGGCAATGCCGACGGCGGGACCCGTTTCATAGACCCTGCGGCCGACATCGGGCATGCGCTCGGCGACCGCTATCACCGCGCGTAGAGACGACATGCGGCTGGAATCCGCGAATTTATTTACAAAGGCCTTGCCGTGCTGCAGCAGCACGCTTTCGACGTCGTGATCGTCGTGGTTGAAATCGAACACGCCTTCCGCCTGCATCAGGCATTCGCTCTGCATGATCGCGGCGAACAATTCGTCCTTGTCCTTGAAGTAGACGTAGAGGGTGCCCTTGGAGACGCCGGCCGCCTTGGCGATATCCATCATGCTGGCCGCGTCAAAGCCCCTGGCGAGGAATACCGCCCGGGCGCCGTCGATGATCTGGCGCCGCTTGGCACTTTCCTCGTCGGCTTCCGCCGGCTTGCTCTGGGTCAGCTCAATCGCATCGGACATGTTTGGGCACTCCCCTCGAATGCCAGTCTAGCGCCGAGTCGGCGGCTTCCGCATCCGTGTAACGCCGTCGTCTGCATCGGTCTAACGCCCTAGGGGCGAAGTTCCCCAAGCGCGGACATTGACACCAACCTCCCATCAGACTTTCGGATAATGACCGAACCGTTCGGTCAGAAATTTGTTGACAGGCTTACGAGACGAACATAAGTTGACCGAACCGTTCGGTCAATACGGGATTGTCCGGAAGGCCGATAGAAAAGAAGTAGACGGAAATGCAGTCCGAACCCGCCGATAACGACCAGATCTCTATTGTTTCCGACCGTTTGGTCGGTGCTCGGGGCGCGAACGCTGCCCAACGGGCACGTGAGTTCCGGCTGGCCGCCGTTCCGGCGAACACCGATGACATTCGAGCGGAGCGTAACGAGCCCGCTGGGGCGGACGAGATCGTCGCCGAGCCCGAGCAGGCGCGCGGTCCGGCCGCCGACCCGGAAACCCCGGCCAAGTCCAATTCTTCCGGGTCCGACTCTTCCAAGCCTGCCCCCCGCCGGGCGGGCCGCCGCAAGCGCGCGCTTCTGGGCGCCGCTGCGGCGGTCCTGCTCGCGGCGGGCACCTGGTACGGCTACCACTACATGACCGTCGGTCAGTATCTGGTCTCGACCGACGACGCCTATGTGCGTGCCAACGCCACTACGCTTGCCGCCAAGATCGCCGGCTACGTTTCCTCCATCGAGGTGCCCGACAATTCGCTGGTCCACGCCGGTCAGGTGATCGCGCGCATCGACAACGGCGACTACAAACTCGCCGCCCAGGCTGCGCGAGACAAGGTCGAGACCCAACAGGCGACCGTCGGCCGCGTCGGCGAGCAGATCAACGCCGCGCAGGCGGCGGTGGCGCAGGCGCGCGCGCAGCTTGCATCCGCGCGCGCGGTCGAAACCCGCACCGCCTCCGAACTGAAGCGCCAGCAGGCGCTGGCGTCGAAGGAATTCGCCAGCCGGCAGACGCTGGAGCAGGCCAAGAGCAGCCAGGCGCAGGCCGTCGCCTCCGTGCAGAGCGCGCAGGCCGCGCTCGCCAGCGCGATTGCCAACATCGGCGTACTGGAAGCCCAGCAGCAGGAGGCCGAGCACCAGCTCAAGGAATTGAAGACGGCGGAGGCCAAGGCCGAGCGCGACCTGTCCTTCACAGTGATCCGCTCGCCTATCGACGGCGTCATCGGCAACCGCGCCATGCAGGTCGGCGACTACGTGCAGCCCGGCGCGCGGCTTGCCGCGGTGGTGCCACTGCATGACGTCTATATCGACGCCAACTTCAAGGAGACGCAGATCGCGCGCTTAAGGCCCGGCCAGCCGGTCGAAGTTTCGGTCGATGCACTGCCGGAGGACACGATCACCGGCACCGTCGCCAGCATGTCGCCGGCCTCCGGCTCCGTCTTCTCGCTGCTGCCGCCCGACAACGCGACCGGCAACTTCACCAAGATCGTGCAACGGCTGCCGGTGCGCATTCGTCTGCCCGCTTCGGTCACCGACAGGCGGCAGCTGCGGCCGGGCATGTCGGTGGTGGTGAGCGTCAACACCAAGCCCAAGAACGCGTCGAGCAATGCCGCGCTTGCCGACAACGGCGCCTGGTTCGCGCCCGCCGTCGCCGGCGCCGCGCCCCTGAAAACCGCTCGGTGGTGAGTCCAAGTATCGTGAGTACGGACGCCACCCCGGCTGCGCCTCCGGTTTCCGCCCAATCCCCGATGGGCGGGGCCGGGGGCGCGGATATCCTGACGCCGCGCCGCCTCGCGGCCTTCGTCGTGATGTGCTTCGGCATGTTCATGGCGATCCTCGACATCCAGGTCGTCTCGGCCTCGCTGTCGGAGCTCCAGGCCGGCCTGTCGGCTTCCTCCGACGAAATCCCCTGGGTGCAGACCGCCTACCTGATCGCCGAAGTGATCGCGATCCCGCTGTCCGGATTTCTGTCGCGCGCGCTCGGAACGCGCGTCCTGTTCGTGATCGCGGCTTCCGGCTTTACCTTCGCCAGCGTGATGTGCGGCCTGACATCGTCGATCCACGAGATGATGTTCTGGCGCGCGCTGCAGGGCTTTATCGGCGGCGGCATGATCCCGACGGTGTTCGCCACCGCCTATCTGATCTTTCCCGGCGAGCGCCAGAAGTTCGTCGCGCCGGTGATCGGCCTGATTGCGACGCTGGCGCCAACCATCGGTCCCACGGTTGGCGGTTACGTCACCGAATGGTGGTCCTGGCACTGGCTGTTCTTCATCAACGTGGTGCCCGGCATCATGGTCGCCGTCGCGACCTGGTTCCTGGTCGACTTCGACGAGCCTGATCTCAAGCTCCTGCAGCACTTCGACTGGTGGGGCCTCCTCAGCATGGCCGGCTTTCTCGGCGCGCTCGAATATGTGCTAGAGGAGGGGCCGCGCTATAACTGGTTCGACGACGGCGCCATCACGCTGGTGGCGATCGTGTCGGGGCTGTCGGCGGTCGTCTTCTTCGTCCGTGTGCTGACCGCGCGCGCGCCCATCGTCGACCTGAGCGCTTTCTTGAACCGCAATTTCGCGCTCGGCAGCCTGTTCTCCTTCGTGCTCGGCATCGGCCTCTATGGGCTGACCTATATCTATCCGGTCTACCTCGCCCAGATCCGCGGCTACGACGCGCTGATGATCGGCGATACCATGTTCGTGTCCGGCCTCGCCATGTTCGTCAGCGCGCCGATCGCCGGCCAGCTCAGCCAGCGCATGGATCCGCGCTTCATGATGATGGGCGGCTTCATTCTGTTTGCGCTCGGCACCTGGCAGATGACGTATCTGACCAAGGACTGGGACTTCTGGCAGATCTTCTGGCCGCAGATCTTCCGCGGCATGGGCCTGATGTTCGCGATGGTGCCGGTGACCAACACCGCGCTCGGCACGCTGCCGCCCGAGCGCGTCAAGAACGCCTCCGGCCTGTTCAACCTCACGCGTAATCTCGGTGGCGCGCTCGGGCTTGCGGTCATCAACACCGAGCTCAACGACCGCATGGACCTGCATCTTGCTCGCCTGCACGCGGCAGTGAACTGGGCGCGCGAGCCCGCGGTCGAGACGCTGTCGCGGCTCACTGCGCATTTCCAGGGCTCGAACGCGCACCTGATGGCGCTCAAGCAGATGATGGGCATGGTGCGCCAACAGGCGGCGGTGATGAGCTTCGCCGACGTGTTCATGATGCTGACGGTGCTGTTCCTCGCGCTCGCCGCGCTCGGCGTCATCATGAAGCGTCCCGAGCCGTTGGCGGCGGGGGCCGGCGGGCATTAGCGACGAGGTTCCCGGCGGGACTTGCCACGCCGGCGCTGGCCCCTCAATGCAGCATCTGGCCGCGCCAGTCATGACCGGGCTGGCCATGGAAGAAGCCATTCGAGAACGGCGCGCCCAGTTTCAGGTCGTCGAGGCGCTGCGTTGCCTCGGCGGGGTCGATGCGCTCGTCGAGAGCGGCCCGGAAAATATCGGCCACCGCAATCATGTCGCAACTGTGCGGGGACAGGCGGAAGCGGGTCACGCCCATTGTTTTCAGGGCCGGCAATTCGCCGACCAGATTGAGATATTCATGCGACATGGTCTGGATGCCGTTTACCGCCAGGAACGGCTTGTCTTCTATTGTGCGCAGCGGCATGCCGTCGGGATCGTTCTCGCAGATGAAGCGGCAACTGTCCTTGGTGCGGCCGTGGGCGCGCGCGTGATAGCAGCGCGCCGATAGGGCCAGGCCCAGCCGGCCGAATGCCTGCACCTCGATCGTGGTTCGAGTCGGCGGTGGCGGCACAGAGTGCGGCGATCGCCTCCGCCGGCATTTCCGGCGGCAGGCAGATGTTGCGGGCGCCGCCGCGCGCCAGCACGCCGACGGTCCGTTCGTTGTAGACGTTCATGAACGGCCCGATATGGTGCGGACGTCCGCGCAAGGGGAGCAGGGCGGAGGCATCGTTCGCCTCGACCATTGCCGTCTGCCGCGCGCAGACGTCGTTCACCGCCTTGCGGTCGATCGTGGACATCACCTCGGCCAAGGCCGAGAACACGACCGTCTTGCCGGCCGCCGACAGCCGTTCCGCCACCGCGTCCATATACGGTTCGAACAGAGGCGCGCGCTTCGAGCAAATGACCTCGCCGACATAGACGATCGAAACCGGCGCCTCATCGGCGATGCGGAAATAGAAGTCGCGCCAGCGCTCCGGGCTCCAGTTGAAGAGTACCGGCCCTAGCGTGAGTTCGCTCGCCTGCTTGTCCACCGCTACCTCCATCGCTTGCTGCGGAAGGCGCCTTCGGTCTCGCGGTGGCCCTCGGTGAGCGCCAGCAGATTGGCGAAAGCGGCATCGCGCCCATCCATGAGATCGTCCACCGCCTTGCGGAACGCGGACACGACACTCTTCACATAGGCGCGGCTGCGCTGGCGCCCCTCGATCTTGAGCGCGGTGACGCCCGCGCGCATGAGATCGGGCAGGAGCGCCGACAGGTTCAGGCTAACCGGCTCCTCGAAGGCGTAATAGGGACGTTTCTGCGCGCTGCAGAGGTACCGCCCTTTGCAGATGGTCGGATAGCCGGCGTTTTCATTTTTGCCGAAGCGGTCGATGACGAATGAACCCAGCCGCGTGGTCAGGTTGTGCGCGGCGTCTTCTTCGTAATGCACGGCCGCGGCCGGCGAGCAGACGCCGTCCATGTTGGTCGAGGCGCCGGTCGCGTAATTGGTGAGGCTGCAACGGCCTTCTGCCATCATCCCGATATTGCCGAAGATGAAAGCTTCGATCTCGCAGGGAATCTGGCTGTGCAGGTCGGCGATCTCGGGGACCGTCAACATGCGCGGCAGCACCACCCGTTTGACGCCGAATTCCTCGCAATAGAACCGGATTGCTTCCGGCGATGAGGCGCCGGCCTGCACCGATAGATGCAGCCGCAAGTCCGGGTGTGCGTTGCCCGCGTACTCGGCAACCCCCATGTCGCAGACGATGATGGCGTCGACGCCGGCCGCGGCGGCGAGGTCGACCGCCTCGCGCCACATGTCGAACTTGCCCGCCGGCGGAAAGGTGTTGACCGCGAGCAGGACTTTCGCATCGTGGTCGTGCGCGTAGCGCACCGACTGCTCGACCTCGGCCGGCGTGAAATTCAGTCCGGGAAAGTTGCGCGCGTTGGTGGCATTCTGCAGGCCGCAATAGACGGCGTCGGCTCCGGCATCGACCGCCGTGCGCAGGGCGGCCGGCGTTCCGGCCGGGCAGACGAGTTCCGGCCGCTGGTAGCTAGCGCTTTCGGTCATTCCGATGGTCTCCTTCGCGCGCTACGGACAAGTGACAAAGCCGCCCCCGCCGGCGCGGCCAGCGGGCCGAAGCTCTTGACTGCGCTGTCGAGCGCGCTGCCTTCGAAATCGTCGAGCGCGTTGCGCAAAGCCACCACCGCCTCGGTGTCGCCGCTCACCCGAAGGTCGCGGGAAAAGAACAAGGCGTCGCCGTCGAGCGTGCCGTCGATCATGTCGAGCAGAATGAAGAACTTGCCGGCGATGACAGCGTCTTTGGCGATGCGCTCGCTGCGGCGGTGTGCGGTCAGGCGCGGCCGCTCGGGCTCGGGCGCCAGGACCAGCACGAAGGGCAGGTCGATCGGATCGATCAGGAAGCGCTTGCCGGCGTGTGGGCCGAGCCGGTTGAACAGCTCGGGCCGCGACCGCGCGACATGCGTCGCGATGCGATTGAGAATCGGTTGCAATAGCGCCAGTGGCACCGGCGCCAGCATCAGACCGGGCACGTGCTGCAACAGGGCTTTTAATGAAGGTGCCGACGAATCGGCGTGGGATGGAGAGAACATCAAGCGTCTGTATAGAACCGATGGCGAAACCGGCCCTTGATCGACGTCAAAGCGTGCGCGAAATTTGTGTGCAGAGCGGTCGGTGACCGCAATGCATCTCGCGCTCACGCCTTGCCATATCCTCCCGCCGTCGGCGTCTGGATGACGATCGCTTCATCAGCGTCGATCACGGTCTCGTCGCAGCCCTCAAGCTTTTCCATGTGCCCGTCCTTGCGGCGAACCCAGTTCTCGCCGACCTGGCCGTGCTCGCCGCCCGCCAGTCCGAAGGGCGGGATGCGGCGGTGGCCGGAGAGCACCGTGCATTCCATCTTTTCGAGGAAGCGGATGGTGCGCCGGATACCGTCGCCCGCGTGCCATTTGCCCTTGCCGCCCGAGCCTTGGCGAATATGGAAATCCTCCAGCAGCACCGGATAGCGGAATTCGAGAATTTCCGGATCGGTCAGCCGCGTGTTGGTCATGTGTGTGTGCACGGCGTCAGTGCCGTTGAAGCCGGGACCGGCCGGCGAGCCGGAGCAGATGGTCTCGTAATACTGGTACTTCTTGTTGCCGAAGTTGAGGTTGTTCATGGTGCCTTGCGCGCCGGAGAGCGCGCCAAGCGCGCCGAACAGCGTGTCAGTCACAGCCTGTGAGGTTTCCACGTTGCCCGCCACCACGGCCGCCGGATATTCCGGCGACAGCATGGAATGCGGCGGGATGACGATGTTGATCGGCCTCAGGCACCCCGCGTTCATCGGGATGTCGTCGTCGACCATCACGCGAAATACATAGAGTACGGCGGCGCGAGCCACCGGTTCGGGCGCGTTGAAGTTGGTCGGCTGCTGCGGCGAGGTGCCGGTGAAATCGACCGTCGCCTCGCGCTTCTTCTTGTCGACCGTGATCTTGACCTTGATCACGGTGCCTTGGTCCATCTCGTAGGTGAATTCGCTGTCGTGCAGACGGTCGATCACGCGCCGCACGCTTTCGGCGGCGTTGTCCTGCACGTGCTGCATGTAGGCCTTGACCACGGGCATGGTGAACTGCGTCACCATCTTGCGCAGCTCGGCGACACCTTTCTCGTTGGCGGCGATCTGCGCCTTCAGGTCGTTGACGTTCTGCACCGGATTGCGCGCCGGGTAGGTGGCGCCGGTGAGCGCCTCCATCAGCTCCTTCTCGCGGAAGCGGCCGCGGTCGACCAGTTTGAAATTGTCGAACAGCACGCCTTCCTGCTCGATGTCGGTCGCGTTGGGCGACATGGAGCCGGGCGAGATGCCGCCGACATCGGCGTGATGCCCGCGCGAGGCGACCCAGAACAGGATGTCCTTCTTCTTGTCGTCGAACACCGGCGTGCACACGGTGATGTCGGGCAGGTGGGTGCCGCCGTTGTAGGGCGCGTTGATGGCGTAGACGTCGCCGGGGGCGATCTTGCCCTTGTTCTCGCGGATGATGGTCTCCACCGCGCGGTCCATGGAGCCCAAGTGCACCGGCATGTGCGGCGCGTTGGCGACCAGCGTGCCGTCGTGCGCGAACACCGCGCAGGAGAAATCGAGCCGCTCCTTGATGTTGACCGAATAGGCGGTGTTCTGCAGCGCCACGCCCATCTGCTCGGCGATCGACATGAACAGATTGTTGAACACTTCCAGCATCACCGGGTCGGCATGGGTGCCGATGGCGTGCGTGCGCTTGAGGGGCTTCACGCGCGAGAGCACCAGATGGTCCTTGCGCGTCAGCTCCGCCTGCCAGCCGGGCTCTACGATGACGGTCTGGTGCGGCTCGATGACGATGGCGGCGCCCTTGACTTTATGACCCGCCTTGAGCTGGTCGCGGGTAAAGACCGCGGCCTTGTGCCATTTGCCGCCGGAGAAGAATTGCGTCCGCCGCGTCGGTTTCGGCAGGGCGGCGCGGGTCGCCCGGCCGGCCTTCTCGCCGAACTTGGCGCCGCCGCCGACGGCTTCCACCGACACGGCTTCGATCACCAATTGTTTGGCGCGGTCGATGAAGCCGAACTGCGCCTTGTGCGCGTTCTCGAAGGCGCGCTGCATCTTGGTGAGCGTTGCGCCCTTGATCTCTTTGCCGGCCAGCGCGCCGGCATTGACCACCAGCGGCGTATCGGTCCCCGCATAGCGGATGTGCGCGCGCACGATCACCTTGATCTTGCCCGCCGCGACGCCCTGGCTCGCGACCTCGTCGCGTGCCTCCTTGCCGATGCGCTTGGCGGTGCGTTCCAGCGCCTTCAGCGCCTTGGCGCCAAACGGCTGCTCGATCGCCTGCTCGCGAGTAGCGCGGATATCGGCAAGGCCCATGCCGTAGGCCGACAACAGCGACGAGAACGGATGGATGAGCACGCGCGTCATGCCGAGCGCGTCGGCGACGAGACAGGCGTGCTGGCCGCCGGCGCCGCCGAAGCAGTTGAGCGCGTAGCGCGTCACGTCATAGCCGCGCTGCACCGAAATCTTCTTGATCGCGTTGGCCATGTTCTCGACCGCGATCTTGATGAAGCCGTCGGCGATCTCTTCCGGCGACTTGCCGCCGACGTCTTTCGCCATCTCCGCGAAGGCCGTCTTCACCGCCGCATCGTCGAGCGGCTGGTCCTGATGGGGCCCGAAAATCTTCGGGAAGAAATCCGGCATCAGCTTGCCCAGCATGACGTTGGCGTCGGTGACGGCCAGCGGTCCGCCGCGCCGGTAGCATGTCGGCCCGGGATTGGCGCCGGCCGAGTCGGGGCCGACGCGGAAGCGCGCGCCGTCAAAATGTAGGACCGAGCCGCCGCCAGCGGCGACCGTATGGATGCGCATCATGGGTGCGCGCATGCGCACGCCGGCGACTTCCGTTTCGAAAGCGCGTTCGTATTCACCGTCGTAGTGCGACACGTCGGTCGATGTGCCGCCCATGTCGAAGCCGATCAGATGCTGGAAGCCGGCTTCGTGTCCGGTCTGCGCCATGCCGACCACGCCGCCGGCCGGACCGGAGAGGATGGCGTCTTTGCCCTGGAATAGGTCGGCGGCCGTCAGCCCGCCGGATGACATCATGAACATGAGGCGGATGGGATCGTGCGAGGCTCCCGCACTCCCGCTGTGTAGGTCGGTCGACACTTGCGACACGTAGCGCCGCAGGATCGGCGACAGATAAGCATCCACCACGGTGGTGTCGCCACGCCCGACTAGCTTGATGAGCGGCGAGACTTCATGGCTCACCGATACTTGGCCGAAGCCCATATCGCGGGCAAGGGCGGCGACTTGCTTCTCGTGCTCGGGATAGCGATAGGCGTGCATGAACACGATCGCCACCGCGTCGATGCCGTCCACCTTGGCGGCTTCGAGATCGCGGCGTACCGCATCGAGATCGGGCGCCCGCTCGACGGTACCGTCGGCGCGCACGCGCTCGTTTACTTCGGCGACGCGCTCAAACAGCATCTCAGGCTTGATGATCTCGCGCGCGAAGATCTTCGGCCGCGCTTGATAGCCGATCTTGAGCGCGTCGTGGAAACCCTTGGTGACGAGCAGCAGCGTGCGGTCGCCCTTGCGCTCAAGCAGCGCGTTGGTGGCGACCGTGGTACCCATCTTCACCGCGCCAACCTCGGCGACGGGAACGGGTTCGCCCTTCTTCAGTCTCAGGAGATCGCGGATGCCCTGTACGGCGGCGTCGCGATAGGCCTCCGGATTCTCGGAGAGCAGCTTGTGTGCCACCAGCCTGCCGTCGGGCGCGCGTCCCACCACGTCGGTGAAGGTGCCGCCACGGTCGATCCAGAAATCCCAGGAACGTTGCCTTGAACGTTGCTTTGCCGACGCCATAGCTCGTGTCTCCCGCGAATACGCCCTTAAAGCAAGGCGCGAAGAAATCGTCAATAAATTATTGACAATTTATGAGGCGAGGTTAGGCTGCGCCCCTGGATAAGGGCAGAAGGGGCTGACATGGCGGGCAAGTCGCATGGCGATGCCGCGCTTGGACCGATAGTCTCGTCGGCGCATCTCGCGTCGGGCGCGATGCCGGTCTTGTCCGAGCTTGAGTTCGGCATGATCCTGCTCGACCACGCCTTCGAGCGCTGGATGGTCCGTTGCATGGCGGCGGCGGGTGTGCCCGATCTTTCACCGCTCGACGTGCTCGTCCTGCACACCATCGCTCATCGGGGGCGGCCCAAGCGGGTCGCCGATATCTGCCTCGTGCTCAACATCGAGGACACGCACCTCGTCACCTATTCGCTGAAGAAACTCGACGGTCACAAGCTTCTGATCGGCCGCAAGCGTGGCAGCGAAAAGACCGTCGAGTTGACGGCGAAGGGCGTCGACGTCGTGCAACGCTACCACAAGATCCGCGAGGCGTTGCTGGTCAGGTCGGTCAAGAGTGCCGGCCTCGACGAACAGCGATTATCCGAAATTGCGGCCCTGATGCGGGCATTGTCGGGACATTACGACCAGGCTGCGCGGGCGGCGGCGAGCCTGTGAAGAAGTGCCGCAAAATGCGTCATGACGTGCCAACGGAATGACGTTTGAAGAAAGTAAGAGTGCCGCTAGTTTGGCGACAAACCAACCGCGTGAGTTCATGCGGTTCGACCATGGAGATATAGTATGAAAACGGCAAAGCGTAGCTTTCCTGAAGTTCGTGGCGGCGGCCAGCGTCGCCGGCTTGATGGCGACGGCAGCTTCGGCGCAGACGAAATGGGACATGCCGGTCCCTTATGCAGACGGCAACTTCCACACCAAGAACGACGTACAGTTTGCCAAGGACGTCGAGAAGGCGACCAAGGGCGCGCTGGTCATCAAGATTCATTCGGCCGGGTCGCTGATCAAGCACAAAGAGATCAAGCGCGCGGTGCGGCAGAACACGGCGCCGATCGGCGAAATTCTCGAGTCGCTTGCCGCTAACGAGGCGCCGGTCTACGGCATCGACTCGGTGCCTTTCCTCGCCACCGGTTACGCCGGGGCCAAGAAACTCTACGCGGCGCAGAAGCCCTATCTCGAAAAGCAGCTCGCGTCCGAAGGGCTGATGCTGCTCTATTCGGTGCCGTGGCCGCCGCAGGGCCTCTATACCAAGAAGGCGATCAAGTCGGTCGCCGACCTCAAGGGTCTCAAGTTCCGCAGCTATAATGCGATGACCGGGCGCATCGCCGCGCTGCTCGGCGCCATCCCGACGCAGATCGAGGTGCCCGATCTGCCGACGGCCTTCGCCACCGGCCGTGTCGACGCCATGATCACCTCGGCCTCCACCGGCGTGAACACCAAGGCCCAGGATTATCTGAAGTACTACTACGACATCCAGGCCTGGCTGCCGCGCAACATCGTTTTCGTCAACAAGCAGGCCTTCGATGCCCTGCCGGCGAATGTGCAGAAGGCGGTGCTGGCCGCGGCGAAGACCGCGGAAGCGCGCGGCTGGAAGGCGTCGATGGCGGAGATGACCGAGAAGACCAACATCCTGAAGAAGTCGGGTCTCAAGGTCGAAAAGCCGAGCCCGGCGCTGAAGGCCGGCTTCGCCAAGGTCGGCGCCACGCTCGCAGCCGAATGGGAAAAGAACGCCGGTGCCGACGGCAAGGCCATGCTCGAGGCCTACCACAAGTAACGGCTTGGCCCGCGCCGGCGCTATCGCCGGTGCGGGATCCATTTCCGTTCCGCAAACAGATCAAACACCAAGAGGCAGCGATGCGCCGCGCTCTGGACACGCTTTATCAGGCTGCACTTGTCCTGGCGGCATGCTGTCTGGTCGCCATCGCGCTTCTGGTCGGCTCGCAACTCGCCGGGCGGCTGCTCGACGGAACGCTGGCGCTCGTGCATTTGCCGCGCACCGATTTCATCATCCTCTCGCTCGACGAAATCTGCGGCTATCTCTTGGCCGCGGGCAGCTTTCTTGCGCTTGCCGGCACGCTGAAGGCGGGGGCGCATATCCGCGTCACCATGCTGCTCACGTCCGTCGGGGAAGGTGTGCGATACTATTTCGAAATCTGGGCGTTCGCCTTCGCCACGCTTGTCGCCGGCTACATGACGTGGCACCTCGTCCACTTCGCCTGGGTGTCGTTCATGTTCCACGACGTCTCGAGCGGCGTGTTGCGCATCCCGCTCTGGATCCCACAGACGCCCATGGCGGTCGGCGCGCTGGTGCTGACCATCGCCTTACTCGATGAGCTTGTCACCGTTGTCACCCGAGGCCGGCCGAGTTTCCGCGCCGCCGAAGACTCCATTTCGCTGGCCAAGGAATAGGCGCGCGGGGCCCGCGCAGGGGATTGATCATGCCTGTGGTCGAACTGTCGCTGGTGCTGTTGCTGCTGATGTTCGCCATCCTTGCCTCCGGCGTCTGGATCGCGCTGGCGCTCGCGACGGTCGGCTTCATCGCCATCGTCACCACCATGTCGACGCCGGCGGGGCAGGTTTTGGCGACGTCGATGTGGGCGGCCGCCAACTCATGGGACCTCACCGCGTTGCCCATGTTCATCTGGATGGGCGAAATTCTGTACCGCACCAAACTGTCCGACGACATGTTCAAGGGGCTGGCGCCCTGGGTGCAGAACCTGCCGGGCCGGCTCTTGCATGTGAACGTGGTCGGCTGCGCCATCTTCGCCGCCGTGTCGGGATCGTCGGCGGCGACCTGTGCCACCATCGGCCGCATCGCGCTGCCGGAGCTGCTCAAGCGCGGCTACGACGAACGCATGGCAATCGGGACATTGGCCGGGTCCGGCACGCTCGGCCTGCTCATCCCGCCGTCGATTATTCTCATCATCTACGCCACCGTCACCGAGCAATCGATCGCGCGGCTGTTTATCGCCGGCGTCTTGCCCGGCATTCTTCTGGCGGTGTTGTTCATGGGCTTCATCGGCGTCTGGGCCTTGCTCAACAAGGATCGCATGCCGCCGCCGGAGCCGCCGGTGCCGTTCTTCGAGCGCGTCAAAGCTTCGCGCAGCTTGCTGCCGGTGATCCTGCTGATCTTGGGCGTCATCGGCTCGATCTATGGAGGTCTTGCTTCTGCGACGGAAGCGGCGGTGGTCGGCGTGTTTCTTTCGCTCGCTTTATCGTGGTGGTCCGGCACGCTGACCTGGGACGGCCTGCGCGATTCCGTGCTGGCGGCGGCGCGGACGAGTTGCATGATCTCATTCATCCTGGCCGGCGCCGCCTTCCTCACCGCGGCCATGGGTTTCACCGGCATTCCGGTGGCGCTGGCCGAATGGATCGGTGGCTTCCATCTTGCGCCGGCGGCGCTGCTCGCCGCGCTGACGGTGTTCTACATCATGCTCGGCTGTTTCCTCGACGGCATTTCCATGGTGGTGCTCACCACCTCGATCATCATCCCCCTGGTGCAGAAATCGGGCTTCGACCTGATCTGGTTCGGCATCTACATCGTGCTGGTGGTGGAGATGGCGCAGATCACGCCACCGGTCGGCTTCAACCTCTACGTCCTGCAAGGGATGACCGGGCGCAACATCTTCACCGTCGGTGCCTATACGATGCCGCTATTCCTGCTGATGTGCGTCGCTGTCGCGCTGGTGGTGGCGTTTCCCGAACTGGCGCTGTGGTTGCCCTCGACCATGCTCAACGCGCACTAGATACGTTCATCGTTTCATGGAGATGATGAGCGTGTCTGAACTTTTTTGTCGCGTTTCCGGACGGCGAACCGGTTCCCACTTCGCCTGGAAACCCTCTAGCGCTTAACCCGCATCCTTTGCCCGATCACCACCGTCGCCACCACCGCGGCGGCGTAAAGAAGCGTCGTGGCTTCGATCCGCTCGCCGTCGATCGGCCAGGCCAGCGTCACGATCACGAACGGTTGCAGCAGCGTCAACTGCCCGACGCGGGTGACACCGCCCATCGCCATCGCTGCGTTGAACACGAAGAAGGCGAAGAACTGACTGATGAAGCTGACATAGGCGAGGCCGCCCCAGGCGGGCCATGGCACGTCGGCAAGACCGCCCGGCCAGAGCGTCACCATGGCGATGGCGGCAAACGGCAGATAGAGCGCCACCTGCCAGGAGATCACCTCCCAGCCCGGCATGGTTTGGCTCAAGCGGCCAGACAGTGAATAGCCGAAGCCGCCGGCCACCACGACGCCGAGCAGGAACAGATCGCCGGGTCCGATGCCGCTGCCGCTGCCGTGGCGCAGCATGAAGGCGACGACGATGGCGGCACCGGCCACGCTGGCTAGCCAGAAGCCCAAGCTCGGCCGTTCACGGGTGACGATGGTCGCGGCCGCTATTGTCGCCAGCGGCATGATGCCGAGCACCACGCCACCATGCGCGGCTGGCACTCGGGTCATGGCGAAGGCCATCAGCACCGGAAATGCGACGATGGTGCACAGCCCGGTGAGGGCGAGCAGGCGCCATTGCGCCCAGCTCGGCGATCGCCGGCGCGTCGCCAGCAGGAAGGCAACGCCGGCGCAGCCGGCGATGGTTACCCGCGTTGCCGTCAGGAACAGCGGATCGAGCGCGCTCACGGCGAGTCGCGTCATCGGCAGTGTGCCGCCGAACAGGAAGACGCCGGCAAAGCCGAGCGCGAGTCCGAGTTTTTCTTTGGAATTAATCATGAGGCGGGCGCGACGCTATCGCGCGCGTGCCCTCATGGCTAGGGCCTTAGGCGAGCGTTCATCGTCAGCAGCACCTTGCCGACGTGCTCGCCCGATTCCAGGCGCCGGTGCGCATCCTGTACCGCGTCTAACGGGAAGGTCGAGTCAATCACCGGCCTGACGTCGCCGCTTTCGATAAGCGGCCACACCGCCTTGCGCACAGCGTTTGCCAAACGGCGCTTCTCGAAGACGGGCCGCGGCCGCAGCCGCGAGCCGGTGATCCACAAGTTCTTTGCCTGCACTGGGCGCAGGTCGATCTCGACCTTGCCGCCCTGCTTGAGCGCCAGCAGTACCAGCCGTCCGCCGGGCGCGAGACACTCGACATTACGCTGCACGTAAGCGCCGCCGACCATGTCGAGCGCGACGTCGACGCCGGCACCGTTTGTCCAATCGCGCACCGCCGCGACGAAATCTTCGCTTTTGTAATTCACGGCTCGCGCCGCGCCCAGTTCGACGCAGCGCTGGCATTTGGTGTCGGTGCCGGCAGTGGCGATCGCGATTGCACCCAGGCGATGCGCCAGTTGGATTGCCATGGTCCCGATGCCGCTCGCCCCACCGTGCACCAGCAGGCGCTCGCCCGGCTGCAATGCGCCGATCTCGAAGACGTTGCTCCAGACGGTAAAGGCGACTTCCGGCAGACCCGCCGCGTGCACCAGGTCGACGCCTGCCGGCACCGGCAGACATTGCGGTGCAGGGGCGACGCAATAGTCGGCATAACCGCCGTCGACCAGCAGCGCACACACCGCATCGCCGGCCTTCCAGCTGTGGACGCCAGCGCCGACGGCGGCGACGGTGCCCGACACCTCCAGGCCCAACACGTCCGACGCGCCCGGCGGCATGGCATAGAGGCCGCGCCGCTGGCTGAGGTCGGCGCCGTTGAGGCCGGCCGCAGCCACCTTGACCAGCACCTCGCCGTGGCGCGGTTGCGGCACTGGCCGTTCGACGATCTGCAAGGCTTCGGGGCCACCCGGCGTCGGCGCGATGACGGCGCGCATGGTGGCGGGGGGCGTCGATGTTTCGGTCATGGTTGTCTTGATCTGTGGCGGGAGTCTGAAGCTGCAACAAGAGTTTTCGATGTTGTAGCGCTGTTTCGATTGACGTCGCGTCGCAACGCAATTCACTTGGTATCATACCATCATACTACCCGGCCACATTTTTAATCACCTTCAATACAAACGCGCGCAGTGATTGAGCGACGACTTAAGGATATCTACGGAAAGGCTTCGAGCGCGACTTCTGCTACCACGGATCATGACGTTCGATGGCGAGCGTCACCACCATGGTATGTGCAGTGGATATCGCGTTGGGCTTCCTATGATCTGCAAGGTCACGCGGCTTATCGTTCTTCTGCTTGGCCTGCTCCCGGGGTTGGCGGCAGCTCAACCGGTCACGTTGAAGCTTTCGTATTTTAGCTCCGACCGCTCGCCGATCTACGCGAGCCTGGTCAAGCCGTTTGTCGATGCGATCAACAGCGATCCCCGCGGGCTCGTGAAGATCGACGTCTATCTCAGCGGCAAGCTCGGCTCCAACCTGCTGCAGCAGCCGCAGGTCGTTTCCGACGGAACCGCCGATATCGCACTCATCGTTCCCGGTTACACACCGACGTTGTTTCCCAACGCGGCGGCGATCGAATTGCCGGGCCTGTTCCATGATGCGCTGGAAGCAAGCCATGTGCATAGCTTTCTGGTCTCCAAACACATTCTGTCTGGCTACGACAATTTCTTCGTCATCGGCGCCGTTGCCGGGGAGCCCGCATCCATCCACAGCCGCAAGCGCACGGCCTCGCTCGCCGATCTCAAGGGACAGCGGCTGCGGGTGAACAATGCCACCTTGGCCACCGCCATGGCCAAGCTCGGCGCCGTCCCCTCGTTGATTCCGGTGAACGACACTGCCGACGCGATCAGCAGCGGTAAGGTGGACGGCGCCCTGGTGCAATTGGCCCAAGTTTTCGATTTCGGGATCGGACGGCTGGTGAGCCATCACTACCTTTTGCCAACCGGAAGTGCGCCGCTGGCGTTGGTGATGAACCGCAAGGTGTTCGATAGCCTTCCGGAGGCAGCCAAGACTCTGATCCGAGACCATAGCGGGGAATGGCTGGTCACCCGCTACGCCGCGATATCGGATGCTTTCGGCCGGCGCGTCCTTGATCAGCTCAAAGCGGACCCGCGGCGGAAGGTGGTCGAACCGACGCCGCAGGACCTGGCCGCGGCGCAACGCGTGTTCGGTGTCGTCGTGGCGCAAT
This sequence comes from uncultured Pseudomonadota bacterium, assembly GCA_963822085.1. GTDB lineage: Bacteria > Pseudomonadota > Alphaproteobacteria > Rhizobiales > Xanthobacteraceae > Pseudolabrys. Next base: position 32,417 of record CAWGGL010000038.1, read on the forward strand.
GGGCGGCAGAAAGCCCGCGTCACCGCGAACTTCTGACACTGGTCAGGCAAGAGCTCGCCAGGCTGCGATCGAAGGAGCCAGTCAAATGAGACGCGCGGTCCTTTCGGCGACGATCGCGGCCTGTTTTGCGGCTGCTTTGGTGCTGTCGCAGGTTTCGTTCGCCGCCGAGCCTATCACGCTGAAGCTGGCCTACTTCAGCTCCGATCGTACGCATCTTTATCTGTCCGGCGCTAAGCCGTTCGTCGATGCGGTCAATAAGGAAGGACAGGGTCGCGTCAGGATCGAGCCGTATTTCAGCGGTCGCCTCGGAAGTCTGTCGGAACAGTCGGCGTTCGTACGCAAAGACATTGCCGATATCGGTTATGTCATTCCGTCTTATGAGCCGGCTGCGTTTCCCGACGTCCCGGTGATGGAGCTGCCTGGCCTCTTCAAGAATGCGGCCGAGGCGACCAGGGTCTTCGGCGAGTTGGTGAATTCGGGGCTTCTGCGCGGGTTCAAGGATTTCTACGTGATCGGCGTCTTCGCAAGCGAGCCGGAAACGATCCATAGCCGGCCGCGGCTGACCTCTCTTGCCGAGCTGCGCGGCGAGCGCGTGCGTGTGAACAACAATTTTGAGGCCCAGCTGCTCGCCAGGCTTGGGGCCAAGCCGCATTTCATTCCGATCAATCATACGGCCGAGGACATCAGCGCGGGCCGGGTTGACGCCGCCGTGGTGCCGCCGGCCCCGATGATTGAATTCGGCATCGGTCGGGTCGCGTCTTATCACTATCTGCTTCCGACCTCCTGCGTGCCGCAAGCTTTGCTGATGAACCGCAAGCGTTTCGAAAGTCTGCCCGGCGATGTGCAGGCGATCATCCGGGAGCACAGCGGCGCTTGGTTCGAAGACAACTACAACCGGATCAACGAAGGCGCGACCGCGCTCGTCCTCAAGCAGCTCAAATCCGATCCACGCCGAACGGTCACAGTACCGTCCGCGGCGGACATGGAGACTGCGGACGTCGCCGCCGAGGCGGTCGTTGCCGCCTATGCCGCAACAAGTCGCCACAATGCCGAGCTTGTCGATGCCGCCCGTAAGGTGCTCGCGCGTCTGCGCGCGGCGAAATGAGGTGTGTCGTGTTATACGCAAGAAGGATGGCGCCGCGCGCTAACCGAACCAGGTGGCGCTGCAGACTAGCCGCGGTTCTGGCCGCTACGGCGATCGTTGCCTTGTCGTCTCCCCTCACGGTATCGGCCCAACCGGTCAGGCTGAAGCTTTCCTTCATCAGTTCGGACCGGTCGGCCGCCTATCTCAGCCTGGTGAAGCCATTCGTCGATGCGATCAATGGCGACACGCGCAATCTCCTGAAGATCGGCGTCCGGTTCAGCGGCGATGCTGGGCCTGTGAGGCAGCAACCGTATCTCGTTTCTTCCGGCAAGATCGATATCGCGTTCATCCTTCCTGGAATCGATCCCAAGCTGTTCCCCGATGAAACGGTTGTCGAATTGCCGAACCTGTTTCGCGACACGCGGGAGGCGAGCCTGATTCACACGCGGCTTGTCGCGGCGAATGCGCTACGCGGCTACCGGGATTTCTATGTGATCGGTGCCGTCGCCACGCAGCCCGAAACCATCCACAGCCGCAAGCCAACTGCCTCGCTCGCCGACCTCAAAGGTCAGACGTTGCGCGTCAATAATCCGATAGGTGGGGAAGCGATCGGCAGGCTTGGCGCCGCCTCGAAGGTGATGCCGCTCAATGACACCGGAGATGCGATCAGCAGCGGCGTGGTGAACGGCGCGGTGGTTCAACTGGCCCAGCTTGCCGATTTCGGCGTGGGGCGCCTGGTCAGCCACCACTATCTTTTGCCCGTCGGCAGCGCGCCGCTGGCGCTGGTGATGAACCGCAAGGTTTTTGACAATCTTCCGGAGGCGGCAAAGACGTTGATCCGCGAGCACAGTGGCGCGTGGCTCGCCGAGCGCTATATCGCCACTTCGGATGCCCTCAGCCGGCGGGTCCTCGATCAATTGCACGCCGATAAGCGGCGGACGGTAACAGTGCCGACGCCCGCGGACCTGAAGGTGGCGCAACGCGCTTATGCCGCAGTGACCGAGGAATGGACAGCAGCCAGCCCGCGCCATCGCGAACTGCTTGCAACGGTGCGGGCGGAGATCGCCAAGCTGAGACAACACAAATGAGGTTAGGCCATGACGACAATCCATAGCGTCCTCACGTCGGTCGCCGCATCGGCGGGCGCGCGCGCGCGATGCTCGACGCGGACGGGCATCATAGCCTTGGCGCTGCTATCGCCCTTAGCCGCGCAGGCGGCGCCGATTGAGCTTAAGCTCTCGTTCTTCGCCTCCGCACAAAGCGGCACCTACCGCTACGGGGTCAAGCCGTTCGTCGATGCCGTCAATGCCGAAGGCAAGGGACTCATCTCGATCAAGGTCTATCCCAACGGCGCGCTCGGCAAGGCGGTGGCCGAGCAGCCAGGCATGGTGCTCGACGGTGCGGCGGACATCGCGTGGGTCGTGCCGGGCCAGACGCCCTATCGATTTCCCGATAACCAGGTGATCGAATTGCCCGGGTGTTCCGGGACGTGCGCGAAGGAAACCGGCGTGTTCCGGGACGGGCGCGAGGGCACGCTTGTCTACACACGTCTGATCGCCTCCAATGCATTGCGCGGCTATCAGGACTTCTTCGTCATCGGTGCCTATACCGGCGGCGTCCAAGTCATCCATGGGCGCAAACCGCTCGGTTCGCTCGCCGCCCTTAAGGGACAGAAAATTCGCGCCAACAATCAAATGGAGGCGGAGGCGCTGAGTCGTCTCGGTGCCATCCCCACCGTCATGCCGGCATCGCGGCTCGCCGATGGGCTGGCGCAGGGCGCCATCGATGCCATCGTCATGAGCTCGGGCGGTTTGTTTCAGTTCGGCACCGCGCGTTTGGTGCCCAACCATTACCTCCTCGGCATGGGCACCGCGCCGCTGGTGGTGCTCATGAACCGCAAGAAATTCGATAGCCTGCCGGCAGCGGCGCAGGCGCTCATCCGCAAATACAGCGGCGAGCGCGCGGCGGCGATCTGGATCGAGTCCTTTGTCGCCGTTGAGCAGCGTTCTCTCGAAAAAATAAAATCGGATGCTGCGCAAAAGGTGGTGGAGCCGTCGCCGGCCGACCGCGTGGCCGCGCAGCAGGTCTACAAGTCATTGATCGACGCCTGGGCGGCCAAGAGCGCGCGCAATCGTGAGCTCCTGAAAACGATCGAAGCAGACCTCGCAACGATACGCTTGACTGCCCAGTAGGCCGCGCAATGGAAACACTCAAAAGCACACCGATATGGCGTTACCTCAGCCTCATGGTCGTGGTTCTTGGGGTGCTGGTCGGCGGCACCTGGTTCACGGTCAAGGTGACGACTGACCATCTCTTGTACGAGAACGCCACCCGCACAGCGCAGAACTGGGCGAAATATCTGGCTTCCAATATGAGCGATATCGAGCAGATTGCTGCCGGCGAAACGCCGTCATCGGAGAGCATCGCCTTTTTGGAAGCGACGCGTAAGTCGGGTGAGGTGTCTCGCTATACGATCTACAATCGTTACGGCTATTCCATCTTGGTTGCCGGCCGCGAAAAGGTCACCCCGGTCGACTTGTCCGAATTCAATGTTACCGCCGCCAATGCGATCAAGGAAAATCGCCCGATCGTCGGCGTCGAAGAGCAGCTGGCAGCCGATCAGCACGCGTATCATTCCGAAGCCTATGTTCCGGTCCAGGTCGCCGGCCGGCCGGTCGCTGTTGTTGCGGCCCATGTGGACCAGACCGCCGAGCGCGACAGCTACTACCGAACCTTCCTGCTGGCGGCGATCACGCTCTGCGGCTTGACGGCGCTTTCCTTCGCCGTACCCGCTATCGCCTGGTACCGCCGCACGCGCGAGAAGCAGCAGGCGGATCGCCGCATCACCTTCCTCGCCCATCACGACACCTTAACCGGGCTCGCCAACCGCGCGCGCCTGATCGAACGGCTGGAGGGGGCGTTGGCGGTGTTGCCGTCGACTGGTGGCAATGTCGCGCTGTATTTCATCGACATCGATCATTTCAAGCAGGTCAATGATACGCTTGGCCATGACGGCGGCGATTTCCTGCTCAGCACCATCGGTGAGCGCCTGCGCGCCATCGTGCGCATCGAGGACATGGTGGCGCGGCTCGGCGGCGATGAATTCGTCGTGGCGCAGACCGGTATCGCCGGCAAGCCGCAGGCGGAAGCCTTCGCCGAACGCATCGCCGAGGTGCTGAGCACACCGAGCTACTTCAAGGAGCAGGAAGTCCGCCCGAGCTTCACCATCGGCGTGGCGCTGGCGCCGCAGGACGGCGTCACCGCCGAGCGCCTGCTCAAGAGCGCGGACCTTGCGCTTTATGAGGGCAAGACCGCGGGCCGCGATTGCATCCGCTTCTTTACGGCGGAAATGGACGAGGCGCTGCAAAAGCGCATCACCCTGGAAAAGATCATCCGCGACGCGGTCGCGCATGACGGTTTGGTGCTGCATTACCAGCCGGTGTTTGAAATGGCCAACAAGCACCTGGTCGGCTTCGAGGCGCTGATACGCCTGCCGGCGCCGGACGGCACGCTGATCCCGCCGGACGCCTTCCTCCCGCTCGCCGAAGAAATGCGGCTGATCGACAAGATCGGAACCTGGGTGCTGGGCGAGGCCTGCCGCACGGCGATCACCTGGCCGGAGGATCTGACCGTGGCGGTGAACCTGTCGCCGGCGCAATTCGAATCCGGTTTGCTCGAGGACACCGTCGCCGACGCTCTGAAAACATCCGGCCTCAAGCCGCACCGGCTCGAGCTGGAAATTCTCGAGAGCTTGCTGCTCGAAAACACCGAAGCGGTCATGGCGACGCTCAAGAAGCTCAAGGGCATGGGGGTGTCGATCGTCATGGACGATTTCGGTACCGGCTATTCGAGCCTGAGCTATCTCTGGAAGTTCCCCTTCGACAAGATCAAGATCGACCGCAGCTTCATGGGGAGCTTCGAGAAGTCGGGTCGCGATGTGGAGACGGTGGTGAAGACGATCATCGCGCTTGGCCGCGAAATGAACATGCGGGTGACGGTCGAAGGTGTGGAGACGTCGGACCAGGTCGACTTTCTCTACGATGCCGATGCCGACCAGGTGCAGGGCTTCTATTTTGGCCGCCCGATGCCGGCGTCCAAGCTGAAAGGTGATGTTTTCGACAAGATTCACTATTCGGCCGTCGTGCCGCCGGACGCGACGCCTAAAGCTGCGGCTGGTGAGGTCATCGGAGGAAGGGTGAAGCACGGCAGTTTTCTTTGCCGTGCGCGGGCCGTCAGCCTGTGACCTGTGTATCGGCTTGCGGCTATCGTGGTCGTGGCCTCTAGGCGCCGAGACCCCGCGCTGATTCACATTGGGCCACGGCGGCGCTTCTCACCACACACTGGGCCGCTACATGGCAGAGGCAAGCAGCCGCCCCGGCAGCCCGTCGGCCGAAGCGACGCCCGCAAGGCGCATCAGGTGCCAGGCAAGCACGAGATTGCTTGAAAGCACGGGAAGGCCAAGCTTCTCCTGTAGCGACGGGATCACGTCGAGGGTCCGCAAATTCGTGCAGGAGAGAAAGACGCCATCGACCTTATCGCGTGCGGCGACCGCCTCGGCTGCCTGCAGGATGGAGGGGCCGTCGATGCGGACAACCCGCGCTTCCTCCGCCACGTCGAAGCTGCCGAACGCCGGGGTCTCGATGCCGGCCGGTGCAAGCGCCTGGCGCAGCCGCTCGGAAACCGGTTCGACATAGGGCGACAGCAGCGCCAGCCGGGAGAGACCGAGGCTCCGGCAGGCGGCGATCAGCGCGGAGACCGGCTCCGTGACGGCGTTCGTTTCCGTCCCGGCATGAACGCGCCGGGCGACCTCGGCAGCGCCGATCTGTGCCGTGCCCGATGTGCAGGCATAGCCGACCGCCGCAAAGCGCGCGGCGGTCGGAAAGAGCGCGGCCGCCGCCGTCAAATGCGTCTCCATGGCCGCGAGCGTCTCCGCCGTCACCTCGGTGCCGGAGGGTACGCGGCTGACCAGGAGGTCGACCTCCAACGGGATCAGCCGCCGGAAATCGGATTCGATCGACTCGTCCGCCTGCAGGACGATCAGCCCGATCTGCGGCGCCTTGTCCTCGGTGAGCGTGTAGCGGAACGGTTCGACGGTCATGCGGGAAGCTCCCGAATGCGTGACGCGGCGGGCACGGACAGCCATTCGGCGCCCGTCTCGCGCACCACGATATCCTCTTCGTGCACGAGAATGCGCCCGGGCGCGACCTCGATGCCGGGCTCCAGCGTCAGCACCATGCCCGGTTCAAGTATCGTGTGGTCGGCGGGGATCAACGAGGGCGGCTCGGTCAACTGCATGCCGAGGCCGTGGCCGAGCCTGCCCGCGTCGGAGCCGCCGGCGCCGCTGGTCACGATGCGGTCCATCGTGGCGAAGAGGTCGGCAGCGGTCGAGCCGGGGCGGGCAAGCTCGAAAGCCGCCGCGGTCGCCTCGATCAGCCGAGCATGGGCGTCCTGCACCTTTGGTTCGGTGGGGCCGATCGCGACGTTGCGGTCGAAATCGCAGAAGTAGCCATCCCACACCAGGCCGGTGTCGAGCATCAGTACGTCGCCCCGCGCCAGCGGTTGCTCCGTCGCCGGCGAGATGACGTCGCCATAGCCGTCCGTGGCGGCCGCGCCGGCGAGATACGGCACCCAGTCCGCGCCTTCCTCGAGGCAGAGCATCTGGAAGCGCCGGAATACTTCGGAGAGCGGCACGCCCGCGCGGGCGATTTCCGGCAGCCGTGCAAAGGCGCGGTCGGCGATGGCGCAGGCGGTGCCAATCTTTTTGATTTCCGCCTCGGACTTCACCAGACGCAGCCGGCGCATGATGCCGGCGTCGCCCTGGAAGGCGCGGCCCTGTCGTGCGCCCTTGCAGCTTCGCCAGTCGCCGAGCGGCATCCGCAAATGCGTCTCGGCGCCATCGGGCACGCCGATGACGCCGCGCGCCGCTACCGTCTCGCACAGCGCGTCGGCCAGCAGCGATACCCCATCGTCTTCGTAGTTCGGCGAGCGCCAGGTTCTTATGTCTTTGAGCCACGTCTGGCCCATCAGCGCTGCGCCGATCGAGGGGATGACGGCGACGGGCGCGCCCATTGCCGGGACGATCAGGAACCAGGGCCGCGTCGGGCTTTCCCAGAACCGGGTGAGGAAGCCGGTGAAGTATCGAACGTCCGGCTCGGTCGTCAGCAGCAGGGCCCCAAGGCCGGCTTTCGCCATCGCCGCTTGCGCCTTCGCAACGCGGGCGCGGTATTCCGCCTCCGGGAAGCCGCGCGGGCTCATGACGTGGGCGCCTCGGTCAGGATCGCCAGCACCTTTGCGTCCGGGCCGAGGCCGAGCGTTTCCCGCTCACGCGCAGCGGCGAGCAGCCCCGCGATCCCCGCCGCACCCGAAGGCGTCGAGGGCAAACCATGGGCCGCCGCGCGTGTCACACCGTGCTCCGCCTCTTCCTCCGTTATGGTCATGAAGTCGTCCGCATCGCGCGCCAAACCTTTCAGCGCGATCAAGGAAGGTTCTTTGCAGTCGAGCCGTCCCATGGCGGAAACCTGGCCTTCGGTCATGACCGGCGCGCCGGTGCGGATCGACGCGAAAAGGGCCGGCGCGAAGGCAGGTTCGACGACGCTCATGCGCGGCTCGTCTCCCCAGGTCGCACGGACAAATGCCGCCGCCGCTCCCGCGAGCCCTCCGACACCCGCCTGCACAAAGATATGACTGGGCGGCGCACCGATCTGGTCCGCCACCTCGGCCATGAGAATGAGATAGCCCTCCATCAGCACCTTCGGTCGTGCGGTGTATCCGGGCCAGGAACTGTCCGACAGCAGCGCCAGCCCCTCCGCTTCGGCCGCCCCCGCCGCCGCCCGCATGCTGTCTTCGTAGGTTGCCCCCGCGCGCACGACCTCGGCGCCTTGTGCCCTCAGGCGGTCGGCAAAGCTTTCCGGCACCGTGTCGGCAAGGAAGATGCGGGCGCGGGCGCCGAAGGCTGCGGCACCGGCGGCGACCGACAGGCCGTGGTTGCCGGCACTTGCCGCGACGTAGGTCCGTCCGTGGGCGCGTCCCTCCGCAGCGTCACGGGCGATGACGTGCGCGGCGCCGAGCGCCTTGAAACTGCCGAGCCCCATACGGTCGCGCTCGTCCTTGACGAAAAGCGCCCCGACCCCGGCCTCCGCCGCCAGACTAGGCACCGGGACGAGCGGCGTCGCGCCTGCCTTCGGGCAGCGGGCGACGAGCGCCTGCGCCGCTGACGGGTCGGCAACAGGCCATGGCACGTCTGCCAGGTCGGGGTGAGCCAATCCGGAGTGACGGTATGGGTTCGGTAGAATTTCCATCGTAACGACTGCCGCACAACTGCTCTCCGGCGTCAACCTCATGCCCGCTGTCTACGGTAGAGGCGGTGTCGCCTTGTCGGCCCCGATTGCCGGGCAACTCGCAGCCGGCGGGGCATCACTCACGAAGCGTTGCCGCTGGCGGCGGGCATGAATCAGAAGGCCGCACCAGCATTCAAGATACGAATGAAGGCCATACAGAATATCAATTTTGCTAATAGTCGAAGCCTGCCTACGGTGCCGCCGAAGAGGGTACCGTCGGATTTTGCGCGTCTGACCGGTGCGGCTTGTCAATTCCCTTGGCGCTTTCGGCGAAAGAGTAAAGCATGACGGCAGAGACCAAAGATATCGTGGAAGAGACGATCAAGCTGACGGCGGCGGATGGTTTTGCGTTCGAGGCGTTCCGTGCGCGCCCCGCGCAAGGACTCAAAGGCGGGCTTGTGATCCTGCAGGAAATCTTCGGCTTGACCGACCAGCTCAAGTCCGTCGTTCGCGCCTATGCACGCGACGGCTATGACACGATTCTGCCGTGCCTCTTCGACCGCGTCGCGCCCGGGACCGTCGTGCCGTTCAGCGATCCCAATCGAGGTCGGGACATGGCCTATGGCCTCGATCTCGATAAGGCGATGCTCGACATTGCTGCCGCCGTTCAGCAGGTCGGCAACGACCACGGCGTTTCCGTTCTCGGTTTTTGTTGGGGCGGCGGCGTCATCGTGCGCGCGGCAGCCGAACTCAAGCTGCGGACCGCGATCGCGTTCTACGGCACGCGCTTAATGAACTATTTGGACCAGAAACCGAAATGCGCGCTGATGTTCCACTTCGGCGAGACGGATCCGAACTCGCCGCCGGAGACGATCGAGGCGGTGCGTAAGGCCTTTCCGTCCGCGGAGACTTTCGTCTACGAGGCCGGTCACGCCTTCGCCAACGACGTGCGGCCGGCGTATGTGGAATCGGCCGCGACCACGGCGCGTCAGCGCACGCTCGATTTTCTGAACAAGCATCACGAGGCGATGGGCGGCTAAGGACGCCAGCCGCTGCGGGATCGGATTTGCCGCGGCGGCGAACCGTCAGAGGTTCCGATAAACGGCCTTGATCTGCTCGCGCAGCCAGACGTGCTTCGGATCTCTGTCATTGCGCGTCTGCCAGACCATATTGGTCGAGATCTTGCCGATTTTGATGGGCACCGGTCGTTTCACCAGCCCAAACGATTTCTCGAATACGTTTGCAGCCAGGCTGGTGAAGACGCCGATCATGTCGCTGCCCATCAGCAGGTGAGGCACGGTGGTGAAGTTCGTCACCGCCACCAGCGCCCGACGCCGCAGGCCATGACGCAGGAGAAGGTCGTCGAAAATCGCCGTTCGTTGGCCGGTCGCGCTGACGATGAGATGTGGAAACGAAAGAATCGACTCGATATCCAGGGCCTTGCGCCGCTTCAGAAGCGGGTGGTCGCGCCGGAAGACGCAAAACAAGCTTTCTTCGATCATGAACTCCGTCTTGAGATGGCTCGGCTTTTCGTCGAGCCAGCCAAGCGCGAGATCTGTTCGATCGTCGTCCAGCAGGTCGAGCGCTTGTTTGCGGTCGGCCGTCAGCACCTGTAGCGACGTGTTGGGGGCGAGCTTCTGCAGCCGCGCGTGCAACTGGGGGATAACGGCAAGGCTTAGTCGATCGGGGGTGCTAAGCCGAAAGACGCCGGTCGCGTTGGCCGGATTGAATTGCATTCCATCGGATAGACAACCCTCGACCAGTGTAATCGCTTCGCGCAACGGTTTGCGCATGGCTTCGGCGCGCGGGGTCAGCAGGAATCCGTTCGGTCCCCGCACCAGCAAGTCGTCGCCGAACAGTTCGCGCAGCCGGTGAAGGGCGTTACTGACCGCCGGCTGTGACCGCCCGAGACGCTTGCCGGCGCGCGTGACGTTACGTTCGTCGATCAGCGCGTCGAGCACTTTGAGCAGATTGAAATCGATGGTGCCGAGGTTCATGCCGGCCGCAGCTCCTCATTCAGCCGATGAATGCCTTGTATTTCTATTATCAATTTTGAATATAGAGAAGCCATTTTTACCCTTGCGCCAGGGCTCGTCACGCGCGACACCGTGGCCCTCCAACGCCGTCATCTTGACTGCACAGGGGAGGGCCCGCGCTTGCGCGCGGGCGCAGGTCGAGGAAAGCGCCATGCGAGGTTGGCTGGGACTGAACGGTCCATTCAATGAATCCGACAGTGTCCTGCTGACGCGGGTGTTCGGCGGCGAGTTGCCTTGCCGATGATCGACACGACGCGTGCAGGGCATACCGCGGCGGCGCTGGCCACGATCTCGTTCATTCCGTGCAACGCGCAGGTTCCGGCTTGGCTTGAGGTTGCATGCTTGACCGAACGGTTTCTTGCTCAGATCTTGAGCTTGGTCTTCAGCTTGGACGTTTGCGCCTTGTTTATTTCGGCGCTTGATTTCTTGCCGAAAGCGAACCGAACTTCTCTCGCGTAATCTTCAAAACCCGTGGAAAGCATGGACAAAGTCGTCCGCACTCTCATCGCGATACTGGCCGTTACGATGACGGTCGCTTGCATGTTGTGGAACGTCGAGGCACCGACCCGATTGGGCTTCGCAGTCCTCAAGCAGCAATACATGGCGCTCGAGCTTGGCTTGGCCCTGACGATCGTGTTTTTGCGGTTCAACGTGAAGGGAGACGTCAAGGACCGTCTGGGCTGGATCGACGGCGCAATCGCGCTCGTTGCGTTCTCGGTCTTGATGTACGCCGCCTGGAACTTCTCGTGGCTTTTGGCGGATCAGGCCTACCGTCCGTGGCAGATCGTCATGATCGGCGCCGTCGTGACCATCACCGTCATGGAGGGGATCCGTCGTCGCACCGGTTGGACGTTGTTTTTGATCGTCGGCGTGTTTCTCCTGTACGCCTTGGTTGCCGACAAGGTGCCGGGCCGGCTTATCGGCAAGGCGCTCACGCCGGTTGGGCTCGTCCAGTACGTTGGGTTCGATCCGAGCGCGGTCTTTTCGACGCCGCTGGCCGTCGGCACCATCGTCGTCCTGCTGTTTGTCTTCTTCGGCAATCTGCTGTTCGCCGCCGGCGGCGGCGAGTTCTTCACCGACCTCGCCATGGCAGCGACGGGCCGTACGCGCGGGGGGAGCGCGAAAATCGCAATCGTGGGATCCGCGCTGTTCGGTTCGATCTCGGGAAGCGCGGTTTCCAACGTGGTCACTACGGGTGTCATAACCATCCCATTGATGCAGCGCGGCGGGTATTCGAAAACCGATTCCGGCGCCGTCGAAGCCGTTGCCTCGACAGGGGGGCAGCTCCTGCCACCGATTATGGGGGCGGCCGCGTTCCTGATGGCCGAGTTTCTCAATGTTTCATACCAGGCCGTGGCAACGGCGGCCTTGCTGCCCGCGATCCTCTATTACCTGGGCGCTTTCGTTCAGGTCGATCTCATCGCGGGACGCGACCGAATCCGTCCGACCGATATCGAAGGCCTGACGGCCAAGCAGGTGCTGGCCGACGGATGGCATTTTGCGTTTCCGTTTGGCGTTTTGATCGCTGCGCTGTTCTGGTGGAATTTCGATCCTGAAAGCGCGGCGTTGCTGGCATCCGTCGTAATCGTTCTTGTCGGGTTTGTGCGCGGCTACAAGGGCAAGCGTCTGACGCTCGCGACCTTGGGGCAGGTTTTCGTCGACACAGGCGTTGGGATGGTGGACTTGATCCTCATCGTCGCCGCGGCGGGATTTGTCATCGGCATCCTCAACATAACGGGCTTGGGATTCGCGCTCACGCTGCTTCTTGTCGATTTCGTCGGTTCCAACGTCATCTACCTGCTTCTGATTTCGGCGGTGGTCTGTACCATTCTAGGCATGGGGATGCCGACGTCCGGCGTCTATGTGCTGCTGGCAGCGCTGATCGCGCCGTCGCTTGTTCAGGCCGGCATCCATCCGATGGCCGCGCATCTCTTCATTCTCTACTTCGGCATGATGTCGATGATCACGCCGCCGGTCGCGCTTGCCGCTTTTGCCGCGTCGACGATCTCCAAGGCGGAGCCGCTCGCAACGGCGGTGGCTGCCATGCGTATGGGCTGGGCGGCCTTCATCCTTCCGTTTGTTTTCGTGGGGTCCCCGGGTTTGCTGTTCGAGGGAAATGCCGTGGATATTGCCACGACATTCGCTCTGACGGCGGTCGGCATTACCGCGGTGACGGCCGGCATCGTCGGCTTCTGGTCGCGCAAGTTGGGGCCTGTCGCCCGGGCCGCGTTTGTCGTGGGCGGCGCGCTCGCACTGCCGCTGGGGTTTGTGTCGTTCGATACGCTGATGCATTTGCCCGCGGCGTTCGCGGTTATCGTGCTGGCGATCGCGCTGATGGTGAGGCAACCCCGATCGGTCGACGAGCAAATCGTCTCGTGATTTTCCGGCGCTCGATTGCGCCAACCAACCAAGGGAGGAGAAGACATGAAAGCAAGGCTTATGGCCGCCGTCATTGGGGGCGCGTTCGCGCTTGCGGTGGGCGCGCCGGCTTCAGCGGCGCAGGTCGTGACCATCGCAACGGGTGCGCAAGGCTCGCTCGCCTATAATTCCGGTCAGGCTGTGGCGAAGGTCTTGAACGAGGCCGGGATCATCGCGCGGACGCAGCCGCTTGTCGGCTATCTGCCTCTGATCAACTCCGGCGAGGTCGACTTCGGATTTTCCAATGGCGTCGAGGCGGGTTATGCCATGACCGGCACTGGAAACTACACCCGTAAGAACCCGAATATACGATTGGTGGGAACCATGTTCCCGCTGGCGACGGGTCTCATGGCGCCCTGCGACCTGGGCCTCAAGACCGTGGCCGACCTGAAAGCGAAGGCCAAGGGTCTCCGCATCGCGTCCCAGTACACCTCGTCGACCATTATTCCGTTCTACATCCGTGGCGGTCTTGCCAACGGCGGGATGAAATATTCAGACTTCAAGCAGGTGCCGGTCGCGAGCTTTGTCGCCGGCATCAAGGCCCTTGGCGATGGCCTTGTCGATGTCGCGCTCGTCAGCCTCAATTCGGGCGCGGGCAAACAGGCGGCGGTGAAACTCAAGGGGCAAGGCGGGCTGTGCTACATTTCGCTCGACAAGTCGGCTGCCGGACAAGCCGCGTTCAAGAAGTTCCTGCCAGCCGGCAACATCGTCTCCTTGAAGCAGAATAAGAACATCAACGGTCTGCAAAAGTATGGCGCCAACATCATGCAGATTCCGTGGGTGATGCTGACCAATGCGAAGGAGTCCAACGATCTCGTCTACAAGGTGACGAAAAAGATCGCCGAGAGCCAGGACGAGCTCAAGAAATCCTTCGTCGCATTTGGCCGCGCCAAACGCGCGAACATGGCGCCTGCCAATCTGGTGCCCTACCATCCGGGTGCGCTGAAGTACTACAAAGAAGCGGGCATCAAGGTCGGCAAATGATCCAAACACAGGTTGAGGAAGGCTCCCTCAACCTGGTCCCCGTTCATGCGAGCACCGATCATCGCGCGCCGACGTGCGGCGTAAGGCGGAATGTGACGGTGACGCCCGTGATCGGAGGGATCGGCCTGGATGAGTGAGGCCCTGCCGCAGGGTGCCTGCGATTGTCATTGCCACGTCTTCGGACCTGCTGCGCGGTTTCCTTATGCGGAGCCGCGCAGCTATACGCCCGACGACGCCCCGCTTGAGGCCTATCTCGGGCTGCTCGACCGGCTCGGTCTGGAGCATGGCGTGCTGGTGCAGCCCAGCGCCTACGGGCGGGACAACCGGGCAATGATCGACGCGCTCACGCGCGAACCACAACGTCTGCGCGGCGTCGCGGTCGGCGGCGAGGAACTGACGCCCGCGATCTTGCGCGCGTGGCATGCCTGCGGCGTGCGTGCCTTGCGCGCCAACGAATTCCGCCGCGACGGCAAGCCTTACTATCAGAACGGCGTGCGTCTTCGGGACATCGAGCACCTGCTGCCGGCCATGGCCGATCTCGGCTGGCATCTACAGTTGTGGATCGATGCCCGCGACTTGCCCGACTTGGCGCCCGCGCTGGCGCGGGTTCCGGTGCCGGTGGTGGTCGATCACATGGGCCGCATGGACCATCGTAGCGGCACCCATCATCCCGGCTTTCAGGAACTTGCGCGCGGCGTCGGCGAGGGACGTCTATGGTCGAAAGTGTCGGGCACCTATCGACTGGGCGCGACGCCGCCCGACTATGCCGAGGCGAGACCGTTCCACGACGCGCTTGTTGCAGCCAATCCAGCCAATCTGGTGTGGGGCAGCGATTGGCCGCATCCGCGGCCGGAGGGGCCGGTGCCGGATGCCGCGCGGCTCTTGCAAGTGTTTCTCGACTGGACGCCGCGGGCCGCGGATAGGAAAGCGATATTGGCGGACAATCCGGCGCGGCTCTACGGCTTCGCGCGGGTCTAACCTGTCAACTCGTGCAAAAGGGAGCCCGGCGGCAAGCGCGGGCCGGCGTCAAGACGCGCGTGGCGTGGCTTTTGCCGAGGCTTGGCGCCGCCGGCATAATGCACGATAAGAAATGACGGACCACGCGGGGGGCTGACGTTTGAGACCGTTGCAAGACGTCCTGGTTCTGGATTTCACCACCCTGTTGCCGGGGCCGATGGCGACCCTGCTGCTGGCGGAAGCCGGCGCTGAGGTCTTGAAGATCGAGCGCCCCGGTGGTGAGGACATGCGGCGCTACGCGCCGGCCTGGGGCGACGACGGCGTCGGCTTCGCGTTACTCAACCGCGGCAAGAAGAGCCTCGTCATCGACCTGAAGGACCCGGCCGAACGCGCGCGGCTGATGCCCCTCATCGCGCGCGCCGACGTCCTGATCGAGCAGTTCCGCCCAGGGGTGATGGCGCGTCTCGGCCTCGACTACGAGAGCGTCGCCAAGATCAATCCACGCCTCGTCTATTGCTCGATCACCGGCTTTGGGCAGAACGGCCCGAAACGCGACGTCGCCGGCCACGATCTCAACTACATCGGCGATGCCGGGCTGCTGGCGCTGTCGATGGGACCGCACCAGCAGCCGGTGGTGCCGCCGGCGCTGGTTGCCGACATCGCGGGCGCCGCCTATCCGGCGGTGATGAACATCCTCTTGGCGATGACCGAGCGCGCGCAGAGCGGCAAGGGCCGCCATCTCGACGTCGCCATGACCGAAAACCTGTTTCCCTTCATGTATTGGGCGCTCGGCGAGGGCCACGCCACCGGCCGCTGGCCGGGCAACGGCGATCGTCTGCTCACCGGCGGCACCGCGCGCTACCGGCTCTATCCGACGCGCGACGGCAAGGTCGTCGCGGCGGCGCCGATCGAACAGCGCTTCTGGGTGGTGTTCTGCCGGCTTATCGGACTGGAAGCGGACTACATCGACGAGAAGGAGCCGGCCGCGACGGTGAAGCGCGTCGCCGAGATCATCCGCGGCGAGGACGCGTCTTATTGGCGCGCGCGCTTCGAGGGCGAGGATTGCTGCTGCTCCATCGTGCAGAGTGCGAAGGACGCGCTCGCCGATCCCCATTTCGCCGCCCGCGGCGTGTTCGCGCATCGCCTTGCCAATGCGCAAGGCGGGAGCATGCCGGCGCTGCCGGTGCCGATCGATGCCGGCTTCCGGGCTTCGCCCGAGACGCCACAGTCGGCGCCGGCGCTCGGCGCCAATAACGATGAGTATCTGGTGTGACGCGGCCGGTCAGAATCGGTTGGCCGGTATCTTGAAGTAGCTGTGCCCGTCGTCTTCGGGCTTCGGCAGCCGGCCCCCGCGCAGGTTGACCTGCAGCGCGTGCAGCATGCGGTCCGGCAGCGACAGCGTCTTGTCGCGCTCGTTGCGCACCTTGACGAATTGAGATTCTGACACGCCGTCATGAACGTGGATGTTCTTCTTCTTGTGCTCGGCGACGGTCGCCTCCCATTGCGGGGCACGGCCGCCCTTGCCGTAGTCGTGGCCGACGAATAGCCGCGTCTCGCCCGGCAACGCCAGGATCGCCTGAATCGAGCGGTAGAGCATGGCGGCGTCGCCGCCGGGAAAGTCGGCGCGCGAGGAACCCGAGTCGGGAAACATAAGCGTGTCGTGCACGAAGGCGGCGTCGTCGCCGATGAGATAGGTGATCGAGCCGAGCGTATGGCCCGGCGACAGCATGACGCGCACCGGCAGGCTACCGATGTCGAAAGAGTCACCATCCGCGAACAGCCGGTCGAAATCGGCATCGACGTCGAAAGCGTTCGGCAGATGATAGATCTTGCGCCACAGGTCCGCGATCTCGCGCACCTTTTCGCCGATCGCTTGCGGCGCATTGAACCGGTCCTTCAGGTACGCGCCCGCCATGAAATGGTCGGCGTGCGGATGGGTGTCGAGGATCCACTCCACCGTCAGTCCGTGCGCGCTCACGTGCTGCAATATCGCCTCGGTTGAATAGGCGTCGGTGCGGGCGCTGCGCGGATTGAAGTTCCACACCGCGTCGATGATCGCCGCCTTCTTGGTGGCCGGATCGCTGACGACGTATTGGATGCTGCCGGTGTCCGGTTCGTAGAAACCGGTGACATCTGGCGATGCCGTTCCGCGCGATGCACTGGTCTGCTGATTGGGTGCTATTTTCGTCATGTTAAAATGCTAACCTAACTTTTTTGCATATCAATTCTTGCAATTGAATTTTCCATTCCTGACAATGCGTTACGGGCAAGTTGGGCCAGAACCCACATTCCGGTACGCCGCCATCGCGGTTCGATCTGGAAAACACACACAATTTCATGGCCTTAAGCTATCAAACCATAACTCACTTGGAACTCTTGTAAATCTTTGTAACAAGCAAAAAACATTGCATGAATGTGCAGGGTTAAACATGCAACTCTTCACGACTGCCGAAGCCGCATCGTACCTTCGTCTAAAAGAACGAAAAATCTACGAGATGGTTGCGGAGGGTACGGTTCCCTGCACCAAGGTCACCGGCCGATGGCTGTTTCCCAAGGCTGAGCTCGACCAATGGCTGGCGGCGAGCGTTACACGCCCGTCGGGTATGGGGCGGCCGGAGCCGGCGCAGATCGTCGCTGGCAGTCATGATCCGTTGCTGGAATGGGTCTTGCGCGAAAGCGGCTCCGGTTTGGCCACGCTTGCCATCGGCAGCGAGGCCGGCTTCACGCGCTTCCTCGACGGCGAGTGCCTCGCGGCCGCCATCCATCTGCACGCCCTGGAAGACCCTGCGGTCGACACCAACGTCGCGACCCTCCAGAGCCGCAGCGACGTGCAGGATGTGGTGATGATCGGCTTCTGCCGCCGCGAGCAGGGCTTCCTGCTGGCGCCCGGCAATCCGCTCGGTATCCGCTCCATCGAGGACGTCATCGCCAAGAAGGCGCGCATTACGCTCAGGCCCAAGGGCGCCGGCGCGCAATTGCTGCTGCTCTCGCTGTTGCACGGTGCCGGCACCTCGGTCGGACAGCTTGCCACGGCGAGTCCGATTTCCCCGACCGGACCCGATATCGCGCAGGCGGTGCGGGCTGGGCGCGCCGACACCGGCATCGCCACCCGCGGCGTTGCCAATGCCGCCGGGCTCGATTTCGTGCCCATCGTTTGGGAGCATTTCGACTTGGTCATGCGCCAGCGCGACTATTTCCACGCGCCGGTGCAGGCCGTTCTCAGTTTTCTGCGCGCGCCGGACCTCGCCGCGCGTGCCCAGGAACTCGGCGGCTACGACATGAGCGAGGCGGGCCAGGTGCGGTTTGTGATCTGACGGCGGTCGCGTTATGACTGCCGTCATGAACACGACCGACGTGCCGGCCTGGCCGGACGAACTGCGCCTGCATAAGGACCGCAAGACGCTCACCGTCAGCTTCGAGGGCGGCGAGCGCTACGACCTTGCCGCCGAATACCTGCGCGTAAAGAGCCCGAGCGCGGAAGTGCAGGGTCATTCCGCCGAGGAACGCAAGACCGTTCCCGGCAAGAAGGACGTGGCCATCCTTGAAATCCTGCCGGTCGGCAATTACGCGGTCCGGCTGGTATTCGACGACTTGCACTCGACCGGCATCTACAGCTGGGACACGCTGCGCGACTTCGGCCGCAACCACGACCGCTATTGGCAGGAATACCTCGACGAGTTGGCGTCGAAGAATTTGAGCCGTGACCTGCCGGTCAAGCGCTGAAGGTCTCACTTTTGCGGTTGGCTCTCCTCCGCCATCCGCCAAATAACATTGCCGAGAACGATGACCGCACGCACGACGCGCCACACTTTGTCGAGCAGGACGGCCGGCGTCATCGGCAACGTGATGGAATGGTACGATTTCGCGCTGTTCGGCTATTTCGCGCCTATCATCGCCAACCATTTCTTTCCGGCCGCCAATTCGCTGACCTCGCTGTTGCAGACCTACGGCGTGTTCGCCGCCGGTTTCCTGATGCGTCCCTTGGGTGCGGTCGTTTTCGGCTATATCGGCGATCGCTTCGGCCGCAGCCGGGCGCTCGTTTTGTCGGTGATCATGATGGGCGCGCCGACCTTTTGCCTTGGCCTGCTTCCCGGCTACGACCAAATCGGCCTGTGGGCGCCCGGCCTGCTGGTTGCCATCCGGCTCGTTCAAGGCCTGTCCGTCGGCGGTGAGTTCAGCAGCTCGGTCACTTACATGGTCGAGACGGCGCCGAGCGGCCGGCGCGGTTACGCGGGTAGTTGGGCAAACTTCGGCAGCATGAGCGGAACGTTGCTCGGCTCGGGCACGGCGGCGGCATTTGCGACAATGCTTTCGACGGCATCGCTGCACAGTTGGGGTTGGCGCGTGCCCTTCCTGCTCGGCATTCTGCTGGCGGCCTTTGCGGTCTACATGCGGCGCAACCTGCCGCATACGCAGCTCTTCAAGGAGCATGTGAAGAACCACACCGACGACAACCCGCTGCACGAGGCGCTGACGCGCAATCTGAAGCAGACCGTTCTGGCGGTGCTGTTCGCCTCCGGTTACGGCGTCTTCTTCTACATTCCGCTGGTCTACCTGCCGAGCTACGCCGACACGGTGACGAACGTTCCGCTGGCGCTCGCCTTGCGGATCAACACGCTGGGCACCGTTCTCATGCTGCCTTTGATTCCGCTGATCGCGATCGTGTCGGACCGCTGGGTGCGGCGGAAATACCTGCTGATCGGCGCCTTCGGCGCCATGGCGCTCGCCGCCTATCCGGTCTTCATTGCGCTGGCGCGCGGCAGCACCGGCGCGCTATTGGGGGGACAGCTTCTGTTCGCCGTCCTGGTCGCGTTCTCCGTCGCCATTGCGCCGGCGATGTTCGTCGAGATGTTTCCGACCGAGGATCGCCTGACCGGCTACAGCCTCGCTTTCAATATTGGGCTTGGCCTCGTTGGCGGCACCGCGCCAATGATCGCGACCTGGCTGATCGAGACGACCGGCATGCCGGCGGCACCGGGGCTCTATCTAGCGGGACTGTCGCTCGTGTCGGTCGCGGCGCTGGTCTTCATGCGCGACCGCAGCCGCGAGCCGTTGCTCTAAGAGTCCAAGCCAAAAACGGGAGCAACCAAGCCGGCATCAAAAAAGCCCGCTTGCGGCGGGCTTCTTCAATCTTGTCGCCTTTGCCGGGGGAAATGGTGGGCGGTATAGGGATTGAACCTATGACAACCTATGACCCCACCCGTGTGAAGGGTGTGCTCTCCCGCTGAGCTAACCGCCCGCCGTCTTCGGTTGGGCGGATATAAGGATTGCCGCCGAGGCCTGTCAAGCGAGGCCCCGGAGGCCCTGAATTCAGTGGCTCTGCGGCTCGTCGCTGCGCGGCACCCGCGAGGCGTGGCCTTGCAGCGCCCGGATGCGGTCGGCGAGGTTGCCGTTGCCCGCCTCTTGCTGGCCGAGCGAGACCTCGCCCAGGCTGGCCACCGTCACCGGACCGGCGGTGCGGTCGCGGACGGTTTCCGCCGCCAGGATGGCGTCGATCGGCGAGTCCGGGCCTTCCAGCGCCGATGCGAGCCGCGCCACTTCCGCGGCCACGTCGTTGATCCGCTCGCGCAACAGCGAGTTCTCCACCCGCTCCGACGCCCAGGCTTCCTCGGTCTCGCGTTTCATGCTGGCGAGGTCGCGCGAGAGCCGGTCGCGCTCATCGCGCGTGCGCTCGAGTTCACCTTGCAGCTCTGCCTTTTCGGCCTTGAGCTTGGCGGTGGCGGAGCTGGTGCGGCCATCTAGTTCGGCGATCGCCGCGCGCAGGTCGCTCTCGGTCTTGCGCGCGTTTTCAATGTCACCCAGCGTGTGCTTCAGATCGGTCTCGGTCTGGGTAAGCAGACGCGACTGTTCGGTGAGCCGCTCTTCCAGGTCGTGGGCGCGGCGGCCGAGGATTTCGGCTTCGGTGGTCTGCGCCGCCAGTTGCTGCTCGAGCTCGCCGACGCGGCGGCCGAGGTTCTCCACCTTGCCGCGTTCTTCGTCGAGTTCCTTTGTCGCCGCATGCAGTGCGACGCGCTCGGCTTCGCGGCGGTCTTCCACCGCCTTCACCTCGCGGCCGGCCTCGGAAAGCCGGTCCTTCAGCGCCTCGATCTGCGCCTTCAGCGCGGTGATCTCGACCTTCTGCGCGTCGGCGAAAGTGGAGCGATCGTCGAGTTCGTTCTCCATCTTGGCGAGCTCGGCTTCCTTGTCGGAGAGCGTGCGCTCGGCGTCGTGCATCGTCTGGGTCTTGACCGAGACTTCTTCCTCGGTCGCGCGCAACTGGTCGCGCAGCGACTTGTCGCGCGCCTCCAGGGCGAAAATGGTGGCGGTCTTTTCGCCGAGCTCGATCTTGAGCCGATTGATGGCGTCGCCCTTCTTGCCGAGCTCGGCAAGCTGGCCGGTGCTCTTGGACTTGAGCTGTTCGACGCTCATTTCCAGGCGCCGCGTCGACATGGCGAATTCGGCGCGCAGCTGGTCCTTGTCGGCCTGGATCTCCGCCATCGACAGCGGCGTGGCGGCTTCGAGCCGGCGCATCGTCAGGTGGACGGCGCGGTTATGGATGAGCGGAACGATGACCAGCCCAATGAGGGCGGCAACGATAAAGCCGATCCCGGAATACATGATTGGTTCAATCATGAAACGGCGCCTCCAACACAACCCTTACCCGTCTGGTTCCCGCCGAAACCATCGCACGGCGAGGCCGGCTTCTCCAGCGCAAGCCCGCATTAACCTAAACCCGGCCCGTCTAGTGCCGCCGATTTGAAGTTCCTGCGACGCTTGCCGCAACCTCATTCAGGAACTTCAAATCGAAAGCGGCACTAGAATCATAGGCTTGCTGGTGCCCCTTTGGCTTCCGAAGTTCGTGTAAGAGCGTGCCGCAGCGTATCACGAGCTTCGGAAGCGGGGCACCAGTCGCGGACCGACGTTCAGACTAGCACGAATTGCGTCTATTTCAGAACGGGTTCCAGGTCTTCCGGCGCGTAAACTTGAGATAGCCGATATTGGCGCCGAGGCGGAGCCCGACGCCGGAGCGGATCGGGACCAGGACAATGTGATTGTAGGTCAGCGCCGTCATGCCGAAGCCGCCGATGAAATAGGCCGAACCGTCGATGCCGCCGAAGCGCTGGTAGATCGCGTCGGTCGAGGGCAGGTTATAGACCAGCATCATGGTGCGCGCGCCGTCGCCGCCCCAGTCGAAGCCCACCGACGGCCCTTCCCAGAACACCCGGCGGTCGCCGGCGTTGCGCGTGTAGAGCTTGCCGTCGCCGTAGCGCACCCCCACCACAAAGGCGCCGCCGCCCTCCTGGCCGAGCACGTAGCCGTTGGGCTCGCCGAAGCGGCTGAAGGCCTCCTGGACCACCTGGGCCAGGCCCTGCGAGACGGAGCCGAAGAACTTGTGCCCTTCGCGGATGACCTCGCCGGCGGAAAATGTGTCGTGGTGGCGTGGCGGCGGCGACGCACCTTGAGCCAGGGCGGACTCGGCCGCGAAGACGAACAGGCACAGCGTCAGGGCCGCCAGCCGCAAGATGACGCGCATTCGGATGCTCCTTTTTGAGATCGGTTCCCGGACCGAGATTTAACCGGATGCTCATGTGCGGGCGTTAGGGCTGTCCGCCAACGGGCGATCCGAATCGTGGCAATCTCACTCGCGACTATGACTGGAGCACGGCAGCCGCGGAAGCTGGGACGGAGCCTTGCACGGGGCGCACGGCGGGGGCCGGTGTTGGGCCTCCTGCTGGTGGCCCTCGGCCTGACCGTACTGCCTCTGGCCGGCTCCGCGGCCGACTCCATCGTAGTCAATCCCGATACCGGGCTCGCCATCAGCGGTTTCGACCCGGTGGCCTATTTCACGGACCACAAGCCGGAACTCGGGCGCTCCGAGCTGGAACTGCGCCTGGGCGGGGCCGTTTGGCAGTTCCGCAATGTGGGCAACCGGGCCGCCTTTCGCGATCATCCGGATGTCTATATGCCGCGTTTCGGCGGTTACGACCCGGTGGCCGTCGCCCGCGGGGAGACGGTGCCGGGCAATCCGCGCATCTGGGCCGTGGTCGGCCAGCGGCTGTATCTCTTCTATAACGACGCGGCGCGGACGACTTTTTTGGGCGATCCCGGCCGCATCATCGTCGCGGCCAACCGCAAATGGCCTGAGATCACCAGGACGGTCGGCCAATGACCGACCTTTTGTTTGCGTGTGATCTTATCCGAAAACCGGTACCCACTTTTCGGGATCATGCGCTCTAACCCTTCATGGCCGCCGCCTTGGTGGGGTCGCCCCAGGCGACGAAGGCGGGCAGCCGGAAATTGCGGTCCGCGTAACCGAAGTGCAGGGCCTCGCCTTCCGGTGACAGGACCGTGCCGCCCGCCGCCGTGACCAGGGCCTGGCCGGCAGCGACGTCCCATTCGCAGGTGGTCCCGAGCCGCGGATAGACGTCGGCGCTGCCCTCGGCGATCAGCGCAAACTTGAGCGCGGAGCCGCAGGACTCGTGCTTGATCGGGCCGAAGGGCTTGAGGAACGCGTCGGTCTTGGCGTCGTAATGCGAGCGGCTGACCAGCGCCACCGCGCTCGGCCCCGGCCACGACCGCGCCCGGATCGGCTCCGGCGCCTCGCCGCCCTCGTCCGTGAGGCGCAGGCGCTCGGCGCCATGGCCGACGACGCCACGCCAGACCAGGCGGCGGTTCGGCCCCGCCACGACGCCGGCGATCGGCACGCCGTCGGTGACGACGCCGATGAGTACCGCGAATTCGTCGGAGCCTTTGAGGAACTCTTTGGTGCCGTCGAGCGGGTCGACGATGAAGAAGCTGCCCCCGATTTGCGCCGGCGCCTTCGGCACGGCACTTTCCTCCGAGATCACCGGTATTTCCGGCATGAGCCGCGCCAGCCCCTCGAGGATCGCTGCCTCGGAGGCTTCGTCCGCGGCGGTAACCGGCGACTGGTCGTCCTTCACCCGTCGCGCCACCGTCGCCGGCGACAGCGGCCGAATGCGTGCACAGGCGCGCGCTGCGATGCGTGTCAGGTCGTCCATCAGCCCGACCGCGTCGGCCGGCGAAATCGTACCGTTGGCAGGCAAATCAATTGCTCCCCATTCGTGGCGTCCGCGCACCTTGGCGCTCAGCCGGGTGCGGTGTATCAGGCCACATTACCGGCGCAACGACCGATTCGCCGGTGCCTTCATCCGGTTCCTTGGCGAACCCCGTAGGCGACAGCGGAGACAGCTTCATGTCCGGAACCTCCATCGACGCACTCGATCTTGCGGCCCTGCTGTGCTCGCGGGTGTGCCACGACCTGATCAGCCCGGTCGGCGCCATCGTCAACGGGCTGGAGGTGCTGGAGGAGGAAAAAGATGAGGAAACGCGTCAGTTTGCGCTCGACCTGATCAAGAAGAGCTCGGGCGCGGCGTCCGCCAAGCTGCAGTTCTGCCGCATCGCTTTCGGCGCCGCCGGATCGGCCGGCGCGCAGATCGATCTCGGCGACGCCGAGAAGGTCGCGCGCGGCTTTTTCGAGGACGACAGGACCAAACTCGCCTGGAATCTGCCGCGGCTGTTGATGATGAAGAACCGCGTCAAGCTGCTGCTGAACATGCTGCTGATCGCCGGCCAGACCATTCCGCGCGGCGGCCAGCTCACGGTCGATCCGGTCGGTGAGGGCGAGACCATGGGCTTCAAGGTCACCGCCACCGGGCCCAACGCCAAGATCGGGCCGGCGGTGCCGCCGTTGCTGGCGGGCGAGGCCGGTGAGGACCCGATCGATGCCCACCGCATCCAGCCGTTCTACGCCGGCATGCTGGCGCGCGAGTGCGGCATGGCAGCGAGCCTCGCGATGGAAGGCGAGGCCGTCGTCGTCAGTGCGGCATAAGCGGGCTTCTTACGGTTAATGATTGCTTAATGCGGGCCGTCATTACCCTGTCCTGCAACCAAAATTAAACCCTTCATCGACACACTGGCCCGGCTCCGACCGAGCGCGGGAGGGCGGCCCGACCGGTCGTCGATGAAGGCGTTTGTCCATGGACGACCTGTTGCGGGAATTCGTCACCGAGACCAATGAGAGTCTCGATGTGGTCGACCTCGAACTCGTGCGGTTCGAGCAGGAGCCCAACAACGCCAAGATTCTCGATAACGTCTTCCGCCTCGTCCACACTATCAAGGGCACCTGCGGCTTCCTCAACTTGCCGAGGCTGGAAACGCTCGCGCATGCCGCCGAGGCGTTGATGGGCAAATTCCGCGACGGCGCGCCGGCCACCGGCAACGCCGTGACGCTGATCCTCACCACCATCGACCGTATCAAGGAAATCCTGGAGACGCTCGAAGCCGAGCAACGCGAGCCGGAAGGCGTCGACGACGATCTCATCGCCGCGCTCGAGCGCATGGCGGCGTCGGTCGCGCCCGACGCGCCGGCCCAAGTGCCAGAACAGGAAGCTCCTGAACAGGAAGTCCCGGAGCCGGCGGCCGAAGCAGCCGCGCGGCCGCCGCAGGACGTCCCCGCTGAACCGGAAAATGCGCCGTCTGTTACGCAAGCAGCCGAAGCGCCGGCCTCCGACAACACGGAAGGCCAGGACGGCAACGGCAAGGCCGGCCATCAGTCGATCCGGGTCAACGTCGACATGCTCGAACACCTGATGACCATGGTGTCCGAGCTGGTGCTGACCCGCAATCAACTGCTCGAGATCGTGCGCCGGCACACGGACTCCGAATTCAAGGCGCCACTGCAGCGGCTATCCAACGTCACCGCCGAGCTGCAGGAAGGCGTGATGAAGACGCGCATGCAGCCGATCGGCAATGCCTGGCAAAAACTGCCGCGCATCGTGCGCGATCTGTCGAACGAACTCGGCAAGCAGATCAATCTGGAAATGCAGGGCGCGGAGACCGAGCTCGACCGCCAAGTGCTCGACCTGATCAAGGATCCGCTCACCCATATGGTGCGCAACTCCGCCGACCACGGTCTGGAAACGCCCGCCGCGCGCCGCGCCGCCGGCAAGCCCGAGCAGGGGCTGATCCGGCTTTCCGCCTATCACGAGGGCGGCCACATCATCATCCAGATTTCCGACGACGGTTGCGGCCTCGACACCGCGCGCATCAAGGCGAAGGCGGTCGCGCGCGGCATGGTCTCGGAAGCCGACGCCGAGAAGCTGTCGGAAAGCCAGATCCACAAATTCATCTTCGTGCCCGGATTTTCCACCGCTGCCCAGGTGACCTCCATTTCCGGCCGCGGCGTCGGCATGGACGTGGTGCGCGCCAACATCGACCAGATAGGTGGCGCCATCGACGTCAAGTCGGTGGCGGGCGTGGGCCTGAGCTTCACTATCAAGATCCCGCTGACGCTGGCCATCGTCGCGGCGCTGATCGTCGAGGCCGGCGGCGACCACTTTGCCATTCCGCAGATGGCGGTGGTCGAGCTCGTGCGTACGCGCAATAGCGGCGACCACCGCATCGAGCGTATCCGCGACACCTCGGTGCTGCGCCTACGCGACAAGCTGGTGCCGCTCGCGCGCCTCACCGAGATGCTCGGCATCGACGACGGTAACGTGCCCGAGACCGGCTACGTCGTCGTCACCCAGGTCGGCAGCCAGACCTTCGGCGTGATGGTCGACGCGGTGTTCCATACCGAAGAAATCGTGGTGAAGCCGATGTCGAGCAAGCTGCGCCACATCCCGATGTTCTCCGGCAACACGATCCTGGGCGACGGCTCGGTTATCATGATCGTCGATCCCAACGGCATCGCCCAGGCGCTCGGCAGCACGGTGTCGGCGCAGCTGGCCGTCGAGGAAGCGGCCGTCGCGCCGGACGACGACGCCGATGCGGAGATGACCTCGTTGCTCGTCTTCCGCGCCGGCTCCACCCGCCCGATGGCGGTGCCGTTGTCGCTGGTCACGCGGTTGGAGGAGATCGACGCGCACAAGATCGAAGTGTCGAACGGCCGCCATATGGTGCAGTACCGCGGCCAGCTCATGCCGTTGGTGAGCATGAACGAGAATGTGCAGGTGAAGGGCGAGGGCGCGCAGCCGCTCTTGGTGTTCTCCGACGGCAGCCGCTCCATGGCGCTGGTGGTCGACGAGATCGTCGACATCGTCGAGGACTATCTCGACATCCAGGTGGCGGGCGACAACCCCGGTGTGCTCGGCTCCGCCATCATCAAGGGCCACGCGACCGAGATCGTCGACGTCGGCCATTTCCTGCCGCTTGCCTTCGAGGACTGGTTCCGCCGCAAGGAGCGGCCGGTCGAGGCACGCTCGCGCGCGGTGCTGCTGATCGACGACTCGCCTTTCTTCCGCAACATGCTGATGCCGGTCTTGCAGGCCGCGGGCTTCGCCGTGAGTGCCGTCGGCTCAGGCCGAGAGGCGCTTGCGCTCATCAACGAGGGCCGGCGTTTCAATGTCGCGGTCACCGATATCGAAATGCCGGAGATGGACGGCTTCGAATTCGCCGAAGCTTTGAACGCTGACCCGCGCACTGCGGGTCTGCCCGTCATCGGGCTTTCGTCGGTGGTGTCCGCCGAGGCCATCGAGCGCGGCCGGCGCGCGGGCTTCCACGACTTCGTCGCTAAATTCGACCGCCAGGGGCTGATCGCGTCGCTGAAAGAGCAGACCGAGGTCGGCTGTGCCGCTTGAGAACGGATCGATCATGGGTAACGAGAGCGGCAATCTGAAGGAATACGTCACCGCGACGGTCGGCGGCCAATTGTTCGGCTTGCCGATCCTGCGCGTGCAGGACGTGTTCAAGCCGGAGCGCGTGACCCGCGTGCCGCTGGCGCCGACGGAGATCGCCGGCGTGCTCAATCTGCGCGGTCGCATCGTCACGCTCGTCGACCTGCGCAAGCGGCTCGACCTGCCGTCGGTCGGCGACGACCGGCCGCAAATGGCGATCGGCGTCGATTGGCGCGGGGAATCCTACGGCCTGCTGATCGATGCGATCGGTGAGGTGCTCAATCTCGAGGACGAGGCACGCGAGGCGAATCCGGTCAACCTGGACGACGGATTGGCGCGCATGACGCTGGGCGTCCACCGGCTCGACGACCATCTCCTGCTGGTACTCGATGTCGAACGTGTGCTCGACATTGCCATCGCGTCGATGGCGGCGTGACGAAACGAGCGAAGCTTAGTGAGCGAATCTTGGAATTGACCCTGAGCGAACCGGGTCTGGAACAGATGAGGTTGTGCGATGAAAACCTGCTTGGTCGTTGATGACTCGAGCGTTATCCGGAAGGTGGCGCGGCGCATTCTCGAAGGGCTCGACTTCCAGATCACGGAAGCCGAGGACGGCGAGCAGGCGCTGGAGAAATGCCGGGATCAGTTGCCGGCAGCGATCTTGCTCGATTGGAACATGCCGCGCATGGACGGCTACGAGTTCCTGCGCTCGTTGCGTCGGCTGCCCGGCGGCGATGGGCCCAAGGTCGTGTTCTGCACCACCGAGAACGACGTGGCGCATATCGCGCGGGCGCTACATGCCGGCGCCAACGAGTACATCATGAAGCCGTTCGACAAGGAAATCGTTCAAGCCAAGTTCCAGGAAGTCGGGCTGATCTGACGGCCGGACACCGACGCAGAACCGCACCGGTCGAACCAAAACAAGAGAGCCCAATGAGCCTCGCATTCGCTCCGCCCCCATCGGTCGCCGCGGGCCGGCGGATTCGCGTCATGATCGTCGATGACGCCGTGGTCGTGCGCGGCTTGTTGGCGCGTTGGGTCGAAGCGGAACCGGACCTGGAGCTGGCGGCCTCGCTGCGCACCGGCCGGGAAGCCGTCGATCAACTCGAGCGCGTGGACCCGGACGTGGTGGTGCTCGACATCGATATGCCCGAGCTCGATGGCATGGCGGCGCTACCGCAGCTGCGCGCCAAGAAGCCCGACCTGATCGTGATCATGGCGTCGACGCTGACGCGCCGCAACGCCGAGATCAGTTTGCGTTCGCTCTCGCTCGGCGCCACCGATTACATCCCCAAACCGGACAACCACCGCGAGGTCACCACCTCGGCCGCGTTCCGGCATCACCTGATCGAGAAGATCCGCAATCTCGGTCTTCGCGCCAAACGATTCCGCGGCCCGCCGTTACATCCAACGCCGCTCCATTCGGCCCCCGTGACGGCGCCCGCAGTGGCATCGCCGCCATTGGCGCCGCGCGTGGTGCCGCACACATCGCCACAGGCGATCGCGCTCAGGCCGATGCCGCTGACGGCGCCGCGCGTGCTGCTGATCGGCGCCTCCACCGGCGGGCCGCAAGCACTCAACGTCGTGCTCGGCCACATAGCCGGCGTGTTCGAGCGCGTACCGGTCCTCATCACCCAGCACATGCCGCCGACCTTCACGGCCATTATGGCCGAGCACCTCACGCGGCTGCTCGACCGGCCGGTGCACGAAGCGGTCGACGGCGAGACGATCGTGGCCGGCGCCGTCTACATCGCGCCCGGCGGCAAGCACATGCGCGTCGCCGGCCGGGACGGCGCGGCGACGATCGTGCTCGACGACGGCCCCTTGGTCAATTTCTGCAAGCCGGCAGTCGACCCGATGTTCGCCTCCGCCGCCGAGGTGTGGGGCAGCAAGGCGCTTGCGCTTGTGCTGACCGGCATGGGGGCGGACGGCCTGCGCGGTGCCAGGACGCTCGTCGATGCTGGCGGCCACGTGCTGGCGCAGGACGAGGCGTCGAGCGTGGTCTGGGGCATGCCCGGTCAGGTCGCCCATGCGGGGCTTGCCTCCGCCGTGCTGCCGCTCGAGCAAATCGCGCCGACGCTCGTGCGTCTGTTCGGGGGAGACGCGCGGTGACGTCCGACGGTTTCGATTATCTGCGTGCGCTGCTGAAGGAGCGTTCCGGCTTGGTGCTGGCGCCGGAGAAGCAATACCTGGCCGAAAGTCGGCTGCTGCCGCTGGTGCGCCGGCACGGCATGGAGACGCTCGACGAACTCGTCGCCACCTTGAAGGCGCGCGGCGCGCCCGCGCTGGTGAGCGAAGTGGTCGACGCCATGACCACCAACGAGACCCTGTTCTTCCGCGACAAGGTTCCGTTCGAGCACCTGCGCGACGTGATACTGCCGTCCCTGATCGCCGCGCGCGCGCGCGAGAAGCGCATCCGCATCTGGTGCGCGGCCGCGTCCACCGGCCAGGAGCCGTATTCGATCGCGATGACGGTCAAGGAAATGGGCGCGGTGCTGGCCGGCTACCGCGTCGAGATCGTCGCGACCGATCTGGTCGGCGATGTGTTGGAACGCGCCAAGGCGGGCACCTACAGCCAGTTCGAGGTGCAGCGCGGCCTGCCGATCCAGATGCTGATGAAGTATTTCACACAAACCGGCGAGACTTGGCAGATCGCGCCCGAGTTGCAGCGCATGGTGCACTTCCGCACCCTCAACCTGCTCAACGATTTCTCGCCGCTCGGCCGCTTCGACCTGGTGTTCTGCCGCAACGTGCTGATCTATTTCGACCAGCCCTGCAAGATCCGGGTGCTGGAGCGCTTGGCGCAGCAGATGCCCGACGACGGATTTCTGGTTCTCGGCGCCGCCGAGACGGTGGTCGGCCTGACCGAAGCCTTCAAGCCGATGCCGGAGCGCCGCGGGCTCTACGTGCCGAATGCGGCCCGGCGCCACGAACGGCCGCTCGCCACCGTCACGCGCCTCGCGGCGAGAAGTTGAAGCGCGCGCTTAGACCAAAGTCTAACGCGTCAGGAACCAGATCGGCCCGAGCGCGATGCGCACCCTCACGAACGATGGAGGTGCTCGTCCGACGACTTAAGAAGCCTTTCGGCGTCTTGCCGCGCCAGCTCGAAAATAATCGCCAGGGAATCGAGACCGTTCTTGAACGCGACCGCGGACAGCTCCTTGCTTAGGCCCGCCAAGTACTCACACGCGTGGATGCGTATGACCTCGTTGTCTCGCACGAGCGTATTCGCGCTGGTTGGGCTATGTTGGGTTTTGTTCATGCAACGGCCAATTGTGCAAAGCTCGCCTGCTCCAGTACCGTTTCGTTAATTCCCGATGCCTTGCGGAGATTTGCCAGCATACGATCGCTGATCTCGAAGAGTGCCGCGTACCCCATCACGCTGCCGATACGCGCCGGTTTGCCGATCAGTTCGGCCGCGCAGTCGGCGCGTTTGAGGATGCGAGAAAACAATGCATCGTAGACAGAGACGACGTCCGTCAACCCGACAAGCAAGCCCACTTCCACGATGCCGATCAGCAGCTCACCCGTTACCCGGTTCAGCAGGTTTTCCGAGCGTTCGGCGGCGGCTTCCTGATCGACCGAGAACCGCGAGGATTCCCAGATCGTCGCACTCTCGATCCGCGTTCCGTCCGGAAGCAGTTCCGGGAACACGTCCGCCAGCATGTTCGGACCTGTGGTCGGCAGGAGGCGAAGGGACCCGCGAACAGCGCCGTTCTGTCCGATCGAAACCAGGTAGAGCGGATCAAGTGCGTCGAACTCGTCGATTTCCCAGCTACGCAACGTTCTCACCTGCCAGTTCAGGCGGTCATGAAATGTGCGCTTCCGGATTTCGTGCATCTGCGCAACCTCAACCGGAAATTGCGCGCGTTGCGAACCTTGAATGAGCCTGATCATTGGAGCAGCCCTCTGTTAACTGCTCTAATTAGTTGGCTGATCTCGATAAGACTCAATATGTCAAAATTGACGTAGAAATCGTAATTCACATGGTCGCGTGCGTAGTTACGGCAATCACGCGCTCGCCACAATACCGAGGGCAACGGCCTTCCCGACTGCCTGCGTCTTGTTGAGGCATTCAAGCTTGTGCCGTGCGGTGTCGAGATAAAGCCTGATCGCTCGCTCGCTCACGTTCAAGATCTCGGAGGTTTCCCAGATCGTCTTGCCGGCGGCTGCCCATTGCAGGCATTCTTTCTCGCGTGGCGACAGCAACAATTCGTAATGGGGGATTTGTCCGCCTTCCACGCGAATGACCATTTGGTGGAAATAGTTTGCCAGCAATTGCAGATCACGCATCGAATGCCGCTTCAGGTCGTCCCACTCTGTGTCGGGCAGATCGCTGTTGATCGAAAACAGTGCGGCCTCGGGGCCACGACCTCTGATCGGAATGGTCAACCCCTGGCGACCAAGCCCGAACTCTTTGGCTTCTCCGAACATCGTTCGTATCGGTGGCCTTGCGTAATCGAAATTTCTCCAGTCAACGGGCAGTAATCCCGTTAGACCGAGTCTGACGACCGGATCGATATCGACGAAGTCGGCATGTTCGTAATGCTTGCACCAGTCCTCGGTATAGGTCGCGGAATAGAACGGTGTCGTCTTGCCAATTCGCGGAATATTGATCCCGAGGTAGGCGACGTGTTTCAAGCCGTACGTCGTCGCGGCCTGCAATAGGACGCCGCTGCCTTCTTCAAAGCGTGTGACGCAGTCCAACTTTGGTGCCAGGGATTCGAAAAGCTTATCCAGCATGTTGGGCCCGCATGAATCCTTTGGCTCATGATACTGCTGATTTCCAAGGCGCGGCGCAAGGTGGCGGCTGGTTTGCTGGCCTTTATGCATTGGAACCGCACCGCAGCGCCACACGTGGGCGCTGGCGCGTTTCGACGCGAAGTAGGAATCGGTTTGCCGCTTTCAAGCACGCCAAAGTTGAAATCTTGGTGCGTTCGCTCATTTTCCTGAAGTGGTGAACGTGTCCAGGCGTGCCTGAATCCAAGTGTGCGCCAGCATCGGCATAAGTAAGCCGATTGCCTGGGCGGCCGGTATGGCAGGTACACCAAAGCCCCGGGCCTTATGAAGGAGATGGCAGCCGGCAATCGGCACCTGGCGGCGGCGTTGGACGGCATAGCCAACGAGGTCACGGCCGAGGCTGTCGAACTGGACGTCGAGCGCGACCGCGCCAAGGCGCACGAGCGGCCGGCGTAAGGGGGCGGTCAGTCGTCTTGACGGCGCGGCCGGAGAACCAGCCTTCACGGGTGGGCCGCGGCCGCAGAGCACTGTTTGCGGTCCGTGATCGCCCTGTGGCACGGTCCCGGGCCATGGCCGAAACCGACGATCCCCGCAGCGCCAAATTCCGCCCGCGCCTGGAGGCGGAACTGGCCGAACTGACGGCCGAGCGCGACGCGACCACCGAAGGCCGCGCACCGGTGCAACTCGATCAGCAGAGCGTCGGTCGCCTGTCGCGAATGGACGCGATGCAGATGCAGCAGATGGCGCTGGCTGCCGACCGCCAGCGCAATACCCGCATCAACCGCATCCGCAACGCGCTCGACCGCATGGCGCGCGGCGACTTCGGCTATTGCGTCGCTTGCGACAATGAAATTCCCGATGCTCGGCTGGACGCCGACCCGTCAGTGCCGTTCTGCGTCGCCTGCGCGGCCGGTAAATGATGCAGGGCGGCCGGCTTAGGCCTGCTCCATTGGGCGCGAAGGAGTCAAAAATCCCCGGGCCTTGCGAGCCCGGGGATCAAGTTGGGAGGAGGGAACCCGACCGGGGGCTCCATTCAAGACGCACGCGACGCAACACGGGGGATTCCACGGATATTCCGAGTTCTGCCCAGACGTTCGCGTTTCGCATGACAATTTCGAAAACTTCGGCGGCGCAATCCGCGCCGGTCGCGTCATCCCGAGGTCGGGCGGCTTAAGCCGGCGCGCCGCTAAAGATGACTACCTGCCGGGCCAGGGTGTTCTGCACGGCCTTGCCCCGGCCGCCTTTGACGCTGCGGTGGCCGGCCCCGTTCGGACAGCGGGGCGAAAGCATGAACCCGAAAACAAAACGGGGCGCCGAAGCGCCCCGTGGGAATTCCCGTTAAGCCGGGATCCGCTCTTCTGCCTCGGCCGGCTCTCGCAAGACGTAGCCGCGGCCCCAGACGGTCTCGATGTAGTTCTTGCCGCTGGAGGCGTTAGCGAGCTTCTTGCGCAGCTTGCAGATGAAGACGTCGATGATCTTGAGCTCCGGCTCGTCCATGCCGCCGTAGAGATGGTTGAGGAACATCTCCTTGGTGAGCGTCGTCCCTTTGCGCAGGGAGAGCAGCTCGAGCATCTGGTATTCCTTGCCGGTCAGGTGCACGCGCTGGCCGCCGACCTCCACCGTCTTGGTGTCGAGGTTGACCACCAGGTCGCCGGTGTTGATGACCGACTGGGCGTGGCCCTTCGACCGACGCACAATGGCGTGGATGCGGGCGATCAGCTCGTCCTTGTGGAACGGCTTGGTCATGTAATCGTCGGCGCCGAAGCCCAGGCCCCGGACCTTGTCCTCGGTGCCGGACAGGCCGGACAGGATCAGGATCGGGGTCTTGATCTTGGATACCCGCAAGCTGCGCAGCACCTCGAAACCCGACATGTCGGGGAGATTCAGGTCGAGGAGGATGATGTCGTAGTCGTAGAGCTTGCCGAGATCCACGCCCTCTTCGCCGAGGTCGGTGGTGTAGACGTTGAAGCTCTCCGATTTGAGCATGAGCTCTATCGACTGAGCCGTGGCGCCGTCGTCTTCGATGAGTAGAACGCGCATGCCAGTCCCCTTATCGCCGCTAACGGCCCCTCAGGTCAGCGCCGCGACGGCGGCGAAGGTTAAAAACGCTTTTGGGACAAACTGATTCGACACTAGCGAGCTATGGTTAACAAAACCTGATTTTCTCAAGCAAGCAAGTCGTAGGCAAGGGCCCCCGAATCGGCGTAAGTTGTTGCTCTAGAGTGGTTTTTTGACCAAGCCGTGCTTGTGCTCCAATTCCCGGGCCGATTGCCCGGCCGTTTCTTGCGAACCGCTTTGTTCGTCCGGCCGGCGATTCTGGCGGCCTTTGTCCCACGGACGATGACCCAATGATTAATGACGCGGGTAAACATCGGGTTAAACCGGGCCTTCGGACGGTAAGCCTAAGGGCGAGTTTACGGCGTTTGACGGGTTTTTTGGGGCCGCGACGGCACCGTCGTCCAGTCCGGGTTTGTGCGTACATGGTATGTCAGGCGGGGCCCCATGATTAAAGCCCTGGCCGAGCAGATCGTCGACCTCGACGCCGTGGAGACCTACGGCCGGGTGGAGGCCGTGCGCGGCCTGATGGTGGAGGTGGCTGGTCCCATCCACGCCATGTCGGTGGGGGCGCGGCTCACCATCGAGACCGGGCCCGGCCGCGGCGTGCCCTGCGAGGTGGTAGGATTTGCCGGCGGCAAGGCGCTGGCCATGCCGTTTGCCACCCTCGAAGGGGTGCGGCGCGGCTGCCGGGCGGTGGTGCAGACCGCGGCTGGCAGCGTGCGGCCCGCGGAAGCCTGGCTCGGCCGGGTGGTCAACGCCCTGGGCGAGCCGATCGACGGGCGCGGGCCGCTGCCGGCGGGGCCGGCGCCTTATGCATTCCGGAATTCGCCGCCGCCGGCCCATGCGCGCCAGCGGGTGGGGGGGGCGCTCGACCTCGGCGTGCGTGCGCTCAACACCTTCCTCACCACCTGTCGCGGCCAGCGCATGGGTATTTTTGCCGGTTCCGGCGTCGGCAAATCGGTGCTGTTGTCGATGATGGCGCGCAACGTGGCCGCCGACGTCTCGGTCATTGGCTTGGTCGGCGAACGTGGCCGCGAGGTGCAGGAGTTCCTGCAGGACGACCTCGGCCCCGAGGGCCTCGCCCGATCGGTGGTGGTGGTGTCCACGTCCGACGAGCCGGCGCTGATGCGCCGCCAGGCGGCCTATCTCACGCTCGCCATCGCCGAGTTCTTCCGCGACCTGTCCAAAGACGTGCTGGTGCTGATGGACTCGGTCACCCGCTTCGCCATGGCCCAGCGCGAGATCGGCCTCTCCGCCGGCGAGCCGCCGACCGCCAAGGGCTATACGCCGACCGTCTTCACCGAGCTGCCGCGGCTTCTGGAGCGTGCAGGGCCCGGCGCCGGCGCCGAGGCCGGTACCATCACCGGCATCTTCACGGTGCTGGTCGACGGCGACGACCACAATGAGCCGGTGGCCGACGCGGTGCGCGGCATTCTTGACGGCCACATCGTGATGGAGCGCGCGATCGCGGAGCGCGGGCGCTATCCGGCCATCAACGTGCTGAAATCCATCTCGCGCACCATGCCGCGGGCGGCCGACCAGGCCTATCTGCCGGCCCTGACCCGGGCCCGCCAGGTGATGGCGACCTACGCCGATATGGAGGAGCTGATCCGGCTCGGCGCCTACCGCCCCGGCACCAGCGAGGAAGTGGACGAGGCCATCCGCCTGCACGAGCCGCTGGAGGCATTTTTGGGCCAGAACAAGGACAATTCCTCGACATTGGCCGAAGGATACCACCGGCTGGCCGAAATTCTGAGCGCGGCGGAAACCGAAAACTAACGTTATTGCGGCAGGGTGGATCCGTTGAACCGCCCGCTTCGTCCGCGCGGGGTGCTTAGCATGTTCGTTCTAAGGCAATCGCGGGCCAATAACTCCGGGACTTCGGGGGAGTAATGAGTCGATGAAGTCACGCGAAACCCTCATCCGCCTGAAGAAGTTTCAGGTCGACGAGAAGCGGCGGAAAGTCGCCCAGATCGAGGCGATGATCGCCGAATTCGAGCGAATCGCCACCGATCTCGACCGCGAGATCAAGGTGGAGCAGGACCGCGCCGGCATCCACGATCCCGGTCATTTCGCCTATCCGACCTACGCCAAGGCCGCGATGACGCGAAAAGAAAACCTGGTGCGCTCGGCCGGCGAGCTCAAGACCCAGCTGGACGACGCCCAGGCCGTCCTCGGCGAGGCCTTCGAGGAGCTCAAGAAGGTCGAGATGCTGGACGAGCGCGACCAAGCCCGCGAGCGTGCAGAGGCTAACGCCCGCGAGCAGGCCGAACTCGACCGCATCGGGGCGCTGCGCTTCAACACCGGCGGCGTCAGGGCGTAAAGCGCGCGTTTAGCGCTCGGCCAGCGCCAGCTTGATCCCCAGCACCACGAAGGCGGCGGCGAAGCTGCGCCGCATCCAGGCCATCACGCGCGGCCGCGAGATCACGTGGTCGCGCACCGACGCGGCGAACAGCCCGTAGCCGACGAACACCACGAACGTCAGCCCCATGAACACCGCGCTCAGTGCGGCCATGTGTGCGAGCGGGTGCGCTTCGTCGTGGGCGATGAACTGGGGCAGGAAGGCGAGGAAGAAGATCGACAGCTTGGGATTGAGCAGGTTGATCAGAATGGCGGTACCCGTCACGCGCAAGGCCGAGCGGGGCGCGATCCCGCTTTCGATGCGTAGCGCCCCGTGTTCCTTAAGTGCGTTCCAGGCGAGATAAAGCAGATAAGCGACGCCGGCGTATTTGAATGCCTCGAACGCCAGCCCGCTGGCGTGCAAGAGCGCCGCCAACCCGAAGATCGCGGCCGCCATGTGCGGGACGATGCCGAGCGTGCAGCCGAAAGCGGCGACGACGCTGGCGCGGAACCCGCGCGACAGGCCGGCGCCCAGCGTATAGAGCACGCCGGTGCCCGGCGACAGGATCACGATCAGCGACGTCAGCAGAAAACCTGTGGTCATGGCGGCTGTCCTGGCGGTCTCGCTTGGTTTGGCGGAAAGCTTAGCAGGGCCGGCGGCTCGCGCGAAGGGGACCGCGCGCCTTGCGCTGCATCAAAACCGGCCGGCCGGGCCGCCGCTAGCTTGCTCCCGCAACATTGGATGAGCAGAAGCGGGGCGAGTGATGCGGAAGATCAGGTTCGAATTTGGGCGGCGGGCGCGCGGCGCAGCCGTCGCGGCGGTTGGCACGGCCATTGTCTTGGCCTCGGTGCTCGCCGGCCCGGCGTGCGCCAACGACTCGACCGCGCATCTGGCCGCCGGCGGGCTGGTGCTGTCGCGCAACGACGCCATCGAGATGCGCTCGGAAGACCTGTTCGTCTCGATGGACGAAGTGCGCGTGCGTTACCGTTTCCATAACCGCACGACCAAGGACATGACGACGCTGGTCGCCTTCCCGCTGCCGAACATCACCGCGCCGTCGGACGTGAATAATCTCGTCGTTCCGGACCCGAAGGCTGACACCAACTTTCTCGATTTCCACACCACGGTCGACGGTCGGCCGGTGACCATGCAGGTCGAGCAGCGCGCCTTTGCACTCGGCATCGACCGCACCGACCTGTTGAAGCGGCTCGGCCTGCCTATCGCCCCGCAAAACGTGGCGCAGGGCAAGCTGATCGGCCGCCTGCCGGACGCCACGCAAGAGAAGCTGCGCGAATTCGGCATGATCCGGTATGAGGAATACAGCTCCGGCGGGCCGATGCAGCGGGTGGCGCTGCCGTTGTGGTCCGCGCGTACGACCTTCTACTGGAAGCAGACCTTCCCGGCCGGGCAGGACGTCACCATCGAGCACCGCTACAAGCCGTCGGTCGGCGGTTCGGCGCAGACCTCGGTCGGCATGGACTATCAGAGCACGAAGATGCGGGCGGAGTACCGCGAGCGTTATTGCGTCGACCCGCCGTTCCTGCGCGCGGTGCGCGCGATGCACCGCCGCTACGCGTCGCGGGACGGCAGCGGCGTCATCAGCGAGTATCGGCTCGGCTATATCCTGAAGACCGGCGCCAACTGGGCCGGCACCATCAAGCGCTTCCACCTGACGGTGGACAAGGGCGCAGCCGACAATCTGGTGAGCTTCTGCATGGACGGCGCGCGCAAGGTGTCGCCGACCCGCTTCGAGGTCACCAAGACCGACTTCTGGCCGGAGCGCGATCTCGACATGCTCATCTTGACGCCGCCGCGCAGACAATAATTTATCGTTAGTAATGTGTACTGCTAGTGTACCGCGGCCGCGGGGCTGCGACGGATAGCACGCATCACACTTTGACCACGTTTCGGATGACGGTAAGATTGGTCTTCACGTCGAGCCAGATCTGACATGTTCGATACATTGAGGTGGTTGGCCCTGGCCGGGGGGCTCGCCGTATTTATGCTGTGCAGGCCAACGGCTGCGGTCGCGCATCCGCATGTCTTCGTCGACGCCCGCGCGGAAATTCTCTTCGACCATCAAGGCCGGATGACCGCCATCCGCCATGTCTGGGAGTTCGACGCGGCCTTTTCCGCCTTCGCCAGCCAAGGCCTGGACAAGAACGGCGATGGCAAATTGAGCACTGAGGAGCTGGCGCCGCTCGCCAAGACTAACGTCACCTCGCTCAAGTATTACGGGTTCTTCACGCGCCTGTCGGTCGACGGGCATGCGCTGAAGCTGAAATTCCCCGATCGCTATTTCCTGCGCTCACAGAACCACCGGCTGACGTTGTATTACGAGCTGCCGCTGGTCACGCCAACGCGGGTCGGCGCCAAGACGGTGCTGGAGATCTATGACCCCGAGTATTTCGTCGCCTTCACCTTTGCGAAGAAGGCGCCGATCACGCTCTATCACGCGCCCGCCAGCTGCCACGCCGAATATCATCCGCCGCATCCGCTGGACGCCAGCATCATGGCCAAGCTCGCGGCGGTGCCGGCCAGCCAACACGACCTGCCGCCGGCGCTGCGCGATGCCGCGGTTGGACTTGCCAATCTTATCAGCGTGGAATGCCCGCCATGAATCTTCGTCGAAAGCCTGCGCTGGGGCCGCTCTCGTTGCTGTTCTGGTTGGCACCAGCCGGCGCGGCGCTGGCCGTGCGCAGCCCGTTCGGCATTGCCACACCCGATACGACGGGACCGGCGTTCAGCGGGCCGCTCGGCGGCTTCTTCGTCTGGGTGGCGATGTGGCAGTCCACTTTCTACAGGGCGCTGACCGACGGGCTGATGCACGTCAAGGAGAGTGGACACGCCTTCCTGCTGCTGGCCGGTGTCAGTTTCCTCTACGGCGTCTTCCACGCGGTCGGGCCTGGACATGGTAAGGCGGTGATCACCTCGTATCTCCTGGTGTCGCGGCAGACCGTGAAGCGCGGTATCGCGATCGCACTGGCTGCGGCCCTGATGCAGGGCTTGGTCGCTATCGCGGTGGTGCTGGTCGTCGCGGTCATTCTTCGCGCGACGGCGGTCGAGATGACTCATGCGACCGACTGGTTCGAGATCATCAGCTATGCACTGGTGGCGGCGGTCGGCGCCTGGCTGTTGTGGAGCAGGACGTTCGGCCGCCAACATCATCACGCGCACGCCGCGCATGCCCATGCCGACCATGACCATCATCACAATCACGATGGCCACCACCATGACGAAACGTGCAACGCGTGCGGCCATTCCCATGCGCCGGACCCGCGCCTATTGGCGCAACCATTGACCGCCTCCCGCGCCTGGGCGGCGACGCTGGCGGTCGGCATCCGCCCATGTTCGGGCGCCATCATCGTGCTTGTGTTCGCGCTATCGCAGCGATTGCTGGTGGCGGGGGTCGGCTCGGTGCTGGCAATGTCGCTCGGCACCTTCATCACGGTGTCGTCGCTGGCAGTGTTGGCGGTCACCGCCAAGGATGCGGCGTTGCGTTTTGTCGGCTTTGAATCGGGCGTTGCCGAGCGGATCATGCGCGTCGTCGAGATCGGCGGCGCGCTGCTGGTGTTGCTGCTCGGTTTGACGCTGCTCGGCGGCGCCTTGCAGGGCGGGCTG
Organism: uncultured Pseudomonadota bacterium; assembly: GCA_963822085.1. Lineage (GTDB taxonomy): Bacteria > Pseudomonadota > Alphaproteobacteria > Rhizobiales > Xanthobacteraceae > Pseudolabrys. The sequence continues at coordinate 72,547 of CAWGGL010000038.1, forward strand.
CCGGCCTAAGCGGCAAATCCAAACGCGGCGACCGCGCTCCTAAAACGCCGCCGCCAGCTCCTGCGCGCCCGGGTTTTTCTCGGCGCGGTCGATGTGCTGCTGGATCTCGGCGACCAGCCCGGCCACCACCTTGGTGCGGCGCGCGATCGGGTTGCGCCAGTAGCCTGACGCGGCGAAGAAGTTCGACGTCGGCACCCGCTCGCGCAAGCTCTGTGGCATCATCACCATGTCGATGCCGTTGCCGGCGCCGGCGAGGTTCATCAGTTCGAGTTCGGCGGGGCTCATGCGGCCTTCGAAGCCCTTGACGCGCGCGAAGTGCAGCGAGCTGGCGAGGTTCTCGACCTGCAACAGCGGCCCGATGTCGATGTCGAGCAGCACGGCGTGCATGCCCATGCCCTTGGCGGTGTGCTTGGCCAGGCGGTTGTAGGCGCTCCAGCGGTGCGGCACCGAGCGTGCAACCGCGATCATGCGCCGGAGCGCGGTGATCTTGTTCGCCATGTGCGCGCGCGCCGCGCCGGTGAGACGCCGCTCCTTCTCGCGAAGCGCCGCGACCACGTGGTTGCCGTGCTCGGCCAGCAGCGAAATGGTGAGGGTGGAGAGCAACTGATTGTAGCCGAGCGCCGGCGAGATCGCGTGTGCGCCAGGGCGGTCGAAGAGCAGACCGGCTTGCGTATCGTAGGCGCCGTGGCCGCCGGTCTCGAAGGCGTAGATACCGACCACCTGACTCCTGTCGAGCCCAGCGGCGAGTGCGGCCCGGGCGTAGGCGCGCTTGAACTCCAATTCGTCGCGCGGGCGGTCGGGTACGAAGCCATATTGTGCGCGCGCGGCCGCCAGGAAATCGGCGACCACCGGAATGCGCTTCTGCTCCTGCGGCGGCGTCGGTGGCGCGAACGGATTTTTCGGCCTGCGCGGCCCGCTGTAGACCGGCGGCTGAGTGAGCACGTAGTCGGCTGCGGCGACGCGCAAGTGCCGGCGGCGCTTGGCGCGGCGCACTTTGCGTTTCTCGGAAATGGCGTTCCAGTAAGCCTTGGACTGGGCCTCATAGGCGCCGTGCGCCTGTTCGTAGGCCGCGAGCTTGGCCCGGTATTCCGCCATTGCCGCGGGCTCGGCGGCAAGGCTGCCGGTGGCCGGACCTGCCCCTTGGCCCAGGGTCGCCTGGGAGCAGGCCGAGACGCTCAGCGTCAGCAGGACGAGGGCGAGACCTTTCATCATCCACACCGGTATCCAAGTCTGCATCAAAGACGTCTGGTGCCAAGAATGCCGGGGCAGAGATTGGCGTGGCAACGAAGAACGACGAAACATATCCGGCCCCGGAACGGTGCGTTGGTTGACCCGATCCCTTCAATATGCGGTCCGCGGTTTGGACCGGGTTAACCGCGCGGTAGTCGCGTGCAGCCCTGATCACAAAAAAACACGCCGCAATTGCGGCGTGGCAGGGGGGAGGAAGATGAAACGCTGGGAACGCGTGGGCGCGAGGCCCGGCGGTGGTTAACGAATGGTTACGCCGTTGTCGCGCGCGCTGAATTCGGTGGGCGTTTGGGCCTGGACCACGGTCGGCGCTTGCGCCGTCAGGATGTCGGTGCCGAGATTGAATTCGTGCGCGGCGATGCCGATGACAGCGACCAGCAGCGCGAACGACAGGCCCACCACCACGATCTTGAGGTGGGTGCCGCGATCGGCGGAATAGAGTGACCAGTTCATGACGTCCTCCAATGTTCTCTCCCCCATTGGTCGGCTCGGCCTCGATGAAGGTTCAACGATTTCTCGAGGAATCGGTTTCTTATGAATTGAACGTAGGGACGCCCGAGACCCTGTCCTAGGGAACATCACGGAGCGTTGAACGGGGGTGACGAGGCCGAAATGGGGCCTCGGTGCGGGAGAGATGGGGCACGCCCGGCGCACTCGCGGGCCGATCGGGTCCGGGCCGCAGTGGCTCGTTCAGGCCCTGGGCGCGCTCAGACGCTGCCAGCGTGCGCCGGCACAGACCATAACGAAGAAATAAAGACTATAGAAATGAGGGTCGTCTTGACGCGCCATGGCCCGCCGCGCGGGGCGATCACCCCGGGCGGGCTCCGTGCCGTCCAGCTTTACGCCGCTTCTTTGGCGCGCTTCTTGAGCGGATAGTCGGCGCTCTCATACAACGCACGAATGTCCTTATGGCCGAGCCGGCCGGTTTCCACCTCGATATAGGCACCGAGCAATTGCGGCTCAGGCAGCTCCTCGACCGCGAAGCGGATCGCCTCGGCGGCCTTGTCGAAGCGGCGATACTTGACCTTGCTCATTACGCGGCGGTTGCGCGAGGGAAAGAGCTCCGCAGGCGCGGAATAATCGAACTTGTCCATGGTTGCTCCATCACAATACGAACGCTGAATTATTGATCTCTATATGGGGGCTCTGGCCTGGTTTTTCCAGGGATGGCGGACGTTAACGCGAACTCACTGTAAATGTGGTGAAAATTGCGCCAAGACGTCGCAGGACGACATAAAACTCGACATTTACAGCCAAAAATTGCACTTTATGAGGCCGGAACCAGCGTTGTGTGTCTGGTGGGGTGCGCATGTCGAGTTCGGCCGCCGATTCAGCCGTGGCACTGTTTCACTTCGTGATGGTGAAGCCGACCCATTACGATGACGACGGCTATCCCATCCAGTGGTTCCGCTCCGCGATCCCTTCCAACACCTTGGCCTGTCTGAACGCGCTCGCCGAAGACGCGCGCCAGCGCCAGGTGCTCGGCCCGGACGTTGAAATCCGCCTGCACACCTATGACGAAACCAACCGCCGCGTCCGACCCGAAAAGATCATCAAGATGATCCGCCGCGAAAGCGGGCGGGCGTTGATCGGGCTCGTCGGGGTACAGTCGAACCAGTTTCCACGCGCGGTTGATCTGGCACGGCCGTTCCTCGATGCCGGGCTGCCCGTGTGCATCGGCGGCTTTCATGTCTCCGGCTGCATCGCCATGCTGCCTGAGCTTCCCGATGACATCAAAGCAGCCCAAGCCAAGGGCATTGCGTTCTTTGCCGGCGAGGCGGAAGAGCATCGGCTCGACGAGGTCTTGCAGGACGCCTACGCCGGCCAGCTCAAGCCGCTCTATAATTACATGGACGCGCTGCCGGCGCTCGCCGGCGAGCCGCCGCCGATCCTGCCGGGCCAGCACGTCAAGCGCACCTCCGGCTCGCTGTCGTCGATCGATCTCGGCCGCGGCTGTCCCTACCAGTGCTCGTTCTGCACCATCATCAACGTGCAAGGCCGCAAGAGCCGCATCCGCTCCGCCGACGATCTCGAATTGATCGTGCGCGAGAATTTTGCGCAGGGCATCAAGCGCTTCTTCATCACCGACGACAACTTCGCCCGCAACAAGGACTGGGAGCCGCTGTTCGACCGCATGATTGCGATGCGCGAAGGCGAGGGCATGAACATCGGCTTCACGATCCAGGTCGACACGCTCTGCCACAAGATTCCGGGCTTCATCGAGAAGGCGTCGCGGGCCGGCGTGCGGCGTGTGTTCATCGGGCTCGAGAACATCAACCCGGAAAACCTGATTGCCGCCAAGAAGCGGCAGAACAAGATCACCGAATACCGCGAAATGCTGCAGATGTGGCGCAATCACGGCGCCATCACCTATGCCGGTTATATCCTCGGCTTTCCCGCCGACACCAAGGACTCGATCCTGCGCGACATCGAGATCATCAAGCGCGAATTGCCGATCGATATCCTGGAATTCTTCTTCCTGACGCCGCTGCCCGGCTCCGAAGACCACAAGACGCTTGCCGCCAAGGGCGTCTGGATGGACCCGGACATGAACAAGTACGACCTCAATCACCGGGTTTCCCACCACAGCGGCGCGATGTCGGACGCCGAGTGGGAGGAGGCCTATCGCGCGGCCTGGCATGCCTTCTATACGCGGGAGCACATCAACACGATCATGCGCCGCACCTGCGCGGCGAAAAACTTGCGGCCCGGCACCACGCTGGGGACCATCCTCTGGTTCTATCTGATGATCCTTTATGAGGGCGTGCATCCGCTGGAAGGCGGCGCGGTCCGTCTTAAATTCCGGCGCGACCGGCGCCATGGCATGAAGCTCGAGAATCCGCTCGTGTTCTGGGGTCGGCAGGCCTTCGGCGGCGCGGTGAAGTACTGGGGCTATTTCTGGGTCTGGCGACGCTGCAAGAAGATGCTGGACGACGCGCTCGCCGCGCCTGACCGCTACAGCTATTCGGATCTCGCCATCGCGCCGCCACAGGCCGACGAATTCGATGCCCTCGATCTCTATCACGCCACCACCGGCGGCGAGGCCGCGCTTGAGCGCAAGTATCGCGGCGACGCCATCCGCGACAAGGCGAACGAAGAGCACGCAGCGCCGGTGGAAGCGGCGGAATAGTCTTCTCAATCGCAATTAGTCGTTCTGCCGCGCGGCTTCTTTTGGTCGTGCGTGTGCGGTGTGCCTTGCCGTGCGCGCACTTGAATTAGACTAGGTCTAAAGTGATTGGCTTAGATCAACTCTAATGTGCGATCACTTTTTTCGATCGCGCTTGTCAACGCCGATGCGCAGGCGATATTGCATTCGAACAACTCACCGAACCGCGCCACCGCTTGAGCAATCCAGCGTGTAGGACGCGGTTCATCGAACGTAGCGCCATGCGCGGAGTGCAGCCCATGAGACCGTCTCCAACATTCGTGCTGTCGGCTTTCGCGATGGCGCTGTTGGTGGTTGCGTCGGGCAAGGCCGACGCCGCATCGGACACGGTGTTTCATCTCTCCATCGTCAAGCAGATGTTCGAGCCCGACACGCTCACCATTCCCGCCGGGCAGACGGTGAAGATCATGGTCAAGAACAAGGACGACCTGCCGGCCGAATTCGAAGGCCGCGACTTTCACGCCGAAGTCGTGATCCCGGGCAAGACCGAATTGCCGGTCTATGTCCGGTCGCTCAAAGCCGGCACCTATCACTTCTTCAACGACTTTCATCCCGACAGCAAAGGCACGTTGATCGTCGAGAAGGCGGCAGCAGTGAAGAGCCTCGGCGCGGGGGCGCATCCATCGCAACGCGCGTACGGCCGCGCACAAGTAGTCATGTCCCATCACACGATCACCGTCGATCACCGATCGGCACCGCCAGGCGAAAACCGGCTCTTATGGCTGGAACGCTTGGTGGCGCGCCACCGCGACAAGCTCGCCTGGATTCACGTCGCCATGTTCTTCGGCTTCATGGCGCTGATGACCGTGCCGCTGTTCCTGCCGCTGCCGCCGGATCACGCGACGTTCTATGACAACTTCACGCTGTTCGCGAATTTCGTCATCTGGGGCCTGTGGTTCCCGCTGGTCTTCGTCTCGGTGATCTTCACCGGGCGAAGTTGGTGCGGCGTGCTCTGTCCGCTCGGCGCCGCCTCGGAATGGGCTAACGGGATCGGCCTGAAGCGTCCCGTCCCGCGCTGGGTGCGCTGGGAAGGCACGCCCATCGTCAGCTTCATCGTCATCACCGTGCTGGCGCAGACAGTGGACGCGCGCGGCTTTCCGCAAGGTATTGCGGTCGTGTTCGGTCTCGCGTTCGCGTGCGCGGTCGTGCTCGGCTTCGTCTATGGCCCCGGCAAGAAGAAGCGTCCGTGGTGCCGGCATATGTGCCCGATTGGCCTGATGCTCGGCGTGTTCTCGCGCATCGGCGCGGTGCAGTTCGCGCCCAAGCGCCCGCGCGCCGGCGGCGACGCCTATACCGAAAAGGGCCTGTGCCCGACCATGATCGACCTCAATCACAAGGCCGAGTCGCGCCACTGCATCGAATGCTTTCGCTGCGTGCATCCGGACGCCAAGGGCGGGCTGAAGCTGCTCGCGCGCTGGCCGGGCACGGAGGTCGCCCAAATTCGCGACTACAATCCGAATGCGGCCGAGATCTGGTTCCTGTTCCTGGCGACGGGGTTGTCGATCGGCGGCTTCCTGTGGCTGGTGCTGCCGCAATATGGCTGGCTGCGCGAGCAGGTCGGAACCTGGGCCATCGAGCGCGGCTGGACTTGGATCGGCGCTGCCGGCCCCGCCTGGCTGATGTCGGTGCATCCGGCCGGCCGCGAGGTCTACACCTGGCTCGACTTCTTCATGATCACCGCCTTTATGCTGGCCTGTGCGGTGGCGCTCACCGCGGTGCTCATGGCGCTGACCTCGCTGTCGAGCTGGATCGCCGGCCGGCTCGGCGCCAATTCCGGCTTTCGCCCGCGGCTCATCGAGCAAGCTTACGCCTACATGCCGGTCGCGATGGTGTCGCTGGTGATCGGGCTCGGCGGCGAGCTGTTCGAGGCGCTGCCGCTCGTCGGCGTGCCGGCGCCGTGGATTCCAATGGTCAAGCTCGTGTTGTTCGCCCTCGGCGTCGTGTGGAGCCTCTTCCTGGGCAGCCGGCTTCTGACCGCGCAGGGCCTGCGCGGCGCCCGCCAAGCGCTGCCGCTGATGCCGCTGTTTGCCGGCGTCGCTGTCATCGGCGTCGCGTGGTGGCCGGCGATTTTCGGGATCTAGGTGGAAACCGCCTCAAGTCTTTGGACAGGAGAATGAAGACGATGCGTAAAACGATTTTGGGTCTGATCGTCGGTGCGGTTGCGCTCTGCACCGCCCCGGCGCTCGCCGCAGAGCATTCCATCGGCCAACCGGTGGTCACCGACGGCATGATCATCCATCCCGTCTATCTGCAGCCGGTGCACATGGCGCCGATGCTGCCCGGCATGAAGAAAGGTCCGTTCGACGCCCATCTCGAAGTCGACATCCACGCCGACAAGGGCAACAAGCAGGGCTTCAATCCGGGCAGCTGGATTCCGTATCTGACGGTGAGCTATCAGATCGTGAAGGAAGGTAGCGATTGGTCGACCTTCGGCACCATGATGGCCATGTCGGCGAACGACGGCCCGCACTACGGCATCAACGTCAAGTTCAACGGCCCGGGCAAGTACCGCATCAGCCTGAAGATCCTACCGGCACCCTACAACGGCTTCTTCCGCCACACCGACAAGGAAACCGGCGTGGCCGAATGGTGGCCGCCGATCGAGAAGACTGGTCGTTCGTCTATACCGGCACCGGCCACAAGGGCGGTTATTGATCGGCGGCGAGAGCCGCACGAGCCGGCGCCGGCCGATCTCTATGACGCCATCCTGATTTCCTCCGGCGGGCTGACTTTCTGCACGCCGGACGAATTATCGCCTCAGAATGCCGCCCAAGGCGCCGCGCACGATCGCCCGCCCAATGGTGCCGCCCATCGATCCCGCGACCGACCTGCCGATATCGGCTGCGATCTTGCCGGCGACCCGGTTGGTGACCGACCGGGTGACCTGGCGCGCGACGAGTTGGCCGGTCGACAGCCTCTGCCCGCGCGGTCGGCTGGTTCCGAAGATCGAGCCGAGCATGCCGCCGATCCCGCCGAGCAGGCCGCCCTCGGAGACCGGCGCGCCTTGCGCGGTGCCGCCCGGCTGATTTGCGTCCTGCATGCGTTGCTGCAGGATTTCGAACGCCGACTCCGGATCGACGGTCTGGTCGTATTTGCCTTTCAACGGGCTCTTGTCGATGACTGCCTGGCGTTCCGCGGCGCTGATGGTGCCGAGCCGCGCCGACGGCGGGCGGATCAAGGTCCGGTCGACGATCGAGGGTTCGCCGTTGCCCTCCAGGAATGACACCAGCGCCTCGCCTTTGCCGAGCTCGGTTATGACCTGCGCGGTATCCAGTTTCGGGTTCGGGCGGAACGTGTCGGCGGCGGCGCGCACCGCGCGCTGGTCGCGCGGCGTGAAGGCGCGCAAGGCGTGCTGCACACGGTTACCCAGTTGCCCGAGTACGGTGTCGGGCACGTCCAGCGGGTTCTGCGTCACGAAATAGACGCCGACGCCCTTGGAGCGGATGAGCCGCACCACCTGCTCGATCTTCTCGAGCAGCGGCTTCGGCGCGTCGTTGAACAGAAGATGGGCCTCATCGAAGAAGAACACCAGCTTCGGCTTCTCGGGATCGCCGATCTCGGGCAGCTCCTCGAACAGCTCGGACATCAGCCAGAGCAGGAAGGTCGAATAGAGCCGGGGGCTTTCCATCAGCTTGTTGACGGCGAGGATGTTCACGAAGCCGCGCCCGTCGCGGTCGGTGCGCATCAGGTCCTCGATGTCGAAGGCCGGCTCGCCGAAAAACTTCTCGCCGCCTTGCGCCTCGAGCACAAGCAAGCGGCGCTGGATGGTGCCCACCGAAGACGCGGAGACGTTGCCGTATTGCGCCTTGATGTCTTTGGCGTTGTCGGCGACGAAGGTCAGCATGGCGCGCAGGTCCTTGAGGTCGAGCAACGCCATCCCCTGATCGTCCGCGAGCTTGAACGCGATGTTGAGCACGCCTTCCTGCGTGTCGTTGAGCTCCATCATGTGGCCGAGCAGCAGAGGTCCCATCTCCGCCACGGTGCTGCGGATCGGGTGACCCTGCTCGCCGAAGATGTCCCAGAAGATGGCGGGGAACTCGTCGATCTCGTAGGGGATGCCGATCTGCTGCGCGCGCTTGACGAAGGCATCTTTCTTTTCGCCGACCGCGGCGATGCCGGCGAGATCGCCCTTGATGTCGGCGGCGAACACCGGCACGCCCGCGCGCGAAAATCCTTCCGCGAGGATCTGCAGCGTCACCGTCTTGCCGGTGCCGGTGGCGCCGGCGACCAGGCCGTGCCGGTTCGCGAAGGGCAGGGAGAGCCGCTCAGGCTTGCTGCCCTTGCCGACGAAAATCGTGTTCTGCTCGGATGGCATGTCGCTCCCAATCGACTGTCATGTCGTCAATGATGGCCGGGCCGGGCGTGCGGCGAAAGGCCCCACGGCGTCCATTCTGTATTGTCTTGAAATTCCGGTTTGTCCAGCGCGCGCCGCCATGCCTCGGAAGAGGCAGAGCGGGCGGGCTTTCACGTATATGTGCTGGTGCGGTCAGGATATCGCACCTGGGATGCCGGCGCACCGATGCTGCATGAGCCTAACCGATCCGTGCGTGCCTCCTCAAATACTCCCCACCGTCTTCAGCCGCACGCGCGGGTGGATCTCGCCCTGCGAGATCACCGGCGTCTGGGCGCGGAAGCGCTCGACGATGCCGCGCACGAACGGGCGAATGCCGGCGGAGGTGACCAGCACGGGGGACTCGCCTTCGCGCGCGGCGACCTCGAAGGCGTCGCGCACCAGCGTGATGAACTCGGTGAGCTTGGAGGGCTGCATGGCGAGCGAGCGCTCGTCGCCCTGACCGACCAGCGATTCCGCGAAGGCCTGCTCCCATTGCGCCGACAGCGCGATGATCGGCAGATAGCCGGCGTGGCTGGCGTGCTGGGCGCAGATCTGCCGCGCCAGCCGCGCACGCACGTGCTCGGCGAGGATGGTCGGGTTGCGCGTCGAGGCGATGCCGTCGGCGATGCCCTCCAGGATGGTGGAGAGGTCGCGGATGGAGACGCGCTCGGCCAGCAGGATCTGCAGCACGCGCTGGATGCCGGAGACGTTGATCGCCGTCGGCACCAGATCCTTGAGCAGTTCGGCCTGCTCCTTGGGCAGCTCCTTGAGGAGCTTCTGCACCTCGCCGTAGGACAACAACTCCGCCACGTTGCCCTTGATCAGCTCGGTCAGGTGGGTCGCCAGCACGGTGGCCGCGTCCACCACCGTGTAGCCCTTCATCGAGGCCTCTTCCTTGAGCGAGGCGTCGATCCATGTCGCTGGCAGGCCAAATGTCGGCTCGGTTGTGTGGGTGCCGGCGAGATCGACCTGGCCGCCGGCCGGGTCCATGACCATGTACTGGCCGGCGAAGATATGTCCGCTGCCGGCGTCCACTTCCTTGATCTTGATGACATAGTCGTTGGCTTCCAGGTGCACGTTGTCGAGGATGCGCACCGCCGGCATCACGAAGCCCATCTCCATCGCCAGCGAACGGCGCAGCGCCTTGATCTGCTCGGTCAGCCGGTCGTTGCCGTCGGGCGCGTTGACCAGCGGCAGCAGCGCGTAGCCGAGTTCGACCTTGAGGTCGTCGATCTTGAGCGCCGCGCTGATCGGCTCTTCGGCTTCCTTCTTCTCCGCTTCGACACTGGCTGCCTGCTGCTCGGTAGCGGCGGTGAGTTTGTTGCGCTTGTCGACGATGATCGCGAGCGCGGCAGCGCCGCCGCCGAGTGCCATGAACGGGATCATCGGGATGCCGGGCAGCAGCGACATGATCAGCATGACGCCGCCCGCTAGCGCGAGCGCCTGCGGATAGCCGGAGAGCTGCTTGAGCAGCGCCTTGTCGGCGGCGCCGGAAACGCCGGCTTTCGAGACCAGCAGGCCGGCGGCAGTGGAGACGATCAGCGCCGGGATCTGCGTGACCAGACCGTCGCCGACGGTGAGTGTCGTGTAGGAATGCGCGGCGGCCGAGAACGTCATGCCCTGCTGCGCGATGCCGATGATCATACCGCCGATGATGTTGATGCCGGTGACCAGCAGACCAGCGATGGCGTCGCCGCGCACGAACTTGGAGGCGCCGTCCATGGCGCCGAAGAAGCTGCCTTCCTCCTCGAGCTGCTTGCGCCGGTGGCGCGCCTCGTTCTCGTCGATCAGACCGGAGGAGAGATCGGCGTCGATCGCCATCTGCTTGCCGGGCATGGCGTCCAAGTGGAAGCGGGCGGCCACTTCCGCGATACGGCCCGAACCCTTGGTGATGACCACGAAGTTCACGATCACCAGGATGGCGAAGACGATGATGCCGATGACAAAATTGCCACCCATCACGAAGTTGCCGAAGGCCTGGATGACGTGGCCGGCGGCGCCCGTGCCCTCGTGCCCGTGCGCGAGGATCAACCGGGTCGATGCCAGGTTGAGCGACAATCGCATCATGGTCGAGATCAGCAGCACGGTGGGGAAGGCGGAGAACTCGAGCGGCGCCTGGATGAACAGCGACGTCATCAGGATCAGCACCGAGAAGGTGATCGAGATGGCGAGGCAGAAGTCGAGCAGCAGTGGCGGCAGCGGCAGGATCAGAATGACGAGGATCGTGAGCACGCCGACGGCGAGCCCGATGTCGCCGCGCTTCATCAGGTCGCCGAGGTTGCCGAGGCCCGACAGGTTGATGCCCCGGGCGACCCGGGTGGGGGCGGTCGGTGCGGCGCTGGTGTCGGTCATACGGTCCTGATGCCGCCACATACCCGGCGGATGGGACGCTCACAAAACGAAGGTCATCCAAAAACTGGTATGGGGCTCCCGAAACCGGTGCCCAAGTAACGGCTATGGTGAGCCTATACCCCAGTCCCTGGGCAATATTTGCCCAGTTTGTGGTTAGCAGGAGGTTAACGGCGGTAACCGCCTATGCCGAAAGGGGAAGCGGCCCTCTCCCCCAGGGCGGGCGGGAGAGGGCCAGTCGAGCGCTGTTTTGGAGCGGGCGCCCGTCGTTGGGCGGGATCAGGGGGCGGATCAACCCGGCAGCATGACCTTGTTGATGACCTGGATCACGCCGTTCGACTGCATCACGTTGCTGACGGTGATGCGGGCCTTGTCGCCCTTGCCGTCGACGATCCACAGATGGGCGCCCTTTTTTTCGATGGTGAGGTCGTCGCCTTCGACGGTCTTGAGCATGGCCTTCCCGTGGCCGGCCTTCACCTTCTCCATCAGGTCATGGGTGGTCAGCCGGCCAGGCACCACGTGATAGGTCAGGATGCTCTTCAGCTTGCCCTTGTTCTTCGGCTCGAGCAGGGTCTTCACCGTGCCCTTCGGCAGCTTGGCGAATGCCGCATTGGTGGGTGCGAACACCGTGAAGGGGCCGGGGGATTCCAAAGTCTTAACCAGCCCCGCGGCCTTCACCGCCGCGACCAGTGTGGTGTGGTCCTTGGAGTGGATGGCGTTCTGCACGATGTTCTTGGACGGGTACATCGGGGCGCCGCCGACCATCTTGGTCATTTCCTTGGCGACCAGCGGGGCGTTTAGCCCCGCGCCGAGGACGAGCGCTAGCGCGGCCGCGCCGGCAAGCGCGACGGTATAGATAGGCTTCATGAGAATCTCCCGTTGCTCTGTTTGCGCGTCTCCATGATGGAGACGTTGTGAGTTACGGAAGCGGGCGGCAGCCGGATGCGGCGGACGCAATCACAGAGTCGTGAGCTCGCCGGTGGCGATCACCGGCCCGGTGGGCTGGCCGGTGGGCGACCCACCCGGTGGCTCGAGCGAGACCGCCAGGACCGTCTTGGGCTTCGCGTCCACGATCAGGTTGGGCGGAAGGGCGAGGGTCACCATATGGCTGACCGGCAGCAGGCCGAGCGAATGGGGTTTGCCGCCAGGCGGGATCAGCCACAGCTCGGGCACCTTGCCCGGCACCGCCGCAAACGACGCCGGTAACACGGCGACGGTGCCGTGTTGCGGATCGACGGTGACGATGAAGTGGTGATGGCCGCCGCCGTCGATGGACGCAATCAGCGGCACAGGGGCTTTAGGGACACCGACATAGACGAGGGCGGCAAGGCAGGCGGCCGCGAGCACCCCGCTCACGAGCGTCAGTCCGCGCCAAAAGGCGAGGTCCCACCACAGGCCCGGGTGCCGCGGCGCGGGCGCGGGCAGGACGGCTGCGATGTTCGTCCAGAGATGTGGCCGTGGCGCCACCTCTTCGAGCTCGCCGGCCCAGGGCGTGAGCCGCTCTTCCCATGCGGCGACCAGCGCCGCGAACGCCGGCTCGCGCGCGGCGCGGGCGGCGGCAGTGCTGCGCTCGGCGCCGTCCAGGACGCCGAGGGCGTACTCGGCCGCGAGCAGCTCGTCGTCCAGCATGCCGGTATGGTCGTGCGCGTCGCTCATTTTTCCAGACACGCTTTCAGTTTGATCATCGCCCGCCGGATCCAACTCTTCATGGTGCCGAGCGGCACTTTCATCCGTTCCGCTAACTCTTCGTAGGTGTTGCCGTCGAAGAAGGCCGCGCGCAGCGCATTGTGCTCGTGGTCGGCGAGGCCACCGAGACACTCATGCAAGCGCACGCTCTCTTGCGCGCCTTCCAGCGCGCTGTCGGCAGCAGGCGCGCCATCGGCGAGCTCCATCGCCTGGTCGATTGGCTCCATGCGCCGGCTTGTGTGCGTCGCGCGCAACCGGTCGATGGCGCGATTACGCGCAATCGCGATCAGCCACGTCATCGGGCTTGCCCGCGCGGCGTCGAATTCCGCGGCTTTGCGCCACACGGTCAAATAGACCTCCTGCAACACGTCCTCGGCCTCGGTCTGCTCGCCCAAGATACGAAAGCAGACGGCAAAAAGCTTCGCCGAGGTCAGCCGATAGACGGTCTGCAAGGCGGTGCGGTCGCCCGCCGGGATGCGGGCGAGGGCTGAGACAAGCAGACTGCGGTTGACGTCGAGGTCCATGAGCGGTGCGGGCCGCGCTCTTTGTCTATTGCCGTCTACGGGCTGCTGTGCCGAATTCGGGGCGCTCCAGCGACGGTAACAAGATCGGTGCGCCGCCGCTACTTATGCAGTTCGCGGGGGAAGATATGCACGCCGTCGGGCCCGAGCGGCAGCGGGTCGACCCGCGTGACGGCGGTGAGCGGCAGATCGCCATAGAGATGGGGAAACAGGGCCCCGCCGCGCGAGGGCTCCCACTTCAATGATTCGCCGAGCCGTTCGGCATCGACACTCACCAGAACGAGGCCGTTTTGGCCGGCAAAATGCTTGGCCGCCGTCTCTTCGGCCTGCGCAGCGGTGGAGAAGTGGATGTATCCGTCGGCGAGGTCGATGGCCGCGCCCTTGAAGGCGCCGGCCCGCTCGGCTTCCTGCCAGAGCGCTTCGGGGCAGATCTTGTAGATGATCATCGGAACTGTGGTGCCTATGCTTTTGTAACAGTGATACAAATTAGTTTTTACACAAACAATCTTGAAATACTCGCAATGATTGCCGATATGGCGCGCTAAATCCCCTACCTGGAGACACCATGATCGATACCGAGGAGTACCTCATTGCGACGGCTGACCGCTGCACGCGGCTGGCCCGGATGGGGCGCGAGTTGGCAGCCGATCTTGAGGCCATCAGCAACGAGTTGATGGCCAAAGCGGTTGAACTCGATACGGAACAAGCCAAACAGCAAAAAAAGGCGAGCGGCAACGGCCGCTGAGGGGAAACGAATCCAAGGCGACGATACGAGAGCGTTTCCAGGCGAAGTGGGAACCGGTTCGCTGTCCGGAAACGCGTCAAGACCAAAACTTGGAAAGCCCGGCCCGCGCGCCGGGCTTTCTGCTTCTCCGTAGCCGGTGCGGCCGTCGGTCAGGGCAGGGGCCGCGTTACGCCGCCCCGCGCAGCTCGCCGCCGCCGTTCGCCGGCGGGATCGGCGAGCCGTCGGCGGAATATTCGTTGAGCTTGTTGCGCAAGGTGCGGATCGAGATGCCGAGGATGTTGGCGGCATGGGTCCGGTTGCCGAGGCAGTGCTTGAGCGTTTCCAGGATGAGATCGCGCTCGACCTCGGCCACCGTGCGGCCGACGAGGCCGCGGGTGACCTGCTCGGCCGCCATGGCGGCCTGGGTAGCGACGTCGCCCCCGCGCGCCTGATCGAGCCGGCTGCCGTCGGGCGTCAGGATGCCGTCTATGCCGATTTCCGGTCCGGTCGAGAGCAGCACCGCTCGGTGCAGCGTGTTCTCCAGCTCGCGCACGTTGCCGGGCCAACGGTGCACGCCGAGCGAGCGGCGCGCTTCCGGCGACAGCGGCCTGAGCGGCAGGCCGTTCGCCTCGGCGTATTTCTTGATGAAGTATTCGGCGAGTTCGGCGATGTCGGCCGGGCGCTGGCGCAGCGCCGGGATCTTCAGATTCACCACGTTGAGGCGGAACAGCAGGTCCTCGCGGAACTGGCGCTCGCGCACCGCTTCCGTCAGGTTCCGGTTCGAGGTGGCGATGATGCGGATGTCGACCGCCACCGGACGGGTGCCGCCGACGCGGTCGATGACGCGCTCCTGGATCGCGCGCAGGAGCTTCGCCTGCAGCCGTACGTCCATCTCGGAGATCTCGTCGAGCAGCAGCGTGCCGCCGTTGGCCTCCTCGAACTTGCCGATGCGGCGGGCGAGCGCGCCGGTAAAGGCGCCCTTCTCGTGGCCGAATAATTCCGACTCCAGCAGGTTCTCCGGAATGGCGGCGCAGTTGACGCTGATGAACGGCTTCTTCGCCCGCTGCGAGCGGCTGTGCACGTAGCGCGCCAGCACTTCCTTGCCGGTGCCGCTCTCGCCGGTGATCAGCACCGAGGCGTCGGAGCCGGCGATCTGCTGGGCGAGCTTGACCACCTGCGCCATGGCGTCGTCGCGATAGATCATCTCGCGCGAGTCGTCGGCGACGGCGGCGAGCACGGCCGCGATCAGGTCAGGGTCCGGCGGCAGCGGGATGTACTCCTTGGCGCCGGCATGGATGGCGGCGACCGCGGCGCGGGCGTCGTTGCTGACGCCGCAGGCGACGATCGGCACGTGGATGCGCTCGGCATCGAGTCGCGCGATCAGGTCGCGGATGTCGAGTGCCACGTCGACCATCACCAGGTCAGCGCCGCGGCCGGAGCGCAGCACGGCGAGCGCTTGGCCGTTGTCCTCGGCGTGGGTGACGCTCGCGCCTTTTTCCATGGCGAGCTTGGTGGCGGCGGTGAGCTGGCCCTGCAGCGTGCCGACGATCAGGAGTCGCATGGGTTAGCTCCGTACTTTCTTGACCTCTCCCCAGTGGGGAGGGGTCGGCGAACATCGCGCAATCGCGCGATGCTCACTGGGTGAGGGGAATTGGAACGATTGAAACCGCGGCATCCCCTCATCCGGATTCCTCGCTGCACTCGGAATCCGACCTCTCCCCGACAGGGAGAGGTGGTGAGAGGCCTGCATGCGGGGCGAAGCCAGCATCAATTCTTATCCGCCTTGATGATTTCCGTCATGGTCACGCCGAGCTTGTCTTCCACCAGCACGACTTCGCCGCGCGCGACCAGGCGGTTGTTAACGTAGATATCGATGGCCTCGCCGACCTTGCGGTCGAGCTCGACGATGGCGCCGGGGCCGAGATTGAGCAGGTCGCCGACTTCCATGCGCGAACGGCCGAGCACGGCCGACACCTGCACGGGCACGTCGAACACGGCCTCCAGATCGGCGGCGCCATGGGTCAACTGGTCGTCGCTGTCGCCGTCGCTGGGGGCGATCGATCCGCCGTCCTCGACGTTCGTGATCCCGCCGCTTTCCAGGTCGGGCAGCGGCACTTCTTTGTTGTCGTTATCGTCGTCGCTCATGGCCTGGTTCTCCGCAATTCACTGCCCTCGTTCGCGTGGCGCGTTTCTTCTCGTTGTGTCATTCGGCTTCGGCGTTCGGCGTTTGCGTGCGCGTCGGCGCCGCGCGCGGCGACGTAACGGCCGACCAACTCGTCGATGGCAGCCTTGGTGGCAGCCTCGTCGCGGTTGACGCCGCCCTCGGCCCATTCGATGCGGCAGTCGCCCGGCGCCAGTTGCGCGTCGGACTGCACCAGCACCCGGCTTTCGAAGCCGCGCGCCGCGGCGATCTCGTCGATCTTGTCCTTGGTCGCCTCGTAGATGTCGGCGTTGACCTGCACCAGCACGTGCGGCGCGCTCACCAGATGCCGGAAGCAATCGGTGACGAGCGCGGTCACCTCGGTCATGGGCTCGCGCGCGATCAGTTCCGGGGCGAGCTTGGAAGCGACCGCCACCGCCACCTCGACCGCCTCGATCTCCAGCCGCGCCTCGACCGCCTTGAGGGTGTGCTCGATGCGCGCCAGGCTCTCGGCGGCCACCTGGAGGGTGGTGGCGATGTGCTGGGTGGCTTCGTTGGTAGCCTTCTCGTGGCCGGCGGCAAAGCCGTCGCGGTAGGCGACCAACTCCGCGTCCACGCGCCGCCGCTCGTGCTCCACGAGCGTGATGGTCGGCTTCTCCTGGGCGGTGAAGTCCTCGTCGAACAGAAATTTTGCGGTCGCTTGTTTCATCGTCTTCCCGAAACTCGAATCAGTAGATCAGCTCTTCGTCGCCGCGGCTCTTGGAGATCAGGATCTCGCCGCGGGCGGCCATATCCTTGGCCATGTTGACCAGCATCGACTGCGCTTCGTCGACGTCGCGCAGGCGCACCGGCCCCAGGGCCTGCATGTCGTCGACCAGCATCTTTCCGGCGCGCGACGACATGTTGGCGAGGAAGAACTGGCGCACGGTGTCGTTGGCGCCCTTGAGCGCGATCGCCAGCTTGTCCTTGTCGATGTTGCGCATCAGCGTCTGCGCCGAGCCGGCGTCGAGCTTGATGAGGTCGTCGAAGGTGAACATCAGCGCTTTGATGCGCTCCGCCGAGTCGCGATTTTCGGATTCCAGCGAGGATAGGAAGCGGGTTTCCGTCTGGCGGTCGAAATTGTTGAAGATCTCGGCCATCACCTCGTGGGCATCGCGCCGGCGGGTCTGCGACAGGTTGGACATGAATTCGGTGCGCAGCGTCTGCTCGACGCGCTCGATTACCTCCTTCTGCACCGCCTCCATGCGCAGCATGCGGTTGACCACGTCGAGCGAGAGGTCCTCCGGCAGGATGGCGAGCACGCGCGCGGCGTGCTCCGGATTGAGCTTGGAGAGCACGACCGCCACCGTCTGCGGGTATTCGTTCTTGAGATAGGTCGCCAGCACCTCTTCCTGCACGTTGGCGAGCTTCTCCCACATATTGCGGCCGGCGGGTCCCCGGATGTCGTCCATGATGCTGTGGACGCGATCGGGCGGCAGGTATTGCAACAACAGGCGCTCGGTCGCCTCGCTGTTGCCCATCAGCGCGCCGGTGGCCGACAGCCGCGAGACGAATTCGAGCAGCAGGTTCTCGACCGAGCTTGCCTCGATGACGCCGAGCGAGGACATCACGCCCGAGATGGTGCGCAGCTCGTCGTCGTCGAGCATGCCGAAAATCTTGCCGCCGTGCTCGTTGCCGAGCGCCAGCATCAGGATGGCCGCGCGTTCGGGGCCGGTGAGCTTGCGTCCCTGTTCGCCGCCGGGCTGACGGCTGGCGAGATCGGCCATCAGGTCGTTGATTTCCTGCGGCGTTTCTTGATCGCTTTGTGGGGCGAGCGGCGGCATGGCTTAGGCGGCGTCCTCGTGGAGCCAACTGCGGATGATGGAGACGGTTTCGTGCGGGTTCTGGTCGGCGAGCTCGCCCACCTTCTGCACCGATTTGGCGTGCACCTGACCATGTACCTGGGCGATGTCGATCATCTCCGAGGTGCGGTTGGAGATCGCGACCTTCTCCTCGCTGCTGACGACCTGGACCTTGGCTGCGTTGTTGTTCTCTTCATTGACCCCGAGCGCGCCGGCGACGCCCGCGCGGCCGGTCTTGCCGGCGTCCATGCCTTCGGGGGTGATGATGCGGCGGACCAGCGGCCGCACCACCATCAGCAGGACCAGGAGGCCGAGCAGTGCCATCACCCCAAGGTCGGCGGCGCGCATGATGTCAGCCTTGGTGAAGTTCAGTTTGGCCATCCAGCCGGTGGGCTGGTTGATCGGAATCGGCGTCGGCCGCGCGAAGCGCAGGTTGACCACCTCGACCTGGTCGCCGCGCTTGGTGTCGAAGCCAATGGCCGAGCGCACCAGGGCCGTGATGCGCGCGAGCTCCTGCTTGGAGCGTGGTTGGTAGACCATCTTGCCGTTGGCGCCCTTGGTGTAGACGCCGTCGACCAGCACCGCGGCCGAAATGCGCTTGACGCGGCCCGGTTCGATGATCTCGGTCTTGCTGGTGTGCGAGATCTCGTAGTTGACCACTTCCTCGGTCTTGTGGGTGCTGTCGCCGCTCGCGCCGGACTGGCCGCTGCCGCCGTTGTTCGGCAGTTGGGCGCTGACCGAGACGGCGCCGCCGACCTTGGTGTGGCTGCCGCTGGAATCGGTTTCCTCGCGGGTTTGGCTGGAGCGGATCACCCGACCGTTCGGGTCGTATTTGTTGGTGGTCTCGGTGATGCGGTTGAGGTCGAAATCGGCGTTGATCTGCACGCGGGCATGGCCGGGGCCGACAACCGAGTCGACGATGCTCTTGACCTCCTTGCGCAGGCGGGTCTCGTACGCGATCTTGCGTTCCTCGGCACCTTGGGCCGATGCCGTGCTGTCGTCGCCGGAGCCGTCGGCGAGCAGCTTGCCGCTCTCGTCGACCACGGAAATGCGGTCGGGCTTCAAGCCGTTGACGGCGCTCGCCACCAAATGGCGGATGGCGCGCACCTGGCCGGGGCGCAGCACACCGCGCACCTTGAGCACGATGGACGCGGTGGGCTCCGCCTTGTCGCGCGAGAACAACTGGCGCTGCGGCAGTACCAGGTGCACGCGCGCGGCCTCGACCTGGTCGAGGCTGCGGATGGTGCGGGCCAGTTCGCCTTCCAGCGCGCGCAGGCGGTTGATGTGCTGGACGAAGTTGGTGGCGCCGAGGGTGTCGGACTTGTCGAAGATCTCGTAGCCGACGCCGGCGCCCTTGGGCAGGCCGTCTTCGGCGAGCGTCATGCGCAGGCGAGCGACCTTGGCGCGCGGCACCATGACCACCGAGCCGCCGTTCCTCAACTCGTAGTTGATGCCCTTGCTGTCGAGTTCCTTCAGGATCGAGGCCGAATCATTGAGGCTTAGATCGGTGAACAGCGGCACCATCTCGGGCGTTGTCATGCGCACAATCAGGAAGGCGAAGAAGCCGACCAGGGCCAGCGTGACCGCGGCCATGGCGCCGAGACGCGCAGCACCCAGCGACTTCACAAAATCGATTAGACCTTGCACCGTTTATTGGCCTCACCGCGAGCGGACGCTTGAAGGGCAGCGCCGACCCGGCAAGATTTGCCCACCTTATGGTTAGCGTCCGGTTAACGCCCGGCCAGATAACGAGAAAACGGCTAAGGCGCGGTGAGCGGCCGCGCCTATGCCGCGCGTGCGGCAGTCGCCGTAACCTGCGGTAGGCGACCTTGGCCGGCGCGTGTGCCGCTGAGGTTCGCGAGGCGCCGATCGCGGCGCGGAAACGGACATCCCTGCTTCCGCCCTGTCCTTGCATCACCTCGATCTGCCGAAGCTTCGCGACGATTTGCTCGTGCGATTAGAGTCTCGTTCGTTCTGCTTTGGGATCGTACATCGGCTTGATCGAGGCGTCCGCCGCATATCGCTCGCCGGCAATCTCGATTTCGTACGTCGACCCAAGAACCTCCGCTTCGCTCTCGCCTTTGCACGGCACGTAGGCCATGCCGACCGCGCCTCCCAGGTAATGGCCGTAGTTCCCGGACGTGACGATCGAGACGATCTTCCCGTCGCGGACCAGCGCCTCATTGTGGAAGAGCAGCGGCTCAGGATCGCGCAGTTTGAACTGAAGCAATCGTCGATCGAGCCCGCTCTCCCGTTTGCGAAGAACCGCGTCCCGCCCGATGAAGTCGCCCTTGTCTGTTTTGACAGCGAAACCAAGCCCGGCTTCGAGGACGTGGTCTTCGTCAGTGATATCGTGACCGAAATGCCGGAAGGCCTTTTCGATGCGGCACGAGTCGAGGGCGTGCAATCCGCAAAGTTTCAGTCCGGGTTCCGCTCCGGCGTCCTCCAAGGCCTCGAACACATGCGCGGCCTGGTCGGTTGAAACGTACAGCTCCCAACCGAGTTCGCCGACGTAGGTGACGCGGTGGGCGCGCGCCAAGCCCATGCCAATCTCGATTTCCCGTGCCGTGCCGAATGGGAAGGCTTCATTGGAGAAGTCGTTGGGGCTGATCCGCGTCATGACCTCGCGCGCTTTGGGGCCCATGAGAACGAGAACGGCCTCCGATGCCGTGACGTCGGTGATGACGACGAACTCTTCCGGCCGCAACTGCTTTCGGAGCCACGCCAGATCTCGTTGCAGGGTCGCGCCGGGAACGACAGCCAGGAAAGCGGTTTCGGACAGGCGGGTGACGGTGAGGTCGCATTCGATGCCGCCGCGGCGGTTCAGCATCTGGGTGTAGACGATACGGCCGGGCGCCACGTCCATTTGGTTGGCGCACACGCGCTGGAGGAGCGTCAAGGCGTCGCGGCCCTCGATACGTATCTTACCGAACGACGTCATGTCGAACAGCCCGACGCCGTTCCGTATGGCGAGATGTTCTTGCCTCTGGTTTTCGAACCAGTTCTGCCGCTTCCAGCTGTAGCGATATTCCCGCTCCTGGCCGTCTGTGGCGAACCAGTTGGCCCGTTCCCATCCCGCCAACTCTCCGAACACGGCGCCGCGCGCCTTGAGATGCGCGTGCAGCGGCGAGCGGCGCACGCCGCGTGCGGTTGCCATCTGTCGGTTCGGGAAATGGTCCGCGTACAGGAGACCGAGGGTTTCCGTCACGCGCTCTTTCAGGTACGCGCGGTTCTTCTGGAACGGTTGTGCACGCCGGATGTCCACCTCCCAGAGATCGAATGGCGGTTCGCCGTCGTTCATCCATTGCGCCAAGGCAAAGCCCGCACCGCCGGACGATACGATGCCGATGGAGTTGTAACCCGCCGCAACCCAGTAGCCCCTCAGTTCCGGGGCCTCGCCGAGGTAGTATCGGTCGTCGGGCGTAAAGCTTTCCGGGCCGTTGAAGAATGTATGGATGCCGGCCTTTTCGAACATGGGCATCCGATGGACCGCCTTTTCGAGGATCGGCTCGAAGTGGTCGAAGTCCTCGGGAAGCTGGTCGAAGCAAAAGTCTTCGCTGATACCGCCCATTCCCCAAGGCTTTGCCTTGGGCTCGAAGGCGCCGAGCATCATCTTGCCGGCGTCTTCCTTGTAATAGGCGCATTCGTCCGGAACACGAAGGACCGGCAGGCGGGAAAGATTCTCGATCGCCTCCGTGACGATGTAGAAGTGCTCGCACGCGTGAAGCGGCAGCGTGACGCCGGATCGGGCCGCGAGGTCCCGTCCCCACATGCCGCCGCAATTGACGACGAGGTCGGTGTCGATGGTGCCTGCCGCTTCACCTTGCGCCCAGCTAACGCCGGTCACCCGGCCATCCTTGTCATGGACCGCCATGACCTTCACGTTCTCGAAGATCTTCGCGCTCCGCTGGCGGGCGCCTTTGGCGAGAGCCATCGCGATGTTGGCGGGATCGCACTGCCCATCCAGCGGAAGATGAACCGCGCCGACCACATCGGTCACGTTGAGATAGGGGTAAACGTGTTTGACCTCCTGAGGCGAGATTTCATTGACGTCGACATTAAACGCTCTGGCCAACGTGGCCTGACGATAGAGTTCTTCCTTGCGCTCTTGCGTAAGGGCCACCGAAATCGACCCGTTCTGGCGCATACCAGTCGCGATCCCGGTCTCGTCTTCCAGCTTGACGTAGAGGTCCGCGGAGTATTTCGCGAGCCGGGTCATGTTCTGCGAACCTCGCAGTTGGCCAATCAATCCAGCCGCGTGCCACGTCGTTCCGCTGGTGAGCTGCTTGCGTTCGAGCAGGACGATATCGGTCCATCCCAGCTTCGCCAGGTGATAGGCCACCGAACATCCGGATATTCCGCCGCCGATAATGACGACGCGGGCTTTTGATGGAATGGGGCTCATGCGCGGAGTCTTTCGTTCTGCGGATCACAAAGCGGCGTGTCAGCGTGGACGGTTGGGGCCAAAGCAGGCTGGTACCCCGCAGTGTATCGGAGCAGGCCGGAAGCCGGGAACCCTTGCCGAACTGGGTCGGTTGGTATGGCAATTCGCTCAGGCTGAATGTCCGCGCCGGGTCGATGTGTTGAAGAAGTCCGTCAATAGAGGGCAGCAGGTCGGGCGCATGACGTCGCGCTGAGGCGCCGCAATCGTCTCTTCTTGATCTCAGGCTGGCTTGAGCTTCGGTGTCGGGACAGCTTCGCCAGTTTCCTGAGGTTCTGGGCAGTGGCTGCGAGCAAGAACTCGTCGTGAGCGCCGGTCGGTCCTCTCAGTCGCAGCCGATCGATCTTGAGGATGCGCTTGAGGTGGGCAAACAGCATCTCGACCTTCTTCGCAGCCGTCGAGACGTGCCGCCTTCCCATGATCTGGCTATCTGACGCGCCATATCGCGAGCACCTTCATGGATCGAGCGCGGCACCTTGCGGACAACTTCGTTTGGGCAGCAGCTGTGCCTTGAGGGCGCAGCCTTGCGCAATCGTGTTTGCGCGCGCGGTAGAGCATCGTCGTCTCCGTCATTGACGAGCGTTCCGGTCGTGGTCAGCGTCTTGCCGCCGGGACAGCGGTAGACATCGCGCTACATGATCGTAGGTGAAGTCGTCGCGTGAGAAGGTGCCGTCCTTGCGGGCCGACCTGTCGAACACCGTCACATGCGGCTCGATGCCGTGCTCATGGACTAGCCAGCCGAGCATCTCGGCCGAGCCATAGGCGCTGTCGCCCATGAGCCGGGCAGGATAGAGGCCGAAACGATCCATTGAGCGCTCGATCATGCGCTTGGCAGCCAGAACCTCGGCCTGCCGGATGGCGGTGGTCGCCTCCACGTCGACAATGATCGCATGCTCGACGTCGATCAGATAGTTGGTGGAGTAGGCGAAGAAGGCCTGCCCGCCGTGGGCGCCGGTCCAGCGCGCCGCCGGATCGGCCGGAGACACGAACTTGGGCGTAACCTCGGTCGCGGCCCCGAAGGCGGCATCGTCCAGCACCGCCAGATACTCCTCGACCGGCCGCCCGCCGGCGTCCGGTGGCAGACCCTTGTCACCCTCGATGCCCTTCTGCCGGTTGGCATCTGCCTTGATCAGGCTGGCGTCGACCGCGAAACCTTCGCCGCCGACCAGCCGCTCGCGGATGCAGCGCCGCAGGACCGTCTCGAACACGCGGCGAAAGAGGTCGCTCTCGCGGAAGCGGCCGTGCCGGTTCTTGGAGAAGGTGGAGTGGTCCGGGACCTGGCCATCGAGCCAGAGCCGGCAGAACCACCGATACGCCAGATTGAGATGAACCTCCTCACAAAGCCGCCTCTCCGAGCGGATGCCAAAGCTGTAGCCGACGATCAGCATCCGGATCATCAACTCCGGATCGACCGAAGGCCTGCCCATGGTGCTGTAGAAAGAGGCCAGCTCCCGTCGCAGCTCGCCCAACTCGACAAACCTGTCGATCGACCTCAAAAGGTGATCCGGCGGAACGTAGCTTTTCGAGCGAGAACTCATAGAACAACGAAGCCTGATCGACTTGCCGATGTCCCATCATGATCTTCAGTCCTGGCTATCACCACGACTGAATCAGCAAATCATCTGCGCCGCAACTGCCGACTTCTTCAACAAAATCTCATCGGCTGTCAGGCGGCGCCCCGGATGAGTGTTCTCTGTGAGAACGTCATAGTTGCTGGTGGGCCTGTGCTTCCGACATTTGCTCGGGAGCTTGCGGCAACGGGATGCAAATGCGGAAGCGGACCACTAGAAGTGGACCCCAGGCAGAAGTCGCGTCGCCGCCGCGATTGATCCCGGGCTCCGCCGGCACGAGGATCGCGGCATTCGCACTTGCCTTCTCCGCATGGGGAGAGAGGAAGAGTGGGCGTGGCGCGTCCTGCGAAAGCCCAGTCCGTCAAGCGCCCGCGACACAGCCCCAAAACAAAAGCGCCGGCCCTCGGGGCCGGCGCTCTTAATATCTCTGAAACGAATCCGGCTACTGCCGGTATTGCTGAATGCGCGTGGTGCGCAGGCCTGCGAGGCCGTGCTGGTCGATCGAATACTGCCAGGAGAGGAATTCCTCGACCGTCAACGTGTAGCGGGCGCAGGCCTCCTCGAGGGAGAGAAGGCCACCGCGTACAGCGGCCACGACCTCCGCCTTGCGGCGGATGACCCAGCGTTTGGTGGTCGGCGGCGGCAGGTCCGCGATGGTCAGCGGACTACCATCGGGCCCGATGACATATTTGACCCTCGGGCGATGGGGCTCGGTCATAGGTTTATACTCACAACTCGACTGACGACTACTGTGCGGAAAATACCCCGCTCCGCTTAAAATTTGACTAAGCGGAACGGCGGAACCGTCCAAAGATTGGCCTGCCTCCGCTAACGTTTTGGTTACGGTTGGATCATGCGATTCATCGACCGCGAGTGCAAGCGGCTTGGCGCCGTCGGTAGCATAGGGCGCTTCTGGGCTCCCGGCGGGGGCCTCGGTGGATGGCGGGATCGTCGGGGCCGGGCTCAAGGCTTAAGGGTCCGGTGCTTCACGCGCCCGAGCGCACGATGCGCTTGATCTTGTCCATCGAATAATTCTGCCCATTGACCGACAGCACCGGCGGGGTCTGCGTCAGATCGACAGAATTGACCGTGCCCTGCGCCTCGGTAGTGACGGCAACGGGCTGCTTGTTGGCGTCGGTCGCCGCGACGCCGATGGTATAATTGCCGTCTGGCCACTTCACGCCGTTGTTGCCGTAGCCGTTCCACTTATAGCTCTGCGTGCCGGAATTGAGCGCGACGGTGCCGCTGTAGACGGTCTGGCCGTTCGAAGCCGTGATCGTCACCGTCCCGGTCGCCGGCTTGCTGGAACTCAGGTTCCAGGTGGCGGCGCCGTTGGCGAGATTGGTGGACGTGCCGTCCACCACCACGTTCGCGCCCACGAAATTGAGCGCCTGGGTCGACTGCGCGGTTTGCTGCATCGTGACCAGGCTCTTGAGCTGGTCGTTACCCTTCATCTGCTGCTCGACCTGGGCGAACTGGACCAGTTGCTGGGTGAACTGGTTGGTGTTGAGCGGGTCGAGCGGGTTCTGGTTCTTGAGCTGCGTGGTGAGCAGCGTCAGGAAGGTGTTGAAGTTGTCGGCGATGCCGACGGTGGCGGTGGAACTGCTGCTCGCGCTCGAACTTGAGCTCGAACTCGCCGCCGTCGTCGCTGACGTTGGGGCGACGCCGGTGATTGCCGAGGGTGAAACGGTCATGGCGTATCCTCAGACCCGGATATCGACGCCGCCGACGCGGCCGAGAAAGCGGCCGTAGCCGTTGGGGATGGCCCCGGCGGCGGACGTCTCGTCGTTGAGCACGATGTGACCGGCGGCCTGGCCGCTCGATTGCTGTTGCTGCTGCTGCTGCTGTTGTTGCTGCTGGCCGGCAAACAAATCCCGCAGCGAAAACTGCAAACCGTTGTCGGCGGTCTTGAAGCCGGCGTCCTGCAGGGCGCGCTGCAGGCCGGAGGAGTCGCGCTGCAGGAGCGCGAGCGTGTCCTTGCGCTCGGCCATCAGGTGCGAGGTGACGTGGCCGTCCTTGTCGACGGAAAGCTTGACGTCGACGCGACCGAGTTCGGCTGGGTCGAGGCGGATCGAGAAGCTGTTCTTGCCGGCGCTCGCGCGTGCGGCAATGGCGATGGCAAGGCCGGGAACCGGCACGGGCGTCCCGGGCGGCGGCTGCGGCGCCGGCGCCGCGGTGTTGGCAGCCGTCTGGGCGGCGGCTTGGGTCGTCGGCGCCGGCATGTTGGCCTGCACATTATTGAGCGTCTGCGCGGCGTTGGCCGCCGACGGCGCCGGGCCGGCCTGGGTGCTGGCGGTCGCGTTGGCCGTCGCTTTGGCCGCCGCGTTGGGCAGCTTGAATGAGTGGTCGGCGGCAGGCTTTTCGCCGCGGTGGTCGGTCACCGATTTCTGCGCGGCGGCGAGCTGCTGACTGTCGGGCTGCGGCGCCGGTTTGGGGTCGCCCTTGGCGGCCTGTGGGGTGGGCGCCGTCTCGGCCTGTGGTGCCGTTCTTGCCGACTGTGCCGCGTTTTTTTCGGCCTGCGCGCCCTGCGCCACCTGGGCGGCCGTGGCTCCGGCGCCTCCGGCGCCCTTGTCGGGCACGGTCGCCGCAATGGCTACCTTGGCCTTGGGCGATTCCTTGCCGTCGTTTTGCGCCGGCTCATGCTGCGTGGCGCCTTGCGTCGCGGCGGGGAGCGGCGGCATTGGTGACGCCGGCGCCTTGCGCCTGCTGGCCTACAGCCTGCCCCGTCGTCGGATCGGGCGTGGCGGTCTTGGAGCCGTCGGCAGACTTTTCGGTCTTGCTGGACTTTTTCGATTTTTCGGCGTCGTCCGACTTCTTGGCGGTCTTGTCGCCGCTGGCGGTCTTCTTGTTTCCGTCGGCCGTCGGCAGCGGATCCTGCGCGACCGTTGTGCCGGTGTTCGTCTGGCCTTTGGCCGTGTTTTTCGCCGTGCCGGCGTCGGCCTTATGCTCGGTCGTTCCCGAGGCCGTGGCATTCTGGCCTTGCTCCGCAGTGCCCTTGTCGGCCGACTTTCCGGTCTTCTGATCGGTGTTTTGGCCGGTGTTTTGGCTGCCTTTGGTGTCCTGGTTGGGTTGCGGCGCCTTGCTCTCGGCCGGGGGCGGCGTCGCGGCGGCGTCCGGGCTCGCCGGCTGGGACGCTGGTGCCGGGTCCGCTGCCGGCAGGGAATTGTCGATCAGGCTGTCGAATGCGGAACCGCCCGCCTTCGCCTGGTCGGATTTGGCCGGCGTGGCGCGGGCAGGGGGCAGGTTGTGGCTCGATACGGCCGTTTCCGACGCGACTTGCGGCACTGCTGAGAACCTCCGGATATCCGGGTTTCCGGTAGCAATCGCCGGGCCAGCCGCCGGCCAAAAGAAATTGTTTTAATATCAATAACTTATTTATAACACACAATAATTATGTGTTATTTCCCGGCAGCGCCTGCAGGCCTGGCCCGGCAAAAATTGCCGCCGTGCCGTTCTCTCAGTCATTAAGAAGAGGAGCCCGGCGGGAGCCTACGCTCATTGCACCACCTCCCCCGGCACCTATAGTAAGAAGCATCATGCTCAACAGCCTCGACCTTCCCGGCCGTCCCGAAGCCACCCGTGTCGTCGTCGCCATGTCCGGCGGCGTGGACTCGTCGGTGACCGCGGCGCTGCTCAAGGCCGAGAGCTATGACGTGGTCGGCGTAACGCTGCAGCTCTACGACCACGGCGCTGCGACCCACCGTAAAGGCGCCTGCTGCGCCGGTCAGGACATCTACGACGCCAAGCGCGTCGCCGAGCGGCTCGGCATTCCGCATTACGTGCTCGACTACGAGAGCCGATTCAAGGAAGCGGTGATCGACCGTTTCGCCGAAAGCTACATCCACGGCGAAACGCCGGTGCCGTGCGTCGACTGCAACATGGCGATCAAGTTTCACGACCTGCTCGACACCGCGCGCGAGCTTGGCGCCAAGGCGCTCGCCACCGGGCATTACGTCGCCTCGCGAGCGCTGCCGTCTGGCGGCCGCGGGCTCTTTCGCGCGCGCGAAGCCGAGCGCGACCAGAGCTACTTTCTGTTCGCCACCACGCGCGAACAGCTGGAGCTGCTGCGCTTTCCGCTCGGCGAGCGCACCAAAGCCGAGACGCGCGAACTCGCGCGCGAATTCGGCCTGGCGGTCGCCGACAAGCACGACAGCCAGGACATCTGCTTCGTGCCGACCGGCCATTATGCCGACGTCATCGAACGGCTGAAGCCGGGCGCGGCGGAAGCTGGCTCGATCGTCGACCTCGACGGCCGCGTGCTGGGCGCGCATACCGGCATCATTCATTATACCGTCGGTCAGCGCCGTGGCTTGGGCGTTGCGACCGGCACGCCGCTTTACGTGGTGCGGCTCGACGCCGAACGCCGCGAGGTCGTGGTCGGCCCGCGCGAGGCGTTGCGCATGAGCCGCATCGTGCTGCGCGACATCAACTGGATCGGCGACGGCACGCTCGACCAGGCGCTCGCCGACGACCGGCTGGAGGTGTTCGTGAAGGTGCGTTCGACGCGGCCGCCGCAGGCCGCTTGGTTGCACCGCAGCGAAGACGGTTATGAAGTCGATCTTGTGGACGGGGAGCACGGCGTATCGCCCGGCCAGGCTTGTGTGTTCTACGATGCGCCCGAAGGACAGGCCCGCGTGCTCGGCGGCGGTTTCATCCGCAGCGCGTTGCCGGCGGGCTCGGGGTTGTCGGCATCGGAGCGCTCGGTGATGGCGGCGGGCCTTTAGCGGCCGAGGGCCTCTCTTGTCAGAGGCCTGCTGCCGAAGCTGCCAATTCCACGCACCGAGGGAACATAGGCGGCAGCCTTTCAGTTGGGAGTGATGGGTCGGCGCTGGATGGGCACGGGGGCGGACATCGACAGGCAGGGCATCGAGCGCGCCTATGCGCGCTGGGCGCCGATCTATGACGTGGTCTTTGGCGCGCCGTTCGCGCCCGGGCGCCGCGCGGCAATCGCCGCGGCTGAGAATTTCTGCGGGTCCGGCGGCGGCCGCATCCTCGACGTCGGCGTCGGGACCGGCATATCGCTGCCCGCCTATGCGCCCGTCAACCGCGTGGTCGGCGTCGACCTCTCGGCGCCGATGTTGCGCAAGGCGCAGGCGCGCGCCGAAGAGCACGGTCTGCAAAACGTCGAGGCGCTGGCGGTGATGGACGCCGAGCACTTGGCGCTGCCCGACGAATCCTTCGACGTGGTGATGGCGCAATTCGTCATTACCACCGTGCCGCATCCGGAAGCCGCGCTCGACGAATTCTTCCGCGTCACCCGGCCGGGCGGCGAGATCATCCTGGTCAATCACATTTGCGCCGACGCCGGCCCGCGCCAGTTGTTCGACAAGACCATCGCGCCGGTGGCGCGCTGGCTCGGCTGGCGCACTGAATTTCCGTTCGCGGTTCTCACCGACTGGGCGGTGCGCCATGGCGGCGTGCGGGTGATCGAGCGCCGCGAGATGCCGCCGCTCAACCATTTCACGCTGGTGCGCTTCGAGCGGCTGGCCGATCCGATCGCCGCCGCGGCGGAGTAGGGCGGGAGCATCAGGGGGCCTTCGTCCTCCCGCCCCTGCCGGCCGGCCGGTGACGACGAAACCCGCCCCGGCGGGTAGAAGGCGGACCGGGACGGTGCAGCGCACCGCGCCAAAACGACCGCATTTACCCCGAAACACGGGCGCCGGCCGGCTATCGACGGGCTTGCTTGACAGGGTTTGCCCGCACTCCCTATATCGCCCCATTCCGGCGCTGGCCGGAAGCCGGTGGCGGGGTAGCTCAGCTGGTTAGAGCAGCGGAATCATAATCCGCGTGTCGGGGGTTCGAGTCCCTCCCTCGCTACCAATTCCAACATAAGTCCTTGATTTCCCTCACTTATCCGATTGAACCGTCGACGCGAGAGATGTCTCATTGATACATCGCGTGGGCTCATCTATCAATATTGCAACGTTGCGGGACCGAGCCGCCGACGCTTATTCAGAGGGTCCGGAACCCGAGCCTAGGCGCCGCCTGTAAATAGGCGTCCGAGCGTGGGTCTGACTCACATTTGATGATGGCCGCACGCGACCCTGGATTGTTGAGCGACGCCTATCTCGCTGAAATAAATCTGGAATTCGTTGTACCGCACGGGATTAATCCAGCTACCGAGCCGGAAGGCGGGGTCTTGTTTGCTCCGGGACGTTATGTTGTTGAATTGACTCTGGAACTCCGTCGCTATTGTGCTTTTCATCATCGGAAGTGCGTCAGAGCCCGAGCGTGACCCCTCCACTGGCAGGTGAATCAATAGCTTAACCTGCCGATCGGCGCCGAGACCCCGCGCCAATTCACACTCTGGCGACTGCGTAGAACGTCGAGACGTGAGTCCAAAATTACGCAAGCTGCCTCGGGGCGATGACCTACCCGAATCCGGGTTCCGCGATGACGGCACCTCGGAAATCACGGTATCAAATCAGCGAGCGAGCGCACGCTCGTCGCAGAGACGACCGCGTCCATATTCAACTTCGCGCCAAATTGCTTTTCGAATAATAGGCACACGTCCATGTGTCCAAAAGAATCCCACGTCGGGGTATTCTCCATGGATGAATCCGGCCCAAGCTCGTCTTCATTGACATTAAGCGCTATCGCGACAAGCTTCATCGCCGCGCCAATCTTGCTGTCAGTCATTGATATCCCTTCCGTAGATGATGCGGCCATCTAGAGAATCGGAAATCGGTATAAATCCGTGTCGACTGTAAAAATCGGCCGCGACCTGGTTCTTGCGCGTGGGTATGTACTCCCCGATAATCCTATGGTGGCCGTGAAACCGGCAAAGCTCGATCGCCTTGTCCAGCAGACGCGCTTCGACGTTTCGGCCTATAACACGGCAGCTCGACAGAAGCGTGTCAATGCGCGCTTCCCGGAGGTTGACGATCGCCAAACTGACGGCGCCCTCGTCGCCGAAACGATCGCGGTAGTTCAGCATGAGCACGGCGTGTTCGTGACTTTTCACAAACAGATCAAGATCGGTGACGTCATAGCGCCGCGTGGTTAAGTTGAACTGGTTGGTCTTTTGCGTCATTTGGGCGGCGCGCGTGAGTCGCTCGATCGGATCGACCTCAATCGAGCACTCGATGCCAAGTTCGGCCAGGTACGTGTCGAGATCAAAACTCTCCGCCAGCTTTTGTCGCGCCGCGTTCGCATGATATTGCCGGGTCTTGGCGACATCTTCGTGCGAAATGGCGTATTTTCCGAAATAGGTCGGCACGATTTGCTGTGTAAACCAGCCCGCCAAAGATTCCGGTTGCTGAGGGAAATCGGGCACAATCACTTCTGGAAGGAATTTCTTGATTGCCTCCCTTTCGACCGGGTTGTCGTCGATGTAGACAAAGCTGTCGATGCCCAAGTTGAGCTGTTCGGCGATGTCGACGATATTCTCCGCCTTGGGCTTCCAATTTGCGCGAACTGCAACAAAATCCTCGCGCCGCAGAATCATCATATCGTTTTTCTCAAAGACCTCTTGAACTTCTGCCTCGTTATTCTTGCTGACGATTGCGAGGAGGGTGCCGGTGCGCGTGGTGGCTCTTATGCAGCGCTGGAAATCGCGGTAGCATCGCCCGGCTTTTTCCTCCGAGAGAGTAATGCCGAACGGACCAAGTTCTCCGACGACGCCACCCCACAACGTATCGTCAAGGTCGAGAATCAAGACTTTTTTGCAGCGTTGCGCATGGGCGTTGAGGCCAGCCCTGATCATTTCCGCAAGCAAATCGAACATGCGTGCGGTGTAGCGAATGCGCGCAGTGTACCAGAATGCATTGGAAACAAGCGTTTCTTCGCCATGCCTGCGGATCAGCAGTTCGATATCGAGAAGAAGCAGATTGGGATTTGACTCGGCGATTTGTACTAGCTTTGCGTTCAGTTCAGCTTCGCGCGCCTTCAAGGAATCTTTGCGAGTCGCGTCGGCAAAGTTGAGCCATCGGTTAGAGCTGAATGCGAAGGTATTGACGACGATGATCTTGCCCGGATGTTGCGAGCAGAACAGATCGAGGGCCTGCAGGAAATGCTCGCATTGGTCTGGTGAATTGGCGCCGTAAAAGGCCTCGCCCATGAGCGTGTCGCTGTCGAAAAGACAAAAGACGTGCGTGATATCCTGCGCGGAAGCGGGGGAGTCGGCAATGCTGAGATCAGGAAGCATGCTATCGTAGAGTCCGCACGCCACATCCCAGGGCTTGAGCACGCGAATCAGCGGCTGCATGTTGATGTTGCTCAGCAGGAGGGCCTTCATGGCGGAACCTGCGAAGACGTGTTAGCGGCCTGGCGGCCAGGATCGGGCACCCCGACGACGAGAACAATACCAATTATCACCAGGGCCAATCCCGCAAAGAGACTGAAATTAAGCTTCTCGTGGAGGATGAACGATCCCGCGATGATTGCTGAAATGGGGTTGAGCGGCAACAGGACCATTGTTTTGGTTGCCGACGTGCGTCCGAGCGCCCACGAATACAGGAAGAAGGACAGCGCACCACCTGCCATGCCGATGTAGAGGATTGCCATCCAGCCGGAGGCGCTCAAGGTCGGTAAGCTGGTATGAGGAAAGTCCACTGCGCTCCAAAGGATAAGCAAGGCGGTCGCTCCGCCGCCCATCGCCAGCGCCGTTACCACCAAAGGTGGGTATCGCCTCAAGTACGGTTTGGAGAATACGGCGTATACGGCGCCGAGGGTCGTCGCGGTTATCATGAGCAGATCGCCGAGCCATGTTGACCCAGTGAAGCTAAAGCCCTCGTGGCCAATCGCCATGACCGCTCCAATGATGGCGAAGGCTACGCCAAAGCCCTTATTGGTTGACCAGGGCTCACTTCTGGTCACCTTTCCCAACAGCAACGTCACTGCAGGCGTACATGCTAATATGATAGCACCACTGGAGGCTGTGGTGAACTGCATTGCCGAGCTGATGCACCACGGGAAAAAGCAAAAATAAAGGACGCCCAACCCCGCAATTGAGATTGCGTCACGGCGGCGTATCGAAATGCGACAAAATATGGGTACGAGCGGAATGAGGCATGCGGCCGCTACCAAATAGCGAAGGGTCGCAATACTCAGGCCGTCGGCTTGTGCCACAACGAAACGGGTCGCCACCAAAGCCGTGCCCGTTATGATGCTCGCAACTGCGGATGCCAATACAGTGAAGAACATTCAGCGCCCGGCGTCCAAAGTTGAAGAAGGAGAAGAAACAACAACGTCGCCGGGCATGATGCAGGTTACGGCATTTTTTCGACTAGGTAGCTGTGGTAAATTACCGGTGCACGGGCCAGTTGTATAGCAAAAATCGCTTATTTTGGTAAACGCTGCGCTGCAGTACGGCCCAGACTGCCGATAGCTTCAGTCAAGTTCCACATAGGTCGTTTCAATGATGATAATTGGCTGCGCAGGGCACCAAAGGCACGGTTGGGCCCGCAATCCTGAAGAGAAGCTCAAGTCCCGCCTTCGTCATTCGAGGTGTCACTCTACAATCTTTGGTGGCATCACCTCGTTTGGCGAAGATCCTGAGGACATCCCGCTGAACTATTTTCCGCTCGATGGCGTGGGCCATGACAGCGCCGCCGCGGTCCTTGTGGATGGCAGCCTTGTCGCAGCGGCGGCCGAGGAGCGGTTCTGCCGCTTCAAACATGCAACCGCGCCAGGCGGCAGGACCATTGGTCCGCGCCAGGCCGCCGAGTTTTGCGTCCGCCAGGCCGGCAAGTCGTTGGAGGACTGCGACCACATTGCGTTCTATTGCGATTTCACCGCCGATACGCTTGCTGAGCGCCTCACCGCAATGGAACCCCTTTTCAGTCCGGAGATTCGGCAGCGGGTCTTCGACGCATATCGGCTCGTATTTGCCGAGACCGTTTCGAACGAGCGGATTGCCAACGAGATTGCTGCCGTGTTCGACGGTCGAACCGGAAAGGCAACGCTGCATTTCGTACCGCATCATTTGGCTCACGCCGCTTCGGCATTCTATTCCTCCGGTTATCCTGAAAGCGGCGTGCTCACCATTGACGGCTTCGGCGAGAAATCGAGTTCGATCTTTGCGATCGGCGGGCCGGACGGCCTCAAGGTGCTGGAAGAGACGATGCTTCCGGGATCACTTGGCGTGCTCTACATGATGATAACCGCCTTCTTGGGCTTCAGGCCATTGGACGGCGAATACAAGGTCATGGGTCTCGCTCCCTATGGAAACCCAGCCATCTACGCGAAGGAATTCGCAAGTTTGGTGGAGCAACAGCTGGATGGATCGTGTCTCACGACCAGCTTATTGCGCGCCGACTTCGGCCCGTACATCGAAGGCCTATTTGGTCCCGCCCGGGTACCCGGCAGCCCCGTCACGAAGCGGGAAATGGATATTGCCGCGGCCATGCAGCAGGCGTTCGAAGAAGCAATGTACTGTCGTATGTCCTATCTAAAGAGAAAATACGGAATTGAGCGAATTTGCCTCTCCGGGGGCGCGGCCTTGAACGTTGTCATGACGGGCAAGATTGCCCGTTCCGGACTGTTCAAGCAGAGTTACGTCTTCCCGGCATCCGGTGACGACGGCGCAAGCATCGGCGCGGCACAATACGTCTACCACGATGTCTTACGGCAGCCACCGCCTGGAAATCCTGTGCCAACGATGAGCCTTGGTCCAGCTTACACCCAAAGTGAAGTCGAGCGTGCCCTGAGCGCTTCAGCGGCCAAGATCGTGTTTCGCAAAATCGACGATGCCGAAGCAGCCGTCGCCGACGCTCTGGTGGACGGAAAGGTCGTTGGCTGGTTCAAAGGTCGGATGGAGTTTGGGCCGCGCGCGCTCGGTAACCGCAGTATCCTTGCTGATCCGCGAACAGTTGAAATGCGTGAGACTGTCAACACGCGGGTCAAGCTCCGCGAAGAATTCAGGCCGTTTGCGCCGGCAGCGCTTGTCGAGATGGCTGCTGCCTATTTTGACATGAGGGGTGTGGGGCGTTGCGACTTTATGGAATTCATAGTTCCGGCGACGGAGCTTGGCGCGGAAAGTGCGAAAGCGGTCGTTCACGTCGACGGATCTGCGCGACTCCAGACAGTGGATCGCGTAGATAATGAGCCATTTTGGAGGGTCATCGACGCATTCCGACAAAGGACCGGTGTCCCGATAATCCTCAATACATCATTTAACGTGCGTGGCGAGCCGATCGTCTGTACGCCGGAAGATGCGATCCGTTGCTTCTTGTCGACGGATATCGATATGTTGATGATCGAAGGTTACATGGTCAAAAAGAAAGCCGGCAAGGTGCTCGCGGAGGATTTGGCGCACCCAGCGATAGACGCATAGGCTCGGCCCATCATGGCAGGCGGCTAGACGCCCTCCAGATCTATCAAGCCGCGCCGGTTTTACGCCGCCGCTGCTCAATAAATTTCCACGCATCCGCGGCCGCAGCCGGACGGCCGATCAAATAGCCCTGCGCTTCGGTACATCCAACGATGCGGACAAGTGTGAGTTGCTCTTCCGTTTCGATCCCTTCAGCCGTCGTTTCGATCCCCATCGCCGACCCGAGCCCGGAGATTGCCTGGATGATGGCAGTCGCGTCGTCGCTCATTCCAATGTCGCTCACGAACGATTTATCGATCTTGATCTTGTCGAATGGAAAGCTGCGCAAATAGCTCAACGACGAATACCCGGTGCCGAAGTCGTCCATCGCGATACGAATGCCAAGGGCACGCAATTGATGCAGCATGTCTAGAATTGCTTGGTCTTTCTGCAGCAAGACCGCTTCCGTGATTTCGAGCTCAAGGCGCTGGGCGGGAAGGCGAGTAGTGGCTAGGATATTCGCGATAGTCGAAACCAGTGCTCGACTGCGAAATTGCACGGGCGAAAGATTAACCGCCACCCGTATGTCATCAGGCCAGCGTGTAGCTTCTACGCACGCTCGCCGCAGTACCAACTCGCCGAGCGCTGCGATAAGTCCAGTCTCCTCGGCGACCGGAATAAACTCGGACGGCGAAATGGGGCCGCGCTCAGGATGCGTCCAACGCACCAAGGCTTCCATGCCGACGATTGCACCTGTGGCGAGTTTGAGTTGCGGCTGGTAGGCAACGTCTAGTGCACCGGCTTTGATCGCATGGCGCAGCTCAACCTCGATAGCACGGCGCGCTTGAAGTTGCGCGTCCATTTCGGGATGGAAAAAAGCGATCATGCCACGACTGATGGACTTGGCGCGATAAAGCGCCATATCCGCGCGCTTCATGAGTTCTTCGCCAGTGGTCCCGTTATCTGGGGCCATGGAAATCCCGATGCAGATACTTGAATTAATCTCTTGCCCGTCAATCATGAAGGGTACTGACATTGCCTCTATGAGACGATAGGCAAGATTGCGCGCCTCATGCTCGCCAGCTGTTAGATGTAGAATCGCGAACTCGTCGCCACCGAGCCTCGCAATGGTATCTTGCGGGCCTACAATTTTCCTCAGGCGGAGCGCCATTTCTTTAAGCAACTTGTCACCCAGTGGGTGGCCAAGCGAATCGTTGATCGACTTGAAGTTATCCAAATCAAAGCACATTACCGCCATGCGGCCGTCGCGGCTCGAAACGCGTGCTAGACCTTCGATCATGTTCTCTTGGAACAATACGCGGTTCGGTAGATCGGTCAGAGCGTCATGCCGCGCCATGTGTGAAATGTGCGCTTCTGCTTCGTAACGGTCAGTGATGTCTTCGTAAGTGCCGACCCAGCCCCCACCGCTCATCGGTTGATGACGTACGGAGATGACTCGACCGGTGGCAAGGTGCCGGACAATGACAGACTCTTTGTCCCTGACGAGCGGCCCGGCTAGGTCGGCGAACATCTGCTCCGCACTGGTGCCGGGCGCGTGAACGCCACGGGCAATACTGCGTCGCATAAGTTCAATCATCGGTGTTCCCGGCGTCGCCTCTTCCGGCTTCAGGCGGTAAATCTTGAGGTAGCGCTGGTTCACCACGATTACGCGGAATTCTGCATCATACGCGCATAGGCCATGCACCATATGATGAAGGGCGGCGTCAAGGATGCGGTTGCGATCCTGCAAGGCTTGTTCGGACCGGACCTTGAGAGCGACTTCTTCGTGCTCGGTCAGCCACCCACCGGTTTCCAGTGGCACGACGCGAATTTCGACTTCACGGCCATCGCTTAGCTGCCGTTGTAGCGTCAGGCGGTGCTGGCAAAAGAATTGATCAAATTCGGCTCGCAACTCTTCTAAGTTGGCATCAGAATAGATGCCGCGTTCGTAAGCGTCCAGTAGAAGGCTGTCGAAACTCGTGCCTGCTTCGGCGGACGTGCGGTCGTAGCCGTAGATGCG
This sequence comes from uncultured Pseudomonadota bacterium, assembly GCA_963822085.1. GTDB lineage: Bacteria > Pseudomonadota > Alphaproteobacteria > Rhizobiales > Xanthobacteraceae > Pseudolabrys. The sequence continues at coordinate 109,838 of CAWGGL010000038.1, forward strand.
TCGATATTCGTTATTACATACGATCACATCCCGACTAGAGTTGTATATGCACATTCCGACTGCCGTCTGTTGAACGGCTTGAACCAGCAACTCGCGCTCGACGTCTGCTCCCCTATCAAAAAATTCAGCTGGACGTTTGCAGGTGACCACCCAACCCCCTCCTTTGATGGGTCGAAAATCAAACTCTACGATTCGCCCGCGGCCAAATTGTCGCCGCAGCTCAAATGGGGCGCCACGTTTCAGCAGACGTTCAAGGTCGTGCCACATCCTGGCCGAAGCTGAACTTGGTCTGACCTGACTCTCAGCCTGCTGAAATATCTCACGGATGGAGGTGCCGATTTGAATTAAACGGTGGAGCGCGTCGACGTCTTCAAGAAAGTGGCGATTAAAAAGTGCAATTCGGAAGTCGGAATCCAGCACGCAAAGCCCATGCGCCATGCCCTCGACGGCGATGGCGTGAATCGAAAGTATGGTCCGAAGTTCACCAGCAGAATACTTGCTGGCCGAATCCTTAGCCGCCATTTTTCCTCGCCGCCTCGGACGCAAGAAGTTGCAAGCTCGCCCTGTAAATCAAAAAAGGTGCAATTTCCGGTTAATTGATACCAGGTGCATTGGTTTACGAACGCTCAAAAAAAATGGTTTACAAACGCTTAGGCCACGTGAGCGGTCTAATGTCCACCTCTGGAGGCAAAGCCGACAGCGCTCGAATGCCTTGCGATGTCTGTTATTGACCGATTTTGTTCTCTAATTCCGGGTCTAGGTGTCAAGCTCTCCACGAATATCCTTGCCGGGTCCACTGTTCTCTCCGCGGTAGGGGCATGCCCTCCGCATGATGGTGCAAGACGACGCTGGCGGATCAATGTTGAAGGCGCGGTTGCCCCTCTCGGGGTGCACGCAAAGAATCGGACGATCTCGCCAACGCCACCGTCCCGGCAGGGACGTCTCTTCCCGCCGTGGCGCGGGAACCTGTGATCTTCTGATGCACGCTATACGGTTGCCTTCTTGGTCGACCAGTTGAACTCTGTCTCATCGACCCACATACGGTGCAGGATGATGGCGAGCTTGCGGGCGACAGCGACCTTGGCCTTGCGTAGCCCGCAGCGCTTGGTGAGCCTCATCCCCCATGCCTTCAGTGCCGACCATTTCGGCACGCGAGTCAGCAGGACGTTAGCCGCCTCGAATAGGTACATGCGCAGCATGGCGTCTCCGCATTTCGAGATGCGGCCGGACCAATCGACTTCCCCCGAGGCATGGCGGCGGGTCGTCAGTCCAACGTAGGCGCCGACACTTCTTGATCGCTTGAAGCGCGTGGGATCGTCAATCGTTGCCTTGAAGCAGAGCGCCGTGATGGGGCCGACGCCGGGCACGGTCATGAACTTGCGGACCTGCGCATCCTGGCGCGCCAGCTTGTGAAGCTTACGGTCGAGGTCGGCGATCTGCTGTTCGATGGTCTTACGTGCCATGAGCAATGGGGCGACCGCGGCAGTCAATTCAGGATGCCCGTCGATCAGTTCTTCGGCCCGGATGGCAAAGACATTAAACTTGGCCCGGCCGATGACCAGACCGAGGTTCTTGAGCAGGCCCCGGATCTGGTTTTCAAGATCGCGCTTTACTTTGACCAGCAATGCCCGGCTCGCCAGCAGCGCCTTGGTTGAAGGCGCGGTTGCCCCTCTCGGGGTGCACGCAAAGAATCGGACGATCTCGCCAACGCCACCGTCCCGGCAGGGACGTCTCTTCCCGCCGTGGCGCGGGAACCTGTGATCTTCTGATGCACGCTATACGGTTGCCTTCTTGGTCGACCAGTTGAACTCTGTCTCATCGACCCACATACGGTGCAGGATGATGGCGAGCTTGCGGGCGACAGCGACCTTGGCCTTGCGTAGCCCGCAGCGCTTGGTGAGCCTCATCCCCCATGCCTTCAGTGCCGACCATTTCGGCACGCGAGTCAGCAGGACGTTAGCCGCCTCGAATAGGTACATGCGCAGCATGGCGTCTCCGCATTTCGAGATGCGGCCGGACCAATCGACTTCCCCCGAGGCATGGCGGCGGGTCGTCAGTCCAACGTAGGCGCCGACACTTCTTGATCGCTTGAAGCGCGTGGGATCGTCAATCGTTGCCTTGAAGCAGAGCGCCGTGATGGGGCCGACGCCGGGCACGGTCATGAACTTGCGGACCTGCGCATCCTGGCGCGCCAGCTTGTGAAGCTTACGGTCGAGGTCGGCGATCTGCTGTTCGATGGTCTTACGTGCCATGAGCAATGGGGCGACCGCGGCAGTCAATTCAGGATGCCCGTCGATCAGTTCTTCGGCCCGGATGGCAAAGACATTAAACTTGGCCCGGCCGATGACCAGACCGAGGTTCTTGAGCAGGCCCCGGATCTGGTTTTCAAGATCGCGCTTTACTTTGACCAGCAATGCCCGGCTCGCCAGCAGCGCCTTGGTCGCGTGGCTGTCGAGGCTCTTGACGCGCACTTCTTTGAACCAGCCGGTCTGCATGATGCGGGCGATGCCGGCTGCATCATTGCGGTCACTCTTGTTGATCTGCATCTT
>CAWGGL010000039.1:0-69760 GCA_963822085.1 uncultured Pseudomonadota bacterium
CCTGGGCGGCCAAGAGCGCGCGCAATCGCGAGCTCCTGAAGACGATCAAAGCGGACCTCGCAACGATCCGCTCAACTGCCCAGTAGGCCGCGCATGGAAAACCTCGAAAATACACCGATCTGGCGTTACCTCGGCCTCATGGTCGTGGTCCTTGCCATGCTGGTCGGCGGCACCTGGTTCACGGTCAAGGTCACGACCGAACATCTTTTGTATGAGAACGCCACCCTCACCGCGCAAAACTGGGCGCAATATCTGGCTGCCAACATGAGCGATATCGAGCAGATCGCTGCCGGCGAAACGCCGTCATCGGAAAGCATCGCCTTCTTGGACGCGACGCGTAAGTCGGGCGCGGTCTCTCGCTATACGATCTACAATCGCTACGGCTATTCCATCCTGGTTGCTGACCATGACAAAGTTGCTCCGGTCGACTTGTCCGAATTCAATGTCTCCGCCGCCAATGCGATCAAGGAAGATCGCACGATCGTCGGTGTCGAAGAGGAGCTGGCAGCCGATCAGCACGCGTATCATTCCGAAGCCTATGTTCCGGTCCGAGTTAACGGCCGGCCGGTCGCCGTTGTCGCGGCCCATGTGGACCAGACCGCCGAGCACGACAGCTACTACCGAACCTTCCTGCTGGCGGCGGTCACGCTCTGCGGCTTGACGGCGCTTTCCTTCGGCGTGCCGGCGATCGCCTGGTATCGGCGTACGCGCGAGAAGCAGCAGGCCGACCGCCGCATCACCTTCCTCGCCCATCACGACACCTTCACCGGGCTCGCCAACCGCGCGCGCCTGATCGAACGGCTGGAGGGGGCGTTGGCGGTGTTGCCGTCGACCGGTGGCAATGTCGCGCTGTATTTCATCGACATCGATCATTTCAAGCAGGTCAACGATACGCTTGGCCATGACGGCGGCGATTTCCTGCTCAGCACCATCGGTGAGCGCCTGCGCGCCATCGTGCGCATCGAGGACATGGTGGCGCGGCTCGGCGGCGATGAATTCGTCGTGGTGCAGACCGGCATCGCCGGCAAGCCGCAGGCGGAAGCCTTCGCCGAACGCATCGCCGAGGTGCTGAGCGCCCCGAGCTATTTCAAGGAGCAGGAAATTGTCGCCCAGCTTCACCATCGGTGTGGCGCTGGCGCCGCAGGACGGCGTCACCGCCGAGCGCCTGCTCAAGAGCGCGGACCTTGCGCTTTATGAGGGCAAGACCGCGGGCCGCGATTGCATCCGCTTCTTTACGGCGGAAATGGACGAGGCGCTGCAAAAGCGCATCACCCTGGAAAAGATCATCCGCGACGCGGTCGCGCATGACGGTTTGGTGCTGCATTACCAGCCGGTGTTTGAAATGGCCAACAAGCACCTGGTCGGCTTCGAGGCGCTGATACGCCTGCCGGCGCCGGACGGCACGCTGATCCCGCCGGACGCCTTCCTCCCGCTCGCCGAAGAAATGCGGCTGATCGACAAGATCGGAACCTGGGTGCTGGGCGAGGCCTGCCGCACGGCGATCACCTGGCCGGAGGATCTGACCGTGGCGGTGAACCTGTCGCCGGCGCAATTCGAATCCGGTTTGCTCGAGGACACCGTCGCCGACGCCCTGAAGACGTCCGGCCTCAAGCCGCACCGGCTCGAGCTGGAAATTCTCGAGAGCTTGCTGCTCGAAAACACCGAAGCGGTCATGGCGACGCTCAAGAAGCTCAAGGGCATGGGGGTGTCGATCGTCATGGACGATTTCGGTACCGGCTATTCGAGCCTGAGCTATCTCTGGAAGTTCCCCTTCGACAAGATCAAGATCGACCGCAGCTTCATGGGGAGCTTCGAGAAGTCGGGCCGCGATGTGGAGACGGTGGTGAAGACGATCATCGCGCTTGGCCGCGAAATGAACATGCGGGTGACGGTCGAAGGTGTGGAGACGTCGGACCAGGTCGACTTTCTCTACGATGCCGATGCCGACCAGGTGCAGGGCTTCTATTTTGGCCGCCCGATGCCGGCGTCCAAGCTCGACGACGATTTTCTGAAGAAGTTGCGCAATGCGACCGTCATTCCGCCGGACGCGATGCCAAGCTGCGGGAGGTCCGTTTTCACCGAAGGAGACTGAATGGCGGCAGTTTGCTTTTTGGTGCTTAAACGCACGGCGATGGCGCCGAAGAGACCTCAGCCTTGAGAACGCATGCAAGGTGGCGAGCTTCAGCAATTGTTCCAGTCGAGGATCTTGAGCTTGACGGCTATCTTCTTGTGAATTTCGACTGGCTTAGGTTCGGATCGTGTGGCGGCTTAATGTGGCCGTCCGCGATAAGATCAACCGTATCGGTGAAATCGAGCATTCTCGCATGTACGTCCGAACGGTCGGACACACTCTGCGGCGGACATTCGCTCTTCGCAATGAGATCGACAGCTTAGGGGCGGAATCGGCCTCGGATGATGGTAGCTTGGCCCGCAGAGGAAAGCACATACGGCCGTTCGCGCGGCGTCGCGTTCGATGAAATAGGCGCCATGCCGTTAGCAGCTTCTGAAGCGCGATCGATGGTGCTCTACCGAGATAGGCAATTCCTCCTCTGATATCTAAAAAGAGAGAGTAATATAAATATTACAGAAAGAAACTAGGCGAACTGTAAATGCAAAATGAATCTCTCTATAAAAAGAAACATCCTATACTACGCACTCGAAGTGTAAAGTCACTGCTAGACACAGTCGCGCGAGGATATGCTCACCGACGATGCACCGCGGCAGTTCCGGTGGAGGACGATGAAGAAATGAATATATATAAATAGAATATATGTAGGTAGAATATAGAGCTTTAGGTGAAATGGAGATGAATGATGCGGCGGCACGGGAAACTGGCAGATTTCCGCTGCCAGCGGCGAGTGAAATCGGCAGGTATATCGCGATCACGAGTCGAACATGTAGTGAGGCGATGTCGCGGGGCTTGAACCCGTTTCTTCTAGAGAAGGAAGAAACGCCGTGGACTTCGTCGCGAAACGATGACGAAAACCCTCGTGCTATGATAGATGCGATGTAAGCCAACCTCTGCGCATGGATATGTGGGCCAATGTCAGGAGTTCAGCAGCACGAAGGTGTTATGCAGATTTGCTCAATCTTGTTGATGTTATCAATGACGTCGAACGTCCATACCGAGTTTCTTGAAAGCGAACGGTGTTGATGGCCATGATACTCGTGACCGATCGGCACAATCCGCTCATCTGTCCGATCGGCGGCCGCGGATGGCCACATGCAAATTCGGCGCGTTGGAGATTTCATCTGGGCGAACGGCATCGAGAAAATGCGTTCGCGCCGCGCGTTGCCTTCAGGACGGCTGTGGACCTCATGCGCTTGAAGAAGTGCCATGGGTGTGCTCTCCGCAAATTCCGATCCGTCGGACTGCCCGAGCCAACTGCGCGGCTAATCAACTTGTCGCCTGGAAGAATGTCAACAGGAGAGAAGCTGCCGCCCGTTCGAGTACCGCTGACGGAACGGCTTGCCCAGGCGTCGTCAGATCAATATTAAAAAGGGTTAACGTAGATATATGCTGGAACGCAATACTCGTCTTTCAGGTGATGCAGCCTGGCAAATCTTGAAGGCGACCCGGCGCGCCTCCTGCGCTTGTGTCTCGCGATTTCAAGCTTCAGTGCATCGAAACACGATGGAGCTATTGGAGTTTCGCCCGTCAAGACTTGAGAAGAGAAATTGCCGGCGCTGATCAAACCTTCGAAAGTGCCAGTATGCCGCACAGTTCGCATCAATCACGCAGCTGCGCTCAGGGGTCGCCGCGTCTTACACACCCGGGAATATGGATTATGCCAGGCGTCCGAAAGTTCACTCCGGACACTGAAGCCGGACATGCGTCCAAAAACAATTTGCAGTCTGAGGACAACATGAAGCAGCGCAGAGTCCTCACACATCAGCGCAACTTTTCTGGTCTCGTTCCGGTCATTGCGACGGTTCGCTGCGGCCATAAGCGCATTACCAGATGGAAGACGACAAATTTTGTCATTCTTACTGCAGGAAGATTTTATATGAGGTGCGCTTTTCTCTGAGGGCAGGCAGGGATCGCAATAGAGATAAGAACCGAGGTAGATATGAGGAATACGACGTTGCCAGCTAAAGCACATATCTTCAGAAACACAAAAATTGTCGACGCTGTTCTGAATATGTGGATGCATTATCTGTCGCGCTTGAGTCTCATCTTCAAGCTTGGACGCCTGTAGGTGAAGAGCGAGTTTCCGACTGAAATTGAGATTGCACAACGGTTAAAAGGCGTGGAATGAAAACGACGGACCAACACACTTCGGCATTAAGAGTTTATAGAGCGGCAAGCCAACATTGCGGGCGCGACCGGCAAACTGAGGTTCACGCAAGCAAGATTTTATCAAAATTGCGTCGTGAGGCCACTTAAAGTGAGTGGTCGAGGGCTGACGATCCTTCAGCTGACAATTATGTCGGATCGGTAATGTGGACGACCGCTATGAAGGTGTATCGCTCATGCTCGGATCAAAAATATAGAAAAATGTTGTCGTCACTTGTGGCAGCCGGATAGCTGCTGTCAGGCCCCGGCAAGATCCGCTTTAGGGCATGCACCAGAGGCACTGCCTTATAAAAAAACAAAAGGAGAAATTGTTCCCTAGTAGAAAGTACAGGCAACTCGCCGGCCGCTAGGTCAACGATACGACTTATGTATATGATAATTTACTATTTAGTAAAAAATGAGAGAGATTTATTTTAGAGCAAATATTGGCAAAGCTCGCAACTTCTCATAGGCCGCGTAGAAACGCGCTCCGTGGCCTAACGCAGAGGGGGTGGCGTCTGAACGCATTTCAAAGAGTCCAATTGCTTTATGGGCGATCTGCGCGGACTGGGATCGGAGCCCGCCGATGGCCTCACTATCGAGCGACGTTCCAGGCGATCCGCTGTCGGCCCCGGCGACAGTGCCCGAGGTCGCGGTGTCAGCGATCGCATATTGAGTGCATCAATTTCGCGATTGGCGCAGATCAGTACGGCGTCGACATCATGTCGGTGCGCGAGATCAAGGAATGGTCAAACGTCACTCACTTGCCGAAGCAGGCTGAATACGTGCGCGGCGTTCTCAACCTGCGCGGCGTGGTGGTGCCGATCATTGACCTGCGCTGCCGCTTCGGCCAGGGCCTCACGGACTGCACGCCGACGCATATCATCATCATCGTCCACGTGGACGGCCGTCAGATGGGTCTCCTGGCCGACCGGGTGCTCGATATCGTTTCGTTCGACCGGAACGACGTGCAGCCGGTTCCCGATGTCGCCCGTTCCTCACGCGCACGGTTCATATCGGGACTGGTGACCGTCGAAGGTTCGATGATCGCGCTGATCGACCTGGCTCGTCTGCTGTCGCTCGACGGTGACGACGAGGCGACGACGGTCGTGCTCGACGCCTGAAAACCCCCGGATTTCGTTCGTTAGTTCCTTCCAACATTCTCCCAATTGGAGCCAGCCATGTCACTTCTCGCTCGCTTTCGCGTGCTCACGAAGGTTCTTGCCATCGTCGGCACGTTATCGGTCATCGCCATTGCCATTACGTGGCTCGGCGTCAACTCGCTCAAGTCGCTGAGCGATGCGACCGACCACATGGAAACGACGGCCAAGCTGTCGTCGGCCGCGCAGCATCTCGTCGTCAATCTGCTGGCGATGAATCGCGCGGAGTTTCAACTCGCCACCGATCCGCGACCGGCGAGCCGGCAGGCTGCCCAAAAGGTATTCGACTCTGAGAGCAAACAGTTCGTCGAGGAGTTGAATTGGCTTAAGGGCGAGAACCTGACCTCGGGCCTCAAGGCGAGCGTCGCCGACATTGAGTCCGATTGGGGCGCTTATCAAAAAGAACTGAGCCAGACGGTCGCCGCGGCAAATGCAGTGACCAGTTTCCAGGACAACCCGCAGATGGCGAAGGTGCGGAACGAAGCTCTTTCGAGCGCCAAAGTTGCCGAGAGGGTGCGCGGCAAGCTGCGCACATTATCGGGTGGACTTGATAAGGAGGTGACGAGCGCCTCGGCCGCGGCGACCAACGAATATCTCCAGACCTCGAAGCTGATGATGATCGCGGCGGCGATCGGCATCGTGTTCGGCCTCGGCTTCGGCCTCTTTGTCGGTCAGTTCGGCATCGCCAAGCCGATGCGTGCGCTGGTCGGGCTGCTGCAGCGCATGGCGACCGGTGAGCATGTCGAGATCACCGGCACCGAGCGCAAGGACGAAGTCGGCGAGACGGCCCGCGCGGTCAACGAGATCAGCGTCATGCTGGCCGAGAAGGCGCAGCGCGAGGCAGAGGAGAAGGCTGCGCAAGACCGAGAGAAGTCGCGTCTGGAAACCGAGCAGATGCGTCGCGAAGCGGAGCAGAAGGCCGAGCAGGAAAAGCGCGAGGCCGAAGAGCGCGAACGCGTGACGGCGGAGCGCGAAGCCGCCATGCAGTTGATCGGCGGCATCGTCCAGTCCGCGGCGGCGGGGGATTTCACCAAGCGCATCGATCTCGAGGGTAAGTCGGGGATCATCCTCGACATGGGCGGTGCCATCAACTCGCTGTGCGGGAACGTCGCTACGGCACTCGACGATCTGGTGCGCATGCTGAACGCGCTCGCCGCCGGCGATCTCACCCAGCGTATCACCGCCGATTACGAGGGCAGCTTCGCGTTGCTCAAGGACAATGCCAACATGACGGCGGAGCGGATCGGCGGCATCGTTGGCGATATCAAAGGCGCCTCGCGCGAGGTGACCAACGCCTCCATGGAGATCACCACCAGCACCACCGACCTCTCCCAGCGCACGGAGGAGCAGGCGGCCAGTCTGGAGGAGACCTCGGCGTCCATGGAGGAGATCGCCTCCACCGTGAAGAAGAACGCCGACAATGCGCAACAGGCCAACCAGTCGGCCATTTCGACGCGCGAGGTTGCCGGCCGCGGCAACGAGGTGGTGGCGCAGGCGGTGACCGCCATGTCGCAGATCGAGGAGTCCTCGCGTAATATCTCCGAGATCATCGTGGTCATCGACGAGATCGCGCGTCAGACCAATCTGCTCGCACTCAATGCGGCTGTCGAGGCCGCGCGGGCGGGCGATGCCGGCCGCGGCTTCGCGGTGGTTGCCTCCGAGGTGCGCAGCCTGGCGCAGCGCTCGTCGCAGGCGGCCAAGGACATCAAGGACCTGATCGTCAACTCCGGCGGCCAGGTAAAAGAGGGCGTCGAGCTCGTCAACCGAGCCGGCTCCGCGCTCACCGAGATCACCGACTCGATCAAGCAGGTGGCGGATCTCGTGTCCGACATCGCGGCGGCGAGCGCCGAGCAGTCGACCGGCATTGACCAGGTCAACAAGGCACTCGCCCAGATGGACGAGGTGACGCAGCAGAACTCGGCCTTGGTCGAGGAGAACGCTGCCACCGCCAAGACGTTGGAGAGCCAGGCCAAGGCCATGGATGAGCGCATCGCGTTCTTCCGCATCGCCGAGAGCGGGGTCCAGGCGCGCGCGAATGTGGGCAAGCCCGTCGCCGCGGCGGCGCGCGCCCAACAGTCGCTTCCCGAGCACGAGGCGCCGGACTTGCAACCCGCCGCCCCGGCGCGTGCCAGCGGTGGCGCAGGGGGCAATCCCATCCGCCGCATGCAGAACGCCGTGGCGACCGCCTGGAAGGATTTTTAGCGTCGGCTCACGTTGCGGCGGCGGTCATCCCATGCGCTCATGGCATGGGGTGGCCGCCGCTAGGTGCTTGAAGGCACGCTGCGGTCGCCGTCGTTTCGGTCGCGGTCATCGAACGAGCGACGCCAGTCAGCGCCCCGGAATTCGTTAACGCGCGTTAACCGAGTTCACCCCGCGTGTCCGCGCTGCGTTCTTTGAAGCGCCCACATTAATAGGTCAGAAACTGTATATGGCTACCTACAGATGCATCTGCTTCGTTTGCGACGTGGCGCTGTCCCAATGATTCGCGGCGAATGCGTGGGTTTGTGGGGTTTTTGCTAATGTCATCATCCTTTCCGTCGCCGGCCGCAGGCGACACCGCACCGGACGAGGCGGCGATCGCGGGCAACGTCGATCTGACCGCCGGCGCCGCCGAGCTCATCAACTTTGCCATCGGCGATGAGCAGTACGGCGTCGACATCATGGCCGTGCGCGAGATCAAGGAATGGTCGAACGTCACGCATCTGCCACGGCAGCCGGAGTACGTGCGCGGTGTGCTCAATCTGCGCGGCGCGGTACTGCCGATCATCGACCTGCGCTGCCGTTTCGGCCAGGGGCTGACCGATTGCACGCCGACCCACGTCATCATCATCGTCCAGGTTGAAGGCCGCCAGGTCGGGCTGCTGGCAGATCGGGTGCTCGACATCGTGTCCTTCGAACGAGCCGACGTTCAGCCGGTGCCAAACGTCGCCCGCTCCGCGCAGGCCCGTTTCCTGGCCGGGCTGGTGACGCGCGAGGATTCGATGATCGCGCTCATCGATCTGCCGAACCTCCTGGCCGCCGACTTTTCGACACAGGGAGTGGCCGCATGATCTCACCGCGCCTCGCTCTTCGGCGTGTCGTCGCTCGCGCCGCAAAACCCAAACTTTCTCGCACGCCTCCCGATCACGACTCAAACTCTAGAAAGACTGGTGCGATGCGCTCGATCTCGAATATGAAAGTCAGCACGAAACTTGCCGCGTCGTCGTTCCTGATTATCATGTTTGTGGCGGCGATCGTCGGCACCCAACTCTGGGGCAGTTTACAGGTCAAGACGGCAACCGGCAATGTCGTGCGGCGCGCAGCCTTGGCGCGCGCGATCCTGCAGGCCAAAGCCGGCATCGCGGATATGCAGGTCGGCGCCTTCCGGGTGGAGTTGGCCCGGAACGTCAAAGAGCTTTATCAGGCCCAGGCCGTGGTCTATGCCGGCGCCCAGGCTGCGACGGATGCCACTGATGACGCGCTCCGCCGCTCAAGCTTGAAGACGACGAAAGCGACTTTGAGTCGCTTCGTAGAGAAGATCGGCGACTACAGTGATAACGCGAGCAACCTCGTGACCGTGCACCTGCACATGTTCCAGCTGCAGGCGCATAAGGCGCAGAAGAAGAACGACGCGGCCGCGATTGCTAGCCTTGAGAAGCAAATTGCCGACCTAAAAGGCCAAGCAAGCAAGATAGCCATCAACAAGTTGGCGCCCATTGCGGCCGAGATAACTGGGACGGCCGGCAAGTTGGCGACCGCGGTCTCAGGACGCATGGATCAAAACGCGGTTCAGGCCGAAGATACGCTGAGCCTCGTGAGAAACGTGGGCCTCGCCGTTTCGCTGCCTGTCATCTTGCTATTGATCGGCGCGGCTTTCTTCGGCAATCGCGCCATCGCGCGGCCGTTGCGTAACCTGGTCGTCAGCCTGAAACAGATGGCTGAAGGTGAGGACGTCGAGATCACCGGCACCGAGCGCGGTGATGAAGTCGGGGACACCGCGCGGGCCGTGAACCAGATCAAGGTGATGCTGGCCGAGAAGGCCCGCCGCGAGGCGGAGGAAAAGGCCGCCGCCGACAAGGCGAGGGCCGAGCGGGACGCTGAAGCGACCGCCCGCACCGCCGAGGAACGCGAAGCGCAGGAAAAGCGTGCAGCGGCCGAACGCGAGGCTGCCATGCAGAAGGCAGCCGACGAGTTCCAAGCCGCCATCGGCGGCATCGTGAACGCGGCGGTGGCCGGCGACTTCTCCCAGCGGGTGGATCTGGATGGCAAGACCGGCCTCGTGCTCAACGTCGGCACCGCCATCAACTCGCTGTGCGAGAACGTCGCCATGGCGCTCGACGATCTGGTGCGCATGCTGAACGCGCTCGCCGCCGGCGATCTCACCCAGCGCATCACTGCCGATTATCATGGCAGTTTCGCGCTGCTCAAAGACAACGCCAATATGACCGCAGAACGGATCGGCGGCATTGTCTCCGACATCAAGGGTTCTTCGCGTGAGGTGACTAACGCCTCCATGGAGATTACTACCAGCACCACCGATCTCTCGCAGCGCACGGAAGAGCAGGCGGCGAGCCTTGAGGAAACCTCGGCGTCGATGGAACAGATCGGCGCGACGGTGAAGAAGAACGCTGAGAACGCGCAAGAGGCCAATCAGTCGGCGATCTCGACCCGCGAGGTGGCGGGGCGGGGCAACGAGGTGGTGGCGCAGGCGGTGAACGCCATGGCGCAGATCGAGGAATCCTCGCGCAATATCTCCGAAATCATCGTGGTGATCGACGAGATCGCCAGGCAGACTAACCTGCTCGCCTTGAACGCGGCGGTGGAAGCGGCGCGGGCCGGCGACGCCGGTCGCGGCTTTGCGGTCGTGGCCTCCGAAGTGCGCAGCCTGGCGCAGCGCTCGTCGCAGGCCGCCAAGGACATCAAGGACCTGATCGTCAACTCCGGCGGCCAGGTGAAGGAGGGCGTCGAGCTGGTCAACCGCGCCGGCTCCGCGCTGACCGAGATCACCGACTCGATCAAGCAGGTGGCGGATCTGGTGTCCGACATCGCGGCGGCGAGCGCCGAGCAGTCGACCGGCATTGACCAGGTCAACAAGGCACTCACCCAGATGGACGAGGTGACGCAGCAGAATTCGGCCTTGGTCGAGGAGAACGCGGCGACCGCCAAGACGCTGGAGGGCCAGGCCAGGGCCATGGACGAGCGCATCGCGTTCTTCCAGATCGAGGAAGGCGATGCGCGGGCGCGCGTTTCGGGCCGGCCTGCCGCCGCGGCCGCGCACCCCGAGGCATCGTTGCCTGAGCACGAGGCGCCCAACCTGCAACCCGCCGCTCCGGCGCGCGAGAAAGGCGCTTCGCGCAATCCCATCCGTCGCACGCAGGGCGCGCTGGCGGAAGAATGGCAGGACTTCTGAGGCTCTTCACCTTGACGATCGTGTAGCGGCCGCCCGCGTGCCTGAAGGCGCGCGGCGGCCGCCCATTTCACCTGTCAGGGCGGCGATCTTTTGCGCCGCAGCCGGCTTGTCACGGGACTGTCAATCCAGATTATCAATCGACTAAATCGGCCTCAATTTGTGGTCGATAAAGTATTTTTTTACAGCACCATCCTAGGGTGAAAGGCCTTGGAGTAGGCCGGGCAAATGGTGTGACCGCTACCCGTTTTATTAGTGAGTTACCGTTTTCGACTCTGCCTGGGCCGACGCTGGGCATTCGACCGGCGCGCGTGCGGGCAACGATGCGGCCACGGCGGCACACTTGCCTCGTGCACACCGACTCTCTCCAGCTCGAATGGACGGCCGCGAACCGTCGGGCGCGGGTTTTGCGGAAGCGGAAGTCGGACCCCAATGCCGTCGCAGAAACGTGGCGGACCGGGGAGGAGTCGTAATGTCGTCTTGGCTCAGGCCGATTGCCGCGGCCGCCCTGATCGCGGGCACGAGTATGGCGCTGGTCGGCGCGGCGAGCGCCGAAGATGGCGTCACCACGCGTATGATCGTGTTTGGCCAGGCCGCCGCGTTCAGGGGGCCGGCCGCCGCGCTCGGCATCGGCATGCGGGAAGGCATCGAGGCCGCCTTCGCCGAAATCAATGAGAAGGGCGGAGTCGACGGCCGCAAATTGAGGCTGATCAGCCGCGACGACGGCTACGAGCCGGTCAAGTCGATTGCCGCCACCAAGCGATTGATCGAGCAGGACAAGGTCTTCGCGCTCATCGGTCCGGTCGGCACGCCGACCGCGAAGGTTACGCAGCCAATCGCGACTGCCGCCGGCGTGCCCTTCATCGGGCCGTTCACCGGCGCCGGCTTCCTGCGCAATCCGAAGCTCACCAACGTCATCAACGTTCGCGCAAGCTATGGCGAAGAGACCGAGGCCTGGATCTCCCATCTGACCAAGGACCTCAACATCAAGAAGATCGCGATCCTCTACCAGGATGACGCCTTCGGGCGCGTCGGCCTTGCCGGCGTGCAGGCGGCGATGAAGAAGCGCGGCCTCAAGCTCGCGGCGCAAGGTACTTACAGGCGCAACACGACAGCCGTGAAGACGGCTCTGCTCGACATCAAAAGCGCCCATCCGCAGGCGGTCGTGATGGTCGGCGCCTACAAGCCATGCGCCGCCTTCATCAAGCTCTCGCGCAAGATCGGCTTCAATCCGGTGTTCGTGAACATCTCGTTCGTTGGCTCGGCGGCGCTTGCCCGTGAGCTCGGACCCGACGGCAAGGGCGTCGCGATCTCGCAGGTCGTGCCGTTTCCGTGGGATACCTCGCGCAAGGTCGTGGCCGACTATCAGGCGGCGCTCAAGGCGATCAATCCGGCGGCCCAGCCGGCGTTTGTCTCGCTCGAGGGCTACCTGGTCGGCCGTCTGGCGGTCGCAGGGCTGCAGCGGGCCGGCGCCAACCCGACCCGTGAAGGTCTGCTCAAGGCCATCAAGGAGCCGGGCCAGTTCGACTTCGGCGGGCTGAAGATGAGCTTCGGCCCGAACCAGAACCAGGGTCTGCATCACGTGTTCATGACGGTGATTCAGGCCGACGGCTCGTTCAAGGCTGTCGACAAGTTGCCGTCCGTCAAGATCGCGTCCGCGGACTAAGACAAGAGCGCGCTGCCTGCACGGCGCGGCGATTGGAAATACTGAGGGATAGCGCAATGTTATTCAGACGCAACGGTGCCAAGGCTGACAAGAAAGCCGCCAAGCCGTCTTCGAAAGATCCCGCGCAGGGCGGCAAGGACGCCGTCCGCTTCGGCATCGGCGCGAAGTTGCAGCTCGCCTTCGGCTTCGCCGCCGTGATGACCGTGATCGCCGCCGCTATCGCGATCTATTCGTTCGCGGCGACCGAAAGCGGTTTCCAGCATGTGGCGAGAAACCAGGTCCCGGCGATGACCGACGCCCTCAGGCTGTCGGCGATCTCCGGCGAAGTTTCCACTGCCGCGGCGCGCCTGGTCAATGCGCAGACGGTGAAGGAGCAGAAGACCATTTCCGAGGCGATGGCCGCGCGCAACCGGGAATTTTCCAAGGTGATGGCGCGGCTTTCGCAAACGCACGGCAGTGGCGGCGCCTTCAACACGGTCAAGAGCACGGCGCAAGAGCTCGATGCCAATCTTGCCGCCTTGAAGCAGGCGATCACGGAACGCACCAAGACGCACGCCAAGCTCGGGCAGCAACTGGCCGCGTTCCGCAAGCTTCACCATCGGATCGGCTACATGCTGACGCCGATCGTGGACGACTCGTACTACGACGTCGTCTCGGCCGCCAACGGCGTCGCCAAGAATGGCGACCGCGTGATCCGCTCTATTGTCGACGGCGATCTTCCGATCCTGCGCGCGCTGATACAGATCGAGTCCGAAACCAACCTGCAAACCGGCTTGCTGACCGCGAGCGCGCTGACCTCGTCGCCGCCCATCCTGGCGATGCTCGACGACCGGTTCACCTCTTCCGCGCAGGATGCGCAGCGGCTGCTCACGAAGCTTCCGGACAAGGGAAAGTTTATCGCACTCAAGAAGCAGGTTTCGGGTCTCGCCAAGCTCGCAGATTTCCACGCCGCCGCCGGCGGCTTGAGCCGAGGTAATCCCGCGCAGTTGAAAAAGATTTTCCGCGTCCAGGAATCGCTTGCCGACATGCTCGTCACCATGGTGGACAACCTGAATTTCAAGGTGGTCACCCACGGCGAAGCCGCCGCCGCGCACACGAGCAAGGTCGTGAAGGCGCTCGTGAACCGGCAGATTTCGGGCTTGCGAAACACGCTCGAAGCCGAGGCGCAAACCCAATTGCTCGCCAACATCGTGAGCGAAGGCACGCTGACCAAGAGCGCGGCCGACACCGGCTCGATCCATGATCGCTTCATGTCGTCGATGGGATTGCTTGTCAGCTCAGTCGCCTCGCTCAAGGACAAGAAGATCAAGCATCTCATCGGCCAGTTCGTCACATACGGTATCAAGCCGGATAACATCTTCGATCTGCACCAAAAGGAGCTGAAGGCCGAACAGGTCGCGGAGCGGACGGTCAAGCAGAACGCGGCGCTGCAAAGCGCGCTGAACAAGGCGGTGGCCGCCGTCGTCAGCGATTCCGAAACGAACATGAACCAAAGCGTGACCGGATTGATGGACCAGCTGCATCGCAACCGCACCGCGCTCCTGATCGACGCAATCGTCAGCCTGCTGATCGCGGCCGGCATCGCCGTCTTCTACGTGCGGCGTTCGGTCGTGCGCCGACTGTCGGCGATCGGCGAATCGATGCATCATCTGTCGTCGGGCCAGCTCGATCTTTCGGTTCCCGCTGTCGACGACCGCGACGAGATCGGCCGCATGGCGCGCTCGGTCGTGGTGTTCCGCGACGCCGCGGTCGCCAAGGAGCGGCTCGAACGCGAAGCCGACGAACAGCGCCGCCAGTCGGACGAAGAGCGTCAGCAGGCGACCGAGCGGGTTGAAAAAGAGCGCCGCAAGGCCGCCGAGCTCGAGGCCAAGGCGGCGGAGGAAGAGCGTCAGGCGCGCGAGCGCGTGGAGGCGGAGCGCCAGAAGGCTGCCGAAACGCAGGCGCAAGCTGCCGCGACGCAGGCCGCGGTCATCGAACGTCTCGCGCAGGGCCTAAACGCGTTGTCCAACGGCGATTTCACCGTCCGGCTCGACGAAGGTTTCGATGGCGCCATGACGCAGATCAGGGACGACTTCAACGTGATGGTCGACCGCATGACGGAGACGCTCGGCAAGATCAAGACGGCCGCGCGCGAGGTCACCGAGGCGGCCACCGAAATCTCCACCAGCACCACCGATCTGTCGCAGAGCACCGAAGAGCAGGCCGCGAGCCTGGAAGAGACTACCTCGACCATGGAGGAGATCTCCAACGCGGTGACGAAGAACGCGGAGAACGCCCGTGAGGCGGATCAGTTCGCCACGCAGGCGCGCGACGTCGCCGGCCGCGGTTGCGAGGTGGTGGGACAGGCGGTCAGCGCCATGGCGCGCATCGAGGAATCGTCGGGCAAGATCGCCGACATCATCGTGGTCATCGACGAGATCGCGCGCCAGACCAACCTGCTGGCGCTTAACGCGGCGGTGGAAGCCGCGCGCGCGGGCGATGCCGGCCGCGGCTTCGCGGTGGTCGCGTCCGAGGTGCGCAGCCTCGCGCAGCGTTCGTCGCAGGCGGCCAAGGACATCAAGGACCTCATCACCAGCAGCCACGGCGAAGTGAAGGACGGCGTCGACCTCGTGAGCCGCACCGGCCAATCGCTCAACGAGATCGTCGATTCGATTAAGAAGGTCGCTGATATCGCGTCCGACATCGCCGTCGCCAGCGGCGAGCAGGCGGCCGGCCTGGAGCAGATCAACAAGTCGCTGGCGCAGATGGACGAACTCACCCAGCGCAACTCGGCGCTGGCGGAAGAGAACGCCGCCACCGCCAAGACGCTGCAGCACCAGTCGGCGGCGATGGACGAGCAGGTCAGCGTGTTCCATCTAAACGAGAACGACGCGGCGGCGCACTTCGGCGCGGCGGCGCCGGCTTTGGCCGGCATGCCGCCCGCTCATCGGCTCGCGTCGTAGCGGCGCGCGAAATCTGTCCCCGAAATTGGTGGGGGCCCGGCGGCGTCAGCCACCGGGCCCCCATTTGCGTTTATCAGCCAGCCTGTAAGCCGGGTTCTGTACGGCCCGCGGCCGAAGCCACGGACGTGACGGCCATTCCTCTGGCACGCCGGTTGCCCGGCGCGTCTAGCAACCTACCCGAACGGCTGGCCCGGACCGGGCCTGGCGCCCAAAGGCGCCGCGCCATTCCTATTCGGTTTTGCTCCCGGTGGGGTTTGCCGTGCCGCTGCCGTTGCCGGTAGCGCGGTGCGCTCTTACCGCACCGTTTCACCCTTACCGCGGGGTCCGCGGCGGTCTGTTCTCTGTGGCACTGTCCCTGAGCCGAGCCAGCGAAGGCACGACCCGCCGGACGTTATCCGGCACCGTTGGTCCATGGAGCCCGGACTTTCCTCCCCGCCCGCCTTTCGGCATTGGCACGGGGCGACCGTCCGGCCGACTGACGGAAACAGACATGATGCCAAACGGCTTGCCCGTCAAGATGACGCCCGGCAATCGATGCGATGCCCACCGCGATCGAGCAACCATTCGCCGCGTCGTTTGTCGGGCGCAATTGGCTGTGCCGAACACTACACGCTGCACGTGCGGTAAGCGTCAAAGGGTGTGTGTCAGGCTGACGGTCGATACGAAATCAAACGACGATCGGCTGATAATGTATCACGCCGATTGCACGACGTGAGACTGTGCTGCGATTTTCGCTCTGCGCGCTCCGAAGGCCTACATCTCGCAAACTCAGAGTTTCACATAACATCTTCGTTTTATTTGTGACGAGCCCGCGACGGAAAATGGAGGCAAGTGCACTGTTATCCCCAACGAATCCTCGCAATAGGCCGCACAGAACATTGAACGCGTTACTTCGTTGAGCGATTACTTGGATGGGGACTGGAACCGGCAATACAGCTCCAATCAGCACGCGCAGTGCGTGTTCTTTGTTCAGGCAAGTTGCGGGTTGAAATTTTGAAATTCGGGGCGTTTGTGGCCACCCATTGCATTCTGCGCTTTCGCTCGTTCTTGAAAATTCGGCATGAAACGGTTCTTGGCTCGGTTTGTTTGAGTCTCTGCTTATTTTTATTTAGCGGCTTGACGGCTTTCGCCTCGCCGGGCTGTACCGCGATTAACAACGGCAATTGGACTCTCACAAGCGACGCGACAATCAGCGATACGTTCGCGGCGGGCGACAAGCTCACGTTCACGGTGAATTCGGGTTCGCACTCGAGGAGTAAAGCTTCGTTTACTGGCGCCTTGGGCGCCGGCGGCACGCTTGTGGCGCCGACCGGCGCGCGTGTTGAAACGTTCGTCGCCACGGCGGGCACCGGAACGATGACCTTGACCACCATCTCAGGGGCCGCAATGACAGTACAGGCCTCAAGCTGTGTTCCGGCTTCCGGTACCTCCGGCGGCACCGGAGGCTCGTCCGGCGGCACCGGAGGCTCGTCCGGCGGCACCGGAACGTCGACCGACAGCGCCAACCTGCGTTCGCTGGAAAACGGCATCACCAAGTCGGCTTCGAGCGTCTCGGGTCAGGTCGTCAGCACCGCCGTCGACGGCGCCATCGACAACGCGTTCAGCGGCGGCGGCGCGCCGCTCAGCTTCAGCTCGAATGGCGTCAGCATCAATTTTGCCGCCATGCCGAAGTCGGACGTCGAACGGCGCACCGACGCGGCCTTTTCGGCGCTTGCTTATGCGGGCGTACCGACCAAGGCGCCGCGCGAGCTTGCCCTCGACCGCGAATGGAGCGCCTGGCTCGATCTGCGCGGGACCGGCTGGCAAAACCACGACGTCAACGTCGGCGCAACGGGCGGGCAGTTCAACCTGACCGGCGGCATCGGCCGCAAGCTGACGGCCGATCTGCTTGTCGGTGTCTACTCGGGCTATCAGTACTTCAAATATGATTTTGCGTCGGTCGCCGGCAACATGAAAGGGGCTGGCGGCACGATTGGTGGCTATGTCGGCTGGCGCGTGACACCCACCCTGCGGCTCGACGCCACGTTGGGCTATACGCGCATGGCCTATTCAGGCACAACCGGTACGGCGACCGGGTCCTTCAATGGCAATCGGTTGATGCTGTCGAGCGGACTGACCGGCAGCTATGGAATCGGCGCCTACAGGATCGAGCCTTCGGCCAGCATCTATGTGCTGTGGGAAAAGCAGGACGCGTGGACAGACAGTCTCGGCACCGCGCAGTCGGCGCACACTTTCTCCAACGGGCGCACCAGTCTCGGCGGTAAGCTGATGAGGCCTCTTGCCTACGACAGCGTGACGCTCACGCCTTATGTCGGATTTTACGGCGACTGGTATTTCTCGGCTGATAACTTCGCGGCCGGCGACAGCGTGATTGTTGCGGTCAGCGACGGTTGGTCGGGGCGCGCCACCGCCGGCGTCGGCATCGTCTGCAAGAACAACGTTTCGCTTGCGGTCAGCGGGGAACTCGGCGGTCTCGGCGCCGACTATAAGATCTGGACAGGGAGCGTCCGCGCCAAAATGCCGTTCTAAGCGGGAGGGTCGCGCCACCTGCAAGGACGCTGCGCCTAATTTGGCGTGCCATGTCGCCCTCTTCCTCCAGCCGATCTCCAGCCGATCAGAGCGTCAGCCGGGCCTTCGCGCCGCCATCCGAGTTGCTGCTGCGTAACGCAAAAAAAAGAGCCCGGGCCAGTGGGAGGGGAAGGTGGCGGCCCGGGCTCGTCGGAGGGAGCAAGATGAAGTGGATCGGCGGAGCGTGGCGCCCGATTTGGTCGTTCGACCGCGCACCCGATATGGACCGGTGGTCGCGTCCAATTCGGGCCAAAATCGGGCCCTTCCGATTAAGCTTTTGTAATCATGGCCAAATCGGCCTCGTTCAGGTCCACATCGCGGTCCGGCGCGGGCCGGGCCGCATTCACTCAGGTCAGTTCGATCGGCTCACGCGCCCTTGCGCGCCACACGGTGGCGGTGGAGGCCCGCGGTCAGGCGCTTCGGCAACGCCACCAAGCCGGCGAACATGTGGGCGAGCATCACGCCGCGCTCGGCATGGACGTGGGCGAGCGCCTCATGGACGTCGATGGCGCTCATATAGGAGGGGAAACGGGTATTCATGACTTCTTCTCCGGGGTGGGGCATTCCTTGCCCCATGCGTTGAGCGCATAATATTATCTTCCATTCAAATTATAATCCCATAATATGATCATTCATCTGTTCCACATTGGAATAAATAGGGCCCACCCATGGACCCCACTTCCGACCTCAGGGTCTTTGTCCGCGCCGTCGAACTTGGCAGTTTCTCCTCTGCTGCCAAAGACTTAGGGCTGACGCCCTCGGCCGTCTCCAAGCTGGTGTCGCGGCTGGAGGACCGCCTGGGCGCCCGCCTGCTCGAGCGCAGCACTCGCCGTCTGGCGCTCACCCCCGAAGGCGAAACGTTTTTCGCCCGCGCCAAGCGGATTGTTGCCGACATCGAGGAGGCCGAGGAGGAGGTCACGCGCATGCGCGGCGCCCCGCGCGGTCGCCTGCACATCAATTCCGGCACCGCCTTCGGCCTGCATCAACTCGCCCCGGCCTTGGCCGATTTCCTCGCCCGCTATCCGGAAATCGATCTGGAACTGTCAATCACCGACCGCCTGGTCGACCTGATCGAGGAGCACGCCGACATCGCCGTGCGCTCCGGCCATATTCCCAAGGGCCCGTTCGTGCAGCGGAAGATCGCCGAGCTGCAGCGCGTGATATGTGCCGCGCCGTCCTATCTCGCCCGGCGCGGCACTCCGAAGGTGGCCGCCGACCTCAAACAGCACGACTGCATCGTCGTCGCCGGTCGCGGCCTCAACCGCTGGCCGTTCGAGACCCGCGGCGGCATCGACGTGGTGGACGTCCATCCGCGCGTTACCACCGACGATGCCGAGGCTGCGTTGCGGTTGGCAATCGAAGGCGCCGGCATCACGCGGCTGTCCGAAGTCATCGTCGGCGGCGCTCTGCAACGCGGCGAACTCAAGGCGCTGCTCACCGACGTGCATCACGTCGAGCCGTTTCCGCTGGCGGCGATCTATCCGGCCGGCCGCCAGCGGCTGCCGCGCGTCGCGGTGTTCATCGAATTTCTGGTCGAGCGTTTCGGCGGCGCGCCCTGGCGCGTGCCGAGCATTCCGCTACCGCCCACGCCGAAAGGGGAACGTTGATCGCGTGGCGATCGCGTCGCAACGCGCTACGCCGCCGGTTCGTCCGCGTTTGTCTTGCGGTGTTCCGGCAACGCCTTGATCAGCGCATTCAGCGTACGCACGGTGGAAGCGTCGGCGATACCGTCGACCCGCGCCGGGCGGAAGTGGCGCTGGAAGGCGGTCACCACGTCGCGCGTGCGCTCGTCGTAATGTCCGCTTGCCTCGATACCGTAGCCGTAGGACACGAGCTGACGCTGCAGCTGCATCACCAACTCGCCCTCGTCGCCCACACGCAGCGTCGGGCCTTCCGCTGTCAGCGGCGCCGGCCGCACCCAATGGCCGATGCCCGACTCGTACAGCAACTGCCAGGGAAAGCGCTCGCCCGGATCCTGTTTGCGGCCCGGCGCGACGTCGGAATGGGCCAGCACGCGCGCGGGCTGAAGCGGCCCGCGCCGCATCAGGATCGCCTTGCACAGCGAAATCACCGCCGCCGTCTGCCGCAGCGGAAAGTTGCGATAGCCGAATTCATGCCCCGGATTGACGACTTCGATGCCGATAGAGCGCGAATTGATGTCTCTTTCGCCGCCCCACGAAGCAACACCCGCATGCCATGCGCGCCGCTCTTCCGGCACGCATTGCACGATGCGGCCATCCTCAAACACCAAATAGTGTGCGGATACCTTGCTGTCCGCCGTGGTGAGGCGTTCCAGCGCGGCTTCGCCGGTCTGCATGCCAGTATAGTGCAGTAGGATCATATCCGGCGGCCCGCCGTGACGCTCGTCAAAGTTCGGCGACGGCACCACGTTGGCGACCATGAAAGAGTCCGGTTGGAAAGAAGTCATGCGAGTTTGAAGCCGTCGGGATTGCAAAGGGCGCGCACCATTGAACGAGATGATTCAAAAAGCAATACACGCCTCAATCGTGTCGACAACGCGAAGTTTCCGCCGCCGAAAACAAAATACCCATGTCGTTTTAGGGTCACACCGGTATTCGACCGCGCATTAAATCCTCCGTTGTTTGCGCCTGCGTGATTTTCACCACGTCGGCTGCAACGCGCGAACACAATAACCGGCATTTGCATCGCAAAGTCCCGACCACGGACGGCGCTTGCCGGAACGGCGACGCGCGCGCCGACCGCGCGTTGCGGGATGCAGTTCGTTCGCGTCGCTGCCGGCCAGCCGGCCCACCGTCCGGGCGGCGCTTCCGGCGGCGGCCGTTCGCCGCACCGCAAGGACGGGCCGGCGCCGGCAACCGATCGTTAAGTTTAGCGGTCGTTAATGGGGAATCGGTCGGCGAGCCGCCGGCGTCCCCGGGACATGGGGCCGCCGGCAGGGCCATTCCATTGACGCCCATAATATCCCATGATATCCCACGAATCTTCATTGGAGATTGCGGGGCCCGGCCCGGGGGCAAGTCCCCGGTTGAGGGGCCCGGCGATCGGTAAGGGTCGAGCTGGCGTTCATCGCGGGCGTTGTGTCCAGTTGGCGTGGGGTGCGGGTGATGGACCGCTTCGTGTCGAACTTCACGTTGCGGCTCGATTCCAAGGGACGCGTCTCGATTCCCGCCTCCTTCCGTTCGGTGCTCGCCCGCGATGGCTTCGAGGGTCTCTATTGCTATCCGGCGCTCGACGCGCCGGCGGTCGATGCGGGAGGCAACGCGCTGATGGCGGAGATCGAATCCCTGATCGGGCGTTATCCCCCATTCTCGGACGGACGCGAGCAGTTCGCCATGGCGCTCTATGGAACCAGCGAGACCCTGAAGATCGACGGCGAGGGCCGCGTGAGCCTGAGCGAAGCGTTGAAGCGTCATGCCGGGATTACCGACGCGGTCGCCTTCGTCGGCCTCGGCCACAAGTTTCAGATCTGGGAACCGGAGCGGTTCCGGCAGGAGCTCGCGGAGGCCACCCAACGGGTGCGCGCGCTCAAGGCCGAGCTCGGGTCCCAGGCGGTGGCGCAACCCGCGCTAGGAGCACGGGAATGACGGTGGGCGGCGACGGCTCTCGGGCTGTCGCTGGCGGACCAGCCCCCCACATTCCCGTGCTCGGCCCGCCCGCGCTTCAGTTCCTCAAAGTTCAATCCGGCGGCATCTATATCGACGGCACCTTCGGCGCCGGCGGCTATAGCCGGGCCATCCTCGATGCCGCCGACTGCAAGGTGATTGCCATCGACCGCGACCCGAGCGCGATCGCGCTCGGTGCCGATCTCGCAGCGCAAGCGCAAGGCCGGCTGATCTTGATGCAGGGCCGCTTCTCCGAGCTCGACGGTATCGCGAGCGATGCCGGCGTCGAGGCCGTCGACGGCGTGGTGCTCGACGTCGGCGTTTCCTCCATGCAGCTCGACCGGGCGGAGCGCGGATTCTCGTTCCGGCTCGACGGCCCGCTCGACATGCGCATGAGCGGGGAGGGGCCGAGCGCTGCCGACGTGGTCAACGGCGCGGGCGAGCGCGATCTCGCCAACATCATCTATATCCTCGGCGAGGAGCGGCATTCGCGCGGCGTCGCGCGCGCCATCGTGCGGGCGCGCGCTGAAGCGCCCATCGCGACGACCAAGGCGCTTGCCGATCTGGTGGCCTCGGTGGTGCGCGCGAAGCCGAACGACATCCATCCGGCCACGCGCACGTTCCAGGCCTTGCGCATCTTCGTCAACGACGAGCTGGGGGAGCTCGCGCGCGCGCTCGGCGCTGCCGAGCGTGTGCTGAAGGGCGGCGGCCGTCTGGTGGTGGTCTCGTTCCATTCGCTCGAGGACCGCATCGTCAAATCGTTCCTCGCTGATCGCGCCGAGACCCGCGGCGGTTCGCGTCACGCGCCGGAGGTGAAACGCCCGGCGCCCACGTTCCGCGTGCTCACCAAGCGTCCTGTGATTGCCGACGAAGACGAGATCGCGCGCAACCCGCGCGCCCGTTCCGCCAAATTGCGCGCGGGCGAACGCACCGACGCACCGGCCCGCCCGCACGAGCCCGATGAGCTGCTGCCGCGGCTGCCGTCGCTGGCCGCCGTCCTGAAGGGGCGCCGCCCATGATGCGCCTCGTCAACATCATGGTCATCGCGGCGCTGATCGTGGCGGCTTCCACCGTCTACAAGATCAAGTTCGATTCCACTTTGCAGGCCGAGAAGGCCGCCAAGCTGCACAGCGAATTGCGGCGCGAGCGCAACGCCATTGCCCGCCTGCGGGCGGAATGGGCCCGACTCGACACGCCGAGCCGTATCAAGACGCTGGCCGATCGCTATCTGACGCTTGCGCCGATCAATCCGACGCAGATCGACAATTTCAACGATCTGCCGCCACGGCCGCCGGCCCCACCGCCGCAGCCGAGCGATCCGATCGGCGCCATGCTCGCGCCCAGCGCACCCCTAACCACCGGCAGTGTGCCGGCGACGCGGCGGTGACCCCGATGACCTCACCCGCCAATAAACACGAAACCCGCTGGCAGCGCCTGGTGCGCCGGCTGCTCTACGGCCACGGCGTCGACCGCGACGTCAAGGCGAAGGCGCGCATCGTGCTCGCCGTCGTCGGCTTCGCGCTCGTCTATAGCGCCATCGCCGGCAAGCTCGTCATCTTCGCGGTCGAGGGCAATGAGCACGGCGCCCGGCACTCCGTTATGCAGGACGCGGTCGCCACCGCCAGGCCCGACATCGTCGACCGCAACGGCAAGCTGCTCGCCACCGACGTCAAGGCGCCGTCGCTCTACGCCGAGCCGCGCAAGCTGATCGACCCCGACGAAGCCGAGGAACTGCTCACCGCCGCGCTGCCCGATCTCAACGACAAGGACCTGCGCAAGCGGTTGGATTCCAACCGCGGCTTCGTCTGGCTTAAGCGCGAGATCACGCCGCGCGAGAAGCGCGAAATCCATCATCTCGGCATTCCCGGTATCGGCTTCCTGACCGAGAACAAGCGCGTCTATCCCAACGGCCCGACGGTGTCGCAGGTGATCGGCCTGACGAACATTGACAACCAGGGCATCGCCGGCATGGAGAAATGGGTGGACGGGCAGGGGCTCGCCGCCCTGCACATGGCGGGGCTCGCCACCGACCGGCTGCAACGGCCGGTGCAGCTCTCGCTCGATCTGCGCGTCCAGTACGCGCTGCGCGAGGAACTGGTGAAGGCGCGCGCGAAGTTCAAGGCCAAGGCCGCGGCGGGCCTCGTGCTCAACGTCAACACCGGCGAGGTGGTCGCGCTGGTGTCGGAGCCCGATTACGACCCCAACGATCCCTTGCAGGCCAACGACCCGACCCGCATCAACCGCATCACCACCGGTGTCTACGAGCTGGGCTCGACCTTCAAGATTCTCACCGTCGCCATGGCGCTCGATGCTGGCAAGGCGACGCTTGCGTCGAAGTTCGACGCCACCCACCCGCTGCACTACGGCCGCTTCACCATCCACGACTACGAGCCGAAGAACCGCTGGCTGACCGTGCCGGAAATCTTCAAGTATTCGTCGAACATCGGCGCCGCGCGCATGGCCTTGGCAGTCGGCGTGAAAGAGCATCAAGCGTTCTTGCGCAAGATGGGCGAGCTCACGCGCCTACGCACCGAATTGCCGGAAAGCGCCGCGCCGATTGTGCCGCATCCGTGGACGGATCTCAGCACGGTGACCATCGCCTTCGGCCATGGCCTGTCGGTCGCGCCCTTGCAGGCGGCGATGGGCATCGCGGCCTGCGTCAACGGCGGGCTCTTGATCAAGCCGACCTTCCTCAAGCGCAGCCGCGCCCAGGCGTTGAAAGTCGCCAAGCGGGTGCTCAAGCCTTCGACCAGCCGCGACATGCGCTATCTGATGCGGCTGAACGCCGTGCAGGGCACCGGCACCTTCGCCAATGTCGACGGGTACTACGTCGGCGGCAAGACCGGCACCGCGGAAAAGGTGGTCAACGGCCGCTACGCCAAGCACAAGCTGCTCACCGACTTCATGGCCATCCTGCCGTCGGACAAGCCGAAATACCTGGTTTTCATCATGCTGGACGAGCCGCAGCCGGTGCCGGGAACCCACGGCTTCGCCACCGCCGGCTGGAACGTCGGCCCGACGGCGGGCAAGGTGATCGCGCATATCGCGCCGCTGCTCGACGTCGAGCCGCGTTTTGATCTGCCCGGCCCCGCGCAGTTGATCCTGGCCAACGCTAAGCCGGGCCAGTAGGACTCGACGCGACTTATTTGAGGCGTATTGTGCGCCGCTCTCTGAAGTGACGGATCAGAGTCAGGTGTCAATGAAGCTTGCCGACCTGCCGCTGGAACAGGCCCGCTTCGACCCGCGCTTCGCCGGGCTCGAGCTTGCGGGCGTTGCGTCCGACAGCCGCAAGGTGAAACCGGGCGATCTGTTCGTGGCGGTGCCGGGCACCAAGAGCGACGGCCTCAGCTTCGTGCCGCAGGCATTGGCCGCCGGCGCGGTGGCGGTGATGGCCGAGCGCGCGGCCGACGTGCCGGCAAATATTGCCTTCATTCGAAGTGCCGGACGCGCACCGCGCGCTGGCGCTCTGCGCCGCCGCCTTCTTTCCGCGCCAGCCGGCAACCATCGCCGCCGTCACCGGCACCAGCGGTAAGACTTCCGTGGCGGCCTTCGCCCGCCAGATCTGGGCGGCGCTCGGTTACCAAGCGGCGAGCCTCGGCACCATCGGCGTGGTGTCACCCAAAGGCGAGCATTACGGCTCGCTGACGACCCCCGATCCGATCGAATTGCATCGCACGCTCGATCAATTGGCGGGCGAGGGCGTCACCCATCTGGCGCTTGAAGCTTCATCGCACGGCCTCGAACAGCGCCGTCTCGACGGTGTGCGTATCGCGGCCGGCGGTTTCACCAACCTGTCGCGCGACCATCTCGACTACCACCCGACCATGGAAGCCTATCTCGCCGCCAAGCTGCGGCTGTTCGATACGCTCATTGTCGCCGGCGGCACCGCGGTGGTGTGCGTCGACGATTGCTATGGCGGCCAGGTGGTCGATGCCGCCAAGAAGCGCGGACTTGAAAGTGATGACCATCGGCGTCAACGGCGACGACATCAAACTGGTCGACGGCGCCATCGAAGGCTTCAATCAGGTGGTCACGCTCGCGCACCAAGGCAAAACCTACACGATCAAGCTACCTCTGGTCGGCGCCTTCCAGGTTCAGAACGCCGCACTCGCCGCCGGCTTGGTGATCGCCACCGGCAGCGATCCGGCCCGCGTGTTCGCTTCGCTCGAAAAACTGCAGGGCGCCAAGGGGCGGCTGGAACTCGTCGGCACCAGGAACGGCGCACCGATCTTTATCGACTACGCCCACAAGCCCGACGCCTTGCAGAAGGCGCTGGACGCGCTGCGCCCCTATGCGAGGGCCAAGCTCGCTGTCGTGTTCGGCGCCGGCGGCGACCGCGACAAGGGCAAGCGCCCGTTGATGGGGCGTATCGCCATCGAAAACGCCGACCGTATCATCGTCACCGACGACAACCCGCGCAGCGAAGATCCGGCCACCATCCGCGCCGAAATCCTCGCCGCAGCAGCAGGCGCCACCGAAATCGGCGACCGCAACGAAGCCATCCGCGCCGGCATCGCTGGCCTGCAAGAGGGCGATGTGCTGTTGATCGCCGGCAAGGGCCATGAAACTGGCCAAATCGTCGGCGACCGCGTCTTGCCGTTTTCCGATCACGACGCGGTGGCGGCGGCCTTGCGGGGGAAGGTGGCATGACGGCACTTTGGACCATCGACGCCATGGCGGCGGCCATGGGCGCGGAAAATTCCGGCGCCCTGCCCGCGGACGCCAACGGCCTGTCGATCGACAGCCGGACGCTAGAGCGCGGCGATGCCTTCTTCGCCATTCAGGGCGATAGCCGCGACGGTCATGACTTCGTCGAGAGTGCGCTGAAGGCCGGCGCCGGCGTTGCCGTCATCGCGCGTTCGCAGCGCGCGCGCTTTGCGGCCGACGCGCCGCTTCTGATTGTCGACGACGTGCTGGACGCTTTGCGCGCGCTCGCCCGCGCCGCCCGCGAACGCATTGCGCACGCCAAGGTCATTGCCGTCACCGGCTCGGTCGGCAAGACCGGCACCAAGGAGGCACTGCGGCTCGCGCTCTCCGCTGACGGCGAGACCCACGCTTCGGCGTCCTCCTACAACAATCACTGGGGCGTGCCGTTGTCGCTGGCGCGCTGCCCGGCATCGGTCAAATACGCCGTGTTTGAGATCGGCATGAACCATGCCGGTGAGATCACACCGCTCACGAAGCTGGTGCGCCCGCACGTGGCGATCGTCACCACGGTCGAGCCGGTGCATCTGGAATATTTCGGCTCGGTCGAAAAGATCGCCGACGCCAAGGCGGAGATCTTCGCAGGGTTGGAGCCCGGCGGTGCCGCGGTGCTCAACAGCGACAACGGCCAATATGACCACCTCGTCGCAGCAGCCAAGAGAGCGGGCGTTGCCCGTATCGTCTCGTTCGGCGAGGACGAAAACGCCGACGCCTTCCTGGTGCGCTATTCGCTGCAGCCGGACGCTTCGACCGTCGAGGCCATCATCCTGGGCGAGCCGGTCACCTACAAGCTCGGCGCGCCCGGCCGCCATCTGGTGCAGAATTCGCTCGCGGTGCTGGCCGCCGCCGCGCTCGCCGGCGCCGATCTCGCGCTCGCCGCGCTGGCGCTGGCTCAGTTCAAGCCGGCGGTCGGCCGCGGCGCCCGCTTCACGATGCAGGTGCCCGGTGGCAAGGCGCTGCTGATCGACGAAAGCTACAACGCCAACCCGGCCTCCATGGCCGCGGCCATCGCGCTGCTCGGCCAGGCGCCGATCAGCGGGCAGGGCCGCCGCATCGCGGTCCTGGGCGACATGCTGGAGCTCGGCCCCGAGAGCGAAAGCCTGCACCGGGGGCTGGCGCCGGCGCTTGCCGCGGCGAACGTCGACCTCGTCTTCTGTTCCGGGCCGCTGATGCACGCGCTCTGGCAGGCCCTTCCCTCCATGCGCCGGGGCGGCTATGCCGTGACTGCGGCGGAACTGCAGCCGGCCGTGCTCGACGCCATCCGCCCCGGCGACGCGGTCATGGTGAAGGGCTCGCTGGGCTCGAAAATGGGCCCCATCGTCAAGGCACTGGAAAGCCGGTTTCCCCGCCAGGGCGCGCTCGCGCCGATTCAAGGCTAGGCTCGATCGATGTTCTATTGGCTGACGGACCTTTCGGACAAAGTCTCGTTCCTCAACGTCTTCCGCTATCTCACCTTCCGCACCGGTGGCGCCATCGTCACCGCACTGGTGTTCGTGTTCCTGTTCGGTGGCCCGATGATCGACCTCTTGCGCATGAAGCAGGGCAAGGGCCAGCCGATCCGCCTCGACGGGCCGCAGTCGCACCTCATCACCAAGAAGGGCACGCCCACCATGGGCGGGCTGATGATCCTGTCCGGCCTGTTCGTGTCCACGGTGCTGTGGGCGAACCCGGCCAACCCCTACGTCTGGGTGGTGCTGGGCGTGACGCTGAGCTTTGGGCTGATCGGCTTCTACGACGACTATCTGAAGGTCACCAAGCAGACCAACGCGGGCTTCGCCGGCCGCACCCGGCTGATCTTCGAAGCGGTGATCGCGATTGTGGCCGTCACCATTCTTTCTCATCTCGGCAAGGGACCGATCGCGACCTCGCTGGTGTTCCCCTTCGTCAAGGAGTTGGTGATCAACCTCGGCTGGGGCTTCTTCGTGCTCGGCGCCTTCGTCATCGTCGGCGCCGGCAATGCGGTGAACTTGACCGATGGCCTCGACGGCTTGGCCATCGTGCCGGTGATGATCGCGGCGGCGAGCTTCGGGATGATCTCCTATCTTGCGGGTAACGCGGTGTTCGCCGACTATCTGCAGATTCATTATGTCGCGGGAACCGGCGAACTCTCGGTGCTGTGTGGCGCGGTGATCGGCGCTGGCCTCGGTTTCCTCTGGTTCAATGCGCCGCCGGCCTCGATCTTCATGGGCGACACCGGCTCGCTCTCGCTCGGCGGCCTGCTCGGCACCATCGCGGTGGCGATCAAGCACGAAATCGTGCTCGCCATCATCGGCGGGCTGTTCGTGCTGGAAGCTGTGTCGGTGATCGTGCAGGTGATCTCGTTCAAGCTCACCGGCAAACGCGTGTTCAAGATGGCGCCGATCCATCACCATTTCGAGCAGCTCGGCTGGACCGAGCCGCAGATCGTCATCCGTTTCTGGATCGTTTCGGTGGTGCTGGCGCTCGCAGGGCTGGCGAGCCTGAAGCTGCGATGAATATTCTTTGTCATTCCGGGGCGCGTGCCCAGCACGCGAACCCGGAATCCATAACCCCTGCTGCGGAGTATGGATTCCGGGTTCGCGCCCTTCCGGCCGCGCCCCGGAATGACGGGGCTATAAAATGATCCCCGTCACCACGTTTGCCGGTAGGACCGTCGCCGTCTTCGGGCTCGGCAAGTCCGGGCTGTTATCGGCGCGCGCGCTGACGGAAGGCGGCGCCGACGTCGCCCTCTTCGACGACAACGAGACCTCGGTGGCGGAAGCCGAGGCAGCGGGCTTCAAGACGCAAGACTTGCGCGAGCTCGATTGGTCGACCGTCGCCGCGCTGGTGCTGGCGCCTGGCGTGCCGCTCACCCATCCCGAGCCGCACTGGTCGGTGAAACTCGCGCACGAGGCCGGCGTTGAGGTCATCGGCGACATCGAGCTGTTCTGCCGCGAGCGCGCCCAATCCGGCGCGCCGTGTCCGCTCATCGCCATCACCGGCACCAACGGCAAATCCACCACCACCGCGCTGATCGCGCATCTCTTCGAGAGCGCCGGCCGCGACGTCCAGATGGGCGGCAACATCGGCGTGCCGGTGCTGGAGTTGGAGCCTTTCGCGCCCGGCCGCGTCTACGTGCTGGAAGTCTCATCCTACCAGATCGATCTCGCGCCCTCGCTGCATGCCACGGTCGGCATCCTGCTCAACGTGTCGGAAGACCATCTCGACCGTCACGGCACCATAGAGAACTACGCCGCCATCAAGGCGCTGCTGCCGGCGCGCGTCGAGGCCGGCGGCACCGCGGTGATCGGCGTCGACGACCGCTGGACGCGCGAGGCTGCCAACCGCATCGAAAAGGCGGGCAAGACGGTGATGCGCGTCTCGGTGCTGTCGCCCGTGCGTGACGGCTATTACGCTGAAGGTACACGCATCCTGCGCGCGGCCGGCGGCAAGGCCCACGCGGTGGCGCAGCTTGCCGGCATTGGCTCTTTGCGCGGCGCGCACAATGCCCAGAACGCGGCCTGCGCGGTAGCCGCCGGTGTCGCGCTCGGGCTCGGGCTACCGACGATCCAGAAAGGGTTCGCCAGCTTTCCCGGTCTCGCCCACCGCATGCAGCAGGTCGGCCGCAAGGGCAAAGTGCTGTTCGTCAACGACTCGAAAGCGACCAACGCCGACAGCGCGGCGCACGCGCTCGCGAGCTTTCCGGACATCTACTGGATCGCCGGCGGCAAGCCCAAGACCGGCGGCATCATCGGCCTCGCCGACTTCTTTCCGCGCATCCGCAAGGCTTACCTGATCGGCGAGGCGGCGGCCGACTTCGCTAAAACGCTGGATGGCAAAGTGCCCTACGAGATCAATGAGGTGCTGTCGGCGGCGGTCGATGCCGCCGCCCGCGACGCGGCGGCATCCGACGCCAAGGAACCGGTGGTGCTGCTGTCGCCGGCCTGCGCCTCCTTCGACCAGTACCGGAACTTCGAAATTCGTGGCCAGGCGTTCATTGACTTGGTGTTGGCGGTGCCGGGGGTTGTCCCTCTCCCCGCGTAGCGCCGAGAGGATGGCAGGCGTCGGACGGCGCGCGCGGTCTCATGATTTCACCAGGGCACCGTACGGCCGAGGTAATCGAGATATTCCAGGCCCGGTCTTCCCTGCTTTTCGAGAAGGACGTTCACCAAGCTGGGAATGCTCTCGTCGATGGTGAGCCGTGCGTCCGGGCCTCCCAGAGCGGTTTGCACCCAACCCGGCGCCATGAGCGCCATGGCGCGCGGCGTTCCGGCTTGGCGCGCCGCGAAGCTGCGCATGAACATGTTCAGGGCCGCTTTGGTGCCGCGATAAAGCTCTCGCTGTCCCGTCTCGTTATTGCCGATGCTTCCTTGCCCGGACGACATCACGCCGATCAAACCCGTTGCCGTGACGTAGTGTTCGAGGCTCTCGATAACCCGCATCGGGCTCAGAGCATTGGTGATCATGAGGTGGACGAATTCGTCGGTCGACACCTCGCCGATGGTTTGCGTGGGGTCTCGATTTACCGTCCCGGCGTTGACGAACAGCATGTCGAGCAGCCTGCCGGCCAGGCGGTCGTGCAGCGCCGTGAGCTGATCGGGCTCGCAGATGTCGAGGACCTCGATCTCGACCCGGCCCGGGTGTGCGTCTGCGAGGTCGTGCAGCATGGTCCGCGTTCCTCCGCCGCGGACCGTGCCGACGACGTGCCAGCCCTTCTTCAGGAATTCGGCCGCCATGGCGTGGCCGAGACCGCGGGACGCGCCAATGATGAGGATTGTCGGGGCTGGGTCGCTCGAAGCGGCTGCGGACATGCGTAAATCCTTTCGGTGGTGAGGTTGTCCGCAGCTATATGCGTCCGACATCAGGCGCCAGACGCATCAAAATCAAAATATAGTTGCATCAGACGCTATGTCAGATGGAGCGGATAGGGTAGGCTCGTTTCATGAGCAATGGCGACGTCGATCTGAACCTGCTCGTTGCGCTGGATGCATTGCTCGCCGAGGGCAGTGTGACCGGGGCTGCCCGCCGCCTCGGCCTGAGCTCATCGGCCATGAGCCGCACGCTTGCGCGGCTTCGGGCGGCGACCGGGGACCCGCTGCTCGTCCGTGCCGGGCGCGGGCTGGTAGCGACGCCGCGCGCCGCCGAGTTGCGCGACCGCGTCCATGATCTGACCCGGGACGTACAAGCGGTGCTGCGGCCGCACGTCACGCAGGTGGACGCCGGCGCGCTTGCACAGACGTTCACGATCCGAGCGAGCGAAGCCTTCCTCGAAATGCTTTCCGGTCCCGTCGTGGCCGCGCTTACGCGAGCGGCGCCACGCATCCGCCTCCGCTTCGCTCCGAGACCCGACAAAGACGCACGACCGCTGAGGGAGGGACTCGTCGATTTGGAGGTCGGCGTCATTGGAACCGCCGCGCCGGAGATCCGCACCCAATTTCTGTTTCGTGACAAGCTCATCGGTGTCGCGCGCGTCGGACATCCCCTGCTGACGGCAGCGGTGTCGCCCGAGAGTTATGCGGCCTGCGATCACATCGTTGCGTCCAAGGACACGGATGCGATCGAGCCGATCGATGCGGCCTTGGAGAAGCTGGGGCTGAAACGGACGATCAGGGTTGTCGTGCCCGGGTTTCCGGATGCGATGCGGATCGTGCGCCAATCGGACTTGGTCGCGCTCGTGCCCCGTTCGTGCCTTGGCAATAGCTTGACGGCCGATCCGACCGTGACCTCGGGTCTTGCGACCTTCCAGCTCCCGGTTTCCACGCCGGAGTTCAATGTATCGGCAACGTGGCATCCGCGCATGGACGCCGACCCGGCCCATCGCTGGCTGCGCGACACAGTCATGTCCGTGTGCCGGGCAGCCTATCCGCGGTGACGTCACCTCGCGGTCGAAACGACCTCCCTCCCCGGAGAGGAAAGAGCTGGGGTCGTTGAATGACCGACCCAAAACTCAACTCGTTAATCCTTCGTAAACCGTGACGAGTCAGGACTAGGAGGCCCGCATCGGGGGGTGCGGCAGGGGACGTTTCCGGCCATGGTCTCGCGCGCGCAACGCACGCCCTTCGGCGAATGGTGGTGGACGGTCGACAAGCTCACGCTCGCCGCCCTCGGCGCGCTGATGCTGGCCGGCATCGTCTTGTCGCTTGCGGCGAGCCCCGAGGTCGCCGGCCGGCTCGGCCTCGATCCGTTCTATTTCGTCGACCGCCAGATTCTCTATCTCTTTCCCACCATCGCGGTGCTGCTGGCGGTGTCGTTCCTGACCCCGCGCCAGATCCGCCGCGTGTCGATGGTGGTATTTCTGGTCAGCCTGGTGCTGGTGGCCGCGACACCGCATTTCGGCGCCGACATCAAGGGCGCGCGGCGCTGGCTCGTCATCTTCGGCATGAATATCCAGCCGTCGGAGTTCCTCAAGCCGGCCTTCGTCATCGTGATCGCCTGGCTGTTTTCCGAGAGTGCGCACCGCCCCGACATGCCGGCCAACGCCATTTCGCTGGCGCTGCTGCTGCTGGTGATCACGCTGCTGGTGCTGCAGCCCGATTTCGGCCAGACCATGCTGGTGGTGATGGTGTGGAGCTCGCTGTTCTTTCTGGCGGGCATGCGGCTCATGTGGGTGTTCGGCATCGCCGGCGCCGGCGCAGCCGGCCTGACGGTCGCCTATTACACCGTGCCGCACGTCGCCAAGCGCATCCAGCACTTCCTGCATCCGGCCTCCGGCGCGAGCTACAACATCGAGGTCGCGACCGAATCATTCCTGCGCGGCGGCTGGTTCGGCGTCGGGCCGGGCGAGGGCACCATCAAGCGCATCCTGCCCGAGGCGCATACCGACTTCGTGTTCGCGGTGGCGGGCGAGGAATTCGGCGTCGTGCTCTGCCTGCTGCTGGTGTCGCTGTTCGCCTTCGTGGTGATCCGCTCGCTGTTGCGCGCGCTGCGCAACGAGGACCTGTTCCAGCGCTTCGCCGCCTCCGGCCTCGCCATCCTGTTCGGCATCCAGGCGGCGATCAACATGTCGGTCAACCTGCGGCTCATTCCGGCCAAGGGCATGACGCTGCCGTTCATTTCCTATGGCGGCTCGTCGATGATCTCGCTCGCCTACGCCATGGGGATGCTGCTGGCGCTCACCCGCGAGCAGCCGCGGGTGTCGATCTCGGCGCCCGAATACGATGCGACGCCCGAAGCCGCGACTTGATTTCGCCGTCATCCTCGCCTGAAAGAGACGGGCTGCGCAGGGTGGGGGGCGACTGAACGATGACGCAAAAAAGCACCGGCAACTCACCGCTCATCCTGCTCTGCGCCGGCGGCACCGGCGGGCATCTGTTTCCGGCCGAGGCGCTGGCCGATGCGTTGGCCAGGCGCGGCGTGAGCATCGATCTCGCCACCGACAGCCGCGCCGCCCATTTCAAGTTTCCCGCCCGCGCCGTGCATCTGATCCCGAGCGCCACGGTGCGGGGGCGCGATCCGCTTTCGCTCGCGCGTACGGCGTCGCTGTTGGCGCTCGGCACGTTCAAGGCGTGGCGCCTGATCGGGCGTATCCGCCCGGCGGTGGTGGTCGGCTTCGGCGGCTATCCGACCGTGCCGCCGCTCATGGCCGCGGCATGGCGCGGCGTGCCGACCGTCTTGCACGAGCAGAACGGCGTCATGGGCCGTGCCAACCGACTGCTGGCCTCGCGCGTCACCCGCATCGCCACCGGTTTCCATACGCTCAAGCACGTCGACGCCAAGGTAAAAAACAAGATTGCCTTCACCGGCAATCCCATTCGCCCCGCGGTGCTGGAAGCGGCGAAGACGCCCTACGCTGCGCCCGCGGGCGAGCTGCATCTCCTGGTCTTCGGTGGCAGCCAGGGCGCCCATGTGATGGCCGAAATCGTGCCGCCGGCCGTGGCGCAACTCTCCGCTGACGTGCGCGCGCGCTTGACGATCGTGCAGCAGGCGCGCGCCGAGGACCTGGATGTGGTGAAGGCGACCTACGCCAAGCTGGGCGTCCGGGCCGAATGCGCGCCGTTCTTCAGCGATCTGCCGGCCCGCATGGCGGCCGCTCATCTGATTGTCTCGCGCTCCGGCGCCTCTACCGTGGCCGAGCTCTCGGCCATCGGCCGGCCCGCCATCATGGTGCCGCTGCCCCATGCGCTGGATCAGGACCAGTTCGCCAATGCCGGCCTGCTGGCGGAGGCGGGTGGGGGCATCCGGCTGGAACAGCGCGATTTCACGCCCGAACGGCTGGCCTCCGAACTCGAAAAGCTCGCCTCGGACCCGTCGAAGCTCGAAAAGATGGCGGCGGCTGCCAAATCTGCCGGCACCCTCGATGCCGCCGAGCGGCTGGCTGATTTGGTGCTGCAGGTGGCGGGGCTTTAATCATCCGCGGTGCCCGGCCTTGTGCCGGGCATCCATGTCTTGCAAGAAACGGACAAAGAGCCGGTCCCGTGCCGGCATCGTTAAGGATTTCAGGGGCGTTGATATGAAACTGCCGCGCGACATCGGACCGGTGCATTTCGTCGGCATCGGCGGCATCGGCATGAGCGGCATCGCCGAGGTGCTGGCCAATCTCGGCTATACCGTCACCGGCTCCGACGTCGCTGATAGCGCCAACGTCAAGCGCCTGCGCGACATGGGGCTCAAGGTGGCGGTCGGCCACAAGGCGGAGAATATCGACGGCGCCGACGTGGTGGTGATTTCGTCGGCCATCAAGCCGGACAATCCCGAGCTGATCGCCGCCCGCGCCAAGCGCCTGCCGGTGGTGCGCCGCGCCGAGATGCTGGCCGAACTGATGCGGCTGAAATCCTGCGTGGCGATCGCCGGCACCCACGGCAAGACCACAACCACCTCCATGGTGGCGGCCTTGCTCGATGCCGGCGGCCTCGACCCGACCGTCATCAACGGCGGCATCATCAACGCCTACGGCACCAACGCGCGCCTCGGCGCCGGCGACTGGATGGTGGTCGAGGCCGACGAATCCGACGGCACCTTCCTCAAGCTGCCGGCCGACATCGCCATCGTCACCAACGTCGACCCCGAGCATCTCGACCACTTCCACACCTACGAAGCGGTGCAGGACGCTTTCCACGATTTCATCGAGAACATCCCGTTCTACGGCTTCGCGGTGATGTGCACCGACCATCCGGTGGTGCAGGCGCTGGTCGGCAAGCTGGTCGACCGTCGCATCCTCACCTACGGCGAAAACCCGCAAGCCGACGTGCGCCTCACCGATATCGTGCACAAGAACGGCGGGCAGACGTTCACGGTCCAGTTCCGCGATCGCGAAGGCCGCACCACGCACACCATCGACAACGTCACGCTGCCGATGCCGGGGCGCCACAACGCGCTCAACGCTACCGCGGCGGTGGCGGTGGCGCATGAGCTCGGCATCGCCGATGACGTCATCGGCAAGGCATTGCAAGGTTTCGGCGGTGTCAAGCGCCGCTTCACTAGAGTGGGAGATTGGAACGGCGTCACCATCATCGACGACTACGGCCATCATCCGGTCGAGATCGCCGCGGTGTTGCGCGCGGCCCGCGAGAGCGCGCCGGGGAAGGTGATCGCGGTGATGCAGCCGCACCGCTACTCGCGGCTGCATGACCTGTTCGAGCAGTTCTGCACCTGCTTCAACGACGCGGATGCGGTCGTCGTGGCGCCGGTCTATCCCGCCGGCGAGAAACCCATTCCGGGTACCGATAGCGATGCGCTGGTGCAGGGCCTGCGCGCGCACGGTCATCGCCACGCGCTGCCGCTCGCCGGCCCGGAACATCTCGCGGGCTTGATCAAGAGCCTCGCCGAACCGGGCGATTACGTCGTCTGCCTCGGCGCCGGCTCGATCACGCAATGGGCCTATGCGCTGCCGGAACAATTGAAGGCGCTGGGATAGGGCGCCGGTCGGATGAGCTTCCCCGATATCACCGCCGATCTGAAAGCCCGCATGCCGCAGGTGCGCGGGCGCCTGCTCGCCAACCAACCGCTCGCCGAGCTCACTTGGTTCCGCGTCGGCGGTCCGGCGCAGGTCCTGTTCATGCCGGAAGACGAGGGCGATCTCGCTTATTTCCTGCAGAACCTGCCCGCCGATAATCCCGTCACCGCCATCGGCCTCGGCTCCAACCTGATCGTGCGCGACGGTGGCGTGCCCGGCGTCGTCGTCCGGCTCGGCCGTGGCTTCAATGAGGTCGCGGTGGAAGCGGGCAACCGTCTGCGCGCCGGCACCGCGGTGCCGGACGTCAAGGTGGCGCGCGCGGCGCAGGAAGCATCTATCGCCGGCCTTGCTTTCTATCGCGGCATTCCCGGCGCTATCGGCGGCGCGCTGCGCATGAACGGCGGCGCCTATGGCCGCGAGACCAAGGACGTACTGGTGGAGGCGCGCGCCGTCGACCGCGCCGGCAAGGTGCACGTGCTGTCGAACGCCGACATGCATTACACCTATCGTCACTGCGGCGCGCCGGAGGATGTCATCTTCACCCAGGCGCTGTTTCAAGGAGCGGCCGGCGATCCGGCCACCATCGCCGCCGAGATGGACAAGATCACCGAAGCGCGCGAGGCGACCCAACCGATCAAGAGCCGCACCGGCGGCTCCACCTTCAAGAACCCGCCCGGACAGAAGGCCTGGCAGTTGATCGACGCCGCCGGCTGCCGTGGTCTTATCGTCGGCAAGGCCCAGGTGTCGGAACTGCACTGCAATTTTCTCATCAATCTCGGCGCGGCCAGCGCGGCCGACATCGAAAACCTCGGCGAAACCGTGCGCGAGCGGGTGAAGGCGAGTTCCGGCGTCACGCTTGAATGGGAAATTAAGAGAATTGGGGTAGGGGCCTCTTGACCCTCTCCCCTTGTGGGAGAGGGTGGCGCGAGCGTAGCGAGCGCCGGGTGAGGGGTCAGCATCACGGCATATGTGGCGGTGCCGACTCCTCACCCGCCTCGCCGCTCACGCGGCTCGGCATTCTCTCCCACAAGGGGCGAGGGGAAGACGAGGAGCATCATGAAACACGTCGCAGTCTTGATGGGTGGTTGGTCGGCCGAGCGCGAGGTTTCCTTGCGCTCCGGCGCAGCGTGCGCGGATGCCCTGGAGCGCGCCGGCGGCTATCGCGTCAGCCGGGTCGATGTCACGCCCGACATCGCCACCACTCTGCGCGACCTCAAGCCGGACGTCGCCCTCAACATGCTGCACGGCCGGCCCGGGCGAAGACGGCACCATCCAGGGTCTCCTGGAGATCGTCGGCATTCCCTACAGCCATTCCGGCGTGCTGGCGTCGTCGGCGGCGATGCACAAGGAGATGTCCAAAGTCATTCTCGCGGCCGCCAACATTCCGGTGCCTGGCGGGCGCGTCGTCGCACCGCGCCGAGGCGGCCAAGGCGCATGTGCTGCCGCCGCCTTACGTCATCAAGCCGGTGGCGGAAGGCTCCAGCGTCGGCGTCTTCATCGTACGCGAGGATCACGACCATCCGCCGCAGGAACTGACCCGCGGCGACTGGGCCTTCGGCGATATGGTGATGGTCGAGCCCTTCATTCCCGGCAAAGAACTGACCTGCGCGGTGATGGGCGATCGCGCGCTCGGCGTCATAGAGATCGTCGCGGCCACCAAGTTCTACGACTACGAAGCAAAATACGCGCCCGGCGGCTCAAAGCATATCCTGCCGGCGCCGGTGCCGGACGACGTCTATGCAGCCTGCCAGCGCATGGCGCTTGCCGCCCATCAGGCGCTCGAATGCCGCGGTGTCACCCGCGCCGACTTCCGTTACGACGACAGCAAGGCCGGTCTCGAAGGCCTCTTCTGTCTCGAGGTCAACACCCAGCCCGGCATGACCGAGACATCGCTGGTGCCGGACATGGCTGTGCACGCCGGCATCAGCTTCGAGGAGTTGGTCAGCTGGATGGTCGAGGACGCGTCGCTCGGGCGGTGAGCGATCACGTCGGATCACGCGGGTTTCGAAAAGACGATCAGCTTGGTCATCGCGGGGATCAGGTTGTCGACGTCGTCCACCTTGAAGCCGAGCTTTTGTCCCGCTTCCGTCAACCACCTGACCGAGAGCGAGCGGGCGTCGGGCGTAAACGCCATGTGCTGCAATTGCCAAAGCGCGGCAAGGGCCGGTCCGCGCCGGTCCTCGTCGACGATGAAATCGTGCACCATCAATTTTCCGCCGGGGGACAACGCCTCGAAGGCCTTCCGCAAAAGGCCTTCCACGGCGTCGCCCGGCACGCCGCTCATCAGATAAGACATCAGGATGGCGTCCTGGTTGCCCGGCCACTGGACCTCGACGGCGTTGCCGGGAATGTAGCGCACGCGGTCGACCAGACCGGCCTCGGAGATGAAACGCCAGCCGATCTCAGCCACGTTCGGGAAATCGATGATGGTTGCGTGCAGGTTCTCGTATTCCTTGCACAGGCTGATCGTCATCGCGCCCGTTCCGCCGCCGACGTCCAGAAGAGTGGACGCATTGGCAAGGTCCACCTTCCGCGCAAGCGTTCGCCCCGGCCCGAGCGACCCGGCATGTTGGCTTTCGGAATAGACCGACGCCTGTTCTTCGTCGGCCATCCAGTGCCGATACGACGCGATCGCATCATCCGACAAATCGCCTTTCATCACAGCGTTGAGCTGGAGCAGGAACGGATACATTTGCTGGTCGATCTGATAGCGAAGGTAGTCGCCGAAATCGTATTTCGACTGCTTGGACAGAAAGCTCTGAGCCGCGGGAGAATTCTGAATCTTCTTGTCGTCGCCGATGGTGAGCAGGCCAACACTGGCAAGCGCCGTCGTCAGCATGACAATGCGATTGAGCGGGATGTCGGCGGCCTTGGCCAGTTCTTCAGCCGACTTGGGACCGTCCGCAAGCAACGAAAAGATGCCGACATGGAGCCCCGCGAACAGGGCTTTGGACGCCATGAAGCCGAATGCTATCGACGAGAGTTCTTCCGCGCTTTCGATCGGCTTGTCACTGGTCAACGCTGTGTCTCGGGCCAGCATGCTGTCCTCTTTTCTTTCGATCTTTTGTGATTTGGCGCCAGCATACACAGCTGTTGCTGCTGTGCAACATAGGGCGCGGATCGCGCTAAGTCTCTTTTGGCCCTTAGCGGGCACCTATTGGTGCTGTGGCGAGCGGCCGCTTCAGGCTGCGTTCATTCACGCGCAATCTCACGCTCGACGTCGCGCCCGCGCGCATGTGCCGCAGCGTTTGCAAAGTCTGCATGAGTATCGACAGGTTGCGCGTCATATCGCGCGCCTCGCTGCGGCTGCGCGGCAGATGATCGCTGCGCTTCGACTCGCCTTCGCGCTCGATCATGCGTGGAGGGCGTGCAGGCTCATGCCGCATTCGTCGGCGATCGCCGGCATCGGCTGGTCCGGTGCTTCGTCGCGACGCCGCACGGACGCAAAGAGGGCGCACGCGTGCGCGCTGGAAAACTGTAGAGGAAGCAGCGTGACGGTGTCACGGAATTAAATCAGTTATTGGGTCTGAAGTCTCCAGGACCGTCCCCCGGGGTCGTCCCGGCACGTCGCTGAGGGCCGCGGCCGGACCCGGCCCGCGCGCTCGGCTCCGGCATCATCGCACCACACGCGGCATCGCCTCGATCGGAATTCCTCACTTTTCGTAAACCTTTACCAATCGTTTACCGAAAGCCTCGAAGACTGGCGTTTGGCGGCGCGCCGTGCGTTTCGCTGCACGCGAACGATGCGCGCGGCAGGCCGCCAAAGAGAAACCGCGCGGCGGCCGACACCTGTCGGGGCCTAAGCGGACACGGGTTTAGCGTAGCGCGTCATTCGCGTTTCAAGGCCGGCAAGGCACTCGATCGGCGTTCGAACGGTCGGCAAACGGGCAACATGTTTCAAAGAGCTGCGATGGACGATCGGGGACACCTCGCGCAAGCGCCGATACGCAAGATCGGACGCCGCGCCGCGGTGGTGCGCTGGCTGCGCGCGCATACCTCGGCGCAGCCCGGCTGGCGCCGCACGTTCCTGCGCTGGAGCACCACGCTTCTGCAACTCGAAATGCCGCGCGGCGCTGGCGCCTCGGCTGCCGCGCTCCTGCTGGTGGCGAGCGCCGGCTACGGCGCCGTGCGTGGCGACCATCTCAAGACCATCGTCGCCAACGTGCAGGACATCTGCGACAGCGCCGCCAACACCGTGGGTTTCGGCATTTCCGAAATCGCCATCGCCGGTCGACACAATCTCACCCGCAAGGCCATCCTGGCCGCCGCCGGCATCACCGGCCAGACCTCGCTTCTGTTCCTCAACGCGCACGCCGCGCGCGCGCGGCTGATGAAGAATCCGTGGGTCGCCGAGGCGACCGTGCTCAAGCTCTATCCGAGCCGCCTGCGCATCGGCATCACCGAGCGCAAGCCGTTCGCGCTCTGGCAGAAGGATCGTCACGTCTCGCTGATCGCGGCCGACGGCACCGTGCTCGAGCCTTACGCGCCGCGGCGTTTCCTGTCGCTGCCGCTGGTGGTGGGCAAGGGCGCTCAGCACGACGCGCAGGACTTTCTCGCGCTGGTCAGGCGCTATCCGGATATCGCGCCGCGCGTGAAGGCCTATGCGTTGGTCGCCGATCGGCGCTGGAACCTTTATCTGAAGGACGGCGTCGAGGTGCTGCTGCCGGACGCCGATCCGGCGCACGCGCTCGATACCCTGGTCGATCTCGACCGCGACAAGAAGCTGCTCTCCCGCGACATCACGAGGGTCGACCTGCGGCTTGCCGATCGCGTCACCGTGCGGCTGTCGGATGCCGCCTATGCCACGCGCGAAGCCGCCATCAAGGCGGCGGAGAAGGCCCGCAAGGCCAAGCGGAAAGGCGGCGAGGCATGAGCGCGTTGCACTTCGGCCTCACGCCCAAGATGAAGCCGGTGTCGCCGCGGCGCGCGACCGTCGTCGCCAGTCTCGATATCGGCACCAGCAAGGTGGTCTGCCTGATCGCGCGGCTTGTCCCGCAGGCGCCGCAGGACGTGCTGCGCCGCCGCAGCCACGGCGTACGCATCCTCGGCTTTGCCCACACCGCCGCCGCCGGCATGAAGGCGGGCGCGGTGGTCGACTTGGTGGAGGCGGAGGAAATGGTCCGCCAGGCCATCGACATTGCTGAAAGCATGGCGGGCGTTCAGATCGAATCCGTCGTCGCCTCGCTTTCGGGCGGCCGGCTCGGGAGCGAGCGCTTCATTGCCGATATCGAGCTCACCAATGGCGCCGTCACCGACAACGAGATCGCCCGCGTGCTGGCGGCGGCGA
Source organism: uncultured Pseudomonadota bacterium (assembly GCA_963822085.1). Classification (GTDB taxonomy): domain Bacteria; phylum Pseudomonadota; class Alphaproteobacteria; order Rhizobiales; family Xanthobacteraceae; genus Pseudolabrys. Next base: position 41,424 of record CAWGGL010000039.1, read on the forward strand.
GCCACCACGCCGTACGCAACGGCCGCGCCGTGCTGCATTCGCTGCCGATCGGCTACGCGCTCGACGCGGTGACCGGCATTCGCGATCCGCGCGGCATGCTCGGCCACACCTTCGGCGTCGACATGCACATGGTCACGTCCGACGTTGCAACCGTGCGCAACCTGATGCTGACGGTCGAGCGTTGCCACCTGTCGACCGAGGCCATGGTGGCCTCGCCCTATGTCGCGGGGCTGGCTTCGCTGGCCGATGACGAGGCCGATCTGGGCGCGGCGTGCGTCGATTTGGGGGCCGGAACCACCACAATGGCGGTCTTTTCCGGCGGCTGCTTCGTCCATGCCGACGGTTTCGCGCTCGGCGGAAACCACGTGACCATGGATCTCGCCCGCGGCCTCAACACCCGAATCGCCGACGCTGAGCGAATCAAAGCGATTTATGGCAGTGTTTTGTCCGGTGGATCGGATGAACGCGACATGATCACGGTGCCCCCGGTTGGCGACGATGAGCGCGAGCCCCCGCAGTTCGTTTCGCGGGCGCAAGTCGTGCGCATTATCAAACCGCGGGTCGAGGAAATCCTCGAAATGGTGCGAGACCGGCTGAAAGCTTCGCCGTTTGCGGCCGAGCCGCGCGCTCGCGTGGTCTTGACCGGTGGGGCGAGCCAACTCGCCGGCATCGCCGATCTCGCCGCCCGCATTTTGCGGCGCCCGGTGCGCATCGGACGCCCGCTCGGCATCTCCGGTCTGCCGGAAGCGGCGAAGGCACCCGCCTTCGCGGTGGCGGCGGGCCTTCTGGTTTATCCACAGGCGGCGCATCTCGAACACTTCGAACCGCGGACAACGCGGCAGTTGATGACAGGTACAGGCGGCTACATGGCACGGGTCGGGCAATGGCTGCGCGAGAGTTTCTGACCCTGAACGAGGAAACCACGCAAGGGCCGGCGGCGGACCGGCTCGGCGCGGCGGCGTTGAAATGCGTTGGCGTCATAAGGCGCGACCGCGGACCTGCTGCCCGTGCATCACAGAGGCAAACGTCATGACCATCAATCTTCAAATCCCCGACATTCACGAGATGAAGCCGCGGATCACGGTGTTCGGCGTCGGCGGCGCCGGCGGCAACGCAGTCAACAACATGATCACGGCCGGGCTCCAGGGCGTTGATTTCGTTGTGGCGAACACCGACGCGCAGGCGCTCACCACCTCCAAGGCCGAGCGCGTCGTCCAGATGGGCGCGCAGGTGACCGAGGGCCTCGGCGCCGGCTCGCAGCCCGAGGTCGGCCGCGCTGCCGCCGAGGAGGTGCTCGACGAGATCCGCGACCACCTGTCGGGCGCGCACATGGTGTTCATCACCGCCGGCATGGGCGGCGGCACCGGCACCGGCGCCTCCCCGGTCATCGCCCAGGCCGCGCGTGAGCTCGGCATCCTCACCGTCGGTGTGGTCACCAAGCCGTTCCACTTCGAAGGCGCGCGCCGCATGCGCTTCGCGGAGGCCGGCATCGACGAACTGACGAAGGTCGTCGACACCCTCTTGGTGATCCCGAACCAGAACCTGTTCCGGGTTGCCAACGAGAAGACCACCTTCGCCGACGCCTTCGCTATGGCCGATCAGGTGCTCTATTCGGGCGTCGCCTGCGTCACCGACCTGATGGTCAAGGAAGGCCTGATCAATCTCGACTTTGCCGACGTGCGCGCGGTCATGCGCGAGATGGGCAAGGCGATGATGGGCACGGGCGAGGCCTCCGGCGAGAAGCGCGCGCTGACCGCCGCGGAAGCGGCCATCGCCAACCCGTTGATCGACGATGCCTCCATGAAGGGTGCCAGGGGGCTCCTGGTCTCGATCACCGGCGGCAAGGACTTGACGCTCTACGAGGTGGACGAGGCGGCGACCCGCATCCGCGAGGAGGTCGACCAGGACGCCAACATCATCGTCGGCGCCACCTTCGACGAGAGCCTGGACGGCATCATCCGCGTGTCGGTGGTGGCGACCGGCATCGACAACACCGGCATTCTGCGTGAGCCGGCGCCGATGACGCGGACGGTCACCGCCAAGGCGCCGAGCCAAGCGGCTCAGGCGGCCCCGCAGGCCCCGCAGGCCCCGCAAGCGCCGCAGGCCGAAAGCGCACTCAAGCAGCTCGCCGGTAAGATCCGCGCGGACAATGCGCGCCTGGCCGAGCGGGTCGAGCGTGCGCCGGCTGCCGCCACGGTGGAGACGGCGGCGTACGCGCCAAGCGCTGAATCGGCCGAGGCCGCCGCGCCAATGCACGAATCGGCGGCTCATGCTGCCGTCGCCGCCGCGCTGCTGCCGACGGGAATCGAGGACGTTTCGCTGCGGCCGATGCCGATGAAGCCGTCGCTGTTCGATGCGGCGCCCGCCGAACCCGCCCCGCCGCCGGCCGAGGCGCCGCCGGCGGAGGCCTTCATCCCGCCGCAGCCCGAGCGCACGGCACGCACCCCGCGCATGCCGCGCATCGACGAGCTGCCGCTGCCGGCACAGAACGAGCTGCGCGCCCAGCGTGGCGGCACGGTCGCCGAAAACCACCCGGAAAAGCAGCGTCTGTCGCTGATGCAGCGGCTGGCCCAGGTCGGGCTTGGCCGGCGCGAGGAAGCGGAAGCGCCGCGGCCCCCGCGCACGGCGCAAGGCGCGCCGCAGGTGGAGCGGCCGGCGCGCCCGACCGCCCGCCAGCCCGAGGGCCGTCCGGCCGAGCCGGTCTCCGAATATGCCCGCCGGGCCGCGCCCCAGGGGCTCGACCAGCGAGGGCGCCAGGCGCCTGTGCATAATTCGCCCGAGGACGACCAGCTCGACATCCCGGCCTTCCTCCGGCGACAGGCGAATTGAGCCAGGTGTGAGACAAGACGGCCCCGACCCAATCCTGGTTCGGGGCCGTTTAGTAACGGCGCGTTAACGGTCCGATTTTCGTAATATATTGAATTATTTGATGTTTTTTCCGGCAGGGGGCCGCCAACGGGGCGGCCTGCGGTGGTGGCGGGTGTTGTGGGGCCGTCCGGTAACCTAAATATTGGTCCCGGCTCCATCAAATGCGGCAAAAACGAGTAATAGTCGGTAAGAAAGCGTGACTTGGAGAATCCGGCTCGTATGCCCTAACTTCCAGCGCTGTAAGGGACTTTTGCGTCCGATGGAATGCCGTCCAGGGGGTTGAGGGCGGTTACTCTACGAAGGGCCAAATTGTGACCCTGATCTTTTGGGGGTTGGGACCGCGCGGCTCGTAACGGGCCGGCGGCAGACGGGATCTGATGAAGGGCGCTAAACAAACGACATTGCGCGAAGAGGTCGCCGTCTCCGGGATTGGCGTCCATTCAGGTGCCCCTGTCACCCTCACGCTGCATCCGGCCGACGACGATACCGGCATTGTTTTCCAGCGCGTCACCGCCGACGGCACTCTCGATCGCGAGATTCGCGCCGACGTGCGCGCGGTGACCGCCACCGAATTCGCCACCGTCCTGGGCGATGCATCCGGTCCGCTGTGCTCGACCGCCGAGCACTTGCTTGCCGCGCTGCGCGGCTTGCACGTCGACAACGTGGTGGTCGAGATCGACGGGCCCGAAGTGCCGATCATGGACGGCAGCGCGGCGCCGTTCGTCGACGCGCTCGATCAGGCCGGCCTCACCGCGCGCGCCTTGCCACGGCGTTATATCGAAGTGCTCAAGCCGATCCGCGTCGCCAAAGGCAACGCCTTGGGCGAACTGCGCCCTTACGATCACGGGTTCCGCATCGAGGCTGAGATCGACTTCGATCATCCGCTGATCGGCCACCAGGCGCTGGCGCTCGACATTGAGCCGGACAGCTTCCGCCGCGAGATCGCCCGCGCGCGCACTTTCGGCTTCATGAAAGACGTGGCCAAGCTGTGGAGCGGCGGCTACGCACTTGGCGCCTCGCTCGATAACACGCTGGTCGTGTCCGAGGATCGCGTTCTCAATCCGGAAGGCCTGCGTTTCGCCGACGAGTTCGTGCGCCACAAGGCGCTCGACGCGCTCGGCGATCTGGCGCTGGCCGGCCATCCGCTGCTCGGCGCCTATCGTACCGTGCGCGGCGGCCACAAACTCAACCATGCGGTACTGTCCGCGCTGATGGCCGACACCAGCGCCTGGCGCGTGGTGGAGGCCGTCGATACGGTGCGCCGCTCGCGCGGCCACGCCGGCGCCGCGATCGGCTTGGTGGCCCCGGCCTATGGGCCCGATGTGTCCTGATCGAATGGCCTGACGCGCGCCACGCGCGCCGGGTACCCTCATCCCGAACCGCTGATCCCCGCAGCCGCCTTAATCCCGGCAGAATGTCGGCTTAATTGCTTGGCGAGACCGCACATTTTCGTCTACAGGAAGCGGTTTGCAGGCTGCAATGAGGGCGCGCCGCCGAAATCGAGGCCGCGCGTGAGAGTGCCGTTTTGTGCCAGGGGGTTTCGTGCCGGACGATAGCGCATTGAAGCAGATGGTCGCGCGTGTTGCAGGGCCGGGGCGGGGGCGGCGCCTAGTGTGCGCCGCGGCGGTGGTGATGCTCGCCCTGAACCTCGGCGGCTGCAGCAGCCTCGGCAGCAGTTTCGGCGATATCAGCAAACTCAGCCCCTCCAACTGGTTTTCCAACGACACACCCGAGGTCGATGAGCCCGCCGACCGCCTTTACAACGAAGGCCTCTATCTTCTGAACAAGCGCCACGACCCGTTGAAGGCGGTGAAGAAGTTCGACGAGGTCGATCGCCAGCACCCCTATTCGGACTGGGCGCGCAAGGCGCTGCTGATGACGGCCTATGCCAACTACCAAGCCGGCAACTACACCGACTGCATTTCCGCCGCCAAGCGCTACATGACCCTGCATCCGGGCAGCCCGGACGCGGCCTACGCCAATTATCTGATGGCGGCGTCCTATTACGACCAGATCCCGGACGTCACGCGCGATCAGGCCGAGACCGACAGGGCGGTGAGGGCGCTGGAAGAGATCGTTCAACGCTATCCCAACACGGAATACGCGGCCAAGGCCAAGGAAAAGCTCCTGTTCGCGCGCGACCAGCTCGCCGGCAAGCAGATGCGGATTGGGCGCTATTACCTGAAGCGGCAGGATTACATCGGCGCCATCAACCGCTTCAAGATCGTGGTCACCAAGTATCAGACCACCCAGCAGGTCGAAGAGGCGCTGGAGCGGCTGACCGAGGCCTACATGGCGCTCGGCATCGTGAACGAGGCGCAGACGGCGGCCGCCGTGCTCGGCCACAATTTCCCGGACAGCGACTGGTACAAGCGCGCCTACAAGCTCGTGAAATCGCACGGCGTGCTGCCCAAGGAAGACACCGGTTCCTGGATCAGCAAGGCCTTCCGTAAGGTCGGGCTGGACGTAAACCTGGGCTGAATGCCGCAAGTGCCACTGGCGCGGCGGTTCCGGGTGGCTGACAAGAGTAGTTCACACCGTCATGGCCGGGCTTGTCACCGCACGTCGGGCTTACCCGACGTGCGGCGATGTAAAGATGTGTGGAAGTCGAGCAGGGCTCGACTTCCATTGCCATCCACGGCTTTAATGATGGCGAATCCGCAAGACGTGGATGCCCGGCACAAGGTTCATGCCCGGGCCGGCCGAAGGCCGGACCCGGGTGCCGGGCACGCCAAAGCTTAGGTACGGCCAGGCGCCATGCTCTCCCGACTTTCGATCCGCGACATCGTCCTGATCGATCGGCTCGACATCGATTTTGCCGACGGGCTTGCCGTGCTCACCGGCGAGACCGGCGCCGGCAAGTCGATCCTGCTCGACTCGTTCGCGCTCGCGCTGGGTGGGCGCGGCGACCAGACCCTGGTGCGCCAGGGCGAGGGCCAGGGGCAGGTGACCGCAGCCTTTGACCTCGCCGCCGACCATCCGGTGCGCGCAGTGCTTGCCGATAGCGGCATCGCCACCGAGGACGAGCTGATCCTGCGCCGCGTGCAGTTCGCCGACGGGCGCACCCGCGCCTTCGTCAACGACCAGCCGGTGAGCGTGCAGGTGATGAAGCAATTGGGCGGCGCGCTGGTCGAGATCCACGGCCAGCACGACGACCGCGCGCTGGTCGATGCCGCGACCCACCGGCGGCTGCTCGATGCCTATGGCGGCCTGGAACAGGACGCCGCCAGGCTTTCCATGTTGTGGGACGCGCGCCGCGAGGCCGAGACCGCGGTCGAGGAACACCGCGCCGAGGTCGAGCGCGCCCGTCGCGAAGCCGACTGGTTGCGCCATGCGGTCGACGAGCTCGGCAAGCTCAGCCCCCAGCCGGGCGAGGAGACGGCGCTCGCGGAGCGGCGCACCGACATGATGCAGGTCGAGAAGGTCGCCGAAGACTTGCGCGAGGCGCACGATATCGTCGGTGGCAAGAAGTCGCCGGTGAGCGCCATCGCCGGCGCGCTGCGCCGGCTGGAGCGCCGTCAGCCGCAGGCGCCGGCGCTGATCGAGCCGGTGGTCAAGTCGCTCGATACCGCGCTGACCGGGCTGGAAGAGGCGCGGGCGCATCTGGAAGCCGCCCTGCGCGCCGCCGATTACGACCCCGACGAGTTGGAGCGCGGCGAGGAGCGGCTGTTCGCGTTGCGCGCGGCGGCGCGCAAATACAATGTGCCGGTCGACGATCTGGCGGCGCTGGCCGAGCAATACCGGAACGACATTGCGCTGATCGACGCCGGCGAAGAGAAACTAACCGCGCTGGAAGAAACCGCGCGCGCGGCCGAAACGGCCTATCGCAAGGCAGCCGAAGCGTTGTCGAAGGCGCGCGCCAAGGCGGGCGCTGCGCTCGACAAGGCGGTCAATGGCGAGCTTGCGCCGTTGAAGCTCGAGCGCGCCAAGTTCATGACCCAGATCGACAGCGACGCCAGCGCGGCCGGGCCGCACGGCATCGACCGCGTCGAGTTCTGGGTGCAGACCAATCCGGGCACGCGGCCGGGGCCGCTGATGAAGGTCGCCTCCGGCGGCGAACTGGCGCGCTTCCTCTTGGCGCTGAAAGTCGTGCTGGCCGACCGCGGCTCGGCGCCGACGCTTGTCTTCGACGAGATCGACACCGGCGTCGGCGGCGCGGTGGCCGACGCCATCGGCCTGCGGCTGGCGCGGCTCGGCCGCGGCGTGCAGGTGCTGGCGGTGACGCATGCGCCACAGGTGGCGGCCCGCGCCGCGCGCCATTACGTCATCAGCAAGGACTTGGCTGCCAAGGGCAAGCGCGTCGCCACCCGCGTCACCGAAGTGGCCGCCGACCACCGCCGCGAGGAGATCGCGCGCATGCTCGCCGGCGCCGAGATCACCAACGAGGCCCGCGCGGCCGCCGAACGGCTGCTGAAGGCGGGCTAGTCGTACGGGCTCTTGGCCGCCTTTGCGTCGGCCGCGAGTTCCATCGCCGGCGTCGGCACGTAATGCGCCGGCCGTGGCCCGCCACGGGTATGCCGTGCGCGGGCTTCGGCTGGCGTTTCCAACAACTCTTTCGCCGCCATCGCCGCCTTGCGGTCGACCGGGGAGGGCGCCGGGTCGTTCGGCGGCGGCATCATGCTGGCGTGGTAATAGGCCATCTTCTGCGCCGCCGGATCGACCTTGCGGTCGGGATCGATGTCGCGCTCGTTGGTGGCGCGCGGGGTCACCACCACGTCGTTGACGATCTCGTGGTCGAGCCACCATTTCTTGACCAAGATTGCGCTTGCCATTGCCGAGCTTGTCGTCGAGCCAGGTGGCGACCGGCACCATCAAGGGCTTCAGGAACATCGCGTTGACGCCGAGCCAGCTCGCCACGCGTGTCAGCACCGCGCCGTCGGCGTCCACCACCTTGTTGATGGGGCAGGTCTTCATGCAGCGCCCGCAGGCCGAGCCGCGCGCGTTGGTGAGGCGATAGCGCGTGCAGCGCTCGACGTCCGGCTTCCAGATCTCGTAACCGTTGAACATGACCTTGTCGCCGAACGGAATGGCGTCGCAGGGGCATTCGCGCGCGCATTTCAGGCAGTTCGAGCAGAAGGTCTGCAGGCCGAAATCGATCGGCTGGTCGGCTTCGAGCGGCATGTCGGTGGTCAGCACCACCGACTTGAAGCGCGGGCCGACGAACGGGTTGAGCACCAGCTCGCCGATGCGGCTGAAGCTCGCCCAGGCCCGCCCACAGGATGAGCGGGATGTGCAGCACGTCGCTGTCGGCATTGGTCTGCGAGCGCGCCGGGAAGCCGAGCTCGCGCAGCAGTTCGGCCATGATGCCGGCCACCACCGCGCCGCGCAGATAGCCGCGCATGGACTGCGAGCCGGAGATCCAGTCGTCGCCGCTCGCGCCCTCCATGGTGTCGAAGCCCTGGTCGATCAGCATCACCACCGCGGTGCGGTGATAGGGCTCGATCTCCTTGCCGTCTTCCTTGTGCGAGAACCAGGCGTAGCGCGGGATCTCGCAGATGCCGGTCAAGTCGGCGCCGAGCGCGTAGGACAGCGACTTGATGGCGTCGGCGTTGGCTTGCGGGTTGCGATAGCGCGCGCGGTCGGTCGCCGGCTTTGGCGTGCCACCCTGGAACGGCACCAGCGAGCGGATCACCTGCAACAGGCTCCACGACAGCGGCGTCTTGAAGGCAAAGCGCGTGCGCTCGGCTTTGGCCTTGCCGCCGAGATCGCCATGCAGCGCGCGCTGGAAGAACGCCGCGCGTTTCGGCACCTGCGGCACCTCGTCGTCGAGGATGAGCGTGGTCGGCCGCTCGACACGCTTCACCGTTTCCATGGGAAAGCGAGAGAGGTGGCTCTTGCGTTTGCGCTGCCGGTTGCGCTCGCGGCCGGACTGCGCGCCGTTCAGGCCCAGCCAATAGGCGAAGCCGCGCGCATTCAAGGCGTTCTCGTGCAGCGGCGTATCGGTTTCGAGTTCGTAGTCGGTGGTGACGACGGCAAGGGAGAAATCGTCGAGATAAGGGTTGCGCAGGCCGTCGTCGGTGCGCACGGCAAGCCCCGCCAGCACCGCCAGCCGCTCCATGTCGACCAGGCTCATGCCGGCAAAATGCGCGCGGGCGGCAAAGCCCATGGCGCGGATATGGCCGGCGACGCAGACGGCGATCTCGGCCGCGCGCATGTCCGCAATCTCGACGCGCGCGGGCGCGATCCATTCGCGCGCCAGGTTGTCGGGCTCCGGCAGGCGCGTCCGCTCCACCAGGATGACGACGGCAAAGCCGTGCGCGGGATGGTCGCCGCCGGCGAGCCACCCGTTTTCCGGCATCGGGCAGATACCGACCTGCGACGCGTCGAGGAAATAGGCCGCGCCCTTGATGTCGGCGGAGCGGCGGGCGAGGTCGTCGGGCACGGGCGCCTCGGCTAGGCGCCGGCGTGCCGTCGGCGAACTTGGCGAATAATTCGCGGTAATGCGCCGCCGCCCGCGCCAACGGGCCCTTCGGGTGCGGCCTCCACAGGTGCCGCTGCCTTGGGCCCCGCCGCCTCCCGCGCGGCCACGCTTTCATCACGCAAAAGCGTCTCCAGTGGGAAGGGCCCAAGGTGAAAGGGGCGGTTCTTGCCGCGCGGCTGGATCAACATGGAAAGCTACCGGTCATTCCGGGACCGGCCAATGGCCGGAACCCGGAATCCAGGTACAAACGCTACTGCGTGACGTCGGGATAGAGGTCTTTCCAATCCGGATTGTCCTTTTCGATCAGGGCAATTTTCCACGCACGTCGCCACTTTTTGATTTCCTTTTCGCGCGAAATTGCGCTTGTTGGGTCGTCGTAAACCTCGAACCAAACCAGGCGACGAACATCATATTTCGATGTGAAGCCCGGCAGCAACTTCTCCCTGTGTTGGTATATTCGGCGCACAAGGCCGCGCGTGACGCCAAGGTAGAGCGTTCCTTGTTTTTTGCTCGCGAGCAGATAGACGTAGAACAATTGAAGTCCCCGGAACCGGCTCTGGATTCCGGGTTCGCGGGCTGACGCCCGCGCCCCGGAATGACCGAATATACCATGGCCAAGCAAGACCCCTCGACGATCGCCCCTGAAGACCTGACCGAGGCCCAGGCCAAGGCCGAACTGATGCGGTTGGCGCTCGAGATCGGCGCCGCCGACCGCCGCTATTATCAGGAAGACGCGCCGACGCTGACCGACGCCGCCTACGACAATCTGCGCGAGCGCAACAAAGCGATCGAGGCCCGGTTCCCCAATCTGGTGCGCGCGGATTCGCCCTCGAAGCGGGTGGGCGCCGCGCCCGCGCGCGGCTTCGCCAAGGTGCGTCATTCGGTGCCGATGCTGTCGCTCGACAACGCCTTTGCCGAAGATGACGTGCGCGATTTCGTCGCCCGCATCCGCCGTTTCCTCAAGCTTGGCGACGACGACCAGATTTCGTTTTCCGCCGAGCCCAAGATCGACGGCCTGTCCATGTCGCTGCGCTACCAGGACGGCGAGTTGGTCACGGCGGCGACGCGCGGCGACGGCACCGAGGGCGAGGACGTCACCGCCAACGTCAAGACGCTGAAGTCGGTGCCGCACAAGCTCAAGGGCCGCAACGTCCCGGCGGTCACGGAAGTGCGCGGCGAGGTCTACATGACCAAGGCCGACTTTCTGAAGCTGAACGAGCGCCAAAAGGAGGCTGGCGAAACGATCTTCGCCAATCCGCGCAATTCCGCCGCCGGCTCCTTGCGGCAGAAGGACTCACGCGTGACCGCCTCGCGCCCGCTCGGCTTCTTCGCCTATGCCTGGGGCGAGATGAGTGAGATGCCCGCCGACACGCAAAGTGGCATGATCAAGTGGTTCGAACATTGCGGCTTCGACACCAACCCGCTCACCAAGACCTGCCATTCGGCCGATGAGCTGTTGGCGTTCCATCGCCATATCGAGGAGCGTCGCGCCAAGCTCGACTACGACATCGACGGCGTCGTCTACAAGGTTGACCGGCTCGATTGGCAGGAGCGGCTCGGCTTCGTCTCGCGCTCGTCCGCGCTGGGCGATTGCGCACAAGTTCCCGGCCGAGCGCGCCACCACCGTGCTGCACGACATCGAAATACAAGTCGGCCGCACCGGCGTGTTGACGCCGGTCGCCAAGCTGGAGCCGGTCGGCGTCGGTGGCGTCATCGTGCAGAACGCCACGCTGCACAACGAGGACTACATCAAGGGCATCGGCGGCGACGGTGAACCCTTGCGCGAGGGCCGCGATATCCGCATCGGCGATACCGTCATCATCCAACGCGCCGGCGACGTCATCCCGCAGGTCGTCGACGTCGTGCTCGACAAGCGCCCGAAGAGCGCCAAGCCCTATCATTTCCCCAAGAAGTGCCCGTGCTCGCTCAAGACCGACGTGGTGCGCGAGGTCACTGCCACTGGCGAAGAGGGCGCCCGCGCCCGCTGCACCGGCGAGTTCGCCTGTCCGTTCCAGAAGATCGAGCACCTGAAACTGTTCGCCTCGCGCCGCGCTTTCGACATCGAAGGCTTGGGCGAAAAGCAGGCGGAGCTGTTCTTCGAGAAGGGCTGGGTGAAGGAACCCGCCGACATCTTCACGCTCGAAAGCCGTAACGACAAAATCAAATTGCAGGACGAGGAAGGCTACGGCGCCGTCTCCGTGCGCAACCTGTTCGGTGCCATCCGCGAGCGGCGCGAGATTTCGCTCGAACGCTTCATCTATGCGCTCGGCATGCGCCATGTCGGCGAGACCACCGCGCTGGCGCTGGCGCGCGGTTATGGCTCCTGGAAGGCGTTCCACGACGCCTGCCTCAAGGTTGCTCACGACGACGAGGAGGCGCGCGCCGAGATGGACGCGCTCGACCAGATCGGCGACACCGTCATCGACAGCATCGCCGCCTATTTCGGCGAGAGCCACAACAAGAAAATTGTCGAGAACCTGAGCAAGCAGGTGACCGTCATCGACGTCGAGAAGCCGAAGTCGGATTCCAAGATCGCCGGCAAGACCGTGGTGTTCACTGGCTCGCTCGAAAAGCTGACGCGTGATGAGGCCAAGGCGCAGGCCGAACGCCTCGGCGCCCATGCGGCCGGCTCGGTGTCGAAGAAGACCGATCTGGTGGTTGCCGGTCCCGGCGCCGGCTCCAAGCTGACCAAGGCCAAGGAGCTCGGCATCGAGGTCATCAGCGAAGACGACTGGCTGAAGCTGGTTAACTCCTAGTCATTCCGGGGCGGCCCAAAGGGTCGAACCCGGAATGACAATTAGAGCGGCCGCGTCGCCTTCTCCAGCCACTTGCGCGTGTCGTCGTCGACCAGTGGCCCGATCGTCTCGCACACCCGCGCGTGATAGCTGTCGAGCCAGTGCCGCTCCTTCGCCGTCAGCATGCGCGTGTCGATGAGCGTACGGTCGATGGGCGCCAGCGTCAGCGTCTCGAAGGCGTTGAGCGGCTTCTCGCCGCCCTGCGGCTCGGGCGCGGCGATCACCAGCACCAGGTTCTCGGTGCGGATGCCGTAGGCCGCGGTCTTGTAGTAGCCCGGCTCGTTGGAAAGGATCATGCCGCGCCCAAGCGCCACATGGCCGAGCTTGGAAATGCGCGCCGGCCCCTCGTGCACCGACAGATAGCTGCCGACGCCGTGGCCAGTGCCGTGGTCGAAGTCGAGCCCCGCCTGCCACAGCGAAATGCGCGCCAGCGGATCGAGCTGCGCGCCGCTGATGCCTTCGGGGAACTCGGCGGTGGCAATGGCGATGTGGCCCTTGAGCACGCGCGTGAAGCGGTCGCGCATCTCGTCCGACGGCTCGCCCACCGCGATGGTGCGGGTGACGTCGGTGGTGCCGTCCTCGTATTGCGCGCCGGAGTCGATCAGGAACAGTTCGTTGAGCCCGATCGTGCGGTTCGAACTCGTTGGTGACGCGGTAATGCACGATGGCGCCGTTGGGCCCGGTGCCGGCGATGGTCGGAAACGACACGTCCTTCAGGAGCCCGGTCTCGCGACGGAAGCTTTCGAGCGCCGCCACCGCGTCGATCTCGCTCAGCTTGCCGGTCGGCGCCTCGCGCGCGAACCATGCGAGGAAGCGCGCGAGCGCGGCGCCGTCGCGCTTGTGCGCGGCGCGCGAGCCCACGATTTCGGTGTGGTTCTTTACCGCCTTCATGAGCGTGATCGGATCGGCGTCGCGCGACGCCTTGCCGCCGTGTTCGCCGACGAGCCGGGTCAGCGCGTCGGCCGCGGTGGCCTGGTCGAGCCGCACCGTCTTGCCGCTCATCTGCGCGAGATCGCGTTCCAGGTCGTCGGGCGCGCGCACCTCGGCAATGTCGGCAAGCGCGGCGCGCGCTGCGTTGTCGAGCTTGGTTTGGTCGACATAAAGCGCCGGCTTGCCCTCGCGCGGCACGGTGGCGAAGGCGAGGGCGAGAGGGGTGTGCGCGATATCGTTGCCGCGGATGTTGAAGGCCCAGGCGACGTTCTGCGGGTCCGACACCACCAGCACGTCGGCGCGCGCCTTGGCGACCTCGGCTTGGATGCGGCGCAATTTGTCAACGGCGCTCTCGCCGGCGAACTTAATGTCGTGCAGCTCGACCGGGGCCGACGGCGGCGGCGGCCGGTCGCGCCACAGCGCGTCGATGGGGTTGTCGTCGACCGCCACCAGCTCGGCGCCGGCATTGGCGCAGGCCTTGCGCAACCGGTCGGCGCCCGCGCTGGTGTGCAGCCACGGGTCGTAGCCCACCTTGTTGCCGGCGGTGAGGTTTGTCTCCAGCCATTGCGCCGGCGGGGTCTCGACCAGATGCTCGATGGCGAAGACCGCTTTGTCGACCTGGGCGTCGGCCTGCACGGTGTAGCGGCCGTCGACGAAGATCGCCGCCTTTTCGGCGAGCACGATGGCCGCGCCGGCCGAGCCGGTGAAGCCGGTCAGCCAGGCCAGCCTCTCTTCGCTCGCCGGCAGATACTCATTCTGCTGGCGGTCCGAGCGCGGCACAACAAAGCCGTCGAGCCGGCGCCGCGCGAGTTCGGCCCTGAGCGCCGCCACCCGGGCCGGGCTTTCGGCACGTTCACTTACGTCATCGAATGTCTGGAAATGGGCTTCGAACATGGGACGGCACTCTAAAACGTTTCCAGGTGAAGAGGGAACCGGTTCGCCGTCCGGAAACGCGTACCCGAGCCCGAAGGGGTTTCGTTTTGTGCGGGGGCAGACGCGGCCGGACGTCCTAATGCGTCGTCGTGGCCGGGTGGCGGGCCGCGTGGGCGTCGATGATGGCGCGCGCGTCCGGCTGATGCAGGCCCTCGAAGACGATCCGGCAGGCCAGGAGGCGCTCGGTATCGGTCCGGCCATCGCTTTCCGGCGCGATGAGGATCCGCGTCGTCTCCCAAGGCAGCCGGATCGCTTTCGCCAGCGCGATCAGCGCGTCGTTGTCCGCCCCGTTGACGATGTCGATGGCGACGCCGTCCGGCACTTTTGCCATCAGCGCCAGCGCAACGGCGAGCTCTTCGCTGCGCCCGGCCTTGGCGAATTCCTCGAGCTTGGCCCAGTTCAGCTTGCCGGCCCGGTTCAGCGAGTGCACCCGCACCCGGGCCGCGGCGTGGGCCTGCGTCTGTGTCGCGGCCTCGCTGCGGATGGCGTCCGCCACCTCTTCCACGGCGCGTTCGATTTCGGGAGACTCATGCCCGCGCTCGGCCTGCAGCGCGGCGCGCACCGCGTCGGAGGCGGCTTCGAGCAGCCGTTCGAACAATGGCGCCGGCAGGTCGGGCCGCCGGCCGACGCAGCCGACGAGGGTGTCATCGCCCTCGGCGCGCTTGACGAGCACGGCGAAGCTGTTGCGGGAAAACCGCGCGCCCACGTTGCGTACCGTGCTCAACAGCACGTCGTGGTCGCCGCGCTTGACCAGCACGTCGGTCACCGGCTCCGACAGCGTCTTGCGCCGGGAGATGGCGAGCATGTGGTCCTGCGTCTTGGTCACGGCGCATTCGATCAGCGTGGCGTCGGTGAGCGCTTCCGATTGCGTAAGCACGGGCGAGGCGACTTCGATCGCGTTGTCGCAGGCGAGCCGATGCAGCACCTTGGGGGGCGCCTTGGCGGCCGGGCCGAGCCGGTTCGCGAACAGCGCGCGGGTGGCCTCGTCGATGGTCTCCAGCAGACGGACGAACATGTCGTCGATGAGCGCGACGTCGTCGGAAGAAAACTCCCCGGCGCCGACCAGGTAGAGGTCGGTCAGACGGTGCAGCGTCAACGCCTGCCGATCCGGCGCGATGTCGCCGATTCTGTCGTAGAGGTCGCGGATGAGCATTTGTGAGGGGCCCATGGCCGGAACAACACTTTCAGGGCCGGTTTGCGCGGTCCGCAGCCGGGAGACGGTCAAGGCGGCCGAGTGGTCAATCTTTCCCCGTAGATTGAACAAGTTTCGTTATTAATTCCTAAACCATGGGCGCCGAGGGGTGGCTTGCTGGACGCCTGTTTTACGGCGCCTTCCTGGGGGCGTAGGATGATTCCGGGCGGCGTTCTGCCGAAAAAGACAAAGAATCCCGCTCATGAGCGATATCGACCCGTCCCCGTCCTCTCCGGCCAATGTAGAGACGGTGAAACGCCCGCCGGGCTGGCTGCGCGGCTTGCGATACGGGATGCTGGCGGTCGCGTTGCTGCTGGCCGGGTTCGTCGTCGGCGTTCTTGTCGAGCGCTCCCGCTCCGGACCGCCGCCGCTGGCCGATCTCGGGCCGGCGCCGCACTACACGCTCACCAACCAGCTTGGGCAGAAGGTCTCGTCCAGGCGCTTTGCCGGCAAGGTGCAGGTGGTGACCTTCCTGTTTCCCTACTGCACCACCTATTGCCCGCTGATCGCCGCGCATCTGATGGGCTTCGAACGCCTCATGGTGCTGGCGCAGACAGGCCTGCAGGACAAGGTCGAGATCGTGTCGTTCAATGTCGCGCCGGACGCGGCGAAGCCGAAGGCGATGCGCGAATTCCTGCACCAGTACGGGTGGAACCCGAAAGATCCGCATTGGCAGTTTCTGACCGGCAGCAAGGCGCAGATTCGGAAGGTCGTGACCGGCGGCTATCACGTCGCCTTCCGGCGTATCGCCGGCGGTGACAGCGATGCCGATGCTGGCCCCGCGCAGACGCCGCAGCTCACGGTCTCCAATCCGCTCGCCGCGAAGGCGAAGCCGGGCTTCGATATCTCGCACAACGACGCCATCGAGATCGTCGACGGCAAGGGCCGCATCCGCAAGATCTACGACGATGCCGACGTGGTACCCAACCAGCAGCTCTGGAACGACGTCTCGCGTCTCCTGAAGAGCGGCTGATTCAGCGCCCGCGTTTCAGGATGAGCGTCACCCAGCCCTCGAGCAGGATGCGCCGTTCGAGCGTCAAGCCCTGCGCGCGGTAGATCGCCTGCGCCGCGTTGGCGTGCGACGGCAGGAGGCCGGAGAGCACAACGCGCGCGTTGGGGGCGGCGAGGCGCCGGATCGGCACCGCCAGACGGGTGAGGGGGCTGAGCAGGATGTTGGCGAAGATCAGGTCATAGGGCGCGCGGCACGTTATTTTGCGCACACCGGCGCCGGCGGCGTGCACGGCCGTGACGTAGGGCGCAACGCCGTTAAGCCGGGCATTGTCGCGGGCGGCGGCCACCGCGCGCCAGTCAATGTCGCTGCCGGTCACGGGCACGTGCAGGCGCTTGGCGGCCGCAATCGCCAGCACGCCGGAGCCGGTGCCGACGTCGAGGACTTTTCTGAACCGCCGGCGCTTCGCCAGGGCGTCGAGCGCGAGCAGACAGCCGCGGGTGGTGCCATGATGGCCGGTGCCGAAGGCGAGCGCGGCCTCGATCTCGATGGCCAATGCATTCACCGGCACCCGCGCGCGGTCGTTACGGTCGTGGCTGCCGTGCACCACGAAGCGGCCGGCGCGCACGGGGGCGAGACCGGCGAGGCTCTGCGCCACCCAGTCGGTCTCGGCGAGCGGCGCGAAGGAAAGCGCCGCGGCCGCGTCCTCGCCGGCTGCGAGCCGCACCAGGTCACGCACCGCCGCCTCGTCGGGCGCGTCGCGGAAATAAACCGCCATATGCCAGTGGTCATCGTCGTCGGCGAAGGCAGCGCAGACGGTGTCGTCGGGATCGAGCGTCTCGTCGAGCGCGGCGGCAAGCGCGCGCGCGGTTCGTTCGCCGCAGGCGAGGCGGGCAATCACGGTGTGCATGGAACTCTATTAGCGCGCCGCGCGATTCGTGTCGCGGCCGTGTTTAGCGTCCGAACAGGGAGAACGGGAATGGCAGCGACGGGCCGTTGTCGTAACGCTGCTGGGGGACGTAATCCGGCGGCGGGGGCGGTGGCCGGTTGTCGTAATAAGGGCGGCCGTTGTTCTCGTAATAGATGCGGCCGTTGGTCCAGCGCCGCTCGAAGGATGGCGCCATCGAACCGGTGGTCTCCTCGCGCGCGCCGCGCGCCACCTGCGGCGCCGCGCCCGGGATGTGCCCGATGAGCACGACTTGCGTGTTCGCCATCTTCTCGTGCTTCACCAGCGCCCACAGCATGGCGGCGTGCTTGACCGACAGCCGCACGCAGCCGTGCGATGCCGGCCGCCCGATGCTCTTGTGGTTGGTGCCGTGGATGGCGTGGCCCTGCCGGGTGAAGAAGATCGAATAGGGCATGGGCGCGTCGTCCCATTCGTCGCTGTGGTGGTCTTTCTCCATGCGGAACGGCTTAAAGGTGCCGCTCGGCGTGTCGTAGCGCGCGACGCCCGTCGACACCGGCCAGCGGTAGAGCACGTCACCGTCCTCGGAGATGGTCATCTGCTGGGTCGACTTGTCGACCTGGATGAGCAGTTTGGCGGCGGCCGGCGCCGCGCAAAACGGCAGCGCGAGCAACGCAGCGGCGAGTGATGCCCAGAACGGTGCTATGAGGCGGCCACGCATGACGCGGGTACTCTCCTTGCGACCTCACCCAATATACTAACACGTTCAACACAAATAGGTTGCCAATAACGACTATGTTGGGGCGCCTCCCTCGCTTCACCTCCCTCTGGAGGGGGGAGGTCGGCGAGCGCAGCGAGCCGGGAGGGGGTGAACGACGATAGCGTGAAATGATGGGAGTGCTGTCACCCCACCCCGCTCATCGTCGCGACCCTCCCATGAGCGACCCTCCCCCGCGAGGGGAGGGTGAAAAGCGCCGGCTGCGCGCCGCTCAGCGATGCTTGTGTGGCGCCAGCGCCTGCTTGACGGTATGTGGCACGTGACCGCCGACCACCTGGGCGATGCAGCGCTTGCCCGCCTCGCAGGTGACGATGCACTCGGTGCCAGGCTGGCCCTTGCAGTCGGTGCCGCAGCCGTAGCGCTTCGGGCCTTGCGAGAACGAGCCGTTGACGTCTTTACAGGTCTGCTGAAGCGCCTGGGCGCTCATCTTGATGTGCAGATGGATGTCCCGGGCCGAAGCCGTGCCGCCGAAGGCCAGGATCCCGCTCAAGGCGAGCAGGGCGATCAAATATCGCAAGGTGTCCCCCAAAAAATCGAACGCATGTCCCCCGGGGACGCATTATAGACGTCTAGGCATTCGATCATAGTCCGGATGCTCACGGGGGTTAATACCGCGCGAAGCGCGCCTGGCCAGCCTTTTCCCGTGCGCGCGGCATCGCCATATGGAGGATGGCCGCCGCCAACTGACAAGGGAAGGAGCGTAACCGCATGTCCGAGCCGCTCGTCGTCGTCATTCCGCACCGCCTCGGCAAGGCGGAGGCGCTCGCCCGCATCAGGGGCGGCATCGGCCGCGCCAAGACCGAATTCGCGCGCTTCCTCACCATCGAGGAGGAGACGTGGGAGGACAGCCGGCTGACCTTCCGCGCCGCCGCACTCGGCCAGCGCGCCAGCGGCTTCATCGACGTCGGCGACGCCGCCGTGCGGCTGGAGGTGCGGCTGCCCTGGCTGCTGGCGCGCTTTGCGCAAGGAATCCAACGCGTGGTCGGGTATCAGGGGCAGTTGATGCTGGAGAAGAAGTGACGGCCGGGCCGTCAAATATTGCAAAGCTAGCTCTCTGCCAGAACGCGCTACCCCTGGGGGCCATTATAGATGCTTGGGGCGGGTCGATTATGCTGCGGCGGCGCGTGGGGCTTAACGCGCCGCGCCGTCAACAATGGCCTTGACGGCGAACCGACCAATCAAGACTAGATGGGGAGCAATTGTTGTGGCTCACACACCAAGAAGCTTGGGGACAACGGAGTCATCGAGTCCAATGCAGCCGCCATGTCTGACAGCGCAGGCGTTGTCTCATTCGGCGGGTCCGGCGCAAACCGGTGTTCGACACGAAGCGTTCCATCCTGAGAGGACCAGGTCGGGAGCAACTCAGAACCGCGTGGCGGTGGCTGCGCCGACGCTGGCGTTGGCAGCGTGACCAAGACCATGAGGAGCCATGTGGCTTGTATATTGAAGCGCTTGTTCATAGTGCCCACCGTAAGGCCGGCCCTACCCAGCGATCCCAAACGGGGCAGTCGGAATGGCGGAAGCGTCAAGCAGGCCTTTTAGTCCGCCTGACTGGAGCATCCACATGCATGGATTGAAGTCTGCCCGCTTAGGCAGATTGCCCGGGATCGGGTGTCAAAGGTCCCCGTTGCCGTAATCCCGCAAAATCTTGTTCCGGACATTTATGTCCGGGTCCTGGCCGATCACGTTGCCGCCGCGAACAACTTCTCCACCAACATTGTTGACGCCCTCTTGCAGAATAATTCTAGTATGGCTTGCGCCGCTGCTGAGTATCAGGGCTCCTGCAACCGAAACGACGATCCCGGAGAAGATTAAGGCGCGCGTTAAAACATTTGCCATGACGACTTCTTTCGTGTTCGTTCATTGATTATGCGCGACCGGCTTCAAAGCTGACGTGAATCAGCCCTTTCGCCGACGACGCGCTCGGAAACTAGATTGTCCAGTAAGAGGCCGCTCTTCGTCGCGGTCAGAGTACTCGGCGCGAGTTCTTGTTATTATTCTTGTTATTATTCGAGATTGCGCCGACCGAAGATTTGTCTTTCGACCGTCAGCAACACATACGAGCGGCGAAGGAAATAAGCAACTAACGTTTCCGTTAATAATAGACGCCTTGCTTGCGTCGTGGTGATGGCTGTCGCGGGCTCAGGCATCATAATCTCTTATCAGTTGCGCCTATCGTCTTGTGATGATGCGTTCGGGCATGTCGTCCGCTGGGTCCTTGCCGTCTTTTTGCTTGTGAAGGAAACGGGCAATTTGGCCGCGCAACGCTGTCGTTTTCAATACGTCGCCCAGTGAGCCGGCTGTGTCGAACAGATTGCGCTGCAGCTTGGTCGGGATCGTGTTCCACTGCATGATGACCGCTGCTCCGAGGCAGCGCAGAATATGCTCTTCGATCTCAGCAACCGTCCTGCGGTCGACTGGCTTTTCGGCGACTTCGGGCTGCGGAGCGGTGTCCTGCGAGTGAATGACCTTATCGAAGTTGTCCGCCAACCAGACTTCGTTTTCCGCCAAGCGGGTGACGCTTTCCTTAAGCCGGTTGAGATCGCGGACTTCGTTTGGATCGTTGGTGTGCCTTAACAAGTCGGCGTATTCCGCTGTCTTGGCGCGAAACTCTTCTGCCGTAAACATGGGGCTTTCCTCCGAGACAACGACCGAGCGGTTATCCGCTCGATGGGCGCTGGCGCCATGTCTCTGCTCAAACTCATATGGCGACGCCCGGGTCGGATTGCGGCAGCCGCGCCCTCCAGGCCCGATCTTTATTTTCTAAAGGCCGTCGCCGGCCCCTGTGGGTGGCGCTTTTCGTCGCCATATACGGTGAGCTGTTTGAATGATGCACATTCAAAAAGATGTTTCATTACGTTTTTGGAGATACGCTCATGAACACCGCAAACCAGAATGCCGGCCCGGAGAAGACCGCAAACGCAGCCGAAAACAAGCAGATCCTGCTCAAGGACATTGGCGCGAAGTGGAATAAGTTCTCCGAACAGGAACTCGGCGCGCTCAAGAACCGCGACGAGCTCGTCACCCAGGTGGTGGCCAAGTACAGCCTCGATAAGGCTCAGGCGCAAAAGGACGTTGACGCCGTGATGAAGGGTCGTCAGATCTGACCTCGAGTTACGCGAGGCGGGGCCGCCCTTGGGCGGTCCCGTTGATTGCCGGCGCGCGATGCCTTTTGCGCGCCGCGTTCAAGCCGAGGTCGCTTGCCGCACATGAGGCAACTCCCGTTCCGAGCGGATGCCTTTCGGAAAGAGCCCAATGAACACGCGAACGAACCGCAGGACCGTGATTTTCAAAATGCCGTTTTCGCTGGCAGGGATCGGCCGATGCCTTCCCGCTGGCACCTACGAGGTCGCGACCGACGAGGAACTGATCGAGGGGCTGTCGTTTCCGGTCTATCGCCGCATCGCGACGACGATGCTGGTGCCGGGCCGGCTATCTCGATCGTTCGAGACGGTGGCCGTTGAACCGCTCGAGCTTGCGGCGGCGTTGGACCGCGATGCGTCGACGAAGGGGACCGGGCATGCCGGCGACGAAGCCGCGATGATCGCACCCGATCGCCGCCCGGCGGCAGATAGGCCGGCATCGTGACAATCAGTTTTCCCAACCGCAGCCGCAGCTACGATGCGACGCGGCAGATGGTTCGCTTCTGGGGGTATGACCGCTCGATGGAGAGCGCGTTCTTCCTGACGGCGGACGCGCTGCAGAAGCTGCAGCCGAATTTGCAACGCGAAGAAGACGATGTCCTGCGGGCGTTCGATAGCAATCGCGAGCGTATCTACGCGATCGCCGCCAAGGTCTATGCGCGCGGCCATCGCGGCTCTTACGACATTGGCGCGGTCGACGTGTAATATCGCGGCCGGCCGCTGAAAAACCATGAAGGAACGAACGATGGCTGAAGATGCAAAGAAGCCGGTGCAGATGCGCGCAAATACGATACCGACCGACGGCTATATCTTGACGGTCGATGGCAAGCTGAAGCGGCGCTACGAAACCGAGCAGGATGCCGCTGCCGAAGCGGCAAAGCTGAAGCAGCGTTATCCGGTGATTCAGGTTTCCGTGTACGACGCGAAAGCGGCAACGTACACGCCGGTGAATGCGCAGGAGGAATGACTGCCGCGACTGCGCGGCGGTGCCGCCATGGGCGGGATATCGTGCGAATGGAATGAATGGCCCAATCCGGGCCCTAAGATTCTGAGATTGCAGCATCAAGCGCTTTAGCCAAGGCTTTGGCCTTGGAAAGAGCGGCCCTGCGCTTGTCGGCGTCGGTGCGATTGTCCTGGGCATCTCCCAGCGCCACCGAGACCATGCATCTGATCGCGTCGCCGCCTTGCGTCATCACAATTGAGAACTGGTCGGTGTGGCCGCTTCGCGTCACTTCAAAGGGTTCCATGGAGCCTCCTGTTTCCGGTCGAGAATACGGTGGTTGAATAGCACGTTCATCCTGAATGAAGGGTGTGCTGAATGATGGGTGCGGCCGCGCCAATCGGCCGCGTTCGCCGCATCGACATTGTGGCGGAAAGCGCGCACAGTGCTGACGACCGGATCGCCAGCGCAAGGCGGCCGAGCCTCCATACCAACTGAACGACCGGACCCCAACCGGGTTTCCGTTGCCCTCGTTTCGGCGCGCATTTCGCGCCGGACGAAAGGATAACACATGCAACTCCCGACCTTCCTGCAAGGCGATTCACCGAAGCGTCTGGTGCAGGGCGCCGTCGGCGGTGCCGTCGTTGCCATCATAATCGGCTTTGGCTGGGGCGGCTGGACGCTCGGCAGCACGGCGCAGACGATGGCGGATAACAACGCCAGCCGCGCGGTGGTGGCGGCGCTGGCGCCGATCTGTGTCGAGAAATTCAAGCAGGCCGCCGCGGCGCCGGCCCAGCTGGTGGCGCTGAAGAAGGTCCAGTCCTGGGAGCGGGACAGCTTCATCATCAAGGGCGGCTGGGCGACGTTCCCCGGCGAGGCCGAGCCGAACCAAGGCGTGGCCATGGCCTGCGCGCATGCGCTGAGTGGCGTCAAATAGGCGGCGCGGCGTTTTCATCGTCGACATCATTTGGCTGGCGCGCACGCGCGCCGGCTGCTAGGGCTCTGCCATGCTCCCCACAATCCCGACGCGAATCGATGCCTATGTCGCCTGCACCTGCGGCGGCACCATGTGCATCACCGAAGCCGTGCCGATCCCCGACAAGCCGCTGCTGGCGTGCCACACCTACCGGTGCCTGGCCTGCGGCAAGGAGGCGACGTTCGAGGTGGAGCGGAAGGGCACGCGGGTCGCCTGAGCGCGCCGCGACGGGCGACGGCCACCATCTTGAGGAACCTGGCTTGCCATCGTTCGCGGCCCACGCCGCGCGCGGCAACGCGCCTTACCAGTGTGGCGGGCGAAGCTGTGGCGGGCGCAGCGCCGGCGCCTTGGCCTTCGGCAGGGTGACCCGGGGCAGCGCGCGCGAGACGACGCGCGCGGTCGTCTGCTTCGACGGCGCCGGGGGCGCGGCCGTCGCGCGGGCATCTTGCGTCGGCGCCAGGGCGCTGTACGCGGCGATCCAACCGGCCGCGACCAACGCCAGCGACAGCACGGCAAGCGTGCGGGCGAGCATCTCGCGCTGCGCCGGCCGGAACGGCCACATCACCGGCTGCCAGATGAAGGCGTCGAGGCACGCGACGATAGAGGCGGCCGTGCGCGCGGCGGTCCTGCGCAGGCGGTCGCGGCCGCGTTGCCATGTCAGTTTGCCGTGGCGCAGCGTGCCGAGCGCGAGCGTGCGCAGCGGCGGCCGCGGGATGTCCTGCCGCAGCGACGGCCCGACGATGCGCGGCGTGCTGCCAACGGCAGAGTTTGATCTGCCGGAGTCGATACAGTCTCCGCTCATTCCCGCGCATAGCTCGCCGAACGGCGAGCGTTCGCTCGCCTTTGCGGGAATCCAGTTCTTTGGCCCTGGGTCCCCGCTTTCGCGGGGACGAACGGGTGTTGCCGGTTCAGCCTGAACGGATTGGCGGCCAAGGCGCGCAACGCGCGCGTGCTTATCGCGCCGGCGCTTGCGCGATGGCGGCGAGGGCTTCTCGTCTGGTGCGGCGCTGGCGCCGCGGCGGGAATGTGTTTTTCCCATCGGTCACGCGTCCCCAAAAAATGTCCGGGCGAAACGACCCGGCCTTGAAAATCAACGGGTGCGTGAGGCGATAAAAGCCACCGGCGGCGGCGCGGATCAAACGCAACCGCGCGGTGTGCTGAAAAGGTAAGGTAAAACCGGCGCGCGTTAAGCTTAAGGCGCGCGGGGAGAGCCGTTGAGGGCGTGAGGCACTGTGGGCCATGAGCGTCAGGACGGCACCGGCGAGAACAGACTTTGACACCTCCCGCGTCCTATCTGGTAGTATTATTTGCAAGCGTTTGGGCTTGGATTTTTCAGCACGAGGTGGCGAAGTGCCGCGACGCCTAATGAATGCTGGATTGGCCTGCCCCCTGAAAAGTGGTCCTCCCTGAAGTAGGCTTTTGAGCCAAAGGAGGACATTTGAATGCCCCAGAAGAAACACAAGCCCGAAGAGATCGTGGCGAAGCTGCGCCAGGTGGACGTGCTGTTGTCGCAAGGTCGGTCGGTCGCAGAAGCGGTGCGCTCGATCGGCGTGACGCAGTTCACGTATTACCGCTGGCGAAAGGAATTCGGCGGCCTGAAGAGCGATCAGGTGAAGCGGCTGAAGGAGCTGGAGAAGGAGAACGAACGGCTGCGCAAGGCCGTGTCGGACCTGACGCTCGAGAAGCTGGTTCTGAAGGAGGCCGCATCGGGAAACTTCTGAGCCCCGCCCGCCGCCGTCGCTGCGTTGACCACGTCATGGCGAAGTTCTCAGTCTCGGAACGTTTCGCCTGCCGTGTTCTCGACCAGCATCGTTCGACCCAGCGCAAGAAGCCGAGGGGCCGCGCCGACGAGGCGGCTCTGACCGCGGACATCATCCGGCTCGCTACCCGGTATGGTCGCTACGGCTACCGCCGGATCACGGCGATGCTGAGGTCGGAAGGTTGGTCGGTGAACGTCAAGCGCGTCGAACGGATCTGGCGACGGGAGGGGCTGAAAGTGCCGCAGAAGCAACCGAAGAAGGGCCGCCTCTGGCTGAATGACGGGTCCTGCATCCGCCTTCGGCCGGAGCGCCCCAACCATGTCTGGTCCTACGACTTCGTCGAGAGCCGGACCCATGAAGGCCGAAAGTTCCGCATGCTCAACGTCATCGACGAGTTCAGCCGGGAATGCCTGTCGATCCGCATTGCCCGCAGGCTCAACTCGACCGACGTCATCGACGTCCTGTCGGACCTGTTCATCCTGCGCGGAATCCCCGGTCACATTCGTTCGGACAACGGCCCCGAATTCATTGCCAAGGCGGTGCGTGAGTGGATCGTGGCGGTCGGGGCCAAGACCGCCTTCATCGAGCCGGGCAGCCCTTGGGAGAACGGCTATTGCGAGAGCTTCAATTCCAAGCTGCGCGACGAGCTCCTCAACGGCGAAATCTTCTACAGCCTGGCCGAGGCAAGGATCGTTATTGAATCCTGGCGTCGCCATTACAATACCGAACGCCCACACTCATCGTTAGGCTACAGACCACCAGCACCAGAGGCCGTGCAATGGCCGGCTCCGCTCCGCGGACCAGCTTCGCCGGCCGCACCAGCCATGGTGCCAAAACCCGTCATGCACTAAGACTTAACCCGGACCACCCGATAGGGGCAGGCCATGACGTCCGCACTGCCATCATCGTTTGGATTGCGTTGCTACCGATTTTCTCGTGCAGAATGGTTGGATGAAGCATCACGTCGCAACACGTCTGCGGCGAGGTTCCGACAAAACGTAAGCGGAGGTGGGATACCATTGGATTTCTGGTTGACGCGGCCACGGGACCTGGCACGCCGGCGCTATCGGTTGCAACAAAAACTGCAATATTTGTTGCAAAGCTTTGGAGTGGATTTGGCGGTACGTTCCGCCGGGTGGACGGCGGTCAGGCCGCGATCGCGTTCTGCGGCGCCTTAAAATTCCACGGCAGCAGCAGATCGATTTCGGAATTGGCATGGCCGGCGGCAAGTGCCTCGAGCGTTGCCTTTATATAGGCGAACGGTTCGACGCCGTTGAGCTTGCACGTACCGATGAGCGAAGCCAGGCGGGCCCAGTTTTGGCCTCCCTCGTCGTGGCCGACGAAAAGCGAATTCTTTCTGTTCAGAGTCAGCGGCCTGATGAGGTTCTCGACCGGATTGTTGTCCATCTCGATGCGGCCGTCGTCGAGATAAAGGCAGAGCCCTTCCCAGTGGTTGGCGAGATAGGCGAGCGCCTCGCCCATTTTCGATTTCGGCGACAATCGCTGGCGCTGGGTCGCGATGAAAGCTTCGAGGTCGACGATCAGCGGCTTGGCGTGCTCCTGCCGGACGGCGCGGCGCTGCGCGGGAGACGAGCCGCGGATTTGCTTTTCGATCGCGTAAAGAGCGGCAATGCGCTGCAGGATCTCCTCGCCGATGGGCGAGCCGGCTTCCGGCATCGCATCGATTACTTCACGCCTGCCGTGGCTCCAACAGTAGGCGAGCTTGAGCGGAGAGCCGCCCTGGCGCTCGGCTCTTTGCAGTCGATTGTAACCGGTGAAGCCATCGACCTGCAGCACGCCGTCAAAACCGACGAGCATCTCTTCCGCGTAGCGGCCGGCACGCCCCGGCGCATAGCGGAACACCACGCCGGGCGGATCGGCGCCGCCGAAGGGGCGCTCATCGCGCGCCAGCGCCCACAGGTAGCCGGTCTTGACCTTGCCCCGCCCAGGATCGAGGACCGGGGCGGTGGTCTCGTCCATGAACAGCTTTGTGGAGCGTTTGAGCACCTCGGCCATTCGCTCGACGATGGGCCCCAGATGGAAGGCGGCGCGGCCCACCCAGTCGGCCAGCGTCGAGCGGTCGATCGGCACGCCGTGGCGGGCAAAAACCTGGGCCTGGCGGTACAGCGGCAGGTGCTCGGAATACTTGGAGACGATCACCTGCGCGATCAGCGCCTCGGTCGGCAGCCCGGCCTCGATCAGATGCGCCGGCGCCGGGGCCTGGCTCACGCCAGCCCGCCCTTTCGGGCAGGCATAACGCGGGCGGATGGTGACGATCACCCGGAACTGGGCCGGGATCATATCCAGCCGCTCGCTGCGGTCCTCTCCGATCCTGACCATGTCCCCGCAACCGCAAGGGCAAGCGATGCTTGCCGGCTCGATCACCTGCTCGACGCGCGGCAAATCCTTGGGTAGGGCGCGGGAGCGCCGCTGCGCGCGTTTGGCATTGGCTTCACGGAACGCTCCGGGTCGGTGTTCGACAAATTCGCGGCCTTCTGCGGTCGCAATCTCGATATCCTCGAAGGCCAGCTGTTGCTGATCGGGATCGAGCTTCTCCGAGCGTGGGCCGAACCGTGCCCGGCGCAGTTCGTGCACCAAGTACTCAAGCCGGGAATTGGCTTCCTTGAGGAAGGTGTTCTCCGCTTCAAGGGTGGACTTCTCCACCGCGAGCTGGGACTTCTCTGCTGCGAGCTTGGATGTCTCTGCTTCGAGCCGCGTACGTGCCGAGCGCTCTCGATCGAGTTCGGCGAGCATCTTGGCCTGCGCCTCGAATGCCGCGCGCATATCAGCCGGCAGGCTCGCGAGAC
Organism: uncultured Pseudomonadota bacterium; assembly: GCA_963822085.1. Taxonomy (GTDB): domain Bacteria; phylum Pseudomonadota; class Alphaproteobacteria; order Rhizobiales; family Xanthobacteraceae; genus Pseudolabrys. The sequence goes on from CAWGGL010000039.1 coordinate 68,820, forward strand.
GAGCAGGATCAATGGCGTCGACCATGCGCGAAGCATAACCGGTCGCTCTCAACAGCACCATGCAAAGCTGCGTGATGATTCAATCCGCCGCAGTTGGCGTGCGCACCGCAGGTACTGTAACCCGCTTCCAATCGAGCCCCTCAAACAGTGCCTCGAACTGAGCTCGCGACAGCCGCATCACCCCGTCGCGTATCTGTGGCCAGGCAAACTGGCCACTCTCCAACCGCTTGTAGATCAGCACCAGGCCGGTGCCGTCCCACACCAGGATCTTGACCCTGTCCCCGCGCTTGGAGCGAAAAACCACCGTCACTCCGGAATGCGGATCGAGCCCCAGTTCGTTCTGAACCGTTGCCGCCAGACCATCATGGCCACGCCGGAAATCGACCGGGCGCGTCGCGATAACGATCGGCAGTCGTTGGCCGGGAATGATCACTGCCGCGCGTCCAGCGCCAATACGATCTCGGCTATCCGGCTCGCTGCGGTCTCCGCCGGCAGGCTGACCGTGATGCCGTTCATCTCGATGACGACCCGCTCGCTCGTGACGGAAGCCGGCTCGCCTTGGTCGGCAGTGATCGCCAGCGGCACGAACGCCGCATCCTCCGCCTTCTCCTCGGATCCCGAGGAAGACAAGCGACCTTCTCGCGCTGCGCGCCGCCACAGCGTCAAATGCTGCGGTGATATCCGGTGACGGCGCGCCACCTCGCTGACCCTGACCCCAGGCTCAAAGCTCTCGCGCACGATCTGCGCCTTAATGTCATCAGGCCAACTTCGGCGCCCGCTCGGACCCTCGATCACCTCAAGACGGCCAGCAAACCCTTCCACGACCCGCTCGTCGGGCGCTCTACTCTCGAAATCCATTCCATTCTCCGGCGTGAATCAGCCGCAGAATGAAACGCGATCGAAATGATGGGAAGGCGTCAAATCAATGGGAGCCACACACC
>CAWGGL010000040.1:0-154241 GCA_963822085.1 uncultured Pseudomonadota bacterium
CGCGTTCGGCGTGCGCGACTTACGCGTGCTGCGCGAGCCGACGACCGCCGCGGAAGAGCACGAAGCTCATGATGCTGACGTTGAGCAGATTCCAGCCGATGCCATCGAGGAACGCCGCCTGGTAGGAGCCGGTGGCGTCGAAGATCACCCCCGCCAGCCAGCCGCCGAGCGCCATGCCGCTCAAGGTGGCGAGCATCACCAGCCCCACGCGCGTACCGGCTTCCTTGGGCGGGAAGTACTCGCGCACGATGATGGCGTAGCACGGCACGATGCCGCCCTGGAACAGTCCGAACAGGCCGGAGATCACGTAGAGCGACGTCAGCCCGTTGAACATCAGGTAAAGCACCAGCGCCGAACCTTGCAGCACCGAGCCGATCAGGAGCGTGCGCACGCCGCCGATGCGATCGGCGATGAAGCCGGAGCTTATGCGGCTGATGATGCCGAGCCCGAGCATGAGCGACAACATTTCGGCGCCGCGCGCCGCGCCATAGCCGAGGTCGCCGCAATAGGCCACGAGATGCACCTGGGGCGTCGCCATCGCCACGCAGCAGCACACGCCCGCCATGCACAACAGCACCTGCAGCATATTCGGCGGCAGCGGCATGCCGGTGCGACGCCGCGCGGCCGCGGCGTCCGCGCTCACGTGGCTCGTCGCGGGCACTCGCCGGCGCATCAGCAGCGTCAAGGGCAGCATGGTGGCGAGGCAGAACAGACCGATACCGGTATGGGTCGCGCGCCAGCCGTCGGCGGCGATGAAGTGTTGTGTCACCGGCGGCCATATAGTGCCGGCAACGTAGTTGCCGGCGGCGGTGACGGTCACCGCGATGCCGCGCCGGCGCTCGAACCAGTGCGAGACGTCGGCCATCATCGGGCCGAAGCTCACCGAGCAACCGAACCCGATCAGGCATTGCGCCAGCGCGACCTGCGTGAGGTTGGCCGACTGTCCGACGCCGAGATAGCCGAGGCCGATCGCGGTGGTGCCGATGAGGAGCGGGGGCACGATGCCGTAGCGGTCGACGAGCCGGCCCATCAGCACACCGCCGGTGCCGAAGCCGAGCATGGCGAGCGTGTAGGGCAGCGAGGCCTGCGCGCGGTCGATGCCGAATTCGGTCTGGATCGCCGGCAGCGCTACCACCACCGACCACATGCCGACACCGCCGATGGTCGCCAGCAGCATCGCGGTGGCAAGCCGCAGCCAGGCGTAGGGCGACTCGATGTCGGCGGCGGCGTCACCGCCGGTGGATGTAGGCATGGTGGTTGGATCCGGCTTTGCGGGTGTGTTGGTAGCACACAATCGCTCTTGCCGCGCTACAGCCGCGGCTCACCTCTCCCCGCCTCTCCCCGCGTGCGGGGAGAGGGAAGAACTCACCCAAACTCTGGCATCACCTCGCGTGCGAACAGCGTCAGCGAACGGCGCGCGGCTTCGACCGGCATGTCGCCGAACACCATCTGGCAGAGCACGTAATTGACGTTCGTCTCTTTCTGCAAGCGCGCGATGTAGTCGCGCACGGTCGCGGGTGAGCCCGCCACGCCGTGGCCGATGGCGACGAGTTCGGCGAAGCTTTCCGGATAGATCTCCTTCAGCGTGAACGGCACGTCCGAGCGCCGCCAGAGCCAATCCATGCCATCGCGCCAGCGCGGGTAGGCGGCGTCCGCGACGCGTTTGGCTTCTGCATCGGTCTCCGCCACCACGATGTGCCGCGTGACGCCGATGTGCGGCAGGGTGGCATTGTCGCGCCCGAGCGTGCGCCATTCTTCTCTGTAGCGATCGGCGATTGCGCGCGCCCGGTCTGCTGGCCCGAGGGACACCACGTTGACGGCGTTCGGCGCCGCCCAGGCAATCGCGTCGGCATTGGGCGCGCCGTACCAGATCGGTGGATGCGGCTTCTGCACCGGCCGCAACTGCACCGCATAGTCCTTGTAGTGGAAGAACCGTCCGTCGAAATCGAGCACGTCCGTTTCGAAGGCACGCATCAGCACCGCGAAGGCCTCGTGATAGCGCGCCGAGGCTTCGTCCGGTACGACGCCGAACCGTTGGTGTTCCAGCAGGGCGCCGCCGCGCCCGACCCCGACCATCAACCGGCCGCCGCTCATCTGGTCGAGCATGCAGATTTCTTCGTAAAGACGCAGCGGATGATAGAGCGGCAGCACGAAGACCAGCGGCCCGAGCCGGATGTGCCGTGTGCGCTGGATCGCCGCGGACAGGAAGACGCTCGGGCTCGCCGCCATGCCGAGTGGCGTCGCGTGATGCTCGGCCAAGTGATAACCGGCGTATCCTTCCCGTTCCATCAATTCGACCAGGGCTAGCCGGTTTTCGTAGAGCGCGTCGAGCGGCCCGCCGTCGCTGTCCAGATGGTCGAAAATTCCGAATTTAAGCAAACGAATCCCCCCTGATTGGGCCGGCCTGCCCACCGCTGTTGCGTCGCCTTAATCGTGGGACCAATGGGCTATGGCAATTACCGCACGGACGCGCTTAATTGACCATACGAAGCCACGTTAGCTATCGTGGCGCGAACGAGAAAACAACCGAGGAGGGACGACCCAATGAGGATTGCCACCGCCACGCTTTGCGGCGTTGCCGCGGCCGCGCTTATGGCCGTGTCGGCGCATGCCGCCGGCACGATCAAGATCGGCCTGATCATTCCGTATTCCGGTCAGTTTGCCGACACCGGCGTGCAGATGGACAATGCCATCAAGCTTTACATGAAGCAGCACGGCGACATGGTTGCCGGCAAGAAGATCGAAATCATCCGCAAGGACGTCGGCGGCATCAATCCGCCGGTCGCCAAGCGCTTGGCGCAGGAACTGATCACGCGCGATCACGTCGATATCCTGGCCGGCTTCGCGCTCACGCCGAATGCCATGGCCGCCGGCGACGTGTCGAAGGCGGGCAAGAAGTTCATGGTGGTGATGAACGCGGCCACGTCCTCCATCACGAAGAAATCGCCCTATCTCGCGCGCACCTCGCTGACCATCCCACAGCTCCAGTACAGCTTCGGCAAGTGGGCGGAGAAGAACGGCGTCAAGAACGTCTACACCATGGTCGCCAACTACGGCCCCGGCATCGACGCCGAAGTCTGGTTCCAGAAGGGCTTCAAGGCAGCGGGCGGCAAGATTGCCGGTTCGGTGCGCATGCCGGTCCGGAATTCGGACTTCTCTTCGTATGTGCAGAAGGCCAAGGACACGAACCCGGGCGGCATCTTCGTGTTCATCCCGGGCGGCACCCAGCCGGCGGCGTTCGCCAAGGCGCTGCGTGACCGCGGCATGGACCCGCAGCACTTCAAGACCCTGGCGCAGGGCGAGCTGACGCTCGACGAGTCACTTAAGAGCGTCGGCGACAGTGCGCTCGGCATCATCACGGTCTTCCACTACGACTGGTCGCACAAGTCGGCGAAGAACAAGGCCTTCGTGGCGGCGTACGAGAAGGAATTCAACCGTCATCCCGATATCTTCTCGATCGGCGGCTATGACGGCATGCATCTGATCTACGCGGCGCTGAAGAAGACCAAGGGCAACGCCAGCGCCGCCAAACTGATCGCGGCGGCCAAGGGCATGCATTGGGAAAGCCCGCGCGGCCCGATCTCCATCGACCCGAAGACCCGCGACATCATCCAGAACGTTTACATCCGCAAGGTGGAGAAGGTGAACGGTCAGCTGGAGAACGTCGAGATCGCCACCATCAAGCACGTCAAGGATCCGGCGAAGTAATAGCCGCCTGAGGCGGGCCCGCCGCCCGCCTGCGTCTTAAACCGCCGGTTCGCGCCCTCGCGAACCGGCGGTTTATATTTCGGCGCTGGCCGCGCCGGGCCCTCTCGCGCGAGCGGCTCGCTGCCTCTATTCTGGATGCCTAAACAACGCGACAGCCCAAGGACGCGCCATGGACGCCCTCAATCTCCCTCGCCCCGCCTGGATGACCGAGGACCTCGTGCTACTCGAGGAACAGGCGCGGCGCTTCATCGCCGACGCATACGTGCCGCATATCGATCGCTGGCACGAGCAGGGCATGTACGAGCGCGAGGCCTGGACCAAGGCCGGGGAGGCGGGCCTGCTGTGCGCAACGATGCCGGAGGAATACGGCGGCGCCGGCGGCACCTTCGCCCACGAGGCGGTGATCAACCGTGAATTCTCGCTCGCCGGCTTTGACGACTTCGGCGCGCCGCTGCATTCCGGCATCGTCGCGCCCTACATCCTGCATTACGGCACCGAGGAGCAGAAGCAGCGCTGGCTGCCGAAGCTCGCCACCGGCGAGCTGGTCGCCGCCATCGCCATGACCGAGCCGGGTACCGGTTCCGACCTGCAGGGCGTGCGCACCAAGGCGGAGAAATCCGGCAACGGCTACGTGCTCAACGGCTCCAAAACCTTCATCACCAACGGCCAGCACGCCAACCTGATCGTCGTCGTCGCCAAGACCGATCCGGCTGCCGGCGCCAAGGGCGTCTCGCTCATGGTCGTGGAAACCGATAACGCGCCGGGTTTCCGGCGCGGGCGCAAGCTGAAGAAGCTCGGCATGGATTCCGCCGACACCTCGGAATTGTTCTTTGAGGACGTTAAGCTGCCGACGGAAAACCTGCTCGGCACCGAGGAGGGCCAGGGCTTCTACCAGCTCATGCGGGAGCTGCCGCAGGAGCGCTTAATCGTCGCCGTGCACGCCGTCGCCATGATGGAGCGCGCGCTTTCGCTGACCGCCGACTACGTTAAAGAGCGCAGCGCCTTCGGCAAGAAGATCATCGAGTTCCAGAACACCCAGTTCGAGCTCGCCGCCTGCAAGACCGACGCGACCATCGCCAAGGTGTTCCTCAACCACTGCATCGGCGAGCATGTCGAAGGTCGGCTCGATACCGTCACCGCGTCGATGGCGAAATACCGGCTTACCGACACGCTCGCCACCATCCTCGACCGCTGCCTGCAATTGTTCGGTGGCTACGGCTTCATGGACGAATACCCGATCTCGCGGCTGTACCGCGACGCGCGGGTCCTGCGCATCTACGCCGGCACCAATGAGATCATGAAGATGCTGATTTCAAGGAGTTTGTGAGCGCGTGAGCGGCATGTGTGGCGCGTTCCCTCTCCCCGCACGCGGGGAGAGGGAAGGAAGCTGCCGCCTTTTCGCGCATGATGCGCGTTTCACGCCGGCGCGGGTTCCCGACATATCGCTGCTCCGCCCCCGCGCCTGCGCGAGAAGAATCTTCTTATTTTCATATCGCCGATTGCGCACCGCGCCAGCAAGCTCCTACTGATTGCCGTTTCGAGACGAGGGGCAAAGCCATGAACGCGCAAACAACAAGCACGTACAGATGCCGCGGCGGCCGCGGCCGATCGGGCGCGGCCGGACGCTGAACTCATGCTTGCGCTCGCGCCCAGAACGCCACCCGCGCAGGGCGGCGACTCCCACGTCCGCTCCATCGCCAAGGCGGTGAGCTGGCGTATCACCGGCAGTATCGACACCTTCGTGCTGGCGCTCATCTTCACCGGCTCGGGGGCGCTCGCCGGCTCCATCGCTGGCACCGAGATCGTCACCAAGATCGTCATCTACTACCTGCACGAACGCGCCTGGACCTGGGTCGGCTGGGGCCGGGACTAGCACGCACGGCGTATTCTGCGCCTCACTCTCCCCCTCGCCGAAGTCGGATAAATCCGACTTCGGGTCGTTTGAAGCGCCGAACTCGGGCAGACCCGAGTTCGGTGGGGAGGTGAAGTGAAGATGTGGCCCTCGCGCCGGCGCGGTTCCCGTCCTATGTTGAAACGAGCTAGAATCGCCGCCGGCGCGCGAGCCCCGCCGGGGTGCCCGCCGCGGAAAGTCCGGAGATTCCCATGCCCGACGCATTCATTTACGACGCCGTTCGCACCCCGCGCGGACGCGGCAAGGCCGACGGCGCCCTGCACGAAGTCACCGCGCTGAGCCTTGCGGCCCAGGCGCTGAAGGCGGTCAAGGACCGCAACGACCTCGATCCCAGCCGACTCGACGACGTGGTCATGGGCTGCGTCGATCCGGTGGGCGAGGCCGGCGGCGACATTGCCCGCTCCTCGGCGCTGATGGCCGGCTTCGGCGACAGCGTGCCGGGCGTGCAGATCAACCGCTTCTGCGCCTCGGGCCTCGATGCCATCAACTTCGCGGCGGCCGAGATCATGTCCGGCCAGCACGACATGACCATCGGCGGCGGCGTCGAATCCATGAGCCGCGTCGGCATCGGCGCTTCCGGCGGCGCCTGGACCATGGACCCGTCCTACGCAGTGCCGCACTACTTCATGCCGCAGGGCATTTCCGCCGACCTGATCGCGACCAAGTACGGTTTCTCACGCGACGACGTCGATGCCTTCGCGGTCGAAAGCCAGACCCGCGCGGCGAAGTCCTGGGACGAGGGCCGCTTTAAGAAATCGGTGATCGCGGTGAAGGACGTCAACGGCCTCACCATCCTCGACAAGGACGAGCACATGCGGCCGTCGACGACCATGCAGTCGCTGGCGTCGTTACAGCCGTCGTTCGTGCAGATGGGCGAGATGGGCGGGTTCAACGCGGTGGCGGTACAGGCGCATCCGGAGATCGAGGCGGTCAACCACGTGCACCACGCCGGCAACTCGTCCGGCATCGTCGATGGCGCCGCCGCCGTGCTGATCGGCAGCGCGGAGGCAGGCAAAGCCGCCGGCCTGAAGCCGCGGGCCCGCATCAGGGCCTTCGCCAATATCGGTTCCGAGCCGGCGATGATGCTCACCGGTCCGGTCGACGTGACGCACAAGGTTCTGAAGAAATCCGGCATGAAGCTGTCGGATATCGATCTCATCGAGATCAATGAAGCCTTCGCCGCGGTCGTGTTGCGTTTCATGCAAGCCTTCGACATCGGCAACGAGAACATCAACGTCAACGGCGGCGCCATCGCCATGGGCCATCCGCTCGGCGCTACCGGCGCCATGATCCTCGGCACTGCGCTCGACGAGTTGGAGCGCACCGGCAAATCCACCGCGCTGGTGACGCTCTGCATCGGCGCCGGCATGGGCACCGCGACGATCATTGAGCGGGTGTGAGCGCGTTCTCATGCCCAAGATCGATATTTCGAAAATCCCGCTCGACACCGCAACTGGCTATCCGCCGCCGTTCAGCCAGGCGGTGGAGGGCCGCCAACGTAAGCGGCTCGGCCGTGCCGTGGGCCTCAGCCAGTTCGGCGTCAACATCTGCACGCTCAAGCCGGGTGCTGCGTCGTCGCAGCGCCACTGGCACGAGAACGAGGACGAACTCGTCTACGTGCTCGAAGGCGAAGTCGTGCTGTGCGAGGACGCGGGCGAGACCGTGCTGAAAGCCGGTGAGGCGGCGGCCTGGAAAGCGGGCGTCCAGGATGGCCATTGCCTCATCAATCGTTCCGACCGCGATGCCGTCGTGCTCGAGGTCGGCAGCCGCACCGCGAAAGAACGCGCGTTCTATTCCGACATCGACATGATGGTCGTGCGCGACGGCAAGGAATTCCGTTACACCAAGAAAAGCGGCGAGCCCTACTGAGGAAATTTCCAATGACCAACTTCACCTTCGACGTCGACGCCGATGGCATCGCGCTCGTCACCTGGGACATGCCGGGTCGGTCGATGAACGTCATTGACGCCGGTGTGCACGAAGAGCTCGGGCCGATTGTTGAGAAGGTCGCGAGCGACGACGCGATCAAAGGCGCGGTCATCACCGCCGGCAAGGATAGTTTCTGCGGCGGCGCCGATCTCACCGTCCTGGAGCGCTTCAAGAGCCTCTACGCCGATACGCTCGCGCGCGAGGGTGAAGAAGCTGCCGCCAAGATGGTGTTCGAGGAAGGCCGCCGGCTGTCGGTGTTGTGCCGGCGACTGGAGACCTCGGGCAAGCCCTGGGTCTGCGCGCTCAACGGCACGGCCATGGGCGGTGGTTTCGAGATCGCGCTCGCCTGCCATCATCGTGTCGCGTCCGACAACCCGAAGACGCGGCTCGGCCTGCCGGAAGTGAAGGTCGGCCTGTTCCCCGGCGGTGGCGGCACCCAGCGCGTGGCGCGCATGATTCCGCCCGCCGACGCGCTGCAGTTCCTGCTCAAGGGCGACGCGCTCAAGGTGGAGCGCGCCAAGGCCATGAAGCTGATCGACGAGGTCGTGCCTGCGGCCGATCTCATCAAAACCGCCAAGGAGTGGATCAAGGCCGGCGGCAAGGGCGTGGCGCCGTGGGATGTGAAGGGCTTTCGTCTGCCCGGCGGCCTCGTCTGGTCGAAGGCCGGCATGATGACCTTCATGCCGGCGAACGCCATCTATCGCCGCGAAACCTACGACAACTATCCGGGCGCACGCGCCATCCTGCAGGTGGTCTACGAGGGCCTGCAGGTCGACATGGACACCGCGCTGCGCATCGAATCGCGCTGGTTCGCGCACGTGCTGCGCTCGCCGCAGGCGGCCAACATGATCCGCAGCCTGTTCGTCTCCATGCAGGAGCTGAACAAGGGCGCGCGCCGGCCGGAAACGGTGCCGCCATCGTCGCTCAAGAAAGTCGGCATCGTCGGCGCCGGCTTTATGGGCGCCGGCATCGCGCGCGTCACCGCTGCGGTCGGTATCGACGTGGTGCTGATCGACCGCGACCAGGAAGCCGCCGACAAGGGCAAGGAAGGCGTTGCCAAGGCACTCGGCGACCGCGTCACCAAGGGCCGCATGAAGGGCGCCGATCGCGACGCGTTGCTTGCGAAAATCACCCCTGCCGCCGACTACAACGCGCTGAAGGACTGCGACCTGGTCATCGAAGCGGTGTTCGAGGACCGCAAGGTGAAAGCCGATGTGATCGCCAAGATCCAAGCCGTCATCCGCGACGACGCCATCTTCGCCTCCAATACCTCGACGCTGCCGATCACCTCACTGGCGTCCGAGTTCAAGGAACCCAAGCGCTTCATCGGCATCCATTTCTTCTCGCCGGTCGACCGTATGATGCTGACCGAGATCATCCTCGGCAAGGAAACCGGCGATAAGGCGCTGGCGGTGGCGGTCGATTTCGTGCGCGCCATCAAGAAGACGCCGATCGTGGTCAACGACACCCGCGGCTTCTACGCCAACCGCTGCGTGCTCAACTACATCCAGGAAGGCCATCTGATGCTCCTGGAGGGTATCCCGCCAGCGCTGATCGAGAACGCCGCCCGCATGGCCGGCATGCCGGTCGGCCCGCTCGCGCTCAATGACGAGACCGCGCTCGATCTCGGACTGAGGATCGTACGCGCGGCGGAAGCCGATATGGGCGCGGGTGCCATCAACCAGCAGCAGAAGAAGCTGCTGGAGGACATGGTGGAGAAGCACGGCCGCTTCGGCCGCAAGAACGGCAAGGGCTTCTATGATTATTCCGTGAAGCCGAAACGGCTCTGGGCCGGCATTGCCGATCTCCAGCCGAAGAAGCTCACGCGCGACGAGGTCGAAGCGCTCGACGTCGAGGAACTCAAGCACCGCATTCTGGTCGTGCAGGCGCTCGAAGCCGCGCGCACCTTCGAGGAAAAGGTGGTCACCGACGTGCGGGAAGCCGACGTCGGCTCGATCCTCGGCTGGGGCTTCGCGCCCTGGTCGGGCGGCACGCTGTCGTGGATCGATATGGTGGGCTCGAAGAAGTTTGTCGAACTGTGCCGCGATCTCGAAAAGAAACACGGGCCGCGCTTTAAGCCCTGCAAGTTGCTGGTCGACATGGCCGAGAGCAACGACAGCTTCTACCGCCGCTTCGCCCCGCCGAAGAAGAAAGAGGCGGCGTAGATTTCTTCGGAGAGCGCTGCGACAATCTCCGCTCACCCCCGCGAAAGCGGGGGTCCAGGGGGCGTGGCATGGCGTTTTTTGTCTACATCCTTGCGAATAGGCGGAATGGCACGCTTTACATCGGCATGACCGATGATTTGGTGAAGCGCGTTTGGCAACACCGCAACGATATCATTCGGGGTTTCACGTAAAGATACGGGGTCAAGCTGCTCGTCTGGTACGAGCGGCATGAGTTCGCGCAGAGTCGGCTTTCATGCGTGAGCACCAGATGAAAAAGTGGAACCGGATATGGAAGCTCGAATTGATTGAACGGAGCAATCCGGAGTGGGGCGATCTGTGGGATGAAGTGAATGCTTAAAGAAGAGTTGGATACCCGCTTGCGCGGGAATGAGCGGAGCTTGTTGCATGCCTGACGACAAACCTCATTCCCTCCTGCGCTGGCGTGAAATCCCCGGCGGCGTCTGGGCGCTCGGCTTCGTGTCGCTGTTCATGGACGCTTCCTCGGAGATGATCCATGCGCTGCTGCCGCTTTATCTGGTGAGCGTGCTCGGCGCCTCGACGCTTGAAGTCGGCGTCATCGAAGGCATCGCGGAGGCGACCGCCGCGGTGACGAAAGTGTTCTCCGGCGTCATCAGCGACTGGCTGGGCCAGCGAAAATGGCTAGCAGCCGCCGGCTACGGCCTTGCCGCGCTGTCGAAGCCGATGTTTCCGCTCGCGCCCAACATCGCCTGGGTCATCGCCGCGCGCTTCATTGATCGGGTCGGCAAGGGCATCCGCGGCGCGCCGCGCGACGCGCTCATCGCCGACCTCACGCCGAGCGCGGTGCGCGGCGCGGCTTACGGCCTGCGCCAGTCGCTCGACACCGTCGGCGCCTTCATTGGCCCGGGTGGCGCCATCCTGTTCATGGCGCTGTTCGCCGACCATTTCCGCACCGTGTTCTGGATCGCGGTGGCGCCGGCGTTTCTGGCGGTCGCGGTTATCGTCCTGTTCGTGCGTGAGCCGCGCGCCACGCAGACGAAAAAGGAACCGCGCGCGCCGCTCTCCCGCGCCGAGTTCAAGAAGCTCGATGCCGCCTACTGGATCGTGGTCGCGGTCGCCGCCGTGTTCACGCTCGCCCGCTTCAGCGAAGCCTTCCTGCTCTTGCGCGCCAAGTCGGTCGGCATGCCGCTCACCTGGGTGCCGTCGGTGATGGTGGTGATGAGCCTAGTCTACGCGCTCTCGGCCTGGCCCGCCGGCGCGCTGTCGGACTCCATTGGCCGCTACGGCTTGCTGCTCTCGGGTTTTGCGCTGCTGATCGTCGCCGACCTGGTGCTGGCGTTTGCGGGCGGCGTGGTCACGGTGATGGTCGGCGTGGCGCTCTGGGGCCTGCACATGGGGCTCACACAAGGGCTGTTGTCGGCGCTGGTTGCCGACACCGCGCCGGAAAACTTGCGCGGCACCGCCTTTGGCGTGTTCAATCTGGTGAGCGGGCTCGCCATGCTCTGCGCCAGCATCATCGCCGGCGGCTTGTGGGATGTGATCGGACCGGACGGAACGTTCATCGCGGGGGCGGTATTTACGGCCATCGCGCTTGCGGCCTTGCCCTTCGCGCATCGGTGGCGGGTGAGGAATGGCCATTAGCTGACCCGCTCACCCCCGCGAAAGCGGGCTCCAGCGCTTTTGCGGATTCCCGCTTGCGCGGGAATGAGCGGAGCGTGTCGCTACATCACCACCGTCAATCTCTTCGCTGCCCGTGTCACGCCGGTATAAAGCCAGCGCTCGCGGCTATCCGGAAACGCAAAGCTCTCGTCGAACAGCACCACGTCGTCCCATTGCGAGCCCTGCGCCTTGTGCACGGTGAGCACGTAGCCGAAGTCGAACTCGTCGTAGGGCTTGCGTCGCTGCCAGTCGAACTGCTCGATGCCGCCGGTGAAGCATTCGGGGCGCACCGAGACTTTCACGCCGCGCCGCGCGGTCTCGTCGTCGGGCAACAGTTGCAGCGAAAGGATGCCGGACTTCGAGCCACTCTTGCGTTGCCCGCGTGCCTTCACCGTCCACAGGCCGCCGTTGAATAGCGCCTTCTTGCGGTTGTTGCGCAAGCACACCAGCTTGTCGCCGGCTTCCGGCATGTCGTCTTCGAAGCCGCGCCGCTCGCGCATGCGCGTGTTATAGGCGCGGCGCGTGGCGTTGCGCCCGACCAGTACCTGGTCGGCGTCGAGCACGCGCTGCGGGTCGAGATCGCCTTTGCGCACGACTTCGGTTTCGCCATAGCGCCCGGGCTCGAGGTATTCGCCGGCGCGGATATCCATCGACAGCCGCACGATCGGGTCGTCCTGCGCCTGCCGGTGCACTTCCGTCAGCATGGCGTCGGGCTCGACTTCCGTAAAAAAGCCGCCGCCCTGGATCGGCGGCAATTGCGCCGGATCGCCCAGCACCAAAAGCGGCACGCCGAACGACAACAGATCGCGGCCGAGCTCAGGGTCGACCATCGAGCACTCGTCGATGATGACGAGATCGGCCTTGGAGGCCGGCGCCTCGTCCCACAGATCGAAGCTCGGGATCTCTTCGCCGCTCTCGCGCGTGCGGTAGATCAGGCTGTGAATGGTGGAGGCGCCGTGACAACCCTTGCCGCGCATCACGGACGCGGCCTTGCCGGTGAAGGCGGCGTATTTCACCTCGCCGTCGACGCCCTCGGCGATGTGTTTGGCGAGCGTGGTCTTGCCGGTTCCGGCATAGCCGAACAGGCGAAAGACCGGCGGCGTGTCGCCTGAGCCGGGCTTGGCCTTCAGCCAGTCGGCGACGGCAGTGAGGGCGGCATCCTGATGGGGGGTGAATTGGGGCATGCGGGCCCATCTCTATCGCAAGCGCGCCACGGGCAAAAGAACAAAATATGAACTATGGCGGGAAATCTTGCGTTTTCCGCTCCATGCTTCGAGACGCTCCCCTACGGCGGTTCCTCAGCACGAGGCCGTTCGGATTTCGAAAGACCGATGCTAGAATCCCGCCCGATACCGGGAGACGGACCCAATGTCGATCGTCCTCGACAGCCCCAGCGGCTATCTCACCCTTCAGTTTCTGGCTTGGCTCAGCGAGCGGCCGCGCAGTTACGGCGAAGCGATGGACGCCTGGCGCACCTCGTGCCCGCGGCTGTCGATCTGGGAAGACGCCATGGACGAAGGCCTGATCGAATTGGGCGCCGGCCGCTGGCGCGAGCGCCACGTGCGCGTCACCGCCAAGGGCCGCGCTTTCCTAGTCGCCGCGGCCCCGCTTGCGCAGGCGGCCGAGTAGTCCGCGCAAGCCCCCTCGTCCGCAACCCGGCCATCCGCCCCCCGCATTGCCCTTTGCGACGGGCCATGTTTATGGTCGCGCCCCGCCTGCCCGGAACTCTCCATGGCCCGTGACCAGATCGATATGACCCCAATCGAGACGCGCGACGAACTCGTCGCCTGGCTCGAAGCGGGCTGCAAGCCGAAGGACCAGTTCCGCGTCGGCACCGAGCACGAGAAATTCGCCTTCACGGTCGAAGGTGATCGCCCCGTGCCCTACGAGAACACGCGCTCGATCCGCGCCCTGCTCGAAGGTATGCACGACCTGCTCGGCTGGGAGCCGATCATGGAAGGCGACAACATCATCGGCATGTTCGACGTGACCGGCGGCGGGGCGATTTCGCTCGAGCCCGGCGGCCAGTTCGAGCTTTCCGGCGCGCCGCTGGAGACCGTGCACGAAACCTGCTCGGAACTGATGGCGCATCTCGCGCAATTGCGCGAGGTGGCGAAGCCGTTGGGGATCGGCTTTCTCGGGCTCGGCATGACGCCGAACTGGACCCGCGCCGAAATGCCGGTCATGCCCAAGGGCCGCTACAAGATCATGACTGCCTACATGCCGAAGGTTGGCACGATGGGCCTCGATATGATGTACCGCACCTGCACGGTGCAGGCGAACCTCGACTTCTCCGACGAAGCCGACATGGTGAAAAAGCTGCGCGTGTCGCTTGCGCTGCAGGCGGTGGCGACGGCGCTGTTCGCCAACTCGCCGTTCACCGAAGGCAAGCCTAACGGCTTCCTGTCGATGCGCTCGCACATCTGGACCGACACCGACAACGATCGCGCTGGGATGCTGCCCTGGGCGTTCGAGCCCGGCATGGGGTTTGAGCGCTGGGTCGATTATGCGCTCGACGTGCCGATGTATTTCATCAAGCGCGGCGACACCTACATCGACGTCGCCGGCAAGTCGTTCCGCGATTTCTTCGCCGGCAAGCTCGCGGAGCTTCCGGGCGAGCGGCCGACCATTTCCGACTGGGCCAATCACCTCAGCACCATCTTTCCCGAGGTGCGGCTCAAGCGGTATCTCGAAATGCGCGGCGCCGATGGCGTGCCCTGGCGC
This sequence comes from uncultured Pseudomonadota bacterium, assembly GCA_963822085.1. GTDB lineage: Bacteria > Pseudomonadota > Alphaproteobacteria > Rhizobiales > Xanthobacteraceae > Pseudolabrys. The sequence goes on from CAWGGL010000040.1 coordinate 14,077, forward strand.
CGGCTGCCATCGCTGACCGCCTTCTGGGTCGGGCTGCTCTATGACGACGACGCGCTCGATGCCTGCTGGGACATGGTGAAAGACTGGAGCGCGGCGGAACGCCAGAAGCTGCGCGAGGACGTGCCGAAGCTCGGCTTCAACGCGGAGATCCGCGGCCGCAACGTGCTGACGCTGGCGCAGGAGACGCTGCGCATCGCGTCGCGCACGCTCAAGCGCCGCCAGCGGCTCGACCAGAACGGCCGCGACGAGACGCGCTACCTGCGCCCGCTCGAAGAATCGGTGGCCGCCGGCGTCACGCCGGCCGAGGAACTGTTGCAGAAGTTCCACGGCAAGTGGAAAGGTTCCGTCGATCCGATTTTCGAGGAATATGCGTATTGATCTTTTCCCTGTCCCCGCTTGCGGGGAGAGGTGAAAGAGAGTGCCCATGGCCAAATCCACGCCCGCCACGCTGATGCTGCAAAAGGCCGGCGTCGCCTTCCAGCTCCACGAATACGACTACGATCCCGACGCGCCGCGCATCGGCATGCAGGCGGCGGAAGCGCTCGGCATCGAGCCGGCGCGTCTGCTCAAGACCTTGATGGCGCGTGCCGGCGATAAGGTCGTCTGCGTGCTGGCGCCGTCCGACCGCGAAGTGAATCTGAAGAAGCTCGCGGCTGCCGCCAAAGCCAAGAGCGCCGCCATGCTCGGCGCAGCCGAAGCCGAACGCCTCACCGGCTATCACGTCGGCGGCATCTCGCCGTTCGGCCAGAAGAAGCGCGTGCCGGTGTTCGTCGAACAGTCGGCCCTTGCCTTCGAACGTGTCGTGCTCAACGGCGGCCGGCGCGGGCTGCAGGTGGAACTGAAGCCGGACGATTTGGTGCGCGTCTTGAACGCGACAGCGGCTGAGATTTGTTGAGGCCGATCACTCCGCCGCTTGCGCTTCCGACAGGTTGTCGAGCGACGAAATGATGTGCTCGGCGAGCGCCTCCGCCAGCGCCGAGCGTTCGTGCGCGCTGCGCACCAGGCCGATGCGGCAGGAGGGCAGGTCGGGATAACCGTCGGCGTTGGTCAGGACGCGCATGCCGGGCCTGAGCCCCGACTCCGGCAGCACCGACACCGCGAGGCCGGCAAGGACGGCGGCGGCGACCGCGCCCACGTTCGAGCTCGAATAGAGCAGGCGGTACGGGCGCTCCGCCGTTTCCAGGTGGTCGATCGCGGTGTGACGCCACAAGCAGTTCGGCCGCCCGAGCGCCAGCGGCACACGCCCTTCCAGGTGGGTCGGATGCCGGTTCGACGTCACCCAGAGCAGGCGCTCGCGCCGGAAGATTTCGGCGGCGCGCTTCGATTCGCAGTTGGTGACGATGGCGAGATCGAGCTCGTTGGCGTCGACGCGGTCGATCAGGTCGGGCGACGGCTCGCACAGCACCGTCAATTCGACGCCCGGATAGACGCGCGAGAAGCGCGCCATAATGTCGGGCAGGTAGCGGTCGGCATAGTCGTCCGGTACGCCGAGGCGCACGCGCCCCGACAGCGCTTCGTCGGAAAAGGCGGCGACGGTCTCCACGTTCAGCTTCACCAGCCGCCGCGCGTAATCGAGCAGGCGCAGGCCGTCTTCGGTCAGCTTGGAGGCGCGGCCGTCGCGCGCGAAGAGCGCCCGCTCGATCCGCTCCTCCAGCCGTTTCATCTGCATCGACACGGCCGACTGGGTCTTATTCACCACCTCGGCGGCGCGGGTGAAGCTGCCGGTGTCGGCGATGGCAATGAAGGTGCGCAACTGGTCGATGTCGAGCATGGCAGCCATGGCGGCGGTCCTCCGGAGCGTTTCCAGGCGAAGTGGAAACCGGTTCGCCGTCCGGAAACGCGACAAGGCAAAAAGTTCAAAGCCGGCCCCTCGGAGAGGCCGGCAGGACCGTATCACAACTTTTGATCTATCGCATGAAAAACATTCGTTTCACTAATAAATTTTTGCAGTGCATTATGTGTACTCAAGAGGATCGAGTATCGCCTCTGAGGCAAAAAATCGCGAGTAAACCAGGAATCGGGTGGGGAATTCGGGTGGTTCCGGCCTGTTTGGCGCCCAAAATAGAGCCAACACGCCGCAAGACCGATGGAGAAATGTCATGAGCGCAAATGTCCCCGTTCTGCCCATTGCCGGCGCGACCGCGCTGCGGGGGAGTTTCAGCCTGCTGGCGCTGGTCTCGCGCTGGCTCAAGGATCTGGCGCGGGCGCGCCGCCACCGCCGCGAGGCGCGGGTGCTCGCCGGGCTCGACCGTCGCATGCTGGCCGATATGGGCGTTTTCCGGGCCGATCTCGACGAGGCGTTTTCCTCGCCGTTCTGGGAGGATCCGACCGAGCGCCTGCGCGCGCGCGTCACCGAGCGGCGCACGAGCCGGGCGTGGCCGCGTCGCCAGCCGCCGTCCGTGTTGCCCGCGGCGCCGCCGCTGCAGCCTTCTTCACAGCCGGCGCACCGGCGCGCGCTGCCGATGCTCTGAAATCGTTCAAGCCAAACGGCCGATTCCTCTCATCGGCCGCCCGGTCCGGGGTCCCGCGAAATCCCCTCTCGCGGCCGGATCAAGCGCCCGCTGGCCCCTCCGGCGGGCGCATTCTTTTGGCCCGGCCGTGACGTATCTGCCCAAGCGGGGCGAGTCGCGGTAACATGCCTGCGCAAGGGGACGACCAACGGCGGTTGAGCCGGAGGCGCGCGCATGGGGTACGGGGTCAAGGGCCTGGTCGTCTCGGCGACTTTGGCGTTTGCCGGGGCGATGATGGTCGCGCCGGTGCACGCCCAGGTTGGCTATGACCGCGTCGGTGGCGACTATCTCACCTTCAGCATCCGTTCCGGCGACCCGACGGTGTGCGCCACGCGCTGCGAACGCGATTCGCGCTGCCGCGCCTGGAGCTTCTCGTTTCCCCGCACCAAGCGCACGCACGCGGCGTGTGCGCTGAAAAACCGCGTGCCGCCGCGGGTCAAGGACTCGTGCTGCGTGTCGAGTGTGCGCGGTGCCGGCGTCATCGAGCCGCGTGTCGGCGGTCCCATCGAAATGTCGATCTCGCGCCGCGGCGGCAACTACCGCCATTTCGACCTGCCGTCCGATCCGACCGGCAAGTCGTGTCTGGAAGCGTGCAGGAAGGACAAGCGCTGCCGCGCCTTCACCTATGTGCGGCCGGGCTATGGCCGCGCGTCAGCGCGCTGTTATCTGAAATCGAAGATTCCGCGCCCCAAGCGCGGCAATTGCTGCATCTCGGGCGTGGTGCGGTAATGCGCTGCCTCAATGCACCGCGGTGAAGAACCGCGACGGCCTCAAGCCCGAGGCCCAGGTCCAGATCGGCTTCTGCGTATAGGCAAGATTCCAGGAGCCGATCAGGGCCTGCACGCGGCCGACCAGGTTGTTCACGGGCAGCATGCCGACGCCGCCGTCGCGCAGCGGTACGCGGCTGTCGGCGGAATCGTCGCGGTCGTCGCCCATGACGAAGACGTGGCCGGGTGGCACCGTGACGGTCGGCATATTGTCGAGCGGGCCGTTGTCGTACATCTTGTAGATGAGATGCTTGTAGCCGTTGGGCAGAGTCTCGACGAGCTTGCGCGCCGGCGTGTACTGGCCGCTCTCGTCTTCCACTTGACCCATGCCGTCCGGCGTCTGCGTTGCCGGCTTGCCGTTGATCCAAACGACGCCGTTGCGCATGGTGATGCGGTCGCCGGGCAGGCCGATCACCCGCTTAACCCAGGTCTGGCTGGTGTTGCCGGGCCAGCGGAATACGACCACGTCGCCGCGGTGCGGCGTGCTGGCGAAGACGCGGCCGCTAATGGGCAGGTCGAGGAAGCTCGGCAATGCCGCGGTGCCGTAGCCGTAGGTAAACTTGGTGGCGATCAACTCGTCGCCGATCAGAAGCGTCGGCTCCATCGAGCCGGAGGGGACGTAGAACGGCTCGGCGATCGCAGTCTTGCCAGCGATCACAATCAGGATGACCGCCGCGAATTCGAGGACCGAGCGGAGGGGGCCGGATTTCTGCGATTGGCGCGAAGCGGAAGAAGACGACATGATAAAATAGACTCCTTTCGCGTCTTCAGGCGGTGCCGCCGACGGTGATCTTGTCCATGCGCAACGACGGCTGGCCGACGCCGACCGGCACGCCCTGGCCGTTCTTGCCGCAGGTGCCGATGCCGGGATCGAGCGCGAAGTCGTCGCCGATCATGGTGATGCGGTGCAAGTCGGTCGGACCGTTGCCGATCAGCATGGCGCCCTTCACCGGTGCGGTGACCTTGCCGTCTTCGATCTTGTAGGCCTCGGTGCACTGAAACACGTATTTGCCCGAGGTGATGTCGACCTGGCCGCCGCCGAACGACACGGCGTAAAGCCCGTTCTTCACCGAGGCGATGATCTCCTCGCGCGGCTTGTCGCCCGCCAGCATGTAGGTGTTGGTCATGCGCGGCATCGGCACATGCGCATGTGACTCACGGCGGCCGTTGCCGGTCGGCTTCATGTTCATCAGCCGTGCGTTCTGCCGGTCCTGCATGTAGCCGACCAGGATACCGTCCTCGATCAGCACGGTGCGGTTGGTGGGCGTGCCCTCGTCGTCGATGGAGAGCGAGCCGCGGCGCGCCTGCATGGTACCGTCGTCCACTACGGTGACGCCCTTGGCGGCAACCTGCTGACCCATCAGCCCGGCGAAGGCGCTCGTCTTCTTGCGGTTGAAATCGCCTTCGAGCCCATGGCCGACGGCTTCGTGCAGCATCACGCCCGGCCAGCCCGCGCCGAGCACCACGTCCATCTCGCCGGCCGGCGCCGGCACCGCTTCGAGATTGACCAGCGCCTGGCGCACCGCTTCGTCGACCGCGCCCTGCCAGGCATCCGGCGCGATGAAGCGCTCGAAGGATTCCCGCCCGCCGAAGCCGTAGGAGCCGGTCTCCTGCCGGTCGCCGTCGCCGGTCACCACCGACACGTTGAGTCGCACCAGCGGGCGGATGTCGCGATAGGTGGAGCCGTCGGTGCGCAGGATCTCCACCACCTGCCAGGTGGCGCCGAGGCTCGCCGTCACCTGCCGCACGCGCGGGTCCTTGGCGCGGGCAAAGGCGTCGATCTCGGCAAGCAGCTTCACCTTGGTCTCGAAGGCGGGCCCCGCCAGCGGATTGTCGTCGCTATAGAGCTTGCGGTTGGTGCGGCCGGGCGCGTCGGCGTAGCTGCCGGTGTGGCCGCCCTTGACCGCCCGCACCGCGTCGGCCGCGCGCGTCAGCGCTGCTTCCGATAGGTCGGAGGCGTGGGCGTAACCGACCGCCTCGTCCTTAACCGCGCGCAGCCCGAAGCCTTGCGCCGTATCGTAGGTCGCCTGCTTGAGGCGGCCGTTGTCGAACACCAGCATCTCGGCCTGCTTGTATTCTAGGAACAGTTCGCCGTCGTCGGCGCCCTCCAGACCACGGTTGATGATGCCGGCGACCTTGTCCTTGTCGAGCCCGGCGCGGTCGATGAGGGAGGAAACGGATTTATCCATGCGAGACTCCTAATTCACCCCCGAGATAAGCGCTGAAGCGCAAATTTGCGAGGGCGGCTCAATCCCTCACAAAACGCACTGATGCGGCCCCAATGGGGCGCAGTTCGTAATCGAATTCGGTCTCATCCGGCTCGATCAGCGGCATCGGCACCGTCGAGCCGCAAATGACGATATCGCCCGCCTTCAGGCTTTCGCCGAAGGCATTCAGCGTGTTCGCCAAGTGCACCAGCAGATTGGGAACCTTGCCGGTCAGCGCCTCCGGATCGGCCGCTTCCGTCGCCGGCTTGCCGCGGCGGAACACGTGGGCTGAGAGGTCAGCGGTCTCGCCGCCGCCGCGGCGGCCTTCGCCCAGCAACACGTGGCGCTGAAACATGTTGCCGGCGAGGACGGTGTCCAGATTTTCCGCCGTCGGCGCCGAATCGAGGTCGATCAGTTCGATCGCCGGCATCAGCGCCGCGATGGCCGCACGCGCGGTGGCCGCATCCGATCCCGGAGCGACGTCGCTGCCGATCTGGACCGCGATTTCCGGCTCGGCCCCCGGCTGTGTCCAGCCCTTCACGTTGACCTGCGCGCCCGACGATAGCAGCGCGCTCTGGAGCAGATAGCCAACCTGCGGCCCGGATGTTCCGAGGTTCGCCATGGCCGCCGGCGCGCCGAGCCCAATCTTCCAGCCGAGCGGCTTTTCGCCGGCGCCCATGCGTTCGGCCCGCCGTGCCAGTTGCGCCTGCATGCCGCGTTTGACGCGGGGGTCGTTCCAGGGGGCGTCGGGCCGGTCCCACGCGCGCTCGTCCGCCGACGCGGTGGCTTCGCGTTCTTTCATCTTGGCGGTAGTGCCCTTCACCGCTTTCGCCAGGGCACTGCCAAACTTCTCGCTGCGCGTCGTCATGCCCAACTCCTCGGCGATTGCCAACAGTATCTCCGGATCGGGCGGAGGCGGCGAGGGGCGTCACCCGTCACGGCAGCGCGTCGTAGCCTTGCGCGAAGCCGGCGAGACTCATCGGGAAGCCGATGCCTTCCTCCGGCGTCTGGAAGATGATGAAGGTCGCTGTCTTGCCGGTGCGCAGCTTCTTCAGGAGCTTGTCGTCCATCACCACTTCGGCGATGCAGCCGTTGGGCAGGCAGCGCACGAAGCCGGCGCGGCCGATATCGGTGCCGTCGATCTTGAGACCCAGGCCCGACGGCAGCAGCACGCCGAGCGGCGCCACCACGCGCATCAGCCGGCTCTTCTTGTCGGCGGTCTTGAGCACGATGACGGTCAGGCCGACATTGGCACGGTCGGCCGCGGTCACGCTCTGGATGAGGGCGCACTGCTCGTGCTTGGCGCCGGGCGGGGTGTCGCAGCGAACCTGCCAGTCCTTGTGGACGGACTTGACCGCGCCCTGGGCCGCGGCCGGCTCTACCGATCCGAGTGTGAGCGCGACCAAAGTGGCGGCCATGGCGAAGAGCGTCGCCGCGAACCGGGCCCGAGCGCCGAGCGCACGCCTCTCATGCGCGAAAATGCCCATTATTCAGTCCCTTGGCGGTGGCGCCGATCCCCGTCGTCCCGGCGCCGCAAGCGAATCGCCGCCCTATTATGATGTGTCAGCCGGCCCCGTTGGGTCACGCCCGGGCGATCCTGTCAAGCAAACGGCACTTGCTATCCGCTGCCGACGCGTCCTCCAAGGCACTGCCGAGGTGGCGTAAATGCGGCGCCGGCGTATCTTTTCCGCTTGGCCCCATCGCTCACAAGATGCGTCACAAGATGTGCCACAAGCAGCGACGACAAGGTGCATTGCGGGCGCGCCGGAATTGTGGTTTGAGAAACCGGGATTTCCCCCCGTCCCGCCGCATCGCCCAGCAGCCACGCCCGTGGCTAATGCCGTGCCCGGCGGGGATCACGCCGAACATCACATCTCGCGGTGGGCGGCGTGTCAGGGGCCAATAAGGGCCTTGTTTCCAGGGCTTTTCTTCGTCGAAGGAGCGCATAAGACGATGCTGGTGCTCAAGCGGTTGTACGCCTTTCTGGTCACTGCGAGTGTGACCTTTCTTGCCGGCGGGACCGCCGCCCTGGCCGCCACGGGTCAGCCGAAACCATGGGAAATCGGCATGCAACCGGCCGCCACGCCGGTTATGCAGAATATCGAGTGGTTCCATAGCTTTCTGATGTGGATCATCGGGGCCGTTGCCGTGTTCGTGCTCGGCCTCTTGATCACCGTGATGGTGCGTTTCAACGCCCGCGCCAATCCGGTGCCCTCGCGCACCACCCACAACACCTTCATCGAGGTGATCTGGACCGTGGTGCCGGTGCTGATCCTGGTTACCATCGCGGTGCCCTCGTTCCGGCTGCTGTTCTTCGAGCTGACCATTCCGAAGCCGGACGTGGTCGTGAAGGCGGTCGGCCATCAGTGGTACTGGACCTACCAATATCCGGCGAAGAAGATTGAATTCACCTCGATGGTGGTGCCGGCCGACAAGCTGAAGCCGGGCCAGCCGCGGCTCCTGACCGCCGATAACGACCTGGTGGTGCCGGTCAACAAGGTGGTGGAAGTCGAAACCACCGGCGCCGATGTCATCCATTCCTTTGCGGTGCCCTCGTTCGGCATCAAGATCGACGCCATTCCGGGCCGCCTCAACAAGACCTGGTTCAAGGCCGAGCGCGTCGGCATGTACTATGGCCAGTGCTCGGAACTGTGCGGCCGCGACCACGACCGCATGCCGATCGCGGTCCACGTCATGAGCGAGAAGGACTACGAGGCGTGGCTCGCCATGGCGCAGAAGAAGTTCTCCGCCGACAGCGGGGTCGCGCGCCCGGCGGTGGCGGCGGCCAAGCCGGCCGCCCAGCCGGTCAAGGTAGCGGCGGCCGGGACCGCCCAGTGATCAACGTGACACATACAATAAAGTGAATAGAATACCCGCGACGAGGACTTAAGGGTCGAAGGACAAGAAATATGGCTCACACTGCGGCTGCTGCGCACGATGCCCACGCTCACCCCACCGGTTGGCGGCGGTTCGTCTATTCGACGAACCACAAGGACATCGGCACGATGTACTTGGTGTTCGCGATCATGGCCGGCACCATCGGCGGCTTGCTCTCGATCGCCATCCGTATGGAGCTGCAGAACCCGGGAATGCAGTTCTTCCCGAGCGGCCACGAGTTCAACGTCTTCACGACCGCGCACGGCCTGATCATGATCTTCTTTATGGTCATGCCGGCCATGATCGGCGGCTTCGGCAACTGGTTCGTGCCGCTGATGATCGGGGCGCCCGACATGGCGTTCCCGCGCATGAACAACATCTCGTTCTGGCTGCTGCCAGCCGCCTTTGCGCTGCTGATCACCTCGCTGTTCATGGGCGGCGAGCCGGGCACGGTCGGCGCCGGCACGGGCTGGACGCTCTACGCGCCGCTGTCGACCACGGGCCATCCGGGACCGGCGGTCGACTTCGTCATTCTGTCGTTGCACTTGGCCGGCGCGTCCTCGATCCTCGGCGCCATCAACTTCATCACCACCATCTTCAACATGCGCGCGCCGGGCATGACCCTGCACAAGATGCCGCTGTTCGTGTGGTCGATCCTGGTGACCGTGTTCCTGCTCTTGTTGTCGCTGCCGGTGCTCGCCGGCGGCATCACCATGTTGCTGACCGACCGTAACTTCGGCACGACCTTCTTCGAGCCGTCGGGCGGCGGCGATCCGGTGCTGTTCCAGCACCTGTTCTGGTTCTTCGGTCATCCGGAAGTGTACATTCTGATCCTGCCCGGCTTCGGCATGATCAGCCAGATCGTGTCCACCTTCTCGAAGAAGCCGGTGTTCGGTTATCTCGGCATGGCCTACGCCATGGTCGCCATCGGCGGCATCGGCTTCGTGGTGTGGGCGCACCACATGTACACGGTCGGCCTTTCGACCGGCGCGCAGGCCTACTTCATCGCCGCCACCATGGTGATCGCGGTGCCGACCGGCGTGAAGATCTTCTCCTGGATCGCCACCATGTGGGGCGGCTCCATCGAGTTCCGCGCGCCCATGCTGTGGGCGATCGGCTTCATCTTCCTGTTCACCATCGGCGGTCTGACCGGCGTGGTGCTGGCCAATGCCGGCGTCGACCGCGTGCTGCAGGACACCTACTACGTCGTCGCGCACTTCCACTACGTGCTGTCGCTCGGCGCCGTGTTCGCCATCTTCGCCGGCTGGTACTACTGGTTCCCGAAGATGAGCGGCTACATGTACAACGAGACCATCGCGAAGCTGCACTTCTGGGTCACCTTCATCGGCGTGAACCTGATCTTCTTCCCGATGCACTTCCTCGGTCTTGCCGGCATGCCGCGCCGCATCGCCGACTATCCGAACGCGTTCCACGGCTGGAACGAAGTGGCGTCGATCGGCTCCTACATCTCCGGCGTCGGCCTGCTCATCTTCTTCATCGGCCTCATCGAGGCCTTCGCGAAGAAGCGCAAAGCCGCCGACAATCCGTGGGGCGAAGGCGCCACCACGCTGGAATGGACGCTGTCCTCGCCGCCGCCGTTCCACCAGTTCGAAACGCTGCCGCGGATCAAGTGAAGCCGCGCGTGATCCCGAAAAGCGGAAGCCGGTTTTCGGATAAGATCACGCGCAAAATGAAACTAGGGAACTGACGAAAAGCGATGTCGCTCGTCACGGAAGGTGCAGACTACCGCGGGCCGGCTGCAGCCGGCCCTCGCGTCGTCTATGCCGATGTCAGCATGGCGAGCGTCGGCGATTATCTCGCGCTTCTGAAGCCGCGGGTGATGTCGCTCGTCGTGTTCACCGCGCTGGTCGGGCTTGCGGTAGCGCCGGGCACCATCCATCCGTTCACCGCCTTCACCGCGTTGCTCTGCATAGCGGTGGGCGCGGGTGCTTCCGGCGCGCTCAATATGGCCTACGACGCCGACATCGACGCCTGCATGGTGCGCACGTCGCAGCGGCCGGTGCCGAAGGGCAAGGTCAGGCCGGGCGAGGCGCTGGCCTTCGGGATCACGCTGGCCGGTTTCTCGGTCGCGACGCTCGGGCTGATGGTGAACTGGCTGGCCGCCGGCCTGCTCGCCTTCACCATCTTCTTCTACTCGGTGGTCTACACCGTGTGGCTGAAGCGCTCGACCCCGCAGAACATCGTCATCGGCGGCGCCGCCGGCGCCTTCCCGCCCATGATCGGCTGGGCGGCGGCCACTGGCTCGATTTCGCTCGAGCCGATCCTGCTGTTCGCCATCATCTTCTTCTGGACGCCGCCGCACTTCTGGGCGCTGGCGCTTTACAAGTCCGACGACTACGCCCGCGCCGGCGTGCCGATGCTGCCGGTGGTGGCCGGCGACATGACCACCCGCCGGCAAATCTTGCTCTATACGCTGATCCTGGTGCCGCTCGGCATCGCGCCGTGGGCGCTTGGGCTTGCCGGCGCGTTCTATGGCGCGACCGCGATCGTGACCGGCGCGGTTATGCTGCTGCTCGCTTGGCAGGTCTTCCGCGAGCGTCGGCCCGCCGACGCCGCGAGCCGCAAGATGTTCGCGTTCTCGATTCTCTACCTATTTCTGCTCTTCGCCGTACTCCTGGTCGACAACGGCTGGGGTGGATTGCTTCGATAAAGATGGGGCGCGCGTGCAGGCTTTGGAATTCGCCATGACCGAACCGGACAAGACCGAACGGGACAAGCCGGAAGAGGACGAGCGCATCGTGCTGACCGAGGAACAGTTGCGGGCGCGGCGCAACCGCTCGATCGCCATCGCACTGGCGCTGCTGGCGATGGTAATCCTGTTCTTCATCATGACGCTGGTGAAGGGACCTCACATGTCCCCCCAGCCGATATGAGCGGGTTGAGACTGATCTAAGGGGACGAGGAGGCGCCACGATTGAGCGCCGCTCAAGAGGACTGGAACGGAGACGACAACGATGGCCGAGGCTCACGCTAAGCATCACGATTACCACCTGGTCGATCCGAGCCCATGGCCGGCGGTCGGCTCCATTTCCGCCTTCATCACGGCGGTCGGCGCCATCAGCTGGATGCACGATCTGTTCCCGGCAGCACCGTATGTGTTCGTGGCTGGGACGCTCGGTGTGCTCTACACCTTCATCGGCTGGTGGCGCGACGTCATCAACGAGGCGCAGCATGGCGCCTTCCACACCCGCGTGGTGCAGATCTCGCACCGCTACGGCATGATCCTGTTCATCGCCTCCGAGGTGATGTTCTTCGTCGCCTGGTTCTGGGCCTATTTCAACACCGCGCTGTTCCCCGACGCCGCCAAGGAGGTCGCCCGCGTGGCCGTCACCCACGGCGTGTGGCCACCCCAGGGCATCGAGACCTTCAATCCCTGGCACCTGCCGCTCCTGAACACGCTGGTGCTGCTGACCTCCGGCACGACGGTCACCTGGGCGCACCATGCGTTGCTCGAGGACGACCGCCAGGGCCTGAAGTGGGGCCTGGTGCTCACCATCCTTCTGGGCATGACCTTCACGGCCCTGCAGGCGCACGAATATATGGAAGCCACCTTCCACTATGCCGGCAACATCTACGGTGCCACCTTCTTCATGGCGACCGGCTTCCACGGCGCACACGTCATCATCGGCACCATCTTCCTGATCGTCTGCCTGGTGCGGGCGATGAAGGGGCATTTCACGCCGACCCAGCACCTCGGCTTCGAATTCGCCGCCTGGTACTGGCATTTCGTTGACGTGGTGTGGCTGTTCCTGTTCGCCTGCATATATGTGTGGGGCGCCAGTGCCATTCATCCGGGTTGATTGACCCGGCGATTTCCAAGGGGGCGGCGGCGACGCCGCCCTTTTGCGTTTGGAGGATGACTGAAGATGAGCGAGCACACACCGCAGGCATCACCCGGACCGGCGATCCGCCGCGGCTTGCGCGGACGCTGCCCGCGCTGCGGCGAGGGTCACCTGTTCCAGGGTTTTCTCAACTTGCGGCCGGCCTGTGAACATTGCGGCCTCGATTACGGATTTGCGGACGCCGGCGACGGGCCGGCGGTGTTCGTCATCCTGATCGGCGGCTTCATCGTGGTGTTCGCTGCCATGGTGGTCGAGTTCCTGTACGAGCCGCCCTATTGGGTGCACGCGGCGCTGTGGCTGCCGTCGATCCTGCTGCTGACGCTCGGGCCGCTCCGGCCGATCAAGGGCCTGTTGATCGCGCTGCAGTATCACCACAAGGCGCAGGAAGGCCGGCTGGTGCCGCGGAACGACGCGTGAGAGCGCCTGCCGACAGGGCCCCGCCGCCGCGAGAACCCGGCAGCATCATTGCGCCGACGATCGCCGTCATCGTGGGCGTTGCCATCCTGTGCGGGCTCGGCGTTTGGCAGGTGCAGCGCAAGGCCTGGAAGGAAAACCTGATCGCCACGCTCAACGCGCGGCTGGCCGAAGCGCCGGTCGATCTGCCGCCGCGCACCGCTTGGAGCTCTCTCAAGGCCAAAGGCCACGAATGGCACCGCGTGCACTTCCTCGCCGAACTCATCCCCGGTCAGGAGGCGCTGGTCTACACCGCCGGTTCCGCGTTCCGGCCGGACGTGAAGGGGCCGGGCTATTGGGTGTTCGCGCCGGCGCGTCTTGCTGGCGGCAGCGTCGTCATTATCGACCGCGGCTTCGTACCCATGGACCACAAGGCGGCCGCCAGCCATTCGGCGCCCAAGACCATGACCGACATCATCGGCGTCATGCGCTGGCCGGAAAAGAGCGGTAGCTTTACGCCCGGCGCCGACGTCAAGGACAACGTCTGGTACGCCCGCGACATCAAGGCCATCGCTGCCGCCAAGCAGTGGCCGGACCACGCGCCATTCTACATCGAGCAGGAATCCCCGGTGCCGCCCGGCGGCTGGCCCAAGCCCGGCAAGCTCGTCGTCAACCTGCCGGACAATCACCTGCAGTACGCGCTGACCTGGTTCGGCATGGCGCTGGGCCTTGCCGGTCTCTACGTCTTCTGGCTCGTGCGTCGGCGGCGGCGGCAGTAATCTTTCGTTCACCATAACCGCTTGGCGCTCCTTAACCAGGCGCCGTTAGGCTCGCTCGCGCAGGCCACGATGAGGTCCTGCGCGTTCGGGCTGTCCGCGATGGATGTCGGTTTTGCGTGGTATTTCCTGTCGCTGAAGGGCCGCATCAGCCGGCAGGAGTTCTGGCTGGGTCAGGCGCTGCTGATGGTGCTGGCGCTGCTGCTCGCCGTGAAGCTGACCGTCTATTTCCTCGCCATGCGCCATCCTGCGAACGGCGCGTCGAGCCCCGACGAGCTCGACCTCACCTTGGCGCTTTCGTTCTATTTCCTCAGCGCCGCGCTGTTCTGGCCGGTGACCGCGATCGCGGTGAAGCGCCTGCACGACCTGAACCTCTCCGCCTGGTGGGCGCCGGCCGCGCTGGCGGTTTGTTATGCGTCGGCCGTGGTCAACGGCTGCTCGCTGACCTTCCCGTTCATCGCGACCGTCTTGATTACCGGCCTGCCGCATGGAACGCGCGGGCGGAACCGCTTCGGCGCAGACCCGCTGACGCCCCAGCCAGCCTGAGGCGGCGCCCCCCGCTTTCCTTGTGAAAGCCTCGGCCGAGGGCTAGTGTGCCCTCTGGCTTCGGTTATCCAAGAGAATAAACAAGCATATTCAATGCGTTACGTATCAACCCGGGGGGAGGCCGCCCCGCTCGATTTTGTCGAGGTGATGCTCGCCGGACTGGCGCGCGATGGGGGTCTCTATGTCCCCGAGGCGTGGCCTACTCTGGAGCGCGGGCAGCTTGAGGGCTTTGCTGGCCGGCCCTACGCCGAGGTGGCGGTGGAGGTGCTGCGCCCCTTCGTCGGCGGCGGCATCGCCGACGCCGATCTCGCGCGCATGGCGCAGGAGGCCTATGGCACGTTCCGCCATCCGGCGGTGACACCGCTCACGCAGCTCGGTCCCAGCCTGTTCGTGCTCGAGCTGTTCCATGGGCCGACGCTGGCGTTCAAGGATCTGGCGATGCAGCTCGTCGCGCGGCTGATGGACCACGTGCTCATCCAGCGCGGCGAGCGCACCACCATCGTGGTCGCCACCTCGGGCGACACCGGCGGGGCGGCAGTCGAAGCCTTTCGCGGCCGCGCCCAGGTCGATGTGGTGGTGCTGTTCCCCCAGGGGCGCATCTCCGAAGTGCAGCGGCGCATGATGACCACCGCGCCGGACGCGAACGTCCACGCGGTCGCCATCGATGGCACCTTCGACGACTGCCAGGCGCTGGTGAAGGCGATGTTCAATCACCACGCCTTCCGCGATGAGGTGCGCCTTTCCGGCGTTAACTCCATCAACTGGGCGCGCATCGTGGCGCAGGCGGTCTACTACTTCATCGCCGCGGCGGCGCTCGGCGCACCGCATCGCAAGGTCGCCTTTACGGTGCCGACGGGCAATTTCGGCGACATCTATGCCGGTTATGTCGCTTCGCGCATGGGCCTGCCCATCGATCGGCTGGTGGTGGCGACCAATGTCAACGACATCCTGGCGCGGACCTTCGCCACCGGCTCTTACGAATTGCGCGACGTGATGGCGACCACCTCGCCGTCCATGGACATCCAGGTGTCGTCGAATTTCGAGCGCCTCCTGTTCGAGGCCTACGATCGCGACGCCAAGGCTATCGCTGCGCTCATGGGCTCTCTGGCGCAGTCGCGGCAGTTCTCGGTCTCGGGCCACGCGCTCGCCGGCTTGCGCACGCTGTTCACCGCCGAGCGCGCCGACGAGCAGGAAGTGGCCGCCACCATGCGCGCCTGGATGCGCGAGGCCGAATATTGCGCCGACCCGCACACCGCGGTCGGCCTGGCGGTGGCCGAGAAGGAAGCGCGCGACCCGGCAGTGCCGATGGTCGTGCTGTCGACCGCGCATCCGGCCAAGTTTCCGGATGCCGTTCAGGCGGCCTGTGGCGTCACGCCCAAGCTGCCCGACTGGCTGAGCGATCTGCCCGGCCGCGAGGAGCGCATCACGGTGCTGCCGGCGGATCAGGGGGTAGTTGAAAAGTTTGTAACGACGGCGTCCCGTGCGGCGCACGAAGGAGCAATGGCATGAGTGTGCAAGTGACCCGTCTTCCCTCCGGCCTGTCGGTGGTGACCGATCAGATGCCGCATTTGAAGACCGCCTCGCTCGGCGTCTGGGTCGGTTCGGGCAGCCGCGACGAGCTTCCCGACGAGCACGGTATCTCGCATCTTCTGGAACACATGGCGTTCAAGGGCACCAAGCGGCGCTCGGCGCGCCAGATCGCCGAGGAGATCGAGGCAGTCGGCGGCGACCTCAACGCGGCGACAAGCGTCGAAACCACCGCCTATTACGCGCGCGTCCTGGAAGAAGACGTGCCGCTCGGCCTCGACGTGCTCTCCGACATCCTGGGCAATCCGGCCTTCGATCCGGTGGAGCTCAAGCGCGAGCAGAACGTGATCGTGCAGGAGATCGGCGCCACCGAGGACACGCCCGACGACCTGGTGTTCGACCGGCTGCAGGAGATCGCCTTCCCGGACCAGGCGGTCGGCCGCTCCATCCTTGGCACGCCGGAGACCGTGCGCTCGTTTACGCCCGAGGGTTTGCGCACCTATCTCGCGCGCAACTACTGCGGCCCCGACATGATCGTCGCCGCCGCCGGTGCGGTCGAGCACGAGAAGATCGTCGCCGAGGTGGAAAAGCGTTTCGCCAGTTTCACAGGGCCGGCGGCGCCGGTGCCGGATGCCGCGCGCTTCCAGGGCGGCACGCGCGTGGAGACCCGCGACCTCGAGCAGGTGCACATCGCGCTCGCGCTCGAGGGGCTGCCGGTGCGCGACGATCAGCTCTACAGCCTGCAGGTGTTCACCAACGCGCTCGGCGGCGGCATGTCCTCGCGCCTGTTCCAGGAGGTGCGCGAGGTGCGCGGCCTCTGCTACACCATCCAGGCCTTCCACATGCCCTACAGCGACACCGGTTTCTTCGGCCTCTACGCCGGCACCGACGAGGCCGACGCGCCCGAGCTGATGCGGGTGGTGATTGACGAGATCGGCGGTGCCACAGAGACCATCAGCGAGGCCGAAGTCGCCCGCGCTAAGGCGCAGATGAAGGCTGGCCTGCTGATGGCGCTGGAAAGCTCGGAGGCGCGCATCAGCCAGCTGGCTCGGCAAATGATTGCCTATGGCCGGACGATCCCGCTCGACGAGATCGTCGCCAGGATAGACGCCGTGACGGTCGAGAGCACGCGGGCCGCTGGCCGCGCCCTGGTCCGCCGCAGCCGGCCGGCAATCGCCGCCCTGGGGCCGGGCAGCGGCCTTGAAAGCGCCGCGGCAATCGCCGAGACTCTGGTCCGCCGGGCGGCCTGACGAGAAGGACGCGACAGCCCGGCGTGCAAGGTCCATGGCGTTCTTCCGCACCGTCAGTTCCCCCGATACCGCGCCGGTGGTCGCCGGCAACGGCGTTACGTTGCGTCTGCCGCAGAGCGGCGACTTTGCCGCCTGGGCCGCCTTGCGCGACCAGAGCCGCGCCTTCCTCACGCCCTGGGAGCCGACCTGGCCGGCTGACGACCTCACGCGCACGGCCTTCCGCCGCCGCATCCGGCGCTATGCCGAGGATCAGCGCAACGACATCGCCTATGCCTTCCTGGTGTTCCGCGAAAGCGACGACGCGCTGGTCGGCGGGCTGACGTTGGCCAACATCAGGCGCGGCGTGGCGCAGGCCGGCGCCATCGGCTACTGGGTTGGCGCGCCCTTCGCGCGCCAGGGCTACATGACCGCGGCCCTGCGCGCGCTGATCCCGTTTGCCTTCGGCACGCTGCGGCTGCACCGGCTGGAAGCGGCCTGTATCCCGAGCAACGCCCCCTCCATCGGCCTCCTGGAGAAGTCCGGCTTCAAACGAGAGGGCTACGCCCGCCAGTATCTGTGCATCAATGGCGTCTGGCAGGATCATCTGCTCTATGCGCGCCTGAGCGGCGATGTGGATTGAGGGCCAGGGACGGGCATCTCGGGCTCGCCATGTTTGGTTTGTTTAAGGTACGAGAATTGGTTTGTTTAAGGTACGAGAAGAAGAGAGACGAAGAAGTATGTCGGGCATGGGTCGGAAATGCGATGATCGGTTCTCGCGCCGTGGCGGTGCCCTGGTGACGCTGCTGGGGTTTGGCTTGCTCCTGAGCGGCTGCGGCTCCACCAGCCTGAACAGCATGACCGGCGGGCTCATAGGCTCGTCGTCAAGCGACGCGGCGGCGCCGGCCGCCGGTGCTCCGGCGGCGACAGGCCCGCGAACCGCTGCCGACGCGGACCTGCCTTGCCCGGACACGGGCGTGCTCACGGGCGCCTCGACCCTCATCGTCGGCAGGGGCGCGAACGGCGGCGCGCCGACGCCGCTCGACGTGCGCTACCAGGGCAGCATCTCGCGCATCGACCGCGAGTGCCACGTCTTCGCCGGCACCATGCATATCAAGGTCGGCGTCCGAGGCACCGTCGTCACCGGCCCGGCCGGCGCCCCTGGCAGCATCAACGTGCCGCTGCGCGTCGCCGTGGTGCACCAGGGCGTCAAGCCGGTCACCGTCGTGACCCAGCTCGACGAGGTGCCGGTGACCATCACTAGCGCGGTCGACCACGTCTCCTTCGCCCATATCTACCCCGACGTTTCGTTCCCGCTGCCGAAGCCGCTGGGTAACATCGAGGACTACAAGATATTTGTCGGCTTCGATGCCATCGGCGCGCAGCAGAAGAAGCGCCCCGTGCGTCATCGCCGGCGCGCTCCGCGGCGGCGGTGAAGCCTGATTCACGGAAATTAATGCATTCTCCGCTCATTCCCGTCCCCGCCTGCGCGGGGACAGGCTCCAGCGGGAATCCAGGGCCAAGATCGTAAGGCCGCCTGTCTGCAGCCCTGGGTCGCCGCTTTCGCGGGGACGAGCGGTCAGAGTGTTTCAGCTATTGATTGGATCAAGCTCCAGCGCCAGCTACCACCCGCGCAGGTCGATGACCATGCTCTGCAGCGCCCGCATGTCGGCGATGACGGCGTGGGCGCCGGCCGCGCGCAGATGATTGCCGAGCGCCGGCCCGGCGTGGCTGCCGCCCGCGAAGCCGATCACCTTCATGCCGGCGGCGGCCGCAGCGGCGACCCCAACCGCCGAATCCTCGACCGCCACGCACTCGCCCGGGTCAACGTGCATCCTGGCAGCGGCGTGCAGGAAGACGTCGGGCGCCGGCTTGCCGTTGCGCACCTCGCTCGCCGAGAAAAGGTTGGGCTCGAAAAAGCGCAGGAGGTCGGTGGTCCCGAGGCTGAAACGGATGCGGTCGAGGGAGGACGAGGACGCCACGCATTTCCGGCCGCGCAGCCAGGTCAGCGCGTGGGCGGCGTAGCGGGTGGCGCGCAGCTCGGCGCGGAAGCGGCGCAGCGTCGCGCTGGCGACCGTGGTGGCGAAGCCTTCCGGCAGCTTGCGACCGGCGGCCATCTCCACTTCGGCGAACATGTCTGCGGGACGACGGCCGGTGAAATAGTGCGCGACCGCGTCCGGCGTGAGCGCAAAACCGGCGCGCATGAATTCCTGCGACACGACTGCTGTAGCCAGCGGCTCGCTGTCGACGAGCACGCCGTTGCAATCGAAGATGACCATCGGTCCTCCGAATGCCGTGGCCGGAATCTCCGGCGGCTGACGAACTGTGGGAACGAACTCGCGCGACTGGCGCTTGCGGGGACTGTGCGAAGCGAATCGTTAGCAGGGGGTTAACGCGCGCCGGGCCGCAAACCACAGTTGCATTCGCGGGCACTAATTTTATCTTTTATAATCAATAATTTGGTTGGATTCGGCGACGTCCGGGTGAGGCGAAAGCGCGCACTTTTCGGGCCCCCGGGTTGTAGGACCGGGCGCCTCCCCACGTCGTCGTCGGAATGAAATCTCGTCAGTTCAGGCGCTTGCCGAGATCGGCGATGCCCTTGGCGATCAGCTCGTCGCCCAGCTTGCCCTTGGTTTCCTGGGCCAGGATCTTCTCGGCGGCGGCGATGGCGGCTTCCGCTGCGGCCGCGCGCACGTCGGCGGTGGCCTGCGCCTCGGCCTGGGCGATCTTGGTCTCCGCCATCTGGGTGCGGCGGCTGACGAACTCCTCGACCTTGGTCTTGGCCTCGGCGGCCATGCGCTCGGCCTCGGCCTGGGCGCCGGCGATGATGCCCTGAGCTTCGCCTTCGGCCTCCTGCCGCTTGCGCTCGTAGTCCTTGAGCAGCTGGGCGGCTTCCTCGCGCAGCTTGCGCGCCTCTTCGAGCTCGGCCTTGATGCGGTTGGCGCGGTCGTCGAGCGACTTGGCGATTATCGTGTGTGCGCCGAAATAGCCGAGCCCGCCCAGGAAGACGAGGAAGCCCAGCGCGACCCAGAATTCACCCTCATGGATCATGGTGCCGCCTCCTTACCGCTTCAGCACGTCGGCGACCGCCGACGTGACCGCTTGCTCGCTCGGCGCGTTGCCGATCAGCCGCTCGACGATGGCCCGGGTAGCGTCCTCGGCGATGGAACGCACATTGCCCATGGCCGCTTCTTTGGTGGCGGCAATGGTCTTTTCCGCCTCCGCCAGCTTGGCGTTGAGTTCTTCCTCGAGCTTCTTGCGGGCGGCCTCCGTGTCGGCCGCCTGCTTCTCGTGCGTCTCGTGGGCGATGGCCTGGGCGCGCGCGCGCGCATCGGCCAGCGCCTTCTCATAGGTCGCGACCGCCTCGTCCGACTGGCCTTTCAGCCGGTCGGCCTCGGCGAAATCGTCGGCGATCTGCTTCTGGCGCTTGTCGATGACGCGGCCGACTTGCGGCAGCGCCCACTTCGACATCAGCGCGTAGAGCAGGACGAAGGCGATCACCAGCCAGACGAGCTGCGAGGGGAAGGTCGACGTGTTGAACGGCGGAAATCCGCCGTGTCCTTCCGACGGTGCCTCGGTGCCTGTGGTATGGGCGGTGGTTTCGGCCATCGTCAGAGCTCCGGCGCCCTTTGCTTTAGAGCGCGAACAGCAGCAGGAGCGCGATCAGCAGCGAGAAGATGCCGAGCGCCTCGGCGATCGCGAAGCCGAAGATCAGGTTGCCGAACTGGCCCTGCGCGGCGGACGGATTGCGGATGGCGGCGGACAGATAGTTGCCGAAGATGAGGCCGACGCCGATGGCGGCGGTGCCCATGCCGATCGCGGCGATACCCGCGCCAAGGTACTTCGCTGCCACTGGATCCATTTGAAGAGCTCCTTTTCGGGTTGACTTGTCCTCCGGGTGGTCAATGACCCGGATGAATTGCGTCGTTGAGGTAGATGCAGGTGAGAATGGCGAAGACGTAGGCCTGGATGACCGCGACCAGCACTTCCAGCCCAAACAGCGCAACGATCATCCCGAAGGGAATCACGCCGCCGATCCAGCCGAGCGCGCCGAGCCCGCCGCCCAGCAGGATAATGAATTCCGCGAACACCTGCAGCGCGATGTGGCCGGCCAGCATGTTCCCGAACAGACGAATGCTATGCGAGATCGGACGCGAGAAGAACGAGAGGACCTCGATCGCGACGATCATCGGCAGGATATAGCCCGGCACACCCTTGGGCACGAACAGGTTAAGGAAGTGGAAGCCGTGGCGCATCAGCCCGTAGCCGAGCACCGTGAAGAACACCAGCAGCGCCAGCACGGATGTGACGATGACATGGCTGGTGACGGTGAACGAATAGGGGATGAGCCCGAAGATGTTCAGCGTCAGCACGAACATGAAGATGCAGAACACGAAGGGAAAGAACCGCATGCCCTCGATGCCGGCGGTCTCGCGGATCGTGGTGGCGACGAACTCGTAGGTGAGCTCGGCGGCCGATTGCAGGCGCGTCGGCACCATGCGGCCGCCGGCGGTGCCGCCGACCAGGAATACCGTCAGCAGGACGATGGCGCCGAGCATGAAGGCGGCGGAATTGGTGAAGTAGATTTCGTGTCCGCCGAGCTTGCCAAGCGCGAACAGATTGACGATCTGGAATTGTTCGATCGGGTGCATGACGCCGTCTTAGTCGTTCAAACTTCTCTGGCGCACCACGCCGGCGGCGCGCATCAGGTTGAGAACCCCGGCGGCGAAGCCGAGCAGCACAAACACAATCAGTCCCCAGGGCGACGTTCCGAGCCAGCGGTCGAGACCCCAGCCGATACCCGCGCCCACCACCACACCGCCCACCAGCTCGCTGGAGAGCTGGAAGCCCCTCGCGAATCCCGACCTGCGGGCATTGTCACGAGGACCGGAGGCGTTTTCGGATAGTCGGTCCGCGGATGCGAGCCGTTCGCCGAGACGTTGCAGCCTCGCGGAGAGTTGAGCCTCTTCGTTCGGCGGTTCTTGGCGATCACCCTTCTGCCGCGTGCCGTCAGCCATGCCTTCGACCCGCGCCCATCAAGGCATCCGCTTGCCCCGCCGCCCTTAAAGCCGCGCGGACCATACTGATGCGGTATGTCCGAGTCAAGAAAGCGGCATTATACGGCAACGAGTTGAATTCGTTCACGAAATACCGGGTTCGCCCCGACCTCGGAGGGCACTCGTGTGCACTGCGGCAGGTGGGGCGTCGCGAACGGCGTTTTAAGGCCGGCGCGCGCCGGTGCTAAGCTCCGCGGCGACGGATAGGACCGCGGGCGGCAGGGGGCCCGGCACTGGAGGAGAAGGCCATTGCGGATCGGAACTCTCTTGCTGATGGGCGTGCTCGGCTGCGCCGCCGTGGCGGTGGCGGCGCAAGGACAAGCCCCCGCGCAAGCCCCTGAGCAGGCACCCCTGCTGTCGCCCGCCGCGCCGCCCCCTGCGCCGCCATCGCGCTGGAGCTTCAAGCGCGTCGACGACGGTTTCGTCCGTCTCGACAACAGGACCGGCAAGGTCGCCCATTGCACGCCGGTGCACGCCGGCTGGACCTGCCAGGCGGTGCCGGAGAAACGCGCCGCGCTCGAAAAGCAGATCACCCAGCTCAAGGCCGAGGTCGATTCGCTGAAGAAGGAGATCGCCACCCTCCGCGCGGCGGCCTCGCCGTCCCCGCCGCCGCCTGCACCCAAGGAGGGCCCGGCCGTCTCGCTCCGGATGCCGACCCACGAGGAACTCGCGCGCGCCCGCGACTATGTCACCGACACGCTTTCCGCCTCCTGGCACCGGCTGGTGCGGATGATCATGCACTTCCAGCACGACGTGCTGCGCAAGAGCTGAACGGCACGGGTCAAGCAGAAGCGTCATGCCCGGTCGCCTGTCCGCCGTCACCAAGGTCGATGCCCAACTGGTCGCGCACGCGAGCCTGCGGCTCGACACCCATGGGCCGGGCCTTACCGAGATTACGCAGGAGGCGCGGCGGTTCGTCGCCGACCTCGACGTGGGCGAGGGCGCGCTACTGGTCTTCCTGCGCCACACCTCGGCCTCGCTGACCATCCAGGAAAACGCCGACCCCGACGTGCAGACCGACCTGGTCGCCGCCCTCGACCGGCTGGCGCCTCAGGGGGCGCATTGGGTGCACGACACCGAGGGGCCCGACGACATGCCGGCCCACGTCAAGGCCATGCTCAATGGCGTGTCGCTGCACGTGCCCGTCATCGGCGGCGCGCTGGCGCTCGGCACCTGGCAGGGCCTCTACGTGGTCGAGCACCGTGCCCGCCCGCACAGCCGTGAGGTCATCTTCCAGTTCATCGGCAGCCGGCGCTGAAGCCGGCCCGCGCCGGGCGTGTGTGGGGGCTGCCCGCCCGCTCGTTTTGGCACCTATGGCATTGTAGAAATTAACTTTTCTGGCCGCGCGCGGCGGGATCGTGGGTGGCGGAACAGGCTGCGCGGCACATTCGTCAAGGTGGATCATACTGTCCTAAAGTATAGTACATTACCGATCTGACCGGGCGAACGGCGGGAACGGCCGGCAGGGCTTTGGAGGGGGTCGCGGTGTTGAACGGGAATTCGCACTATCGGCTGGTGATCGCCGACGACCATCCCTTGTTCCGCGGCGCGCTGCGCGAGGCCGTCTCCGGCCTATTGCAGCAGGTGGAAATCGCCGAGGCCGGCACCTTCGACGAGGTCGCCGAGCTGCTCGAGCAGGACGGCGACCTCGATCTCATCCTGCTCGATCTCGCCATGCCCGGCGTGCGCGGCTTCTCGGGGCTCATGTATCTGCGCGCGCAATATCCGAGCATGCCGGTCATCGTGGTCTCGGCCAACGACGATCCCGCCGCCATTCGCCGCTGCATGGAATTCGGCGCTTCCGGCTTCATTCCCAAGACGGTGGGCGTCGAGGCGATGCGCGTGGCGATCGAGCGCGTGCTCGGCGGTGGCGTGTGGACGCCGCCTGACGTCGATCTTTCGACCGGCGGCGACGCCGAGACCGCAGAACTGATGGCGCGTATGGCGACCCTGACGCCGCAGCAGGTGCGCGTCCTCATGATGTTGTCGGAGGGCCTGCTCAACAAGCAGATCGCTTTCCAGCTTGGCGTCTCGGAGGCGACCGTGAAGGCGCACGTCTCCGCCATCCTGCAGAAGCTGCACGTCGAAAGCCGCACGCAGGCCGTGATCGCCGCTGCCAAGATCGAGGCCGGCCATTGGCCCCAGAACGCCGCGGCGGAAGGGTGAGGGCAATCCGCTCGCGGCAAACTCCGAGTCACGCGCGGTACCCGGATCGACGCTCCGCGCCGTCCGGGCACAAGGTTTGACCCGCGCATCCATGATGGTCTTCGGCGTTCGGCGGCCTCGCGCAAGGCTGCATGTGCCGTGCCGCTCCATGGATTGCCGGGTCATAGGCGTTCTGAAAGAACGCCGTTCTTCGAACGGCTATGCCCGGCAATGACTGCGGAGAGGTGCGCCTTTGCGTCAAGTTTGTTGCGGTTATTTCTTCTTCATCTCAGCGAGAACAGCCTTAAATCCGTGGTCCGGCATGCCGTGCACGACCTGCCACTGTCCGGCACCATTTTGGTACAGCAGGGTGGGTGTTGCTTCCTGACCGCTCTCCGCCAGCAGGTGTGTATTGGCCTTGATGTCCCGCTTGATCGCCGACGGTATCGCTTTGGCCGGTTCGATGCCGCCTTCTTCGTGCTTTACGTCAAATTTGGTCTCGTCCGTGGCCAGCGCCTGGGCGTGATCGGCCTGCATGAGAATGGCGGCGGCTTTGGCAACGCTGGTGGGTTTGAGAAAGCCTGCCATGACGATCCGCAATCGCAATTTGCCGGCTTTGAGCAGAGGCTGCGCCTGATCGTAGAGCTTGTGACAGAAGATGCAGTTGGGATCGACGAAGGCCGTTATTTCGGGGCCCTTCGAGCCGATGACGAAGGTGTTAAGTCCGGTGACGGCCTTGGCGACGGCCGCAGGCTTGATCGGTTTCGGCATCAGCCCCATGCGGATGGCCATCTGCTTGGTGAGATTTTCACCCTTGGCGTCTCTGACGTCGCCGAGAACGACCGCGGAATCATTGCCGATAACCCATACGATGCCTTTGTTGCCGCCGACCGAGATCAGCGCCGCCGTCAGCCCCGCAGGGCCAGGCTCGGTCTTCAGAATCTTGATCGGGCCGGACATATGCAGGGCCTTTTGCAGGAACGTTGTCGAAATGGCCGGAGCCGTCGCGGCCGATGCGGCGTTCAGCGGGATGAGCAGCATCGCGCTCGCAAACACGAGCAATGTGGCACGCAAGCTGTTCATGGATGATGCTGTTGCGCGGGTTAGCGGTGCAGTCCGATTTGCCATGCGGGGAAGCTCCTTGAAGTGTTGGCCCGCTTTGCCGGCGCGGTTAACGGTAGAATGTCCGCGTTGAACGTTGCGGCCCCGTTGCGGGGTCGGCCGATGCAACGGCGCGTGAGCCGGGCACTCAAGCCGGCACCCTGGCGTGGAATGCCGGATCATACACGTTAATTATTGGTCAGGAGTTGTCAGGCTCGCTTGGCGTCCGCCGACGTGGCGCGCCGCATAGCGCGCGAGCGGATAGGCAACTGCCGGTGCCGGCACGCCAGTCGTACGGAAGTATTGGCCTTGGCTGAAGCATGGTTTCAACCGTCCAGTGCCCGTTTTCGCGGACAAGCGGGCGACGGCCAACGCTATTCAGCAATCTCGATTTATGTGTACAGGCCCCTTACGCGAAATATCGCTCGATGATCTTGCGGTAGATGATCGTCAATGCGCGCAGGTCACCGATCGGCACGCGTTCGTCGACCGCGTGCATCGTTTGTCCGACCAGGCCGAACTCCACCACCGGGCAATAATTGGTGATGAAGCGCGCGTCCGAGGTGCCACCGGTGGTGGAGAGCTCCGGCTCGCGGCCCACCACACCGGCGATCGCCTTGGCGACCAGCTCAGTGAACGGACCGGGCGCAGTGACGAACACATTGGCGTTCGACGGCTGCCAATCGAAGGTGAACTTGATCTCGTCCGCGGCCGCCTTGGCCGCGCGCTCTTCGATCAGCTTTTTCAGCGAGTCCTGCGTGTGGCAGTCATTGAAGCGGATGTTGAAACGCGCGCGCGCCTCGCCGGGAATGAGGTTGACGGTCTTGTTGTCGGTGTCGACCGACGTGAACTCGAGGTTGGACGGCTGA
The DNA here is from genome assembly GCA_963822085.1 of uncultured Pseudomonadota bacterium. GTDB lineage: Bacteria > Pseudomonadota > Alphaproteobacteria > Rhizobiales > Xanthobacteraceae > Pseudolabrys. Next base: position 39,941 of record CAWGGL010000040.1, read on the forward strand.
AAGCTGGCGCTGCCGAAATCGAGCGGCTCCGACTGCAGCGCGTCGATCAATTTCACCAGCCCGCGCACTGGGTTCACCGCGCGGTGCGGGTAGGCGACGTGGCCCTGTTTTCCCGTGACGATCAGCGTGCCGTTGAGCGAACCGCGACGGCCGATCTTGATGGTGTCGCCGAGCTCTTCCTGGTTGCTCGGCTCGGCCAGGACGCAGTGGTCGAATTTCTCGCCGTGCTCGGCGGCCCATTGCAGCAGCTTTGGCGTGCCGTTGACCGCGACGCTTTCCTCGTCGCCGGTGATCAGGAACGAGATCGAGCCCTTGGGCTTGCCGTGCTGGGAAAGATGATCGAGCACGGCGGCGACCGCGCAGGCGATGCCGCCCTTCATGTCGACTGCGCCGCGACCGTAGAGCTCGCCGTTGTCGATCTCGCCCGCAAATGGCGGATGGCGCCAGGCCGTCTCGTCGCCCGGCGGCACCACGTCGGTGTGGCCGGCGATGACGAGATTGGGCGCCTCGGTGCCGAGCCGTGCATAGAAATTCTCGACGTCGTAGGTGCCCGGCTCGCTGAAAGTCATGCGGTGCACGGTGAAGCCGGCCGCTGCCAGCGTCTTTTCGAGATAGGCGAGGGCGCCGCCTTCGGCCGGCGTCACCGACGGACAGCGCAACAGCTCGCGGGCGATGGCAACGGGATCGGCGCTCATGAGTTTTCTCGCGCCTCTAATCCCTCAACAGCTCGTTGATGCTTGTCTTCGAACGCGTGCGCTCATCCACGCGCTTGACGATCACCACGCAATAGAGGCCCGGGCCGCCGCTCTTGCCCGGCAGCGTCCCCGGCACCACCACGGAATAGGCCGGCACTTCGCCTTGCGTGATCGCGCCGGTCGCGCGGTCGACGATCTTGGTCGAGGCGCCGAGATAGACGCCCATCGACAGCACCGAGCCTTCGCGCACGATCACGCCCTCGGCCACTTCCGAGCGCGCGCCGATGAAGCAGTTGTCCTCGATGATCACCGGGCCGGCCTGCAGCGGCTCGAGCACGCCGCCGATGCCGATGCCGCCTGAGAGATGGCAGTTCTTGCCGATCTGCGCGCAGGAGCCGACCGTCGCCCAGGTGTCGACCATGGTGCCGCTAGTCGACGTAAGCGCCGAGATTGACGAACGAGGGCATCAGCACCACGCCGGGCGCGATATAGGCGGAGCGCCGCACGATGCAGTTCGGCACCGCGCGGAAGCCGGCGGCGCGGAACTCGGTGTCGCCCCAGCCGTCGAACTTCGACGGCACCTTGTCCCACCAACTCGCGTTGCCGGGGCCGTGACCGATGACGGTCATGTCGTTGAGACGGAATGACAGCAGCACCGCCTTCTTCAGCCACTGGTTCACCTGCCAGGCGCCGTCGGCCTGGCGCTCGGCGACGCGCGCCTTGCCGCTGTCGAGCAGATCGAGCGCGGCCTCGACCGCCTCACGCACCGGGCCTTTCGTCGCGGGGCTGACGCTTTCGCGGTTCTCGAAGGCGTCGTCGATGGTCTTGGCGAGATCAGCGTGGGACATGGAGGTAACTTCCTGGCGAAAAATGGAGGTGTCGAATTTGCCTGGTTTTGTCGAGGGAACCCGGTGGCCTGTCAAGCCGCCGTCCCGCCAGGGGCGGTACCGACACTGGCGTCGATGGGCTAGAAACCAGACGAATCGACAGGCCGGGTAGGGCAACGCGAGAGGAGCGAGGAATGACAGTGGATTTGGCCAATCTTAGCGTAGAAATCACGACCTTCGCGACGACGGCGGTAAACTGGGCGACGGTGGCGGTGCCGCGGGTCGTCGGTGCCATAGCGCTCCTGGTGGTCGGCTGGTGGCTTGCCGCCCGCGCCAAGAACGCCATCACGCGGCTGCTCAACGGGCAGCGGCATGTCGACCCGGCCTTGCGCGGGATCATCGCCTCGCTGGTGCGCTACGCCATCCTCATTGTCGTGCTGGTGGCGGTGCTGGCGCAGCTCGGCATCCAGACCACCAGCATCCTCGCCGCGCTCGGCGCCGCCGGTCTCGCCATCGGCCTCGCGCTGCAGGGCACGCTGGCGAACATTGCGGCCGGCATGATGCTGCTGTGGCTGCGTCCGTTCCGGATCGGCGACTACATCGACACCGGTTCGGCCGCCGGCACGGTGGTCGATCTCGGGCTGTTCGCCACCGAGCTGCATTCCTGGGACGGTATCTATCAGTTCGTGCCGAACTCGGAACTGTGGAACAAGAAGCTGATCAACTACTCGCGCCTGCCGACGCGGCTCAACGATCTCGCCTTCGGCGTCGACTACGCCGACGATCTCGACAAGGGCCTTGAGGCGCTGATGGCCACCGCCACCGCCGACAAGCGCGTGCTGTCCGATCCGGCGCCAATCGTGTTCGTCGATCAGCTCGGCGACAGCGCGGTGGTGCTGCGTCTGCGGGTCTGGTCGGTGACCGGCGATTACTGGGACGTGCGCCGCGCGCTCACCAAAGCGGGCAAGGACGCGCTGGAAGCGGCGGGCCTTTCGATCCCGTTCCCGCAGCGCGACCTGCACATCAAGGACGCGCCGGCCGACCTGATCGGCAAGGCGGCGGCGTGAATTAGCCCGCCGCCGGTAGCGACGCGCTCAAGCTCGCGACGAAATCGGTGAGATCATCCGTCACGTGATCGATATGGGGCTCGTCGCGCCCTTCCAGCTCCCAGCTCTCGCGGAACACTTCGCGCGTTCCTTCCGGCACCACCAGCACCGTGGTCATGCCGAGCGCGTGCGGCTCCTTCAGGTTGCGCGCCAGGTCCTCGAACATGGCGGCCCGCGTCGGATCCACGTCGTGAAGCGCGAGGAAGCGCGCGTAGGTCTGCGGCGACGGCTTCGGCTCGAGCTCGGCGGCGACGATATCGAACACGTCCTCGAAATGATGATGCACCTCGAGCCGGCGCGTTACCGCCTCGGCGTGCTTGCGGGTGCCGTTGGTGAGGATGAGCTTGCGCCCCGGCAGCTTTTCGAGCGCGGCGCCGAGCGCCGGGTTGGGTTCGAGCGGCGAGTGGTCGATCTTGTGTACGAAGTCGAGAAAGCCGTCCGGTTCCATGCCGTGCTCGGTCATCAGCCCGCGCATGGTGGTGCCGTAGCGCTTGTAATAGTCCTTCTGCACCCGGAAGGCTTCGTCGGGCGCCACTTTCAGATAATCGGCGATGTAATCGCGGATGCGCCCGTCGACCTGCTGCCACAGGTTCAGGTGAAAGGGATAGAGCGTGTTGTCGAGATCGAACACCCAGGTCTCGACGTGGCCGAAGCCGCGCGATTCGGGCGAGGAAGGAGGGCACGGCGCTTATTTCTGTCATCTTTGCGGAAGCCATGACCCTATATGGGGTTTCGCGGTGCCAGGTAAAGCCACGCCCCGGCAGCCTCCGGCATCACTTGTGCATCAGCGTGCCGGCGCCGTGGTCGGTCAAGCAGCTCCAGCAACACCGAGTGCGGCACCTTGCCGTCCATGATGACGACGCCTTCGACGCCCTGATCGAGGGCGTAGATGCAGGTCTCGACCTTGGGGATCATGCCGCCGGAGATGGTGCCGTCGGCGATCAGCTTGCGGGCGTCGGCGACCGACAGGTCTTCGATCAGCTTCTTCGATTTGTCGAGTACGCCGGGCACGTCGGTGAGCAGCAGGAGGCGCTTGGCCTTGAGCGCGCCGGCAACGGCGCCGGCAAACGTGTCGGCATTGACGTTGAAGGTGCCGCCGTCGGCCGAGGTCGCCACCGGCGCCAGCACCGGGATCAGCTCGCGGCCCATCACCTGCTCGAGGATGGTAATGTCGACCTTGTCGGGATCGCCGACGAAGCCGAGATCGACCACCTTCTCGATATTGGAATCCGGATCGACCACGGTGCGGGTCACCTTCTTGGCCTGCACCATGTTGCCGTCCTTGCCGCACAGCCCGATGGCCTTGCCGCCGGCGGCGTTGACGTAGCCGACGATCTGCTTGTTGATCGAGCCGGCCAGCACCATCTCGACAATTTCGATGGTCTTGGCGTCGGTGATGCGCAAGCCCGCCGCGAACTCCGACTTGATGCCGAGCTTCTCCAGCATGGCCTGGATCTGCGGCCCGCCGCCGTGCACCACCACTGGGTTGATGGCGGTCTGCTCGAGCAGCACCACGTCGCGGGCGAAGTCCCGCGCGGCCTGCTCGTCGCCCATGGCGTGGCCGCCGTATTTGATGACGACGGTTTCCTCGTCGTAGCGCTGCATGTGCGGCAGCGCCTCGATGAGGGTGCGCGCCTTGTCCTGGGCGGTGATGGTCATCTTTAGGCTCTCGGGCGGGTCTCTGGCTTTAGCCGGCGGGCTCGCGCCCTTTTAGCGGGGGGCGGGCGCGAGCGAAAGAGGCCAGCCGGGGCGCCAAGCCGCCGGCGTCAGCCGGCACGTGACGCCATCAGCGCCGCCGGGATCAGGACGATCCAGGACAGGATCATGATCATGCCCCCGGTCGGGGCCGCAAACGGAAACAGCCGGGTGCCGACATAGGCGCGCAGCGTGACGTCAGCGGCGAAGAGGGCGGCGCCGACCACGAAGCCCCAGACCGCCACGAGCCCGAGCGGGCGCAGGATCAGCCCCTGGCGGGCGGCCAGCACGCCGGCGATGACGGCGAGCGCGTGCAGCACCAGGAGATAGCCGGCGCTGTCGAGGCCGACGCCCGGCTTGCTGTGGGCGCCGGCGGCGGTGAGCATGATGCCGGCGGCGCCCATGACGCCGGCAAGCGCGACGAGGATCTGTTCCATGGCCTCGACTTCTACTCCGCGCGACCGACGGAGAAAAGGGCATGGCTGTGTTAGGGTCCGACCTGCCTTTGAGAGATTCGGACGGGGGACGAGGGCATGGGCAAGGACCGGCTGGCCGCTTTCAGCGACGGCGTCATCGCCATCATCATCACGATCATGGTGCTGGAGCTGAAGATCCCGCACGGTGCCGGCTGGCCGGCGCTCGCCGAGGCGGCACCGCATTTCGCGGTCTATGTGTTGAGCTTCATCTATCTCGCCATCTACTGGAACAACCATCATCACCTGCTGCACACGGTCACGCGCGTCGACGGCTTGATCCTGTGGGCCAATTCGAACCTGTTGTTCTGGCTCTCGCTCGTCCCGATCTCCACGGCTTGGCTCGGTGAACACCTGCTGGCGCCGGTGCCAACCGCGACCTACGGCGCGGTGCTGCTGATGCCGGCCATCGCCTATAACCTGTTGCAGCGGGCGATCGTGCACCGGCAGGGCCGTGGTTCGGTGCTGGCGCGCGCCCTCGGCCGCGACCTCAAGGGCAAGCTGTCGCCGTTCATCTATCTCGCGGCGGTTGGGTGTGCGTTCATCGTGCCGTGGGTGTCGATCGCGCTTTATGCGGCCGTCGCGATCCTGTGGCTGGTGCCGGACCGCCGCATTGAGAACGCGCTCAGCGAAACCTGATGCGCGTTGCGGCACTCAGTTACCCGCCATTCACAACACCTTCACATTTTCGGCCAGCTTAGGACCAACTAATGCCGGCCCGCTCCGCTCAGCTCCCGCCGCCGTCAGGCACAGGGGAGATCAGTCATGAGTGATTCGAATAATACCGATGCGCGGAACGACCGCGCCGACGTTGCGCGTTTCGCGCCACGCCGCCATCGCGTGCCGCCCGACGAAGCGGACGATGTTGCCGATGCTCGAGCGGCTGAGGCGGGGCGAATCCGATCGCGCGTCCCGTGCGCGAAAACCCAAAGCCCGTGCCACCGGCCGAGCCCATCCGTGCGCCGCGGCACGCGCCGCCTGCCGGATCGCGATTGCCGCTGTCGGCGACCGGCCGCATTGCGGTCGTCTTGGGCCTGGTGGTGGCGGTGACGGCGGTGTCCGCCGCGTTGTTGAAGTCGAAGGCGCAGCACCCGGCCACGACCGATACGGCGAAAGCACCGAAAGCGCCAAGTGCCAAGCCAGCCCGGGCAAAGGATCAGGCAAAGGTCCAGCCAACGGTTATGCCGCGGACGGTGCGCACAGTGGAGATCCGGCCGCAAGCGGCTACGGCGCCGACGACGCCGGCGGAAAACACGCTGTCAGCCACGACGGGCGCCGGAACGGCGCAAGCGCTGCCGGCAGCGCTGAAGAGCTGGGCCATGTTCCCGGATACGGCGGCGCAGGCATCAGGCTTTGCGACGACCGACGGCTCCAAGGTGGAAGACGCGAAGACATCCGAACGGACTAAGCAATCCGAACCTACGAAGAGATCTGATCCGACCAAAGAGGCTGCCGGCAAGGCCGCGGTTCCACGTCACAAGGCGAAAGCAAAACGAACCGCGCGTCGCCATAGGCGCCACTATCGAGGCCGGCATCGCCGCGTACGCACCGCCGTGAAGCCGCAGCCGGTGCAACAGGCGCAGGCGGCGCCGCCGACTACCACGGAGCCGATCGAGAAGATGCCGATCCAGGCCGCGCTCGATTCGATCTTCGGCAACAGCGGCGGCGGTGGCGGCGACGTTGGCGCTTCCGGCGGCAACAGCGTGCCCATGACAACCGGCGCGGCGTTCCAATAGGCCGCGCCTTGCTCGGGCATCTCAGAATCCGCTCATTCCCGCGAAAGCGGGAATCCAGAACCATGATCACTATTGGCTGAAATTTCGTTCTGGGTCCCCGCTTTCGCGGGGACGAGCGGATATGCAAGCGCGCTCCAAAACGGTTCCACTATTCGGCTGCGCTGGCGGCGCCTCATCCCGCGCCGCGCTCGGCCATGAGTCGCGCAACGGCGGCGCGGAGCTCCGGAAGGCCGATGCCTTTTTCGGCGGACGTCGTCAGCACCTTCGGATAGGCCGCCGGTCGCTTGGCGAGTGCGGCCTCGACTTCCGCGGCACGCGCGGCAAGCTCGGCGGGCTTCACCGCGTCGGCCTTGGTCAGCACGACCTGATGGCTGACGGCGGCGCGGCCGAGCTCGTCGAGCGTCGGTGCGTCGGTATCTTTAAGGCCGTGGCGCGCGTCCACCAGCACATAGACACGGGCGAGATTGGCGCGCCCGCGGAGATAAGCGTGGATCAGATCGGTCCAGGCCGCGATCTTGCTCTTGGCGGCGGCGGCATAGCCGTAGCCCGGCATGTCGACAATGCGCAGTTCCTTGCCGGAGGAAAAGAAGATCAATTCCTGCGTGCGCCCGGGCGTGCGCGAGGTCCGCGCCAGGCTCTTGTGGTTGGTGAGCGCGTTGATCAGGCTCGACTTGCCGACATTGGAGCGCCCGGCAAAGGCGATCTCGGTGCCGCGCATGGCGGGCAGCGAGGCTTCGCTTGCCGCCGCGGCGACGAAGTCCCAATGGGTGACGAACAGCCGGCGGCCAGCCTCGATCTCTTCAGGGGTGAAATCCGTGGTGGAGTCCATGCGGGCTCTCATGCCCGGATCGCCGAGCGGGGGCAAGTGGCCGTCGCTGCGCTCCAGTTGCTTGATGAGGACGCAAGGTTGGTGGGCGCTTATTTCGACAATCGGTCATCCGCCGCGCTGATCGGCCAAATAAAAAGTCCCGCGCACCGAAAATTCGATGGCGGGACTCCGACCACAAGCTCTGCCAGTACATCCGTGGCCAGAGCAAAATGGCTCACTGCACGGCCAGTTAGGCGGCGCGCAGATTTTCAGCGGCAGACTTGCCGGTCCGGCGGTCGGCAACCAGATCGAAGGACACTTTCTGTCCCTCGTTCAGACTGCCCATGCCAGCGCGCTCAACCGCGCTGATGTGGACGAAGACGTCCTTGTCGCCGTTCTCCGGCTGAATGAAACCGAAGCCCTTTTGGCTGTTGAACCACTTCACAGTACCCGTATTCATGGGGTCGTCCTTTCACTGACGGTGTATACGTGGGCGCTGACGCGCGAGTTTTCGCGGCCATTGTCCCGTTATTCGATTTTGGAGAAGGTTCTGAAACGTGCGCGCCGTCAGTAACGAGGCGAAGCAGACCAGTCGTTCGGCCAAGTATCGATAGAAGCGACATAAGGACCAATACGGGCTATTTCAAGGCGGAGCCGGTGCGTTCGCCGAAATCGGCTGAAATATCTCCCAGATCGCGGTTGCTTGCTCCGTTTTCACTGGAATTGCTCGGGTTTGTCGGCCGCACAGGCCGAAAAAACTGGCAATTCCTGCCCAGAACGTTCATATCTGACAAACCATCGGCAATCGTGACGGGCGGCCGATGGCTGAGAGACCGGTCGTGCTCTCGCCGCAAGGGGTGCCGAGGGCTCAGGCTCTGCCCATCCATGTCATTCGCGAAATCGAACGGCGCTGGCAGCGTCGATTGGATGTCCGGCCGACGTCCAAATCCGGGGTGAACCTCGGTCGCAGCGCAGGGCATTGTCCGCTTTGTTGTGCCCCGGTGTCGATCGAATCGACACCCTCTAGGAATGCTTCTTCCGATTGGGACCGCGTCTGCAGCGTGTGCAGTCACGTGTGGCGCACCGAGGCCTCGTGAAAACAGAATAAAGGAATCCAATTTGCAGGTACTTGTCCGCGATAACAACATCGACCAGGCACTTCGCGTCCTGAAAAAGAAGATGCAGCGCGAGGGCGTGTTCCGGGAGATGAAACGCCGCCGAAGCTACGAAAAGCCGTCCGAGAAGGCCGCGCGTGAGAAGAACGAAGCCATTCGGCGGGCGCGCAAGCTCGCCCGCAAGAAGGCGATCCGCGAGGGCCTGATCGCAGCGCCGCGCAATAAGCGTGTCGACGACCGTAAGCACGGCGCGTCGCCGCGAATGCAGACGTCATCGATGGAACGAAGCACCTCGACGTCGACCCAGACATAACCGAGGTCCGCCGCGGATGATGATCGCTCTCTCCAATGCAATTGCGCTGCCGACCAGCGCAAAGGCGGCCTGCGAGGGGAGGCTGTTGCCATCTTTGCGGCGGCCGGCTCCGCGTCGTCGTGCGGGTTGAGCCGCAGACCGATAGCCGGCTGACCACCTATTCTGCCCGCGAGCTCCGCGGCCAAGTGCTGGTTGGAACGAGCTAGGTGCCGCCATGGCGCTTTCGCGTTCGAGATAATTGAATTCAATATCCAGCATTTCCGCGCCCTTCTGGAGACGGAGAAAGACTCGGCGAAGCGGGCAACGATTGAACGGCTGTTCGCGGAGCAGGAGCCGCTGTTGGCCGCGCTGGTCAAGAAGGCGAGCGATTAAGCCTCACGACCCGGCTTTGCGGTTATTCCCACGCGGGTCCGTTCGCGCCAGCGCGTTAGGCCAACCCGAGGCCGCCGTAGACGTCGGTAAGTGGCTTTGCCTGCTGCGCAAAGTGGTGAAATGGCAAGTGGACGCTTTACGCTGGTTCGTGTATAATTACTTGGTTGAAAACCAAGTTTTCGGTTTTGCCTTGCTGCGCTGCCCCCGAAATAGGGCGCTTATCAGGACACCCCTAAAACTCGGATGTTTCGATCGCGTGCAGCGACAATCGCTGGTGCGCATCTCGACTTGAAGCAGCATCTAACGCAAGGAAACCATCATGGCGACAGGTACCGTCAAATTCTTCAATAACCAAAAAGGCTTCGGATTCATCGCACCGAGCGACGGCTCGCGCGACGTGTTTGTGCATATCAGCGCGGTCGAACGCGCCGGCATGAGCACCCTCAATGAAGGTCAGCGCGTCAGCTACGACATCGTCACGGAGCGCGGCAAGCAGGCGGCTGACAATCTGCAGAACGCCTGACCGCGCGTCGGTCTCTTTCGGCGGACGCCCGGCCACTGTGCCGGGCGCCTTTGCCGGTCGGCGTCGTGACGCTTGCATCCGTCGCAAGCCGAAACCAACTTCAGGACGGGCATGAACCACAAATATTCCGCCGGCCAGACCGTCTATTACACGTCGCAGTTTCCGAACAACGCCGCGCGGGGGCCGTACAAGATCGTCCGCCGGCTGCCCATCGAGAACGACAACCGGCTGTCTTATCGGATCAAGAGCACTGCTGAGACATTTGAGCGAACGGTCGAAGAGCATCAGCTCTCGCGCGCCGACTGATCGTTGCCGTCGGCAACCCGTCCTAAGTTCTGCTGAGGCTCTGTTTGTTATCTGGTGAGATCTGGGCCTCCCAACGCGCCGTCAATTCAGACATCGCGCCCTCAAGATTCCTCGCATAACCTCGGTCTTCGACATTGTCGGATGAGCGGCCGGTGATCGTCCATAACCATGGCCGGTCCGAGGAAGCGATGTGGCTGCGGAGGATGCGACCAACGAGGACGTCGCCGTCAAATACGTCGAATTCCTGGTCTGACCACTCGCCGCTCGTGGAGCTAATCATCGTGCGCCTGAGAGCTAGCATAAGGCCAATATGGTAATTTGGCCGGATATTGGCAACCCGATGCGCTACGTCCGGGCCGGGGAAATCGCAGCGAATAGGGCAACGGGGTAGATCGCTCAGAGCGCATGATCGCGCGTGCAGTCGACATCGAAATTGGGGACGACTTTCTCGAAAGCTGTGCAGCGGCTCTGGCGGGGAGATGGCTTTGGCGGCGAATGCCGGCACGTGCCTCTCGTCGGGCCTCGCTCTGGGTTTGCCTTTGCGTTGCCATCCGAGGCGCAGTCGACGTCAGAAGCGTCTGCCGACGGCAACTCCGGTTATCATTTGGGGCCACCCCAAAACGAAAATGGCCGAGGTCTCCCCCGGCCATCCCGTCTCAAACCTTTCGCGCTGAATTAGCGTCTCAACTCTGCGCCTTCTTCCCCATCCCGAGCAGCCGCATGATGCCGCGGCCGAGTCCCTTGATGTTGTCCAAGAGCTCGATCTTGGCCCCGTGCTTCTTCATGATGATCGACTGCTGGGTCACCGATAGCGTGTTGTTCCACGCCCAGTAGATCACCAGGCCGGCCGGGAAGCTGCCGAGCATGAAGGTGAAGATCACCGGCATCCAGTTGAACAGCATCGCCTGCGTCGCGTCCGGCGGCGAGGGGTTCAGCTTCATCTGCGCCCACATGGTCACGCCCATGATCAGCGGCCAGATGCCGAGGTGCAGGAAGTGGCCGATCATCGGCAGCGCCGTCGGGTCCCAGTGCACGAGGCCGAACAGCGTGAACACGTTGGTCGGGTCGGGCGCCGACAGGTCGCGGATCCAGCCGAAGAACGGCGCGTGCCGCATCTCGATGGTGATGAACAGCACCTTGTAAAGCGAAAAGAACACCGGGATCTGGATCGCGATCGGCAAACAGCCGGCAATGGGATTGATCTTCTCCTTCTTGTAGAGCTCCATCAATTCCTGTTGCTGCTTGGCCTTGTCGTCCGGATAGCGCTCCTTGAGCGCGGCCATCTGTGGCTGCACCGCCTTCATCTTCGCCATTGAGGCGTAGGACTTGTTGGCGAGCGGGAAGAATGCGGCCTTGATCAGCACCGTGACGATCAGGATGGCGACGCCGAAATTGCCGACCAGCCGGTAGAACCAGTCGATCACCGTGAACATCGGCTTGGTGATGAAGTAGAACCAGCCCCAGTCGATCATCAGGTCGAAATGGTTGAGCTTGTACTGCTTCTCGTAGGCGTTGAGGACGTGCACCTCCTTGGCGCCGGCGAACAGGTGCGTGGTCACGCTGGTGCTGGCGCCCGGCGCCACGGTCTTGGCGTCGAGCAGGTAGTCGGCCTGGTAGGTCTCCTGCTTGCCGGCTGTGCCGGTGGAGAAGCGCGCCTTCAGGTGCGCCGTCGTGCTCGGCACCAGGGTCGCGGCCCAGTACTTGTCGGTGATGCCGAGCCAGCCGTCGGTGGCGGTGTAGTCGATCGCCTTCTTGTCCTTGAGCTTCTTGTAGGTGACTTCCTGCAGGCCGCCGAGATAGCCGATCATGCCCTCGTGCAGGATGTAGTAGCCGGCCGTCTTCGGCGTGCCGTGGCGCGAGACCAGGCCGTAGGGGTAGAGCGTGACGGGGCTGGCGCCCTTGTTCACCACGTCTTCCTTGACGGTGAACATGTAGTTGTCGTCGACCGAGATGGTGCGGCGGAACTCGAGGCCTTGGCCGTTGTCCCAGGTGAGGGTGACCGGGTGGCCGACGGTGAGCGTGCCCGAGCCGGCCTGCTTCCACATCGTGTCTTCGTTCGGCACCTTCACCTTGCTGCCTGCCTCGGCGGTCCAGCCGAACTGGGCGTAGAACGGGTTGGGGCTGCCCGAGGGCGACAGCAGCTCGATCGGCGGCGAGTTCTTGTCGACGGTCTCGTGGAACTTGGTGAGCGAGAGGTCGTCGAGGCGCGCGCCTTTGATCGCGATCGAGCCGCTCAAGGAATCGGTCTGGATCGCGATGCGCGGCGATTTCGCCAGCGCCTGGGCGCGGGTTTCCGGGGTGACGGCCGGCGTCGCGGCCTGGCCCGGAATCTGAGGCGCGCTTGACGGCGCGTTGGCGGTGGCATTCGGTGCCGGGGTCTGCGTGGGTTTGCTCGCCGGCGCGGCCTGCTGCTGGGTGACTTGCTGCTGCTTCAGCGCCTCCTGCCGCGCCTTCTGCTGCGGCATGCCTACGAAATACTGCCAAGCGATCAGCACGATGGCCGAGAGCACGATGGCGAGGATAGTGTTCTTATTGTCAGTCATTCAGATCCTGCCTCAGCGCCCCGCATGCACGCGCCGCAGCGCGCCTTCGAAGTCCCGCGCCATCCGCTCGAACGGCACGCGCAACGCGGCGCGCCGGCCGATCAACACATAATCGTGACCGACCCGCATACGCCCGGCCGGTGACAACCGTACGATTTCCCGCAGTCGCCGGCGTACCCGGTTGCGCTCGACCGCGTTGCCAACCTTCTTCGACACGGTAAAGCCGAAACGCGCCGGGCCGCTGTCGGTTCGCTCACGCGCCTGAAGCACGAAAGCGGCGGCCGCCGTCTTGCGCCCCGTCGCCGTCGCGGCCAGGAAGTCCGCCCGTTGCTTCAGCCGTTCCATGGACACCGGTGCAGGCCAAGGGACGTCCAGCGCGGGGGCGATCTGGTCCCGCTGTTCAGGCCGAGAGCCGCTTGCGCCCGCGTGCCCGCCGTGCCGAGAGCACCTTGCGTCCACCCTTGGTGGCCATGCGCGCGCGGAAACCGTGACGACGCTTGCGTACGAGCTGGCTCGGTTGATAGGTCCGCTTCACGATCAAATTCTCCGCTGGTCGCGCCGTGGTGGCCGGGCGCGGCCAATTCGCGCCCAAAACCACCATGAAAACCCGCAATACGGGCGGGATCGGCACGGGATTTTGCGCGGCTTATAAGGGAGGGGCGCTGGCCCGTCAATGCGACCGCGAGGCCTCCGCCAACGATCCCTTAAGCGGTCAAATAGGCTCACAAGCGGGTGATGCCACCCCGCGCGCGGCCTTTCCTCGTGTATATAGCGCCAATGTCCGCTCCGGCCCCGACAGCGCGAGAAAGCCGTGGTTTTGCCCGCCGGCTGGTGCCTTTGCTCGTTATTGTAGTGGCTGCGGCGGCGGTCTACCTGACCGTGGGCCGGGGCATGATTTCGCTGGAATCCCTGATCCAGCACCGGGCCGCCATCGACCAGTTTTCATGAGCCGGACCGGCTCCTGGCCGTGCTGGCCTATATCGCTCTTTATACCGTGGCGGTGGCGCTTTCCCTGCCGGGGGCGACCTTCCTGACCGTTTCCGGCGGCTTCCTGTTCGGGCTGGCGCTCGGCGCCGGTGCGGCCGTCATCGGGGCCACCGCCGGCGCCACGGTGATTTTCCTGGTGGCGCGCACGGCGCTTGGCGAGCCGCTGCTCAAGCGGGCCGGCCCGCGGGCGCTGAAGCTCGCGGAGAACTTCCGCGAGGACGCCTTCAGCTATCTGCTGTTCCTGCGGCTGGTGCCGGCCTTTCCGTTCTTCCTGGTCAATCTGGTGCCGGCCTTCGCGGGCGTCGGGCTGGCCACCTTCGTCGCCGCCACCGCGATTGGCATCATCCCCGGCGCCGTCGCCTTTGCCTTCGCCGGCACCGGGCTCGACAGCGTCATCGCCGCGCAGAAGCATGCCTATGATGCCTGCTTGGCGGCCGGCCATGCCGGCTGTCATCTGACCTTCGATGCCGCGGCGATCCTGACGCCGGAACTGCTCGGCGCGCTGGTGGCGCTGGCGCTGCTCGCACTGGTGCCGGTGGTGGTGAAGCGCCTGCGCGGCCGTGCCGGCGCGCCGTCGCGTGATTCTTAAGGTATTGTGGTTGAGGGGCGTTCGAGGTTCATGACCGAAGTTCTCAAACCCGACATCTGCGTGATCGGCGGCGGCTCCGGCGGCTTGTCGGTGGCGGCGGCCGCGGCGGCTTTCGGCGTGTCGACGGTGCTGATCGAGCGCCACAAGATGGGCGGCGACTGCCTCAACACCGGCTGCGTGCCCTCGAAGGCATTGCTGGCGGCGGCCAAGCGCGCCGAGCACATGCATCATTCGAGCGCGTTCGGCGTGAGCGCGTCGCAGGTGCATGTCGATTTCGCGCAGGTACATGACCACGTGCACGCCGTGATCGATGAAATCGCGCCGAACGACTCAGTGGAACGCTTCACCGGCCTCGGCGTGCGGGTGATCAAGGGCGGGGCGAAATTCACCGACAAGCGCACGGTCGCGGTCGGCGACATCGAGGTGCGCGCGCGCCGCTTCGTCATCGCCACCGGTTCGACGCCGGCAGTACCGCCGATCCCCGGCCTCGACAGCGGGCCTTATCTCACCAACGAGTCGATCTTCACGCTTGCCGAGCGGCCCGGTCATCTCATTATTATCGGCGCCGGCCCCATCGGGCTGGAGATGGCGCAAGCGTTCCGCCGCCTCGGCAGCACCGTCACCGTGCTGGAGGCGGCGAGGCCCTTCGCCAAGGACGATCTGGAAGCCGCCGATGTCGTGCTCGCCCAGCTCGCGCGCGAGGGCGTCGCGGTGCGTGCCGGCGTCAAGGTGACGAAGGTTGCGCACGGGCGCGGCGCGGTTACGGTGACCGTCGAGGCCGAGAACGAAGAAGAGACCATCGAGGGTACGCATCTCCTGGTCGCCACCGGTCGCAAGGCGACCGTCGACGGTCTCAACCTGGAAGCGGCCGGGGTGCGCTATGACCGCGCCGGCATCAAGGTCAATCGCAGGCTGAAAACCTCCAACGGCCACATCTACGCCATCGGCGACGTCGCCGCCGGTCAGCCGCAGTTCACCCACGCCGCCAACTATCACGCAGGCCTGGTGATCCGGAACGCGCTGTTCCGCTTGCCGGTGAAGGTGAACGTGCACGCCATCCCGTGGGTGACCTATACCGAGCCGGAACTGGCGCAGACCGGCCTCACCGAGGCTGAGGCGCGCGCGCAAGGCTACAAGAAGCTGCGCATTCTGCGCTGGCCCTTTCACGACAACGACCGCGCCGTCGCCGAGCGCACTACCCATGGCCACATCAAGGTGGTCGCGACGCCGAAGGGAAAGGTCCTGGGCGTCACCATCGTCGGCGCCCAGGCCGGCGAGCTGATCACGCCGTGGACCCTGGCGATCGCGCAGAAGCTGAACATCCGTGCCATGACCGGTATCGTGCTGCCCTATCCGACCCTGTCGGAAATCGGCAAGCGCGCGGCCATCGACTTCTTTACACCCAGTTTGACGCGCCCCATGCTGCGCCGCATCATCGCCTGGTTGCGAATCTTCGGTTGAGGCATTTTGCCGATGACCATCGAGCCCGTAAACGAACCGCCCGCCGACCGCGCGCCGCCCAACGGCCGTCGCGCGCGTTTCGGTCTGTCGAGCAAGCTCTTGTTCCTCACCATCCTGTTCGTGATGGTGGCGGAAGTGCTGATCTACGTGCCGTCGATCGCCAACTTCCGGCTCAACTGGCTCAACGACCGGTTGGCTGCGGCCCACACCGCGGCGCTGGTGCTCGACGCCGCGCCCAGCGGCATGGTGCCGGAGAGTCTCGCCAAGCAAATATTGAGTAGCATCGGCGCTCGCGCGGTGGCGGTGAAGATGGGCAACGAGCGGCGCATGCTTGCCGCCTACGACGTGCCGAGCCACATCGACCAGAATGTAGACATGCGTCATGTCACGTGGTGGCACGCCATCATGGACGCTTTCGATACGCTGGTCCGTTCCAAGCCGCAGGACGTCGTCCGCCTGGTGGGCCCGCCGCCCATGGCGCATGGCGACTTCCTCGAGATCGTTCTCGATGAAGCGCCCTTGCGCAAGGCGATGGTGACCTTCTCCGTCAACATCCTGCTGCTGTCGCTGGCGATCTCCGGCATCACCGCCATGCTGGTCTACTTCGCGCTGCATTATCTCCTGGTGCGACCGATGTGGCGCATCACCGGCAACATGGTGGCGTTCCGTGCCGACCCGGAGAACCCGGCGCGCATCATCGCCGAATCCGGCCGCCGCGATGAGATCGGCACCGCCGAGGGCGAACTGGCCGCCATGCAGCGCGAACTCGCCTCCATGCTGCACCAGAAGAACCGGCTGGCGGCGCTGGGCCTGGCGGTCTCCAAGATCAACCACGACTTGCGCAATCTGCTGTCCTCGGCGCAGCTCTTCTCCGACCAGCTTTCCACCCTGAATGATCCCAAGGTCCAGCGCTTCGCGCCCAAGCTGATGCGCACCCTGGAGCGGGCGATCGCCTTCTGCCAGTCGACCCTGTCCTACGGCGCGGCGCAGGAGTCGGCGCCCGAACGCAAGACGGTCGAGGTCGAGCCGCTGATCGAGGAGGTGCACGAGGCCCTCGGCCTGGGCCTCGAGGTGCCGATCCGCTGGATCGTCTCGGTGGAGCGCGGGCTGACGGTCGAGGCCGACCACGACCAGTTGTTCCGGATCCTGGTCAATATCGTGCGCAACGCCGTGCAGGCGCTGGAGGCGCGTGGGGCCGGCGATCCGGCGCGCGACCAGATCCGCATCACCGGCCGGCGCGAGGGCAGTGTGGTGGTGCTGGAGGTCTCCGATACGGGGCCTGGCATACCGGAAAAGGCGCGAGCCCACATGTTCCAGGCCTTCCAGGGGTCTACACGGGCCGGCGGAACCGGCCTTGGCCTGGCTATCGCCGCCGAATTGGTGCGCGCCCACGGCGGCGACATCGCCCTGGTGCCGGGTACCCTTGGCGCCACCTTCCGCCTCACTATTCCGGACCGTGCCATCGACCTCAGGGCGCACCGCGACGAGCGTGTCCGGGCCTGAACATCCGGGAGTAAGAGCCCCGATTCCGGAGTTGCGGCCGCCGGTGGAATGAGGTTTTCGGCAACCCTTGCCAATCCGTGGCCGAGGCGATAGCTAATGCCCCGGTCTCGGGGCCCGATGCGGCCTTGGAGCCAAAAGCGCCCGTAGCTCAGCTGGATAGAGCACCAGACTACGAATTTGGGGGTCAGAGGTTCGAATCCTTTCGGGCGCGCCATTAAGTCTTTGTCGCGATTGCGATTTTGCCGTCGAGCAGCCATCTGTGGCCGCGTTTTACAAACGCGGTCTCGGCGCTCGTCCCAATCTGCGATGCAAGACTTATCCGGTATTTCGCAAACCCGCAGCGATGCCGTTGATCGAGATGAGTATGCCCGTCCTGACCTGCTCGTCCTGCTCGCCGCTTCGCCAGCGTCGGATCAATTCGACCTGCAGATGGTTCAACGGCGCGATATAGGGAAAACGATGGCGGATGGAGCGCGCCAGGGATGGGTTCTCCGCCAGCCGCTCGCTCCAGCCTGCTATTTCATCGAGCGCATGGATCGTCCGCTTCCATTCCGCTTCCAGCACGCCGAATAGCCGCGTGGCGAAGTCGCGATCCTTCACCAGCCCGGCATAGTGCCGTGCGACCGCGATATCCGTTTTGGCAAGGACCATGTCCATGTTCGACAGGACGGTGCGGAAGAAGGGCCACTCGCGATACATATGTTTAAGTAGCGACGCGTTGCGCTCCGGCGACTCCGCGACGAAGGCCTCGATGCCGGCGCCGAAGCCGAACCAGCCTGGCAGGCTGATGCGCGCCTGGCCCCACGAAAAGCTCCACGGGATCGCGCGCAGGTCCTCGATGCGCCGTGTCGCGCGCCGCGAGGCGGGGCGTGATCCGATGTTGAGCTCGGCAATTTCCGCAATCGGCGTGGCGGCAAAGAAATAATCGACGAAACCATCGGTTTCATAAACGAAGGAACGATAGGCCTTCATGCTGGCGATCGAGATGCGCGCCGCCGCCGCCAGGAACTCGTCCGGGACGGCGGGCCCGAAGTCGAGAAAAGTCGCTTCGAGCGCGGCGGCGGCGAGCGCTTCCAGGTTCCGCCGCCCGATCTCCGGGTTGGCGTATTTCGACGCGATGACTTCACCCTGTTCGGTGAGCCTGATCTGTCCGCGCACCGTACCAGGCGGTTGCGCCAGGATGGCTTCGTAGCTCGGCCCGCCGCCGCGGCCGACCGTGCCGCCACGCCCGTGAAACAGCCGAAGCCGAATGTCGTCGTCCTCGGCAAAGAACTTCGCCAGCGCCGTCGAGGTGCGGTAGAGTTCCCAGTTGCTGGTGAAAAAGCCGCCGTCCTTGTTGCTGTCCGAGTAGCCGAGCATGATCTCCTGCAGCGAACCGGACGCGCGCACCAGGTCCCTGATGCCGGGCAGGCCGTAGAACGTCCGCATGATCGCTTCCGCGCCGCGCAGATCGTTGATCGTCTCGAACAGCGGAATGACCAGGAGTTCGGTGGACGCGTCCGGCTCGCCGAGTACGCCCTGGGTCAAGGCGGCTTCTTTCAGCAGCACGAGCACTTCCAGTAGGTCGCTGGCCGCCTCCGTGTGGCTGATGATGTAATGCCGAATGGCGTCGGCCCCGAACGACGCGCGCAAGTTCCGCGCGGTATCGAGCACGGCCAGCTCGCTTTCCGTGCGCTCGGAATAGTGAACGCCGGGCACCCGCAACGGGCGCGGCTCCCGCAAGAGCCGCAGTAACAGCTCCTGCTTGTCGCGCTCGGTGAGGCCAGCGTAATCGTCGGCGACTTTGGCTGCCGCCAGCAGCTCCGTGAGCGTCTCCTCGTGCCGGTCGGAGCTCTGGCGGATGTCGACGGTGGCGAGATGGAACCCGAACACGTCGACGGCCCGGCGCAGCGGCGCCAGACGCCCCGGGATGAGCGCATCGCCGTGGTGTGTCTTGAGCGAATCTTCGATGACGCCAAAATCGGCCTGCAGTTCATCGGTAGAGACATAGGGGTCGGCCGGCTTCAACGCATGCCGCAGCGCCGCTCGGCCGGTGAGCTTTTCCAGGGTGCCGGCCAGGCGCGCGTAGATGCCGATCAGCGCGCGCCGGTAATGTTCGTCTTCGCGATGGGGGCTGCTGTCGCCGGACCGGTCCGCCAAGGCGGTCAATTGCGGCGTGCAGCCGACCAGCGTGCAGGAAATCGAGAGTTCGGCACCGAGCTCGTGGACTTCGGTCAGGAAGTAGCGCAACGCGGTTTCACATTGTTCGCGTAGCGCCAACTCGAGGGTTTCGGCGTTGACGTTCGGATTGCCGTCGCGGTCACCGCCGATCCAGGAACCCATACGGAAGAACGAGGCGACGTGTTCGCCGTCGAGCTGGGTTTCGAGGTCGGCATAGAGTCGTGGCAGCTCGCGCAGAAAGGTCGTCTGGTAATAGCCCAGAGCGTTTTCGATTTCGTCGCGCACTGTCAGCCGCGAAAACCGCAACAGGCGCGTCTGCCAGAGTTGGACGACGCGCGCGCGCAACAGGGTTTCGTTGTGGTCGCGTTCGCGTTCGGTTTGCAGGCCGTCGCGCGCGGCCAGAAGTTGCGAAATCGTGCGCTCGGCGTCCAGGAGGCTCTTGCGCTGCACCTCGGTCGGATGGGCGGTCAGCACCGGGGAAACCAGTCCATGACGCAGGCTTTCCACGACCTGTGCCGGCTTGATGCCGGCGTCTCGCAAATGACGGCAGGCCCAACCGAGACTACCCGGCCGGTCGTGCGCTTCCATCTTATGCGCGGCGCGCCGCCGGATGTGGTGGCGATCCTCCGCGATGTTGGCCAGGTGCGAGAAATAGCTGAAGGCGCGCTCGACCACGATGGCCTGCGCCGTCGTCAGGCTGCGCAGCAGCGCGTCCAGCTTATGTTTGGCGTCCAGGTCGGAATCGCGCTCGGCGGCCACGCTCAGGCGGCGGACGCTCTCGATGCGGTCATAGATATCGTCGCCTTCCTGTTCGCGGATGGTGTCGCCCAGGATCTGGCCGAGCAGGCGGATGTCTTCGACGAGGGGCGCGTCCTTGAGAGGATTCGAAGCCGCGGTCTTCGACTCTGTCATCATGGCCTCGATGGCAAGAGGACCGTCTCGCCGTGGTGCTGGATGCCCGGGACCTCAGGGGACGGGTTGGAATGCGTAGCCGACCGGCTCGGTGTCGGTCAATTTGGCTTTTTCTATCGCCCGATTTGTCCGGGCATGCGGCGTGGGAACGGAACCCGTGCCCCGCCGATTACACCACGGTCTTGAAACGCGCGATGCAGGTCTCGATCACCTCGTCCAGCGGGCGATCCCACCACCGGTTGGAGAAGATCTCGACTTCGACATAGCCGGAGTAGCCCAGCGCCTCGACAGCGCCGCGCACGCGCGGGATGTCGATGATACCGTCGCCCATCATGCCGCGGTCGTTGAGCATGTCGGCGCTCGGCACCATCCAGTCGCAGACGTGGAAGGCGAACAGGCGCTCCCGGCCGCAGCGTTCGATCTGCTCCAGCAGCTCGAAGTCCCACCACGTGTGATAGACGTCGAGCGCGACGCCGACCGTGCCGCTACCGGCCGGATCGAGGCGGTCGCAGAGATCGAGCGCGTGACGCAAGGTGTTCACGCAGGCTCTGTCGGCGGCATACATGGGATGCAGCGGTTCGATGGCAAGCTTCATGCCCACCGACCATGCGTAATCCACCATCTCGGAGATACCTTCGGCGACCTGGGCCTGGGCGGCGGCGAGATTCTTGCTGGGTGCGCTGCCGGGTCGCGAATATTGTGGCAAGCCGCCGACCACCAGCACGACGCAAGGGGCGCCCAGCGCCTTGGCCTCATCGACCGCGCGGCGGTTGTCGTCGCGTGCTTCCGTGCGATGAGCGTCGTCGGCGGTGAACATGCCACCGCGGCAATAGCCCGACAGCTCAAGGCCGGCATCGCGTATGGCCTTGGCGGCGCGGTCGAGGCCGACCGCCGCCACCTGGTCGCGCCAGGGATCGATGGCGCGAATGCCGTGACGGGCGCAGGCCTCCACGATGTCGATAAGCGAGCCCTGCTTGCGCACCGTCGCCGTATTGAGCGACAGCAGGCTGTGGTCGTGGCTCAAGTCACGCATCGGGTCACCTCGGGATTATGCGTCGACGCCGCGGCTCGCCAGCACCGTGCGCATGCGCGCGGCGGCAAGCTCGGGATCGCGCAATAGGCCGGCGGCATCGGCGAGCCGGAAGATGTCGGCGAGATGCAGCGTCGAGCGCGCGCTTTCCTGCCCACCGACCAGCGTGAAATGGTCCTGATGGCCGTTGAGATAGGCCATGAAGACGACGCCGGTCTTGTAGAAGCGGGTGGGCATTCGGAAGATGTGGCGCGACAACGGCACTGTCGGTGCCAGGATGTCGTGGAAGGTCTTTGTGTCGTTCGCCGCCAACTGCACCAGCGCGGCAGAGGCTGCCGGCGCGATCACGTCGAAGATGCCGAGCAAAGCGTGCGAATAGCCTTGATCGTCGCCGGCGATGAGCTCGGCGTAGTTGAAATCGTCGCCGGTATACATGAGCACGCCGGGCTTGAGCCGTCGGCGCATGGCGATCTCGCGGTCCTTGTCGAGCAGCGAAACCTTCACGCCGTCGACCTTGCTGGCATTGTCGTTGATGATGGCGGCCGCGGTGTCGGTCGCCCGATCGAGGTCGGACGCGCCCCAGTAGCCGGTCAGCGCCGGGTCGAACATGTCGCCGAGCCAGTGGATGATGACCGGCTCGCGCACCGCCTGCAGAATGCGCCCATAGACCTTGGCGTAGTCGTCGGGTGAGCGGGCGACGCGGGCGAGGGCGCGCGAGGCCATCAGCACGATGCGGCCACCAATGGCCTCAATGGCCTCGATCTGCTCTTCGTAGGCGCGGATGACGTCATCGAGCGACTTGGCGTCGGTCGGGTCGAGCTGGTCGGTGCCGCAGCCCGAAAAGACCAGGCCGTCGCAGCGGCGCGCGGCTTCAACGCTGCGGCGGATCAGTTCCAGCGAGGTCGGCCAATTGACGCCCATGCCGCGCTGGGCCGTGTCCATGGCTTCCGCGACGCCCAACCCCAGGCCCCAGAGATGCTCACGAAACGCAATGGTGCGGTCCCAGTCGATAGCGCAGTCGAGCCACGGGTCGTTGTCGGCCAGCGGATCGGCGACCACGTGCGCGGCGGCAAAGGCGATGCGGTTGAGCTTGCTCGTGACGCGCTCCGGAAAGTCGCGCGGTGGCGAAAGCCGGAAAGTCTCGAGCGTGCGGTCGGCGCGCGGCAGGGTGACTGCGAGCGCCTGCGTCTGTCTGTCGATGCGGTTCATGGAGCAGTCCTCCCGCAAGAATCGGAACGAGTCAGAACGGCAAAGTCGGGATATCGACCCAGCGCCGCTCTTTCCAGCTTTGGGTCGCGAGTTCGACGAGCTGCAGGCCTTTGGCGCCTTCGCGCAAAGTATATTTGTAAGGCGCGTCTTCCGCGAGGTGACGGATGAACATCTCCCACTGCACCTTGAAGCCGTTGTCGAACGCCTCAAAGTCGGGCACCGGCTGCCAGGACGCGTAGAGGTCAATCGCCTGCTTTTCGTCGGGGTTCCACACGGGACGTGGCGTCGCCTGGCGAGCCTGCATCATGCAGTCGTGCAGACCGGCGATGGCCGAGCCGTGCGTGCCGTCGACCTGGAAGGTCACGAGATCGTCGCGATAGGGGCGCACGCACCAGGACGAATTGATATTTGCGATGACGCCACCTTCGAGCTGGAAGGTGGCGTAGGCGGCGTCGTCCGCATCCGCCTTGTAGCCTTTGCCGCTCTCGTCCCACCGCTCGGGAATGTGCGTCGTCCCGAGGCACGTGACGGCTTTGACCTCGCCGAACACGTTGTCGAGCACGTAGCGCCAATGGCACAGCATATCGAGGATGATGCCGCCGCCTTCGGCGGTCTTGTAGTTCCAGGATGGGCGCTGCGCGGTCTGCCAGTCACCCTCGAACACCCAGTAGCCGAACTCGCCGCGCACCGCGAGCATGCGGCCGAAGAAGCCGGACTCGCGCAGCATCTTGAGCTTGAGCAGGCCAGGCAGGAAGATCTTATCCTGCACCACGCCGTTCTTCACGCCCGCCTTTTCCGCCGCCTTGCAGGCAGCCATGGCTTCGGCGAGCGTGGTGGCGATGGGCTTTTCGCAATAGATGTGCTTGCCGGCGGTGATCGCCTGTTGGAGCAGGGCCGGGCGCATCTGCGTGGTGGCGGCGTCGAAGAACAGTTCGTCGTTCTTGTCGGCCAGCGCCTTGTCGAGGTCGGTGGTCCAGCGCTCGACCCCGGCCCGCTCGGCGAGCGCCTTGAGCTTGTCGGCGTTGCGCCCGACCAGGATCGGGTCCGGCATGACCCTGTCGCCGTTTCCAAGCTGCACGCCGCCCTGTTGGCGGATGGCGACGATGGACCGCATCAGGTGCTGGTTGGTGCCCATACGGCCGGTCACGCCGTTCATAATGATGCCAAGGCGCCGGATGGTCATCGCTTTCTCCATTAAGTAACTTGTTAGTTACCTATAGGGTGGTCCGTTTGCCGCGTCAACCGGAGCGAAACACCGCCATGACGCGCCGCGGGATAGCGCAATGTCCCTAGGCTTTGACATAGGAAATGACGACCTCGATGATATGGTCGCCCCATTCCTTCAGCTCACGCTTTTCCATGACGTCGCGATGAAAGATCGTGGACAGCGTCCAGCGGTTGGACAGATAGAACCAGCCGAGCGACGCGATCGTGATGTAAAGTCCGACCGGGTCCAGGCCCTTCCTGAACTGCCCGGACACCGTGCCGCGCTTTATGACAGCCGAGATGAGCGAAATCAGCGGCGTATGCAGGCCGAAGATGACTTTCGATCGCTTCAGGTGCTTGGCCCTGAGCAGGTTCTCGGTCGCGAGCAGGCTGAGGAATTCGGGATGCGCCAGGAAGTGATCCCAGGTAAACTGGACCAGCTTGCGGATCGCTTCGACCGGCTCATCGTTTTCGAGGTTGAGCCCCTGTTCGGCGGTCCGGATATCGACATAGGTCGATTCGAGCACGGCGAGATAGAGCGCGTCCTTGTCCCCGAAGTAGTGATAGAGCAGGCGCTTGTTCAGGTCGGCGCGCTCGGCGATCTTGTCGATGCGCGCGCCGCCGTAACCCTTCTCGGCAAATTCGCGAATGGCGGCGTTAAGCAACCTCTTGCGCGTTCGCTCCGGATCGCGCGTGTTGTTCTTCTTTCCGGGTGACTTTCGCTTGGTGTTGCTCAAAATTTTTCTCAAAGTGTCGCCCAAATCGGCCGCCTTCGGCGCGAGGCACCACATGCGGGACACCGACGACGTGGCGCCATGCGGCGGCGAGGAGATTTTATCGGGCGGAATATTCGCAAAGAAGCAGCACAAGAACAATCGATCTTTGATCGTCGTTCTGCGGTCGATGGTTTCTGCTACCCGTTCTTCGGTTATTTGGCCAGCTTTTTGAGCCGCGTGAAGCTCATCGAAATATGCGAGCGGCGGATGTGGCCGGCGGCTTCCAGGTCGCCGATCTCGACGGCCGCGAGAATGTCGGCGATTTCGCGCGAGAAAAAGGCCACCTCGTCGGGGAGCTCCTTTGCCGACGTCAGCTTAAGCCAGATGCGCGACGTCTGGATGTAAAGCCGCTCGGAAATCTCGCGCAGCGGCTCGTTGCCTGTGAGCGACAGGTGCAGCTGGAAGAAATGCATATTGAGCTGGGCGAAAGTGCGTTGGTCCGGGTGGATGATGAGATCGAGGCTGCGCTCGTGGATGTCGCGGAATCGCGCCAGCGTTTCGGCGTCCGGCATGACCGGCGAAAGCTTGCCCAGGAGCTCGGCGAGCTCCATGCGAAGTTGGTAGACCTGGGTGAGTTCCTCGATGTCCACGTCGGTGACGAGAGTGCCGACGCCCTGCACCGATTTGAGCAGGCCCTGCGATTCGAGCCAGCCGAGCACACGGCGCAACGGCGTGCGGCTGACGCCAAATTCTTCAGCGAGCGCTTCTTCGGAAAGTCGCGTGCCGGGCGGATAGTCGAGCAGGCAGATGCGGTCGCGCAGGGTCGCGTACAGGCGGTCGAAACGCTCGCGCGCCGCGCTCGCCTTTCGCTCATCCGGCTCGCGCACCGTGCTCATGCGGCGTTTCTTGCTCATGCGCTCAGGCGATCGGCCAAGCCCGATAGCATGTCGAGGCAGGCTTGCAATTGCTCGACCGTGACGAACTCGTCGGCCTTGTGCGCCTGCTCGATCGAGCCGGGCCCGCAGACCACGGCTGACATGCCGCATTCCTGGAACAGTCCGGCCTCGGTGCCGAAGGCCACCACGTCGCATTGGTCCTGGCCGGTCAGCGCCGAGACGATCTCGCGCGCCTCGTTTTCGCTGGCCGGCTCGAGGCCCGCGACCTCGCCGATCACCTGCGTCTCGATGCGCGCGTCCTGGCAAACCGCACGCATCGCCGGCAGCAGGACGTCGTCGCAATAGGCCGCGAGCGTGTGCTTAACGTGGTCGGCATCGCTCACGCGGACAGGGCGCATTTCCCAATCGACCCGGCAGTTGTGCGCGATGACGTTGCGCGCCGTTCCGCCCTCGATGCGGCCGACCTGAAGCGTGGTCCAGGGCGGCCGGAAGCGGTTGCCCTTCGGCGCCCGGTGCTTGAGCTCGCCGGCAAGTTCCATCATGCGGTTCACGTAACGGACGGCGTATTCGACGGCATTGACCCCGGCGTCGGGATCCGAGGCGTGGCCGTTGAGGCCGTGAAATTCGGTCGTGTACTCGTAGCAGCCCTTGTGACCCTCGATGATCCTCATCATGGTCGGCTCGCCGACGATGGCGACCGAGGGGTGAAGGCCGGCGCGGGCGAGATCGCCGACCAGTTGCTGCCCGCCGAGGCAGCCGACTTCCTCGTCATACGTAAAGGCAAAATGCACCGGGCGGCGCAATTCCACCTCGGCGAAGTGGGGCGCCATCGCCAGCGCCGCGGCGACGAAGCCCTTCATGTCGCAACTGCCGCGCCCGTACAGGCGACCGTCCGCCTCGCGCATGGCGAAAGGGTCGGTGGTCCATTCGCTGTCGTCCACCGGCACGACGTCGGTGTGGCCCGACAGCACGATGCCGCCGTCGCCGTCCGGCCCGATGGTCGCGAACAGGTTGGCCTTGGTGCCGCTCTCATCGCGGAACAGCGAGACCGACGCCCCACAGTCGTTGAGGCGGTCGGCGGCATACACGATGAGATCGAGATTGCCGTCGGCCGAAACCGTCGGGTAGGCGATCAGGTCGGCGAGAATGGCGCGCGTATCGTCGATCAGTGCCACGGGTTCTCAGTCCTTGACGAACAGTTTCCGGGGCCGGTGGCAGAAGGTTTCAGCCGGCCCTAGCTCGGTGATCAGGATGCTCTCCGTGATCTCCAGCCCCCAGTCCTTCATCCAGAGCCCCGGCATGAAGTGGAACGTCATGCCTGGCTTGAGCACGGTCTCATCCTCGGCGCGGATCGAAATCGTGCGCTCGCCCCAGTCCGGCGGATAGGACAGGCCGATCGGATAGCCGGCGCGCGCGCCGCGCTCGATTCCGGCGCGCGCCAAGGGGGCGGCGAGCGCGTTGTAGATGTCGCAGGCGCGATTGCCGGCGCGCGCCGCGTCGAGCCCGGCTTCGAGCCCTTCGACGAGGGCCGCCTCGGCGTCGCGTAGCGTCTGCGGCGGCTTGCCGAGGAACACCGTGCGACAGAACGGCGCGTGATAGCGGCGGTAGCAGCCCGCAATTTCGAAAAAGGTCGCATGCCCGGTCTCGAACGGGCGCCCGTCCCAGGTTAGATGCGGCGCGGCGGCGTCCGGCCCGCTCGGCAGCAGCGGTACGATGGCGGCATAATCGCCCCAGTCGTCGCCGACGCCTCTGACCGCGGTCGCGAGAATGTCGGCCACCAGTTCATTCTTTGCGAGCCCCGGCTCGCAGCGCTCGGCGACGAGGTCGACGATTGCTTCGGAGATGCGCGCGGCCTTGCGCATGAAGGCGATTTCCTCTGCGCTCTTGACGCCGCGCTGCCAGTTGACCAGCGCCGTCGCGTCGACCAGGTCCGCATTCGGCAGGTCGGCCTGAAGCGTGAGGTAGGCCTTGGCGGAGAAATAGTAGTTTTCCAGTTCCAGCCCGATGCGCTTGTTGCCGTAGCCGCGGTCGCGCAACAGGCCGGCGAGCGTCTGCATCGGGTGGCGCTCGGTCGATTGCACATAGTTGTCCGGGTAGCTGGTGACGTGGGCGTCGTCCATCCACACCGTGCGCACCGCGCCGTTGGCGTCCTGCGAACGGCCCCACCAGATCGGGTCGTCGGTGTGAGAGATCACCACGCCCTGGTGCACGTAAAATGACCAGCCGTCATAACCGGTGACCCAGGCCATGTTCGACGGGTCTTCGACGAACAATACGTCGATGTCGCGTTTGGCCATGGCGTCACGGACGGCGGCGAGCCGGCGCTGATATTCGGCAGTTGAGAAAGGCAGGTTGGGGGCGGGCATGAGTTCTCCAACAGCGCTCGAAAGCTGGGCATCACGCTAGGCTATTTGTGTACAAATTGAACAAACCGTCGAGGCCATCAGGGCCGAGACCCCTTAAATATGGCCTTTTTCAGATTGACACGGTCAAGACAGTCGTGGTGTTGTACACAACAATCGAGCATGACGGAGTTTCGGCGCCAAATCAATCGGCAACGCGCTGTGACTTCGGGAAGTCTCCTGTCCCGGCGTGGTCGGCCGTCGTTCCGCCGCGCCGTGCAACCGCGGCGGCGTCGCCCGGTAGGTGGGACCGGGAAGAGAAGCGGTCCGGGCCCTCGGGCCCGATCCGAATTCGGGAGAAGTGGAAGCGGTGCCTTGCTTCCAGGGCGACCTCGCAGTGGCCGGGCCGGCCCGGAAGTGGAATCCCGCCCCCGCGCGCCGCATGGCCGCGACGGCGGCCGACATCGAAACCGGCCACAGCAACCGGTTCATCCAGTAGTGGGAGAGAGAGCATGACAAAGACGTTCCTTGGTGTTTGCAAGCTCGCCGTCGCAGCGACCGCTGTAGCGGCAATGGCCTCGACGACCGCCGGTGCCGTTACCCTTAAGCAGATCAAGCAGCGCGGCTATATCCGAATCGCCGTCGCCAACGAAATTCCCTACGGCTATGTCGATCCGAGCGGCACGGCCAAAGGCGCCGGCCCGGACGTCGCCAAGGCGGTGGTCGCCAAGCTCGGCATCGACCCGAAAAACATCCAGTGGGTGGTGACGAACTTCTCGTCGCTGATCCCGGGCCTGCAGGCGAACCGCTTCGACATGACGGCGGCCGAGATGGCGATCCGTCCCGAGCGTTGCAAGAAGGTCGTCTATTCGGAGCCCAACACCTCCTACGGCGAAGGCCTCCTGGTCAAGGACGGCAATCCCAAGCATCTCGACGCCTATTCCAATTTCAAGAAGACGGGCATGAAGGTTGCCGTCATGGCGGGTGCCGACCAGCTGCAGATGCTGCAGAAGCTCGGCGTGCCGGAGAGCAACATCGTCACCATCGCGTCCAACTCCGACGCGATCTCGACCGTGTCCACCGGGCGCGCCGACGCCTACGCTGCGACCGGTCTGACGGCGAGCGAGCTCGCCAAGAAAAGCGGCAAGGTCTCGATCGTCGGGGATTTCAAGGACCCGGTCATCAACGGCAAGGAGCAGCGCAGCTGGGGCGGGTTCAACTTCAACTCGTCGTCCAAGTCGTTGCGCGACGCCTTCGACAAGGCGCTCGTTGCCTTCAAGAAGACCGATGCGTGGAAGAAGATCCTGGCCGGCTACGGCTTCACGCCGGCGGACATCAAGGGCGCAACCGCCAAGACCACGGCGCAGCTCTGCGGCATGTAGCCTGACGTCTCGCGCAGCCGGCCGGTACTTGTCACGTACCGTCCGGCTGTCGCCTCTTGGAGATTTGGTTGCCGCGCCGCGCGGCTCGCGCATCGTGGAGAAGGGTGCGACCGATGCAGTGGACCAGCTATCTGGGCCCGCTTTGGCAGGGCGCCTGGGTCACGATCGAACTGACAGTCTTGTCGACGATCCTGGGTGGCGTGATGTCGTTCGCCGCCGGCATCGGCAAGCTGTCGCCAAACTGGTTCATCAAGAGCCTGTCGGTCGTCTACATCGAAATCTTCCGCGGCACCTCGCTGCTGGTGCAGCTTTTCTGGCTCTATTTCGCGTTGCCGATCGCCGGCGACATGATCGGCGTCAATCTGCGGCTGCCACCGGTCCTGGCAGGCGTGCTGGCGCTCGGCCTCAACATCGGCGCTTATGGCGCCGAGGTCGTGCGCGGCGCCATCCAGGCCGTCAACCATCATCAGTATGAAGCCGCCAAGGCGATGAACTTCACGCCGCGGCAGACCCTGTGGCGGATCGCCTTGCCGCAGGCCATCCCCGAGATGATGCCGAGTTTCTCCAATCTCGCCGTGCAGAACCTCAAGGACACGGCGCTCGCGTCCCTCATCAGCCTCGGCGATCTCGCGCTGAAGGCCGAGCAACTGCGCAACTTCTACCAGGACAGCACCAGTATCTATACGATCGTTCTCTTCATGTATTTCGGTATGGCGCTGGTGCTCAGCGTCATCATGCGAATGCTCGAGCGCTCGGTCGGGCGCTGGCGCAGCGTGAGGAGATAGGGCGATGCTGTTCGGCTACCATTGGGATACCAACCACGGCGAACTGATGTTCGCGTGGTCGATTCTGCCCATGCTGCTGATCGGCCTGCTGGTCACGATCGAGGCATCGATCCTCGGATTCTTCGTCGCCATGGTGATCGGGTTGGTGCTGGCCGTGCTGAAGGGCGCACGATCGCGCCTCATCGCGTGGCCCGCGACTCTCATTACCGAATTCATCCGCGACACGCCGCTGCTCGTACAGCTTTTCTTCTTGTTTTACGTATTGCCCGACTACGGCATCGTGCTGCCGGCATTTCTGACCGGGGCGCTCGCGCTCGGCATCCAGTACAGCGCCTACACCTCCGAGGTTTATCGCGCTGGCATCGAAGCCGTCCATCGCGGTCAGCACGAAGCGGCCACGGCGCTTGGCTTCCCGCCGGTCCACACCTTCACGCATGTCATCCTGCCGCAGGCGGTGCCGCGCGTCATCCCGGCGCTCGGCAATTATCTCGTTTCGATCATGAAAGACGTGCCGGTGCTGTCGGTGGTGACGGTCCTGGAAATGCTGAATGTCGCCAAGATTATCGGAGACCAGACGTTCGACTATCTCGTGCCGTTGTCGATGGTGGGCGGGCTTTACCTCATCCTGACACTCATTGCCTCTGGCACCGTCCGCTACGTCGACGTCAAACTTCCTAAGAGGGGGCTGGCATTGCGATGAGCGAACCGATCGTTGTCTTCGACAAAGTCGAAAAGCGCTTTGGAAGCGTCGTCGTCCTCAAGGATCTCGACTTCGAGGTCAATCACGGCGAGAAGGTCACCATCATCGGGCCGTCCGGCTCCGGCAAGTCGACGGTGCTGCGCATCCTGATGACGCTGGAAAGCATCTCCGCCGGCGTCGTCTATGTCGGTGGCGAGCCGCTCTGGCACGAGCGCAAGAACGGTGAGCTGGTGCCGGCGGGCGAGAAGCACCTGCGCCAGATGCGCACCCAGCTCGGCATGGTTTTCCAGCAGTTCAACTTGTTCCCGCACATGACGGTGATGCGAAACATCACCGAAGCCCCGCGCGTTGTGCTCGGGCTCTCGAAGGAAGAGGCACGAGCGCGCGCCGCGGATCTGCTCAAGCTCGTCGGCCTTTCCGAGCATGCCGATAAGTTTCCGGGTCAGCTTTCCGGCGGTCAGCAACAGCGCGTCGGCATCGCGCGTGCGCTCGCCATGCGTCCGCGCGTCATGCTGTTCGACGAACCGACGTCGGCGCTCGATCCCGAACTGGTGGGTGAGGTGCTCAACGTCATCCGCACGCTGTCGGCGGAACACGACCTGACCATGCTGATGGTCACCCACGAAATGCGCTTCGCGCGCGAGATTTCCGACCGGGTCTGCTTCTTCGACGGAGGCAAGATCCAGGAGCAGGGCACGCCCGAGCAGATCTTCGGAAACCCGCAACTGGAGCGCACCCAGCAATTTCTGCACGCGGTCACGGAGGCCGATTGAGTTGTCCAATGCTTCGTTGCCGGCGTTGACGCTTGCCGATGTCTATCAAGCGCGCCTGTCGATATCCGGGACGGCGGTCCGAACCCCGCTCGTGCCGTCGCCACACATGAGCGAGGTGAGCGGGCGTGCGTTCCTGCTCAAGCTTGAAATCGCGCAGCCGACCGGCGCCTTCAAGCTGCGCGGCGCGGCCAACGCCGTGCTTAATCTTCCCGGCGAGACCGCCGGCGTGGTCTGCTGCTCCACCGGCAATCATGGCCGCGGCGTCGCTTATGCGGCCAAGGCGCGCGGCATGAAGGCGGTCGTGTGCATGTCGTCCCTGGTGCCGCAAGCCAAGGTGGACGGCATCAAGGCGGTGGGCGGGGAGATCTGCATCGTCGGCCGCAGCCAGGACGAGGCGCTGGCCGAGAGCGAACGCCTGCGCGACAGCGAGGGTCTGGCGGAGATTTCGCCGTTCGACGATCCGCTGGTGATCGCCGGGCAGGGCACTATCGGGCTCGAGCTTTTGGAAGAGCGGCCGGATATCGACACCATCCTGGTGCCGCTGTCGGGCGGCGGGCTTGCTGCCGGCATCGCGCTGGCCGCCAAGGCGATCAAGCCGGCGGTCAAGGTCATCGGCATTTCCATGGACCGCGGCGCGGCCATGCATGCCTCGATCGCGGCCGGCCATCCGGTGGAGGTTGAGGAGGTCGCGAGCCTCGCCGACTCGCTCGGCGGCGGCATCGGGCTTCATAATCGTTTGTCGTTCCCATTTTGCCGCGACCTGCTCGACGATACCGTCCTGGTCAGCGAGGCGGACATCTATCGCGCCATGCAGACGCTCTATTACGAAGACCGGCTGGTGGCCGAAGGCGCTAGCGTCGTCGGCATCGCTGCGGTCCAGGCCGGAAAGCTCAAGCTGACGGGAGGAGGCGCGGTAGCGACCATCGTCACCGGCCGCAACCTCGACATGGACGTCTTCACGCGCATCGTCACCGGCGCGGACGTCGATCTCGGCGGTTATGTCGTGAAAGGCGCGCGCTATGCCCAATGAGGTGCTGGTCGTGACCGAAGCCGAGCTGCGCAAGGCTGTCGCGCTCGACCTGACCGCGGTCGACGTGGTCGAGCGCGCCTTTGCGGCTTTGGCGTCCGGCAAAGTGGTCATGCCGCCGATCCTGTCGATGGCGATCCCTGAGGCGCACGGCGAGGTCGACGTGAAGACGGCGTACATTCCGGGCTTCGACGGTTTCGCCATCAAGGTCAGCCCCGGTTTCTTCGACAATCCCAAGCTCGGACTGCCGAGCTTGAATGGATTGATGATCCTGTTCTCCGCGACGACCGGTCTGGTGCAGGCGCTGTTCCTCGACAACGGCTATCTGACCGACGTGCGCACGGCGGCGGCCGGCGCAGTGGCCG
This sequence comes from uncultured Pseudomonadota bacterium, assembly GCA_963822085.1. Lineage (GTDB taxonomy): Bacteria > Pseudomonadota > Alphaproteobacteria > Rhizobiales > Xanthobacteraceae > Pseudolabrys. The sequence continues at coordinate 72,496 of CAWGGL010000040.1, forward strand.
CCAAATGGTTGGCGCCGGAAAAGGTCGAAACCGCGGGCGTCATCGGCACCGGCGTGCAGGCGCGCCTGCAGATCGAAGCCGCGCATCTGGTGCGCCCCTTCACGCGCGTGCTGGTGTGGGGTCGCGATGCCGAAAAGGCGGAGGCTTGTGCTCGCGATATCGCCGTGGCGCTCGGCGTCGAGGCGCGCGCCGAAACCGACCCGGCGCGCCTGGTGGCGGAAAGCCAGCTCGTCGTCACCACCACGCCGGCGCGCGAGCCCGTGTTGAAAGCCGCGTGGCTGCATCCGGGCCTGCACGTCACCGCGATGGGCTCCGACCAGGCAGGCAAGAACGAGATCGATCCCGCGGCGCTTACTGCCGTCGACCTTTATGTGTGCGACCGCGTCAGCCAGGCCGAGGCGCTCGGCGAACTGCGTAGCGCCATCGAAGCCGGCGTATGGAAGAAGGGCACGCCGGTCGAACTCGGGGATATCGTCGCGGGCAGGGCTGCCGGCCGCAAGGCCGCGAGCGATGTCACACTGTGCGATCTCACCGGAACGGGGGCGCAGGATACGGCGATCGCGACCGAGGCGCTCGCCGCTTGCCGCGCGGCGGGAACAGGAGCGCTGATCGCTACTTAGACTGGCAGGGGCGACGCCCCAAACTTGAGACGTCCGGGTATCATGACTGACAACGACGACATCGCCCTTCTCACCAGGGCAGGCCTTTCCGATCGCGACCTGTTCCGGCAGCGCGCCCACGTGGGCGGTGCCTGGGTCGCCGCGGCCGACGGCGCCGCCATCGACGTCACCGATCCGGCGACCGGCGAGCGGCTCGGCGGCATGGCCTCGCTCTCGGCCGACGAAAGCCGCGCCGCGGTCGACGCCGCGCATGCCGCATTTCCGGCGTGGTCGGGCCTGCTGCCGCAGCAGCGCTCCGTGATCTTGCGCCGATGGTTCGAGCTGATCGTCGCCAATAAGGACGATCTGGCGCTGATCATGACGCTGGAGCAGGGCAAGCCGCTGTCGGAATCGCGCGGCGAGATCGACTATGGCGCGTCCTTCGTCGAGTTCTATGCCGAGGAGGCCAAGCGCCCGAACATCGAGAGCGTCACCTCGCATCTGCCCGACGCCGAAGTGGAGGTGTGGCTGGAGCCGGTCGGCGTCGCCGCGCTCATCACGCCGTGGAATTTTCCCAACGCCATGCTGACCCGCAAGGCCGCCGCCGCGCTCGCCGCCGGCTGCACCGTGGTCGCGCACCCCTCGCATGAGACGCCGTATTCGGCGCTGGCGCTTGCCGAACTCGCCGACCGTGCCGGCTTTCCGCCGGGCGTATTCAATATCGTCACCGGCGCGCCGCCGACCGTGGTCGGCCCCTGGATGGCGGACCGGCGCGTCCGCGCCGTGTCGTTCACCGGCTCGACCGAGGTCGGCCGGCTGCTCTATCGCCAGTCCGCCGACACCATCAAACGCATCGTCATGGAGCTCGGCGGGCACGCGCCGTTCCTGATGTTCGCCGATGCCGATATGGGGCAGGCGGTGGACGAGGCCATCAAGGCGAAGTTCGCGACCTCCGGTCAGGACTGCCTGGGCGCCAACCGGTTCCTGGTCGAGCGCAGCGTCTATCCAGAATTCTGCGAGCGCTTTGCCGCGCGCGCGGCCGCCTTGCGCATCGGCGCGGGGGTCGACGATCCGGATATCGGCCCGCTGATGAACGAGAACGCCGTCCGGAAGCAGGAACAGCACGTCGCGGACGCGTTGGCCAAGGGCGCAAAGCTGCTGACGGGCGGCAAGCGCTTGAAGCCGAACTCATATTTCTTCGAGCCGACCGTGCTCGCCGACGTGCCGGACGATGCGCTCATTATGCGCGAGGAGACCTTCGGGCCGGTGGCGGCGGTGGCGCCGTTCGATACCGAGGCCGAAGCCCTTGACCGCGCCAACGACACCGAATACGGGCTCGTAGCCTACCTGCACACCAACGACGCCCGCCGCATCTACCGCGCGAGCCGCGCGTTGCAATACGGCATGGTAGCCGTGAACCGAACCAAAGTGACCGGCGCGCCGATTCCGTTCGGCGGGATGAAGCAGTCGGGCTTGGGACGCGAAGGCGCCCGCCTCGGGATGGAAGCCTTCATGGACGTCAAATATGTCTGCCGCGATTGGGCATGACGGAAGAACCGCGAACGAAAAGGAACAACGATATGCTGACGAACGATCAACTCGACAAATGGGATCGCGAGAACTTCTTTCATCCCTCCACGCATCTGGCCCAGCACGCGCGCGGCGAAAGCCCCAACCGCATCGTCACCGGCGCCTCGGGCGTGCACATCCAGGACCGCGACGGCAACAACCTGCTCGACGCTTTCGCCGGGCTCTATTGCGTCAACGTCGGCTACGGCCGCAAGGAGATCATCGACGCCATCGCGGCGCAGGCCAAGGAACTCGCCTACTATCACGCCTATGTCGGCCATGGCACCGAGGCATCGATCACGCTCGCCAAGATGGTGGTCGAGCGCGCGCCCAAGAACATGTCGAAGGTCTATTTCGGCCTCGGCGGCTCGGACGCCAATGAAACCAACATCAAGCTGGTCTGGTACTACAACAACATCATCGGCCGGCCGGAAAAGAAGAAGATCATCTCGCGCCAGCGCGGCTATCACGGCTCCGGCCTGATGACCGGTTCGCTGACCGGGCTCGAGCTCTTTCACAAGAAGTTCGACCTGCCGCTCGACCGCGTCTTCCATACGCAAGCGCCGTTCTATTTCCGCCGCGACGACCTCGCCATGAGCGAAGCCGACTTCGTCGCGTTCTGCGTCGATGATCTCGAGAAGCTGATCGCGCGCGAAGGCGCCGACACCATCGCCGCCTTCATCGGCGAGCCGGCGCTCGGCACCGGCGGCCTCGTGCCGCCGCCGGCCGGTTATTGGGAGGCGATCCAGAAGGTCCTGAAGAAGCACGACATCCTGATGATCGCCGACGAGGTGGTCACCGGTTTCGGCCGCCTCGGCAGCATGTTCGGCTCCGATCATTACGGCATCGAGGCGGACATTATTACGATCGCCAAGGGGCTGACATCGGCCTATGCGCCGTTGTCGGGCTCCATCGTGTCCGACAAGGTGTGGAAGGTGCTGGAGCAGGGCACCGACGAGTTCGGCGCCATCGGCCATGGCTGGACCTATTCGGCGCATCCGATCGGCGCGGCGGCGGGCGTCGCCAACCTCAAGCTGGTCGACAGCCTCGGCCTGGTGGATAACGCTCGGGATACCGGCGGCTACTTCAACAAGGCCATGGCCGACGCCTTGGGCGGCCACCCCCATGTCGGCGACGTGCGCGGCGAAGGGCTCCTGTGCGCCGTCGAGTTCGTCGAGGACAAGGCCAAGCGCACGTTCTACGATCCTGACAAGAAGGTCGGCGCCGGCATTGCCACCGCACTGCTCAAGCGCGGCGTCATCGGCCGCGCCATGCCGCAGGGCGATATCCTGGGCTTTGCTCCGCCGCTTTGTCTTTCACGCGCCGAAGCCGACGAGATCGTCGGCAAGACGCAAGAGGCGGTGAAGGAAGTGCTTGGCTAGGCTTTTGTTATGTTGCGTTTCCGGGCGGCGAGCTTGTTCTTAACGCCGCCTGGAAACGTTCCAAGCGGGACGATAGAATTCTGGACGTGGAGGATAAGTATCATGCTGATCGGCGTGCCGAAGGAGATCAAGGATCACGAGGATCGCGTCGGGCTCGTTCCCGGTTCGGTCGGTGAACTGAAGGCGCATGGTCACGGTGTCATCGTCGAGAAAGGCGCTGGCGCGGGCGCCGGCTTCGACGACGCCGATTACACGCAGGTCGGCGCGGAGATCGTGCCCAATGCGGATGACATCTGGGCGCGCGCCGATCTGGTCGTGAAGGTGAAAGAGCCACTGGCCTCGGAACGGAAGAAATTGCGGGCGGGCCAGGTCCTGTTTACCTACCTGCATCTCGCGCCGGATTCGGAGCAGACCAACGACCTGTTGCGGTCGGGCGCGACCTGCATCGCCTACGAAACTGTGACGGGCGCGAGCGGCGGTCTGCCGCTGCTCACGCCGATGTCGGAGGTCGCCGGCCGCATGGCGGTGCAGGTCGGCGCGCATTGTCTGGAGAACGCGCAAGGCGGCCGCGGCATGCTGCTGGGCGGCGTGCCGGGCGTAGCGCCGGCGAACGTACTTGTTCTCGGCGGTGGCGTCGCCGGCACCAACGCCACCTTGATGGCGGTCGGCGCCGGCGCCGACGTCACGGTGGTGGATCGTTCGCCCGACGCGTTGCGCCGCCTGGTGGCGCAGTTCGGCACGCGCATCAAGACGATCTTCTCAACTCGCGAGGCGGTCGCGCACCTTGCGGCGCAAGCCGACCTGATCGTCGGCACCGTGCTGATCCCCGGCGCCGCCGCCCCCAAGCTGATCACGCGCGCTATGCTCGGCACCATGAAGAAAGGCTCGGCCATCGTCGACGTCGCGATCGATCAGGGCGGCTGCACGGAGACCTCGAAAGCCACCACGCACTCGGACCCGATCTACATTGTCGACGGCATCGTCCATTACTGTGTTGCCAATATGCCGGGCGGCGTTGCCCGCACCTCGACCTTCGCGCTCAACAACGTCACGCTGCCGTTTGTGCTGGCGCTGGCCGACAAGGGCTGGCGCGGGGCGCTGCGCGACGACCCGCACCTGCGCAACGGCCTCAACGTCCACGACGGCCGCGTGACGCACCAGGCGGTGGCGGAGGCGCTCGGTTGCGACATGGTTGAACCGGAAACGGTGCTGGCCGCTTGAGAGGGGACCGTCCGGCATTATCAATCTCGAATATTGTGACTTGATAATTGCATTGGGTATCGTGTCGCCGCCCGGAGGTCTCCGGGCGGTTCTCTCGCGCCGCCGGTTTCGCGCTACGCGTCGAATCGACGCTGTGCGCGCCGGTCGAAACTTCCGACTATTAACTGGCCATTAAGCGGGCCGGTTCAAGTTGAGGCTGATGGTTCATCCTGCCGGGCTGCCGCCCGGCATGCAGCATCGCTCGCGGCCATTTTGCCGGGGCCGCTCGAAATTCCAGCTCTGGAGCACCTCGATGACATCGCCCTCGCTCTCATCCGCTGCGGACGAGGTCGCACAAGCGGCACCGCGCGCACCCGGCTCCGAGCCGGCGGCCGGTTCGGTCGAGATCATCAGCTTCGCCATCGGCGACGATCAGTACGGCGTCGACATCATGGCCGTGCGCGAGATCAAGGAATGGTCGGACGTCACGCACCTGCCCCGGCAGCCTGAATATATGCGCGGCGTGCGCAACCTGCGCGGCGTCGTCGTGCCGATCATCGACCTGCGCTGCCGCTTCGGCCAGGGCCTCACCGATTGCACGCCGCTTCACGTCATCATCATCGTTCATATGGAAGGCCGCCAGATCGGCCTGCTGGCCGACCGGGTGCTCGACATCGTGGGCTTCGAGCAGAGCGCGGTGCAGCCGGTGCCGAACGTGGCGCGCTCGTCGCGCGCGCGCTTCCTCGCCGGACTGGTGACGGTCGAGGATTCGATGATTGCGCTGATCGACCTTCCCCGCCTGCTTTCGGGCGATGACGACGAGCCCGCCGCCGGGCAGCGCCTCGACGCCTGAAGCACGGCGCGCCGCGCCGGCTGTCGCTATCGGCATTCGCTATCGGATATCCCCGGCTGGATGTGCGGTGACCGCGGCGTTACCGTGTCGCCGCAACCACGGCTGGGGAGGGCTGTCATGGCGAGACCGGTGATCATTAGCTGCGCGCTGACCGGCGGGGCGCCGTATACCGGCAAGAACCCGGCCGTGCCGAAATCGCCGCGCGAGATCGCGGACTCCGCGCTCGGCGCCGCGCGGGCGGGGGCGGCCATCGTCCACATCCACGTGCGCGAGCCGGAGACCGGCGAGCCCAGCATGCGCTTCGAGCTCTACCAGGAGACGGTCGAGCACATTCGGGCGGCAGGCGTCGACGTGATCATCAACCTCACGACTGGACCCGGCGCGCGCTTCATTCCGGGTGACGATACGCCGGCGATCGGTGGCCCCGGCACGACACTGTGCCCGTGGCCGGAGCGCGTCGTGCACGTCCAGAAGCTGAAGCCGGAGGTGTGCAGCCTCGACGTCGGCAGCATGAATTTTGGCGAACGGGTGTTCGTCAATACGCCGGCGCATTTGCGCGCCATGGCCGAGGCCATTCGCGACAACGGCACCAAGCCGGAGCTGGAGGTGTTCGAGCTCGGCCATGTCCGGCTCGCCACGCACCTGGTCGAGAGCGGCCTGGTGGCGCCGCCGCCGTTGTTCCAGATCTGCCTCGGCATTCCCTGGGGCGCGCCCGCTAGCCCTGAGACCATGCTGACGATGCGCGACCACCTGCCGTCCGGCGCGCTGTGGGCCGCCTTCGGCATCGGCGCCGCGCAGTTCCCGATGGCGGCGCAGGCGGTGCTGCTCGGCGGCCACGTGCGCGTCGGGCTCGAGGACAATCTTTATCTCAGCCGCGGTGTACCGGCGCCGAGCAACGCGGCGCTGGTGGAAAAGGCGGTGGCGATCGTCGAACAGCTCGGCGAGCATCCGGCCTCGCCCGCGGAGGCAAGGGCGCTCCTCGGCCTGGCGCCGCGCTGAATCCAAGACCCGAAGCGCGCGCCCCAAGGCCGGCCTTGCTCACGGCCGAGGAATTCGCGCACAATGACCGGACATTCGCAAACGACCGGGAGATCGAGGATGGCAGACCAGGTTCTCGCCTTTGACAGTTTCGGCGACGGTCCGAAGCCGGTCATCGTCCTGCATGGCTGGTTCGGCGACCAGACCAGCTTTGAGCCGGCCTACGATGCGTTGTCGCCCGACGAGTTCACATACATCTTCCCGTCGTATCGTGGCTATGGCGGCTCCCTGAACATGCGCGGCGCCTATACCGTCGAGGAGATTTCCAGCGACGTGCTCGACCTGATGGATTCGCTGGAGATCGAGACCTTCGCCCTGATCGGCCATTCGATGGGCGGCATGGCGGTGCAGCGCGTTCTCGCCGACGCGCCGGAGCGGGTAGAAAAGATCGTCGCGGTGGCGCCGGTGCCGGCTTCGGGGGCGGGCCTCGACGCCGCGACCTATGCGATGTTCGAGCGCGCGGTTGCGGACGAGGAGGTTGCCTGCGGCATCGTCGATCTCTCCACTGGCGGCCGGCTGTCGAAGGAATGGGTGCGGAACGTCGCGACCTATCCGAAGACGGCCGCGCTCGATGAGGCGTTTTCCGGTTATCTGGCGAGCTGGGCCAAGACCGATTTCCATGCCGAAATCGAAGGCAATCCGGTTCCGATGCTGGTTGCCGTCGGCGAGTTCGACGGCGCCATCAACGAAGCGGCGATGCGGGCCACCTACATGCAATGGTATCCGAACGCCGAGCTTACCGTCATCGCTAATGCCGGCCATTATCCGATGAACGAAACGCCGGTCGCCTTCGCGACCCTGCTCGAGGCTTTCCTGCGACGCGCGTAACGGGCGTGGGATCGCGGTCAGCCATCAGGGGTGATGAAGCGCATTATGCGCTGCGCGCCGGCCGTTGATCGGCGAACTTGGCGATAATCTCCAGGAACGCCAGCGCTGCTTTAGACTGGTAGCGGTCGCGGTGATGCAGCACCAGGAACGGGCGGGCCGGCAGCGGGAACGCCAGCGCCACCAGCGTGCCGGCGCGCAGGCCCGCTTCCACCACCAACTCCGAGATCGCGGTCACGCCGGCGCCCGCTTCGATGGCAGCACGCACTGCTTCGTTGGTCGGCAACTCGAGCACGATCTTGAGCTTGTCAATCGGCACGCCTTGGCTCGCGAGCGCGGCTTCGAATTCCGAGCGCGTGCCTGAGCCCGACTCACGCAGCACCCAGTCGCCAGCGAGCAGATCCTGCTTGGTCAGTGTCTTCTTCTTCGCCCAGGGGTGCTCGGCACCGGCCACAATGGTCAGCCGGTCCTGGTCGATCGGCCTTTGTTGGAGCGCGGCGTCATCAACGCGGCCTTCGACGAAGCCGAGTTCGGCGGCGCCGTCGATGATGGCCTTGGCGGTCTGCGCGGTGTTGCCGACCGCGAGCTTCACCTCGATCTGCGGATAGGCCTCGCGGAAGGCGACCAGCCGCGGCGACAGCCAGTAGCTGGCGATGGTCTGGCTGGCATAGACGCTGAGCGTGCCGCGCTTGAGGCCGCTCATCTCGGAGAGCGCGAGCTCGGCGGCGGCGGCGCGGGCGAGCACGGCGCGGGCCTCGCCCAGGAACAGCCGGCCCGACTCGTTCAGTTCGATGCGGCGGCCGACCCGGTCAAACAGCGAGACATTGTAGCGACTTTCAAGGGCTGAAATAGCGGCGCTGACGGCTGACTGGGTCAGCCGCAGCGATTCCGCCGCGCGGGTGACGTGCTCGCATGCGGCAACCGCGACAAAGATACGAAGCTGCTCAAGCGTCATGCCCTCAAGAATAGGCGGTTAGCTTGACCAGGGCGAGCGCGAAAACGGCGATGAAGACCCAGGCCGCCGCGGCCAGCACCAGGGGCTTCAGGCCCTCGGCCTTGAGCTTGCGGAAGTCGGTTTCGATGCCCATGGCCGCCAGCGCCATGGAGAGCAGGAAGGTCGTGGTCAGTGTGATGGCGGCCTTGGGTTCGGTCGGGATGGTGACGAAGCTATTGAGGATCACCATACCGATGAAGCCGAGCACGAACCACGGCATCGGCGGCGCAGCGCGGGAGGCGGACTTGTCCTCGCTGTGGGCGGCCCGCCGCACGGCCATGATGCCGAGGGTGAAGACGACCGGCGCCAGCATCATGACGCGGGTGAGCTTGGCCACGGTGGCGACTTCGCCGGCATGGGTGCCGTCCTGGAAGGCGGCGGCGACCACCTGCGCGATCTCGTGGATCGAGGCGCCGCTCCACAGCCCGAAGGCGGCGGGCGAAAGGTGCAGAAGCCCCGGCAGCAGGGGGTAAATCAGCATGGACAGCGAACCGAACACCGTCACGCAGGCGACCGCATAGGCGACGTCCTCGTCGCGGCCATTGGTCACCGTGTTGGTGGCGATCACCGCCGAGGCGCCGCAGATAGAGGTGCCGGCGCCGATCAACTCGGCCAGCTTGGCATCGACGCCCATGACTCGGCCGAGCCACTTGGTGAAAGTGAAGGTGGCGACCAGGGTGGCGGCGATGACGGCGACGCCGTCGAGGCCTACCGCGGCGACCTGTGAAGCCATCAATTGTAGCCCGAGCAGGATGATGCCGAGCCGCAGCACCCGCTTCAGGCTGAACTTGACGCCCGGCGTGGCCCAGGCCGGGGTGCCGAACACATTATGAAGGGTCATCCCGATCACCGTCGCCAGGATCATCGGGCTCAGCATGCCCATCCCCGGGAAACGACGCAGGGCGAAGGCGAGCCCCGCCACACCTGCCGTCAGCAAGAGGCCGGGAATGAGGTGAACAAGGCCGCCGCGGGCGCGCTGGAGGGCGGCTTCGTTGACCGGCGTTTTGGTGATGAGGGTGGTTTCGCTCATATTGTCCTCCGTTTCGAGGCCAATATGGTGCAGTGCGGCTAATCAGTCCAATTGATTAATGGTGTAATATCGTTCGATTTTGTCGATTAATCGACCCGGCCGTCGGGCCCGCTTTCGCCGGCCCGACCGTCTCATGTCGCCCGTGCACTCGCCGGCTCAACGATACCGCACCGCGGCCACCACGTCGCGGAGGACATGGATCTCGTCCTCCGATTCCTGCAGGCGCAACGCCTGGGTGTCGCGGATCGACAGCATGCCCACCACGTGCTCCGCCTTGACGACAGGGACGTGGCGGACGTGATACCGCCGCATCAACTGCTCGGCGGCGTGCAGGTCCTCGTCAGGCCCACAGCTTTTTACCTGCGTCGACATGATATCGCGGACGCGCAAATGACCCAGTTCGCCGCTGCCGTTGGTGGCGAAGGCGCGGACGAGATCGCGCTCGGACACGATGCCGACCATGTGGACCCCGACTTCACAAACCGGCACGGCGCCGATGCCGTTCCTATGCATGAGCTTGGCAACGGCGTCCAAAGTGTCGTTCGGGCGGCACGTCACCAGCCGTTGACGCTTGCGCTCGAGGAACTCGGCTATTTTCATGGCACTTCTTCCTTGGCTCGTTGTTCTTGTTCTTTGTTTTGGCCATCGGTCGCTCGTGCGGCTTCGGCCTCGCGCCCTTGTATTAAGTGTATGATGCGCGACCTGTCTTCGCCATGTGTTCAAGCGCGCTACGATCAGAAATTTCATCGAACAATTTGTTCGATTGCATGAATGATAGCTGCGCAGACCTTTTGTGTTAGCGCAAAAACTTGGTTCGCGAATTGATTTACAGAATAGAACGATTGTCAGCTATCGTTCGGTCGGTTATCGTCGCGCGCAAAATTAATCTCATAGTCTCTTAGGAGGACTCGTCGGGCAATGTTCACAAGCAATCCGTTTGCTGAACTTTCAGCGTCCGTATCGCCCGCCATCATGCAGGCCTACGTTATCGTGATGGCCGTTCTGGTCGTGGCGGGCACGCTGTTCGACGTCATTCATAAAGGAAGCGCCAAGTACTTCTTCGAGAACATGCGCGCTTCCAAGGCGAAAGCGAAGAAGTCCGTCAGCGGCGGTGAAAAGATCGGGATCGCGGTGCAGACCGCGGTGGTCGATGTCGCGGCCTCGGGCGAGTTCTGCAATCAACGTCGCCGCGCCGCCCATCTGTTGGGGATGTACGGCTTCGTCATCTTCGTCGTCACCACAGCCATCATGGTGTTCGCTTATCCGACGCCGGCAACGCCCACGCCGCCAGTGCTAGCGGTTCTGTGGTACGTCGGCGCCTTGATGGTCTGCCTCGGTGGTTACTGGTTCTGGTTCTTCATTCGCGTCGATGTTGCCGCGGAAGGCCAGTCGCCGCTGCGGCTGATGCGCGCCGATCTGTTCATCATCACGCTGGTCTTGAGCACGACGTTCGGCCTGATCTGGGCCTGGCTGCAGACCGCAGGCAGCACCGTCTGGGCCACGATCTTCTTGGGCCTCTTCCTGATCGACACCACGATCCTGTTCGCAGGCATCCCCTGGTCGAAGTTCTCGCACATGTTCTTCAAGCCGGCGGCGGCGTTCGAGAAGCGTGTGGGCAAGGCCAATGGCACAGCCCAGAACTTGCCGACGCAGACCCGTGACGATCCCGAGCAGCAGAAGAGACATTCCATGGAGCTCTTGGCGAAGGCTCCGATGAATATGGGGCTCGGCATCAAGCGCGAAGCGCCCCGTCATTATTGAGAGACAGCCCGCACGTTCTCAGGGAACAGCTTAAGGAGCCGGACACATGCCTACCTTCGTCTATATGACAAGGTGCGACGGATGCGGACACTGCGTCGACATCTGTCCTTCGGACATCATGCACATCGATCCCACCTATCGGCGCGCCTACAACATCGAGCCGAACATGTGCTGGGAGTGCTACTCCTGCGTCAAGGCTTGCCCGCAGCATGCGATCGACGTGCGCGGCTACGCCGACTTCGCGCCGCTCGGCCACAGCGTTCGGGTCGACCGCGACGAGGAGAAGGGCACGATCGCCTGGCGGATCAAGTTCCGGAACGGGACGGAAAAGAACTTCCTGTCGCCCATCACCACCAAGCCCTGGGGGACGGCGATCCCCAAGCTCGCGGACGTTCCGGGCCCGAGCAAGGAAATGCGCGACAGCCAGCTGTTGTACAACGAGCCGAAATACGTCCGCATGGATGACGGCGGTTTGCACACGCTTGAGTCCAACGGCCTCAAGATGAAGAAAGGCGTGTATTACTGATGGCTCACCAAACGATCGTCGAAGACGGCATCGATATTCTGGTCGTCGGTGCGGGCCTTGGCGGCACGGGTGCCGCGTGGGAGGCCAGGTTCTGGGGCCAGGACAAGAAGATTATCATTGCCGAGAAGGCCAACATCGATCGCTCCGGCGCGGTCGCCCAGGGCCTCTACGCCATCAACTGCTACATGGGTACCCGCTGGGGCGAGAATAATCCGGAGGACCATGTCCGCTACGCGCGCATCGACCTGATGGGGTTGGTGCGCGAAGACCTGCTGTTCGATATGGCCCGTCACGTCAACTCCACGGTGCACCAGTTCGAGGAGTGGGGCCTGCCCATCATGAAGAACCCGAAGAACGGGGACACTATCTCCGTGAAGGGCGATGGCAGATCATGATCCACGGCGAGTCCTACAAGCCCATCGTGGCCGAGGCCGCCAAGAAATCCGCGGACAAGGTGTTCAACCGCATCTGCGTCACCCACCTGCTGATGGACGAAGCGAAGGAAAACCGGGTCGCCGGTGCCGTCGGTTTCAACGTCCGCACCGGCAACTACCACGTCTTCAAGTCAAAGACCGTGATCTGCGGCGCGGGCGGCGCCTCCAACATCTTCAAGCCGCGTTCGGTCGGCGAGGGCTCGGGCCGTACCTGGTACGCACCGTGGTCGTCGGCGTCGGCCTATGGGCTGATGATCAACGCCGGCGCCAAGATGACGCAGATGGAAAACCGCATCGTGCTGGCGCGGTTCAAGGACGGTTACGGCCCGGTCGGCGCCTACTTCCTGCACCTGAAGACCTATACGCAGAACGGTCTCGGCGAAGAGTACGAATCGAAGTGGTTCCCCGAACTGCAGAAGATGGTCGGCAAGGAATATCTCGATCCGGAAGCTTCGCATCTGACCCATCGGCCGATCCCGACCTGCCTGCGCAACCACGCGCTGATCAGCGAAGTGAATGCCGGCCGTGGCCCCATTCACATGGTGACCATGCGCGCCTTCCAGGACCCGCATCTGGAAGAGGTCGGTTGGGAAAACTTCCTCGGCATGACCGTCGGACAGGCGGTGCTGTGGGCCGCGACCGACGTCGATCCCAAGAACGAGAACCCCGAGCTGACCACGTCCGAGCCCTACGTCATGGGCTCGCACGCAACCTGCTCGGGCGCCTGGTGCTCGGGGCCCGAGGACGTTTCGCCGCCCGAGTATTTCTGGGGCTACAACCGCATGACCTCGATCGAAGGTCTGTTCGGCGCCGGTGACGCGGTCGGCGGCACGCCGCACGCCTTCTCGTCCGGCTCGTTCACCGAAGGCCGTCTCGCCGCCAAGGCCGCCTGCAAATATATCGACGACGGCAAGGCGGAGGGCATCCGTCGTCTCCGAGGCGCAGATCGAGGGCCGCAGGAAAGAGATCTACAAGCCGCTGGAGCATTACAAGGTCTACCGCAACGCTATCGTGGCCGGCGACGTCAACCCGCACTACATCAACCCCAAGCAGGGCCTCGACCGTCTGCAGAAGCTGATGGACGAGTACTGCGGCGGCGTGACCGTCAACTACATGACCAACGAAAAGCTCCTGAATATCGGCCTCAAGAAGCTCAAGATCATGGAAGAGGATCTCGAGAGCCTGGCCGCCAAGGATATTCACGAGCTGCTGCGGGCGTGGGAGCTGAAGCATCGCCACCGCGCCGCGGAGTGCGTCACCCAGCACACGCTGTTCCGCAAGGAGACCCGTTGGCCGGGCTACTACTACCGTGGCGACGCCATGAAGGTCGACGACGACAACTGGCACGTGCTGACGGTGTCGCGCCGCGATCCGAAGACCGGCGAGTACACCATGGAGAAGGCGCCCTGTTATCACCTGGTCGGTGAGAACGATTAACGAAAGGCCCCGGGCGGAGGTTCGCGCCGAACGTTCGCCCGGGCGCAAGAGAGCCGATAATGTCGTGTTTTGGTCTTTTTAGGTGCGCTCCATGATGCTGGCCGCTGAAAGTGACATAGAGCCGCGCGTGAACATTATCGAAAAGACCGATGAGGAGATCAGGGCCATCGCCGATCCCCTGTGGCGCGACCTCGTGAAGAATTCCAACGAGGGCAAGTACGGCGACTTCGTCAAGAATTTTTCCAGCGCGTTCGCGCTTGCCATGGATCAGGTTCAGGTCGGCCATCAGTTCGCGAGACAGCGAATTGGCCCGAAATCTGTCCGCGGACGCCGACTTTCTCGGCACCATACGCCGGGGCGAACACGTGACGGTTCTGTACCGGCAGCGGAGCACCAAGAAAGAGGGCGAATGGCTCGGCCGGCTCGTCCTCGGCTACGAAGACGGCAAAGTCAGGATTTTCGGCGCCTCCATCTTCTGAGCGGTTGGTTCGGATTTGACATGAGCGACACCATCCAGAACGGCAAGTTCGTCGAGCTCACCTACAAGGTGACCGACAAGAAATACGGCCATGTCCTCACCGCGGTCGAATTCCCGCTCGGCTATGTCCACGGGTACAACGAAATCCTGGCGCCCTCCGTCCACATGCAGCTCGAGGGCAAGTCCGCCGGCGAAATCATCGAGGTGCCGATCGACGGCAACCAGATCTTCGGCGTGCGGGACGAGTCGCTGGTCTTCACCGATCGCATCGAGAACGTGCCCGAGGAATACCGGCAGGTCGGCACCTCCATCCTGATGGAGAACGACAGGGGCGAGACCCGCAGCTTCCTGGTGACGCGGGTCGACGACGAGACGCTGACCGTCGACGGCAACAATCCGCTGTGCGGCCGGGAGGTCGTCTTCACGCTCGAGATCCTGACGGTGCGCGACCCGACCGACGAAGAGATGAAGGCGGGCGGCGCGGTCGCCCGCGGGCGCGGATGTCGACCCGTCCCTCCTGCGGCCCGTTTGAAGACTTGAGTTCCTTGTTCTTGCAACCCCGGCTTCACGCCAAGAGGTGACTTATGAGCGAGCAAAAACCCGCCCCGACCAAGGTTCCCGACGGCCATACCCGCTATCTGACCACGCGTCAGATGGCGCCGAACGAAAAGGGCTTCGTCGGCTACGAAACCGTCTGGGAGCCGATGCAGAAGGAAGCCGAATACCAGACCCCGAAACGGCCGTAGTCGCTAGGGGCGGGCGGTCATCGCTGTCGGTGACCGGTTGATTTCAGGAAGGAACCGCGATGTCCCAGCTCGTGCCGCCGCACCATTCGGAGCAGGTCAAGCCGCTGCTGCTGCCGGAGACGTGAGCGGGCGGACGAGCGCAAGCGCGCGGAGAAGCTGCGCAAGGTGCCGCTCGATTCGCGCGCGGTCTCCGACGTGTTCATGCTGGCCATGGGCGCCTATACGCCGCTCGACGGTTTCATGGGCCACGATGACTGGCTCGGCGTCTGCAAGGACATGAAACTGGCGAACGGCGTGTTCTGGCCGATCCCGATCACGCTCGTCGGTCGACAAGGCGCTCGGCGACAGCATCCACGAGGAGGAAGAGGTCGCGCTGGTCGACGGCGAGAGCGGCGAGATCCTCGCCGTCATGGAGGTGCGCGAGAAATATGCGATCGACAAGAAGCTCGAGGCCGAGCACGTCTATCGCACCGCCGATCCCAAGCATCCGGGCGTCGCCAAGGTGCTCGCGCAAGGCGACGTCAACCTCGCCGGCCCGGTGATGGTGCTGAGCGAGGGCGAGTACCCGACCAAATATCCGGACCTCTATATCCGCCCGGCCGAATCGCGCGCCATGTTCGCCGAGCGCGGCTGGTCGGTGGTCGCCGCCTTCCAGACCCGCAATCCCATGCACCGCAGCCACGAGCATCTGGTGAAGATCGCGGCGGAGGTGTCGGACGGCGTCTTCATCCATCAGGTGCTCGGCAAGCTGAAGGCCGGCGACATCCCGGCCGACGTGCGCACCCACGCCATCCAGGCGATGATCGACAATTATTTCCGCGCCGGCACGGTGATCCAGGCTGGCTATCCGATCGAGATGCGCTATGCCGGCCCGCGCGAGGCGCTGCTGCATGCGCTCATCCGCCAGAATTTCGGCTGCTCGCACTTGATCGTCGGCCGCGATCACGCCGGCGTCGGCGACTATTACGGGCCCTTCGACGCCCACCACATCTTCGACCAGCTCTGGCCCGGCGCGCTGATCTGCAAGCCTCTGAAGATCGACATCACCTTCTACTGCAGGAAGTGCTACGGCATGGCGACGGCCAAGACTTGTCCCGCACGATCCGAAAGAGCACATCTCGATCTCCGGCACGCAGCAGCGCGAAATGCTCTCGACCAATGCGGAGATCCCGCCCGAGTTCAGCCGGCCGGAGGTGGTGGCGATCCTCAAGGAGTACTACGCGGGCCTGAAAGCCGCGGGTTAAGTGTCCGGCATCATGATCATCGCGCAGATCTCCGATACCCATATCGCCCTGGATACGCCTGACGCCGATCAGAGAATCCGCGATTTCGAACGCACGATCGCCGACATCAACGCGCTCGATCCGGCGCCCGACGTGATCTTTCACACCGGCGATGTCGTCCATAACGGGCGGCCGGACGAATACGCCGAAGCGGTGCGCATCCTCGAACCAGGCCAAGGCGCCGGTCTACGTCATTCCCGGCAACAAGGACGACCGGGCCAACCTGCGCGCGGCCTTTTCGCAAGCGCGGCTATCTCGACGCCCGATTCCGACTTCATCGAATATGCGGTCGAGGATTATCCGGTCCGGCTGATCGCGGTCGACACCAAGAACGCGACCAGCAACAAGGGCGACTTCTGCCCCGAGCGCGCCAAGCGTCTGACCGACCTGATCGACGCCGAAACGACCAAGCCGATCGCGGTTTTCGCGCACCATCCGCCGTTCATGGTGCCGGTCGGGCCGGACCCGCTCAACTTCGAAACGCCGGAGATGATGGAGCGGCTGTGCCAGGCCTTGCAGCATTCGGAGCGGGTGGCCGCCGTGTTCAGCGGCCATGTCCATCGCCCGGCCGAGGGCCACGTCGGGCGCATCCCGGCGGTCGTGGTGCCGTGCATCGCGACGCCGCTGCGCAAGGGCGAGTATCCGCCGCGCATCAAGGGCCGGCCCTGTCTACTACCTCCACCGCTTCGATCCGGCCGGGGGCTTTACGACCGAAGCACGGATTGCCGGCGTCGGCTCTTTGGCGGCGCCAGAAAATATGACGCACGGTGTGGCGAATGCGTAGGTGCCGCGCGCGGAGATGGTGATGGCGTCCAAGCCCTTGTTCATCTTGTTGTGCTCCGGCGAGCATGAGAAGCTGCAGATGGCGGCGAATGTGGCGTCTCTCGGGGCGGTCTCCGACCGGCCTGTGGAGGTGTTTGTCAGCATGAACGCGCTCCTGGCTTTCGCCAAGGATACGCCGGAGGATGAATGCTATCGGGGCGGCGACTTTTCCAGCTTGCTCCATGAACGGCACGCCCCCAACGCCGCCACGCTGTTCCAACAGGGCAAGGACTTCGGCGATCTCAAGATCTGGGCATGTTCCATGGCGCTCGACATCCAGGGTTGGGAGATTGAGCACCTGGTCGAGGGCCTGTTCGACGGTGCGCTGGGCCTGACCAAGTTCATGTCCGACGCCGAAAACGGTCAGTTCATAACGATCTAGGCGTCTCCAGATCGCCGGCGTAGCGCGTCTTGCGGCGCCGGACGGTCAATGCGTTCTTAACGGCGCTCTTAAAAACAGAATCAATCCCGGGAAGCCGGTTTAATCCGGGCCCTGTATGAATGGAGCCCGCGAAATCCGGCGCACGCGGCGCCGGCCGCGCAAGGCTTGTTCCTTTGACGGGCAGGATTTTTCCGCCTCGCAACGCGTTCAAACGGGCACGCGCCAATGTCTGCCATCAGCGCCTCGACCGCGGCCTATTACAATTCGCTGTCCATTTCGCAAGGCTCGGACTGGATCGCCGGCACGGTGACCGCGATCAAGAACTCGCAGTCGCCCGCGGGCATCCTCGGCGCGCTGGCGAATTCAGGCAACGGCGGGACCATCAATTCGTTTCTGTCGAGCGGCACAAACTTCGCCAATAATTTTGCGACCATCGCGCAAACCAGCGTGACCAATGCCGGGAGCCTTTACGCCCAGATCGCCAGCGACAACCAAAAGACAGCCGCCCAGCAAAAAACCCAGGAAGCGCTCGACGCGCTGTCCGCCGCCCAGAACATGGTGAAGCCGGGCAGCAATCTCGATGCAGTCATCTATTTGGGCGATGGCGTAACGATCGACACGGCCGCCAACATCATGACCCTGACCGATGGTACCCAGATCGACATCGTCACCGGCAGCGAATACGTCGATCCGGCCTCGATCATCCAGCTAGGCAACGGTTCCTATCTCAACACCGACACCAATATTCTCACGCTCTCTGACGGCACCCAGATCGACACCGTGACCGGGTTGCAGGTCTGAGCGGTCTGGTTCGCGTCAGCTCACCGTAAATCGCTTGATGGCGTCTTCGTCGACATCGACGCCGAGCCCCGGCGCGTCGCGCAGAATGAATTTCCCGTTCTCCAGCCGCAACGGGTCGCGCACCACGTCCTCGGCGAGATAGACCTGCGTCAGGCTCACGCCCCAGTCGAGCACCGGCGAGGCGCAGGCAGCGGTCAGCGTCGCCGCCCCGGAGAGACTCGTGCTCGCGACCTTCACCGCGAGCGTCACCGACAGGCCGAGCTGCTTGCACAGCGTGGCGGCGGCGAGCAGCGGCACGATGCCTTCGGTTTTGATCACCTTGAGATTGACGCCGCCGACGATGCCGGCTTGGCCGAGCGCGAGAATGTCTCCACTGCCGCCGATGCATTCGTCGCCGGAAATCGGCAGTAGGCCGAGCCGGTTGAGCGCGCCCATGGCCTCGGTCTGATCGGCGGGGAGGGGCTGTTCCAGGAACAACAGGCCGGCGCCTTCAACGCCGCGCATATATTGTCGCGCGGTGCGCGCGTCCCAGCCGGTATTGGCGTCGGCGCACAGCATCACGTCGGGTCCGAGCGCGGCGCGCGCCTGGATGGCGGTCTCGATCTCCGTCTCGACCTTTTTCACGCCGACCTTCAGCTTGAAATAGTTGTAGCCCTCATCGACCTTGCGCTTCGCCTCGGCGATGTCGGCGTCGATCTTCGGATTGCCGAGTAGCCACATGTTCTCGACCGAGCGTCGCAGCGCGCCGCCGATCAGTTCGACCGCGGGGACGCCGAGATGCTTGCCGGCGAGATCGAGCAGCGCGATCTCGACCGCGGCCTTGGCGCCGCCATTGTGGACGATGGCCCCGCGGCAGCGCCGCGACAGTTCCGCGCGGTCGCGCACGTCGGCGCCGATGAGCAGCGGCGCCAGGTGCTGGCGCACCGCCGCCACCATGCTGGGCAAGGTGTCGCCAGTCATGGTCGGCGCCACCGTGGCTTCGCCCCAGCCGACCAGGCCGTTCTCGGCTTCGAGCCGCAGAACCAGGTTTTCGGCATGCGTAATTGTTTCCGCCGCCATCAGCATCGGTTTCGCCAGCGGAACGGCGATCGCAATGGCGTCGGCGCGGCGGATGCGCAGCGGCCGTGCCTGCTGCCCGGCTGCGATCTTGGATTGTACGTTCATGGTCTGCCCGTCGCCCAGTTTTGCTGGCGCTATCTTAGGCGCGTCCGGGCGGCGCGGAAACCCGGGAGTCTCACGGGTTTGTTCCGTGAGGTGACCTTAAAGCAAACCAGTTATTCCGGCCCGCTCTAGCTTTGCGTGCCTTAATCGACGCTCTAACGCTTATTCATTGGCCGCTCATGGGTCCGGCGCTATAGTTTGCGGCGAACGTCAAGCAACAAAACAATAACCGGCGGCTGCGGAGGGAGCGAACATGATCGACGTCCTGCGCGAAAAGCTGAACACGAGGCGCGCCTGGCGTGGACCGGATATCCAGGAGGATCCTTCCTGGATCATGTCACTCTCGCGCGACGACGTCAGCGAGATCGATGCGGCGCTGTGCCACGTGCAGTCGCTCAGCCTCGAAATTCCGTTCACCGCCGATGAATTCCCGCTGCCGAGGCTCGCCGCCAAATTGAACGACGTGCCCGAGCGCATGGAGAACGGCCTCGGCGTCGTGCTCGTTCGCGGTTTGCCGCGCGACATGTACAGCCCGGATGAATGCGCGCTGATCTATTGGGGCATCGGCGTTCACCTCGGCACCCCGGTGTCGCAGAACACCCGCGGCCACCTGCTCGGGCATGTGCGCGACGAGGGCCGCACCATGGACGATCCCAACGCGCGCGCCTATCAGACTCGCGCCAAGATGGACTTCCATTCCGACCAGTTGCCGGTCGACGTGCTCGGCCTGTTTTGCGTGCGCACCGCCAAGAACGGCGGTGCCAGCGCGTTGACCAGTGTCGATACCGTGCATAACGCCATCCTGGAGGAGCGGCCGGACCTGCTCGAGGTGCTCTATCAGCCGTTCAACATCGATTGGCGCGGCGAGGAGCCGGCGGGCGAACAGCCCTGGTACCGCTGCCCGATGTTCAGCTACGCCGACGGCAAGGTGACCTCACGCATCACCAGCCGCGCCTATTTCAACGGCGTCGTGCGTTTCGGCGATGAACTGGGGCTGACCGACTTCCAGCGCGAAGCGCTCGACTTCGTGCAGGAGGTCGCCAACCGGCCCGAACTGCGGCTGCGCATGCACTTCGCCGAAGGCGATATGCAGTTCATCAACAACCACGCCATCCTGCACGCGCGCGAGGCCTACGAGGACTTCGACGAGCCCGAGATGAAGCGTCATCTGCTGCGCATGTGGATTTCGCTGCCGCGCGCGCGCCGGCGGCGATTGGCGCCGATCCTGGCCGAACGCTACTCGTTCGTCGAAAGGGGCGGCATTCCGAAAAAAGCCGCCGCCTGAGCGCCTAACCCGTTCACCCGATCAAGAACAAAGAGAACCGTCATAATGCTTAAGCTTTATCAGGGACGCATGGCCGTCTGCGCCATCAAGGTGCGGCTGACGATGGCCGAAAAGGGCGTCGACTTCGAGCCGGTCAACATGAACCTGCGCGCCGGCGACCAGCACAAGCCGGAATACCTCAAGCTCAATCCCAACGGGGTGGTGCCGACGCTCATCCACGACGATTTCGTGCTGATCGAATCCTCGGTCATCATGCAGTATATCGACGAGGTCTTTCCTGGTCCGTCGCTGCAACCAGCCGACCCCAAGGAACGCGCGCGGATGCGCATCTGGATGAAGCGGGTCGACGAATATCTGCATCCCGGCAACGCCACGCTCACCTACGCCATGGTGCATGCCGGCGAGATGCGCGAAAAGAGCCAAGCGGAACTCGAGGCCTATTACCGCGGCATCCCCAACCCGGCGACGCGCGAGCGCCAGCGCGCGGCCATCGAGCTGGGCATGGACGCGCCTGCCGCGGTGCAGGCGCTGCAATTCTACGACAAGGCGCTCGCCGACATGGACGCCCAGCTCGGCAAGCATCCCTGGCTCGCCGGCGACCGCTACTCGCTCGCCGACGCCGCCGTCACGCCCTACATCAACCGCTTCACCATGCTCAGCCTGTCCAACATGTGGACCAGGTCGCGCCCGAACGTCACGGCGTGGTTCGAGCGCATCAAGGCGCGGCCGTCCTACGACAAGGCGGTCACCGCCTTCGTCACCGACGCCGACATGAAACACTATGCCGGTCTCGACAGCTGGGCCTGGGGCAAGGCGGAGCAGTTGCTGAAGGCGGCGTAGCGCATGATCCCGAAAAGTGGGAACCGGTTTTCGGATAAGATCATGCGCCAATAAGATGACGGGTGCGGCGAAGACGCCCGGCGGGGAGGAAGCAAAACGTGTCCGGCACGGTCGGCCTGATCGGCATCGGCTTGATGGGTACCGCGCTGGCGCGGCGGCTCCTCGATGCCGGCTATGGCGTCGTCGGGTTCGACGTCGACGCGGCGCGGCGTGAGGAACTCGCCCGCATGGGCGGCGAGCCGGTCGACAGCGTCGCCGAAGTCGCCCGCCGCGCGCCGCTCACGCTCGTCGCGGTTATGACCATCGGCCAGGTCGAAGAGGTGGTGGAAGGCAAGGGGGGCCTGATCGAATCGGGCGGCGGCGAAGCGCCGCGCATGGCGCTCTGCACCTCCACCTGCGAGCCGGGCCGTATCGAGGCGCTCGCCGCCCGCGCCGCCACGCGCGGCTTCACCTTCCTCGACACGCCGGTGTCCGGCACCAGCCGGCAAGTGCTGGAAGGCGACGGTTTCGGCCTCATCGCCGGCGACAAAAAGGCCGCCGACAGCGCCGCCGCCGTCATCGAGGTGATCTATCCGCGCAGCCAGTATCTCGGCCCTGCCGGCAATGCATCCAAGACCAAGCTGGCCATCAACCACATCCTCGGCCTCAACCGCGTCGCGCTCGCGGAAGGCCTGGTGTTCGCCGAAACCATGGGTCTCGATCTCACGGCTTTCCTCGCCGCCGCCCGCCAGTCGGCGGCCTATTCGCAGATCATGGACGTCAAGGGCGGCAAGATGATCGACGGCGATTTCGCGCCGGTCGGCAAGCTCTCCCAGCATCTGAAGGACATCCGTACCATGCTCCCCGAGGCCACGCGGCGCGGGCAGGCGCTGCCGTTCCTGTCGCTGCTGCGCGAGGTGGTGGAAGCCGGCGAGCGGGCCGGCGAGGGCGAGCGCGACAACTCCATCACCATCGAGGAAATCCGCCGCCGCAAGACCGGCGCGGACGGCGGAATGAAGTGAGGAGTGACCGGTGGTGAATAAGTCGGCAGTGGGCGTCATCGGCCTCGGCAATATCGGGCGCGGCGTCGCCAGCAGTCTCGGCAAGCCCGGCCGCGACGTTTATGTCTGGGATGTTGCCGAGCCCGCCCGCGCGCGCTTCGCGGACAAACCGGGCTTCGTCGTCGCGCCGCCCGGCGCGATGGCGAAGGCCTGCGAGGCCATCCTGTTTGTGGTGCCGGCCACGCCTCAGATTGAAGCCTGTCTCGACGGCGACGACGGTATCGTCGCCAACGCGCGCGCGGGCCTGATCCTGGTCGATCTCACCACCTCCGATCCGCTGGCCACGCGCGCGCTGGCGGATGAGCTGAAACCCCGCGGCATCCACTACATCGATGCGGGCGCCAGCG
This sequence comes from uncultured Pseudomonadota bacterium, assembly GCA_963822085.1. Classification (GTDB taxonomy): domain Bacteria; phylum Pseudomonadota; class Alphaproteobacteria; order Rhizobiales; family Xanthobacteraceae; genus Pseudolabrys. The sequence continues at coordinate 95,329 of CAWGGL010000040.1, forward strand.
GCGGCAAGATCCGCGCCGATGCCGGCGATCTCACGCTCATGGTCGGCGGCGACGCGGACGCTGTCGCCAGGGTCGCGCCCTATCTCGACGACATTGCCCGCAAGGTCTTCTATCTCGGCGAGAGCGGCGCGGGCCACACCATGAAGCTCGTCCACAACATCATCTGCCACGCCAACTTCATGGCCGCTGCCGAAGCCTTCAATCTCGGCGAGCACGCCGGCCTCAAGCTCGAGGACATGGTCGACGTGCTCAACCAGTCGAACGGCCGCAGCTACATCACCGAAGCGCGCTTTCCCAACCACATTCTGTCGCAGAAATGGGACGGTCGCTCGCATGTCTCCAATCTCCACAAGGATCTCAAGATGGGCGTCGAACTCGGGCGCCGTCTCGGCGGTGGTACCGAATTTTCCGAGGCGGTCGTGCGCTATCTCGACAAGGCGGTCCGCCGTGGCATGGCCGACGAGGACTTCACTCTGATATACCGGGACTTCGACGCCATCCGGGCGATGGACGACTGATCCAGAGCGTTTCCAGGCGAAGTGGAAACCGGTTCGCCGTCCGGAAACGCGATGGAGAGAAAGAGCGTTTCCAGGCGAAGTGGAAACCGGTTCGCCGTCCGGAAACGCGATAAAATAAGATGTGAGACAAGGTCGCCGTTTCCATGACACGGTGAATGTGTCTAGAAAAGAGTTCGAGACCCGCCCCCCATGAATGACAAGAACGAGCCGCTCGGCCGCGCGCCTTCCCCCGATCTCCTGCCGCGCTTCGCCAAGATCGTCGGCGACAGATATGCCGTCGCCGATCCGGCGACGCTCGCGCCCTATCTGATCGAGGGCCGCGACCTCTATCACGGCCGCACCGCCATGCTGCTGCGGCCCGGCTCGGTTGCCGAAGTTTCGGCGATCCTCAATCTCGCCAACGAGACCCGCACCGCGGTGGTGCCGCAGGGCGGCAACACCGGCCTGGTCGGCGGCCAGATCCCGCTCGACGGGGAATTGCTGATCTCGCTCACCCGCCTCGATGCCATCCGCGAGGTCGACCCGTCCTCCAACACCATGACCTGCGAATCCGGCGTGGTGCTGCAGAAGGCGCAGGAGGCGGCCGCCGCCGCCGACCGTCTGTTTCCGCTCTCGCTCGGCGCCGAGGGAAGCTGCACCATCGGCGGCAATCTCTCCACCAATGCCGGCGGCACCGGCGCGCTCGCTTATGGCATCGCCCGCGACCTGATGCTCGGCGTCGAGGTCGTGCTGGCCGACGGCCGCGTACTCAACCTGCTGCGCAAGCTGAAGAAGGACAACACCGGCTACGACCTGCGCCATCTGTTCGTCGGCGCCGAGGGCACGCTCGGCATCATCACCGCCGCGGTGCTGAAACTGTTTCCACGCCCGCGCGCGGTGGAGACGGCCTTCATCGGCGTGCCGTCGCCGGACGCCGCGCTCAAGCTGCTCAACCTGTCGCAAGCGCGCGCCGCCGGCACCGTGACCAGCTTCGAATTGATCGGCCGCGGCATCATCGACTTCGCGCTACGTCACGGCCAGGGCGTGCGCGATCCGCTGCAAAGCGTGCATCCCTGGTACGTGCTGCTGGAGGTCTCCGCGCAGCACGAGGAGGGCCTGCGCGATAGCGTTGAGTCGCTGCTCGCCGACGCCGTCGAGCAGGACATCGTCACCGACGCCACGATCGCCGCCAGCCTGGAGCAGACCAAGTCGTTCTGGCACCTGCGCCACTCGCTGCCGGAAATCCAGAAGCCGGAGGGCGGCTCGATCAAGCACGACGTCTCCGTGCCGGTCGCCGCGGTGCCGCAGTTCATCGCCGAGGCCGATGCGGCGGTGGCGGCGCTGATGCCGGATGCGCGGCCCGTGCCGTTCGGCCATCTCGGCGACGGCAACATCCATTACAACGTCAGCCAGCCGGTCGGCGCCGATACGCCTGCGTTCCTCGCGCGCTGGAACGAGGTCAACGCCGCGGTCGACAAGATCGTGCTCAAGCTCGGCGGCTCGATCTCTGCCGAACACGGCATCGGCCGGCTCAAGCGCGAATTCGCTGCCCAAGGTGAAAGACCCGGTGGCGCTCGATCTCATGCGCGACATCAAGCGTACGCTCGATCCCAACGGCATCCTCAATCCCGGCAAGGTGCTGTAAGCGCCTAGTCCTTATTCGCCGCCGCCGCCGCGGCGAAAATCCGGTCCGGCTTCAGCGGCAACGCATAGAAGCGCACGCCGGTGGCGTCGCGCACCGCGTTGGCGAGCGCGGTGGGAACCGGATTATACGGGCTCTCGCTCATGGACTTGGCGCCGAACGGCCCGAGCGTGTCGCTGGTCTTGGCGAACAACACCTCGGTGCGCGGCACGTCGGCGAAAGCGGGCAGGTGGTAGTTGCGAAATTGAGGGTTGGTCACGCGGCCTTCATCGTCGATCGCCATCTCCTCGTAAAGCGCGGCGCCAAGCGCCTGCGCGATGGCGCCCTCAATCTGCGCGCGGCATTGCATCGGGTTGATCACCGTGCCGGCGTCGGCCGCGTGCACGCTCTTGAGAATGCGGATCTCGCCGCTCACCTTATTCACCGCCACCCGGAAGCCTTGTACGTTGAAGGCAATCGAACGCGGAAGGCCGTTGGTCGAGCCGGTGGCGGCAAGATCATCGTCGGCGCTTTTGTGCAGATCGCTCAGCGTAACGCGCTTGTTGCCGCAGGTGACGGCGTCGTTTTCAAGCTTGCAGTCTGTGGGGGAGCAGCCGAACTTCTTCGCCGCCTCCTCCAAGATCTTGTCGCGCAACGCCCGCGCCGCGCGGTCGGTGGCGAGGCCCGCAACCACGATACCGGTGCTGGCGAAGGCGCCGGTGTCGTGGCCGCCGTGTTTTGTGTCGGATGAATGCAAGTGGATGTTCGCGGGCGCGGTCGCCAGCACGCTGGCCGCAATCTGCCAATGTGCCGTGGTGGTGCCGTTGCCGAACTCGGCGGTGCCGACGGTGAGGTCGTAGGTGCCGTCAGCCTTGAGCGCGATGAACGAGTCGGAGAAGTGCCCGCCGGGTGGGATGGTATTGGCCAGGCTGAGCGCGAAGCCCTGGCCGGTGAGCCAGCCGTCCGCCGGCGGCTCGCCGCCGCCGTCATCGAAGGCCTGCGCCATCAGATCGAAACACTGGTCGAGCCCGTAGCTGCCGTAGATGACGTCGTCATGCGCTACCCCGGTCGACAGCATGGGATCGCCTTCGCGGATCGCGTTCAGCCTGCGGATGGCGAGGCTGTCCATGCCGATCATGCGCGCCACCTCGTCAATGGCCGATTCGATCGCGAAGACGGTTTGCGGCAGGCCGTAGCCGCGAAAGCCGCCCGCCGGCACCGTGTTGGTATAGACGGCGTAACCGTCGACCTTCTTGTTCGGGCAGCGGTAGACGCCAAGCGATTCCGAACACGCGTGTTCGAGCACCGCCGGGCCGTGGTTGCCGTAGGCGCCGGTGTTGGAGACGACGCGCATTTCAATGGCCGTCAGGGTGCCATCGCGCTTGGCGCCGAGCTTGACGGAGACGCGCATGGGGTGGCGCGTGGTGGTTGCGGTGAACTGCTCGGCCCGCGTGAATTCGAGCTTGATCGGCTGCTTCAGTCGCAGCACCGCCAGCGCCACGATGTCCTCCAGCAGCATCTCCTGCTTGGCGCCGAAGCCGCCACCGACCCGCTCGCAGAACACCCGGACCTTTTCGGGATCGAGATCGAAGACGCGCGCCACTTCCTTGCGCGTCAGAAACGGCACCTGTGTGCTGGAGCGGAGATTGAGCACGCCATCGTCGTCGACCCAGCCGATGGCCGCATGCGTTTCCAGGTGCGCGTGCTGGGTGCGTGGCGTGAAATAGGTGCCTTCGTGGATGACGTCCGCTTCCGCGAAGCCTTTTTCCACGTCGCCGACGCCGCCATGCACTTCGCCCGCGATGTTGTGCCGCGGATCGCTGATGCGCGCCTCCGGTCCCTTGTCGTGAATCACCGGCGCGCCGTCTTGCATGGCGTCTTCCGGCTCGAACACCGCCGGCAGGATGTCATAGTCGACTTTGAGCTTTCGGCAGCCTTCCTCCGCCGCCGCCTCGCTCTCGGCCACCACCGCCGCCACCCGCTGGCCGACGAACCGCACGACATTGTCGAGCACCAGGGTATCGTCGGGGTCGATGCTGCGGTCTTCGTGCCGCCCGCTGGAGAAAGCAACCGGCGGCGCGTCTTCATGGGTGAACACCGCCCGCACCCCCGGCACGGCGAGCGCCGCGGTTGTGTCGATCGATTTGACACGCGCATGGGCATGCGGCGAGCGTACGAGCTTCATGTGCAAGAGCCCTTCGACCGCCACGTCGAGCGTAAAGCGCGCACGGCCCTGCACCACGTCGGGTCCTGCGGGCGCGGGTATGTTGCGCCCGCAGGCGTCGCTACCGCCGTCTTCGGTCTCGCGCAGGCCTTCCAGCGCGTCGTCGATGGCGCGATAGCCGGTGCAGCGGCAGAGATTGCCCTTCAACGCGCGGCCGAGGTCGGCCCGCTGCGACTGGTTGAGCGAGGCCGCGGTCATGATCATGCCGGCGGTGCAGAAACCGCATTGGAACGCCTGTGCGTCCAGGAAGGCGTGCTGCATCGGATGCAGTTCCTTGCCGTGGGCCAAGCCTTCGATGGTGGTCACCTCGCGGCCCTCGGCGCGGAAGGCCGGCATCAGGCAACTGTGTACGGGTTCGCCGTCGAGATAGACCGTGCAGGCGCCGCAGTCGCCGGCGTCGCAGCCTTTTTTGACGCCGAACCAGCCGAGATCGCGCAAGTAAGTGCGCAGGCATTGCCCCGGCGCGGGTTGTTGCGAGAAATCCTTACCGTTGATCGTGACGTTCATCTTGGAGTTCATGGCGCGGCTCCCGCGCCAAGCTCGCGGCGGATTTCGTCGGCGAAATGCAGGCTCATGTGCCGCCGCCAGGCCGGGCTGCCATGAACGTCGTCGTACCAGCCGCCCGCCGGAATTTCCTTTTCGATACGCGTGCGCAAAACCTCCGCGCCCGGCACGGCATCGAATGACAGCTTCACCGGCCGCGGCGTCGACGCCGTGATGGTCAGCGCGAATTGGCCGTCGCGCGCGAGCGTCCCGATCACCAGCGCGCCGGAGCGGCCGAGCGGCGCCAGCGAAATCTGCCGGAAAGCGGTGCGGCGCGTGAGCGCGTCGGCGGGCAGGGCGATGCTGCGCAACAGCTCGCCCGGCTGCAAAACGTTATCGAGTGGCCCGCGCACGAAATCGGTGACTGCCACCTGCCGTTCGCCGCCATCCGCCGCCCACAGCGTGCACAGGCCGTCGAGCGCGGCGGTGAGTGAAATCATCGGCCCCGCCGGCAGCGACATGCACAGGTTGCCGCCCACGGTCGCCGCGTTCCAGATCTTGAAGGAGGCGAGGAACGCGCGGGCACACTGGCCGATCAGCGGCGCGGCGGTCCAACTGGCCGGCGCGTTCAAGCCGTCGAGCTCAGCGATGGTGCAGGTGGCGGCGATCTCCAGGCCCTCTTCGCGCACCGTCAGCGCCGGCCATTGAAGCGCCGCCAGATCGATGAGCCGGTCAAGCGCCGGCTGCGGCTCGGAATAGAGCCATGTGCCGCCACCGAGAAAGGCGTCGCCGTCGCGCCATGCCGGCAACGCGCCGCGCGTCTTGGGCCGCTCCACCGCCTGGATGGTGTTCAGGTCCATGCGGCGCGCCTCTGGTCCCGGACTTGCATTGCCGGATATGATCGCCACGGACATTGAGGAAGGCAATGAGCGAAACCATCTGGATCAAGGACCCGCTGGCGATCCTGGCCGAGGGCGCCGAGCGCGGCGTGGTCGTCAAGGACGGCCAAATCGTCGAGTTGGTCGCGGCCGGCCGGGAGCCGCAAACCGCCGGAGTCAAAACTTACGAAGCCGGCGACCACGTGGTGCTGCCCGGCCTCATCAACACCCATCACCATTTCTACCAGACGCTCACCCGTGCGTTGCCGGCCGCGCTCGACCGCGAGCTGTTCCCCTGGCTGAAGGCGCTCTATCCGGTGTGGGCGCGGCTTACGCCCGAGGCGCTCGATCTCGCCGCCACCGTCGCCATGGCCGAATTGATGCTCTCCGGCTGCACCACCACCACCGACCATCACTACGTCTTTCCCGCCGGCCTGGAAGACGGCATCGACATCGAGATCGCCGCCGCCCAACGTCTCGGTTTGCGCGTCCTGCTCACGCGGGGGTCCATGAACCTCTCCGAGCGCGACGGCGGCTTGCCGCCGGACAGCGTGGTGCAGGACGAGGACGCGATCCTCGCCGACAGCGAGCGGCTGATCGCGCGTTATCACCAGCGCGGGGAGGGCGCGATGACGCAGGTCGCGCTCGCGCCCTGCTCGCCGTTCTCCGTCACCACCGCGCTGATGCGCGCCACCGCCGATCTTGCGCGCAAGCACGACGTCCGCCTGCACACGCATCTTGCCGAAACCGAGGACGAAAACGCTTTCTGCAACGAGCTCTACGGCTGCCGGCCGCTCGATTATCTCGAGACCTGCGGCTGGCTCGACGTACCGCGTCTGGCTCGCCCACGGTATTCATTTCAAGGCCGAAGAGATGCCGCGGCTTGCGAAAGCCGGCGTTTCCATCAGCCATTGCGCCTGCTCGAACCAGACGCTCGCGTCCGGTCACTGCCCCGTGTGCGAGCTGGAGACTGCCGGTGTCGCCATCGGCATCGGCGTCGACGGCTCGGCGTCGAACGACGGCTCCAACCTGATGCAGGAGGTGCGCGCCGCCTTCCTCGTGCAGCGCGCGCGTTACGGCGTCGGCAAGGTCAGCCACAAGGACGCGCTGCGCTGGGCGACCGAAGGCTCGGCCGCGTGCGTCGGCCGGCCCGAGCTCGGCCGCATCGCGGTCGGAAAACGCGCCGACCTGGCGCTGTTCAAGTTCGACGAGTTGCGCTTTTCCGGTCACGGCGATCCGCTTGCGGCGCTCGTTCTCTGCGGCGCTCATCGCGCCGACCGGGTGATGGTCGACGGCCGCTGGACGGTCGAGAACGGCGCCATTCCCGGCCTCGATCTCGCCGATCTCATGCGGCGGCACCAGGCGGCGGCGAAGGCGCTGCAAGCTTGAGCGTTTCACGCCACACCACTCCGTGATCGCCCGGCACTGCTTTGTCCCTCCCCCGCGACGAAGTCGGATATATCCGACTTCGTCCATTTAAGAGTGCCGAACTCGGGTAAACCCGAGTTCGGTTGCGGGGGAGGGACAAGCGGAGGCTCACTTCCCCGGAAACTTCGCGTCGATTCCCTTGACGTAGAAGTTCATGCCCAGGATCTGCCCGTCGGCGAGATGCGTGCCGCCCTTGCATGCCACGGCCTTGCCGTCCTGCGCATAGACCGGGCATTTGAACGGCACGATCGAGCCGTCCTTGATGCCGGCCTCGGTCTTCTCCGCCAGCGCCTTCACGTCGGCCGGCATGTTGGTGAAGGGCGCCATCACCACCAGATCCGACTTCAGCCCGCCCCAGACATCTTGCGACTTCCAGGTGCCGGCGATCACGGCCTTGGCGCGCTGGATGTAATAGGGCGCCCAGTTGTCGACGATCGAGGTGAGCTGGCTGTGCGGGCCGAACTTGATCATGTCGGAATCCTGGCCGAAGGCGAAGATGTGGCGCTGCTCGGCGATCTGCATGGCCGCCGGCGAGTCCGTGTGCTGCATCAGCACGTCGGCGCCCTGGTCGGCGAGCGCCTTGGCGGCGTCGGCTTCCTTGCCGGGATCGAACCAGGTGTTTACCCAGATGATCTTCACCTTGATCGAAGGGTCGACCGACCAGGCGCCCAGCATGGTGGCGTTGATGCCGGAGATCACCTCGGGGATCGGGAACGAGGCGATGTAGCCGAGCACTTTCTTCTTGGTCATCTTGGCGGCGATCACGCCCTGGACGTAGCGGCCTTCGTAGAAGCGGCCGGAATAGGTGGCGAGGTTCTTGGCGCGCTTATAGCCGGTGGCGTGCTCGAAATAGATGTTGGGATGCCGCTTGGCCACCTTCACGGTGGCGTCCATGAAGCCGAACGAGGTGGTGAAGATCAGCTTGTGGCCGGTGCGTGCGAGCTGCTCGATGGAGCGTTCGGCGTCGGGACCCTCGCTGACGTTCTCAAGATAAGTCCGATTCGACCTTGTCGCCGAGCGCTTCCATCATCTTCTTGCGGCCGACTTCGTGCTGGTAGCGTCCAGCCGAAATCGCCCACCGGGCCGACATAGATGAATCCGACCTTCAGCTTGCCGGCGGCCGAGGCGCCGAGCGTGGTCGCGGCTAGCGCCAAAACGGCGGCCGCGGCGGCAAGTGCAAATTTCTTCATGTCTTCAACTCCGGGTTTAAAGGACGGGGGTAGCGCATTCTTCCCCAAGAGCGCGCCGCCCGTCGCGCGCGCCCGCGGGGACAAGGTCAACGGTCCGGCACGAACACCAGACCCAGCGAAGCGGGCGCGGCTGACCCGGCGGTGCCGCGCGTCCGCGAAATCAACACCAGCACGATGATGCAGGCGAGATAGGGCAGCGACGTCATCAGTTGCGGGGGCAGGGCGAAGGCCTGCCCCTTGCGCTTGCAATTGCAGGATCGTCACCGCGCCGAACAGATAGGCGCCGCCGACCAGGCGCAACGGCCGCCAGGAGGAGAACACCACCAGCGCCAGCGCGATCCAGCCGCGCCCGGCGGTCATCTCCAGGCACGAAGAACGGCGTATAGGCGAGCGGCAGATAGGCGCCGCCGAGCCCGGCGCAGCCGCCGCCGAACAGCACCGCCAGCCAGCGCACCTTCAGCACCGAATAGCCGAGCGCGTGCGCGGAGGCGTGGTTGTCGCCGACCGCGCGCAGGATCAGCCCGGCGCGGGTGCGGTAGAGGAACCACCAGATGCCGGCGACCAGCAGCACCGAGAAATAGACGAAGGCGTCCTCGCCGAACAAGATTTTGCCGATGAACGGCAGGTCGGTCAGGCCGCGGAATATGGAGGTGCGGCGCCAGCGCGATGCGCTGGCCGACGAAGCCGGCGCCGATCAGGCCGGACAGGCCGACGCCGAGAATGGTGAGCGCCAGCCCGGTCGCCACCTGGTTGACCGCGAGTCCGAGCGTCAGCACCGCGAACACCGCCGACAGCGCCGCGCCGGCGACGATGCCGAACAGCGCGCCGACGAAGGTCGAGCCGGTGTAATGCGCGCCGGCGAAGCCGCAGGCCGCGCCCATGATCATCATGCCCTCGACGCCGAGATTGAGCACGCCGGAACGCTCGACCACGAGCTCGCCGGCCGCCGCCAGCAACAGCGGCGTCGAGGCGGCGATCACCGACAGGATGATGGCTTCAAGCAGTCCCATGCGCCGGCTTTCCGTGGCTGCGGAGGAGGCGGATGCGATAGACGATCATCGAATCGCAGGCGAGCACGTAGAACAGCAATATCCCCTGGAACACCTTGGTGAGATCGAGCGGAATCTTCATCGAGATCTGCGCGCCTTCGCCGCCGATGAAGGTGAGCGCCAGGAACAGCCCTGCAATCAGGATGCCGATCGGATTGAGCCGGCCGAGGAAGGCGACGATGATGGCGGTGAAGCCGTAGCCCGGCGAGATGCCTGGCTGCAGGTGGCCGATCGGCCCGGCCACCTCGATGATGCCGGCAAGTCCGGCCAGCGCGCCCGAAACCATGAAGGTGAAGATGACGAGCTGGTCGGACTTGAAGCCGGCAAAGCGCGCCGCCTTGGGCGCGGCGCCGACAACGCGGATTTCGAAGCCCTTGATGGTGCGCCCCAGCATCACCGCCGCCACCGCCACCACAACAAGCGTGATCACGCAGCCGAGGTGCACGCGGCTGCCGTCGAACAGCACCGGCATCGTGGCGTTGGGGTCGAAATCGGCGGTGGTGGGGAAGTTGAAGCCGTTCGGATCGCGCCAGGGCCCGCGCACCAGATAGTCGAGGATCAGGTCGGCAACATAGACCAGCATGAGGCTGGTGAGGATTTCGCTCGCGCCGAAGCGCACCTTGCAGAGCGCCGGGATCAACGCGTAGAGCGCGCCGCCGAGCGCGCCCAGCGACCAGCATGGCCGGCAGCACCCAGGGGCCGGCGTCGGTGCCTTGGGTGACGACCGCGAGCCAACTTCCGCACACCGCGCCGATGATGAACTGGCCCTCGGCGCCGATGTTCCAGACATTGGCGAGATAGCAGAGCGAAAGGCCGACGCCGATCATCACCAGGGGCGACGCCTTCACCGCGATTTCCGACAGCGTGTAGGGATCGAGTCAGCGGATCGAGGAAATAGACTTGCAGCGCGTGGATCGGGTTCTTGCCGAGGATGGCGAACAGGATCGAGATGGTAATGAGCGTCAGCGCGACGGCGATCAGCGGCGAGGCGACCGCGATCAGGGTCGAGCGTTCGGCGCGCCGTTCAAGCACCAACTGCATGGTTCGCCTCTTGTTGCTGCGGCGATCCGCCGCTGTCGCTGCTGCCGCCCATCAGCAGGCCGAGCTTCTCGCGCGTCGCCGATGCGGCTTCGAGCGGCGCCGACAGCTTGCCGTGGAACATGACGGCGATGCGGTCGGCGATCTCGAGCAACTCGTCGAGGTCTTGGCTGATGACCAGCACGGCGGCGCCGCGCGCGGCGAGATCGATCAGCGCCTGGCGGATGACGGCGGCGGCGCCGGCGTCGACGCCCCAGGTCGGCTGGCTCACGACCAGCACGCCGGGTTCGCGCAGGATTTCGCGGCCGACGACGAATTTCTGCAGGTTGCCGCCCGACAGGCTGACCGCTTCCGGATCGCGCTTGGCCTTGCGCACGTCGAAGGTTTCGGTGGTCTTGTCGACGCTCATGAGCGTTGCCAGCCGGTTGATGAAGCCGTGCTTGACCATGCCGCTCGCCGCATGGCCGGTGAGCAGTGCGTTTTCGGATAGCTTCATACGCGGCGCGGTGCCATGGCCGAGCCGTTCTTCCGGCACGAAGGCGGCGCCCAGCCGTCGTCGCTCGGTGACCGACAGATAGCCGGCGGCGTTGCCGTCGATGATGACATTGTCCGATTGCGGCGTGCGTCGCTCGCCCGACAGCGCGGCAAAAAACTCGTCCTGGCCGTTGCCGGCGACCCCGGCGATGCCGAGGATTTCGCCGCCGCGCACTTCCAGCGCCATGGATTTCAGCCGAACGCCGTGCGGGTCGTCAGGTTCGAGCGAGAGGTCGTTGATCACCAGCCGCGGCACGCCCGGGGTGCGGCCGCTCGCCGCCTTCACCTCGCCGATGTCGGCGCCCACCATCATGCGCGCCATGGAGGCCGCCGTTTCCTGGCGCGGATCGCAGGTCGCGATCTTCTTGCCGCCGCGCAGGATGGTGGCGGTGTCGCACAGCCGCTTCACCTCATCGAGCTTGTGCGAGATGTAGAGCACTGCGCGGCCTTCGCTTCGCAGCCGTTGGAGCACGACGAAGAGCTGGTCGGCCTCCTGCGGGGTCAGCACCGCGGTCGGCTCGTCGAGGATCAGGAGCTTCGGGTTCTGCATCAGCAAGCGCACGATCTCGATGCGCTGGCGCTCGCCCACCGACAGCCGCCACACCTCGCGCTTGGGATCGAGCGGCAACCCGTAATCGCGCGACACCTGCGCCAGCCGCGCCGACATGGCGGCGAAGCTTTCCTTGCCGTCGAGGCCGAGCGCCACATTCTCGGCGACAGTCAGATTCTCGAACAGCGAAAAATGCTGGAACACCATGCCGATGCCGAGCGCGCGCGCTTCCGACGGGCCCGCTCAACTCGACCTGTTTCGCCCATCCAGCGAAGTTCGCCGGAGGTCGGCTTGATCAGCCCGTAGATGATCTTGACCAGCGTCGATTTGCCGGCGCCGTTCTCGCCGAGCAGCGCGTGGATCTCGTTGCGGTAGAGGCCGAGGTCGACGGTGTCGTTGGCGAACAGGGTGCCGTAGGTTTTGGTGATGCCGATGGCCTGCAGCAGCGGGCCTTCCGCTGGGGACTCGCGCGCGGATACAGGATTCAACATCACGAGACGCTTACCCTCGAACGATTCGCTGAGGCCCCCGTGGCCCGCCGCCACCCCGGGCCCCGTCCACAAAACCGGCAACCCGATTGTGTGCCAAATTCGGCAGCAATTGAAGGCAACAATTTCAGGCATGCACTGCTTAAAACAGCGTCATGCCGTATTTTGGGAACCCCAAATCACTTCGTTGGCGCGCCGGCGGCGATCCACGCCGCGAGCACCTGCCGCTCCTGCGGCGAAATCTCGGTGATGTTGCCCGGCGGCATGGCGTGGGAATCGACCGCGTTGATGGCGATCATGCTGCGCGTGCAGCTTGATCGCCTCAGGGCTGTCGAGCCGCACGCCCCTCGGCGCCGCGGCGATGCCCGGCCACATCGGCTGCTGGGTGTGGCACATGCTGCACCGCGCAAACACGACGTTCTGCACGTCGGCAAAGCTCGGCGTCTTTTCCAGCGCGCCTGTCTGTTGGCCCGGCGGGCCTGCCGCCGACAGCCAGGCGATCGGCGATCATGCCGGCCGCCGCCAGGGCCCAGGTCCACCACGGGCTGCCCTTGCCGGCATGCCGCGCGTTGAAGAAGTGCCGGATCACCGGCCCGATCAGCAGCACGATGGCGACGATCAGCCAGTTGTAGCGCGTGCCGAAAAACAGCGGGAAATGGTTGCTCAGCATCAGGAACACGACCGGCAGCGTCAGGTAGTTGTTGTGCACCGAGCGCTGCTTGCCGATCTCGCCCCAATAGGGGTCCGGCTTCGTCCCGGCGATGAGCGCCGCCACCGTCTTCTTCTGATAGGGGATGATGATGACGAACACGTTCGCCACCATGATGGTGCCGATCAGCGCGCCGATCTGGTTGAAGGCGCCGCGGCCGCTGAACACGTGGGTGAAGAGATAGGTGAGCGCGACCAGGAACACGTAGCCAACGATGGCAAGCGCGACTTCGTGCTTGCCGAGTGGCGAGCGGCACAAGCCTTCATAGACAAGCCACGCCGCCACCAGGCTGCAGAAGGCGATGAGGGCTGCCTGCGTCGCGGTCAGCGCCAGCACCGATTGGTCGACCAGGAACAGGTCGGCGTGGAAATAATAGACCAGCACCAGCAGCGCGAAGCCGGACAGCCAGGTCGTATAGGCTTCCCATTTGAACCAGGTCAGCTCGTCCGGCATTTCGGACGGCGCCACCAGGTACTTGATCATCTGGTAGAAGCCGCCGCCATGCACCTGCCAGGCCTCGCCTTTGACGCCGGCGGGCAGACCTTCGCGGTGCTTCAGGCTGAGATCGAGATGGATGAAGTAGAACGACGAGCCGATCCAGGCGATGCCGGCGATGACGTGCAGCCAGCGAAAGATCGCGCTCACCCATTCGGTGATGATGATGTCCACGGCGAGGCGCCCTTCGTGAGCCGGCGCCGTCACTTTGGCAGCGCATGCCCGTCAGTTCAAGGCGATCGCTACGCCGCCTCGATGCGGATCGGCTTGGCGCCTTCCCACAACACGGCGCGCCCAAGCTCGGCGAGCTTGTCGAGGTCCGAGGTGATGGTGAGGAAATGATTGCCGGCGAGCTGGCCCATCTTGCTGGCGAAATGCACGCCGCCGTAGGCCAGCAAAATCTCGGTCTCGCTGATGCCGCCGGGATAGACGATCATCTGTCCCGGCGCCGGATAGCTGGTGTGATTTTCGTAAGTCAGCCCGAAGTCGTGTTCGCCGAGCGGAATCCACACGCCTTCGCCGCTCCAGCGTACGTGGATGACCTTGTTCTCGTAGGGCAAGAGCTTCTTGAACACCGCGCAGGTTTTCGGCGCAGCCGCCGTTTCGAAGCGTGCGTCAAAAGTATAAGGTCCCGCGATGATCCGAAGCTTGTCCATGCCGTACCGTCCCGTTTCAATCGGGTCTGTTATGCGCGAAATCTTCCCGTTCGTGAACCCGATTATTTTGCGCAGCATCCGCCGCCAACAGGCTTGAGCCGCGCCCGTCCTTGACGCATCCTCGTTTCATGTCCGGCGTCCCCTATCCCCGCGACCTGATCGGCTACGGCCGCAACCCGCCCGATCCGCAGTGGCCGGGGCGGGCCCGCGTCGCCGTGCAGTTCGTGGTCAACTACGAGGAGGGCGGCGAGCGCTCCATCCTGCACGACGATCCGGAATCCGAGGCCTTTCTCTCCGACGTGCTCGGCGCGGCGCCGTGGCCCGGCCAGCGCCATATGAACGTCGAGTCGATGTACGAATACGGGTCGCGGGCGGGGTTCTGGCGGCTGTGGCGGCTGTTTCGGCTGCATCAACTGCCGGTGACCGTGTTCGGCGTCGCCACCGCGCTGGCGCGCAACCCGGGCGCGGTCGCCGCCATGCGCGAGGCCGACTGGGAGATCGCCAGCCACGGGCTGAAGTGGATCGACTACAAGGACATCGGCGAGGCGGAAGAGCGCCAGCACATGGCGGAAGCCATCCGCATCCACACCCAGGCGACGGGGACACGCCCGCTCGGCTGGTACACCGGCCGCTCCTCGGTCAATACGCTGAAGGCCGTGCTCGACGACGGCGGCTTCGTCTATTCGTCGGATAGTTACGCCGACGATCTGCCTTATTGGGTCAAGGGGCCGAACGGCCCGCATGTCATCATTCCCTATACGCCTCGACAACAACGACATGCGCTTCATCAACCCGCAGGGCTTCGGCTCGAGCGAGGAGTTCTTCACTTACCTGCGCGATGCCTTCGACGTGCTTTATGCCGAAGGCAAGGACGCGGCCGAAGATGATGTCGGTCGGCCTGCATTGCCGGCTCGCCGGCCGCCCCGGCCGCACCGCCGGGCTGATCCGCTTCCTCGATCATGTGGCGAACCACGACCGCGTCTGGGTCGCCACCCGTCTCGACATCGCCGCGCCACTGGCAGAGCGCGCACGCCGCGCTCGCCGATCATGCCCCGGTGGTGACATGAGCGCGGTGTCTCTCGATCAGCTCAACGCTTGTGAGCCGCCGCAATTCGTCGCTGCGCTCGCCGGCATCTACGAGCATTCGCCCTGGGTGGCCGAAGCGGTCGCGGACAGGCGGCCGTTCGCCACGTTGGAGGCCTTGCACGAAGGCATGAGCGCGGTGGTGCGCGGGGCCTACGACGCGAGCAAGCGCGCGCTGCTCAACGCCCATCCCGATCTCGCCGGCAAGGCCGCGCGCGCGGACGAGCTGACCGCCGATTCCAAGAACGAACAGCATAGCGCGGGGCTCGACCGGCTCAGCGACCGGGAGTTCGAAGAATTCCACCGCCTCAATAAGGCCTATCGCGACAAGTTCGGCTTTCCGTTCATCATCTGCGTGCGCCGCCACGGCAAAGATTCGATCTTCCGCCAGTTCGCGAGCCGCCTGCAAAACGACGTCGCCACCGAATACGACACCGCGTTGCTCGAAGTGAACCGCATCGCCGCCTTGCGGCTGGACCAGCACGTCAGCGCGCCCGACAAGCTGCCGGTGCACGGCCGGCTTTCGACTCACGTGCTCGACACCCATCTCGGCCAGCCGGCGCACGGCGTCGCGCTTGAGCTGCACGCGCTGTCCAACACCGGTTCCGATCTGGTCACGACCGGCACCACCAATGCCGATGGCCGTACCAATGCGCCCTTGATCGCCGGCCGGCCGCTGCCCATCGGCCGCTACGAGTTGCGCTTTGCCGCCGGCGACTACTTCAAGGCCCGCGGCGTGGCTCTCGCCGACCCGCCCTTCCTCGATATCGTGCCGCTGCGGTTTTCTATCGCCGAGCCGGAGGGCCACTATCACGTGCCGCTCATCGTCACGCCCTGGAGCTACTCGACCTACCGCGGCAGTTGAGCCCGCGCATGATCCCGAAAAGCCTGTCCCCGGCTTGATCGGGGATGGGAACCGGTTTTCGGACAAGATCATGCGCAAAGTAGAATAAGGACCCTGGATGCCCATCCGCCCCGACCGTCTCATCGGCGACCTGCGCGCGCTTGCTGAAATCGGCAAATATGAAACCGGCGTGCATCGTCCCGCCTTCAGCGCCGAGGACATCGCCGCGCGCGAATGGCTGCGCGACAAGATGCAGGAAGCGGGGCTCGCCGCCGAGATTGACGGCGTCGGCAATCTCGTTGGCCGCATGAGCGGCGTGGACCGTGCCGTGATCGTCGGCTCGCACAGCGACACGGTGCCTTATGGCGGCTGGCTCGACGGCGCGCTCGGGGTCATCTACGGCCTCGAAGTCGCGCGTTGCGTCGCCGAAAGCGGCAAGGGCAAGCTCGGCGTCGACGTGGTCTCGTTCCAGGACGAGGAGGGCAGTTATCTCGGCCTCATGGGCTCGCGCCTGTTCTGCGGCGAAGACGTGGCGGCGGAAATGGCGGCGGCCGTCGGCCGCGACGGCAAGACGCTCGCAAGCGCCATCGACGGGGCGAACCTGCGCGGCCGGCCGCCGGTGCGGCTCGATCCCGCCCGCCATGTCGCCTTCTTGGAAGCGCATATCGAACAAGGCCCGCGTCTGGAAACGAGCGGCACCAAGATCGGCGTGGTCAGTGCCATCGTCGGCATCAAGACCTTGCGTGTCACCTTCCACGGCGAAGCCAACCACGCCGGCACCACGCCGATGGATATGCGCCACGACGCCGGCGCCGCGGCGCTGGTCTTCGGCGCCGATATCCAGAGTAAGCTGCGCACCGTCGCCGGACCGGACTCGGTCTGGAACGTCGGCAGCGCGCGCTTTGCCCCTGGCGCTTCCAATGTGGTGCCGGAAGAAGCCGAACTTGTGCTGCAGATGCGCGATACCTCGGCGGATATCCTGGCGAGAATGGAAGTGGCCGTGCGCGAAGCTGCGCAGCAAGCTGCCGCGCAATACAAGGTCACTGTCGATATCGTCACGGTCATGCAGACGGCACCGTCCGCCATGGACCCCAAGCTCGCCGGCCTGATCGAGCGCGCGGCGCAACGAGCTCGGCATCTCCCACGTCACGCTGCCGAGCGGCGCCGGCCACGACGCCATGATCATGACGCGCCATCTGCCGGCGGCGATGCTGTTCGTGCCCTCGATCGGCGGCCGCAGCCATCACGTCTCGGAGAACACCAGCGATGCCGATATCGTCCTCGGCGCCGAGGTGATGCTGCGCGCGGTCGAACTGCTGATCGCGGAACGCGCCTGATCGCACCCTTGCGCCGGCGCTAATGCAGCGCCGGCAGACCGCTCCTTTGGCCGTCGATTGGGCGAGGCGCCGCGTTGTCATGCTGGAAGGCCGGCGCGGGGCGGATATGGGGCCGCGGCCGCGGCAGCGCGATCACCTGCGTTTCACGCAACTCATGCTTCGGCTGCTCCGCCCTTGCGTAGGGCCTAGGCTTTGCCTGTTGTGCCGGCTTCATCGTCAGCGGCTGACGCGCCGGTTTCATCCGCGGCGCCTGCTGCATCGGTTGCGTCTGCGGCAACCGGTCCGGCACGTATTTGGCCAGCACCGCCGGGTCGGCGTCCGCTATGGCTTCATCGGGCAGGCGCTGCCACTGCTGGTCCATGCCGAACATGGGAATGCCGAGATAGCCGCGCACCGTCAGCTGTTGCCCGTCCGGACTCAGCGTCATCTGCGCGTGATAGATATCGCCGTTGCGCGGATCGAGGATGTTGCCGTTCTTGTAATTCAGCCCCTGGCGCTGCATGCCGCGAATGAACTCGATGCCCAGGACCGGCTGGCCACGCCGGTCGTCGGTGCACTTGAGGCAGACCGGATTGGGCTTGTCGAAGGGGCGCGGAAACGCCTTGGCGATCACGCCTTTGTAGATGCCGTCCTGCTTGACGAACAGGCACCACAGGATCGGCTTGCCTTCGTCGCTCGTGAGCTGCCAGAGCCCGAGCACGCTCGGCTGCGGTTCGGCCTGGGCCTCGGCCGGCGGCAGGGGCGCGGGCGCCATCGGTCGTGGCGTCTGGGCCTCGGCCACCGCAGCGCCGAACGTGGTGAACGCAACCAGCACCAGCGTCGCCAACCGTGCTTTCAAGCTCGTCTCCCGTCGTCCGCGAATCTTAACGCATCACTTGCGTGGGAATATGGCCGTTTCACGAAGCGACCTTGGCCCGGGTTTGACTTCTTCAAGGGGCCCGGCCCCGCTCTTGCCATGAGTGTCTTTTACGGCCCGGCAGTCTATACTCCCCGGCGGCAGCGGTCCCGCGTGTTGACGGCCAGAGGCAAGGGAACCCGTTGCCGAGTCCAAAGTTGCCAGCGGGGATTTTCTCGCTGCGGAGGCTGCGTCGTCATGTCCAGGTCCAGCGTTGCCCTCAGCAATCTCCGGGGCGTTGTTATTTTCATCGTATTGGCGTTCCATTCCGCGCTCGCCTACGTCGCGTCGGTGCCGGCGCAGACCTCGCCCTTCGGCGAGGCGCCGTTTACCTGGCAGGCCTTTCCGGTCGTCGACCCCCAGCGCTGGATGGGCTTCGACGTGTTCTGTGCCTGGCAGGACGTGAGCCTGATGTCGCTCATGTTCTTCCTGTCCGGGCTCCTCGCTTCGGGCAGCCTGCGCCGCAAGGGCGGTTGGACCTACATCTCCGACCGGCTCTGGCGCATCGGCGTGCCGTTCGTGCTGGCGATCATTTTCCTGAGCCCGCTCGCCTTCTATCCGGCGTATCTCGCCCGCACCGCGCAGCCGACCTTCTTCGGCTTCTGGCAGCAATGGTTCTCGCTGCCGTTCTGGCCCAGCGGGCCGGAGTGGTTCCTCTGGCAGCTTCTGGTCGCCAACATTCTGGCCGCTGGTCTGTTCGCGGTGGCGCCGCGTTCGCTCGATCTATTCAGCCGGCTCGGCGCCTGGGCCGGCGAACACCCGGTCAAGTTCTTCGGCTTGCTCGCCGGCGTGTCGGCGCTCGCTTACGTGCCGCTTGCGCTCATCTATACGCCCTGGAGTTGGAGCGCGGTCGGGCCGTTTTCCATGCAGCTCTCCCGGCCGGTGCATTATCTGGTCTATTTCTTCGCCGGCTTCGCGCTCGGTTCTTACGCGCTCGACCGCGGTTTGCTCGCGAGCGACGGGCCGCTGGCGCGGCATTGGCTGGCTTGGTGGGGCGTGGCGGCCGGCGGCTTCGGCCTGTGGGCCGGGCTGACCGCGCTGACCCGGCCGGAATGGTCGCAAGCCAACCCGCTCATCCAGACCGCCGCCAGCCTGGCGTTCCCTATCGGCTGCGCCAGCGGCGTCGTGTTCCTGCTTGCGGTCTGCCTGCGCTTCAGCGACAAGCGCCATTGGGCGCTCGACAGCCTGTCGGCCAATGCCTACAGCATGTACCTCATCCACTACGTGTTCGTGGTGTGGCTGCAATACGCCCTGGTCGGCACCGGCCTTTATGTGATTGTCAAATACGCCATCGTGCTCAGCGGCGCGCTGGTCATGAGCTGGGCCAGCAGCGCCGCTTTCGCCCGCGTCTTCGGCGCCCAATTGGTCGCGGTCCGGCGGGCGGTTTCGACCGTGCCACATTGACGCGCGAATCATGCGTCACTGAAGGGGCGACATGCCGCTGAATTTCACGCTCGCCTCGCGCAACCTGTTCCAGGACCGCCTGCGCTTTGCCGCCACCACCGTCGGCATCGTGTTCTCGGTCGTGTTGGTCATGGTGCAGATGGGGCTCTATCTCGGCTTCGGCCGCATGGTGACCACCATGATCGAGCACGCCGACACCGACCTCTGGGTCATGCGCCAGGGCACCAAATGCTTCGAGGATCCCTCGCTGCTCGGCGACAAGCAGAAGGAAATCCTCGCCGTTGCCGGCGTTGCTTCGGCGACGCCGCTGGTAATCGGCTTTTCCGACTGGCGGCTGCCGAGCGGCGAGATGACGCCGGTGTTCCTGGTCGGCTCCGACCTCAAGCGCGCCGACCTGCAGCCGTGGAACGTGGTCGCCGGCTCCACCAAGGCGCTGGCCGAGCCCGGCGCCGTCGCGGTCGACGCCACGTACGACGAGCGCCTGGGGCTGACCGGCCTCGGCTCCAAGGCCAATATCCGCGGCAAGAAGGTGCGGGTCGTCGCGCTGACCGAGGGCATCCGCTCCTTCACCACCACGCCTTACGTTTTCGCCGACATCGAGGCCACCCGCCGTTATATCGGCCTGCCCAAGAGCGTCGCCAGCTACTACCTGGTCAAGCTCAAGCCCGGCGCCGACTTGCGGCGGGTGCAGCGCGATCTGCAGGCCAGCATCAGCAAGGTCGACGTGCTCACCACGCCGCAATTCGCCGAGCGCAGCCGCAAGTTCTGGCTGTTCTCGACCGGTGCCGGCGCCGCCTTGTTCGCCGGCGCGCTGCTCGGCATCATCGTCGGCACCGTGATCGTGGCGCAGACGCTCTATTCCAGCACCAAGGACCATCTCAACGAATTCGCCACCTTGCGCGCCATGGGCTCGTCCAACCGCTACATCTATAGCGTCATCATGTATCAGGCGCTGCTCAACGCGGTGATCGGCTTTTGTTTCGCCAGCCTCATCGGTTTCGGCGTCGTCGCCGTCACCACCAACGGCGCGCTGCCGGTCACGATCACGCCCGGGCTGATGGCGGCGATCTTCGCGGTGACCGTGATCATGTGCGTCATTTCGGCGTTTGCCGCCATTGCGCGGGTGGTGCGCATCGATCCCGTCGTGGTCTTCACCCAATGAGCGCACCCGTCCTCGAGGCGCTCGGCGTCAACAAGATCCTCGGCAGCGGCGCCGAGCCAGGTGCACGCGCTCAAGGACGTCAATCTGTCGCTGCACGGCGGCGAGCTCACCATGCTGATGGGCCCGTCCGGCAGCGGCAAGACCACGTTGCTGTCGGTGCTCGGCTGCATGCTGGCGCCGACCGCCGGCACCGTCCGCGTCGCCGGCGTCTCGACCGAAGGGGCCAACCCTGAGGCGCTTGCCGAATTGCGCCGCAAGCACGTCGGCTACATCTTCCAGAACTATCACCTGTTCCCGACGCTCACCGCGTCCGAGAACGTGCAATTGGCATTGGATGTCCGCGGCGAGCATGGCGAGCCGGCGCGCGCGCGCGCCCACGCGGCGCTGTCGCGCGTCGGGCTGTCGCATAAGCTCGATTCGTTTCCGCGCGAATTGAGCGGCGGCGAACAGCAGCGCGTGGCGATCGCGCGTGCCATCGTTTCCGACCCGTCCTATGTGCTCGCCGACGAGCCGACCGCCGCGCTCGACGGCAAGAACGGCCAGGCCATCATGAGCATCCTCGCCGACATCGCCAAGGATCCCGGCCGCGGCGTGCTGGTGGTGACGCACGATTCGCGCCTGACCGCGTTCGCCGGCCGCACGATCGAGATCGAGGACGGCCGCCTGGTCGACGAGCAGCGCAACAATGGCGCCGCCGAGACGGCGCCGGCGGCGCTGAACGGAGGCTGATCTTTTGCCGCCGCACCGCATCAGCCTGCGCGCCAGGTTGGTGCGCTTGGGCACGCGCTGGTTTATCAAGCGGCGCAGCCGCGGCCTGACGCTCGCGCAATCGCGCGAGATATTCGACGCCATGGAGCGCAAGACGCCGTATCCGCCGCGCGGTACGAAAACCATGCGTGTCGATGCCGGCGGCGTTCCCGCCGATTGGGTCGTGAGGGCGGCGTCGCGCCCCGAGCGTGTCGTGCTCTATCTGCACGGCGGCGGCTATAGCCTTGGCAGTCCGAAGGCCTATCGGCATTTCACGTGGCGCCTTGCCGATGCCGTGGAAGCCCGCGTGCTGATCATCGGTTATCGGCTGGCGCCCGAGCATCCGTTTCCGGCCGCGCTCGACGATGCCGTCGCCGCTTATCGCTGGCTGCTTCGGCACGACCCGAACGAAATCGTCGTCATGGGCGAATCCGCCGGCGGCGGCCTCGCGCTGGCGCTGCTGATGAAGCTGCGCGACGATGGCATGCGTCTGCCCGATGCCGCGGTCGCGATCTCGCCCTGGACCGACCTCGCGCTCACCGGCGCGTCGCTCACCGAAAACGCCGCCGCCGATCCCATGCTCAACGCCAGCGACCTGCCGGCATTCGCCGGCTGACTATGCCGCCGGTGCCGACCCGCGCCATCCTTACGTTTCGCCGCTTTACGGCGATCCTGCCGGCCTGCCGCCGGTGCTGACGCTCGCCGGCAGCGACGAAATCCTGCGCGACGACGCCATCCGCATGGCCGACAAGTTATGCGCCGCCAATCCGCGCAGCGAATTGCAGGTCTGGCCGCGTATGGTCCATGCTTGGCCTCTGTTCGCGCCGGTGATGCCGGAAGCGCGCGCCGCCATCGCCGCCATCGGCGGCTTCGTGCAGCGGATCTTGGGCTCCCGCGGCGCCTAGCGGTCCCCGGGAAAGCCGGCCCCGGCCCTGGGCCGATTTCCCCGGAAACGGGCCAAGGCGACCCGCAAAAATCCTAGCCGGCGGTAGTGGATTGCCCGCCATCCGAGATGACCCGCATTGCGTGTACGGCGGAGACCGGTAACCTGCAATCTACCGATTCCCGCAGCGGCATTTTCCATGTAGGGTGGCGGTGGCCCGGCATTTGCTTGGCTCATTTCCTGAACTCTCACTGAAGCGGAACGTTTTCGTGGCTAGAGACTGCGTTGTACGAGGACGCTCGGGGGCGCGCTGTCGTTTGACGGAATCGGATAGGGGCAGGCCCGGACAATGATTGTGGTCGTCGGTTTGGCATTCGAGGCGCGCATTGCGGCGGACAGCGGCTTGCCGATTATCTGCAGCGGCGATGGCCGGACCCTGACGCCCGATCTCAAGCGGGCGATCGCCAGCGGCTGCAGCGGCCTCATCAGTTTCGGCGTCGCCGGCGGTCTCGATCCCAAACTCAAGCCCGGCACCTGCGTGGTCGGCTCGGCCATCATCACCGGCGACGTCCGCCACGAGACCGACCGCCCCTGGTCGCAGCGGCTGCTGGAAGCCATGCCCGGCGCGGTGCACGGCGTCTTGGTTGGCACCGACGGCCCGGTCTGCACCCCGGCCGACAAGCACGCGCTCAACCGCGACACCGGCGCGCTCGCCGTCGATACCGAATCCCACATGGTTGCGCGCGCCGCCGCCGGGCACGGCCTGCCGATGGCGGCGATCCGCGTCATCGCCGATCCCGCGCATCGCGCCTTGCCGGAGGCGGCGCTCACCGCCATCCGCGCCGACGGCACCACCGACCTGCTGGCGGTGCTGCGCTCGGTCATGCGCCGGCCGCATCAACTGCCCGCGCTCATGCGCACCGCGCTCGATGCCCGCGCCGCGCGCGTGACGCTCTTGCGCGGCCGCAGCCTGCTGGCGCCGCTGCCCGCCGCCGCCGGCTACCGTCCGGCGCCGGGATTGAGCGGCGAACGCGGCGCGCTCGCCACCGAAACCGTACAGCCCGATCTCAGCTCCGCCGTCGGCTAGCACATGATCCCGAAAAGCCTGTCCCCGGTTTGATCGGGGATGGGAATTGATTTCCGGAAAAGATCATGCGCCTACAAAATGTTAGGAATGGCGTTGATTCAGCTTGATCGGTTCGGGCGCCAAAGCATCGCAACTCTTTTCGGCCGACCCCCTGGCGAAATCGCGCCGGCGCGTTAGAAAGGCGTCGGCAACAGGCGCCGGTAGCTCAGCTGGATAGAGCACCAGACTTCGAATCTGGGGGTCAGGGGTTCGAATCCCTTCCGGCGCGCCAGTCGTCGCCTCGGTCGCGGAGGCATCATGAAACGTTCGTTCTCATTGTTGGCTGCGTCAGTCGTCACGGTCATCCTCGCCGCGCCGCCCGCTGCCGCGCGCAGCCCGGTCGCGCACGGCCGTGCGCTGGTCAAGGAATTCTGCGGCAGCTGCCACGCCATCGGCCGATCCGGCAAGAGCCCGCGCGCGGGTGCACTGCCGCTGCGGACAATCGGGCGCAGCTACGATCTCGACAGCATCGACGAACGGCTGCAGCGCGGCATTTCCTCGGATCACCCCGACATGCCGGAATTCATCTTCGAGCGCGCCGACGCGCGGGCCGTGCAGGCTTATCTGCGCTCGATTCAGCGCTAGCGCCCCGCTGGCGAAATCCCGCCGGCGCGTTCGCAGGGCATCTGTGGTCCTGCCTGCGGCAAATTCAAATGTCTCATGCAACAAACGGCCGGCCGGTTCTCATCGCCGGCGGCGGAATTATCGCCGGCCGCTCGACCGCGGTTGGTCAGGAGTTGGAGCGGGCGCGCACCGCTTCCGTCTTTTTGAGCGCATCGGAGAGATGACGGTCGCGGCTATAGACGTCGGCGTAATACTGGACGGCGCCGCCGCTGTCCGGCCAGGCGGTGAAGTAGGTCAGATAGACCGGAATGTTGCCGCCGACCGGTTCGCTGGCATTTTCGCCCTTGGCGATCTGCTGGTCGATATAAGACACCGGCTTGCCGAGCAGCGCCGCCGCCATCTCGCGCGGATGCTCGAGCCGCACGCAGCCGTGGCTGAAGGCGAGCCGCTGGTTCTTGAACAGGTGCTTCTCCGGCGTGTCGT
This sequence comes from uncultured Pseudomonadota bacterium, assembly GCA_963822085.1. GTDB lineage: Bacteria > Pseudomonadota > Alphaproteobacteria > Rhizobiales > Xanthobacteraceae > Pseudolabrys. The sequence goes on from CAWGGL010000040.1 coordinate 119,697, forward strand.
GCATGTAGATTGCGTGCCTGTTGGGGAACTCGATCTTCACCAGACCGAGCGCGTTGCGGGGACCCGGCGGCTGGCGCACCTCGACCCCAACCCGCTTGCTGGCGTAGCCGTCCCAGTCGACGTCGCCTGACGACAACTGCCGGCCCGCGGCATCGGTCACTTCGTAACCCAGGCGGTCGAGATAGTAGGGGTCGTTGTAAAGGTGCGGCATCATCTCGTTGATGATGATCGAGCGCGGCACGTTCCAATAGGGATTGTACTGGACCTTCTCGATGGTGTCGGCGAAGAAATAGGTCTGGTTGCTCGGCTTGCCGATGATCGCGCGCATGGTGAGCGGCGGCTGGCCGTCCCCCCTCACGAACGTCACCTGGTAGGCCGGCTCGTTCAGCAGCACGTAACGTTTGCCGAGCTGGCGCGGCAGCCAGCGCAGGCGCTCCATCGCCAACTCGAGCTTCTTGATGCGGTCGGCGGGCGTCGTCTGCTTCATCGCCTGGAGGGTGTTGCGGCCGACGACGCCGTCGGGGTTGAGGCCCTTCTCGCGCTGGAAGTCGCGCACCAGCGCGACCAGCGGGCGATCATACGTTTCGCCGTCGTCGTAGGCGGAAAGCGTCGCGGCGTGCTTTTCCTTCAGCGCCGCCGAGCCGGTTTGTTTGATGGCGGCGATCACCTGCGGCAGCGCCGGATCGTCCCCGCCGGGCCGGAAGAAGGTGCCGGCGGGAATCGTGATCGTCTCTTTGGGTGCCGCTTCGCGCGCCTTGGCCAAGGCGGCGACCAGCGCGCGGAATTGCGGATTGTCGGGATTGCGCTTGTCGAGATAGGCGGCGACGTCGTCCGCCTTTGCCAGCTCGCCCATCGCCGCGACCAGATCGACCTTCTTGCGCGGCAGGTCGTAGTATTCCGACATGCGGTCGGGATCGACCCGTCCGCGCGTGGCGTCGAGCACATAGGTCAGCACCTTGGCCGACAGCGTCAGCTCGAAGCGCATCATCGCTTTCCGCCGTGCCGCGTTGTTGTCGGCATTGTCGTCCGCCGTGTCGCCTTCCGTCTTCGCCGGCGGCGCCATTTTGTAATCCGCCGGCATCAGCCCGTAGCGCCCGCTCTTCGCCAGCGTTTCCATCGCCGCGCGCGCCTTGTCGCTCGCCGTGTTCTCATCGACCCAGAGGAATTGCGGATGCCTCGAATAATAGTCGTTGAGCGCCGCGCCCACTTGCGGGAGCACGCGCAACGTCAGCACCGGCGCCGCCGCGCAGGCGGCAGCGAACGACGGATCCGCCGCGGGCATGTCGGTCTCGGCGCTGGACGCGACCTTGGACTGGCACACTTTGTCGAGCGCGACCGGCTTCGGAACGTCCGGCGCATAACTGAGGTATTTGGGGCTCTTGACGGTGATGTCCGGCGCGTAGCGCTCATCCGGCCCGTAGTAGCGTTCCTCCGGCCCGTAATAGCGTGGCCGGCCATAGTCTCGCCGATCGTAATAATCGCGCCGGTCGTAGAAACGCGGCGCCCACTGGCGCTGCTCCTGGATCCAGAACTGCGCTGCGCTCTGCGCGTGCGCGGCCACGCCCGGCATCACCGCCGTCACGGTGAGCGCGCCTGCCGCGAGAAGATGTCGAATGCTCAAGGTCATTCCGGTTCCGACACGTTTGTAACCGTCTCGTCTGTGCCACAATTGACGCCGCTGTGGCCGACTGCAACGAACAACGCCTACGTCTTCAAGAAGTTTCAAATGAGGCAGGCGCGCGTCCATGATGCCATGACATGCGCCAAAGAGGCAATTTGCAAGCACGCCTGAGACGCCTGCGGCGGAAAAAGGGGCGCCGTTTGGCGCCCCTTTGCTGCCTGCGGTTGCGCCGCTCAGCGGCTTCCGGTCGTCACGCTCTGCAGCCGATGCCGCAGCCGGTGCGTCGCGCGCGGGGCTGGTTCGCGGGCGGGCTGCGGGGCGAGCCGTTGCGGCCGAGCCGTGCGCGTCATGCAACGGTAGGCATTCAGTCCGGCATGAATCTTCGTGGTGCCTGCCGGACAGAAGCAGGTGTTGTTGCTGACCTTGCCGCCGGCGCAGCTGATCTTCGGCGTCGGCGCGATCTTGATGCCGGGCCGGGCCGGATGGTTCGGCTTGCCGGGCTGCGGCGTCGGCAGGTTGACGACGTTGCCGGGGCCGCCGAGGTGCGGATTGCGCTTCACCAGTTCGAACAGCTTGCTGGCGACCGCGATCACATCGTTTTTCGGCAACGAGGTGCTGCGCAGCGCGCAACCGATCTGCTCGGTCTTGTCGATCTGGAAGTTATGCGCACCGACGGCCTGATACTTATGGTCCGCAATCTTGAAGGTCGGCAGCGTGCCCTGCCAGTTGCGCCCGCCGGAGCAGGTGAGCTTGTAGGAGGTGTTGCCGGGCTTGCTCGCCCAAATCTTGAACACCGCCTGGCCAAGCCGCGGCTTGTCCTTCGGCGCGCCGGCTTTGTCAGCCAGCGTCAGTTCGCCGGTGACCTTGAGCGTATTTGGCATCGCGCCGTTGTCCGGATTGGCGTTGCCGGGCGTGCCGGCCAGTCCGCCGCCGCCGGCGCCGGTGCAGTGCAGGGTAATCTCCTTCCAGCCGGACGACTGACCGATCGGGTTGGTCTTGTCCTCGGCCATGGCCTTCACGACGCCGGTCTTGGTCACCTCGGTCCATTCCGCGTATTCAGCCTTGTACTTGCCGGGGCCGTCGAACGCCGACCAGGCGTCGACCACTTTCGAGGTCATCGGTGCATCGCCAATTTTGGTCCATAACTTGAACTTGACCGGACCAGCCTTGTTGGTGGAGAGCCGCACCAGCCATTTCGCCTTCTTGCACACCGTGCCGGGATTGGGCTGGCTCGTGGCGTTCGCGTAGGTGGTGCGAAACAGTTCGATCGCGCCGACCGAAAGGGTCGCCGGTTCTTTCGCCGCGACGCCGTCGACATCGCGCTTGAGCTTGAACGGCTCGCACTTGACCTTGACAAGGACGTGGGCGGTCTTGGCGTGATCAGTCTGATCAGTCCACTGGGCCGGCGTCGAGGGGTTAACGCTGTAGGGGTTGTTTTCAGAAAACGCATTCTTGAGCGTATCGGCGACAAAGGTCACCGGCATGTCCATTGCGAAGGTATGCGCGTTTGCGCCGCCGGGGGTCAGGTGGCTGTTACACTGGGCAACGATCTGGTCACCAAACGGCACCGTGGCAATTCCGGTGGTTGATACCGGAATCTTGCTGGTCGGGAACGTGACCGCCATCTGGTTCTCATAGTCTCGCTGGACGGGTGACCGGTACCACAGCAGCGGCTTGCCGCTACAGCCGGCGCCGCCGCAAGCTCCCAGAACGATGCCGACATGCCTGACCCAACCGGGGTGTTTGGTGTCGATGTTGATGTGAGCACCGAAAATGTATGAGCCCGATGCGATCTTGTCCCACTTCTTATTGTCAGTGGAGATGACGGTGATCTCTTGATTGTAGACTTGTTGGGTGGTGAAACTCATTTCTTTGATATTGGCCGCTTGCTCGGCTGACGCTGGCACGGCGGTCGTGGCCAAAAAGCCGGCAGTAAGTGCGAAGAGTGCCAGGGCGGCCGGCTTGATTTTCCGCGGCGCGGTTCGAGGGGGAGCGTGGTTCAGCAATTCATTTTCGATGTGAGCCATGGTTTTTTCCTGATGATCTTATGAAGCGCCACGCGTGGGCCACGCGGGGTCCATGGCATTGGTGTCGCGCGGGAACCTGCCGGTTCACGCGATGGGGAAGAAATGTGGATTGAGGTGGGTGATTGTGGTTTGGCGGCTGAAAGTTCTGCTTTGCGCAGCCTTGTGTGGCTGGCGGGCGTCCAAGACGTGCCGTGCCACCTCTTATTTTTTGGCGCAGAACTAACCGTCATCTCACCGATTGGGTCGAGCCCGGCGGCGAATTTAGTCTCGTCAGCTTCGATCGCCGCCGCCCGTCGCTGAAATTCAGCGCGCGCCAGTGCTCACGCGGGCGATTGGCAGCGGCACTTGCGCCGTCACCGGCGCGGTGGCCGTGGTCAGCGCGTCGAAGGCGTTGACCAGGCCATAGCCGAACAGAGGATCGCGTCCTTTCGGTCCGATATCCTGGGCGGTTTTTTCCAGCAAGCGGCGCAGCTTGTCGGGCGAAAGCTTGCCGTCGCGCTGGATGAGCAGCGCGGCGACGCCGCTCACCTCCGCCGCCGAATAGGACGTGCCCGACGACACCTCGACACCGCCATCCGGCAGCGCCACCAGAATATCCTTGCCGGGCGCGGCGAGCGCGATCTGCCGGCCGCGGTTGGACTGCTCGAGAAGTTTATCCTCGGCGTCGGTCGCCGAGACCGCGATCACGGCCGGGTCGGCGGCGGGATAGAGCGGCGGCGACTTGGCCCCGGCGTTGCCGGCGGCGGCGATCAGCGCGATGCCTTGTTTGTGCGCGGCCTGCAGGGCGCGGTGCAGCGCCGGGTCGGCCGGACCGGCGAAGCTCATGTTGATGATGCGCGCCTTGTTCTGCACCGCCCAGTCGAGCCCCTTGACGATATTGAAGGTGCTGCCCTGGGCGCCGCTGGCGCCGGGATCGAAAGCGCGCACCGCCAGGATCTTGGCGCCGGGCGCGGCCCCCGTCAGTTGGCCGTGCGCCGCGATCAAGCCGGCGATTGACGTCCCGTGCGCGTGAGGTTTGCGCGGCGACTTCAGCGTGTCGAAGGAGCCTGCGATCGAGCCGGCCAGCTCCGGGCTATCCAGGTCGATGGCGGAATCGATCACCGCCACCCGCACGTCGTCGCCTTTGGCGAGTTGGTGCGCCTGCGGCAGACGCAGCTTGGCGAGCGCGTACTGCGCGGAGCCGGCTTCTTCCGCCGTCTTGGTTTCGCTCTGTTGCAGCGAGTAGAGATAGTTCGGCTGCGCGCTCGCCACCAGACGGTCCTGCTCGAGCGAACGGATCACGGCCGGAACCGAACGGCGGTCCGGGATGCGCCAGCGATAGAACGTGGTGCCGGTGAGCGCGAAGCGGTGCGACTCGATGCGCTGCAGGCGGAAGCGGCGTTGCAATGCCGTGATCTGCCGCGCGCTCACTGAATTACGCAGTTCGATCACCACCTCGTCGGGGATGAGCCGCGTCTCGCCGGCCGGCGGCGCGCCGCTCGGGCCGCGCCGTGTGGTGCGCCGCGGCGCCGTGCGCCGGCGCGGCTTGCGGCGCACATGGTCGATCGGCTCGTTGACCGAGCCGTCGTCGATGAAGCGGCCGCCGCCGGGCGGCGGCTCGTCGCGCGGCAGCGCATGGACGATGGCCGGCAACGCGGTGCCGACGGCGAGCCCGATGGCGGCGCCGGTGCCGAAACCGCCGCCGCGATGCGGCCGGCCGCCGTCCGAATGGCTGGTGCGCGGCCGGAACGCCCCGCTCCGGTGCGTGACGTTGGGCGTCGACGTGTGCCGGTGCACGGTCGGCTGCCGGTGAACGGTCGGCGCGCGGTGATAGGTCTTCATCCCGCGCTCGCGGTATTTCTGCGCCAGCGCGCCGGACGGAGCAGCGACGCTCAGCGCCGTGAGCCCCGCGATCAGCAGCAAAGCGTTGCGTTGCAACCGCATGACTCGACCCTTTCGCGTCAGTGCGCCGCGGCGATGAAGCCGACGACCTTGTCCGCCTGCAGCGTCTTGATCAGACTGTTGCGTTTCTCTTGCGGCAGCGAGTCGTCGCCGATGCGCACCCGGTAGAGGCCGCCGGCCACGGGGCCATCGGCGATGTTGATATCGTTGCTTTTCAGGAACTTGGTGATGTCAGCCGCGGTCGCCTGCGGTCGGAATTGGATGAGCGCGTAGGCGCCGGGCGCCACCAGTCCCCGCTTCACGATGGTTGGCGGCGCCGACGCGGTCTCGAATCTGGCGGAGGGCCCTTCGTTCAACACGATGTTCGCGATCAGGCCGGCCTGCAGCATGATCACCAGCGCCGCCGCCGACGTCGACACGGCCAGCGTGCGGGGCGTCAAGCTGGCGAAGAATTCGGACACCCGCGCGCCCAGATTGAACGACGGCGCCGGGCGCCGCGCCGGTTCGGCGTCGATCTGGCGCATCAGCGTATCGAGCGCACGCGTCGAGGGGGCGCCCAGCGTCTCGTTGATATGGATGGTCTCGCTGAGCTCCTCGCGCACCAGCGCAAAGCGGCGGGCGAGCTCGGGATCGCGGGCCAGCGCGTCTTCCACGCGCTCGGCCTCGCGCTGGCTCAGCGTTCCCGCCGCGTGCCAGGGCAGCAGCTCTTCGATCTCGTCGGGCGCCTGGTTGTCGGTCGCGTTCATGGCCAGCCTCGATCTATTCCTTGCTCCTTGAGGAGCTCTGAGAGCTTCTTCCGCGCGTAGAACATGCGCGTCTTCACCGTCGCCTCCGGGATGCCGACGATGCCGGCGACTTCCTCCACCGATTTCTCGTGGTAGTACACGAGGTCGATGACTTCCCGGTGCTCCGTCGTCAGCGCGTTCAAGCATTCCCGCAAGACCGCGCCCTTGTCCTTCTTGGCGAGAGACACCTCGGGATCGTCAGCGTGATCCTCGATCTGCTCCGCCACGTCATCGTCCAGCTCCTCCTCGGTGCGGCGCCGGAGCGCCGACAACGCCTTGAAGCGGGCGATACTCAACATCCAGGTGGAGACCGCCGAACGTCCCTCGAACTTACCGGCGTTACGCCAGACCTCGAGGAACACCTCGCTGATCAAGTCCTCCGCGGTCGCCTCGTTACGCACCATCCGCAGCATGAAGCGGTAGACGCGCACGTGATGACGCGCGAACAGCACCTGCATGGCGAGCCGATCTCCGCCGGCGATCCTTGCGATCAGAACGTCATCTGAAGCCGTTTGCATCGCAGGCCGATCGGTTCGCTCATAGGTGGGACGCGGCCGGCGGAGCCGAGGTTCAAACGAATTCGAAGAAATTTTGCGCGGATTCTGCCGCGCTTGCCGCCATTTAGGCCTAGATTGCCCTGTTCCGGCGCCTCTGGGCAAGTCAGGCCGGTCTTTTATCGTTTTCCCGCGGGAACCCGCCTCTCTTGTCCGTCCACAACGCGAGCGGCGGGCAGCGGCGGCCCACCGGCGCCGGCCGGGCCATCCGGACGGTCTTCTTGAGAGGGCCTTAACCTATGAGAGACCGGGCGGGGCGCGCGAAGCGCTTGCGGCCTCGGCTCCGGCCCTCCTTCCAGGCGCAACGGTGAAAGGGGAAGGAGGCGCAAAAAAACTTTGAACCATTCCCGGCGTCCCCGCGACCCACGGGTACCAGGATGTGACAGGCACATCCTTTCACCCAGGAGAACTGCCATGTTCCGCAAGCTCGTCCTCGCCGCCGGCGCCACCGCGGTCATCGCCGCCGCCGCTCTTTCGCCCACCACCGCCTCCGCCAAGAGCTGGAAGCATCACCACGGCTGGCATCACGGCTGGGGCCCCGGTTTCGGCATCAGCTTCGTCGCGCCGGGCTCCTACGGGTACGGCTATCGCGACTGCTACATCGTCCGCCGCGTGGTCTGGACGAAGTACGGCAAGCGCATCCGCCGCGTCCGGGTCTGCGATTACTGATCGGACCTCAATGCCTCCTCAATGACCCCGGCTCCGCGCACCGCGCGGCCGGGGTTTTCCGTTTGGGCGCCAAACTCTCAGCCCACACGCTTTACCTCCCCCCTGGCGGCGGGAGGGGTGACTTTCAGGGCCGTTCACCGCACCCCCGGCTCGCATCTTCGATGCTCGCCGATCCCCCCTTTTAGGCGAGGGTGAAAGAGCGGGCACGCCCAGCCCCCTTTCGGCCCCAATTCCCGCCCTTTGCGCGGTATACCGCCCCCGCCTGCACACTCGCGCGGCCCGGGGAGTTCTGCTAGTTGACCGAAGCGCTCTCGGTTAAGGCGCGCGGTTTCGAGGACGGCAACGCTCGGGGGCCCCTCGCGCCGACCCGGAGGACGAATGCTCAATTGGTTGCGCGCGGTGGCGCGATTTTTCCAGGACACGATCGGCTGGAACCGGATCGGGGTGGCTGCTCAGCCTCACCATCATCGGCATCGCCGTGGTGGTGCTGTACCACATGCTGCGCGGCATCGACGTCGAGCAGGTGATGCACGCCCTCAAGGCGATGCGGCCGCACCAGATCGCGCTCGCCGCCCTGTTCGTCGCCGGCGGCTATTTCACGCTCACCTTCTATGACTGGTTCGCGCTGCGCACCATCGGCCGCGGCGAGATCCCGTACCGCATCGCCGCGCTTTCCGGCTTCACCAGCTACGCCGTCGGCCACAATATCGGCGCCACCGTCTTCACCGGCGGCGCGGTGCGCTACCGCATCTATTCGCATTATGGGCTCGACGCCGTCGAGGTGGCCAAGATCTGCTTCGTCGCCGGTCTCACCTTCTGGCTCGGCAACGCCACCGTGCTGGGCTTGAGCGTCTCGATCGAGCCGCACGCCGCCGGGCCCATCACCCAGCTTCCCGGTCTCGTCAACCGCGGCATCGCGCTCGTCATCCTGGCGGTGCTCGGTCTCCTATATCGCCTGGGTGTGGAGCGCGCCGCGCCGCCTCGGCAAGGGCGGCTGGACGGTGCAGCTGCCGAACGGGCCGTCCACCTTGGTGCAGATCGTGCATCGGCCTGTTCGATCTCGGCTTCTGCACGCTCGCGATGTGGATGCTGCTGCCGAACGAGCCCAATATCGGCTTCGTCACGCTGCTGGTGGTGTTCGTGTCGGCGACGCTGCTCGGCTTTGCCAGCCACGCCCCCGGCGGCTTGGGCGTGTTCGACGCCGCCATGCTGGTGGCGCTGTGGCAGTTCAACAAGGAAGACCTGCTCGCCGGGCTGCTCCTGTTCCGGCTGCTCTATTACATCTGCCCCTTCGTGGTGGCGGTGGCCGTCCTCGGCATGCGCGAGCTCTGGCTCAACATGCGCCGCGCCCCGGCCTTGCCGGAAGCGCCGCCAGGCCGAATAGTCAGCGTCACGCAGCCGATCCGCACCGAGATCGAGGCCAAGACGGCGGCTAAACCGGCGGCCAAGACCGAGACTAAGACCGAGACGAAGACCGAAACCAAGACCGAGACCAAGGCCGGGACCAAGACCGGGACCAAGGCCACAAAACCAGCGCCGGCTGACCATGGCGAGCGACCCCCACGCGGCGGATTTTCCGGCTCGCGCCGGCTTCATCGGCCGTCTGCGTGACGCCTGGCATGTCCTGCGCGGCGCCGCGCGCAGTGGCGATCCCGCCGGCGCCGGCGTGACCGGCGGACGCATCGCCGGCCACCACCCGGCCGCCCGCCTGATCGAGTCGCTGATCGCCGGCCTGCCGGGTCCCGCCATCGTGCTCGACCGCGACGGCCGCGTGATCGCCTTCAACGAGGCGGCGCTCGGGCTCGCCCCCGCCATGCGCCGCGGCGATCCGGCGCTCATCAGCCTGCGCATGCCGGAACTGGTCAACGCCATCCGCCGCGCCAGCCAAGCGGCGCGAGCCGCAGCGGGTGGAATTCTTCGAGCGCGTGCCGCGCGACCGCTGGTACGAGGCCTTCGTGCGGCCGGTGCGGCTCGCCGGCGGCGAGGGCGGCCCTCCGACCTGCTGCTGATGACCTTCAACGACCTCACGCCGTTGCGCCGGGTCGAGGAGATGCGCGCCGACTTCATCGCCAACGCCAGCCACGAGTTGCGCACGCCGCTCGCCGCCTTGCTCGGCTTCATCGAGACTTTGCAAGGCCGCGCCAAGGACGACCCGGCCGCGCGCGAGAAGTTCCTCGCCATCATGCAGGCGCAGGCCACCCGCATGGCGCGGCTGATCGACGATCTGTTGTCGCTCTCGCGCATCGAGCTCAACGCCCATCTGCAGCCGAGTACGCCGGTCGATCTCGCCACCATCGTGCGCCAGGTGGTCGACGGCCTGCAGATGCTGGCGCGCGACCGCGCGGTGGAGATCAAGGTCTCGGTGCCGGCCGAGCCGCTCACCGTGCTCGGCGAGCGCGACGAGCTGATCCGCGCGCTCGAGAACCTGGTGGAGAACGCGCTCAAATACGGCGCCGCCGGCAAACGCGTCGATGTCACGCTCACGTCGCGGGCAGACCCGCGCCGGCTCGGCGGAGGCGCGGCTCGCCGTGCGCGACTACGGTCCCGGCATCGCGCCCGAGCATCTGCCGCGCCTGACCGAGCGCTTCTACCGCGTCGACGTCGCCGACAGCCGCCAGCAGGGCGGTACCGGATTGGGGCTGGCGCTGGTCAAGCACGTGCTCAACCGCCATGGCGGCAGGCTCACCATCGAGAGCACGCCGGGCCAGGGCGCGAGCTTTTGCATGCACGTGCCCTTGTACACCGGCGAATTCCGCGTCAACGCCGGAATTGGCCGAAAAATCAGCCACTTGAGCTGTCATTTAGCTGTCATCGAAGCTTTATAAAAGGGTGACACGCGACGCCTAAGGCTGCTCGCGGGCTTCGGAATGACACTGAATTGACGCGAACAAAGCCTCCGTCCGAAGTTTCTTGGAGAGCGTCTCAGAGCAACAGCGGTCGCCCGCGAAATCGGGCAATCGAGACGGATGGCCCGAGGCGAAGCCCCCGCGCACGTCTTCAACCGCAAACATGGAGAGAACCCGTGAAACATTGGACCGCATGGGCTGCCGCCGGCTTCGTCGCCGCCGCTGCCGCCATCGCTCCCGCACACGCCGAAAATATCTCCGGCGCCGGCGCCACCTTCCCCTATCCGATCTACGCCAAGTGGGCGGACGCCTATAAGAAAGAGACCGGCATCGGCCTGAACTATCAGTCGATCGGTTCCGGCGGCGGCATCAAGCAGATCAAGGCCAAGACCGTGACCTTCGGCGCTTCCGACGCGCCGCTTCCGGGCAAGGATCTCGACAAGATCGGCCTCGTTCAGTTCCCGATGGTGATGGGCGGCATCGTGCCGGTCGTCAATGTGACCGGCGTCAAGGCCGGCGAGCTCGTCATCGACGGCCCGACGCTTGCCAACATCTTCGCGGGCAAGATCAAGAAGTGGAACGACGCGGCCCTGAAGAAGCTCAACCCCAACGCCAAGCTGCCCGACGCCGCGATCGCCGTCGTGCATCGCTCGGACGGGTCGGGCACCACCTTCAACTTCACCTACTACCTGTCGGACGTCAGCGCTGACTGGAAGTCGAAGGTCGGCACCGGCAAGGCCGTGCAGTGGCCGGTTGGCATCGGCGCCAAGGGCAACGAGGGTGTCGCCAACAACGTCGGCAACACCAAGAACTCGATCGGCTACGTCGAGTATGCCTACGCGCTGCAGAACAAGCTGACCTACACCAAGATGAAGAACAAGGACGGCAACGTCGTTGCGCCGACCGCGGCGGCGTTCCGGCCGCTGCGGCCAATGCCAAGTGGAAGTCGAAGCCCGGCTTCGGCGTCATCCTCGCCAACCAGCCCGGCGCCAAGTCCTGGCCGATGACCGCCGCCACCTGGATCCTGATGTACAAGAAGCCGAAGGATCCGAAGGCGTCCGCCTCGGCGCTCAAGTTCTTCGCCTGGTGCTACGAGAACGGCGACAAGATGGCCCAGGCGCTCGACTACGTCGCCGATGCCCAGCAACGTCGTGAAGGACGTCGAGGCCTACTGGAAGGCCAACATCAAGGACGCGAGCGGCAACCCGCTGTTCGCGATGAAGTAATCCGCTGAAAAGCGGGGAGGGGGCGCCCATCCGGCGCCCCCGCCTTTGTCCACCGCCGCTCACAGGGCGGCTTGTCTTTGCGGCCTTGGGCCGCTTGAAATGGCCCTCCCGGACCCGAGTCTGAGCCACCAGGGAGGAGCCGCCTCGATATGCCCACTTCACCGGAGGCGAACCCGTGGTCGACGTCGCGTTTGAGAGTGGGGCCCTGCCGGTGACCCAGGCGCCAGACCGAGCCAAGATTCTGCAGCGCCTGCGGCTGAGCGATTCCGTCTTCCGCCTTCTCACCCGGTTCGCCGCCGTCACCGTCCTGATCATCCTCGGCGGCATCATCGTCTCGCTGATCCACGGCTCCTGGCCGGCCTGGGAAAAGTTCGGCTTGGGCTTCCTCGGCACTGAGGTTTGGAATCCGGTGACCGAGCAGTTCGGCGCGCTCGGGCCCATCTACGGCACCATCGTCACCTCGATCATCGCCATGCTGATCGCCGTGCCGGTCGGCCTGTTCATCTCGCTGTTCCTCACCGAACTGTGCCCGATGTGGCTACGCCGCCCGATCGGCATCGCCATCGAGCTGCTCGCCGGCATCCCCTCGATCATCTACGGCATCTGGGGCCTGTTCGTATTCGCGCCTTTTCTGCAGCAAACCCTGCAGCCGTTCCTGATCGACACGCTCGGCAACGTGCCCGTGTTCGGCGCCTTGTTCGCGGGTCCGCCCTATGGCATCGGCATGCTCACCGCCGGCCTCATCCTCGCGGTCATGGTGCTGCCGTTCATTACCTCGATTTCGCGCGACGTGTTCGACGCGGTGCCGCCGGTGCTGAAAGAGGCCGCCTACGGCGTCGGCTGCACCACCTGGGAAGTGGTGCGCTACGTGGTGCTGCCCTACACCCGCGTCGGTGTCATCGGCGGCGTCATGCTGGGGCTCGGCCGTGCGCTCGGCGAAACCATGGCGGTCACGTTCGTCATCGGCAATGCCCACCGCATTGCGAGCTCGATCCTCGCCCCCGGCACCACCATCTCGGCCACCATCGCCAATGAATTCACCGAGGCCGACGGTGATCTCTACACCTCCTCGCTGATCGCCCTCGGCCTCATCCTGTTCTTCATCACCTTCCTGGTGCTGGCCGCGGCGCGGCTGATGCTGATGCGCCTCAACGCGCGGGTCGGGGGCTGACCATGGCAACCGCCGCGTTCTCCTCGCTCTATGCCCGCCGCCGCCGCCGCAATCATGTCGCGGTGGGGCTTGCCGTCGGCGCCACGGGCTTCGGCCTGCTGTGGCTGGTGTTCATCCTCGCCGATCTGCTGTGGAAGGGCTTCAGCGGGCTCAATCTCGCGGTCTTCACCGAGATGACGCCGCCGCCCGGTTCCGCCGGCGGCCTGCTCAACCCGATCATCGGCAGCCTGATTATGACCGGGATCGCGGTGGCGATCGGCACTCCGCTCGGCATCCTCGCCGGCACCTATATGGCCGAATACGGCCGCTACGACAGGCTCAGCATGGTCGTGCGCTTCATCAACGACATCCTGTTGAGCGCGCCGTCGATCGTCATCGGCCTGTTCATCTACGAGGTCATGGTCGCCCAAATGGGCCATTTCTCCGGCTGGGCCGGCGCCATCGCGCTTGCCGTCATCGTGGTGCCGGTGGTCGTGCGCACCACCGAGGACATGCTGACGCTGGTGCCCGATACCTTGCGCGAGGCGGCGGCCTCCATCGGCCTGCCGCGCTCGATGATGATCACCAAAGTCGCCTACCGCGCCGCCCGCGCCGGCATGATCACCGGCGTGCTGTTGGCGGTGGCGCGCATTTCCGGCGAGACCGCGCCCTTGCTGTTCACCGCGCTCAACAACCAGTTCTGGAGCCTGGACATGAACGCGCCGGTCTCCAGCCTGCCGATCGTCATCTTCCAGTTCGCGCTCAGCCCCTACAAAGACTGGCAGCAGCTCGCCTGGACCGGTGCGCTGATCATCACGCTTGCGGTGCTCGCGCTCAGCATCATCGCCCGTCTCCTCTCGGCACAGAGAAAATCGTCATGAGTATGACCGCCGTTCCCACGCCGACGCCCGCCGCCAGCCGGATGCCTGCCAGCGCCGAAGGCCTGGTCGAGAAAGTCCTGGTGCGCGGCCTCGACTTCTTCTACGGCGACAACCGCGCGCTCAAGGACATCAACGTTCCGCTCTACCAGAACAAGGTCACCGCCTTCATCGGTCCGTCCGGCTGCGGCAAGTCCACGCTCTTGCGCGTTCTCAACCGCATGTACGACCTCTATCCCAACCAGCGCGCGGCCGGCAACGTGACGCTCGACAACGAGGACATCCTGGCGCCGCATCAGGACCTCAATTTGCTGCGCGCCAAGGTCGGCATGGTGTTCCAGAAGCCGACGCCGTTCCCGATGACCATCTACGAGAACATCGCCTTCGGCATCCGCCTCTACGAGAAGCTGTCGAAGTCCGAGCTCGACGACCGCGTCCAGCGCTGCCTGCAGCGCGCCGCGCTCTGGGACGAGGTCAAGGACAAGCTCAACGCCAACGGCCTGTCGCTCTCCGGCGGCCAGCAGCAGCGCCTGTGCATCGCGCGCACCGTGGCGGTGCGTCCGGAAGTCATCCTGTTCGACGAGCCGTGCTCGGCGCTCGACCCGATCTCGACCGCCAAGATCGAGGAACTGATCGACGAGCTGAAGGACGACTACACCATCGCCATCGTCACCCATAACATGCAGCAGGCCGCGCGCGTCTCCGACTTCACCGCGTTCATGTATCTCGGCGAACTGGTCGAGTTCGGCGAAACCACGCGCATCTTCACCAGCCCGAGCGACCGGCGCACCCAGGACTACATCACCGGCCGCTTCGGCTAACCGGGCTGGCCCCGTAGGGGCCGTCATGTTGGAAAGACGTAAAGGAATCCCCATATGTCTGCCCCGGACGATCAAGGAACAACGGCCATGAGCGAACATACCGCCAAGGCATTCGACACCGACCTGCAGGATCTCTCGCGCATGGTCGCCGAGATGGGCGGTCTGGCCGAGAAGCAGGTCGCCGATGCCGTCGACGCGCTCGCCAAGCGCGACACCACGCTCGCCCAGCGCGTCACCGCGGACGACGTCAACATCGACAACCTGCAGCGCGAGATCGAGGAGAAGGCGGTGCTGACCATCGCCCGCCGCCAGCCGATGGCGGTCGACCTGCGCGAGGTGGTGGGCGCGCTGCGGCTCGCCAACGATCTCGAGCGCATCGGCGATCTCGCCAAGAACATCGCCAAGCGCGTGATCGCGCTCAACGGCGAGTTCCCGCCGCCCAAGCTGATCCGCGGCGTCGAGCACATGACCGACCTGGTGCTCGAGCAGCTCAAGGCGGTGCTCGACGCCTATGCCCGGCGCGACCTCACCGCGGCGCTGGCGGTGTGGCGCGGCGACGAGGAGATCGACGCGGTCTGCACCTCGGTGTTCCGCGAATTGCTCACCTATATGATGGAAGACCCGCGCAACATCACCTTCTGCATCCATCTGCTGTTCTGCGCCAAGAACATCGAGCGCATGGGCGACCACGCCACCAACATCGCCGAGACGGTGCACTACATCATCGAAGGCCGGCCGATCGCCGACCAGCGGCCGAAGGGCGACACCACCAATATCGCGGCGGTCGGCAGCGTTAGATAGATCGGAGAGACGGAACCGCGCATGATCCCGAAAAGTGGGCACCGGTTTTCGGATAAGATCATGCGCCAGGGAATGACACGATGAATCCGCGCATCCTGATCGTGGAGGACGAGGAGCCGCTCACCATGCTGCTCCGCTACAATCTCGAAGCCGAAGGCTACGAGGTGGATTCCGCCGCGCGCGGCGACGAGGCCGACACCAAGCTGAAGGAGGGCACGCCCGACCTGGTCGTGCTCGACTGGATGCTGCCGGGCCTCTCCGGCATCGAATTGTGCCGCCGCCTGCGCGCGCGGCCGGAGACCCGCAACCTGCCGATCATCATGCTCACCGCCCGCGGCGAGGAGAGCGAGAAGGTCCGCGGGCTCGTCGACCGGCGCCGACGACTACATCGTCAAGCCGTTCTCGGTGCCGGAACTGCTGGCGCGCGTGCGCGCGCTGTTGCGCCGCGCCAACCCGGAGCGGGTCGCCACCATCTTGTCGATCGGCGACATCGAGCTCGACCGCGAGAAGAAGCGCGTTTCGCGCAACGGCCGCGCCATCGATCTCGGGCCGACCGAATACCGCCTGCTGGAATTCCTGATGGAGCGCCCCGGCCGCGTGTTCTCGCGCGAGCAACTGCTCGACGGCGTCTGGGGCTCGGACATCTATATCGACGAGCGCACCGTCGACGTCCATGTCGGCCGCCTGCGCAAGGCCATCAACCGCGGCCAGCAGGCCGACCCGATCCGCACCGTGCGCGGCGCCGGCTATGCGCTCGACGACCGCTTCGGCCGGGTGGCGTAAGGCTTCACCGGCTCGCCTCAAACAAAAATGGCCGGGAAAGGCCCGGCCATCGACGCCCGCCCCCGCCGTGAAACCGCTTACCCCCGGAAATGCCGCTTCTCGCGCCGGCGGTCGGTCGCCGGCTGATAGGCGACGCGCGAGTGATAGGCGCAGTAGGGCAGTTCGTTTGCGGTCTCGCCGCCGCAGAAGAAGAATTCGCTGCTGCCGGGATCGCCGATCGGCCAGCGGCAGGTGTGTTCATTGAGCTGCAGTAGCGTCTTGCGCTGCTCCATCGGAATCTCGACCAGCTCCGGCTCGGGCTCCAGCGTCGTAGTCGTAGGCGAGCGCCGTGTTGCCGCGCACCGCCGGCCGCGACACCCGCAGCATGTGGCCGCCCGAACGCGGCTTGCGCGGGCGCGGGGTGGCGGAGGAGGGGCTCTTGGCGCGCCCCGAAAGGCCGAGCCGGTGCACCTTGCCGATGACGGCGTTGCGGGTGATGCCCCCGAGTTCTGCGGCGATCTGACTGGCGGAGAGCCCGTCAGCCCACAGCTTCTTCAGGAGTTCGACCCTTTCGTCGGTCCAGCCCATCGGGTTTCTCCTCGACGTTCAATGCTTTAGGTGGAATCCGCCCACCCCGCCGGGTGCCCTCCAGGGCCCCCGCCGCGTAACGCAACAGGCATGAACTAGAAATCGGTCCGTCGCACGAGATGTCGTACTGACTTGACTAGAAACCTACAATATGGGGTGAGTCGCGTGCAAGGCTTTGCAAGCCCTCAATTGCAACTACCAACAGGTTTTCCTTTAGAATCGGCCCTTGCGGCAATTTTGAGTCCAAAAGGCCACGCTCGGCTTCTGTTGACCGGGCTCAAGTCCAGTCATAAAATACAAAAAGTGCCGCCCCGGAAGGCGGCACATTTTATTTCGGCAAATCGACCCAACGATTTTGGCCATTCGCCCGATGGATGAAACAGACCGTGAGCTCGCATCTTCTGCCGACTTATGCGCGCGTCGACCTCGCTTTCGAGCGGGGCGAGGGCGTGTGGCTGGTCACGGCTGAGGGCGAGCGCTACCTCGATTTTACCTCCGGCGTCGCCGTCAACGCGCTCGGCCATTGCCATCCGCATCTGGTCGAGGCGCTGACCGAGCAGGCCAAGAAGGTCTGGCACGTCTCCAATCTCTACCGCATTCCCGAAGGCGAGCGGCTGGCCGAGCGGCTGTGCGCGGCAAGCTTCGCCGATACCGTCTTCTTCCAGAATTCCGGCGCCGAGGCGCTGGAGTGCTGCATCAAGATGGCGCGCAAGTACCAGTCGGCGTCCGGCAAGCCGGAGCGCTACCGCATCATCACTTTCGAGGGCGCCTTCCACGGCCGCACGCTCACGACCATCGCGGCCACCGGCAACCAGAAATATCTCGATGGCTTCGGCCCGCCGGTCGAAGGTTTCGACCAGGTGCCGTTTGGCGATCTCGAGGCGGTGAAGAAGGCGATCGGCCCCGAGACCGGCGCTATTTTGATCGAGCCGATCCAGGGCGAAGGCGGCGTGCGCGTGGTGCCGTCCGCGTTCCTGCGGTCGCTGCGCGAATTGTGCGACAAGCACGGTCTTCTGCTGATCTTCGACGAGGTGCAGACCGGCATCGGCCGCACCGGCGAGATCTTCGCCTATGAGCGCTCCGGCATCGCGCCCGACATCATGGCGTTGGCGAAAGCGCTCGGCGGCGGCTTTCCGATCGGCGCTTGCCTCGCCACCACGGAAGCGTCCAAGGGCATGACGGCCGGCACCCACGGCTCGACCTTCGGCGGCAATCCGCTCGCCATGGCGGTCGGCAACGCCGTGCTCGACGTGGTGCTGGAGCCCGAATTCATCGAGCACGTGCGCCAGATCTCGCTGCGGCTCAAGCAGCGGCTGGCCGAGCTCAAGGACCGCTACGCCTCGGTGATCGCCGAGGTGCGCGGCGAGGGCCTGCTCATTGGTCTTAGGTTGATCCCGCCGGCCGGCACGCTGGTCGACGAATTGCGCGCCGAGAACATGATCACGGTGGCCGCCGGCGACAACGTGGTGCGGCTGTTGCCGCCGCTCATCATCAGCGAAGAGGAGATCGGCGAGGCGGTGGCGAAGATCGACCGCGCCTGCGCGCGGCTGGCGCAAGTCGCCAAACCGGCCAAGGAGGCGGCGTCATGACCGGCAACGGCGTGCGGCACTTCCTCGACCTCACCGACATCCCGAAGCAGACGCTCGCGCATCTGATCGATTCCAGCCGCGCCATGAAGTCCGCGCGCGCCCGTGGTCAGGATTCCAAGCCGCTGGCCGGCAAGACGCTGGCGATGATCTTCGACAAGCCGTCGACCCGCACCCGCGTTTCCTTCGACGTCGGCATGCGCCAGCTCGGTGGCGAGTCGATCATGCTCACTGCCCAGGAGATGCAGCTCGGCCGCGGCGAGACGCTGGCCGACACCGCGCGCGTGCTCTCGCGTTTCGTCGACGCCATCGTGATCCGCATCCTCGACCCGGAAGCGGTCGCCGAGCTCGCGCGCCATGCGTCCATCCCGGTGATCAACGGGCTCACGCGGCGTTCGCATCCCTGCCAGGTGCTCGCCGACGTCATGACCTTCGAGGAAAAGAAGGGCTCCATCCGCGGCCGCACCGTGGCCTGGACCGGCGACGCCAACAACGTGCTCGCCTCCTGGATGCACGCTGCCGAGCGCTTCGAGTTCCAGCTCAAGGTGGCGACGCCGACGGAGCTCAAGCCGAAGAAATGGCTGATGGACTGGGTCAAGAAATCCGGCGCCGACATTGCCATCGGCGACGACCCGGAGGCCGCGGTCAGCGGGGCCGATTGCGTGGTCACCGACACCTGGGTGTCGATGGGCGACCGCGACGGCAAGCGCCGCCACAACGTGCTTAAGCGCTACCAGGTCAATGCCGCGCTGATGGCCAAGGCCAATCCCGACGCCGTCTTCATGCACTGCCTGCCGGCGCACCGCGGCGAGGAGGTCACCGACGAGGTGATCGACGGCCCGCAGTCGGTGGTGTTCGACGAGGCCGAGAACCGCTTGCACGCCCAGAAGGGCCTGCTCGCCTGGTGCCTGCACGCGGACGGTGCCGTCACCGAGGCGCGCCCCTTGATGTCGCTCATGGCCTGTCGTGACGCGGGGGCATGGCGCAGGCGGGCTCGGGGGTCTCGCGTTCCGGCGTTTCAGCGCTACATAAGGGCCATGAGCAATCCCCATATGAGCAATCCCGAAACCGTCATTCCCATCCGCGCGCCGTCGGCCACGCCCAACGACGACAGCGTGCTGCCGTTCGAGGTCGCCAAGCTCGACCTGCGCGGCCGCGTGGTGCGGCTGGGGCCGGTGATCGACCAGATACTGGAGGGCCACGCCTATCCGCCGCCGGTCGCCAAGCTGGTGGGCGAGGCGGTGGTGCTGACCGTCATGCTCGGCTCCGCGCTCAAGATCGACGGCCGCTTCATCCTGCAGACCCAGACCGACGGCCCGGTGCGCATGATCGTGGTGGACTTCACCGCGCCCGGCAAAGTGCGCGCCTGCGCCCGCTTCGACAAGAAGGCGGTGGCGGAGGCGATGGCCGCCGGCAAGAGCGACGGCCCCAGCCTGCTCGGCACGGGCCATCTCGCCATGACCATCGACCAGGGCCCCGACATGAGCCGCTACCAGGGCCTGGTGGCGCTGGAAGGCGGCTCGCTGGAAGACGCCGCGCACGAATATTTCCACCGTTCCGAGCAGATTCCCACCCGGGTCCGCCTGGCGGTGGCCGAGGAACTGCGCGCGGCCGAAGGCGGCGCCCGACATGGCTGGCGCGCCGGCGGCATCATGCTGCAATTCCTGCCCAAGGCGCCGGAGCGCGCCCGCCAGCCCGACCTTCACCCCGGCGACGCGCCGGAAGGCGTCGAAGTGCCGGAAGTCGAGGAGGACGAATCCTGGGTCGAAGGCCGCGCTTTGGTCTCCACTGTTGAGGATCTCGAGCTGATCGATCCGGCGCTATCCAGCGAGCGGCTGGTCTATCGCCTGTTTCATGAGCCCGGCGTGCGCGTGTTCGAGCACGGCGACGTGAAGGCGGAATGCTCGTGCTCGCGCGAGGCGGTGGAAGCGATGCTCAAGAGCTTCTCGCAGGACGACCGCGACCATATGGTCGAAGACGGCCGCATCTTGGTGACCTGCGAGTTCTGCAGCGCCAACTACGAATTCGCACCCGCCGACGTCGGCGCCAATCCGGGCTGAGGCACATTCTCGTGCGCGCGGCGCTGATCGCCCTTCTCTTGTTGGCCGCGCCGCAGGCGGCGCTGGCGCAAAGCTGTCCGGCGCCGCTCGCCGGCGCGACCCGGTTGCTGTTGGTCGTCCCGCGCGGCATGAACAGCACCACTGCTTATGCGCAGCGCTTCAGCCGCGTCTTGCCGCTGGCGTCCTGGCAGCCGGCGGGCGGACCGTTTACCGCCTTGCTCGGTTTTCGCGGCGTTGCCTGGGCGCATGCGTTCCGCGGCTATGCGGCCAAGGGCGAGCCGATCAAGGTCGACGGCGACGTGCGCGTGCCGGCCGGCGTGTTCAACGTCGGCCGCAGCTTCGGTTTCGCGCCGTCGCGCCGCCCCGGCTATTTGCGTCTCACCAAGGGCACCGTCTGCGTCGACGATCCGCGTTCGCCCGCCTACAACACCATCACCTCCCGCGCCAAGGTCGGCTGGCGCGTCCACGGCGAGAACATGTGGCGCGTGCGGCAATACCGCCAGGGCTTGCTGGTTGACTACCCGACGAACCGCGCCGCGCGCGCCGGCTCCTGCATTTTCATTCATCTCTGGCTGAAGGACGCGAAAGGCACCCACGGCTGCGTGGCGCTGCCGGCGCCGCGGCTGACCGCCATGCAGAATTTTGCGCAGGGTGGGGCGGTGCTGGCCGTTTTACCGAAGCAGGCGCTGGTTCCCGCTTCAAGGGCTGCCTGCCGGGAGCGGGCCCCGCGCTAGTTGATCGTCCGTTCGGCGTAGGACGAGTCGAGTGAAAACGCCGGGATTTCGATGTCGAAATGCTCGCCTTCGCCCGTCACCATGCCGTAGCTGCCGGTCATGAAGCCGGACGGCGTCGGCAGCGGCACCCCGCTGGTATATTCGAACGATTCACCGGGCTTGAGGACCGGTTCCTCGCCCACCACCCCGGGCCCCTTGACCTCCTGCAGCCGGCCGAGCGCGTCGGTGATGCGCCAATGCCGGGTCTTCAACTTCACCGTCTCGCCGCCGAGATTGGTGATGTTGATGGTGTAGGCCCAGAAGAAATAGCCGTTGGTGGGGGACGAGCGCTCCTGCACGAAGCGGGGGGTCACCGTCACCTCTATTTTGCGGGTTACCGCCCGGTACATCGAAAAGCCCTAATCTGATCCGAATCCATCGCCGCTGCCCGGTTGATTTATCACGAAACAGCGCACGAAAGAAAAGCCGTTCATGGCCCCGGTTTCGACCGAACGCGATCTGCGCCTGGACTTGTTCCGGGGGCTCGCTCTTTGGTTGATTTTCCTCGACCACATCCCGTCGAACGCGGTGAGTTGGATCACCATCCGTAATTATGGCTTCTCGGACGCCACCGAGATATTTGTCTTCATCTCCGGCTATACCGCCGCCTTCGTCTACGGCCGCGCCATGCGCGAGCACGGCTTCATTGTCGCCGGCGCCCGCGTGCTCAAGCGCGCCTGGCAGATCTACGTCGCCCACGTCTTCTTGTTCGCGATTTATCTGGCCGAGATCGCCTATGTCGCGCACTCGTTCGACAATCCGCTCTACAGCGAGGAAATGGGCGTGCTCAATTTCCTCAACCACCCGGACGTCACCATCGTCCAGGCGCTGCTGTTGAAGTTCAAGCCGGTGAACATGGACGTGCTGCCGCTCTATATCGTTCTGCTCATCCTGTTCGCGCCGATCCTGTGGCTGCTGTTGCGCCGGCCGGCGGCGGCGCTCGGCCTGTCGGCGGCGCTCTACGCATTCACCTGGTATTTCGGCTGGAACATCCCGGCCTGGCCGAAGGGCGTGTGGGTGTTCAATCCCTTCGCCTGGCAATTGCTGTTCGTGTTCGGCGCCTGGTGCGCGCTCGGCGGCGCGCAAAAGCTCAAGCGCTGGCTCGACTCGCCGGTCACCTTCGCGCTCGCGGTTGCCTATCTGGCGTTCGCCTTCGGCATCGTGATGACCTGGTATTTCCCCTGGCTCGCCGTCTACGTGCCGAAATTCGTTAGTGACGCCATCTATCCGATCAGCAAGACCAATCTCGACGTGTTGCGCATCCTGCATTTCTTTTCGCTGGCAGTCGTAACGCTGTGGTTCGTGCCGCGCGGCTGGCCGGTGTTGAACTCGCGCGTGTTCTGGCCGGCGATCGTCTGCGGTCAGCATTCGCTGGAGACCTTCTGTATCGGCGTGTTTCTGGCCTTTGCCGGCCATTTCATGTTTACCGAGGTGTCCAACCGCTTGTTCATGCACGTGGTCGTCAGCGTTGCCGGCATTTTGATCATGGTGGCGGCGGCGGCACTGGTGTCGTGGTATAAGCGCATGGAGCGGCGCGGGCCGCGGCCGCCGGCCGCGTTGCCGGCCGCCGCCGGGGGCTCTTAGATGAAGCGGCTATTATTGCTGCTGGCGGCACTGGGGCTGGCCGGGCCGGCGCTCGCCGGCCATCCCGGTGAATGCACGGTTGCCCGGCCCCTGCTCGAACACAGTTTCCCGCTGCCGCATGTCGCCAAGGCCATCGCCGCCCACAAGCTGAGCGTGCTGGTGGTCGGCTCCGGCTCCTCGAATCTGCCCGGGCCGGCCGGTGCCAAAATGGCCTATCCCGCCCGCCTGCAGAATGCGCTCGGTGAAGCGCTGCCGGGGGTTGTGGTCACGGTGGCAACCGACGTGAAGTCCCGCCGCACCGCCGCCGCCATGCTGCGGTCGATGCCGAAAGCGCTGGCCGCGGCCAAGCCGCAACTCGTCATCTGGCAGACCGGCACGGTCGACGCCATGCAGGCGGTCGAGACCGACAGCTTCAGCGATACGTTGGAAGCCGGTATCGCGCAGGCCCGCAAGGCCGGCGCCGATGTCATCCTGGTCAACGCCCAATACAGCCCGCGCACGGAATCGATGATTGCGCTGTCGGACTATGCCGAGGACATGCGCTGGGTTGCGGTGCAATATGACGTGCCGCTGTTCAACCGGTTCGGCATCATGAGGTTGTGGGCGGACCTCGGCACCTTCAACTTCAGGAGCGCCAGAAATAAACTTGACACCGCCCAGCGTGTTCATGATTGCATAGGGCGGTTGCTGGCCGATCTCGTCGTCGGGGCGGCCAAGCCGGGCAGGGCCGTCGACTGAGGGTTGGCCCGCCATCAAACGCATGATCCCGAAAAGCGGGAACCGGTTTTTGGATTAGATCATGCGTCACCAAAAGAGGGCGGGGGCGTCCACTTGAAAAACAACAAGGTCACGTGCCGCGTGGCAAAAGCCGGCGCGGTCTTGCTTGCCGGTTTGTCATGGCCGTTTGCCGCTCATGCAGAGCAAAAGCCAGAGTGCGACGCCCCGGCGGCCTTGGTTCGCCTCGCCCATCCGTTACCGCGCGTTGCTCGTAAACTCGCCAACCACCAGCCGATCGTGATCGTCGCCATCGGCTCGTCCTCGACCGCCGGCAGCGGCGCAAGCTCGAAGGCGGCGAATTATCCAAGCCGGCTCGCGTTCGAACTGAAGCGCCATTTTCCGCGTCAGACCATCACCGTGCTCAACCGCGGCATCGGCGGCGAAGTGATCGGCGACATGCTCAAGCGCTTCGACAAGGCCGTGGTCGCCGCCAAGCCCGACTTGGTGCTCTGGCAGCTCGGTACCAATTCGGTGTTGCGCCACCGTAAGATCGTCGACGGCGGTGCGGCGATCCGCAGCGGGCTTGCCAAGGTCCGCGCCACCGGCGCCGACGTGGTGCTGATCGATCCGCAGTTCGCACCCAAGGTGATCGTCAAACCCGACGCCGAGACCATGGTCGCGCTCATTTCGCGCACCGCCGCGCGGGCAGGCGTGGATCTGTTCCGGCGCTACGATTTGATGAAGCGCTGGCGCGAGCACGATCACTTGGCATTCGAGAGCTTCGTATCGCGCGACGGGCTGCACATGAACGACTGGAGCTACGCCTGCATGGCGAAAGGCCTCGGGCTGGCGATCGCAGAAGCCGCGACGCGACAGGTGGCCGCGGCCACCGCGCGCGTCGGGCCCAAAGCTTCGCTCACACCGCGTCCAACGCGGTAAGCACATCCTCCACCACGTCGTCGGGGTGCTCAAGGCCGCAGGACAGCCGCACCAGCCCGTCACCGATGCCGAGCTCGGCGCGCTGCGCCGGCGTCAGCCGTTGATGCGTCGTGGTGGTCGGATGCGTGATCAGGCTCTTGGCGTCGCCGAGGTTGTTGGTGATGCCGATGAGCTTGAGCGCATTGAGGAAGCGGAAGGCGCCTTCCTTGCCGCCCTTGATCTCGAACGAACACAAGGTCGAGCCCGCCTTCATCTGCTTGCGCACGATGTCCGCCTGCGGATGGTCGGGGCGGCCGGGATAGATCAGCCGCGTCAGCTTCTTGTTGCCGTCGAGCGCGACCGACACCGCCGCCGCGGTTTCCGTCTGCCGCTGCACGCGCACCGGCAAGAGTCTCAAGGCCCTTCAACAGGACCCAGGCATTGAACGGCGACAGCGACGGCCCGGTCTGGCGGATCAATTGATGCACGTTGTCCTGGATGAATTTCTCCGAGCCGAGGATCACGCCGCCGAGCACGCGGCCCTGGCCGTCGATGTGCTTGGTGGCCGAATAGACCACGCAGTCGGCGCCGAGTGTCAGCGGGCTCTGGTAGAGCGGCGTCGCGAACACGTTGTCGACCGTCAGCGTGGCGCCGGCATTGTGCGCGATGTCGGCGACCGCCGCGATGTCGTAGACCTCCAGCGTCGGGTTGGTCGGCGTCTCCATGAAGAACACCTTGGTATTCTTCTGCACCGCGTTCTTCCACTCGTCGATGTTGGCGCCGTTGACCAGCGTCGAGGTGACGCCGAAACGGCCGAGCCAGTCCTCGATCACCCAGCGGCAGGAGCCGAACAGCGCCTTGGACGCGACCACGTGGTCGCCGGCCTTGACCTGGCCCATCAGCGCGGTGGTGACGGCGGCCATGCCGGTGGCGGTGGCGCGCGCGGCCTCCGCGCCCTCGAGCGAGGCCATGCGCTGCTCGAACATGGATATGGTCGGGTTGGAATAGCGCGAATAGACATAGCCCGGCGTCTTGCCGGAAAAGCGCGACTCGCATTCCTCCGCGCTCGGATAGATGTAGCCTTGCGTGAGGAACAGCCCCTCCGACATCTCGCCGAATTGCGAGCGCAGCGTGCCGGCGTGCACCAGGCGGGTTTCGGGGCGGTAAGTCTTGGACGCGGACATCGTGGTCTCCTTCAGCCCGGACGCCTGATCGAAACCATGCGCCGGTCAACAAAAAACCGGCCGGAGAGAAATCTCTCGGCCGGGTTCACTCGCGCGTCCCCCGGCCTTTTAGCGACTTATTTTACGTGGCTGCAAGCCGGCCGGCTCAAATTGACCACGGGATAAAGTGTTCCTAGCGGACGCAACGCCTTCCCGTCAAGCCGCCTGTCGGGTTAGATCGGGCCTCCAATCTGAGCGGGGCACCGTGGCACTTTCCTTCGCCATCGAGGACAAGGGCATCCTGCCCGACAGCATGATCCGGCAGCTTGCCGCCGATGGTGGGATTCTGCCCGCGACCGATTTCGTGCCCGGCCAGATCCAGCCGGCGAGCCTCGACCTGCGGTTGGGCGAAATAGCCTACCGCGTGCGTGCGAGCTTCCTGCCGGGCACGACGACGGTGGCCCAGCGCATCGACGAATTGAAGCTGCACGAATTCGCCCTCACGGACGGCGCGGTGCTGGAGACCGGCTGCGTCTATATCGTGCCGCTGCTCGAAAGCCTGGCGCTGCCCGACGACATCGCCGCCGCCGCCAATCCGAAAAGCTCGACCGGCCGGCTCGACGTGTTCACGCGTGTCATCGCCGACGAGACCCGCGGTTTCGACCGCATCGAGCCCGGCTATCACGGGCCGCTTTATGCCGAGATCAGCCCGCGCACGTTTCCGGTGCTGGTGCGCGAGGGCTCGCGGCTGTCGCAAATCCGTTTCCGTCGCGGCCATGCTTTGCTCGACGCCGACGCGTTGCGCGCGTTGCACGCGCGCGAGCGGCTGGTCGACAGCGACGAAGCCGACGTCAGCGAAGGCGTGGCGGTGAGCGTCGATCTCTCTGGTCATCTCGGCGGCGCCGAACGGCCCGGTATCGTCGGCTATCGCGCCAAGCGCCACACCGGCTTGATCGACGTCGAGCGGCGGGGCGGCTACGGCGTGCTCGACTATTGGGAACCGATTTCGGCACGGCCCGACAAGAGCCTGATCCTCGATCCCAACGAGTTCTACATTCTCGCGTCCAAGGAAGCCGTCCAGGTGCCGCCCGATTACGCCGCCGAGATGGTGCCGTTCGATCCGCTGGTCGGCGAATTCCGCGTGCACTATGCCGGCTTCTTCGATCCCGGCTTCGGTTACGCCGGCGCCGGCGGCAGCGGTTCGCGCGCGGTGCTGGAAGTGCGCTCGCGCGAGGTGCCGTTCATTCTCGAGCACGGCCAGATCGTCGGCCGGCTGGTCTACGAGAAAATGCTGGCGAAGCCGGATACGCTCTATGGCACCGGCATCGGCTCGAACTACCAGGCGCAGAGCCTGAAGCTCTCAAAGCATTTCAAGGGCTAGTTCTGGACGCTTGTGGCGGTGGCGCTTTGTGCCGTGAACACACCGTTGCGTGGCCGCAGGCGATACCACGCCACCTGTCCGTCCGCGAACTGCGCGCGCCCGCGCTTCGACCACAGCGGCGGTGCGTGGTCGCCGACCACCAGGATGTCGGCCGGTCCGACCGAGGGATCGAGCGCGACGTTCTTCACAACGCGGAAGACATCATGCCACAGCTCGGCCATGCGGCAGACCGTGGTCTGGCCGAAGCCGTTGTCCGCGCGCGCGCAGTTGAAGTGGGTCAAGGCTTCGCCGGGCGCGACCGGAATGTGGGTGTTGAGCGTCAGCCAATAGATGAAACGCGGCTTGCCCGATTTGGCGGCCTTGCGGGAGGCGTTCACGATCACCGGCGCGAGATCGGCGTCGCAGGCGCCGCGGAACGCGCCGCCGCACACACGTTGGGTGCGTTTGACGAGTTCGTGGCTGAACAGTTCCTTGTTGAAGCCGACCTTCGGATACCAGTCTTTGCGCTCGAACATGCCGCCGGCAAAGGCGTGGAAGGCGAGGCTGGTATAGCCGCGCCGGTCCAGGACATCCGGCAGGCAGGAATTACCGTGTTTGTAGACGAAGTCGGAATAGAAGGTGCGCGTGTTGCAGAGCTCGCGCATCTCGCCGTTCGTGGTCGAGCCGTAATAGAGGGTATGGCCCGCGGTCACGACGTAGTCTTTGGCGATGGCCGGATCGTATAGCGGCGCCGCGATGCGGCGGCGTGCGTTTGCGTCTTTCAGATAACCGAGGCCTTCGACGATGACGACCACGACGTTGCGGCCTCCGGTGCCGGCGGTGGCTTTGAAGCCGGAGACTTCCGCCGCGGACTTCACCGGCACGTCGCGCCCGAACACCGAGCCGAACTGATAGTTGGGCTGGTAGTTCGTGAAGAAGTCGAGCGCAGCGACCATGAACGCCAGGGCGAACAGCACATAGATATTGCCCCGAATGAGCTTGGCGCGCTGGCTGAGGCAGTAGAGCGAGGCCGCCGTGGTCGCGAGCATTGCGGTGATCAGCGCGGTGTAGAGCGGCGAGGCGAAGAAGTGAATGCGGCGCGCCTGGTCGAGGGCGACCAGCAGTTCGGTCGGCGCCAATCGGAACATCATCGATATGGTGCGGACCATGTCGAAGCCAAGAATGGCGACAAACAGCACCGCGGTGAGGGCGAAGGGAATCCGGCGGGCGGCGATGGCGAGGGTGGCGTAAAGGAAAATCGCCGCCGTGCGCGGCGGCAGACCGACGTCGATGAACGAGCCCAGCGTGGCGAGTGACAGTATGTTCGGCAGCAGCAGACCGCCCAACACCAGCACGGTGGTCGGGGCTTTCAGGAACGCGACGAACCCCTTCCAGGCGCGGCGAATCGGCAACGGGCGGCCGTAGCCGGCGGGCATAGGGGCGTCGGTCATCTGAGGTCTCCGGGCGGTACGATAGGCCGGCACCCTACGACCCAAGAGGTAAAAGGGAGATTGACCGCTCGGCTAAATGTGGCGCGGCCAGGGTTTATAGAAGGTGAACGGCCGACCTCACCCCTGGCTCTCCGCGCGAGGGGGGGCGCGCTTGCGTTGCAGCGTCCGCCCAAGAAAGGGCAGGACGCGGAAACCGTTTCGAAGGACCCGCTGATCTACCGCTTCCACGAGATCACCTATGTCTATGGCGACTCGATCAAGGAGATGATTCACGAGAAGTTCGGCGACGGCATTATGAGTGCCATCGACTTCGATCTTCACATCGACCGGATTCCCGACCCCAAGGGAGACCGGGTCCAGATCACCATGAGCGGCAAATTCCTGCCATACAAGCAGTGGTGAGCGGCGTCACCGGCGTTGATACGGCGTCTCGCCAATTGAGTTTTCCGGCAGGGGCGCGGCCGCGTCGGCTTGCGACTGGCTGCGCGCTGCAGGTATACTGTGGATCGCTTAACCGGCAGCAGGCCAAGACTGCCGGTGCGCGGGCGTAGTTCAATGGTAGAACGGCAGCTTCCCAAGCTGCATACGAGGGTTCGATTCCCTTCGCCCGCTCCAGCGGGCCGCCGATAGGCGACCCGCCCTGGAAGGCTCTCCGGCGTCCGATATTGCGCTAGTGACTGTGACTGACGCTGTAGCGCTTGGTCCGCACCAGCACTGCCTGGGATGTCTGGCTCAACTCATCGACGCCGTTGCGGCTGCAATATTCGAACACGAACAGCCGTATTGCCGAGGACAAGTTGCTGTGCTGACGTTCCAGGTCGATGCTGCCCACGAGTTGGGACAGGTGGACGCCGAGCTTTTGCGCAATCGCCCGCAACTCGACCCAGAAAGCATCTTCCAGGCTGACGCTGGTCTTGTGGCCGCCAACCACCAGCGAGCGTTTGACGACCCGCGACTTGAGATGTCCTTCGGCAGCCCTGAGGGTGCCCGGGATATCTGTGCGTGGCTCGATATCGGGTTCGAAACTGTGTTGTTCGTTGTACTTGTGCCGTCTTGACATTTGGGGCCCCATGGTGGGCCAGCATTTTCCCCAATGCTCGCCCGGTGTGGCCGCCCTGCCGGCCGGTTGTAATTTTCAAGTGATTAAAACTACCGCTGCAATTTTAATTTTGGTGGTACAATTATAGCGAGTGGTAGGTTTCGCGGTTTTGGTTAGCAACTACGCGTAAAGCGGACAGTATTGACGGATAAGAGATGCAATTTGGTGGTATAATTTATGAGAAATATATCGTAGTACAATATTGCCATTTTGCGGTATAATTTTACTATTTAAATAGAATTCTATTTTCGAAGGAATAACTTACCTTTCGGCTTCTATTGCTTGCCGAATTCGTCGGTTTATTTGACCCTGATCAAGCCCTGCACGCCCTTGCGCTGGCACAGGATCATACACGGGGCGCGCGAGACGCCCGGCGCCGGCGCACGCTGAAGGTGCTCCCTTGACCGGTTGGCTTAGCGGGCCGTGCACGCGGATGCGTTCGATGCAAGACAGCAGTCCCGACACGGCAGGCGAACGAAGCAGAGGCGGTCCTGAGCGCGCGCTTGCCGATGAGCTGGCGCAGCGGCGCCTGGATGCGGCCCGCGCCGATGCCATCCGCAAAGCTGTGACCGCCAGCGCCAGTGAGTTGTTGCGCTCGCTCGCCCCCGAACAGCCCATCCCCGCCGTGCTGGAACGGATCGGCCGGGCCAGCGGCGTCAGCCGCGTCGAGTTCTACGCCAACGAGCGGCAGTCCGATGGCCGCTTCATCGCAACGTTGCGGCACGAATGGGACGCGCCTGGCGTGGCCGCGGTGGCGCCGCGCCAGCAACGGCGCGACGGTGCCACCTGGGACCGCGACCGGCTTGTGCCTTTCCTGGCCAAAGGCGAAGCACTCGGCTTCCTCACCCGCGATGCCGAGGAGCCCCTCCGCAGTCTGCTGTCCAAGATCGACGTCAAATCGGTGTTGCTGGTGCCGATCTTCGTCGACGGCAAATGGTGGGGGCAGTTGGGCTTCGACGACTGCGAGCAGGAGCGCACCTGGTCGGCCATCGAAATCGATACGCTCAAGACGCTGGCCGAGCTCATCGGCGCCGGCATCGCCCGCGCCAGCGATCTCGAGGCCTTGTCCAACGCCAGCCGCATCATCGAAACCAGCCCGGTCCTGCTCTATCGGCTCGGCCCGCAACCGCCGCATCCACTCACCTACGTCTCCCGCAATGTCAGCCGCTACGGCTATGACGCCAGTGAGTTTCTGGCGTCGCCGATCCGCTATCTCGATATCATCCATCCCGACGATTTGCCGGAAATGATGCTCGATATCGAGCGCATCGTCACCGGCAAGGCTGCCGAAGTCGGCCGCGAGCGGCGCATTATTGCTTCCGATGGCCGCTACGTCTGGGTCGAGGACCGCACGCGCGCGATCTATGACGACAAGCATGCATTGATCGCGATCGAAGGAATCCTGATCGATATCGATGATCGCAAGGCGGCGGAAGCCGAACTCGCGCGCTACGCGCTGTCCGACGCCGTCACTGGCCTCGCCAACCGCAAGGCCTTCATGAGTGAGCTCGGGCGCGCCTTCGTCTCCGCCCGGCACGGCGCCGCCACCTTCGCCATCCATTACATCGATCTCGACCGTTTCAAGGACATCAACGACGTGCTCGGCCACACCAAGGGCGATGAGCTCTTGAAAGCCGTGGCGGAACGGTTGACCAACCTGAGCCGGACGAGCGGAGACCTGATCGCGCGCTTCGGCGGCGACGAATTCGCCATTCTGCAGACCGCGGTGGCCGATCCGTCCGACGCCGGCGCCTTTGCCGCCCGTATTCTGGGCGAGCTGGCGGAGCCCTTTGGGCTCGGCACAGAGCTGCACATCACCGCCAGCATCGGCATCTCGGTCTATGGGGAGGAGGTGAGCGGACCGGAGGAGATGATTAAGCAGGCGGACGTGGCGCTCTACCGGGCGAAGGAGTTGGGCCGCAACCAGTTTCACTTTCATTCCGAGGAGCTCGACGTCGCGACCATTGAACGCGTCATGCTCGGCGGGGATCTCAGACGCGGGCTCGACCGCGGCGAGCTGGAACTCTATTACCAGCCGCAGGTCGAGATCGGGACGGGACGTATCGTCGGGCTCGAAGCATTGGCGCGCTGGCATCATCCAACCCGCGGCCTGCTCTGTCCCACCCGCTTCATTCCGATCGCGGAGAAGAACGGCACCGTTCTGCCCCTTGGGCGCTGGGTCATCGACGACGTCTGCCGCCAGATCAATGCTTGGCGCACACAACGACTGTCGCCGCCGACGATCGCCATCAACGTTTCGGCGGAACAGTTCAAGTCGACCCCCGAATTCGATCATGATCTGTCGCTGAAGCTGCAGCACTGGAACGTCGAGCCGGGGGCCATCGAGCTCGAGTTGACCGAGTTGGTTCTGATGGAGACGACACGCCAGCACGGCAAGATCATCGATCGCCTGCGTGCGCTCGGCGTGGCGATCGCCATCGACGATTTTGGCACCGGCTATTCCTCGCTCGGCTACCTGCGCGCCTACCACGTCAACCATCTCAAGATCGCGCAGGAATTCGTCCATGACATCCAGGTGGATTCCGGCGACGTCGCCATCGTGCGCGCGGCCATCGGCCTCGGACGCGAGCTCGGCATCAAGGTTATCGCCGAGGGCGTGGAGACCAAATCGCAGCTCGACATCCTGGCCGCGGCCGGCTGCCAGTACGTGCAGGGCTATTATTTCAGCCGTCCGGTGACCGCGAAGCGGGCGGCCGAGCTGTTGCGGCTGGGCCGGCTCGCGCCGGCCGACGATAGCGCCGCGCCGAGGGATGCGTCATGAATCAGGCATCCTTGCTATTGCTGCTCGGGATTGCCTTGGCCGTGATGTTCTACTTTGCCTTCCGCGTCATCCGGTTGCGCACGCTGTTGCACGTCAATGAGAGACTCGATGAGCGCACCGAAGTCCTCACGCATGAGATTGATGAGCATAAACGGGGGGAAGCGGCGCTGCGGGAGTCACAGCAGATCATCAGGGCCATTGTCGATACCGTGCCCGCCCGCATATTCTGGAAGGATAAGAATCTCGTTTACCTGGGCTGCAATGAGCCCTTTGCGCGCGATGCGGGATTTGACCGTCCGGAGGACGTCGTCGGAAAAGACGACTACCAGATGGGATGGCGTGATCAGGCGGAGCTTTATCGCGGTGACGACCGCGAAGTCATCGAAACCGGCCAAAGCAAGCTGCTCATTAAGGAGCCGCAGACGACCCCCGACGGGAAGACGATTACGCTTCTGACCAACAAGGTTCCCTTGCGCAACGTCGACGGGGAAGTGTTCGGCATGCTCGGAACATATATGGATGTGACCGAGCGGGAGCGGGCGGAGGAAGCGCTGCGGCAATCCGAGGCGCGGTTCAAGGCGATTTTCGACAATGCCCGCGACGGCATCGCGCTGGCCGACGCCGAGACAAAGAAGTTCCTCGCAGCCAACGATAGCTTCTGCCAGATGCTCGGCTATCCCAAGAACGAGCTGTTGGGCCTGACCATCGACGCCGTCCACCCGGCCGACAAGCTGCAGATGGTTGCGCAGACATTCGAGCGACAGGCGCGCGGCGAGATCGATCTTGCCGCTGACATGCCAGTCAAACGTAGGGACGGCTCGGTCTTCTTCGCCGATATAAATTCAGCGCCGGTGAAGATCGGCGACAAAGCCTATCTGCTCGGGGTTTTCCGGGACATCAGCGAACGCAAGATCGCGGACGACAAGATCAAATTTGCTAATACGTTATTGCGGGCCGAACTCGAAAGCGCCCCCGACGGTGTGTTCGTTGTGCACTCCGACCCGCCGGGGCTATCGTGCAACCACAACTTCCTTGAGATGTGGTCTATCCCGCCCGAGGTGGAACGCTCGAACGACCCCAGCCGTGTGCTGGCGACGGTGCTGCCGCAATTGACGGACCCGAAGGATTTCGAGCACGATATTCGGCACTTGCGCGACGATCCCGGCGCTGCGGTGCGCTTTCGCGAAGTCGGCTTGAAAGACGGGCGCACCGTGGAGTACTTCGGCAGTGCGGTCGAAGACGAAGCTGGCGCCCCGTTAGCGCGCATCTGGTTCTTCCGCGACATCACCGAGCGCAAGAGCGCCGCCGCAGCGCTGGCGCAATCAGAAGCGCGCTTCAAGGCGATTTTCGACAATGCCCGCGACGGCATCGCGCTGACCGATCCAGAGACCAAGAAATTTCTGCTGGGCAACGCCTACCTCTACCGGATGCTCGGCTATACCGCCGACGAGTTCGCCGGTCTCGGCATGAGCGATATCCACCCGGCCGAGTCGATGCCGGCGGTCCTCAAAGAATTCGATCGGCACGAGCGCGGCGACAGGCGGGCCGCAACGGACGTGCTGGTCAAGCGCAAGAACGGTGCGGTGTTCTATGTCGATATCAATTCCGCGCCGGTTGAAATCGGCGGCAAGCGCTACGTGCTCGGAATTTTCCGCGACGCGACCGCGCGCCGTGAGGCGGAAGCAGCCGTGCGCAAGAGCGAGGAGCGGTACCGCGACCTCGTCGAATCGACGACGGATTACATTTGGGAAATCGACCAGAACGGCCGCTATACCTATTACACGCCGGCCTTCGCGGGCACCTTGGGCTACGAGCCCGGCGAAATTATAGGCAAGACACCGTTCGACCTCATGCCGCCGGCGGAAGCGGAGCGGGTGGCCCCGATATTCGGCCCAATTGCCGCGGCGCAACGACCATTTTCAATGCTGGAGAACATGGTGGTCACCAAGGACGGCACCGAGATCGTCATGGAAACCAGCGGCGTTCCGATTTTCGACGAAAACGGCAAATTCTGCGGTTACCGCGGTATCGAACGCGACATCACCCAGCGCAAGCGCGCCGAACACGAGCTCAAGGCGCGCGACGCGTTGCTGCACGCGGTGGCGGTCAGCGCCACCGAACTGGTGACGGCGCCCAGTCTCGACGAGGCCATCCCCAAGGCGCTGCAGACGGTCAGCCAAACGCTGCAGGTCGATCGTATGACCGTGCTGGAGCGCCCATCGGGGTCCGGCCGATGTGCCGACGCTACAATACGTTTGGAATGCACCCGGCCTGAAGACAGTCTTGGATAAGGAATTCTTCGAAAATCCCGCGCTGACGTCGCCGGAACTGGGTGCCTGGCAAAGGCCGTTGGCGGATGGAAAGATCGTCACCGCCGAGCTGTGCACCGCCACCGGCGACGTCAAGAAACTGCTTGAGCACCTGGGCATCCAGTCGCTGCTCA
>CAWGGL010000041.1:0-18294 GCA_963822085.1 uncultured Pseudomonadota bacterium
TCCCATAAATCCCCTTCGCCTCGCTCTCCCTTGGGCCGCCGACCGCGAGCCTGAACGGCGCGTCGCCCTCATGCGCCGCCAGCAGCGCGGCGAGCCAGGCGCGCACGTGTCACCGCCTCGGCGCTCGCTCCTCCATCACCCGCAGCCGCCGCACGGTGAGATCGTCGACCTCCAGCTTGCCGATGCGCATGCGCTTGACGGCGAGGCTGCCGATCGCCAGGCGCCCGATCGCCACGGCGCCGAGCGCGACGGCCCCGACGGCCAGCGCGCCAACGGCCACACCACCCAGGGCGGCGGCGGGCGTGGCGCGCGGCGGCGGCAGCTTGTCGGTCATGGTATTGGACATGGCACGCCTCCTTGGGGTTCGCCCGCGCACGGGCGCGGGAGAGCCAAGCTTAGCATGCGTGCCCCGGATGCTGCGCAGCGCGCGCGTCAGCGCGTGGTGCGCTGCTGATCCGGGGCCCCGGTTTCTTTTAAAGGCAGACAAGAAAGAGAACCGGGGTCCCGGGTCTGCGGCACATCATTCGCTAACGCGAATGCTGCGCCGCGCCCGGGACACGAGTCCGCATAGCAAGCGTAGCAAACGTAGCCCGGATGGAGCGCAGCGAAATCCGGGATCGGCGCATCCCGCATTCCGCGGGGGCTCCATGCGGGCTACGGCTTGCGAGTCACACCCCTAATACGGTCCGTTGCGCGCGATTCCCTTCATCACCGCCTGCAACTGCGCGATGCGCGCGTCGTAGGCGCGACGGATGCACGACACCTTGGCGCCGCAGGCCGCGCGCCGCTTGATGAAGGCGCGCTGCGCGTCCTGAATGTCGCCGCGCTGGCCCATGGCCACCAGCGACGTCGTCCATTCGTAGAGCGTCGCCATGCGCGCCTCCAACTGGCCGAGCGCGTAGTGGCGGCAAATGGCGTGTTCGGTCGGCGAGCGCGCGGCGGCGCAATTGAGCGGCGCATAGCCGGCGGCGTGGCTTGCGCCCGCGGCGGCAACACCCATGACGAGACACAGGATCAATGTGGCGGCGGACTTTCGAATGTCGATCATGGCGCCGGTCCTCTTCGAAGATGTCTGCCCCGTGCCGCAAGCGTAGCCGGGTTCGAGCGCACGCTCAATCCGGGCGGACAGCCCGCATTCCGCTTCGCGCCGTGCGGGGCTACACTCGCCGACAAACGCCCACCGATCGGAAACCGCCATGCCCTTCACCTGCACCGCGCCCGCCGTCCCCACCGTCCAGCAGGACGACGCCACCGTGCGCATCACGCGCTGGGATTTCGCGCCCGGCGCCACGACCGGCTTTCACACCCACGGCTGGCCCTATTTCGTGGTGATGCTGACCGACGCGGTGATGAAGGTCGAGGTGGGCTCCGAGGTCACCGAGGTGCGGCTTGCGGCCGGGCAATCCTATCAGCGCCCCGCCGGCATCGAGCACGACGTCATGAACGGCTCGGATCAGCCGATGGCCTTCGTCGAGATCGAGATCAAGCAGCCGGACGCCTTGGTGCAGTTGAAGTCCTAGCCGGGACGGAGCCGTCGCCAGCAGCGGCGCGAGCCAGCCCATAAGGCGGATTACCGAAACATAATCCACCGGCCGCGTCGGCGCGGGTATGTTGCGGCTCCAACGAATCCGCCCAACGTTTGGCGCCATCGCGCGCCGCTTGATCCTCTCGGTCTCTTTTGGTCCCCTCGCGTGCGGGGCGCATTCGCTTCAGTATAAGGACCCGCTCCATGCCTTTCCTCGCCGCCATCGCCAACACCTGGCAGAAGGCCCTGCCGCCGCTCGTCGTCATCGGCCTTGTCGCCTGGGTGGCCGCGTTCCGGCAGGCGCCGACCGGTGAGCGCGCGCTGTTCGCGGCACTGCTCGTCATCTACATGGTGCACCAGATCGAGGAGCACCTGTGGCCGGGCGGCTTCCGCCAGTTCGCCAACGCCTATGCGTTTAAGAGCGGCGACAGCGACTGGCCGGTCGGCATCGGCGGCGTCGCGCTGGTGAATGTCGGCTTCGTGTGGCTGCCGGTCGCGCTCGCGGTGGCGTGGCCGCACGCGCTGCGCTGGGTGGGCCTCGCCTGGGTCGGCCTGACCCTGATCAACGCACTGACGCACATCGCCGCGTCGGTGCGCTTCCGGCGCTACAATCCGGGCCTCGTCACCTCGATTGTGCTGTTCCTGCCGTTCACGATCTGGCTGCTGGCGCACGAGGCGGCCGCCGGCATGCTGTCGGGCGGCGAGATCGGCCTGGTGCTGGTCGCCGGCGTGCTGCTGCATGCGCCGGTCGCGGCCCTGTTCGTGGTGCCGTACCGGCGCGGGCGCCGCGCCACCGCGTGAGCAGGCCGGCGTGCGCCGAAGGCGCGGCACCTGATCCGCCCTAGGACCATAATCACATTTTCGTGAGAACTTATCCCCGCGCCTCCTGCGCGGGCTTAGGCTTCCCGCGCCCGATCCCACTGAGGGGTGCGAACCGGTTGCGCCGTTTCGTGGGGATCGGGCCGGCGCCCGCGGGCGTGTCCTCGCAAGGCACGCCCCCGGGAGGCCCCGGGTAGCCGTCCGGCCCTACTACGAGGGCCTGCCTTCAATGGCTGGACGCGGTGTCGACGAAGGCGGGCGAAAGCCGGCCGGATCGGGGTCCCGGCTCGGGACCCGTCGGCACCCGGAAGCACGGCCCCGGGGACGGAAATCGCCGCGACGGCGCGCCGAGAGGCGCCACGCGGTCCGCTTAAAGCCGCGTGCACAGAAGGACTGGTTGCGCTTCTTCGGCGCGCCGTCCCCCTCGCTTCTCTGAAGTGAGGGACGCCACGCAAAGCTCGGGCGCGAAAGCGCGCCGCGAGAACACCGGCGCTTGCGCTCTCACAGACCCCGGCGAACCGACGAACCGACGAATGAGCAACACGCCCATAACCGAAACGAACACCGCGAACGACGTCCGCCAACGCCGGCCGCGCGAACAAGCCTGGGCCGCATGAGCGCAAGCGAAATCCGGGATAAGCGCGGCGTCACTACCTGCCGTTCAACCGGCGCAGGATAGCGCGCACCGGATAGCCGGCTTGGCGCAGGCCGGCGCTGCAGGTGACGGTCGCCGGCAGGCTCTTGACCTTTTGCCAGGTCGTGCCCTGCAGCAGCGCCGTCATCGCCCACAGGCAGCTACGCTTGTCGTTCGCTGTCACCTGCGGGTCGTCGACCACACGGCGGCACAGGGCCTCGTTCTTGCCGTTCAGTTGCCGGCACGTTCGCAGCATCGCCACGCGCTCGTGCGGCTGGAGATAACGCATGGAGAGCGCCGCCGCCGGACGCGGCATGGCCGTCGCCGCCACAACGAGCGACACGGCAATCCCCGCGCAGGCTGCAAATCTCCGGATCACTGGCATTCCCCGATGTCGGCGCTTGCTCGCGCCACCACGCCGTACCGCTTCCATTCTAACCCGGATAGCGCCGACGGTCAGGCCCGCGGGCGCCTTATGGTGAACGCCGCCCGCCCCCGCCTCACCGGCCCTTCACCGGGGCGTGAAGCGGCCGTTTGCGCGGCTGACCGCAACGTGACGGCCGATCACGCGCTTGTCGGTCGCAGGTGAATACCCCCGGGCGTATCTCTGCGGCTGCACGGACGCCGGCTCGCGGCGCCGCAACGTCAGCGAAAGAACCCGCACTTGCTCAGCGCCCTGTTCGCCCTCGCCGCCGGCATCGTCACCGTGGCCGCGCCCTGCACGCTGCCGGTGCTGCCGATCCTGCTCGGCGCCGGCATCGCCGGCCGCGGCCAGGCGCGCAGCAAGACGCGGCCGCTGTTCATCGCGCTCGGCTTCGTCCTCGCCTTCGCCGTGCTCACGGTGGCGTTCAGCTTCGTCGCCCATGTCGCCGGCCTCTCGCCCGATCGATTGCGCGGCGTGGCGATCGTTTTGCTCGCGACGTTCGGCGTGCTGATGATGTGGCCCAAGCTTTACCAGCGCGTCGCGGCCGCTGCGTCGTCGCTGTTCGCCCGCGTCGGCAGCGGCGCGCCGCGCAACAGCGAAGGCGCCATGGGCGGCCTCGTCATCGGCGCCACGCTGGGTCTGGTGTGGACGCCCTGCGCCGGGCCGGTGCTCGGCTCCATCCTCACGCTGCTGGCGACGCAGCAGCAGCCGCAATGGGCGGCGACGCTGCTGACACTCTACGCCGTCGGCGCCGCCATTCCGATGTTCGCCATCGCTTACGGCGGCCAGGTCGCGGCCAGCCGCGTGCGCGCGATCGCGCCCTACGCCCAGCGCCTGCAGCAGGGCTTCGGCGTGCTCATCGTGTCGTTCGCCGCCGCCATGTACTTCCAGGTCGACGTTCAAGTGACTGCCTGGCTCACGCAGTTCTACCCCGCCGGCCAGATCGGCTTGTGAAACGGAAAGGACAAACGCCATGCTTCGACGCTTGCTTTATGTGGCGCTTGGCGCCGCCGCCCTCGTCGGTCTTGCCTTAGCCACCGGCGGCATGATCGGCGTCTCGGTGCCCGCGCGCGCCACCGCCGACGCGGCGAAAGCTCGCCG
Source organism: uncultured Pseudomonadota bacterium (assembly GCA_963822085.1). GTDB lineage: Bacteria > Pseudomonadota > Alphaproteobacteria > Rhizobiales > Xanthobacteraceae > Pseudolabrys. The sequence goes on from CAWGGL010000041.1 coordinate 4,504, forward strand.
ACGCCAGCCGACGCGCGCCGGAACTCACCGGCATCACCCATTGGCTCAATTCGCGCCCGCTCACGCTTCGTGAGCTCCGCGGCAAGGTCGTGCTGGTCGACTTCTGGACCTACGGCTGCATCAACTGCATCCACACGCTGCCGCACGTCGTCAGCCTCTATGAGAAGTACAAGGATCGCGGCTTCGTGGTGATCGGCGTGCACGCGCCGGAGTTCGCCTACGAAAAATCGACCGAGAACGTCGCGGCGGCGATTCTGCGCCACGGCATCCATTATCCGGTGGCACAGGACAACACCTTCGCCACCTGGAAGGCCTACAACAACCACTACTGGCCGGCGCAATACATCGTCGACCGGCACGGCCGCATCGTCTACCGGCATGCCGGCGAAGGCGCCTACGACACCATGGAGAACACGGTGCGGCGGTTGCTCGACCGCACCAGCTAAGACCCCCGCCGTGCTTCATCCGGGCCTTGATCTAGGTCATGGTCCCCCGGCCGGCGTTGCGCGAAGCAGGAATTCCCCGATCCTGCGGAGCGCAACGCCGGTGCCGAAAGCCAGACGAAAACCGGCCAGCGCGCGCGCAGCGCCGCCAGCTTGGCAGAAGCAATTGCGCGGGCTCTACGAGGCGAATACCGCGGTCGGCCGGCGCTTCCGCTATGGGCTCTTGCTCTTTGACCTCATCACCATTGCCTTCATAGTCGCGACCTCGTTTCTGCCGCGCGCGCCGGTCATCGAGGTGGTCGATGTGCTGTTCGGCATCGTCATCCTGGCCGACTTCATCGCCCGCTTCGCGATCAGCCGCCAGCCCGGCCGCGACCTCCTGCACCCCGCGACCTGGGCCGATATCGCGGCCATCGTGTCGTTCCTGGCGCCGATCATCGGCGAAGGCATCGCCTTCCTGCGCATCCTGCGCACGCTCAGGCTGATGCGCACCTATCACCTGCTGGCGCAATTGCGCGCCGACAGTCGCTTCTTCCGCCGCAACGAGGACGTGATCTTCGCCGTCACCAACCTGGTGGTGTTCATCTTCATCACCTCCGGCGTGGTCTACGAGACCCAGCACTACGGCAATCCCGCGATCCACAACTGGGCCGATGCGCTCTACTTCACGGTCACGGCGCTCACCACCACGGGCTTCGGCGACATCACGCTGCAGGGTACGCTGGGCCGGCTGATCTCGGTGGCGATCATGATCTTCGGCGTCACGCTGTTCTTCAACCTGGCGCGCGCGCTCATCAGCCCCAGCAAAGTGCGCTACCGCTGTCCGCAGTGCGGGCTGCTGCGCCATGATCACGACGCCGTGCACTGCAAGGCCTGCGGCGCGCTGCTCAATATCCCCGACGAGGGCCGGGATTGAGGACGGGGGCTCCAGCGCTCAGTGCCCGCCGGCGAACTCCTTGTCCTTGGTCTCGGCACGTTGCGCCGCCGGCCGCGCGGCGATACGCGCCACGTAGGAAACGAATTCCGGCCGCTCCGGCACCAGCTTGAACATCATGCCGTAACGCAGGCTCGATCCGATGGTGACGTCGGCGGCGGTGAACTGCTCGCCCATCAGCCAGGGGCCTTTGGCAACCGCCGCGCTCATGATGTCCAATACCTGGTCGAAGTCGCGCCAACCCAACGCCGAGGCGCGCGGTGCTTCCTGGCGCGGGAAGGCGCGGTCGGTCATCGCCGGCTCGAACACGCTCGGGCCGAAGAACAGCCATTTGAGATAGACGCCGCGCGCCGGCGTGCCGGTCGGGATATTGAGCTTGGCCGCCGGGAATTCGTCGGCGAGATAGGTGCAGATCGCCGCCACCTCGGTAATGACCGCGTCGCCGTGCTTGAGTGCTGGCACCTTGCCCAGCGGGTTGATGGCGAGATAATCGGGCTTGAGGTTATCGCCGTTCTTGATGCTGATCAGCTTGACGTCGTAGGGCGCCCCCACTTCCTCCAACATCCACAGTACAATGGACGAGCGCGACGGCGCCGAGTGATAGAGCGTGAGGTTGGGCATGGCTGACCTTCGTTGCAGGGGCTGGCGGGACTCGAACGTCTGCCTACATTAGGATCGTGCCGTAAGAATGACAAAGACCACCATGACTGACACCGTCCGCGATAACCCTGCCCGCCACCGCTTCGAGCTCGACGCCGACGGCGACATCGCCTTCGCCGCCTACCGTCGCGACGGCAACGTGCTCACCGTCACTCACACCAAGGTGCCCAAACGCCTGGAAGGCCGGGGCATCGGCTCTCGGCTCGTCGCCGGCCTGCTCGACATCGCCCGCGCCGAGGGGCTGACCGTGGTGCCGCACTGCTCCTTCGTCAGCGCCTATATCGAGCGCCACCCGACCTACGCGGATTTGCTGGGCTAGCCTGCCAAGCATGGGCCGGCTCGTTGAAAAAAGTGGCGCGCCCACCTAACGCAATCTTTACCCTTCAGTAATACATTCCGGTCTTTCGACGTTCGCATCGGGGGCCTGCCTTGTTTGCCGGAGTTGAGTATCTAGGACACCAGATCAGCCGTCTCTTGCTGTCCATCGGCTCGGCTTTCTCCCTCTCCTCACTGGCCGTCGCCCTGCTCGTCTCGGTGGCGTGGTTCGTCGCCCAGCGTACCCGGCGTGGCCGGCGCGTGCGCTGGCGCACCATCCTGCGCGCGCTGTTTCCCCGCCGCATCCTGCGCAGCCCATCCAACCAAGCCGATATCGGCTACCTCTTCTTCAACGTGTTTCTGTTCGGCGTGATGTTCGGCTGGGCGGTATTGTCGTATCAGTTCATCAGCAACGGCATTATCGCCGGCCTGGTGGCGCTGTTCGGCCCGGCGACACCGTCCACGCTGCCGGTCTGGGTGTCACGCGCGACCATCACGGTCATGCTATTTCTCGCCTACGAGCTCGGCTATTGGCTCAACCATTGGCTCAGCCACAAGGTGCCGTTCCTGTGGGAATTCCATAAAGTGCACCACACGGCGGAGGTGCTGACGCCGCTCACCAATTTTCGCGTCCATCCGGTCTACAGCTGGATCTTCGCCAATATCCTCGCTTTCTCCGCGGCGATCGCCAACGGCTTCGGTCATTACGCGTTCGGCGACACCGCGTACCAATACGCGATCAACGACACCAACATCATCCTGGTGATTTTCATCCACGCCTACGTGCACCTGCAGCACTCGCACATGTGGATCGCATTCCGCGGGTTGCTCGGGCGCATTCTTATCAGCCCGGCGCATCACCAGATCCACCACTCCGACAATCCCGCGCACTACAACAGTAATTACGGGAGTTGCCTGGCGCTGTGGGACTGGATGTTCGGCACACTCTATGTGCCCGCCAAGGAGCGCGAGCGGCTGACCTTCGGCGTCCAGGGGCATAAGGACGCCCACACCGTCAAGGGCGAGCTTGTCTCGCCGTTCGTCGACGCCGCCGCGCATTTCAAGATCGCGCCGGAGCGCCGTGGCACGTTGGAACCGGCGCCCGTTTCGAAGCGGGACTGAACCCGCGCCACGCAATAGCTGTCCCCCTTGGGACGAGCGACAACGGCCCCAACCTTCCCCATTGACCGCTTCGCCATCCCTGGCGATTGACGCCAACGGCTGCGTTCAGGTTCCATGTTGATCGGGCACAGTCCATTCTTTCGGGTCGTGAAATGCGCAAGCGATCGGTCACCGTCAACGACAAGATGCAGAAGGGCTACCGTTACACACTGACGGCGGCGCCTGGCCGCAACTTCGATCCCGAATTCAAGCCCGAGTTGACGCCGGCCGAAATGCTCCGCCTCGGCGTGTTTTGCGGCAAGTACTTGACCGATTGCCGGCGCGAGTTCCCCAAGAGCTGGTTCACGCGCGCCAAGCTCGCGCCCAAAGGCCGCGACTGTTCGCTCAACTTTTTCGGGATCAATGCCAGCCAACCGCTGTCGGAATGGCAACGCAAAGGCTGGATCCATTCTGACGACCCGCGCGGCTGGTTCCAGTGGTATTGCCGCTATTACATGGGCCGCCGCATGCTTGGCGAAGACGAGCGCCAGATCAAGCGCTGGAAGGCGATCCGCCGCCACGTGCGACAGGTGCAGAAGAACTGCGAGCCGGGCGATCTGCTTTGCCGCCGTCGCCAGCGGCAAGCACTGCTGCATTGGGCCTACGACAGCCGCAAGATTTAGCCCAAATCCGGCCAATTCTTGATCAGGATCAATGCTGCGATGCACCCTCAGTGCTACACAAGCAGCATCATAAGACTCTTCGCGCGATAGCGTCCGCTATCCAACAACGCAAAGGGCCCGTGTGCGCAACGCATAATCCCATCCAAATTGGAGGGGCAGGCCATGAAGAAAATAAGCCCCAGCGACCTCAGACACTCAATCGAATCCAAGCACTGTTGCCGGGCGGGGCTTGCCAATTCGGTCTTCGTCAAATTGACATTCGCCAGATCGACGATGTGGGAGGGCGTGGTCCATATCTTCGATCTCGCCGGTCATCCCAAGGCCAATCAGGCCTACGCCTGGGCGCATCCGATCGCCGGCACGGACCGGTGGCAAATGTTTTCGATGCTTCATCTTCCGCCGATTACCTCGGCCGCCGACGCAGTCAGAGCTGCCGTCATGGCAGAGGTAGATCCGGTATGAGGACGCGAGCGGTCGAAGCCTGAACCCGCCGGGGCCGCGCTTAAACTGCAATACGGTCCAGCAGCCCCATCAACACGTCGGGGCACGTGACGTGCGGGTTGTGGCTGGCATCGATTTCGTCGACGCCCCAGCCCTCGCGCCGCGCGCGCTCGAGGAAAGGACGGAAGCGGTCGCCCGGCGTGATGCGCGTGCAATAGATGTAATGGCGCGGCAGGGTCAGCGGGCCATTCTGCAATTTCAGTTTCTGCTCGAAGGTCTTGGCCGGCTGCGGCATGCGGCGCGGCTTGCACCACTCGACGTCTTCCGGGTCCGTGTCGGCCGGCATCTGCGTCGGCGGAATGCGCCAACCGTCGGGCGTGCGCGCTTGCCGTTGCGCCCGCACCTCGTCCGACACCAGATCCATCAGGCTGTCGCCGTCCTGGGGCGCGAAGGCGTCAAGATAGATCAGCTTGCCGATACGGTCCCGCGCGCGGTCGGCGACGCCGGTCGCGACCATCCCACCATAGGAATGCCCGATCAGGTTGACGCCCGTCAGATCCTCCATCTCGAGCACGCCCAGGATATCGGCGATGTGGGTTTCCAAATCGATGTCAGGACTGGCGAGATGAGCGCGCTCGCCGACGCCGGTGTAGGTCGGCGTGAACAGGTCGTGGCCGCGCGCCCGCATCAGCGGACGCATCTTCTTCCACACCCAGCCGGCCGACCAGGCGCCGTGACAGACCAGAATTGTAGCCATTTTCCCTCACTCGGCGGCGACCGCACGCGCGCGGGTACGCGCCCGCGCGCTGCGGCTGTTGACGCGCGAGCGTACGAAGTCGAGCGCCACTACCGCAAGGCCGGCGGCGAGCACCTCCCAGCCCGGCCTGATGCCGGCCTGAACATCGAAGGCCGCCCCGAGCACGACCATGGGCGAGACACCAAAGGCGATGCCGATGCCGATGGCCTCGCCGAAGAAGGTCAGCGCCGACACCACGACCGTGAGGGCGAACAGGCTCAGCGTCGAAAGCTGGCTCTTGCCTTGCCACCAGGCAAGCAGCCGATAACAGATCAGCCAGCCGAACAGGCCGGCGGCAAACACCGGCACGGTGACGTCGGCCTTGGTCTGCTGGAAATAATGGATGAGCGCGAGCAGCGCGATGGCGTAGACGATGCTGTGCAGCCGCCGCCAGCGCAGGCCTCCGAGCCGGCGCATCATGCCGTCGGTGGAGGTGATCGCCAGCACCGCCAGCCCGAGCCAGGCGGTGCCGCCGACGATCAGGTACCAGCGGTGCGTGATCTCATAGGCGACCTTGCCGAGGTCGAACATCTTGTCGTCGATATAGAGCAGCAGGTGCGCAGCGATATAGCAGAAGGTGCCAATGCCGAGCATGCGCCGCACGTCGACCAGATTGCCGTAGCGCGCGATTGAGCGAAACGGCGTCACGGCCAAGGTCACGCCGAGAAAGATCAGCGCCCAGAAACCCGCACGGTGGATGAGATCGTTGATCGGCCGCGCGCCGTCGTAGATCGCCTGGGCATCGAACAGCGCCTTGGCGAGCGGGAACAGCAGCAGGGCGAGCGTCGCAATGCGCAGATACGAAAGGCGCCCGCGCTTGTCGCGCCAGAGTTGCCAGGAAAGAGGGATCAGCTGCATGGCTGCTCCGCGCGGGCGAACCGCATTCCCCTGCCCGCTTGTGGTTCCAAGGTGCATCGCATGAGTCGGCTGCTCCCGCCGTCGGCACCATGCACCTAGCATCTTTGACGCAGGCGACGGGTCACAATGCGATCACAAGATCGCGTGCGGCGATGAACGAGCCTTTAACGTTAGACTCGCGGCCGCGGTCGCCCGCCGGCTTCCGTCGACGGCACCTTCACCCAGGCCTCGCCGTCGAGCACGACCTCGTCGCCGACGCTGCAGGTGCAGGTGAGCCGCGCGCGGCATTTTTCCGGCATCAGTTCGGCAACCATGACCTTCACCTCCACGGTGTCGCCGATCCGAACCGGCGCGCGGAAGTTCAGAGTCTGCGAGATATAGATGGCGCCCGGTCCCGGCAGGCGCGTGCCGAGCACGGCGGAGATCAGGCTCGCGGTATAGAGCCCGTGCGCGATGCGGGTGCCGAACGGCGTCTGGGCTGCGAAGTGCTCGGAGAGATGGATCGGGTTGCGGTCGCCGGTGATGGCGGCAAAGCCCACCACGTCGTCGGAATCCACGGTTTTCTGCAGCGTTTCGGTCATCCCTACCGAGAGGTCTTCGAAATAGAGCATCTGCAGCGTAAGCGTCATGTCATGCCTCTTGATCACGCCTCTCGGCGGGCGTCTTGCCCATGCGGCGCGCCGCGGCACAGCCACCACAGGACCCCGACCAGTACAAGATTGATCGCGGCAACAACGGTCAAGATGCCAATGGTCGTATTGGTGCCGAGATTCTCGATCAGCAGCGCACCGAGCGACGGCGCCAGCGCCAGCAGGATCAGCGTCGGAACGGCGAGCTTGCCCATCAACAGTGGAAACCGTTTGGGGCCGAATAAAGCGAGCGGCAAGGTCCCGCGGCCGACCCACGAGACGCCGAAGCCGGCGCCGTAGAGCAGAATGGTGAGCGCAAGCCACGAGAACTGCAGCAACAGCAACACCAGCCCCACCGCCATCAACGCGCAGGAACCGACCATGGTCCAGATCGGGTGATAGCGGTTGCCGAACACGCGCTCGACCACGCGGGCGCCGACCTGGGCGGGCCCGAACAGGGTGCCGAGCCACACGGCCGTCGCATAATCGACGCCGCGCGCCTGCAGGAAGATCAGCAGATGGACGACGACGATCGCCCCGACGCCGGCGGCCAGCGCCAGCATCAGCGCGACCAGCACGAACATCCCCTTTTCGTTGGCGATGGGCGCGTCGTCAGGCCCCGAGGCGGCCGCGGCCGGGTCGCGCGCGAGCGCGCGCGCCGGCGAAGCGCTCACCACGGCCATCTGCAGCGGCAGCGATACCGCCAGATGCAGGCCGGCGTAGACCAGACAGGCCGTGCGCCAGCCGACGTGGTCGATCATGAAGGCGCTGAGCGGCCAACAGACCGTGCTGGCGAAACCGCCGAACAGTGTGAGGTTGGTGATCGGCCCGCGTGCGTCGGCGCCGTACATGCGGCCGAGGGCCGCGAACACCGCGTCATAGAGGCCGGTGCCCATGCCGACGCCGATCACGCCCCAAGCGGCCAGATAGACCGGCAGCGCCGGCGCCAGGCCGATGCCGGCAAGCCCCGCGGCGAAAGCGAGTGAGCTCACCAGCAGCACCGGCCGTCCGCCATGGCGGCCGATCACCCGGCCGACCTGCGGCGAGATCAGCCCCGCTACAAGAAGGCCGATGGAGGTGCCGCCCACCACCCAGCCGAGCGACCAGCCGGTCTCCTTGACGATCGCGCCGGAAAATACCGCGGGAAAATAGAACGAGGTGCCCCAACCGAGAATCTGGGCGAACCCCAGCGCGGTGATGACCACGCGGCGGTCGCGCTGCGGCGCCTCAGCCACTGCGGTCAAAGCCCAGCCCTCCCCAAGTCCTTACCCTCGGCGCACCGCGGGGGACCGGCAGCGTACACGATCTTCGCCGGCCGGAAATGCATGGCCGGACAAGGGCCGCGTGAATGCTAGAGCGCGAAAACGGGCAAAAATCGACCTCCTTCTGTCGGAAAGACTTGCCGATAGGGGCTAAATGCGGCGTATTTCCGCACTGCCTCTCATTCATGCTGCGCCTGCGAAGTAAGCAGCGCGCGTAGGTTGCGGTCTCTCGCCCCAACCTTTATTTTTCCCTTACCTTTCATTGCCTTAAGGTATGCATTTTTTGCATTACTGCAGCGCACAAATGTGCCTTTTCTTTCGGCGCTATTTGCCTATGTTCGCGTCAACAAATTCAACCGGCCAGCCCGGCCGGCCGAAGGCTGGACAACCCGAGATACCCCAGAGGACCGTGCCATGTTTGCCGTCTTTGTCAGCCTTTTCCGCACCTGGACCCGCTAAGGCGGGATCAACCCGGCCGCTAAAGCCGGAAGATCCGGCCCGCGAGGGCCGGATGAACTAAGAAAAGATCGAAGAGGACTTTGCTATGTTTACCACCTTTGTCCGCATGCTCCGCGAGTGGCGCCGCTACAGCGACAGCGTGAACGAGCTCAACCGTCTGGGTGACCGTGAGCTCGCCGACATCGGTATCAGCCGCTCCGACATCCATCGGGTGGCCCGGGACGCCGCGCACCAGGGCTAAGGCCCCACGCCGAAACGACCTACCGAGACCGAACGAAGCCGCCCGTGCCACCCGCACGGGCGGTTCGTTTTTGGGCGGTTGCCGTCGCCCATCACCCACCCTAGTTTCCGCCCCATGACGAAAACAGTTCACGTTATCGGCGGGGGGCTCGCCGGCTCCGAGGCGACCTGGCAGCTCGCGCAAGCCGGCATCGCCGTGACGCTGCATGAGATGCGGCCCGAGCGCGGCACCGCCGCTCACCAGACCGACGGCTACGCCGAGCTGGTCTGCTCCAACTCATTCCGCTCCGACGACGCCGAGACCAACGCAGTCGGCGTGCTGCATGCCGAGATGCGGCGGCTCGGCTCGCTCATCATGCGCGCAGCGGATAACAACCAGGTGCCGGCAGGCGGCGCGCTCGCGGTCGACCGCGACGGCTTTTCCGCCGCCGTCAGCCAGGCGCTGGAAAACCATCCGCTGGTCACGCTGGAGCGCGGCGAAATCGCCGTGCCGCCGGACGAGTGGGACAGCGTCATTATCGCCACCGGCCCCCTCACCTCGCCCGATCTCGCAGCGACCGTCCGCAGCCTCACGGGCGAAACGCAACTTGCCTTCTTCGACGCCATCGCGCCCATCGTGCATCGCGAGTCGATCGACTTCGACCAGGCCTGGTTCCAGTCGCGCTACGACAAGAGCGGGCCCGGCGGCTCCGGCGCCGACTACGTCAATTGCCCGCTCTCACGCGAGCAGTACGGGGCCTTCATCGACGCGATTCTAGCCGGCGACAAGACCGACTTCCACGACTGGGAGAAGGAGACGCCTTATTTCGACGGTTGCCTGCCGATCGAGGTAATGGCCGAGCGCGGACGCGAGACCCTGCGGCACGGGCCGATGAAGCCGTTCGGCCTCACCAACCCGCATTCGCCGAGTGTCAAAGCTTACGCCATCGTGCAGCTACGCCAGGACAACAAGCTCGGCACTCTGTTCAACATGGTCGGCTTCCAGACCAAGCTGAAGCACGGCGAGCAGGTGCGCATCTTCCGCACCATTCCCGGGCTCGAAAACGCCGAGTTTGCGCGGCTGGGGGGCCTGCATCGCAACACCTTCCTCAATTCGCCGGTACTGCTCGACGACACCCTGCGGCTGAAGGCGAAACCGGCTTGGCGCTTTGCCGGCCAGATCACCGGCTGCGAGGGCTATGTGGAATCCGCCGCCATCGGCGGATTGGCCGCACGCTTTGCCGCCGCCGAGTGCCGGGGCGAAGCGGTCATCCCGCCGCCGCCAACCACCGCGCACGGCGCCCTGCTCGGGCATATCACCGGCGGGCACGTGGAAACCATCGACGCCGGGCCGTCCTCGTTCCAGCCCATGAACGTCAATTTCGGCCTGTTCCCGCCCATCACCGAGCAGCTCACGATCGACCGCGAAGGCGGCAAGCTAAGCCGTGGCAAGGCCAAGGGCCTGGCGCGCAAGCGCGCCCTCAGCCGCCGCGCTCTGGCCGATCTGGAGCGCTGGCGCGGCGGCACACCGCAGGTTGATGCGGCGGAGTAGACGTCAGCCCCGGAAGATCCGTTTTGGATTGCGCGCGGCGCGCCACAGCAGCCATTGCCGCTTGAGAAGCGACTGCGGCTGCGGCTGGAACGGGTCGGCGCCGCGTCGTTCCCCGCGCCCGAGCGTGGTGCCGACGGTCGCCGCCGGCAGCAGCGCCGGCAGCGCCGCGGGCGGTATGGTTTGAAGCGCATTTCGGGCGGCAGCGAGATGGTCGCGCGCATGCACCCGCAACTCGGCGAGCGCGGCGCGTAGTCCCTCGCTGTTTTCCCGCGCGAACACCGCTTCCGGCGCGACGCCATGACGTCCGAGCAATTCAACGGGCACGTAGAGCTGCCGGCGCGCGGCGTGCCGTGGCAGGTTCATGAGTACGCCGGCGACCGTATAAGCGCTTGCCGCGTGGCGGCTGAGTGCCTGCACCTCCGGCGTGAGCCCGCCGAGCATCGCCGCGGCGATGGCGAACACCGCCCCGCGCGTCTTGGCCGCGTAATCGTCGAAATCCCTTAAGCTCGCCATCGGCTCGTCGTAAAGATCGAAGCCGTGGGCGTCGATCAGCACCTGCAGCGGGTCGGCGGAAAGCCCGTAGCGCGCAAGCGCCTCGCGCAGCGCCGCCGCCACCGGATGCGCGGTGGCTTCCGTATCTCGCTCGCCGGCAAGCGCCTCGCGCCACCATTGCAGGCGGATCTCGCCCGGCATCGGCTCGCGCGCCAAATCACGCACGCGCGCGATTTCCACATTGAAGGCGTAGAGCGCCAACAACGCGTCGCGGTGCGCGGCGGGCGCGAACAGCGCCGCCAGATAGCGGTCGCGATCGGCCTCGCGTACCAGGTTGGCGCAATGCTCGGCGTTAGTGGTCATGGACGGCAGTGTACCGCGAGGATCAAGGAACCGCGATCAGCCCCGCCCCAACCCGGCGGTTCTCGGCAAGAAGAATATTGTAGGTCCGCACCGCCGGCCCCGTGGCCATGGGATCGACCGAGAGATTCGCGGCGCGGAAGCGCGCGCGCAACGCGGGCGGCAGCACGAAGGGGTCGGCGCCGCCACCGATGATGAAGAAATCGAGGCTTTCGGCGCGCGCCAGCGCCGGGGCCAGCAGCGCTTCGGTGAGTTCGGCGGCGCGCGTCACCGGCCAGGCCCAGATCCCGTCGGGAAAGCACAGAAGCGAACCACGGTGCGACATGCCGCCGAAGCGGAAGCCGCCGTCACCATAGGCGTCAATCGGCTCTGGCGTGGGCAGATGCGGGGCGTCGGGTCCAAGACCGTCCGCCATTGCTCAGGGCTTTTCCTCATTGCGGTTGGAACCGCTGAGCGAGTCGCGCCCGGTGCCGACGCCGAGATAGATCAGCACCGGCGCGGCGATGAACACCGAGGTATAGGTACCGACCAGCACCACGCCGAACATCATGGTGGCGGTGAACGAGTGGATCGCCTGGCCACCGAACAACAGCAGCGCGAGCAGCGCCAAGCTGACGGTCAAGTGGGTGATGACCGAGCGCGACAACGTCGAGTTCACCGAAATATTCAGCATCTCCGGCATCGACAGTTTCTTGTAGCGCCTCAACATTTCACGAATACGGTCGTAGATGACGACCGTGTCGTTGAGCGAATAGCCGAGGATGGTGAGCAGCGCCGCGATACTGGTAAGATCGAAGTTGATGTGCGTCAGCGACATGAACCCGACGGTCAGCACCAGGTCGTGCACGTTGGCGATCATGGCGCCGAGGGCGAACTGCCATTCGAACCGGAACCACAGGTAGACGAGAATGCTCATGATCGCCAGCATCAGACCGATGACGCCGTAGGACAGCAGCTCGCTGGACACGCTCGGGCCGACCACCTCGACGCGGCGGTAGGTCACGTCATTGCCAAGCGCGTCACGCGCCTTCTCAACCGCCGCCTGCTGCGCCTTGTCGCCGCCGGGCTGCTCTTTGAAGCGGATCAGCACGTCGTTGGGCGAGCCGAACTCCTGCAGGTGCACCTCGCCGAGCCCCAGGCCGTTGAGCGTCGTGCGCATCTTGGCGATGTCGGCCTTGGGCGCCTTGGTCTGGATCTCGATCAGCGTGCCACCGCTGAAGTCGATGCCGAAATTCAGGCCGTGGGTGAAGTAGAGCGTGATCGCCAGGATCGACATCAGCGCCGAAATCGGGAAGCTGATGCGCCGAAAGCGCATGAAGTCGAACTTGGTTTCGTCGGGGACGATCCGGAGCAGGCGCACGAGTTTTCGTCCCTCAGATCGGCACGTGCTTGGGCCGCCACCAACGCACCCAGGAGGCCACAATCAGGCGGGTCACGGTGAAGGCGGTGAACACGGTGGTGATGATGCCGACCCCGAGCGTCACGGCGAAGCCGCGCACCGGGCCGGTGCCGATATAGAACAGCACCGCGGCGGCGATGAAGGTAGTGATGTTGGAGTCGAGAATGGTGGCGAGCGCGCGGCTGAACCCTGCGTCGATCGCATTGATCGGCGAGCGCCCGGCGCGCACTTCCTCGCGGATGCGCTCGTAGACCAGCACGTTGGAGTCGACCGCGATGCCCACCGTCAGCACGATGCCGGCGATGCCCGGCAGCGTCAGCGTCGCCTCCAGCAACGACAGCACGCCGAAGATCATGCCGACGTTGATCGCCACCGCGAGGTTAGCGAACAGGCCGAACAGGCCGTAGGTCGCGAACATGAACAGGATAACCATGGCGCCGCCGACATAGGACGAGATCTTGCCCTGGCGAATCGAGTCGGCGCCGAGGCCGGGACCGACGGTGCGCTCCTCGACCACTGTGAGCGGCGCCGGCAGCGCGCCGGCGCGCAGCAGGATCGCGAGGTCGTTGGCGCTCTGCACCGTGAAGTTGCCCGAAATCTGCCCGGAGCCGCCGAGGATCGGCTCGCGGATTACCGGTGCCGAGATCACTTTGTTGTCGAGCACGATGGCGAACGGCTTGCCGACGTTCTGCTGAGTGGCTTCGGCGAACTTGCGCGCGCCGGAGGTGTTGAAGCGGAAGCTGACGATCGGCTCGTTGGTGCGCTGGTCGAAGCCGGGCTGGGCGTCTGTCAGGTCGGCGCCCGAGACCATGACGTGCTTCTGCAACACGTAAGGCACAGCGGCTTCCTTGCCGGAGCCGTGCAGAATCTCGTCGCCCGGCGGCAGATTGCCGGCGTCCGCCTGCTGCGGCGACACCGAGGTGTCGACCAGCTGGAAGTTGAGCTTGGCGGTCTCGCCGAGCAATTTTTTGAGGCGGGTCGGGTCCTGCAGGCCCGGCACCTGCACCAGGATGCGGTCGGTGCCCTCGCGCGCGATCAGCGGCTCGACGGTGCCGAGCGCGTTGATGCGGCGCTCGATGATCTGGATCGATTGGCCGACCGCCTGGCGCACGCGCTCCAGGATCGCCGGCTCGGTCGGCGTCAGCCGGATCAGCCGGTTGGCGCCGGTGGTGACGTTGAGGCTGGTAT
>CAWGGL010000042.1:0-38865 GCA_963822085.1 uncultured Pseudomonadota bacterium
AGCGAGCCAGGGATCGAGGCGACGCTCACCAAGCGGCTCGACGGCTCGCGCTGGCAGGCCTTCATCCTGGGCGCCAAGAAGGTGCAGGTGGGCGACATGCTGCGGTTCGGGACGAGGGCAAGGTCTGCTTCCTCGGTCAGCTCGATGCTCAAGTTTCACATAAGGATGAAGGTGGCGAGGTAACCCTTTCATTTTCCTTCCATGGCCCGGTGCTGGACCAAGCCATCGCCGAGCGGGGCGAGATGCCGCTGCCGCCTTATATCGCCTCCAAGAGAGCCCCCGACGAGCAGGACAAGGCCGATTATCAGACCCTGTTCGCCCATGACGAGGGTTCGGTGGCCGCGCCCACGGCGGGCCTGCATTTTACCGCCGGAATTGACCCAGCAGCTCATGCGCCGGGGCATCAGCATTCGGAAGGTGACCCTGCATGTCGGCCCCGGCACCTTCCTGCCGGTGAAGGCCGACGACACCAGCGGCCACAAGATGCACAGCGAGTTCGCCATCCTGAGCGAGGAGGTGGCGGATGCACTCAATGGCGTGCGGCCGAAGGGCGGGCGCATCGTGGCGGTCGGCTCGACCGCGCTGCGGACGCTGGAAAGCGCCGCCGACGAGAACGGGCAACTCAAGGCCTTCGCCGGCGAGACCGACATCTTCATCACGCCGGGCTACAGATTCCGCGCCACCGACCTGATGCTGACCAATTTCCACCTGCCGCGCTCGACCCTGTTCATGCTGGTGTCGGCGTTTTCGGGGCTGGACACCATGCAGCGCGCCTATGCCCACGCCATTGAGAGCGGCTATCGCTTCTATTCCTATGGCGATGCGTGTTTGCTATTTCCGCAGCCTCGTGTCCCGGATGCGGCGCAGCGTGAAACGGTGCGCCGCTGATCCGGGACCCAGCTTTCTTTAACCGGGGTCCCGGGTCTGCAGTGCGGCACTGCGTACCGCACTGCGCCCGGGACAAGAGTCACAGATGCCCAACCCCTTCTCCTTCACCCTCCTGAAAACCGACGGCATGGCGCGCCGCGGCGAAGTCGTCACGCCGCACGGGCGCGTGCAGACACCGGCGTTCATGCCGGTCGGCACCCAAGGCACGGTAAAGGGCCTGACGCCGGAGGTGGTGCGCGGCACCGGCGCCGAGATCGTGCTCGGCAACACCTATCACCTGATGCTCAGGCCCGGCGCCGAGCGCGTGGCCGAGCTCGGCGGCCTGCACACCTTCATGCAGTGGCCGCTGCCGATCCTGACCGATTCCGGCGGCTTCCAGGTGATGTCACTGTCATCCTTGCGCAAGCTGACGGAGAAGGGCGTCACCTTCCGCTCCCATCTCGACGGCGCCATGCATGAGCTCACGCCGGAGCGTTCGGTCGAGATCCAGGCGCTGCTCGGCGCCGACATCTCCATGCAGCTCGACGAATGCCTGCGGCTGCCGGCGACCCGCGAGGAGATGGACCGCGCCATGCAGCTGTCGCTGCGCTGGGCCGAGCGCTCCAAGAAGGCGTTCGAGGCGCGGGCGCGCGAGGGCTATGCCCTGTTCGGCATCGTGCAGGGCGGCGACGATATCCCGCTGCGTCTGGAGAGTGCGCGCGAACTCACCGCCATGGACTTCCAGGGCTACGCCATCGGCGGGCTGGCGGTGGGCGAGCCGCAGGATGTCATGCTGAAGGTCGTCGAGGAAACCACCCCGGCGCTGCCGGCCGAGCGGCCGCGCTATCTCATGGGCGTCGGCACCCCGCACGACATGCTGGAAGCGGTCGGGCGCGGCATCGACATGTTCGACTGCGTGATGCCGACCCGCAACGGCCGCCACGGCATGGCCTTCACGAGGCTAGGGCCGCTCAATCTGGCGAATGCCCGCCACGCCGCCGACCCGCGTCCGCTCGACGAAGGGAGCCCGCACCCGGTCGCGCGCACCTATTCGCGCGCTTACCTGCATCATTTGGTCAAGGCCAAGGAAATCCTCGGCGCGGTGCTGCTCTCCACCATCAACATCGCCTATTACCAGACGTTGATGGCCGGCATCCGCGAGGCCATTACTGGCGGCACGTTCGATACCTTCCGCGCCGCGACGATCGCCGGCTGGGAGCAGGGCGATATAGCGGCGTTGTAGCGCATGGCCGCACAGGCGGGGAAAGCGGCAACCCTCATACGTCGTCGCAGTCGAGCGGAATGGTACTGGAGGAGGGACGGCCGCAGGCGTCGCAATCCCAGTGGTGGCGTATCTCGCCCTCGGCCACGAACTCTGACGCCACGGGTGCTATCAGGAGGTCGCCGCAGTGGGGGCAGCGAGTCAGGCTGGCAAACGCACGCAATGCATCGAGCTTGGGTGTATCGCAGAGCAGCATGGTGCCGGTCTCCTTTTCCTGTCCCCCGATTTCCGTTCGCCGGACGTCATGCCGTTCCGTTTAGAGGCGGATCGTGGCGCGCGTTGGACCGACAGATGAAAGCTTCATGACGGATTGGGAGTCATTCCAAGACGGCAAGGAACCGAGACGGCAGGAACACCTGCGTCGCGCCGGCGCAAGATCGAGCAAGTGGCCCAACGGGACGTTGTCGGATACGCGCGATGTTTACGCCGCGTTAACGAAATGGGAGCTGTTTTCGAGGGGCGACATGGAGGTCATTTGTTCGCTTTGCGTAGTCTCCGCCGACCTGAAACCTGAGGGGGCGCTCGATATGTCACGACAAAGCGACAGGAAAAATGACCGCACATCAGTCCCCGAAATTTCTCTTCGTCGCGACGCCCTGCTTTGGCGGCATGGTCACCACCGGCTCGCACGATTTTGTGGGGCAGCCGGGCCTGCGCTTCGGGTCGGGCGAGGCGCCCGCGCTCAAACTGGCGGTCGGGGCCTGAGCGGCGGGTTGGCCGGCGAGCGCGCCGACTGCGCGCGCTTCCGCTCTCCGGATCAGAGCCCGAGATAGGCCTGGCGGATTTCCGGCTTGCTGGCGAGTTCCTTGCAAGGCCCTTCGAGGAATGGGCGGCCTTCGGCGATGACATAGGCGTAATCGCAGATCGCCAGCGCCAGGTGCACGTTCTGCTCGACCAGCATCACCGTGACGCCAGCTTCCTTCAGCGCCTTGAGCGTGCCGACGAGCTGCTGCACGATCACCGGCGCAAGCCCGAGCGACAATTCGTCGATGATGAGGATTTCCGGCATCGACATCAGCCCGCGCGCGATCGCCAGCATCTGCTGCTCGCCGCCCGAGAACGTGCCGGCCTTCTGGTTGCGGCGTTCCTTCAGCCGGGGGAACAACGTGTAGACCTTGTCGAGCTGGGCGTTGTAGTGCGCCCGAGCGCGCTGCGAGAAGGCGCCCATTTCCAGATTTTCCTCCACGCTCATCGCGCTGAAGAGCTGGCGGCCCTCGGGCACCAGCACCAGCCCGCGCGCGACCTTGGCGTGGGCGGAAAGCCGGGTGACGTCCTCGCCTTCGAACACGACGCGGCCCTGGCGCGGGCGCAGGCTGCCGGTAATGGCGCGCAAGCTGGTGGTCTTGCCGGCGCCGTTGGCGCCGAGCAAGGTGGTCATGGTGCCGCGCTTGACGTTGAGGGAGATGCCCCACAGCACCTGCACGTCGTCGTAACCGGCCTCCAGGCCCTCGACCTGCAGCAGGAAATCGCTCACGACGACACCTCCCCAGCGTGCGTTACGCTGGCGTCGCCGAGATAGGCGGTGATGACGTCCGGATTTTCCGCCACCTGCTGCGGCGTGCCCTCGGCCAGTTTGCTGCCGAGATTGAGCACGACGATGCGGTCGGACAGGCTCATGATCGCGCGCATGATGTGCTCGATCATCAGGATCGAGACGCCGCCGTCGCGGATCGCGTGTACGGTGTCGATCATCTCTTCGCTCTCGGCCGGGTTGAGGCCGGCCAGCACCTCGTCGAGCAGAAGCAGCTTGGGCCGCGCCGATAGCGCCCGCGCCATCTCCAGACGCTTCTTGCCTGCGGTGGTCAGCGCGCTCGCGCGCATCTGCAGGCGGTCGCCGAGCCCGACCGTCTGTGCGACCTCGAAGGCGGTCTCGCGCGCCCGCTCGAGCGGCAGGTCCTCGCGGCCGAAGCAGGCGCCTACCGTGCAGTTGTCGAGCACGCTCAAGGCCCCGAGTGGCTGCACGATCTGATGCGCGCGCGCGATGCCGCGGCGGGCGATCTTGTAGGGCTTCAGCCCGGTGATGTCGGCGCCCTGGAACACGACGCTGCCGGTATCCGGTTTGAACACGCCGTTGATCAGGTTGAACAGCGTCGACTTGCCGGCGCCGTTCGGGCCGATCAGTCCGAGGATTTCGCCTTCGCGCACTTCGAAGCTCAGGTCGCGCACCGCCTGCACGCCGCCGAAACGCTTGCTGACGTCCTTGAGCTCGAGCAGGTTCGTCATTCCAGCACCTTCTGGATGCGTGGAAAGCGGCTATAGATCCAGCCCATGAGCCCGCCCGGGAAGAACAGCACGATGAGCAGCAGCAGGGCGCCGGAAATCACCAGTTGGAAGTTCGAGAAGGTCGCGGTGGTGAGCAGATAGCCGCGCAGCTCGGAATACAGAAGCGCCCCGAGCGCGACGCCGAACACCGTGCCCTGGCCGCCGAGCATGACAACGACGATCACTTCCGTCGACAGCGTCAGGTCGAACGCGGAGGCAGGTTCCACGAACGCGCTCTTGAAGAAGAACAGGCCGCCCGCGATTGCCGGCAAAAAGGCCGAGGTGCAATACGCGAACGCTTTGTAGTGCGGCGTCGGCACGCCGAGAACCGCGGCGGCGTCCTCGTTCTGCCCGATGGCGAGCAGGCCGAGGCCGAATTTGGAACTCTTGACCGCATAGCTGAGGTAGAGCGACAGGCCCATCACCGCGATCATCAGGAAGTAGATAACCCACAAGGCGTTGGCCGCGCCGCCGATCTGTTTGAGGACGCCACCCGACAGATAAAGGCCCGCCGAACCACCCCAGGGCTTGAAGTTTTGGACGAAGGCCTGGACGCCCTCGATGATGCCGATGGTGGCCAGCGCGAAGAAGTGGCCGCGCAGCCTGAGGATGCCGAGCCCGAACACCAGCGCCAGCCCGCTCACGCAGATGCCGGCGATGGGCAGGCTCACCGCGAGCGGCAAGCCGAGCCCACCCACTAGCCACAGGCAGATATACCCGCCAAGGCCGAAGAAGACGATGCTCCCGAAGTTGATGTAGCCGGTGTAGCCCAGCATGATGTTGAGATTGCTGGCGAGGATGATGTAGAGCGCATCCAGGACCAAGCTTTCGCGCAAATCGACGTTGTCTCCGATCAGCGGCGCGATGGCGAAGACCGCGACGATGAGGGCGATGACCCAGAAGAACGGCCGGCGCGCCAAACGCAGGAGCAGCATCATAAGGCTCCGCGTCGCGGCGCGAACAGCCCGCCGGGAAAGACGATCAGCACCACCACGAACAGCGCGAACTCGATCACCAGCGTCCAACTGACCGGCACGAAGGGCGTGACGGAACCTTCCAGCAAGCCGAGCGCGACGCCCGCGAACAGGGCGCCGAGCGGATTGCCGAAGCCGCCGAGGACGGTCACCACGAAGCTCTTGAGGGTGTAGGCGTCGCCGGACAGCACAGTGAAGGGGAACAGGGTGCCGATCAGCATGCCGGACACGCCAGCAAGCGCGACGCCGAGGCCGACCGAGATGGCGAGCACGCGCGTCGTCGGGATACCGACTAGCTCCGCCGCCTCGCGGTTGTTGGCGACCGCGCGCACGGCCTTGCCGATCCGGGTATGGCCCAGAAAGAGATAAAGACCGTAGGCGATAACCGCGGCCATGATGGCGGCGACGATATGGGCGCCAGGGAATGTGTAACGGCCCATGCTGATGCCGGGCACGTGGACCTCAACATTGAACAGCCCGGTGCCGAGCGCCGCCGTGCCGAGGCCAACCAGCACGAGGTTGACCGCGAAGGTCGACAACAGGCTCATCAGCGGCGCCTGGCCGACCATGCGGTGGATGGCGATCCAGTAGAGCGCAATGCCGACGCCGAAACCGGCGATCATGACCGGCACCAGGGCCACGTAGGCCGAGACGCCGAACGCATGCACGATCAGCAGCAGGGCGAACATGCCGGCGACGATCATGGCGCCGTGGGTGAGGTTGATGACGTCCATGACGCCCCAGATGAGCGTCAGGCCCATGGCGGCTAGTCCGTAGACAAAGCCCACGAGGACCCCGTCAATGATGGATGCGAGGACACCGAGCATATTTTTTCAAGATGGTTTGAATGGCTACAAGCAGTCAGGACCGGCGGATAATATCCGCCGGTCCTTGTCCGTCTCAGTGCGTCGCATTGATGGGGTAGAGCATCTTGGCCGATGCGGCATTGGTCGGCCAGACGATCTGCTTGGCGAGCTTGCCGTCCTTCTCCTTCTGCCACTGACCCAGCACCATCGAATGGCCGACTTGCAGGCCATGATGCTTCGCATCGGTGGCAAACTTGGTCTGACCGAAGAAGGTGGTGACGTCCATGGCGTTGAGCGCCGCCGTTACTTTCTTCGTATCGAGCGAACCCGCCTTCTCGATGGCGTGCTGCAGGATCAACCCGGCCGTGTAGCCCGAGGCCGCATGATAATCGGGTACCATGTGGTATTTCGCCTTGAACTCTTTGACGAATTGCGCGCCGGTCGGACCGAACTGCGGCTTGTAGCTGACCTGCGGTTCCCACTGCGAGGGGAAGTTCACGCCGAGCGCGGCCGCGCCCAGATCGGCGAACTTGTTGTCGGAAGGCGCCACCAGGATGGCCATGAACTTCATGTTCGCCTTCTGCTCGTGCATCTGGCGCGCCAGCGTGGCGCCGTCCGCATAGTGGCCGCCGCCAAGGAAGGCTTCAGCGCCCGCCGAGATCATCTTGTTGACGATCGGCCCGAAATCCGTGGTGGACGGATCGTACGACGCGTTCATCACCACGTTCAGCCCGGCCGCCTTAGCCTGGGTAATCGCCGCCGTGGTCACAGCCTTGGAGAAGGGATCGTCGGAGTAGACGATCGCGACCTTAGCGTGCGGGTCCTTCTCCTTCAGCGCCGCGATCGCGCCCGAGAGATAATGGCCGGCCGAGGTGATGATCATGAACAGGTGCTTGTTGCCCTGTTCGAACGGCTTTTCTTCGGCACCGCCGAAGTCGAGCATGATCTTGCTGTATTCTTCGCTGATGACGGTCGCCGGCGCGGTCATGCCCGACGAATAGGGCCCGAACAGGAACTGCGCCTTGTCGTGATTGACGAGGCGCGTGTAAAGCTGTTGCACGCGACCGCCCACGGACTGGTCGTCGTAGCTGATGAACTTCACCTTGTAGTGCTTGTTTCCGACCTTGATGCCGCCTTTGGCGTTCACCTGGTCGCGCCAGAAGTCGTAGCCGCGTGTCTGTCCCTTCGAATCGACTTGCAGCTTTCCGGTCTGCGAGTTCGTAAATCCGATGGTGATGGTGTTGGCGGCGAAAGCGGGTGCAGCGATGGCAATAGCTGCAGCCCCCGCGAGCAAAGCAAGCGGTCTCATTGTAGTTCCTCCCAGGTCGCCCCCTGGTCGTCACACAGCACGGTCCAAACTCGCCAACCGGTCGATTTCTTTGGGTCAGCTCGGTTGGGCCCACGGCCGTCCGATACCATGGTTCTACGACCCTGGCTACCGGGCACTATAAATTTGTAAGGGATTTGCCGCCCGGTTTGACGGTTGCGCGCGACGCTGTACGGGCATCCATCCGGCAATGCGGCCTTTGCGTTGCGTCTTTGCTTTTGCGTTGCACAACCTCGTAACGGATGCGCCGAGGCTGGGCTATATGCCGCCAAAGAGATGCCTCAAAAGAAGGCAAAGACCATGGACAGCAACGTGGATGCGCCGGCGTGTGTTTTCCGGGCAAAGCATCGAACTGCTGATTGCCGGATGGCGAGTCGTGGACGTAAAGTCTTTAAGATGTATGAGCATATGAAGATCTGCCGACGGCGGGGGCTCAACGCGAAACCACGCTAATGCTGCCGCAACAATCGCCTTCGCCTTTGAACGTAGACATTGCCGGCAGGCCAACCATCTCCGGGTGGCGGGCGATCCGGCAATTCGTCGCGACCGTCTTCCGGTTCGCGACCAAGCCGCTTTACCGAGCTTATGAACGCAAGCTCATGTCCGATGTCGTTCTGGGCTCCGCGCCCCGGCACGTCGGCATTATTCTCGACGGCAACCGCCGTTACGGACAGCAGTGGGGCTTCACCGATCCGGCGCAGGTCTATGCGCTCGGCGCTCGCAAGCTGGATGACGTGCTCGATTGGTGCGGCGAACTCGCCATACCGGCGGTCACGCTGTGGGTGTGTTCCACGGACAATCTCAGCCGCCCGGAAGACCAGGTGTCCGGCATCCTGGCCGCGGTGGAAGCAAAGCTCCTTTCGCTTGTCGACAACCCGCGCATTCACAGCCAGCGTGTGCGCGTGCAGACCATCGGGCGGCTGGAGCTGTTGCCCGAGCGCACGGTGGCCGCGATCCGCGCCGCGCGCGAAGCGACCGCCGGCTACGACGGCATGGTGCTGACGATCGCCATTGCCTATGGCGGCCGGGAGGAGATCGTCGATTCCGTACGCACGCTGCTCACAGAGGAAGCGGCGGCCGGCCTTTCGCTGCGCGAGACAATCGCGCGCATCACGCCGGAGTCGATCGGCGCGCACATGTATCTCGCCGGCGTCTCGGACCCCGACCTCATCATCCGCACCAGCGGCGAGATCCGCATGTCTGGCTTCCTGCTCTGGCAAAGCGCCAACAGCGAATACTATTTCTCCGACGTGTTCTGGCCGGCATTCCGCAAGATCGACTTCCTGCGCGCGGTGCGCGCTTTTCAGCAGCGGCACAGAAGGTTTGGGTTGTAGGCGTATCGACGACGGTGCGGTCTTGGGTGGCTTTGAGGTCAATGTCCCGGTTTCGCAAGGAGGCAGCATGGCCGAGGCTATCCGCCAGTTCGGCGTCAGCGAGGTGGCCTGTGGGACGAACTGCTCAACGGTGAGATCTTCTACACGCTACGAGAAGCCAAGATCGTCTCAGTGCCGAAGACCTTTACGGCAAGCGCCGCCGAATAATTATACTCATTTGTGGATTTCGTAATAGAAAAACGCAAATTTCAAGTCCTTGTCGGGCACGAAGTTGCGAGCGACCCAGTGCGTGCCGTCGCCTTTCGGCTTTAGACCGGCGGGAGGGCAGAAGCTAAAAATCTCGTGGTCCGATGCGGTGACCTTCAAGTCGAATTCGCCGATCGGGCCGTTCCAGTTTTTCGCGGTTGTCAGTATGTAGCCAAGCGGAGAGGGCTCGAAGGAGGCGTTCTTTCCGCTTATTGACTGCACGCGCTTCCTGAACGCATCGTCAAAGCAATATTTCTTGCCACCCCAGGCCACCATGTCGTCAAAACTCAATATGTTTGCAAACAAATCGTCGCCGGCGAGAGGCACATAGGTGACGTCGACATCCGTCCTGCCCGGATTGAAACTTTGCTGCCATTCATAGACGCTCTGATAGTCCCAGCGCGGATAAAGGGTGGGATCGTTTCCGTCCTGCTCGACAAATTTCATCTTCATGAGCTTGTTGAGCGCGCTTTTCGGCAGTTTCTTGAGCGTCTTGTCACCGACACTGTCTGGAAATGTGAACGGCGGGATGTGCATCTTCTGCAACTCGAGGGTGATGTTCCGATCGCCGAGCCAGGCAAACTGATGAAGCTTTGGCTTTAGCGGCCGGCCATCGACCTTTACCTTGAATGCCAGGTAATTTTTGAGATCGTTTTCCGATGCGCTTCTGTTGCCCAGATAATCCGGGCCGTCGTCACCGACCGGATATTTCGGCAAGGGAAAGCCGATCGTCAGATCCAGCGGTTCGGCGGCCGTGGATTTGAAAACATAGTGGACATGTATTCGGTCCATCGCGATATCGAGGTCCTCATGCTCGATTGAAACATGTTTCTCGGGCTTGAAAACAACCCCACCCGCAGGAAACGAAGCGGTCGCTCCATTTGCCCGGGCAGTGCCAGCCCAAGCGGTGACAAGGGCAGGGGCCATGGCCAAGGCAAGGGCAAGGCCGGTGGCGGAATTTGGCCGACGTTTCATCGTCGTCTCTCTCCGGTTGGCTGCAGGCAGGCTCTCAGGGTGTGTCCAGCAATGTCCCCACGTCGACGGCCATGTCGCTTCGCAGGTAAGGGCGCAGTTCGCCCCACGGAATTACGATACTGAGCTCGACTGCCGTTAACATCGCTGGGCCGATGCCGTTATTGGTATCCGGCACGATGGCGAGGCCGGACTTTTTGAGGCTCCAATATTTCACCGGCTGCACGACGTTTTCAACCTGGCTCTGGCGCAGGTCGTAGCTGTCGCCAGAATTTTCAGAGCGGGCGTTCAGGCGGGGAATGGCGAGGCGGGCAAGTGCTGCGGACGCCGTGCCAGGGTTTGCGAACAGATCGCCCGGTCGGAGCCTGCGCGTCCGGCTCAGAAGCCATGGCAGGGAAACTGAGCTTTCCGCGCCAACGTTGGGACCCGCGCCTTTATCGAGATAGGAGACGAAGGCCTGGATGAAATTCGGCGCGCACATGTATCTCACCGGCGTGTCCGACTCCGACCTCATCATCCGCACCAGCGGCGAGATCCGCATGTCGGGCTTCCTGCTCTGGCAAAGCGCCAACAGCGAGTTCTATTTCTCAAACGTGTTCTGGTCGGCGTTCCGCAAGATCGACTTCCTGCGCGCGGTGCGCGCGTTTCAGCAGCGGCATCGAAGGTTCGGGTTGCAAGGGTGGGCGCGGACGCGGCGACGGCGTCTGGACCACCACGGGCGGAAGTGACGACGAAGCGCCATGCGTGCGGTCCCGACCGCTCTCGCCCGATCACACTAGGCGAGCGGCATACGAGGTTAAACGAAACCACTTAGCTAGCCCGGCATGGTCAGGTCGGTGGGGCGTGTGGCTCACGATACGAGCGCTCGCAATAGCGGTCTGGAAAATACGCGCCGAGTCCGTGTTTTGCTCTCACGCTAGAGGTGTACGCGAGCAGGAGTGTGCTTGAATGGGCATGGGCCCACATGTCGCCGCTTCTAATGAAAAATATACGTGGCTGTTACGTCAGACATGCGTTGCTAGCCTTCCGCACAAAGCCCGTATGCTGTATAATAATACTGCAATTTGGATGATTTGAAGGAAATTTTTTTGCCGCAGGATCGAGACACGGGAACGGGGGGATTTGCGGAGCTTTTTGCGAAGCTCTCGGCGGACGGTGAGTCTTCGTCCGAGTTTGCGGAAATGATGCGAGATGTATTTTTGAGAGTCTGTCACGCGTTGCAGGTGTCTGATCCGGCTGATCCTTTGGCCCCCATTATAACTCGCACGATAATTTCACTTGCCGCCGAAGGCGAAAGCGATCCAGACGAACTTTACAAACGTACTCTGAGTGAATTTCGTTCCAGCTGACTAATTGCTGCGGCGGCGCTTATCGAACACGAACAACCTGATCGCCGAAGACAAGTTGGAGTGCGTGCGCTCAGAATCGATTTCGTCAACCAACTCTGACAAATGGACATTGCGTTCGCGCGCAATCGCTCGAAATTCGTTCCAGAAGACATCTTCGAGGCTGATGCTGGTCTTGTGATGGCCGACCACAATCGAGCGTTTTATGACCCGGGATTTGCCGCGAGCGTCGTCGAGATTGTCGTCGGTCATTTTGAGCGGATTGTCATCATCACGATGGGTAGACATGGCACCACCAACAGTGTTTCCGCCCCACGATTGTATCGTATGGTGGTAATTTCACACGCGCAACCTGCGTGATCTATTTTTTCGTATTGCTCGTTTAAGATTGAAGACCTCGTAACGTCTTGAAAAGATTGATGTAACGAGCGGGCGCGTCAGGTCCTTCCCCCGCGCCGCCATATGAAGGGCGGACAATAGGATCACCACCATGACCGGCTCGCTCAAGCTTCGCGACTACCCGGCCACCTCCGTTCGGCGGGCGTGCGAGCGGTGCTTTCGTGACGGGAGTACCGGACGGATAACCTGATCGCGCAATACGGCCCCGACGAAGAAGGCGTCTGCGAATCTGGGGGCCCTTCAAACGATTGCGCAGCGCGGTTCACTGCCGGCAGAATGAGGTAGGTGCTCAAGCGCTTCTCAGAGGCATTCGGTCAAAAACCGTGAGGCATCGTCAGTTGGCGTGCGCTTCCTGCAGTTGCCTGTTGTTCTCCAATAGCCGGTTGATGATCATCTGCATGATGGCGTAACCGAAAGACTTATCTTGAAAGAAGAGCTGCTTGGCCTTGCTTTCACTCAAAGCGTACAAGCGGCAATTGGTGCGACACACCACTGTCGCCGTACGTTCTTGGTTGCGGGCGAAAACGCCGATTTCTCCGAGCACCGCGCCACTCTCAAGTGTCTTGCCGAGTTCAGGGATTTCAAGTGTCCCGTCTACGAGAAAATAGAGTTGGTCAGCTCGTTCACCCTTGCGGATGAGCGTGTCTCCTGAGGCGAGACTTCGCTCGTCCATATAGGGTAGCAGGCTTTGAATCGGCAAATCTTCCCGATGGGCATCCCGCACGTCCTGGACCAAGCGATAAAACTGAATGAGCCGCAGCAGGTTAACCGGGAACAAGACGGCGTGGAGGATAAGGA
Source organism: uncultured Pseudomonadota bacterium (assembly GCA_963822085.1). Lineage (GTDB taxonomy): Bacteria > Pseudomonadota > Alphaproteobacteria > Rhizobiales > Xanthobacteraceae > Pseudolabrys. The sequence continues at coordinate 12,614 of CAWGGL010000042.1, forward strand.
CGGGATACAGGTGATCGAAATACCCGTAGGCGCAGAATAGAACGTTGCTGCCCAGGGCAACGACGCGGAGAGGGATCATGGTGCTCATGCAGAAGGTTGTAAGCACGGCGGCGGACGCCGCGTATCCCAAAAGCTCTACCCAGGACATTTGGCCCTCGTTCGTGATTCAGATCCCAGGTCAGGATCGTATAATAAAGGAGGCAGGGCAATGCCCGCGAGAAACGGCGATAGCGTTCGTGCGAGGCGGACTGGCCGTGAATCGATGATGGGGACAGGCACGGCGGTTCGACATCGACTGTCGGCTTCGACCGAAAAGCGGAAATCGAAGAGTGTCCGTTGGTGGCCCGTCTACGACATCCGGCTCACAGCATCGGGCGTCTGATAGGCGCACGAAAGCAGACGAACGCTGAAGTGCGGCAATTCTGTTTTAGAGCCCATCCGGGAAGTTTCGATTCATGACGAGGCATTTGCAGCGGCAAGGCGCCTGAGCATGATGACGGATCATGGCGAGACGAACGAATGCCGCAGCCGTCGCGGCGTAACGTTCGAAGTCGCGCGCCAGCCGGCGATTGCGACTGATCCAGGCGAAGGTTCTTTCTACGATCCATCGTTTTGGTAAGACCTCAAAACCAACGGCATCGGATCGTTTCACGATTTCCAGCTTCCAGGCCCCTGTGCGCCAGACCACTCGCGCCATCTTCTTGCCGGCGTATCCGCCATCAGCGAAGATGCGTTCGATGAACGGAAACAACCGCCTGGCTTGACGCAACAGTGTGAAGGCGCCGTCGCGGTCCTGAACATTGGTGGGATGAACGTCGACATTCAGCAAGAGGCCCAGCGTGTCGACCAGGATGTGCCGTTTACGACCCTTGACCTTCTTGCCCGCGTCGTAGCCTGAAGGGTCGAGAGAAGGCCCCCTTTTTGAGCGCCTTTTGCTGTCTGGGAATCGATGATCGCTGCCGTCGGACTTGCTTCGCGTCCCTCCAGTTCCCGCACGGACACGTAAAGGGCATGATGGATGCGTTCGAGCGTGCCATCCCAGTTCCAAAGCTCAAGATAGTCATGCACCGTGCTTTTTGGCGGGAGGTCCTTGGGCAGCGCCTTCCATTGGCAGCCGGTCCAAAGAACATAGAAAATAGCGTTCAACACCTCGCGTACATTAACCGAACGCTTGCGGCCTCCGTGCCGCGCTGGTGGGATCATCGGCTCGACGATCACCCATTCGGCATCGGTCAAATCACTCGGATAACGAAGGCCGGAGCGGTTTGCTGCACGTCGATGTTCTGGGGTCCACATGGGGCGCTCCTTCGCGAATCAGGCACCCAACAATGAATCACATCCGATTCATCCGACTCAAGAACTTCCCGGATCGGCTCTAAGAGTGCACCTCACAGCTCGGGTGCCTGCGAATTCACCTCATCGATAGCGGTCTGTGTTTCTTCAGCCGTGAACGTAAGCGTCAATGAAGTCTTCTACGTTGGCCCGCGTCCAAATCGTGAACCTAAATTGTCAAACCCGAGCAGGTTTGACAAAACGGTTTTCCTAACCATCTGAAAGATTGACAGAAATATCTTAATGGTGAGCGCGCAGGGGCTCGAACCCTGGACCTACTGATTAAAAGTCAGTTGCTCTACCAACTGAGCTACGCGCTCTCACCGGGCGCTATTTAAGTCGCCAATCCGGAAAATTCACGGCCCCCGAAATCCGCCTCCAGGGCCCGTTTCCGGCGGCCCGCGGCGCCGATTGCGCCACGTGTCTAGGGGGGCGGGCAGGCCCGGTCAATAGCCGCCCGGCGGCCGTCCCCGGGGCCGCCCGCCACGCCGCCGGCCGCTCTTTGGGCTGCCCGCCGGCTGGGCAAACCGCGCCTCATCCTTGAACTCGCGCGGCGGGCCGGTGTGTTGCTACAATGACCCTCCGGGCCCGCCGGGCCACCCGTTTACGCCCCACCAGGAGCTTACCCGCAATGCCAATCGTCAACCGCATCGCCGATCTCGCCGCCGACATCACCGAATGGCGGCGCGACCTGCATGCGCACCCGGAACTGCTTTACGACGTCAACCGCACCGCCGGTCTGGTGGCCGAAAAGCTGCGCGAATTCGGCTGCGACGAGGTGGTGCCCGGCATCGGCCGCACCGGGGTGGTGGGCGTCATCCGCGGCCGCAAGGGGCCGGGCCGGACGGTGGGCCTGCGCGCCGACATGGACGCGCTGCCGATCGAGGAGGCCAACGACCTGCCGTACAAATCGACGGTGCCCGGCAAGATGCATGCCTGCGGCCACGACGGCCACACCGCCATGCTGCTCGGCGCCGCGCGCTACCTGGCCGAGACCCGCAACTTCGCGGGCTCCGTGGCGGTGATCTTCCAGCCGGCGGAGGAGGGCGGCGCCGGCGGCAAGGCCATGGTCGACGACGGCATGATGGAGCGCTTCGCCATCGAGGAGGTCTACGGCATGCACAACGCGCCGGGCATGCCGCTCGGCGCCTTCGGGATCAAGGCTGGGCCGATCATGGCGGCGGCGGATTACATCACCATCGACATCGAAGGACACGGCGCCCACGCGGCGCGGCCGCATCTCGGCATCGATCCCGTAGTGGTGGGCGCGCAGATCATCAACAGCGTCCAATCGATCGTGTCGCGCAACGTCGATCCGCTGATGTCGGCGGTGGTGTCGATCCCCGTGTTCCTGACCGGCACCGCCGACAACGTCATTCCGCAGACCGTGCGCCTGCGCGGCACCGTGCGCACTTTGGATGAAGGGGTGCGGGTGATGGTGGAGGAGCGCCTGCACAAAATCGTCGAGAGCACGGCGGCCGCCTACGGCGCCAAGGCCAAGCTCACCTACCGGCGCAACTATCCGGTGCTGGTCAACCACGACAAGCAGACCGACTTCGCCGCCTCGGTGGCACAGCAGGTCGCGGGCGAAACGAATGTCGACACCAGCCTGCCGGCGATGATGGGCGCGGAGGATTTCTCCTTCATGCTGAATGCGCGGCCCGGCGCCTTCATCTGGATCGGCAACGGCGACAGCGCCGGCCTGCATCACCCGTCGTACAACTTCAACGACGACGCCATCCCGTTCGGCACCTCGTATTGGGTGAAGCTCGCGGAGACCGCCCTGGCGGGGTAGGGGCGCTCCCGCGACCCCCTCAACAAAGCGGCTCCCCACGGGCCGGGTGAATACGGCCCCCCCTTTTCCCGCCCCCCCCCCCCCCCAACCCCCCCCCCCCCCCCCCCCCCCCCCCCCCCCCTACTCCCAGATAACCTTCTGACCCACGAACTTGACCGGCTCGCAAGCGAAATGCTGGCGCGCCAGCAGCTCGCACACGCGTTTGGCGGCGGCCCAACTCCGCAGGTGCCCCGCGACAAGCCGGAAGGTTCCGGTAACAAGGATGCGGTGATTGCGCACCGCGATGGGGCTCATGTGGCCGAGGATAGGGCCGAAGTTCGCCTTCACCGCCGCCCATTGCGCCTTCGCGATGGTGACCGAGTTGGCGCCGCCGAGATCCACGCCGTAGCGCGTGCGCACGGGCGACGTGACGTGGCGAGATGATGGCGCAACGCTCGCGATCTTGCGGAGCGGCTTTGCCGTCTTGGCCGCGGCCTCTCCCTTGGCCATGCTCTTTTCAGCCAGGCGCTTGTTCGCCATGGCCCTATCCGCGATGCGCTCGGCTTCCGCTGCGGGTGGGAGCACCAGGTGCCGCCGCCTTTCGATCGCGCCCATCTTGGGCTGGATGCCGACCGAAGCCTTCAGTTCGCCCGTTTGCGACGCCCGCTCGCTCATCTTGTGATCGGGCGTCTTGTGGGCCGTCTTCAATTCCGCGTCGGCCATGGCTTCCGAACCGCTGGTGGTGTCGGGCTTGGCCTCATCGCCTCGCTTCGTAATGGCCGAGGTGGTGAGCGCGTCGGGCGTTCCCGGACGCCTGACCGGCATGAGGAGAGAGAGCTTGGGTGGCGTAGTCGCCGGCGGGCTGATGATCGGTGCCGGTGAATCGAAGGCGCTGTAGGCTGGCTTGGTCGGTATCGCCTTGGCGACGGCTTCGGCGGCGACTTTCTGCGCCTCTTTCCTGACGGAGCCGGTGATGCCGTCGATCTGCTGCTCGATATTGGCGAGACGTCCGGTGAATCGGGAGTTGTCGACGCTCAGCCTGTTCACCTGTTCCGCCAGACGCTTGGTCTCGGCGCGGGTCGCTGCCGTGTTGTTTTCCACGTTGGCCAGCTTGGCGGTGGTCTGCTTGAAGGCCTCACTTGCTTGCTTGAACGCCCTGAGCTCCGCCGGCGGCAGAGGAACCGCCGTCGCGACCGGAATTCCGGGCATGGATATGGCGCCGGACGCAGCGGTCTGCGCCCGTTGGCCGCCTGGCGCGATCAGAAAGACGCCGACAGCCACCACGACAGACGCGGCAGTAGCGGCGCCCCAGATCGTGAGGCGCACCCGTAAACGCTTCTCATACTGCGCTAGCAACGTTTTCAGTTGCTCAGCGTTAATCGGCGGCACTTGGGACGCCATGACTAAACCTCTGACACAACGAATCACGTTGTTGAAAACGTTAACAGAAACCGCTTGATTCGGGCGTCATCGGAAATAGCTCTCAACAACTGAAGAGACTTTCAACGCGGGCCGGTGTCGGCTATGGGTTCGCGCCGAATCACTCGTGGCTGCGGATCGGGAACCGGATGGCGAACAACAACAACGCTAAAGGCGCTGACAAATGCTTGGCGATCGTGCTGGCAGCGGGCGAGGGCACGCGCATGCGCACGAGCCTGCCCAAGGTGCTGCACGCGATCGGTTCGCGCCCGCTGGTCGCGCATGTTCTGAGCGCGGCCAAGGCATCGGGTTGCGACGATATCGCCGTGGTGGTCGGACCCAATCACGATGCCGTCGAAACGTTGATCCGCAAGGAAGCGCCGGCGGCGTCGATCTACCGCCAGACCGAACGACAAGGCACCGCGCATGCGGTGTTGATGGCGCGCGAAGCGATCGAACGCGGCGCTAAAGAGATCGTCGTGATGTTCGCCGATACGCCGCTGGTGCGCCCGGAAACGCTCGCGGCGTTACGTGGCGCGTTGGCCGACGGTGCGGCGGTGGCGGTCCTTGGATTTCACGCGGCCGAACCCACCGGCTACGGCCGACTGATCACCAAGGGCGACGAACTCATCGCCATTCGCGAAGAGCGCGATGCATCGGCCGACGAACGCGCGATAACGTTCTGCAATGCCGGACTGATGGCGCTTGCCGGTCAACATGCGTTGAGCATCCTGGACAAGATCGGTAACGCCAACGCCAAAGCCGAGTATTATCTCACCGACGCCGTAGCCATCGCCCGCGACATGGGGCTGAAGGCGAAAGCGATCGAAACCGCGGAGGACGACGTGCGCGGGATCAACACCAAGGCCCAACTCGCCGAAGCCGAAGCCGTACTGCAACATCGCCTGCGCGGCGCCGCCATGGAGGCGGGCGTGACGCTGGTCGCGCCGGAGACGGTCTTTCTGGCCGCCGACACCAAGCTCGGCAAGGACGTCACCATCGAGCCGAACGTGGTGTTCGGGCCGGGCGTGACGGTGGAGGACGGCGCGGTCATCCGCTCGTTCTCGCATCTGGAAGGCGCGCACGTGGGCAAGGGCGCGCGTGTCGGCCCGTTCGCGCGCCTGCGGCCCGGCGCCGATCTCGGCGCGGACGTGCACATCGGCAACTTCGTCGAGGTGAAGGCGGCGACCATCGAAGCCGGCGCCAAGGCCAACCATCTCACCTATATCGGTGACGCACGCGTGGGCGAGGGCGCCAATGTCGGCGCCGGCACCATCACCTGCAATTACGACGGCGTTGCCAAGCACCATACCGATATCGGCAAGGGTGCCTTCATCGGCTCCAATTCGTCGCTTGTCGCCCCGGTCAAGGTTGGCGACGGCGCCTATGTCGGCACCGGCACGGTGGTGACCCAGGATGTGCCGGCCGGCGCGCTGGCGGTCGGACGTGTCCGGCAATCGATCAAGGAAGGCTGGGCGAAACGCCTGCAGCAGGCGAAAGCTTTGAAAAAGAAAGCAAAATCGCCCGACTAGGCGGCGCTGGCCAGCCGCCACTAACCATGACACAAGGCGAAATGCGTTTTGATTTCGCGGGTTTGCCGGCCGCGATTAAACCTTGAGTCAAATCACGGGAAGCAGCCAGCGGAATGTGCGGAATCGTCGGAATTCTTGGGAATGAGCCGGTCGCCGGCCAGCTCGTGGATGCGCTCAAACGCCTCGAATACCGCGGTTACAACTCTGCCGGGGTCGCCACCCTGGAGGGGGGCAAGCTCGTCAGCCGCCGCGCCAAGGGCAAGCTGCGGGCGCTCGAGGCCAAGCTGGAGAAGGAGCCGCTGAAGGGGACGAGCGGCATCGGCCACACCCGCTGGGCCACCCACGGCAAGCCGACCGAGGGTAACGCGCACCCGCATCTCACCGACCGGGTGGCGGTGGTGCACAACGGCATCATCGAGAACTTCCGCGAGCTGCGCGCGCGGCTCGCCAACAACGGCACCACGTTCAACAGCGACACCGACACCGAGATCGTTGCGCATCTGGTGACCGAGCATCTCAAGAGCGGCCAAAAGCCGGTCGAGGCGGTGGCGGCCACGCTGAAGGAGCTGCGCGGCGCCTTCGCGCTCGCCTTTCTGTTCGCCGGCGAGAACGACCTGATGATCGGTGCCCGCAAGGGCTCGCCGCTCGCGGTCGGCTACGGCGACGGCGAAATGTATCTCGGCTCCGACGCCATCGCGCTGGCGCCCTTCACCGACAGCGTCGCCTATCTGGAAGAGGGCGACTGGGCAGTGCTCACCCGCAAGAGCGCGGTCATCCGCAATGCACGTGACGAAGTGGTCGAGCGCCCGATCATCAAATCGAACGCCTCGGCCATGCTGGTCGACAAGGGCAACTTCAAACACTTCATGGCGAAAGAAATCCACGAGCAGCCGGAAGTGGTCGGTCATACGCTCGCGCACTACATCGACATGACCACCGAAGAGGTGGCGCTGCCGGGCGAACTGCCGTTCAAATGGAGCGATCTCAAGCGGCTGTCGATCTCCGCCTGCGGCACGGCGTTCTATGCCGGGCTGGTGGCGAAATACTGGTTCGAGCGTTTTGCCAAGCTGCCGGTCGAAATCGATATCGCCTCGGAGTTTCGCTACCGGGAAGCGCCGCTTGAGGCGGGCGATCTCGCCATCTTCATTTCGCAGTCGGGCGAGACCGCCGATACGCTGGCAAGCCTGCGCTACGCCAAGGAGCACAAGCTCTTCGCGCTGTCGGTGGTGAACGTGCCGACCTCGACCATCGCCCGCGAGAGCGACGCGGTGATGCCGACGCTGGCCGGCCCCGAGATCGGCGTTGCCTCGACCAAGGCCTTCACCTGCCAGCTCAGCGTGCTGGCGTGCCTGGCGATCGCCGCCGGCCGCGCGCGCGGCGTGCTGTCGGAGACCGACGAGCAGAAACTGGTGCATGCGCTGGTCGAAACGCCGCGACTGATGACCCATGCGCTGGCGCTCGAGCCGCAGATCGAGAAGCTCGCGCACGACCTCACCAAGGTGCGCGACGTGCTCTATCTCGGCCGCGGCACCAGCTTCCCGATCGCGCTCGAAGGCGCGCTCAAGCTCAAGGAAATCTCCTATATCCACGCCGAGGGCTATGCCGCCGGCGAGCTCAAGCACGGGCCGATCGCGCTGATCGACGAGACCATGCCGGTGATCGTGATCGCGCCGCACGACCGGGTGTTCGAGAAGACGGTCTCCAACATGGAGGAGGTGGCCGCCCGCGGCGGTAAGATCATCCTCATCACCGATCCGACCGGCGCCCAGAACGCCGGCACCGAGCTGATGGGCACGCTGACGCTGCCGGAGATGGCGGCGACGGTGACGCCGTTGGTCTATGCCATTCCAGTGCAGCTCATCGCCTATCACACGGCGGTAGCGCTCGGCACCGACGTCGACCAGCCACGCAATCTCGCGAAATCGGTCACAGTGGAATAAGATCGCCCGCATGAGCGAGCCTAATCAAACGCCCCACGACGAACTGACCAAGGACCTCGGGGCCGTGACCGCGCCGTCGCAGACCGGCCTCATGGGCCGCCTGCGCAACTGGTTCCTGACCGGGCTGGTGGTGGCCGGTCCACTGGCGGTGACGGCCTGGCTGATCTGGTCGTTCGTCAACTGGGTGGATGGCGCGGTGCGCCCGCTGATCCCGCCGCTCTATCGCCCCGAGACCTATCTGCCTTGGCCGATCCCCGGCACCGGCCTGGTGATCGCCATCGTCGCGCTGACGCTGCTCGGCTTCCTCACCGCCAACCTGGTCGGCCGCACGCTGGTCGAACTGGGCGAGGGCCTGTTGAGCCGCATGCCGATCGTGCGGCCGCTCTACAAGACCATGAAGCAGATCTTCGAGGCGCTGTTTTCCAAGAGCGGCTCGAGCTTCCGCAAGGCGGCGCTGGTGGAGTTTCCTGCGCCCGGGATGTATTCCATCGTGTTCCTGTCGCAGCCGCCGACCGGCGAGGTGGCGCTCAAGATCCCGCGCGACACGCGCGAATTCGTTTCCGTGTTCCTGCCGTGCACGCCCAACCCGACCACCGGCTTTTTCTTTTTCGTCGAGCGCAAGGATATCATCGAGCTCGATATCTCGGTGGAAAGCGCCATGGCGCTTCTGATCTCTTGCGGCATGGTGCAGCCGGAAGACCCGCAGAAGAAGCTCGCCGCCATGGCGGCGACGGCCAAAGCCGCACAGGTCGCGAAGAGGGACGAAGCGGCGGAGTAGACGCCGTCGCCACGGCAGGCCTTGCTGACTGGCAGGGACGATTTGAATACGCTTGAAGCGGTAGCGTAGGGCCTCTACTTGCGACTCGGGAAAGCTAATATGCTGTCCTCCGACTGCAACCATGGGGGCAAATCATGGGTTTCGGCGAGGCAATCCAATCCGGGTTCAGGAACTACGTTGGCTTCTCCGGGCGCGCACCGCGGTCCGAATATTGGTACTGGACGCTGTTCGTCATCCTGGTGAGCATCGTGGCATCCGTCCTCGACGTGGCGATATTTCCCTTTCATCAGGTATCGCCGCTCAACACGATCGTCAGCCTTATTCTACTGTTGCCCGGTATCGCGGTCAGCGTGCGCCGCTTGCACGACATGGACCACACCGGCTGGTGGCTGTTGATTGTGCTGACCGGTATTGGCGGGTTGATCCTGCTGATCTGGTTCTGCTTCAAGGGCACCGAGGGACCCAACCGTTTCGGCCCGGACCCGCTCGCGGGACACGGCGTCACCCCGCCCGTATCAGCCTGATCGCTTCGTCCTTTTCGAACAGATAGAGCAGATGGCGGAGCGCTTCGCCGCGCTCGCCTTGCAACGACGGATCGCGCGACAAGATCAGCGCGGCATCGTCGCGCGCGGCGCCGAGATATTTGCCATGCACTTCCGCGCGCGCGATGCGGAAGCCGGGCAGGCCACTTTGTCTCGTTCCCAATACGTCGCCTTCGCCGCGCAGGCGCAAATCTTCCTCGGCGATGCGGAAACCGTCTTCGGTCTCGCGCAGGATTTCGAGCCGCGCCTTGGCGGTCTCGCCGAGCGGCGGCCTGTAGAGCAGCAGGCAGGTGGACTTGCCCGTGCCGCGTCCGACGCGGCCACGCAACTGGTGGATCTGCGCCAGGCCAAAGCGCTCGGCATGCTCGATCACCATGACAGTCGCTTCCGGCACGTCGACGCCGACTTCGATCACCGTGGTGGCGACCAGCAATGGCGTCTGGCCAGATGCGAAGCGCGCCATGGCGGCGTCCTTCTCCGCGCCCTTCATGCGGCCGTGCACGAGATCGACCTTGGCGCCGAAGCGCTTGCGCAATTCGTCGTAACGCTCTTCAGCCGCGGCCAAATCGATCTTCTCGGACTCCTCGACCAGCGGGCAGACCCAATAGGCGCGGTGGCCTTCCGCAATGGCGCGGCCGACCGCGTCTTCCACTTCCGTGAGCCGCGACAGCGGAATGGTGCGGGTGTCGATGGGCTGGCGGCCGGCCGGCTTCTCGCGCAGCTCTGAAATGTCCATGTCGCCGAAGTAGGTCAGCACCAGGGTGCGCGGGATCGGCGTCGCGGTCAGCACCAGCATGTCGACCGCCTCGCCCTTCTGCGCCAGGGCGAGGCGCTGGTGCACGCCGAAGCGGTGCTGCTCGTCGACGATGGCGAGCGCGAGATCGTGGAAGGCGACGTCGTCCTGGAAGAGCGCATGGGTGCCGACCACGATGTCGATCTCGCCGAGCGCAAGGCCGTCAAGAACGCTCTTGCGGTCGCCGCCGCGCTCGCGGCCGGTGAGCACGGCGACGCGGATGCCGGCGGCCTCCGCGAGCGGCTCAATCGTCTTCAGATGCTGGCGGGCGAGGATCTCGGTCGGCGCCATCAGCGCGGCCTGGCGGCCGGCCTCGATCACGGTCGCCGCCGCGGCGAGCGCCACTACCGTCTTGCCGGAGCCGACGTCGCCCTGCAGCAGCCGCAACATGCGCTGCGGGTTGCCAAGATCGGCGGTAATCTCCTCGACCGCCTTTTGCTGCGAATGGGTGAGCGCGTACGGCAATGCCTTGAGCACGCGCGCGCGCAATTTACCTTCGCTCGTGGTGCCGCGGCCGGCCTGGCGGCGCATGTGCGCGCGCACCAGCGCCAGCGCGAGCTGGCCGGCGAGCAGCTCGTCGTAGGCGAGCCGCGTCCAGGCCGCGCTCTCGGGCTCGACGTCATGGGGCGCGGCCGGCCGATGCAGATGACGCAAGGCATCGGCAAACGCGGGAAAGCGCTCGCGCGAAACCCAGGCCTCGTCCTGCCACTCGGGCAGCGCCGGGATACGCTGAAGCGCGGCGTCCATCGCCCGCCGCACGTTGCCGAGCGCGAGCCCTTCGGTCAGCGGATAGACCGGCTCGACCAGCGGCAGGTCGGCAAACCCCTTTTCATCCACGACGCGGTCGGGATGCACCATCTGCAGCATGCCGTCGTAGAATTCGGCCGTGCCGGAGACGTAGCGCAGGCTGCCCTCGGGCAGGGTCTTTTCCAGGTAGTCCTGGCGCGCATTGAAGAAGGTGAGGATCAGCGTGCCGGTGTCGTCGCTGCAGTAGACGCGATAGGGCGCGCGGCCGCGGCGCGGCGGCGGCGGGCGGTGCTGGCCGATAGTGACCGCCACGGTGACCACCTGGCCGGGCTGGACGTCGGCGAGCTTCGGCCGCGCCCGGCGGTCGATCACGCCCGAGGGCAGGTGAAACAGGAGGTCGGCAACCCGCGGCTGATCGCGGTCGAAAAGGCGCGCATAGAGCTTCTCCAGCTTGGACCCGATACCGGGCAGGCTGGTGAGGGACGCGAACAGCGGGTTGAGCAGTGGCGGGCGCATATCGCCGGCATGCTGGCTTGGGCGTCTGACGAGCGCAATTCAGCCCTGTGCACAACGGCGCTGACAGGCCCGCCGCGTGCCTCTATATAACCCGCACCCGGCCCGTCCGGGTTTTTGGCGTTGGAGAAAAGCCTTGGCGACAGAACTTTCGAGCGAAGGATTGGACGCGAAGCGGCGGCGGCTTTTGTTCCGCGCCTGGCACCGCGGCATCAAGGAAATGGACATCGTGATGGGGCGCTTCGCCGACGCCCATATCGCCGCTTTCACCGACGCCGACATGGAAGCGCTCGAACTGCTGATGACCGTGCCCGACCAGCAGATGCTGGCTTGCGTGCTGGGGGCGGAGCCGCCCGAGCCCGAATTCGACACCGCCATGTTCCGCCGCTTGCGCGACTTCCACCTGGCCGACCCCGCCTCATGAATGCCATGACCAAATCTCCCGCCGACCTGCTCAAACCCGGCCAGCCGCTGACCCTCTCCCAGGTCGCCGACGGCGCCGAAGGGCTGGTGCTGGCCGATCTCGCCCGCGCCATCGCCGGCGGCAAGGACGCCCCGGCGGTGTCGCTCTGCGTCGTCTGCCGCGACGGCCAGCGCATGGCGCAGGTCTCGCGGGCGCTCACGTTCTTCGGCCCGGACGTCCAGGTGATGGAATTCCCGGCGTGGGACTGCCAGCCCTACGACCGGGTGTCGCCCCATTCCGGCGTGGTGGCGCAGCGCATGACCGCGCTGTCGCGGTTGACGCGCGTCAAGGGCCGCGACAAGCCGTCGGTGCTGCTGACCACCGTCAACGCCGCTCTGCAGCGGGTGCCAGCGCGCGAGTTCGTTGCGACGCATGCGCTGTCGGTCGCGCCGGGCAACGTCACCGGCATGGAATCAATCGTCGAGTGGCTGGAGCTCAACGGCTACCTGCGTGCCTCGACCGTGCGCGAGCCGGGCGACTACGCCGTGCGCGGCGGCATCCTCGATCTCTTTCCGCCCGGCATGGACATGCCGGTGCGACTCGATTTCTTCGGCGACGCGCTTGAGACCATCCGCGCCTTCGACGCCGAGACCCAGCGCAGCGAAGGCGACTTGCGCGGTCTCGACCTGGTGCCGGTCGCGGAATTCCAGCTCATCACCGAAACCATCCGCCGCTTCCGCACCGGCTACGTGTCCGAGTTCGGCGTCGCCGGCCCGGACGACCTGCTCTACGAGGCCGTGAGCCAGGGCCGACGTTATCAGGGCATGGAGCACTGGCTGCCGCTGTTCCATACCGGCATGGAAACGCTGTTCGACTATCTGCCCGGCACGGTGCTGGCGCTGGAGCCGCTCGACGAGGAGGCGGCGGGCGAGCGCATCAAGCAAACGAACGATTACTACGATGCCCGCAAGGAAGCGTTGAGCGAAGGCGTGCAGCCGCTCTACAAGCCGCTGCCGCCGGATAAGCTCTACGTCACGGCAGACGAATGGGCGGAACGGCTGCAGGCGTCGAAGATGGCGCGCCTTAATCCGTTCACGGTGCCAGAGGCCAAGAACGTCATCGAGATCGGCGCCCGCGCCGGACGCAATTTCGCCGCCGAGCGTGCCGAGCCCAACGCCAATGTGTTCGAGGCGGTCGCCGCTCACGTCATGTCGTTGCAGGCTTCCGGCAAGCGCGTCGCCATCGCGCTGTGGAGCGAGGGCGCGCGCGAGCGCATGAGCCACGTGCTCGCCGACCACAAGCTGCATAACCTCACCTCGGTGAATGTCCTGGCCGCAGGCGCAAGCGCTTCCTAAGCACAGCGTCGCGCTCGCCGTGCTCGGCATCGAATCGGGCTTCGAGACCGAGGACGCGGCGATCGTCAGCGAGCAGGACATTCTCGGCGATCGGCTGGTGCGCCCGCGCCGCGCTTCCAAGAAAGCCGAGAACTTCATCACCGAGGCGACCAGCCTCGCGCCCGGCGATCTCGTCGTGCATGTCGACCACGGCATTGGCCGCTTCGTCGGATTGCGCGCCATCGAAGCTGCCGGCGCGCCGCACGATTGCCTCGAAATCCATTACGCCGACGAAGCCAAGCTTTATCTGCCGGTCGAGAACGTCGAGCTGCTGTCGCGCTACGGCGCGGAAGAGTCGAACGTCGATCTCGACCGTCTCGGCGGTGGCAATTGGCAGGCGCGCAAGGCGCGCATGAAGAGCCGCATCCAGGCGATCGCCGGCGAACTGATCAAGATCGCCGCCGAGCGGCAGCTGCACGAAGCGCCCAAGCTGACCGTGCCGACGGGCGCCTACGACGAGTTCTGCGCCAGCTTCCCCTATGAGGAAACCGACGACCAGTTGGCGGCCATCGAAAGCGTCGTCGACGATCTCGGCAAGGGCCGGCCCATGGACCGGCTGATCTGCGGCGACGTCGGCTTCGGCAAGACCGAGGTGGCGCTGCGCGCGGCGTTCGTGACGGCGCTAAGCGGCAAGCAGGTGGCGGTGGTGGTGCCGACCACACTGTTGGCGCGCCAGCACTTCAAGACCTTCACGGAGCGCTTCCGCGGCTTCCCGGTCAACGTGGCGCAAGCGTCACGGCTGGTATCCGCCTCGCAGCTTGCCGCCACCAAGCAGGGTCTCGCCGAGGGCCAGGTCGATATCGTCATCGGGACGCACGCGCTGCTCGGCCGCGGCATCAAGTTCAAGGACCTGGGGCTGCTGGTGGTCGACGAGGAGCAGCATTTCGGCGTCGCTCACAAGGAGAAGCTGAAGAAGCTGCGCTCGGAAGTTCACGTGCTGACGCTGACCGCGACGCCCATTCCGCGCACGCTGCAGCTGGCGCTCACGGGCGTGCGCGATCTCTCCATCATCGCGTCGCCGCCGGTCGACCGTCTTGCGGTGCGCACCTTCGTCTCGCCCTTCGACGGCCTGGTGGTGCGCGAGGCGCTGCTGCGGGAGAAATACCGCGGGGGACAAGCCTTCTACGTCTGCCCGCGCATCGAGGATCTGGCGGGCGCCAAGGAATTCATCGAAAGCCACGTGCCGGAAGTGCGCGTGATCGTCGCCCACGGCCAGATGCCGCCGGCGGTGCTCGACGACATTATGTCGGCCTTCTACGACGGCAAGTACGACGTGCTGTTGTCGACGACCATTGTTGAATCTGGGCTCGACATTCCGACCGCGAATACGCTGATCGTCCATCGCGCCGACCGCTTCGGCCTGTCGCAGCTCTATCAGCTGCGTGGCCGGGTGGGGCGCGCCAAGCTGCGCGCCTATGCGCTGCTGACGCTGCCGGCCAAGCAGACCATCACCCCACAGGCCGAGCGGCGGCTGAAAGTTCTGCAATCGCTCGACACATTGGGCGCCGGTTTCCAGATCGCGTCGCACGATCTCGATATTCGCGGCGCCGGCAATCTCTTGGGCGAAGAGCAGTCCGGCCACATCAAGGAGGTCGGCTTCGAACTCTATCAGCAAATGCTGGAAGAGGCGGTGATGAGCCTGAAGGCCGGCATCACGGCGCCGGTCGCCGACCGCTGGTCGCCGCAGATTACCATCGGCACGCCGGTTCTGATCCCCGACGAATACGTCACCGATCTCACGGTGCGGTTGGCGCTTTACCGGCGGCTTGCCGAGATCGACGACGAGGGCGAGATCGAGCCGTTCGCAGCCGAGCTGGTCGATCGTTTCGGCAAGCTGCCGGAGGAAGTCGAGCACCTGTTGCAGATCGTCGCCATCAAGGCGCTCTGCCGCCGCGCCAACGTCGAGAAGATCGACGCCGGCCCCAAGGGCGTGGTGCTGGCCTTCCGCGACAACGTCTTCGCCAATCCGGAAGGGCTCATCGCGCTCATCCGCGACAGCGACGCGCGGGTGCGGCCCGACCAGAAGGTGGTGTTCATGGAGGTCTGGCCGCGGCCCGAGCAGCGCCTCAAAGGCACGGCGGAGATCCTGCGCAAGCTGGCGTCAATCGCGGAGCGGGCGAAGGCGGCGTAAGCGCTAGTGGAGCGAATTTGGCATTTGATACCCAATTGCGGCGCGCCGCTCATCAAATGTCAAATTCAAAGCTCCACTAGAATGTAACAATTGCTAGTGGTCCTTTGCTTGGGACATTTGCT
Organism: uncultured Pseudomonadota bacterium; assembly: GCA_963822085.1. GTDB lineage: Bacteria > Pseudomonadota > Alphaproteobacteria > Rhizobiales > Xanthobacteraceae > Pseudolabrys. The sequence goes on from CAWGGL010000042.1 coordinate 28,034, forward strand.
CGGGAGTTTGCAGCAACGGGATGCAAATGTTGGAAGCGGATCACTAGTGCGGCATCCTGAGCACCGGCTTGATGGTTCGGCCGCTCGCCGACTCTTCCGCTGCCCGGTTGATGTCGGCGAGGTCGTAGAACGTGATCGCGCGCTCGATTGGGAACTGGCCGGCGGCCATGTAGTCGGTCAATCGCGGGATGAAGGTCTGCGGCTGGCTGTCGCCCTGCACCACACCGCGCAAAGTTCGGCCGGGCTGGATGAACGGCATTTCAACCGAAACTTCCGTGGCGGCGCGCGCGCTGCCGAGCAATACGCAGGTGCCCGCCGGCATCAGCGCCTCGACCGCTTCGCGCAACACCTCCGGCAGCGCCGAAGTCTCCAGCGAATAGCGCACGCCGGGGCCGGTGATCGTTTTGATCGCGGCCACCACGTCGGTGCGGCCGGTGTGATTGATGGTGTGGGTGGCGCCGAGCTCGCGCGCCAGCTTAAGCCGGTGCTCGTGCACGTCGACCGCGATGATCGGATCGCAGCCGGCGATCTTGGCCGCCATCAGGCCTGATAGGCCGACCGCACCGACGCCGAACACGACGAAGGCGTCGCCGGGCGTCGGCTTCATGGTGTTGAGCACCGCGCCGGCGCCGGTCTGACCGCCGCAGGCGAGCGGTCCGAGCCATTCCAGCGGCACGTCGTTGCGCACCTTCACGGCGAACGTCTCGTTGGCGATGGTGAAGGTACCGAACGACGACTGCTGGAAGAAGGAGCCGTAGACCGGCTTGCCGTCCTGCGACAGCAGGGTTGATCCGTCCCGGCGCGTGCCGCCGTTTTTCATCTCGCGCACCGAGAGGCAATAGTTCTGCCGCATGGTGCGGCAATTGGGACATTCGCCGCAAAATGGATAGGACATCACCACGTGGTCGCCGGGCTTGAAGCGGGTGACCGCTTTGCCGACCGCGCGCACGATGCCGGCGCCTTCATGGCCGAACACGGCGGGAAAGGGCATGAGCTTGAAAAAGGCGTCGCGGCCGTGCTGGTCGGTGGCGCACATGCCGGATGCAACGACTTCCACCAGCAGTTCGTCGTCGCGCGGATCGCAGAGATCGAACGTTTCGATGGTGAAGGGGGCGTAGGGCCGGTGCACCACCGCGGCGGTAATCTTCATGCTCTGGGCCTCCGGGCAACGCGCGGGTCCGTTACTCGGCCGCCTCGCCGCCGCCGGGCGGCGCGCCGCCTTCCTGCGCCACGCGCTCGATCATCTGCGCGAGATATTCCGGCGCCTGCGCACCCGACACCGCGTATTGGCCGCCGAAGATGAAGCAGGGCACGCCCTCGATGCCGGCTTCCTTGGCCGACGCGGCCTCGCGCGTGACGGCTTCGACATCGGTGTCGCTGGCGAGCGCCTCGCGCACGTCTTCCGGATCGAGCCCGACATCGGCTGCCGCCTGCACCAGCACCGCCGCGTTGGTGAGGTCGGCGCCTTCGCTGAAATAGAGATCCATCAGCTTCTGTTTCATCTCGGCTGCCTTGCCGATGCCGCCGGCCCAGCGGATGAGCCGGTGAGCATCGGTGGTGTTGGGCTGGCGGCTGAGCCGGTCGGCGGCGTAGTCGAGGCCTTCTTCGGCCGCCGCCGCCGTCACGCGCTGCGCGATCTCCTGGTAGCGCTCGGGCGAGCCGAACTTGGTGGTGAGGTAATCGGTACGCGAGATGCCCTCGGGCGGGATCCAGTCATTGAGAAAATATGGGTGCCAGTGAACTTCGACCGGCACATCGGGCGCCAGTTGCAATGCCTTTTCCAGGCGGCGCTTGCCAATGAAGCACCACGGGCAGACCACGTCGGAGACGACGTCGATACGCAGAGGCTGCTGGTCGGACATGGGAAAGCTCCCGCGTTTTCTGCTGTCATTCCGGGACGCCGCGAAAGCGGCGGACCCGGAATCCATACTCCGCAGCACTGGGTCATGGATTCCGGGTTCGCGGCCTGCAGGCCGCGCCCCGGAATGACGGGTTCAGGAGAAACGTAGGCGCTCGGCTATTCGGCGGCAACCACCTGATCGCCCATCACCCGCATCATCAGGCTGTCGAGGCTGTCGCCGGTCTTGCGCGTCGCCAGCGTCACGTTGGCGGTGATCGGCTGCTGCGGGTTGTCGGCTGGGCGCATGTGATTGCGCAGCGTGCCGGCCAGCCGGCGCACCACCACGTGGGCGTGGCGCAGGTCGGTCTGCGTCAGCGCGACCACGATCGCGCCGTCATCGTCGCGGGTGGCGAAATCGATATTGCGGATCAGCCGCGCCAGCAGGCGGGCGCCGTCGAGGCCGGCGCGTTGCTCGTAAGCGCCCTCGAAGGCGAAGCGCGCAAGCGCCAACGGCAGGCTGCGGTCGACCGCTTCCGCCATGGCCTTGTTGAGATCGCGCCAGAAGGCGTCATGGGTCAAGAGGCCGGTCTGCGGGTCGACCGTGCCGCCGGCGTCGAGCGAAGCGAGCATGCGCTTGAGCCGGGTTTCGAAGGCGTGCAGACGCACCGCCGGGATCAGCCGCGACACGAGGCGAGCCGGGTCGCCGTCCACACGGTCGAGGTTGACCAGGATGTCGTCGAAATCGGCCGGCGCTTCGCCGATCACCGCCACCGGAAGATCACGCAGGCGCGGCTCTTCCGCGAGCAGGGTGAGGAAGGCTTCCACCTTGCGCGGCGACAGCCCGTCGCCGACCACCACGCCGTCAATATCGCGCACATCGAGATGCGTGGCGGCGGTCTCCGCGCTGAACGCGCCGACCGTGTTGAAACGCTCGGCGGCGGCGACGCTGAGGGCGGGATAAAGCGCACCGCGGCCGACGATCAGCACGGTCGCGTCGTCGAGGGCATCGTGGGTCGGCAGTTCGGGCACGGCGTCGCCGGCAGCGGTCGCCGACTCGACGCGGCGCAGGATCGTCTCATGCAGCGCGCGTACGCGTAAACTCGCGTTGAGCCGCGCGACCAGGCGTTCGAGCGGCCGTCCGACATCAATTGCCAGCGCAAACGGCATCGGCGGTTCATGGCCGTCCGAAACGCGGGCGATGGTCGGCACGATCGGCGCGCTGGCCGTCGCGATTTGCAGGCCGAGCATCCGCTCTGCGGACTCGCGTTCCGGCGGGCCCGGCTCGGCGAGGATCACCGCCGCTGGCTTGACCGAAACGAAGGCGGTCGGGGCATCGGCCCACGTGGTGTCGACGATGGGAAAGGCGCCGGCGGTGCTCAGCGCTTCGGTGAGGTCGGCCGCCGGGGTCTCGGCGACGACGAGGAGGGGACCTTGAAGCGACATGATACGCAACACGACGGACACGTTACGGGAAGCCGCGACCTTAACGCGCATCCTGTTAACGGCCCGTCAACGACGTCCGGAGCGTTTCCACGCGAAGGGGAAACCGGTTCGCCGTCCGGAAGCGCGACCAGACAAACGGAGCGTTTCCAGACGAAGTGGGAACCGGTTCGGCGTCCGGAAACGCGACCAGACAAAAGATGGTTGCGGTGTATCAGCCGGCCGCGCGTGGTCGGAAGGCGTTGGCGATGAGCGGATTGACGCCGGCCGCCTGCAAGGCCGCGATGATGGCGGCGCGGTCGCGGGTGCTGCCAGCAAGCCGCTCGCCAAGCGCAGCGTCGGGCAGGGCGACGATGGTGGCATCGACGTCGACAGCGGCGACCGCCTCTTCCAGCGCGCTCCGGTAAAACCGGCAGCCGCCGACGGTCACCAGTCCGGCCGGCGGCGCGCTCATGGTCAGCGTGTTGGTATCGAGCTTGCGGCGGCAGGCGACGCCCGTGTCCATGAGACCGGCCGGGTCGGGCGCCAGGAAGGGCGCGTAGCCCTGCTCGGCGCCGGGCGGGAAAGCGTGCGTCGGCACCATGGCGCCGCGCAGGCCCACGGTGCCGTCGGCCGTACGTTGGATCTCGATGAGCGGCGAGCCGTCCTTGGCCGCCGCGTGCGGGGCGCCCACGACGCCGTAGGGCAACGCGGCGGGCTCGGCGCCGGGCGTGCGGCGTGCGGCGACGAGGCCGAGCTCACCGAACGCCGCAACGTCGACCAGCGCCGCCGGGCCGTGCCAGGCGGCTTGCGCGGCCAGCCGCTCGGGCGCGCGCCAGAGCGCGGCAATGGTTTCGCCGCCCGGCCGTTCCGGTGTGCCGAGCGCGGGTAGCGCAGCGCCGGGCACGACCATCAGCCCGGCGCCGATCTCCTTGCGCTGCGCGGCGAAGGTTTCCGGCTCGAACGGATGATGCAGGTGCAGGGTGCCGCCGGAGAGCAGCCACGGCACCAGCGTGAGCGCGAGCCCAGCAAACGACGTCAGCGGTACGGCGGTGAGGATGGCGCCGTCCTGCGGATGGCCCGCCTCCAGGGCGACCGCAAGCCCGCCGGCGATCAACTCGGTGTGGTTGCGCGCGACCGCAATCGGCCCGTGCGGGGTCTCGTCGAAGGTGACGACCGCTACATGGGCGGCGGGATGCCCGGCCCGGGTCGGCGGCTGGCTGACGTCGCCGCCCGCCCGGTCGTCGAGCGGCACCACGCCGTCGGGCAGGTTGCGGCCAAAACCGCAGACGTGACGGATGGTGAAGAGTTCGCACGCGGCCTCGACCGCGATATCGGCCGTGCGCATGTCGCCCACGTGGGAGGCGGTGATGATCGCCTTGGCGCCCACCTGGGCAAGCGCCGCCACGATCTCCTGCTTGCGCCAGAGCAGTGGCAGCGGCACCGGAATCATGCCGGCGCGCAGCACGGCGAGCAGCGCGATGGCGCTCTCGACCGTGTTGCCGAGCTGGATCGCCACCAGGGCGTCAGTCGGCAGCCCGAGGCCGCGCAACTGGGCCGCCACGCTCGCAATCGCGCGGTCGGCATCGGCGAAGGTGAGCGAGCGCGGAGCGCCGTCGGACACCCGGTAACGGTCGGGCGGATCGACCAGCGCCAGCCCGTGGGCGCGCCGCACCCCGACCCGCCGGAACAGGCTGTCGAGCGTAGCGCCATGGCGCGCCGCCCGCCCGCGGGCTTCGCCGTCGTCGTCGAGGATCATCAAGCCTCCCCGTGCCACCAGGTTTCCGGCAGGAAGCCGAACAACGAGGTGCGATTCGGATGTTTGATTTTGGTCCAGCGCGCCACCCATTGCACGGGCAGATGATAAAGAGGCACAACATAAAATCCCGACAGCAACACGCGATCGAGCGCCCGGACGGCGGCCACGAAATCGGCTTCTTCGACCGCCGCCAGCATGGCGTGTATCATGGCGTCGATCGCTTTCGACTTGACGCCCATGTAGTTGCGGCTGCCGTGCTGGTCGGCGGCAGCCGAACTCCAGTACAGCAATTGTTCGTTGCCGGGCGAGAGCGACTGCTCCCAGTGATACTTCATCATGTCAAAGTCGAAGCCGATGCGGCGCTGCTCGAACTGGGTGGCGTCGACGTTGCGCACGCGCGCGTCGATGCCGGCACGCCGCAGCATGCGCGCAAAGGCGAGCGCCAGCCGCTCCTCGTCGCGGGTCGAGGTGAGGATTTCGAAAGTGAAGCGCCGTCCCGTGGCGCGGTGGGTCAGCGCGGTGCCTTGGATATGCCAGCCGGCCTTGGCGAACAGCGTGAAGGCACGGCGCAAGGCGCGGCGGTCGCGGCCGGAGCCGTCACTCTTGGGCAGCGACCACTGGCCTTCCATGATGTCGGAGCGCACCGCGCCGGGAAACGGTTTCAGCAGTTCGCGCTCGCGCGCGTCGGCCGGACGGCGGTGCGACGACAGCAGGCAGTCGTCGAAGTAGCTCTCGGTGCGACTATAGAGATCGTAGTAATAGGTGTGGTTGAGCCATTCGAAGTCGAACAGGTTCAGGATCGCTTCGCGCACGCGGATGTCGGCGAAGATCGGCCGGCGCGTGTTGAACACGAGTCCCTGCATGCCTTTCGGCAGGCCGTAGGGAAACAACTCCTTGACCACCGCATGCCTGCGCACGGCCGGGAAATCGTAGGCGGTCTGCCAGCGGTTCGGATCGGTCTCCTTGCGCACGTCGTAGAGGCCGGTCTTGAACGCCTCGAAATGGGTGTTGCCGTCGCGGTAGTAGTCGAAGCGGATGGTGTCGAAATTCCACAGGCCCCGGTTGATCGGCAGGTCTCGGCCCCAGTAGTTCGGATCGCGGGTGAAGGTGACGCTCGCGCCCGGCTTCACCTTTTTCACGGTGTAAGGACCGGTGCCGAGCGGCGCGGTGAAGCTCGTCTTCTCGAAGGCCTTGGGGTCGGTCGCGTGCTTGGCGACGATCGGCATCAGGCCGAGGATCAAGGGCAGTTCGCGGTCGTTGGCGCCGGTGAGATCGAAATGGACCTTGTGGCCGTGGGCCTCGGCCTTCGCCACCTTGGAGTAATAGAGGCCGTACAGCGGGCGGCCGTGATCGCGCAGGAGCGCGAGCGAAAACAGCACGTCCTCCGGCGTCACCGGCTGGCCGTCGGAAAAGCGCGCGGCGGGATTGATGGAAAAGGTGACGTGGGTACGCGCGGCATCGGTCTCCACGCCGTCGGCGATGAGGCCATAGAGCGTGAAGGGCTCGTCGTAGCCGCGGGCGAGCAGGCTCTCGATCACGTAGCTGCGGATGCTGAGGGCGGGCAGCCCCTGAACGATGAAGGGGTTGAGGCTGTCGAAGGTGCCGAGCACGCCCTGCACCAGGGTGCCGCCCTTGGGCGCGGCGGGGTTGGCGTAGGTCGGATGGCTGAAACCAGCGCCCCAGGCCGGCTGTCCGTGCATGGCGATGGCGTGGGGGACCGCTTGGCCCGCGTCCGCCGCCGCCCCGGCGCGCACCACGTCCGGCACCATGCCCGGCACGAGACCGCTCGCCGCCGCCAGGGCGCCGAAGACGACCGAGCGCCGGGAGGGCATCCACGCCGGATCGGCGCCAAGATCGACGTCAAGATCGGCGCGAAGATCGATCAGGGGCGAGGGCCGGGATAAGGGCACGGGTCGAACGCGATTCTCTCTTCGATTGGCGTCCAAACTAGCACAGGCAGGCCCCGTATTTTCGGCACATTCATGGCTTTATTGCCGGCTTCAGATGGGTTATCAGGCTCGAGATGCCCGGTCACGCTCTCGCCCAAATTCGTGCGGAGAGAGCCGAGGATGACAAGTGGCGACCGTCCGGTTCGGCGAGGGGCCGCGGGGACGGTTGGAACAAGGGAACCAACAATGATTCATCGGATCGCATGGCCTCGGCCCTGGGGCCGGGTGCTCAGCGCCACTGCGGCAGCGGCGGCGGTGGTGGCAGCGGCGACCCTGTTGGCGGCACCGCCAGCGCTTGCCCAGAAAAAAAAGCCGGCCGCCAAGCCGGCACCGGCCGCCAAGGCCGCACCGCCGCAGAGCGGCAAGCCGCAGCTGATGTATTCGCCGTGGGTGAAGGTGTGCGGCAAGGGCAAGGACACCAACGAGAAGAAGGTGTGCGTCATCACCAAGGACGGGCGGCTGGAAAACGGCATGCCGGTCGCGATCGTGCAGCTGTTCGAGCCTGAGGGCCAGCCGAAGATGATGCGCGTGACGGTGCCGCTGGGCATGCAGCTTCAGCACGGCACCCGCCTCATCATCGACCAGGGCACGCCGGTGAACGAGCCCTACAAGATCTGCTTCCCGGTGGGGTGCATCTCGGACTATCCGGTCAGCGACGAGATGCTCAAGCAGTTGAAGAAGGGCAAGACGCTGACCGTGCAGGCCATCAACATGCGCGGCCAGCCCATCAGCCTGCCGATGCCGCTCGAGCATTTCGCCAAGGCGTATGACGGTCCGCCGACCGACCCCAAGGTGTTCGAGAAGCAGCAGCGCAAGCTGCAGGAAGAGCTGCAGAAGAAGGCGGAGGCTGCGCGCAAGCGGCTCGAGGCCCAGAAGCCGGGCGCGACGAAGAAATAGCAGCAACAGCCATACGGTGGTTGCAAAAGACGAAACGCGGGCCTTCGAGGCCCGCGTTTTTTATTGGCACGGTAGCCGCGCCGGATGCGCCGGGCTGAACGCCGGCAAGCCTCAGTTCAATTGGTTATGGCGCGGGCGATAGCCGCCTCTGTCGTCCCAGTCGAACGCCTCGGCCACCTCCGGATGTCGGATCGGCTCGCCGGATTCGTCGGGCAGCAGGTTCTGCTCGGAGACGTAGGCGATGTACTCGGTCTCGTCGTTCTCGGCATACAGATGATAGTACGGCTGGTCCTTGCTGGGCCGCACGTCCTGGGGAATCGATTCCCACCATTCCTCGGTGTTGCTGAATTCCGGGTCGATGTCGAACACGACGCCGCGGAACGGGTAAAGGCGGTGCTTGACCACCTGGCCGATCATGTACTTGGCGTTACGCATCTTATCCATGGATCGACCCCATAATGCATTCCGCCGGCCGCCGCCAGCGCTGCGCGTGCGACAGCAAAAGACCATGAAAATCAGCGAGTTGTCAGAGCGCGTAGCGCGCCGCCATGTCAGGGTCCTTGGCCGCGACAATCTTGGCTAGATCGAGCAGTACCTTGGCCTGTTTCCAGGTGGCGTCGTCCTGCATCTTGCCGTCGATCATGACGGCCCCGGCACCGTCCGGCATGGCATCGACGATCTTCTTGGCAAAGGCCACTTCGCCCGGGTCGGGCGAATAGACCTTCTTAGCGATGGCGATCTGGGAAGGGTGCAGCGACCAGGCGCCGACGCAGCCGAGCAGGAAGGCGTTGCGGAACTGGGACTCGCAGGCGGCGGGATCGGAGAAGTCGCCGAACGGGCCGTAGAACGCCTTGATGCCGGCGGCGGCGCAGGCGTCGACCATCTTGGCAATGGTGTAGTGCCAGAGATCCTGCTGATAGGAAGCACGCGGCGCATCAGGTTTTGCGGGATCGGGATCGGCCAGCACCTTGTACTCGGGATGGCCGCCGCCGACGCGCGTGGTCTTCATGGCGCGCGAGGCCGCAAGATCGGCGGGCCCGAGGCTCATGCCGTGCATACGAGGCGAGGCGGTGGCGATGGCCTCGACGTTGTTGACCCCTTGCGCGGTCTCCAGGATAGCGTGGATCAGGATTGGTCTCTTGATCTGATGGCGCGCTTCGAGCTGCGCCAGCAACTGGTCGAGATAGTGGATGTCCCAGGGCCCGTCGACCTTGGGCAACATGATGACGTCGAGTTTGTCGCCGACGGCGCCGACGATTCCCGTGACGTCGTCGAGCGCCCACGGCGAGTTGAGCGCGTTGATCCGCGTCCACAGGCCCGTCGTGCCGAAATCAGTGGCCTTGGCCATGGCGATGAAGCCGTCGCGCGCGGCTTGCTTGGCGTCGATCGGAATGGCGTCTTCAAGATTGCCCAAGACCACATCCACCTGGGCGACCAGGTCGGGGACCTTGGCGCGCATCTTTTCGACCTGCGGCGGCACGAAGTGGATCATGCGCTCGAGCCGCACCGGCAATTCCCGTAAAGGGGCGGGCGCGCCGATGGCGAGCGGCTGGAAGAACGGACGGGGGAGTTTCATGGGGATGACTCGGGATTGTCGTGTTCGCGGGGGCGTTCTGCGGTTTTCGGTCTTTCCAAAGGCCCGGCCTGCCGTTTAGAGCAATGCAAGCGCCACGCCAAGTCACACCAAGTGCCCCTCATCGACCGCTTTAGGGACCGGCCGGAACCCACTAGTGGAGCGAATTTGACATTTGATACCCATTTGCGGCGAGTTGCTCATCAAATGTCAAATTCAAAGCGCCACTAGAATCAAATAGTTGCTAGTGGTCCTTTGATTCCGACATTCGCTCGGGAGCTTGCAGCAACGGAATGCAAATGTCGGAATCGGACCACTAGAATGATTGACGTTATCAACCTCGCGCTGCCCTTCTTCGGGCTGATCGTGATCGGCTTTGTCTGCGGGCGGATCAAGCAGATTCCGGACACCGCGCTGGGCTGGATGAACTTCTTCATCGTCTACGTGTCGCTGCCGGCGCTGTTCTACCGCATCCTGGCGCAGACCCCGCTCGGCCAGCTCGCGCAGGTCGATTTCATATTCGCCACGACGCTCGCGACCTTCTGGGCCTTCGCCATCTCGTTCGCCATCGGGATGGTGATCCGCAAGGGCAATATCGGGGAGTCGGCCATCGCCGGGCTCGCCGGCGGCTACGGCAACATCGGCTACATGGGCCCGGGGCTGGCGCTGGCGACGCTCGGCCAGCAAGCCGCCGTGCCGGTGGCGCTCATCTTCTGTTTCGACAACATCATCCTCTTCACCATGGTGCCGTTTCTGATGGCGCTGCGCGGCAAGCAGCCCATGAGCGTCGGTGCGGTCGCGTGGGAAGTGGTCAAGCGCGTCGCCGGCCATCCGCTGATCATCGCCAGCGCTCTCGGCGTCTTGGCGGCAGCGACCCACCTGAAGCTGCCGACGGGGATCGACCGGCTGATGCAGTTCCTGCAGAACGCGGCCGCGCCCTGCGCGCTGTTCACGCTGGGCGTGACGGTGGCGCTCCGCCCCCTGCAGAAGATGCCGTGGGAAATCCCGCTGACGACCACGGTGAAGCTGCTGCTGCACCCGATCATCGTGTTTCTGCTGCTGTCGCTGTTCGGGCCGTTCCAGCAATACTGGATCGATACCGCGGTGCTGATGGCGGCGCTGCCGCCCGCGCTCAACGTTTTTATTTTTGCGCGCCAATACGACGTCTGGGTCGAGCAGGCCTCGAGCGCCGTCATGGTGGGAACGCTTGCGTCGGTGGTGACGCTGACCACCGTGATGTGGCTGGTGAAGTCCGGCTCGCTGCCGCCGCTGCTGTTTCGGTAAGGGCTGTGCCCGAATGGGGTGATGTCGATGTCCTGAGGTCATTTCTGCTGTCAGACGCACAGCGGAGATGACGGAACATACTGCCGGCGGCGTTGTGGGCGGAAATGACCC
>CAWGGL010000043.1:0-12872 GCA_963822085.1 uncultured Pseudomonadota bacterium
CCGATCCGGGTGACGACACCCAACGCGTCTGCCGGCTGATGGAAGCGGCCATCGCGGCGGCATTCGCGGTGTCCGTCGATGAGTTGCGCTCGCACTCGCGCCGCACTCAGTCCGTCGCGTTCGCGCGCCAGAGTGCCATGTATCTCGCCCACGTGGTGCTCGGCCTCAATTACAGCGCGACCGGTCTGCTGTTCAGCCGCGATCGCACGACAGCGGCGCACGCCTGCCAGGTCGTCGAAGACCGCCGCGACGATCCCGCCATCGACCGCCTGCTGCAGCAGCTCGAAGGCATCTGCAACGATCTCGCCCGCGGCATGGACGCAAGGTTCGAGGTGCAGTGATGAGCGGCGGCAACAAGGATCGTGCCAAAGCGCGCGCCGCCGCCGTGGTCCGCCACGACGCGCCGCGTCCGCAGATCGACGATTTTCGCAGCCGTCATCTGGCCTTGGCGCAGCGGCAGATCGCGACCGAGTTCGGCCGCGTCAACGTCACCGTCGACGAGGGCGAAAGCCCGCTCGCCTGGCTCGCGCGGCGGCGCGGCCGCGACGGCCGCGCCCTGGTCGCGCCGCATCAGGTGCAGGCGGGCGAACGGCTGCGCGCCGATTTCACCCGCGCCCACCTGATGCCGCGCACCACGTCGAACTGGACGAGCCCGATTTCGTCCGGCCGCCGCGGCTCCGGCGGCGACCGGGCGGCCTCCTTCACCGAGACCATGGTGGCCGCGCGCCAGCGCGTGCATCGCGCGCTCGACGGAGTCGGCCCGGAATTCGCCGGGCTGCTGCTCGACGTTTGCTGCTTCCTCAAGGGCCTGGAAGAGATCGAGCGCGAGCGCGCCTGGCCCGCGCGTTCGGCCAAGGTGGTGCTGCAGCTCGCGCTCGAGCGGCTCGCGCGCCATTACGGCTATGCCGGCGAAACGCGCGGGCGCGCACGCTCGCCTCTTCAGACGTGGCTGGCGGACGGCGCGGGATTCGTCGTCGATGGCGAAGAAATAGATGAATGAAAATGAATGAAAGATCAGGCGGCGGGCGCGAGCGCCGCCTTCGCGTCGTTCTGGATGCGATCGACCATGGAGCGCAGGCCGTTCGAGCGCTGGGGGGTCAGGTTCTCGCGCAAGCCCAGTTGTGTGAACACCGCCTCCGGATCGATCTCGAGGATTTCCTTGGCGGGCTTGCCCGAATAGAGCGCGAACAGGATGGCGACCAGCCCGCGCACGATGTGAGCGTCGCTGTCGCCGTCGAAGCTGAGCGTCGGGCCCGCGGCGCCGTCCGGCGTCACGTGGGTCACGAGCCAGACTTGGCTCGCGCAGCCGCGCACCTTGTTGGTCTCGTTGTGCGCCTCGTCGGCGAGCGGCGGCAGCTCACGGCCGAGCTCGATCACGTAGCGATAGCGATCGTCCCACTCGTCGAGCAGCTCGAAATTCTCAATGATCTCGTCGATATCGGCCATGGCTCACGGGCAATGATGTTTCGGTCCGTCGTGTTCCGCCCGCTATATAGGACGGATCGTGGCCGTGGCCAAAGGCGAATGCGCGCGGGGTGACCCCCGCGCTAAAGAGCGGGAAACAGCGGCTGATTCAGACCGACGGGCGCACGCGCGGCTGGCGCCGCGGCGGCAGCGGAACCGGCGCGTGCCAGGGCGTCTTGAGGTCGGTTGCCGTCAGTGTGCCCCTGCCGCTGGCCGACACGAGCCTGGATGTCGGTTTGGACATGGCGTTGGGTGCGGCATCGGCAAATTTGTGGTCGCCCGCGGTGGAACGGCCGCCGATGCTGCCGGTGACGAAATCATAGAGTGTGCGCGCGCCGGCCTCGGCCCGGCGACCGAGGGCAGCTGCCACCTTGCCGCCGACCCTGCAGGCGGCCGGCTGGCGGTCGCAGAAGCCGCGCGCGTCCGACACCGCGGCGCTCGCCAGCGTCACCGCCTGCGCCGCATCGACATTGGCATCCGGCGACGTCGATTTCATGCCCGTGCTTGGCAGCAGCAGGCAAACCACGCCCAGCCAAAACGCCATTCGCAACAGAAAGAACATGACGCCACCCGTTATTGTCCCCGCGGCTTTTTCGCCGCCTTTGAATTGAAACATAGCAGATGGCCCTGAAGCTGTCGTTTGGATTGTACCGACGTTTTTCCGCAAACTCGACGCGAATGCGCCGCGAATTTTCGTCAAATTTGAATAGTCTCGGTTTGACTAAAATTTTAACGGCGGCGCCCCGCGCCTCGAATCGCGCATGGCTTGCGTGTGCATGGTTACCGTGGCGGTAACGCGGCGCCGTGCGCGCGACCTCAGCGCGAGAACGGCAACACAAATTTCACCATGACCGGCATTCGCCCCCGCGGCGGTGCCCGCCGGGCGGGCGCCGGCAGGTTGTGGCGGTATCGCCTTAGCGTTCGCTTAAGCCGCGCCGGGCTAGCATTGAGCCACAAAAGGGGACGCGTCAGGTTGCGTCGTTGAGTGTGGGACAGGGATCCGTGGGCTTCCTCACGCCAGTGTGGAATTACGTGGACGCGTTGGTGCATCCGGCGGCGCGCGAGGACGCGCTGACGGCGGCGCGCCACCGCGCCTTCATCGCGCCGCGCCTGCTCGGCAGCTTGATCGCGCTTGCCTGCTTCCCAGCCTATCTGGTCTTCCGCGGCGTGCCGAGCGCGCTCGAGGTCGGCGTGTTCGGCTGGCTGGTGGCCCCGATCCTTATCGCCACTTATCTGTCGCGCACCGGCCGCTACGAAAGCGCCCACGTGCTGTCGTCGCTGGCGCTCACCGGCCTGGTGACCGTGGTGGCCTGGCGCACCGGCGGCATCGGCTCGTTCGCGGCGATCTGGCTCGTCGTGGTGCCGCTTGAAGCCGCGCTCTCGGCCTCGCGCCGTGTGGTGGCGCTGGCCGCGACCTTCGCGCTCGCTGCCGCCGGCATGCTGCTGGTGCTAAGCGCCATCCACCTCCTGCCGCAGCCGGCGGCGGTCGCCAACGAACAAGGCGCACTCGCCGCCCTCGGCATCATCTCCGCCGCGCTCTACGCCACGGGTCTCGCGCTCGGCGCCGAGCAGCTCGCGCGCACCAGCTTCTGGCTGCGCTACGCCGAGGAGGATCGCTACCGCCTGCTCGCGCGCAACATGACCGACGTCATCACGCGACACGGCCGCAATGGCGCGGTGCTGTTCGCATCGCCCGCCGCCGAGCCGCTGTTCGGCGTGCGCGCCGGCGACCTCATGGGCCACGGCCTGTTCGAGCGCGTGCACGTGGCCGACCGCCCCGCTTATCTCACCGCGCTTGCCGATGCCGCCGCCGACGGCGCGGAGCGCTCGGTCGAGTTTCGCCTGCGCCGCGGCGACGAGGGCGACGCCCCACACTACGTCTGGGTCGAGATGCGTTGCCGCCCGCTCGATCGCGCCGACGGCGCGGCACCCGCCGGCGAACGCGAGGTGGTGGCGGTGCTGCGCGACGTCAGCGAGCGCAAGCTCCAGGAAAAGGCGCTCGACATTGCGCGCGCGGAATCGGCGCGAGCCAGCGCCGCCAAGAGCCACTTCCTCGCCACCATGAGCCACGAGCTGCGCACGCCGCTCAACGCCATCATCGGCTTCTCCGACATGCTGACCGACAAGTCGCTGGTGTTCGAGGAAGCGCGGCGGCGCGAATACGCCAAGCTGATCAACAACTCCGGCCGCCACCTGCTCTCGGTCGTCAACGGCATCCTCGACATGTCGAAGATGGAGACCGGCAATTTCCGCATCACGCCGGAGCCGTTCGCGCCGCGCGCGGCGATCGAAAGCTGCTGCGACCTGCTGGCTCTCAAGGCGCAGGAAGCCGGCGTCGCGCTGAAGGCGCGGATTGCCGGCGAATTGCCGGAGGTCGTCGCCGACCGCAGCGCCTTCAATCAAATCCTCATCAACCTCATCTCCAACGCCATCAAGTTCACCCCGCGCGACGGCACGGTCACGGTCGGCGCGACCTGCGAGGCCGGCAAGCTCGTCCTCACGGTCGAGGACACCGGTGTCGGTATCGGGCCTGAGGACCTGCCGCGCCTGGGCGAGGCTTTCTTCCAGGCCCGCGGCACCTACGACCGCAAGCACGACGGCACCGGCCTCGGCCTGTCCATCGTGAAGGGTCTCGTTGAGCTGCACGGCGGCGACACCGATATCCATAGCCGGCTAGGCGAGGGCACGCGCGTGACGGTGCGGCTGCCCATCGATTGTGAGGCGGGCGAGCGGCCCGCCGATCCCATCAAGCTCGTCAGCGAGCGCGCCGAAGAGCTGGCTGCGGTCGCGCAACGCTATGTCGAAGCCGAAGAAACGCAGGTCAAGAAAATTGCCTAGGCGCAGGAGCAACGAACGCGAAGCGGAAGTGGCGGCGGCCGGTCACGGCGCCGGCCTGACGGCTGCGATCACGACGCACCCGCGCGAGTTCGTCGCCATCGTGATGGCGATCGCGGCGACCATCGCGATCTTCGTCAACGCCCTGTTCCTGCAGCACGGGCCGCATCCGGCGCCGATCTTCGCCACGCGTCCGCTCATGCGCAGCGTGATCATGCCGCCGAAGCGCGCGGCGGCCCCGGTGCCGCTCGACAGCCACGGCAAGCTGGTCGCCAACATCCAGCAGGCGTTGACCGCCAAGGGCTTCTACGACGGCGCCATCGACGGCCTGTGGGGCGCCAAGACCGACAGCGCCGTGCGCGATTTCCTGCGCGCCAGCGGCTCCAACGCCGGCGTGGAAGCGAGCGACACCCTGCTGAACGCGATCCGGGCGTCCGCCGCGCGGGCGAACCAGACCGTCGCGCCGCCCGCCAACGACCCGATTGCGCGGCTGTTGAAGCCGAGCGCGCCCGCGCCCACACCCGCGCCAGCCCCCGACACGCGCGTGCGCGCGGTGCAACATGTGCTCGCCGAGTTCGGCTACGGTCAGATCGAGCCGACCGGCGTCATCGACACCAATACCAAAGTCGCGATCGAGAAATTCCAGCGCGAGCACGCGATGGCGCCGACCGGCGAAGTCACCGACAAGCTGGTGCAGGCGCTCGGCGCCCTGGCCGGCCATCCGCTGGAGTGATTGGTCGGCGCGCGGGCTTTCTGCTACGTGACCGCCATGCGTCTGAAATCCGCCATCTGGGTCTCGGCCTACCTGCGCCGCTGCAGCGTCGAAGGCGCCTTCGCAGCAGTGCGCCGGCACGGCGCCGATGAGGCCGGCGCGGTGTTCATTAAGGTCGACCGGCTCGACGGCACCGCCGCGCTCTACGGTCCGGCGCCGCAGTCGGCGTTCGATGACGACCAGCCGGCGGAACGCATGTTCACCGCCGTACTCGGTGCCGACATGCCCGTCCCCGAAGCCGATGTCGAGGCCCGCCTCGTGCGCGAGATCAAGTTCGATCCCGATCTCTGGATCGTCGAGGTCGAGGACCGTGCCGGCCGGTACTTCCTCGATCGCCTGGTGCGTTAGCGCCCCGGCTTGCTGCCGGTGCGCGGCAGCGGACGCGCCAGCTCGCTCGCGCGCTGCCCGCGGTGCGTCGCGGGGGTCGCGCGCGTGCGGGCATCCGTGCGTTCGTCATCGTAGAGCATCGGCGCATGCCGCGGGCGCAGCCGGTCGCCGGGCTGGCGCCAGATCGCGACCATGGTCGCCGCCGCGTTCAGGGTGATGTCCTCGTAAAGCTGCGCCAGCTCGAACACGCGCTCGATTGACTGGCCGATAGCGGGGTTGAGGAACAGAAGGATGCGCTGGAGCACGTCGGCTTTCATGCCGAGCGCTTTGGCTGCGACCACGAGGCCTTCGCCGGAAGGATCGTGAGCGATGCGCGTGGCGACCTGCCGGCTGACGTTCAGGCCGCGCTCGAGCATGCGCACGAACTCGCTGACGTTGCGTTGCAGGGCGGTGCTTTCCAGCCGGCGAATGACGGCGTCGACGGGCTGCGCTTGCCGGTGGGGTGTGGGCGCCGCCGCCACGTCGAGGTTGATGAGGATCAGGCGGCGCTCTTCCGCGCTGGCGGTGAAGAACAGCTCGATCAGCTCGCGCGCCGGCAAGCCAGAGGGGACGAACGTTGACGCCGGCTCCGGTGTGGGCGCGGATTTGAGCGCAGGCTCGGGTGCCGGTGACCTGGCGGCGACCGGCGGCGCCCGCTCAGCGATCGGCGGTTGCGGCTGCGATGGGGCGGTGGGTTGCGCCGGCGCGACGGAAAGACGCTCGAGCACGGCGCGGGGCGCACTCGCATAGCTGCCGAGCCGGGCCGCCACCGCCGTCCGGGTGGCCTCGTCGACCGCGCCGATCAGGCCGAGCGCGAGCTCGACGTACTGCGTTTCTTCCTCGGCAGAGTGCGTCGGTTTCTGCACGTAGAGGTCGGTAATGACCCGCAGTAGCGTCGGCCGGATGTCGACGCCGTCGCGGCAGGCCAGATCGACCAGGCTATCGAGTGGGGAATAGGCGGCAGACAGCACCATGAGGCCAACGCAGAACGAATGCGGGATGGCTCACATTAGCCCGCCAGCGTTAGCAGAGCGTTAACCTTGGGGCCCCTTTAATCGCTTCAAGAGCCGATCCGGCAGGTCCTAGAGTGTGCGGCGTAACGCCGGGGCGGAAAGGGGACTGCAATGGGCGAAGTCATCCGATTCCCAGACGACGTGGCTGCGACGCGTGGCGGGCGGTACGTGGATTCCAGTACGGAACCCGCGATGGTCATCATCCTTCCGGTGGTTCGCGTGGAACGCGGCTCCGACGACACGAGCGCCGATCCGAATTCAGGCAGTAGCACCAAGCGCCGCCGCCGCCGGACCGCGCGCTGAACCGAACCGACCTTTCAATGCAGAATTCGTCGCCGCGACCGCGAGCGGGCTCAGTCTGGCGGCATGCGCTGATCATCGCGGGCGCGGCCCTGCTGGCCGGATGCGCAAACATGGGCTCCGGGGGCGATTTCGGCCGGGTGCGGCCGGATCTTGTGAGCGACAGCATCCACGACTGGGTAGGCCCCGCGGCGGCCGTCGAACACCACACCGCGGCTTCGACCTTTCCGTTGACGGACGACGAGCGCCGGTTGCGCGATCTCGCCTATCCGTTTATCGAGCCGCCCTACGAGCGCCAGCAATGGTACTCGGTCGCGGGCGAATACGGCCTGCGCAATACCTTCGCCACCGAGGCCGCCGACCGCACTGCCTATTTCAAGCATCTGAGGAGCTTCAAGCCTCCGTTCGGGCCGGAGGTTCGCTCGCCGTCGTCGCTCTACGAGCAACTGCTTGACGACATTCAGAACGACGACCAGAGGCTGCCCGATTTCTACGCGACCGCCACGCGGGTTCTTGACATCGACGCCAAGCGCCGTGAAAGCCTGCACTACATAACCGACTTGCCGCAGTCCGAGCGCGACAACGCACTGCGCCGCGTGCGCGAGAACGCCGCCATTGTGTCGCTGGTCTCGACCCGGCTACGGCAGCGGGTGAAATCGTATCGCTATGCGCTCGAACAGCTGGTGGTCAGGACGCCGTTGGCGGAAGCTGCGACCGCAGAACGCGCGCTCAACAAGTTGAAGGCCGATATCGCGCGCCACGAAGAGGCGCCGACCCCTACCTGGGTGCGCGAGAAGAGCCTCGCCTCCAACAGCTGAGCGTTTGATCGCCGGCTTGACCCCGTTCTCACAAATCGTGCGACGGCTCAGATAATGCCTCTCTGAGATCTGCTATGATGACGATAGCGGCGCGAAAGCGGACGTCCTAGGAACGTTGAGACAGGCCAGGTGGCGACATGGCCGCGCCACGGGTTAGGCCACCAACCCGACAGTAAGATATTACTTTGAAAAAGACGGAGGCGGCTTTCAAACGTGAATCACGCCCCGATCACGCGCGACTTGATTCAGGTCAACTGTCTAATCTTACTTGGATTTGACCTATGTCGCCGGTATTTTGCCGAACACCACGGTATGGGCGCCGGGCAAGGCGCCGGCCCGCCCCAAGGTCTGGTCGGGCCGGGGGCGGCCGCCCAGTCTGTTGCGACGCGACAGTCGACATCGGCCGATCTCGGTGAAGGCGCTGGCGATGAGCCTGCCGGCAAAATCTTGGCGCACTGTCACTTGGCGCGAAGGAACCGCCGAGCCGCTGGTCTCCCGCTTTGCACGTGTGCGTGTTCGTGCCGCCCACCGCGATTACAATCTGACCACGGCACGTCCCGAAGAGTGGCTGTTGATCGAGTGGCCAGAGGACGAAGCAGAACCCATCAAATACTGGCTCTCGACCCTTTCGGACAAACTCTCGTTCACGCGCTTGGTTAATCTCACCAAGCTGCGCTGGCGTATCGAGCGCGATTACCAGGACCTCAAGCAGGAGATCGGTCTCGGCCATTTCGAAGGCCGCGGCTGGCGCGGCTTCCATCACCACGCCACGATGTGCATCGCCGCCTACGGCTTCCTGGTCTCCGAGAGGGAAACGATTCCCCCCTCAGGCGCGCGTTCCGGCGGGCTCTTCCAAACGCCTCGTCTTTCCAAGGATCATCGACCCCGAGGCGCCGCCGCTACGCACGGAACGTCACATTCCAAACTCCATCGCGACCATGCGACGCCGATTGGCGGTCGCGCTCGCAAACCAACTCGCACGATGTCCACGCTGCGCAAGGCAGATCAGCAAAACAGAATCGAGAAATTTATGACGCAGTAAGATTAGGCAATCTTGGCTCTCGATGGTCGCGCATTTCCTCGCCCTTTCGATCGGCATCATCCGGATGGTCGACGTCATGTGGGGTTCGCACGCGCTGGATGACATTGCGCTATTTTCTGACGTTTTAGCCAAGCACAGCTTTAGCGGCTCCCCAATTACATTCGGCTGGAATACGGCCATTGCCGTCGTTGCGGCCGCTGTTGCAGGGCATCGCAAACGGTCAGACGGCCGAAGCTATCGCAGATTCTGGCTATTGTCGCGCTGGCGCCTCCCATGGTGTCCGTCGTCGGCTATTCTTATGGGTTGCATCACTTCTATGGCGCGATGTCGACCTACACGACACTGATTCCATTGTTATCTGCGTCGCTATATTGATGTCGACGGCCCATCGCTCCTTCGTCGGCATGGCTTTGAACAACTACACATCTGGGAGAATAGCTCGGCGTTTGCCCTTGGCTGTCATAATTGTCCTATTTGCTGGAGGAATGTTCGTCGGTCGCCTGAGCCCGGCGGACAAGGATGCATCAATCGCCTTGCTGGTTGTGTGCGTGGCGTTAGCTAATCTCGCCATAACCTTTCGTGCCATGATGGAAGTTGAAAAGCTCGATCGTACGCGCCGGAAAAATGAGCAATCTCCGAGTTTGAGGCGACGCATGATCCGCTCACTGGACTGGCAAATCGACGGTTTTTCTCTCGCGCTGGGTCAGCCACGCGCAACCAGCGGAATGATTTGAATTGTGACGAGTATCAGCCCGGCTCGCATAGTCTGCATTGGGTCATTTCCGTTTATGCGCGGAGTGAGCGCGCATTTTCCGATAATGCTCAGAATGCAGACGTGCGAAAGGCCGCGCTCGCGGCGTTGAGATTGACGACCGCGATGTGTGTCATGCCTCCAAAGGAGGAGGCCACGGGCATGCGCTACGAACTCTCGAAATTTGAATGGGGGACGATCCGCGACGCGGGACGAAAAGCCTGCGGTCAACTGTCTTGCGTTCATGTAGCTTGGGCCCCGTGCTCATGCCTAGGAAAGTTAGCGGGTCCGCGTGCCAGTATCGATTACTGGGACGGCGCCGAGCCCGCCCAGCGGATGCATTTTGCGGCATCGACGCTTTGCTGCGCCATCGGCATCATGCCCGGTTCGGGCGCCAGCGCGCGGAATGTGACGAGGCCTGTCAGCGTCGGCGATTCCACGATCAAGCGGTCGGCGGCCGTGACGTTCTCGTCCTCCGGCAATTCGCTGTGCTGCTCGGCGGTCATCAGGTCGAGCTGGATGGTCTTACGGCCGGCGGCGCGGTCGTTGATGGCGTAATAGGCGATGTCCTGGCGAGTGAAGAAAGAGACCGAGCTGTAAGCGAGGCTCACCGGGACGGTGACGCGCAGCGGCCCCTCATGCAGGTCGTAGCGGCAGACGGCGGTGGCGAAGGCCGGGTCCATGAACGGCATGATCGCCTTTTCCGGCGTCGGCGCCGGCAGCGACACCACGGCGTTGACCGGCGCGATCGGTTCCAGCCGCGAATAGGCGTCCTGTGTGGCGGTGCGCGGCAGCATGATGATGGTGGTGAGATGCACGGCGGCGCCGAGCAGCACGCCGGCGATGAGGAGGAGCAGCCAGCGGATCATGGGCAACTCCCGGTCTTGACCGCCGGCATGGGAATCTCGCGGCCTTCCTTGGTGGCGACGCCGACCGAGGTGTCGTAGAAGCGCATCGCCAGGATGTAGTGCTCGATGCCGCCGGTAGGCAGCCAGTTGCCCGGGTTGGCGCGCGGCGCCACCACGATGGTGAAGTGACCGTTGGGGTGGCGGACGATCTCTTCGCTGGTGAAGCCGTAGCGGTGGACCGCGTTCGCCACCAATTCGCCGTGCGTGTTGTAGAGCGTCAGGGTCCAGAAGCGCGCCGCCGGCGTGATGCCGGACAGGACGACCTCGCAGCGGCCGTCGAATGGCCGGCGGCTGTCGTCGGCCTTGGCGATGAAGGTCAGCCCGTCGCCGAGAGCGAGCACTAGGCGACCGCTGCGCGCGATCGAGGCGCGCGCGTAAGGGTCGGCGTCGATGGTGCCGGTCTTCGCCTGCGCGGTCCAGGCGCCGATCGTCAGCCCGCCGAAGGTGGTGCCGCGGGTGAGGGCGAGATAGGTGGCGCCGAGGCCGACGGCCGCGGCGACAATGAGGACAAACAGCGTTCCGATAAGCAGCCGCACGTTCGATCCGCTGACAGTGAAGGGGCGTGATTCGTGAGGTGGGAAGAGTACGCCCGCCGCGGGGCTGCGGCTAATGGTCAGTTGTTCCGTTCGAACGCCCGGCCTTCCAGCGTCGAGGCCAGGGCGTCGCCGGCCCTGCCGGCCTTGGCCTGCTTGTCCTCGTCCGCCGAGAGGCTGGTCGGCAGCGGCGGCATGGCGCGATCGGCCTGGTTCATGGCCTTCTCGATGCCGGAGAGGATCTCGGCGCCGCGCTTGCTGAGCGTGATCGGGCGCGGCGGCGGGGAGAGCGCGCCGGGCTTCTTGGCGGTGAGGTAGGCCGGCTGCTGGCGCTCAGGCGGCGCCGGAATGCCGGGCAGCGGTTTGATCTCGATGCCCTGGTGGGCATACGACATGATGGCGTGCCAGGTCATGGCCGGCAGCGACCCGCCTGTCACCCGATTGGTCGGCTGGTAATTGTCGTTGCCGAACCAGACACCGCAGACAAAGTTGCCCGTGTAGCCCATGAACCAGGCGTCGCGGTAGGCGTTGGTGGTACCGGTCTTGCCGGCGGCGGCGATGCCGTCAAGGCGGGCGCGGCGGCCGGTGCCGTGCTCCACCACGCTGTTCATCATCTGGATCATTTCGAGCGAGACCTTCTTGGGCAGCACCCGCTTCGGCTTCGGCCCGTCTTTGTCCCAGCGCCAGATCACTTTGCCGCTGCCGGTGCGCACGTCGAGGATCGCATGCGGCGCGACTTTCATGCCGAGATTGGGGAAGGTGGCATAGGCGCCGACATGCTCGAGCAGTTCCACCGCGTCGGCGCCGATCGGCAGCGACGGCGTGTCGGGCAGCGGCGTGGTGATGCCCATGGCGTGCGCGGTCTTGATGATCGCCGCGCGCCCTTTTTTGGCGTTGCCGTCGCCGATCATGACCGACAGACGCACGGCGACGCTGTTGATCGAAAATGTGAGCGCCGTGATGAGGGGCATGGCGCCGCGATAGCGGTGGCTGTAGTTGTGCGGGCACCAGTTGCCGATGCAGATCGGCGCGTCGACCACGATCGACTTTGGCGTCAGGCCGTGTTCGAGCGCGGTCGAATAGACGTACGGCTTGAACGAGGAGCCGGGCTGGCGCATGGCATCGGTGGCACGGTTGAACTGACTGGCACCGTAGTCACGCCCGCCGACCATCGCGCGCACCGCGCCGTCGGTGTCCATCAACACCGCGGCGGCCTGATGGGCGTTATATTGCTGCCCGTACTGCCGCAGCGTGCTTTCGACGGCGTCATCGGCTGCCTTCTGGAGGTTCGGGTCGAGCGCGGTGCGTACGACGAACACGCGCTCGGTCACCGACTTCGGGAAAGTGTCGACCAGCTTCTTCACCTGATCGAACGCCCAGTCGAGATAATAGTTCGGCGCCTGATCATCCTTGCGGTCGACGGGGGTGGCGGGGTGGAGGCGGGCGCCGAAGACCTGACCCTCGGTCATGAAGCCGGAAGCGACCAGCCGGTCGAGCACCACGTTGGCGCGCGCGCGCGCCGCCGGCAGGTCGACGGTGGGCGAGAACTTGGTCGGCGCCTTGAACAGGCCGGCGAGCATCGCCGATTCCGCCAGATCCACGTCGCGCGCCGACTTGTTGAAGTAGTAGTGCGCCGCCGCGTCCACGCCGAAGGCGCCGCCGCCCATATAGGCGCGGTCCAGATACAGCTTCAGGATCTCGTTCTTGGTCAGGTGCGATTCCAGCCACAGCGCCAGGAACGCCTCCTTGATCTTGCGGTCGATGGTGCGCTTGTTCGACAGGAACAGGTTCTTGGCGAGCTGCTGGGTGATGGTGGAGCCGCCCTGCACGACGCCGCCGGCGCGCGCGTTGGTGATGAGCGCGCGCAGCGTGCCGGTGATGTCGATGCCGAAGTGGTCGTAGAAGTGCCGGTCCTCGGTGGCGAGCACCGCCTTGATCAGGTGGTCGGGCAGCTCGCTGAGCGGGATGGAATCGTTGTGGCGGATGCCGCGGGTGCCGATCTCGTGGCCGTAGCGGTCGAGGAAGGTGACCGAGATCTCGGACTTCTTCAGCCAGTTCTGTCGGAGGTGT